>NZ_FOUY01000093.1 GCF_900115005.1 Pseudonocardia ammonioxydans | reverse complement strand
CCGCCGATCCGCGGCCGCCGAGGCCGACCCCGCCGCCGACCCGGCGAGCTCTACGGCGACCGCGGCTACGACTCCAACCCCCACCGACACCGCCTGCGCGAGCGCGGGATCCGCCCACTGATCGCCCGCCGCGGCGTCGCGCACGGCTCCGGCCTGGGCAAGGTCCGCTGGGTCATCGAACGAGGTTTCGCCTGGCTGCACGCGTTCAAACGGCTGCGGACCCGCTACGAACGCCGCGCCGACATCCACCTCGGCTTCCTCCACCTCGCCTGCGCGCTGATCTGTCACCGCGAACTCATGAAGTCATTCTGAAACCATCTCTTATGGAGATGCTCGACGGACGACGTCCGGCCCGCCAGATGACGAAGATCGCCGCCCCCCGGGTGATCCGCTACCTGCGGGCGATCCCGCTCGGCCCGGGTGGCCTGCCCGGCGGGGTCCGGTTGCTGAGTTTTCACCCGTCCCAGCCGCACGAGGGGGCGGTGGAGGTCGCAGCGTCGGTGGCCGTTCGGGGGCGCCGTCGAGCGGTTGCGGCGTCGTTCGAACTGACCGGCCTGGAGAACTGGGTCTGCGACACGCTCCGGATCCTGTGAGGCAGCGGCCCGGCGGGAGTCTCCCGCCGGGCCGCCGCTGCGCGTAGCGGACCTGTCGGGCTGTGCCGTCGCGGTCGGGCCGCGGCGAAGAACCTGCCGCGGCCCGACCGCAGGGGGCTCAAGGCCGCCCCGGGGCCGCGAAGCGACGGCGGGCGCCTACGGCCGCAGTGTTCGTCGACCTCGGCCGGAGCTTCGCTACGCCGCCCCCGCCGGCCCACGGCGATGCGACGTCCGCCGAACGCGCCGCCAACCGGCCAGGGAGCACAAGCCATGCACGACAACATGACTCAGAACCACGCCGAGGGGTTCGAGCCGTTCCGCCCCGAGCGCGATGAACCCGTCAGTCCCTCGGTGCCGGTCGACTGGATCGGACCTGACCCGGCCTCGCACTGGTCGCACGCCTCCGACGAAACCGCCTTGTGTCCGGTCATGAGCCGCGGCGAGTACGTCCCGGCCGACTCGCTCCAGTACCTGACCGGCCCTTCGTCACGTTGGCGATCGCTCGAGCGGTGACCCGATGACAACACCCTCGGCATCCACCCCGCCGTCCTCACCTTGCGCCGGGAGTGCGTACCGACGCCCGCTTCGGTCGGACTCGGCGGCTGCTCGACCGTCGACAGGAGGCGTTCCGAGTCGGATCAGGTCTCCTGCTCGTGCAGTTTCCGTAGCTGCTCACGCACCGAGTCCGGGTCCCACCTCGTGTGCCCGCCGGCCGTCCGGAACTCCGGCGTGATCACGCCGCCGGCGATGTAGCGCTGGATCGTGCGCAGGCTCAGGCCCAGCTCCTTGGCGAGCTCTCCGCTCGTCACCAGCCTGCCCACGACACGCAGGCTAAGTAGCTGATCACCGCTCTGGCGGCTTCTGTCGTATTGTGTCGTAGATTGACGCAACTATGGGAGGTGCTGTGTCGGACACGGTCTACTCCGTCCATGCGACCAAGGCCGATGACGTCGGCGCGGTCGAGATCGTCTTTCGCACCGAGGGGGAGGCGCGCACATATGCCCAGTCGCGCTCCAGCGATGATCGAGTTCTGTCTACCTCGGTCACCAGCTTTCACGTGGGCCGGCTGGGCACGCGGCGTTCCGTCGCCTGGTTCGTCGACGGTGTCGAGCAATCTGTGTCCTTCACACGGCGCATCTATCCGACCGACTGACGCCGGCGCGCCCCGACCTAGGCTCGGGGTACGACGGCGGCGGTTCCGACAAGAGATTCGAGGTGCGCGATCAGCGACGCCAAGGCGGCCGAGCGCGAGAGCGACGACCCGGCCCCCGCTCTACAGCAGGCTGCCTCCGCAGCGCGGCTCGCCCACGATCCGTCCACTCTCATTCGCTACGGCTCGAACGCAGTGTTCAGGCTCCCGGACGAGGTCATCGCCCGGGTCTCACGCCCGGGCGTACCGGTCGATGGTGCCGCGAGGCAGGTGGCCGTCGCGAGATGGCTCGAGAGCGTCGGCTTCCCGGCCGCACGGGTCATCGACGTCGAGCAGCCGATCGAGACCGACGGTCGCGTGGTGACCTTTTGGAAGTCAGCGGCAGACGACGAGCGCTACGCAGAGATCGACGACGTCGCAGCACTCATCAGGGATCTACACCAGCTCGCCGCGCCGGCCGAGCTCAAACTCCCGGAGTTGCGGCCCTTCGGCGATCCCGACGACGCAGTGCCCGGATTTCCAGGACTCGCCGAGGCCGACAAGTCCTTCCTGCGAGAGCGGTACTCGTGGGCCCGGGAGAGCTTCCCTGGCCTGCCCTTCGCACTCCCGCGCGGTGTGATCCACGGTGATGCCAATGTCGGCAACGTGATTCTCGACCGCGACGACCGACCGGTCCTGATCGACCTGGACAGTTTCGCGACCGGGCCGCGCGAATGGGACCTTATTCAGACGGCTCTGTTCGCCGACCGGCTCGGCTGGCACAGCCCCGAGGAATATCGGCGTTTCGTGGACGTCTACGGCCACGACCTCCGCGACTGGGAGGGCTACGAACAGCTGGCGGACATGCGCGAGATCGCGATGACGGCGTGGCTGAGCAAGCAGGCCGCGCACTCGGAGAAGTCCGCGGCTGAGGCGGCCAAGCGGATTGCCGCGATCCGGACCGGCGCGAGTCGGCGGGACTGGTCGGCCTACTGAGCATGTGGCGCCCAGAGCCTCAGTGCACGAGCGCGCTCGGCGAAGTCGGTGAGGACGCGCGCGCCGTGAAAGCGGGCCAGCCGCGTCCGCAGCTCGTCGACGTAGCGTTCGCTGCGTGCTGAGCGGAGCGTCTCGCCGAGCTCGAGGGCGTTCAACGCCGTCATGACACCGGCCTCCGGTTCGCCGGCGTCGAGCTGCGAATGGGCGAGCACCATCGTCGCGAAGAAGTCGCTCCGGGCGTACTCCCCGCTCGCATCGGCCAGTGCCTTCGACGCCCACCGGCTGGCTTCGGTAGCACGTCCGAGGTCTCGGTTGCAGTGCGCCATCTCGGCGGCGAACTCTGCCTCGTCGAAGTACTGGATCCAGGCCGGGCCGTCGCCGGGGGAGTGCCGCGCATAGGCCGCAGCCGCCGTTCCAAGTGCGGCGTCGCAGCCGGCGGCGTCGCCCGCCATGGCGAGTGCGCGTGCTTCCATGACGTGGAAGTGGGCGCTCAGAATGGGAACGCGGAGACCCTCTGTGCCGAGCGATGCGGCACGGGCAAGGTTCGCAGCTTCCCGGTACTTCCCCAGGTAGGTCGCCTGGTGACTCATCGCATCCAGGATGCTGGCAGCCAGGCTCCGGTCCTCCGCTGCGTCGGCGAGGCCGAGAGCCTGGATGAAGTAGCGCTGAGCCAGACCGTGATGACCGATGTCGTACGACGCCCAGGCGGCGAGCTGGGTGATCTCGGCACTGGCCGCCAGAACTTCTTGGCGGACCGCGGAAGTGGCGCTGGCGCGCAACAGCTTCGGGAGGTCGTCGTGGAGGTACACGACGAGCGCGCGGCGGGCGTGGCCACCGCCGAAGCGATTGTCGAGCATGTCGAAGCTCAGCCGGGTCTGTCGCAGGCGATCGACGTCTGCGGCGCCGATCGACCGAGGTTGCCATTCGCGAGGGCTTCGGGTGTTCACCAGCCAGGACAGCGAGGCATCGCTCCACGCTGACGGACTGACCGCCGCCGAGACGATGGCCGGCGACTCGGCAAGGTCAGCTTGAAGCAGGGCAGCGAGTGATGCGGCCGAGTCGTCTGTGCCGTTCGGGTAGGCCAGCCCAATGTCGGGCGAGACGTGAGGGCCCGTGCCGAAGCCCACCTCGTCGGGATGGACCACCCTCCCGAGCCGGCTGCCGATCGCTTGCAGGATGAAGGCTCGCGTCTCCTCGTCCCGGGGAATCGCGCCGTTGAGCCAGCGGCCGACGTAGGTGTGCGTGAACGTCCGGCGGAGCCCGCGGGCGACGGCTGCGTCCGTGACGGCCCTTGCGAACCGTTTGCGTCCGATCTGACCATCACGATCCAGGAAGCCTGCTTCGAACAGCAATGCCCTGAGCTGCTCGTTCCCCGCCACTGAACCCCCTTCGTGCCCTGGCGTCCGAGTGTGCCTCCTTGTGTGCCCTGCCGTGGCCGTTTCGTCGAAGTCAGAGTGGAAGGCGTGGACGAAGAGCGGACGCGGCGGATTGGCGAGGGGATCGAGGGGCTGGGTTTCGCTGTCAGTGTCGGCGCGACTCCAGCTTCGACACTCGCGCGTCCAACTCGGACATCGCCGAGTCGAGGGCCTCCCGCAGGGCATCGATCCGGCGAGTGATCTCGACGAGTTCGGCAGAGGGCGCGACGGGTCGTGGTTCAGCGGTGACATAGACGCCCTTGCCGGGCTGCCCCTCGGCGACGCCGTCGTTCTGCAATTGCTTGATCGCGGCCCGCGCGACGGTCACGGACACGCAGTAGCTGGTTATCAACGCGGAGGTCGAGGGCAGTAGCTCGCCGATCCCGTAGGTCCCGTCCTGGATCTTGCGACGGAGGTCGTCGGCGACCTGCTGGTACTTCGGTGTCCTGGCCACCCGCCCTCCTCATGTCGGCATTGGCATTGTGCCCGGCGACCCGTGCCCTACGGGCCGGCAGTCATCCACAGGCGTGTCATCCAGCCTTGTACTACAAGAACACTATGTGCATATAGTTGATGCACGCGATCGGGAGGAGACCCGATGAGGAATCAGCAGGGCGGCGCACAGACGGCCGTACCGGCGTTCTACAGCGTCGCGGCGACGGCACAGATGCTCGGCGCGTCGGAGATGACGGTCTACCGGGCGATCCAGGCGGGCGAGTTCCCTGCCCTTCGCATCCGCGGACGGATCGTCGTTCCCGTTAAGGCTCTCGAAGCGCTGACCGAGGCTGCGGTCGAGGGCCGCCGACTCGTCGACGTCGCCGAGTGGACGGCCGCCGCCGCAGGAGGCGGGCCCGATGAGCGGGGCTGAGGTCTACGCAGCCCTGTTCGGAGGACAGGTCGATCCGGACTGGGAGTCGTATGCGAGCTGCCGCGAGGTCGACGCCGACCTGTTCTTCCCCGAGGAGCGCGAGTCAGCGGGGCGGGTCAAGGCGATCTGCCGGTCGTGCTCGGTCCGGGACGAGTGCCTGGCGACGGCGATTCGGCGCGGCGAGTCGCATGGAATCTGGGGCGGAATGACCGCCCGGGAGCGGGGAGCTCTCGCTCGGTCCCTCCGCGACGACGGTTTCGCCGTTCCCCGCGCCGCACGACGGCCGGCATGACACGGGTGCACACCTCGGAAGGAGCGATCGGTCATGGCGACCGGCATCGGAGTGGCCATCTTCCTGGCGCTGCTCGGGGCGTTCATCTGTGCGAAGGCGCGGGTGCCCGCGGGCGCGGTCGTCTTCTCGCTCATCGCTCTCGCGCTCTTCGTGGCCACCCCACTGGGGCAGGGCGTCCCGGGCGCGGTGGAGCAGTTCGTGAGCACGGTGGACGGCGCGGCGACGCCCGTCCTGAACGGGGAGGGATCGGATGGGGTGACCAGAGTGGCCGATCAGGGCAGGAGACCGGCGTGAACGGCGAGGAGGCCGCGCGACTTGCCCGCTACCGGCAGTCCACCGACATCCGGCGGATTGCGTGCGACGTCTTCGGCGCGACCGTCGTCGAGGTTTCAGCCGGTCCCGGGGTGCTCGCTGCGCGGCAACTCGACGATCCGTTGGCCGGGGTACGGGCGGCGGCCTTCGTACAGTCGGTCGGCCGGGCGGAGCTCTACAACCACACAGTGCAGGCGCGCGCCGCCGGACGGTCGTGGCACGACATCGCCGCGGCGCTCGGTCTCGGCGAGGACCACGGGGACCCGGCCCAGATGGCCTTCGAGGTGGTCGTCGAGGGGCAGGCGGTGCAGCGGCAACGTCCCATCTGGCGGCCGACCGCACGCTGGACCTGCGCGAGCTGCCGAGGCCGGGTGGTCGACTCCGGGCCCTACGAGGCGTACGTGTCCGACAACGAGTCCGGCCACGCGAAGGAGTGCGTCCGCCTGCACCGGGGACGTCAGCCATGACGATGCGAACCTGGCTGCTGGCGATCCTCGGCGTCGTCGCCGCAGCCGCCGCGGTGTTGTCCTTCTCCTCGCTGCGCGACCTGGCGCGTCAGTGCGGCTTCGACTCCCGGATCGCATGGCTGCTGCCGGTCGTCGTCGACGCCGGCGCCGCGGGCGGATCGATCGTGTGGCTCGGTGTCTGGGCCGGCGACGTGGCGCGGCGTTTTGCCCGCGCTCTTGCCCTCAGCCTGCTGGCGTTGTCGGTCGTCGCCAATGCGTTCGGCCACGCGCTCGAGGCCTATGGCCTGCAACCGCCGTGGTGGGTGGTGGTTGCAGTGTCCGGGATCGCGCCTGCGGTCCTCGGAGCCGTCGTCCATCTCGCCGTCCTGCTCGGTCGGATACCGGTTGTGGTCGACGAGGAGTCGGTGGTTCCGGAGCTCGACGACGACGGGCCCACGAGTTGGTGGGACACGGCGCCGCCCGCCCCGCCGACGTCGAGCGACAGGGCTTCGGAGCTGATCGCCGAAGGCATCGGACGACGTCGGTTGGCCAAGGAGTTGGGCGTCAGCGAGCACGAGGCCAGGCAGCTGCTCGCCGCATCGCGGCACACCGGCGCGGGGGAGGGGGCGTGATGACGATGGTGCTGTTGGTCGCTGCCGTTGTCGGTGCGGCGCTTGCCTGGCGCCGCGGTGCGCGGTGGCTGGGCGGAGCGCTGGCGCTCTTCGGGGTGCTGGTGCTGTGGCGCTTGGTCGGTCACCTGGGTTGGTGGTTAACCGTGCCAGCCCTGCTTGCGGGCGGCACGGCGTGGCATCTGCGCAGCCGGACGGCATCTCGGGTAACACGATGGGGGGCGCGGTCGCGGCGGAAGTCCGGAGTCGCGTCCTCCGTGGACATTGCGCGGGTCGCGTCAGGATCGGCCGTCCGCCGCAAAGCGTCGTCGGTGCGTCCCGAGCTCACGGCATTGCCGCGGTCGGTCAGAGGAGCGATCAAGGCCGTCGACGTCGGCATCGAGCTGTGCAGGGTCGGGATCCAGCTGGTCTGGTCCTCCGTCGAGGACGTCACCCTGATATTCGGCGGACCCCGCACCGGCAAGACCGGTTGGCTGGCGGGGCGGGTGCTCGATGCGCAAGGCGCGCTGTTGGTGACCTCGACCCGCACCGATCTGCTGGAGCTGACCGGCCCACTCCGCGCGAGGCGGGGACCGGTGTACGTGTTCAATGCCGTGGGTCTTGGCGGCCACCCGTCGACGATCACGTTCGACCCGTTGACCGGGTGCGCGGACCCCGTCACGGCGGCGGAGCGGGCGGGGGATCTCCTTGGTGCCGGCGTCGGCGCGGGACACGATCGCGAGTTCTGGGACGCCCAGGCCCGCCGGGTCCTGGCGGCACTCATGCATGCCGCGGCGCTGGGGGAGGGTCTCACCATGCGCGAAGTCCTCCGATGGGTCGCCGATCCGGACGGCGCGCAACGCGAGGTGACCTCCCTGCTGCGCTCCTCGCCGTCACCGGAGCTCGTCCAGGACGCGACCCAGTTCATCGCGACAAACGATCGCACCCGGACCTCGATCACCTCGACGATCATGCCCGCACTGGGCTGGTTGACCTCGCCCGCGGCCTCGACCGCAGCGAGCGGTGCCCACCCCTTCGTCGTCGCGAACCTGCTGGATTCGAGCGCGACGGTATACCTGCTCGGTGCGGAGGAGACCCAGGCGGCGCCGCTGGTCTGCGCCCTGACCGGATACGTCGCCCGCGAAGCTCGTCGGCTCGCGGCGACTCGTCCGAGCGGACGGCTCGATCCGCCGCTCACACTGGCCCTCGACGAGGCCGCGCTGATCTCGCCGGTGCCCCTGCAGTCGTGGACGGCGGACATGGGCGGCCGAGGCGTCACGATCATTGCTGCGTTCCAGTCGCGAGCCCAGGTGATTGCCCGCTGGGGTGAGACCGGCGGGGCGATCATCCTCAACAACGCCGCGTCCGTCATGGTCTTCGGCGGCACCCGCGACCGTGACGACCTAGCGTTCTGGTCGACCCTTGCCGGCGAGCGCGACGAGCCGGTCACGACGACCGACATGCACGGTCGCGCCTACTCGCGAACGGTCCGCAGGGTCCCGGTGCTGGCGCCGTCGCAGATCGCGAACCTTCCCGCGGGGACGGCCGTCGTGTTCCGGCGGGGCATCCCACCCGTGGTCGGCCACGTCCGAATGGCGTGGCGGCGCCGAGACGTCCGCGCCCACGCGCGGGCCCAACGCGCCGACCGGCGAAGCCTGCGGTTTCGAGCCCGGTGGGACGCCGTGATGGAAGGCTTGCCCGACGCGCTCGCCTCGCGGTGGCCGGATCGGTTCGCCGGCCTCGCTCGTCGGGTGCACGACGCGCACTCGACTCGTCGCGACCGGCCTGCGCCCCCAGTGGTCGACGCCGACAACGTCGTCTCGATCTCGGAGCGACGGACATGACGGACGCGCCGACGCTGCAGGCGCTCGCCCGGGCGCTCGAACGCTCCCAACGGCGGGTGGGCGAGCTCGAGACCCTTGTTCGCCAACTCGCCGCCGACGTCACCACTCTCGCCCGTTCCCACCCGTCAGCGGGCGCTTCGGATCCCGCTGCGGGCGAGGGCGGCCGCCCGGTGGGTGGCTGGCTGGGCGTCTCCGACCTGGACGTCGCCACGGGCGGGTTGCAGAACCTCATGTCCTGGGTCGAGGCGGTCTACCTCTGGTATCCGGACGCCGAGCTCCCGTCCTGCTGGCTCTGGCACCCAGCCGTCGTCGAGGAGCTGTGGTGGCTCCATGGCGCGTACGCCTCGGCATTCGATGAGTCCGCCGGCTCCTGGTCACGCATCGGGGACTGGCACGATCGCTTCCGGCCCGGCGTCGTCCGCCGCCTGCACGCTGCGGTCGGCGGATGCGAGCTCGCGCTCCACACCCCGGACAGCACCCTCCTGGTCCCGCCCGTCGCACCGCTCCCCGACGCCGCATCCGGCATCGCCCACTCATGGACCAACGGCCGTCGCCTGCCCGAGCCGACGCCTTACGAACTCCTCGCCGCCGCTCGTCACGAGCGAGAACAGCACCGGAAGAACCACCGATGACCAATGAAGTGATCTCAACAAGATCGGCGGGGCCGGCGCAACGACACGCCCATAACGGGCAATCCGGGTAGCTGCTGCGGAAGACGTGGGGTCC
>NZ_FOUY01000055.1 GCF_900115005.1 Pseudonocardia ammonioxydans | reverse complement strand
GTTCGCGGTCGTGTCGCTGAAGACCGGGGCCTCCCAGGTGCGCTGCAGCGACGGCGTCGGGGTGGTCGAGGAGGGCTCGGGGGCCGATGCGTTGGTCATGAGGAGTTCCCAGTCGTGAACGAGGGGCCGGGCAGGAGGTGAGGACGGCGGGGCACGGCGGTCAGCCGCTGTCGGCGGGAGGCAGGGCGAACAGCTCGACGACCAGATGGCCGAGGTCGTGGCGGCGAACCGGGATCCCCAGGCGCTGCCAGATGCTCATCACCTGTCTCCATCCCGGGGCGCTCGCCGCGGGAACGGCCGACCAGCGCGCGCCCAAGGGCAGCTCCGGTCGGGGTGGCGAGGGCCCGGCCGGGGAGTCGTCGCCGTCGGTGTCGTGCTCGGCGTCGGTGTCGTGCTCGGCGTCGTGGTCCTCGACGTCTGCGGCACTGTCGGCGTCGGCGTCGGCGTCGGCGTCCGGTTCCGGCGCGGAGATCCGCTCGAACACCTCGACGAGCACCTTCACATCGACGGTGATGCCGTGGCTGTAGGGCAGGACCTCCCCGGCGCGGGCCTGCACGGCTCGCCACCGGCCCTTGCCCGGCTTGTCGCCGGGCCAGCCTAGCAACGCGTCCGAGCGTCGCGCGAGGTAGGGCTCGAGGGCCAGCCGGCGTCGATCCGGGTCGTCCTCGTCGCAGGACAGGTAGTCCAGTGCGAAGCACTCCGCGAGCTGGCGAGCCTCGTCGACCCCGACCGGGCGCAGCGCCTCGACCGGGCGGTCGACCGTGGTGCGCGCGGCGCGGGCGTCGTCGCTGGCCCGCCCGGAGGGCAGATAGAGGTCCTGGTCCGTGCTGTCCTGGGTGACCCAACGCCCGGACGGCAGCGGGCTCTGCGGAATCTCCGACGCCGCGTCTCTGCCCTGCTGCGGCGCCGGGAACGTCACCGTCAGCTCGGAGTAGTAGTCCTCCGGGGTCATCGTCGGCTGCGTCGGACCCTCCCGGTAGAGAGCCGTGGCGCCGTTGACCGGCCGCTGCTCGTCGGGGAAGTAGTCACCGTCCCCGTAGCCCGGATCGTGGAACTCGGGCTCGTAGTCGACGTAGGGCTCGGCCTGCTCGGAGCTGTCGACGTAGGCGACCTCGTCGCCCCGCTCAGCCGGGTCCGGCGCAGCAGCCTCGGCACCGGCCACGGCAGGAGGTGGGCCTGATGAGGCAGGGGGGCGCTGTCGGGGGCGAGGGGGTGCCTCGTCCGCGCCCCACCACGGGGGTAGCGCCGGGGGTGCCGCACGCGTACGCCGGCCGATCACCACCACGTCTCACCTCCGCACGTCAGCCGCCGTGCTGTGAGCTCGCCTCCCCGAGCACGGAGGCGAGCGTTGAGACGGCCGTCAGCGCGCGAATTGTACTATATAGCGATTGTAGAAATATACGCTCAGTATCAACTGTAACGGCGCAGATGTAGGGCGTCTGAAGAGGGTGATCAAGGTGTACGGCTGGTAGGTCCGAGACTCCCGAAGTTCCGCCCAAGTGCAAGGTAGGCAGGGTCGGTCCACGAAAGTCGGCTGTGCCTTATGTGCGTTTCCTGTAGGTGCCAGCCGACGGTCGGCGCAACGCGCGGCCAGCTGAGCCTCGCATCCGCAGTCGATCGAACATCTTTGTCGAAACATTGACAGTGCTGTTCGGTAGCCCTACCGTCCTTGCGTGCCTGCTGTCATGCGGGCCGATTCCAGGAGGTTGCCGATGACGACGACGTCGGTCCATCCCCGTTCGGCCGTCGCGGCCGTCGCCCTCGGGTTCGGGGCGATCGTGTTCGACGGATACGATTTGATCGTCTACGGCTCGGTGGTTCCTGCTCTGCTCGACTACGAGCCGTGGGGGCTCACCCCGGCCCAGGCCGGGGCGATCGGTAGTTACGCCCTGCTGGGTATGTTTCTCGGCGCCATCGCCTCGGGGGCCCTGACTGACCTGCTCGGCCGGCGCAGGCTGTTCATCATCTCGCTGGCTTGGTTCTCCGTGATGATGTTGCTGGTCGCGCTGGCCCCGAACCCGTGGTCGCTGGGCCTGTTCCGGTTCCTCGCCGGCTTGGGGTTCGGTGGCATCCCGCCGACTGCGATCGCGTTGGTTGTCGAGGTGGCGCCGGTGGCTCGCCGGCAGGTGATCAATGGGCTGATGCTGTGCGGGTTCCCGGTCGGTGGTGTCCTGGCCGCGGTCCTGGCGATCGTGTTGTTGGAGCCCGCCGGATTCCGGACCCTGTTCGCGATCGGCGCGCTCCCGCTGGTCACTCTCGTGCCGCTGGCCATCTGGCTTCTGCCCGAGTCGCCACGCTACGTCCGCCGCGAACGCGGCGTCCCCCGCGGTTCCGGCCCGGGCGAGCTCGCCGGGCTGCTGAGGGGCAGGACGGCGATCGCGACCCTGCTGTTTGTGGTCGCGAACTTCTGCGGGTTTCTGCTCGTGTTCGGCTTGAACACGTGGCTGCCGCAGCTCATGCGCGGGGCGGGGTATGCGCTGGGTTCCGCGCTCGCCTTCCTGTTGGTGCTCAACGTCGGTGCGATCGCGGGTGGCCTCGCAGGGTCTGCGCTGGCCGATCGCTACGGCAGTCGCTGGGTCGCGACGACGTTGTTCGCCCTGGCGGTCGTGTCGCTGGGCTTGATCGCCGTTCCGCTGCCGGTCGGGCTGCTGTACCTGCTGGTCTTTGTCGCGGGCGCGGCCACGACCGGCAACCAGATCGTGGTCTACGGCTACGTCGCCGCGCATTATCCGGCGGTTCGCCGGGCCACCGCCCTCGGCCTGAGCAGCGGGATCGGCCGGCTCGGCGCCGTGGCCGGCCCGGTCATCGGCGGCGCCCTGATCGGGGCCGGGCTGGGGCTGGGTTGGAATGTCGGCGTCTTCGCCCTTGTGGCCGTGCTCGGGGCGATCGCCTGCGCCCTCGTCCCGCGGCCGTCGAACGCTCCGGAGCCCGGTGCCGCGGCGGTTGAGTCCGCGGGTCGTGAGCCGGGGGTATGACGTGACCGACACCTGGCTCCTGCGTGGACTCCCACTGGACGCTGTCGGGCAGGATGGCCCCGACGGCACGGCGGGCGACCTTGGCGAGGCATCGATGGCGCGGCAGCACAACCGCCGGCGGCTCGTGTCCAACGAGCTGCTCGAGCACTCGGCCCGCCTGTTCGCCACCCAAGGGTTCGCCAACACCTCATTCCAGGACATCGCGGACGCGATGGGAGTCAGCCGCCCGGCCCTCTACCACTACGTCAGCAACAAGGAGGAGATCCTCGCGGCCCTCGTCCGGGACGTGCTGGAGCGCGTCGTCGAGATCCTCGAACAGGCCACGGCCAGGGACGATCTCGCCGAGGACGAGCGGGTCGAGGAGGCGCTGCGGCAGATCGTGGTCAACAACGCCCGCAACACCCGGCGCTTCCGACTCCTCGACCGCAGCGAGCCGGACCTCCCGACCGAGATCGCCGAGATGCATCGCCAGGCCCGGCGGCGCGTCCTGGAGCTGCTCACGGGCCTGATCAGTGACGCGATCGAGGCCGGGAAGTTCCGCCCCCTTCCGGCTCGGACCGTGGCGCTCGGCATGCTCGGCATGGCGAACTGGGTCGCCTGGTGGTATCGCGCCGGCACCGACGCCGATGCGGACTCGATCGCCGACGTCCTGGTCGACATGGCGATGACCGGGGTGCGCCGGGGTGACGACCGCCAGGTCAGGCCCGGCCCGTGGGCCGCGCTCGCCCTTCTCCAGGAGGACATCGCGCACCTCGAGAGCGCCATGTCGTCCGCGCTGGGTGACACGACCGACGGTCCGACCGGGGACAGTCCCGGCCCGGCCTGAGTCGGCGGCCCCCACTCTCGTCACCACATTGGTGTGGTCATCGCGCCGCCACCGCTGTGACATCTCTGTTGATACTTCGACTCTCGAGTACCCTGGAGCTGTTGTGACACTCGACATCGACCCCATCCCGCTCGTGCCGCCCGAGCGGGCCGTGCGCTACCGGCGCGACGGCCTCTGGACCGGCGAGACCCTCGGGGACGCACTGCGGTCGGCGGCCCGATCGCATCCTGTCCGGGCCGCACTGGTCACCGCCGACGGCCGGCTGACCCACCGCGAGCTGGACGAGCTGAGCGAGGACTTCGGCGCGGGGCTGCTGGCGGCGACCGAGCTGGAACCGGGCGACCGGGTGATGTTCCAGCTCGGGAACGTGCTGGAGACTGTGGTCGCCTACTACGGGTGCGTGAAGGCCGGGATCGTGCCGGTCTGCACCCTGCCCCAGCACGGCGAGCGGGAGATCGGGCAGCTGGCCCAGCACACCGGTGCCCGCGGTCACCTGGTGCAGGCCGACTTCCGCAACCGAGACCTGGTCGGGCTCGGCGCCGAGCTCCTGGCGGGCATCGACGCGCTGGACACGCTGATCGTGGTCCGCGGCCGCGCGCCCGCTGGGGCGACCTCGTACGACGAGGTCCTCGCCGCGGGCGGCCGGGCCGGGCACCGGAGCGCGCTGGCCGAGGTCCGGATCGCGGCCGACGACCCGGTCGCCTTCCAGCTCTCCGGCGGGACCACCGGCCTGCCGAAGATCGCTCCGCGCCGGCACGAGGAATACCTCTACAACGCACGGGTGTGGGCCGAGGCGCTCGGACTGAGGCCGGACTCGGTCGTGATGCACCCGTTGCCGATCATGCACAACGCGGGCATCGTGGCCGCGCTGCAGCCCGCGCATCTTGTCGGGGGCACGTGCGTGGTGGCCCCGGGGGCGGACCCGGGCCCGCTGCTGGAGCTGGTGGCCACCGAGCGGGTCACCGTGCTGCCGGTGGTGCCCCCGGCGGTCGCGATCCGGATGCTGGAGCACGAGGCCGCCGCGAGCACGGACCTGAGCAGTATCGAACGGTTCTGCCTCGGCGGGCAGCGGCCGAGCGCCGAGCTGCTGGAACGGCTCGAGCGGGACCTGCGGATCCCCACCCAGCAGATGTTCGGGATGGCCGAGGGGATGTTCCTCTACACCCCGCCGGAGGCCCCCGAATGGGTCCGCCGCAACACTGTGGGGACGCCGATCTCGCCCGCCGACGAGGTCCGGGTCCTCGACGTCGCCGACGAGACCGAGGTGCCCCCCGGCACGCTCGGCGAGCTCGCCTGCCGCGGGCCGTACACGATCACCGGCTACTACCGGGCCCCACAGCACAACATTTCGGCGTTCACCTCGGACGGCTTCTACCGCACCGGCGACCTGGTCACCCGGCACGTCGTCGAGGGCCGCGACTACTACGCGATCGACGGCCGGATCAAAGACGTCATCAACCGCGGCGCCGAGAAGATCCACGCCGAGGAGGTCGAGGAGCTGCTCGCCAGCCACCCCGACGTCCGCAACGCGGCGCTGGTCGCGATGCCGGACCCGGTGCTGGGTGAGCGCATCTGCGCCTATCTCGTCCTCACCGATGGGGCGGAGCACCCCACGGTGGGGTCGATGGGCGAGTTTCTGATCGGCCGCGGGTTGGCGAAGTTCAAGCTCCCGGAGCGGATCGAGATCGTCGAGGCCTTCCCGCTGACCAACGTCGGGAAGGTGTCGAAGAAGGACTTGCGCGCCGACATCGAGAACAAGATCGAGAAAGAGGTCGTCCGGTCATGAGGCTCGACAGCATCGCCGTGCTCGGCGGCGGGCCGGGCGGCCTGTACGCCGCGCGCCTGCTCAAGCTCGCGCACCCCGGGGCCCGGGTCCGGGTCTACGAGCAGAGCGTCCCGGAGCGCACGTTCGGATTCGGCGTAGCGGTCGCCGGCCGCACCCAGCGCAACCTCGAGGCCGCCGACCCGGTGACCCAGGCGGACATCATCGCCGCCGGCCGCCCGCACGACATGCGGATGATCGTCGGCGACCAGGCGGCCCGGGTGCACAACGGCGCGCTGATCGGCATCGCCCGCCCGGAGCTGTTAGCGGTGCTGAGCCGGCACGCTGAGAGTGCAGGCGTCGAGCTGCACCACGGGGAGCGGCGCACGCTCGCCGACATCGATGCGGACCTGGTGATCGCCGCCGACGGGGTGAGCAGCCAGACCCGCGCCGACCACGCCGAGGACTTCGGGGCCCAGGTCGAGGTCGCCGACGGCCTGTATCTGTGGGCCGGCGCCGACTTCGCGCTGGAGACCGCGATCTTCGCCCCGGTGACCACCGAGCACGGGACGTTCGTCACCCACGCCTACCCCTACGCCGCCGACCGCAGCACGTTCCTGATCGAGACCGACGAGGCGACCTGGCGGGCCGCCGGATTCGAGGCCAGCACCGAGGCCACCCCGCCGGACGAGTCGGACACGGCCGCGCTGGCGTACCTGCAGGAGGCGTTCGCCGAGCACCTGCACGGCCACCAGCTGATCGGCAACCGCACGCGGTGGCTGCGCTTCCGCACCGTCCACTGTGAGCGCTGGACGCGGGGGAATGCCGTCCTGCTCGGGGACGCGGCGCACACCGCGCACTACTCGGTGGGCTCGGGCACGAAGCTGGCGATGGAGGACGCGATCGCCCTGCGGGACGCGGTCGCCGCGGCCGATGACCTGCCGACCGCGCTCGCCCGCTACGAGCGCGACCGCCGCCCGCAGGTGGAGCGTCTGCAGGAGCTGGCCCGGCGCAGCCGGCTGTGGTGGGACTCCTTCCCGCGGCGTACCTCGCTCCCGGTCGACCAGCTCATGCTCGCCTACATGACCCGGGCCGGGAACGTCGGACTGCAGCGTTTCGCCGGCACCAACCCGGAGATCGTGCGCCGCGGGCTCGGCCAGTTCGCCGACCTCGACCCGGCCCACGTCCCGGTCGAGCATGTCGTCGACTGGGTCCTAGGGCAACCGGCGAAGCACGCCGACCGGGCGTGGCCGCGCCGGGTGCTGCGGGCATCTGATCGGGACCAGCTGTCCACACCGGCACCCGCAGATGTCGCCGCACCACCCGCGGGCGCCGACCTCGCGCGGGTCGAGGTGTCGCTCACCGATCCGTGGAGCGCGCCGGGCGATGCCCTGATCACGCGGCTCGGCGATCTCGTCCCGGCCGGCTGGCAGGGCTTCTGGCTGACCGGCCCGACCGACCGCGGGAGCCTGCTGACCCGCCTCGACGTGGGCGAGCGGCTGCGCGCGGAGACCGGCGGGCTGGTCGTCGTCGACGGCCCGGCGGAATTCACCGACGACCTGGCCGCCGGCGTCGCCGCCGCCCGGGCGGACCTGGTGTGCCCGCTGCCGCCCGAGGACGGGTCCGTCGAACACGCCCCATGACCGGGATCCAACTACCCATCCGTACCGCCATCCCGACAAGGAGGGTTCACTGATGACCACCGATCCCGCCGACCGCGGCGTCCACGAGGAGCACCGGGTGCAGGGCGTGGACCACGCCGCCTTCCCCACCTTCGACCCGGCCGCGACCGTCCGGTTCTACCGGGACACGCTGAAGTTCCCCGTCGTGCACTCGATCTGCGCGGCAGGGTGGGGGCCGGCCGAGCACCCGGACTTCATCCACTTCTTCTTCGACATCGGCAACGACGACCGGATCGCGTTCTTCTACTACTTCGGCCACGAGCCGGTCGGTGACCCGGCCGCGCGGGGGGACGCCTGGGCGCGGCTCCCGGAGGGGACCCCCGAGTTCTTCGCGAACTCGCGGCACCTGGCGATCCACGTCGACTCCGAAGAGGACCTGCTCGAGTACCGCCGCCGCCTCGACGACAGCGCGTGGCCCTGCGAGATGCAGGTCATGCACGAGACCATCGAGTCGATCTACACCCACGACCCGAACGGCTACATGATCGAGATCACCCGTGCGCTCCGCCCGGTGACACCACAGGAGGATCTCGACGCCGCCCTCACCATCGACGCCCTGTGCGAGGTCGCGTCGGGCCCCGAGCCATCGCTGGACAAGCTGCTGACCCGCAAGGCCGAGCTCATCGTCGAGCGCGCCGCGGACTGGGACGCCGCGCAGCAGGCGCCCTCCGGCACCGGGGCGGTGCCGCGGTGAGCGCGCTGTTCGTGCTCGACGTCCCGGAGAACGAGGGCGTCGTGCGAGTCGCCGAGCAGGACGCCGTGCTGCAGGTCGACAAGGTCGGGCCGTACTTCCGGATCGCGCTCGACGACCACGACCGGCCGGCCCCCGACCCGGGCGAGGCCGTCGGTGCCGGACACACCAGCACCGCGCAGCAGATCGTCATCGACCGCAGGGCCACCGGATGCCGGCACGCCGTCTGGTACTCGGCGGTCGCCGGCCTGCAGGACGCGCGGATCGTCCAGCACGACAAGAACGCGCTTCGGCTCGTCCACCGCTAGGTCCCGTGAGACCCCCGCGGGTGCGGCAGCAAACCGGCCGCCGGGGGCAGATCCCGTCGACTTGTCGACGCCAGCTCGGAGAGGAGCGGCCAGGAATGGACATCACTGCCGCTGTCGCGATCGAGGCCGGAGGGCCCCTGGAGATCCGGACCGTGCAGCTCGCCGAGCTGCTACCCGGGGAGGTGCGGGTCAGGCTGGTCGGCACCGGTGTCTGCCACGCCGACGTCATTGCCCGCGACCAGGTCTACCCGGTCCCGCTGCCCGCGGTGCTCGGCCACGAGGGCGCCGGTGTCGTCGAGGAGGTCGGCCCGGGGGTCACCCGCCTGCGAGTCGGCGACCACGTCACCGCGGGCTTCAACCACTGCGGCCGGTGCGCGAGGTGCGCGGCGGGGCTGCCCAGCTACTGCGAGGAGTTCGGGGCCCGCAACTTCGGCGGCGTGCGCCCCGACGGCACCAGCCCGGTCAGCCTGGACGGGGCCCCGATCACCGGGTGGTTCTTCGGGCAGTCGACGTTCGCGACCCACGCGAACATCGACGAACGCCTGCTGGTGGCGGTGCCCGCCGAGCTGCCGCTGCACCTGCTCGGCCCACTCGGGTGCGGGGTCATGACCGGCGCCGGCGCGGTGCTGAACACGCTCGATCCACAACCCGCGTCGAGCTTCGCCGTATTCGGCGCCGGCGCGGTCGGGATCTCGGGCCTGCTCGCCGCGGTCGTGGCCGGTTGCACGACCATCATCGCCGTCGACGTGGTGCCGAGCAGGCTCGACAAGGCACTCGAGCTCGGTGCCACGCACGTGGTCAACGCCGCGGACCAGGACGCCGAGCAGATGATCCGGGAGATCACCGGCGGGAAGGGGGTCGAGTACGCGCTCGACGCCGCCGGGGTGTCGGCGGTGTTCACCCAGATGGCCAACAGCCTGGCCGTGCGCGGTCACGGCGTGCTGGTCGGTGCGCCCGCCCCAGGCGACGCAGCGAAGCTCGACGTCGGGGCGCTGCTCACCGCGTCCTCGCCGCGGCTGTCCCTGGTCCTGGAGGGCGACGCCGCGCCGCAGGAGTTCATCCCCTGCCTGGTCCGGCTCTATCAGGCCGGGCGGTTCCCGCTCGACGAACTGGTGACCACCTACCCGTTCGACGACATCAACACCGCGATCACCGACGCCGAACGGGGCGTCGCCCTCAAGCCGGTCGTCACCTTCTAACAACGCCACCCTCCGACAGAGAGGTTCCATCGTGACCATCACCGACGATGCCCAGGCCGGCCCGGAAGGGCCCGTCCATCAGCGCATGTTCGCCCCGGAGTACGGCCACTTGGTCGGGGGGCAGTGGTGTCCCGGACGCTCCGGGAAGACCATCGACCTGCGCAACCCCGCGACCGGCGAGATCCTCTCCCGGATCCAGGCCGGCAACGCCGAGGACGCCACGAAGGCCGTCGACGCCGCCGCCCGGGCCTTCCCGGCGTGGTCGCAGACCACACCAGGCGAGCGGCAGGCGATCCTCTACGAGATGGCCCGCCGGATGCGGACCGACCTCGAGCACTATGCGCAGCTCGAGACCCTCAACAACGGCAAGCCGATCATGGAGGCCCGGCACTTCGACCTGCCGATGGCCATCGAGCAGTTCGAGATCTTCGCCGGCGCACCATGGCGCCTGCACGGTGAGTCGCTGAACACCCCGGACGGCGTGGGGATCATCCACCGTGAGGCCATGGGCGTCGTGGCCCAGATCATCCCGTGGAACGTCCCGATGATCATGATGGCGGCGAAGGTCGCGCCCGCCCTGGCGGCCGGCAACACGATCGTCCTGAAACCCTCGGAGATCGTCTGCCTGTCGGTGCTCGAGTTCTTCAACCGCATGGCCGACCTGCTCCCGCCCGGCGTGGTGAACGTCGTGACCGGGTACGGGCCCGACCTCGGTGAGGCACTGGTGACCGATCCTCGGGTCCGCAAGGTCGCGTTCACCGGTTCCCGCCCGACCGCCCGCAAGCTGATCGAGTACGCGTCGGTCAACATCATTCCGCAGACCATGGAGCTGGGCGGCAAGTCCGCGAGCATCGTCTGCGAGGACGCCGACATCGCCGCCGCGGCCGAGGGCGCCGCCATGTCGATGATCCTCAACAAGGGAGAAGTGTGCCTGGCGGGCAGCCGCGTCCTGGTGCACCGCACCGTGCGCGACGAGTTCGTCGAGCACCTACAGCGCTTCCTGTCCCGGGTGAAGATCGGCGATCCCACCGCGGAGGACACCCAGCTCGGCGCCCAGGCCTCGAAGATGCAGATGGACAAGGTCATGGGCTACCTGGAGCTGGGCCCGCAGGAAGGCGCGTCGATCCTCACCGGCGGGCACGCAGCATCCGTCGCCGGCCTGGAGGGCGGGCTCTTCGTGGAGCCGACGATCTTCACCGATGTCGACAACTCCATGCGGATCGCCCAAGAAGAGATCTTCGGGCCGGTCTCGACAATTCAGACCTGGTCTGACGAGGACGAGATGCTGGCGCTGGCCAACGATTCCGTCTACGGCCTCGGCGGCGGACTCTGGACTCGTGACCTCGGCCGCGCGCACCGCCTTGCCCGGGCGCTGGAAACCGGCACGATCTGGGTGAACAAGTACTACAACTTTGTCGGCAACATGCCCATCGGCGGCTACAAGCAGTCCGGGTTCGGCCGCGAGTTCTCCGACGAGGTGCTGAACCACTACACCCTGACCAAGAGCGTCGTGATCGACCTCGACGGCGGCTACCAAGGCACCTTCGGCCCGCTCGACTGAGTCACCCCGCGCGGGTCGGCGGCGGCGCGACCCCGCCGACCCGCGGGTCTGGCAGTCCGTGTAGGCCGGCTGTCTCGCGCCGCGGGCGGAAG
This sequence comes from Pseudonocardia ammonioxydans, assembly GCF_900115005.1. Classification (GTDB taxonomy): domain Bacteria; phylum Actinomycetota; class Actinomycetes; order Mycobacteriales; family Pseudonocardiaceae; genus Pseudonocardia; species Pseudonocardia ammonioxydans. Next base: position 15,180 of record NZ_FOUY01000055.1, on the reverse strand, counting down.
CCACGTTCGGCGAGGTCCCGGTCGATCCCGCGAGAGCTCGGTCGACCGGTGGGTGCCACGGACTTGAGGTGGCGCTTGAAGCGCTCCCTCACGCTCGCGGTGCGAAGGGGGCTCTGACAACGACCACAACAACGCTATGGCGCAGCCTCAGGACGGGCTGCCCGAGGACAGGACAGACGATGACCGACGTGCCCACCAGCTCGCGTGCGGCGGCCGACGGCCCCGCGCGCCCACACCACCGCATCGGGCTGGTCGTTCCCAGCTCGAACGTCACCGTCGAGACGGAGCTGCCCGCCCTGCTGCGGCGGCATCACGACGCCACGTTCTCCTTCCACTCCACCCGCATGCGGATGCACACCGTCTCCCCGGACGAACTGCGGGCGATGAACGCGCAGCGCGCTCGCTGCGTCGACGAAGTCGGCGACGCCGGCGTCGACGCGATCCTCTACGCCTGCCTGGTCGCCCTCATGGCCCAGGGGCACACCGACGGCGTCGGCGAGCACGCGCGCACCGAATCGGCCGTCGAGGCCCAGCTCGCGCGCCGGGACCTGACACCACAGATCACCTCGAGTGCCGGCGCGCTCGTGCACGCGCTGCGCTCGACCAGCGCCCGCCGGGTCGCCCTGGTGATGCCCTACCTGCGCCCGGTCGCCGAGCTGGTCGTCGCCTACCTCGAGGCCGAGGGGATCACCGTCACCGACTGGCGAGCCCTGGAGGTCGGCGACAACGCCCAGGTCGGCTGCATCCCTGGAGACCAGGTCCTCGCCGCCGCGCGCTCGCTCGATCTCTCCGACGTCGATGCGCTGGTGATCTCCGCGTGCGTGCAGATGCCGTCCCTGCCACTGGTCCAGGCGGCCGAGGACGAGTTCGGCCTGCCCGTGCTGTCGGCGGCGACGGCCGGGGCGTTCACCCTACTGGACCGACTCGGGCTCCCGATCGACCTGACCGGGGCCGGGCGGCTGCTGGCCCGCGACGCGAAGGTGGGTGCCTGAGATGGCCAAGAACCCGGGATTGAACGTCGACTGGTACCCGGCGATCCTGCCTGCCGGGACCGGGATCCACCTGCAGACCAGTGTCACCATCGACGGCAACGCCGCGAAGGGCACGCTCTACACCCCGGCAGGCCGCGCACCCCGGGACACGACCGTCGTCGTGCTCATGCACCCACGGGTGGACTTCTCCCGCCACTACCTGATCCCGGCCCTGTTGGAAGCCGGGCACGCCGTGTATGCCCAACAGGCCCGAGACGCGGGCAACGACCTGCGGCTCGTCCATGAGCAAGCCCTGCTCGACCTCGGCGCCGGCCTCGAATGGCTGCACTCGGTCGGCTTCCGGCGCACGGTGGGCCTCGGAAACTCCGGCGGCGGCGGGCTGCTCACCTACTACGTGCAGCAGTCCCAGAAGGCCCCCGCAGACCGCGTCACGCGCACCCCGGCCGGACGGCCGAGCTCGCTGGACAGAGCCACGCTGCCCGAGCTGGACGCCGTGGCCTACCTCGCCCCACACCCCGGCCAGGGCGCCCTGCTCGGCCGCTGTATCGACCCCTCGGTCACCGACGAGAACGACCCGTTCTCCGTCGACCCCGCCCTGGATCCGTTTGCCGAGCACAACGGTCACCGACCCGCCCCGCAGAGCTCCAGCTACCCGCCCGAGTTCGTCGAGCGGTACCGGGCCGCACAGCTCGCGCGAGTCGCCCGGATCGACGCCATAGCGCGCGAGCACGTCGCCGAGGCGCTTGCGGCCCGACAGAAGGTCAAAGCGGGCGAGGGCACCACCACCGACCGGCACCGCGCCGGCACCGCGCGCCTGATCACCGTCTGGCGGACCGACGCCGACCTGCGGGCGATGGACCTGAGCCTGGATAAGTCCGACCGCGGCTACGGGTCGGTTTACGGGCCGAACCCCGAGACCACCAACTACGGCATCGTCGGGTTCGGCCGCCTCACCACACCGGACGCGTGGCTCTCGACCTGGTCGGCGCTGTCCTCGAACGCCACTGTCGCGAAGGCGGGCCCGGACATGACCCTGCCCACCCTGCTGATCACCTACACCGCCGACAACTGTGTGTTCCCCAGCGACTTCCAGGCCATCGTCGACAGCATCGCCAGCACCGACAAACATGTGGACACAATCGCCGCCGACCACTACGGCAGGCCAATCGGTGACGGGAACCGAGACGCAGCCGCCGCCGTGATCTCCCCATGGGTGTATGACCTGCCTTGAGTCCCAGGGCTAGCACGACGTCACCGCAGATGGGCCGGCGGCGCTGGCTCCCGGAGGCGGTCCTGCCGGCCCGACGGAGGCGGCCGGGCTCCCCGCGGCCGCCTCCCGCCTCGGCTGCCGGGCCGGTCCGTCAAGAGCGCGAACGGGCACCTCGCAGCCCTACGTCCCCCATCTCAAAGCCGACAGACTCGACGGGCGACCAGCCGATCGGAGGCGCCTCAGAACGCTCAGCGGGGGAGAGCCCGAACCGGTGTTGCGCAAGCTCGCACCGCTCGATGAAAAGGCAGCGAGGGCTCCGTGATCACGAGACGGTCGGCCGGCCGGTCGACGAGGAGGGCGCCGCTCAGGTCGGTGCGCAGGATTCGGTCAATATCGACACAGTCGGCGACCAGCACACCCGGAGATGGTCGAAGTGAAAGCCGAGGCCAGTGTCTCGCGCCAGCCGTTGCTCAGGCCGGACGGCGTTCACGTCCCGTCCCGCAGGTAGTCCGATAGCCGAGGCCGCCGGGTCCGTCGCCAGAATGCGATCGAGGTGTCCGGCCAGAGGACGGTGTTGCGCCCGGATCGTGGGTCCTGGTACCAGCTGCGGCAGCCGCCGTTCTGCCACACCGTGGCGTCCATGCGGCGGTCGAGCCACCGGTTGAACGACTCCTGCACGGTCGGGCGGACCTCGACGGTGCGGGCGCCGCGCCGCCGCAGCCGCTGCAGCAGTTCGACGATGTAGCGGGCCTGCGACTCGATCATGAAGATCTGTGAGTTGTGGCCGAGGCCGGTGTTTGGGCCGACCATGAGGAACAGGTTCGGAAATCCGGCGACGGTGGTGCCGAGGTAGGCCTGGTTGCCGGCGCTCCACGCGTCGGCGAGCCGTAGCCCGTCGCGGCCCTCGATGTCGATCCGGATCGTGTTCTGCGCGTCGAAGCCGGTGCCGAAGATCAGCACGTCGGCCGCGGTCTTGGTTCCGTCGTCGCCGACCACACTGCCGGGCTGGACTTCCCGGACGCCGCCGGTGCGGATCTCCACGTTGGGTCGGCCGATCGCCGGGTACCAGTCCTTGGAGATCAGCAGCCGTTTGCAGCCCACGGCGTAGTCGGGGGTGACCTTGGCGCGCAGCTCGGGATCCGGGACCTGACGGCGAATCAGGTCGCGGGCGAGGTCCTCGGTCTTCTGCATCGCGGCGGGGTCGGTGACGAAGCCGGCGGCTCGGTTCTCGTGGAGCCAGAACAAGCGCCAGCGCACCCACCAGCGGTACGGGGGGAACAGGCGGGCCAGCGTCCGGTGCCGGTCGGTGAATGGGCGATCGGCCTTCGGCACGATCCACGGCGGCGTCCGCTGGAAGACGGTCAGCTTCTCGACCTGGTCGACGACGGCCGGGACGAACTGAATGGCGCTTGCCCCCGTCCCGATCACCGCGACTCGCTTGCCGGTCAGGTCGACGTCGTGGCGCCAGGTCGCCGAGTGGAAGACGGGGCCCTCGAAGTTCTCGATCCCCGTCAGGTCCGGGTAGGAGGGGTGGTGCAGCGGGCCGACCGCGGACACGAGGAATCGGGCACGGTGCCGGCTGCCGTCGGCCGTGATCACCTCCCAGCGGGCGTCGTCGTCGTGCCAGCGGGCCTTGTCGACGGTCTGGCCGAACCGGATGTGTTCGGTCAGACCGCGCCGGCGGGCGACCTCGCGCAGGTAGTCGAGGATCTCGGGCTGGCTGGCGAACAGCCGCGACCAGTCCGGTTTCTGGTCGAAGGAGAACGAGTACAGGGGCGACGGGATGTCGCAGCCGCAGCCGGGGTAGGTGTTGTCCCTCCAGGTGCCGCCGAGGTCGTCGGCGGCTTCTAGGATGCGGTACGAGCGGATGCCTGCCTGCTCGAGGCGGGCGGCCAGGCCGAGTCCGCTGAACCCCGAGCCGACGATCAGCACTTCGACCTCGTCGACCGGGTGGATTCGGATGGCGCCCCGCGACTCGCCGGTCTCCTGCTCAGCGGCGAATGTCATCAGGTTCCTCTGTTGGTGTCGTGTATGTCTCGCGGGATGTCGCGTAGCCACCAGCCCGAGGGGGAGCTGGTCTGCTGACGCTTGAGCAGCTTCCGAGGTGGGTTGCCGGGCCAGTTCAAGATCGGGCCTCGTCAGCATTCAAGAAGCCGGCGGCCGCCTCGACGCATTGTGCGCTGCCCCGAGCCGCCCAATGCTCGCCAAGCAGCTGCCGTGAGCCAGGCCGAAGACCAGTCGTCACCGGACCCGGCCGCCAACATCGGCCACCGCCTCGTCGGCCCACCATGTGTCCGGCACTCGACCGAATCAGTGCAACCACCGAACGATCAACAAGCTTCAGCGACTCAGCGCGATCGATTGATCGACAGGATGTCGCCGGTGCGGCGGTTCTCGGCGCTTGTCGACTACAAGTATCGCCTGGGCCGTGGGGTGTCCGCCCAGCCAGGGGCCGTGCGCTGGGCGGACACGTGGTGCGTACAGCTCGTGATCGTGGTCAGATTACGGCGTCTCGGTCTGTCGGCAGCGATGATCGGGTCAGGCGCGTCCGGGCACGTGCTTGTTCACGTGCTCGGTGATGATCGCCGAGATGCCCTCGGGGTCCTCGACCATCGGGTAGTGCCCGATCCCGTCGAGCTTGCGGACCTCGCAGTTCGGAATCGTGCGCTGGGTGAGCTTGACGATCTCCTCCGGCATATAGAAGTCGGCCTCGCCATGGAGCACCAGCAGTGGGACGTCGACCGGCCCGGCGACGTCACGCAGGTCGTGCTCGGTCCATACGTTGGTCTGCGGCATCCCGGACCGGTGGCCGGTGAACCGGTGTTGCCAGACCAGTTCCTGGCGGATCTCCTCGTCGACGTTCGGGCCGAGCGACTCCATGGCGCAGCGCTCCATCCACTCCGGCCAGCTGGGCAGCGAGGCCGGGTTCATGAAGGGCTGCAGGCTCATGACGGTGGGCGTCCAGACACCACCCTCCATCGCGACGGCGGCGAGTAGCTGATCAGGGTGGCGGACGGCCAGATCGATGGTGAGGTTCCCGCCGATCGACGTGCCTGCGACGACGACCTTGCGGTCGCCGAACACGGCGGTGATGAAGTCGGACAGGAAGTCGCCGTACTCGCGTGACGAGGTCAGCGGCGTCCAGTTCGGCGGGTAGGACCGGGAGTTGCCCGGCAGGTCCGGCGCGACGCAGTGGAAGCCCTGCGCTGCAAGGTGCGGCATGATCCGTGTCCACTCCATGGAGCAGGCGTACAGGGTGTGGATCAGGACCAGTGGGGTGCCGCTATCGCCCAGCTCGTCGTAGTGGGTGCGGGCTCCGTTGACCCGGACGTACCGGCCGACGATGTCCTCTGTGCTTTTCATGCGGCACGCTCCGAGCTGCGCGCGGCGGCGCTGTAGTGGTCGGTCATGAGGTAAATGGCCTGGATGATGCGGTAGGCCGACATCGTGTCGCCCTCGATCACGAACGCACCGGGGACGAGGTTCGGGGTGCCGGTGAGGTCCTCAGGGCCGGAGTAGCGGCGCTTGCCGCCGAGCAGCAGGTCGGTGAACTTCGTGCCGGTGGGCAGCTCGTTCCAAGCCCAGCGCGGGGCACTGATCTTGAATGTGTAGCCGAACGGCGGCATGAACGGCTTGCGGTCGATGACCGCGCCGTCGTAGACCTTGAGCCAGGCCTGCGCGCCGTCGTCGTCGAGAAGGATCGAGCCATCGAACCAGCGGGTGGCTTCGGTGAACGCCGGGTCGGCGTTCACCGCTTCGATCCAGGTCGTCAGGAAGCTTTCATCCTCGAATCTGCTCACGAGCAGGCTCCTCTTCGTTGAGTGTCGGGTCGTGCGGGGGTCGGTGAGGGAGCGGTCCGGCGGATGGGCGGGTTCCGGGTGTGTCAGTGCCTAGGGGCGTCATCTCCCGGGACGGGGGACGGTCATGCCTTCCCGGCCAGCCAGTACGCGCTTGAGCACCTTGCCCGCCGCGTTGCGCGGCAGCTCGGCGACGAACCGGACCTCGGTCGGGACCTTGTAGTCGGCGAGCGAGCCGGCGGCGTGGACCCGAAGGGCCTCGGCGTCGGGCTCTGCGCCGGGCGAGGGGATGACGACCGCGCACACCCGCTCACCGAGGACCTGGTCGGGGAGGCCGATTACGGCAACCTCGGCGACGGACGGATGAGTCCCCAGGACGTTCTCGACCTCGAGGCTGTAGACGTTCTCCCCGCCGCGGATCACCATGTCCTTGAGCCGGTCGAGTACCCGGACGTGACCGTCGGCGTCGATGCTGCCCACGTCACCGGTGTGCAGCCAGCCGTCTGCAATCACGGCGGCGGTGGCCTCCGCGTTCGCCCAGTAGCCCGGGCACACCGACGGCCCGCGCACGCACAGCTCGCCGACGGTGTCGGCCGGGGCGCCAGGCGGCCCGCCGCCGGTGGATACCGCGACCTCCACCCCCGCGACCGCCGTCCCCGCGCTCCAAGGGCGGGCACGGTACTCGGCGCCCTCGGTGTAGGTGGTGATCGAGGTAGCCTCGGTGAGGCCCCAGACGTTGGCCAACTTCAGCCAGGGCATCTGGCGTGCGACCTCGGTGTCCAGCGACGCGGGGACCGGTGAGCCGCCCATCACGAACGAGCGCAACCCCGACAGATCGGCTGCCTCGTCGCGGGCCTTGAGAAGGATGAGCTGCAGCATCGACGCGACCCCCGCGAACACCGTGACCCGCTCCCGGGCCAAGAGCCGAACGACTGATCGAGGCTCGAAGGTGGGGACGAGGACGCAGCGGGCACCGCCGGAGAGGAACCCGACCCACTGGGACACGATGCCGATTGCGTGGAACATCGGCGCGGCGATCAGCGTGCTCTCCCGGGGTGCGGCGCCCAGCAGCCTGCGGACGGTGCCGGCGTTGAACATCAGATTCGCGTGGGTCTGCATGGCCCCCTTGGGTTTGCCGGTCGTCCCCGACGTGTAGAGCAGTTGGGCGATGTCCGACGCGTCGCGCTCGAGCCCGGGTAGGTCCATCCCGAGGGAGGGACTCGCGGTGGCCACGAGGTCCTCGGTCGCCACCACCACTCGCGGCCGGTGTTCCGTGTCCAGGCGGGCGGCCAGCTCGGCCGTCGTGACCAGGACGTCCGATCCGCTGTCGGTGAGGATGTGCGCGATCTCAGGCCCGGCCAGGCGCGTGTTCACCAGCACCGCGACGCCGCCGGCGAGCTGGGTGCCCAGGTAGATCGCGCCATAGCGCCACCCGTTGGGCAACAGCATCGCCACCCGGGCGCCCGGGCCGACACCCGCGGCAAGCAGGGCCTGCGCCGCCGTGACCGAGCGCGCGAGGAGATCGTCGAAACCCAGCCGGACAGGGCCGTCGACCACGGCCTCGGCACTGCCGTAGCGCTCGGCCAGCTCGACCACCATCCGGGGAACGGTGTCGGCCTCAAGGTGCTGGACGGCGGTGCCGACCTCGCTCGGAAGCGCGCTCATGGGGGACCACCTCGTCATCGGCGCGGACGGAGCTGTGAGACGCGAAGTCGAGAACAGTGTCGATCGATCGATCGACACTTACTTTAGGGGCGGCGCCCACGACGGTCAAGATGCCGATCAAATGATCGGGTCCGTGCTGAGGCGCTACCATGAGCCCGCCCCGACCGTGGCGACAGAAACCCGAGGTGTGATGGCGCGGAAGAAGTCGCTGGACCAGGGCCCGGTGCTGCGCGGGCAGATCCTCGCCCGCGCGAGCGAGCTGTTCTACGAGCGGGGCTATGCGGCAACGTCTATCCGAGACATCGCCGATGCCGTCGAGATCTCGTCGTCGACGATGTATCACCACTTCACGAACAAGCAGGAAGTCCTGCGCTCGATCGTCGTCGGGTTCATGGTCGACTTCAATGCGGCGACTCTGCCGGTGCTCGCTGACGGGGACCGGACCGTGACGGACCGGTTGGACGAGGTCATCCGGATCCACATCGAGATGAGCGACGATCGCCGCCCCGAACTGCTGGTCGGCAACCCGATCCGCTACGCGTTGTCGGTCGACGAGCAGGAGGAGGGGATCGCTCTGCAGGCCCGCTACCACGACGCGGTGCTCGCGCTCGTGGAGGAGGGCCGCGCGACCGGGGAACTGGACGTGCGGGATGCGGGGATCGCCACGATGGCGCTGCTCGACATGCTCAACGGCATCCGCGAGTGGTACGCGCCCGATGGCAGGCTCGACCGCGAGGAGGTCGTGCAGGACTACATCGCCCTGGCGCGGAACCTGCTGCGGGCCCGGGACACCGCCGGCACTGAGTCGACGGCCGCGACGGCCGCGGCCCGATAGCCGGGCGGCCCTTGGGGGAGCCGAGCGAACCACCCTTGATGAGCCTGCTTACTGTTTTTCCGAGGAACGCTCTTCGATGATGTGTGCAGAGGTCTTCGGCGGTTTCGGGGCTTGCTGGCCAGCGGTTCGGGCGGCCCACAGCGGACGCCACTCATAAGGGGATCGGCCGTGCGCACCGGGCCGACCCCACGGGCCGCGCCGGACGAAGGGTCAGGCGCGACCCGGACCGCGAGGCAATCGGCTTTCTCAGTCCGATTGCAGTTCGGCGGCGCGCTTGATCGCCGCTCGGATGCGCGGGTAGGTGCCGCAGCGGCAGACGTTCTCGATCGCGTCGATCTCCTCGTCGGAGGGATCGGACGACCTCGACAGGAGCGCGACCGCGTTCATGATCTGGCCGGGTTGGCAGTAGCCGCACTGCGGCACGTCCTGTTCTAGCCATGCCTGTTGCACGGGGTGCAGCTTCTCGCCGTCGGCGAGGCCCTCGATTGTGGTGACCTTCCGGCCTGCGGCGGTGGAGACCTTCACCGAGCAGGGGCGTACGGCCTCACCGTCGAGTAGGCTCGTGCAGGCCTTGCAGACGTTGATCCCGCAGCCGTACTTCGGCCCGGTGATGCCGAGCATGTCCCGCAGCACCCACAGCAGCGGCATGTCCTCGGGGGCATCGACGGTCAAGTTCTTTCCGTTCACCTCGATGGTGTAGCTGGGCATCGCAGGTCCTCTCAGATCAGGTTGGGGGCGGGCAGGGCGCCGGGGGCGAACGGCTCGAAGTCGACCGGGAACACGATCGGGAAGCTGCGGGGTTTGATGCCGGTCGCGGTGGCGTAGGCGTTGGCGATCGCACCGGAGGCGGCGGTGATGCCGACCTCGCCGATGCCGCCAATGTCCTCGTTGGTCGAGGGCATGATGTGCACCGTCGAGTCCTTCGGGTAGTGCCGCATCCGCAGCCAGTCGTAGTTGCTGTAGCTGCCCTCCAGTGGGAGCCCGTTCTCGATGTGCAGGCCGGCGGTGAGCGTCAGCGAGATCGCCTCGGCGATGCAGCCCTCCATCTGGGCTTCCAGACCGCTGGGATTGATCACGGTCCCGGCGTCGACGACCATCGTCACCTTCGTCACCCGCGGGTCCTGCGGATCACGGCCGTCGAGCTCGACCACGCAGGCGGTCAGCGTCTTGCTCTCCTTGTGGAAGCCGACGCCCTGGGCGAAACCTTCCGGCATCGATCGCCCCCAGCCCGACAGGCGGGCCACCTCGTCCAGGACGGCCGCGGCGGCGGCGTCCTTGGCGCATTCCTTGCGGTACTCGAGGGGGTCCTTGTCGAGCAGCGCCGCGACCTCGTCGAGGACGATCTCCTCGCAGGTGCGAGTCGTCGGGCAGTGCACGCTGCGATAGGCCGAGGTGGGGATGCCGTTGCCGATCTCGGCCAGCGTGCGGTCGTAGACGCCGAGGTTGTAGGGCGAGGACACCATCAGCAGAAACAATGTCTGGCTGTAGGCCTTCTCGCCGACCGTGTTCTTCGCGCGGGGCGGGAGCGAGGTCGCGACGTCGGTGAGGATCTCGCCGAACCCGGGCGCGACCTCCAACGCAACCGCGGAGACGCGCTGCTCGTAGGCCACGACTTGCCCGCCCACGACGGTCGCCCGAATTCGGTGGTAGTTCTGCGGGCGTTGCCGGCCGTGTCGCATGTCGTCGGTGCGGTGCCACATCAGCCGGACCGGCATCCCTAGCGCTTGCGAGACCTGGGCGGCTTCGGTGGCCGGTTCGAAAAAGCACTTGCGACCGAACGCGCCGCCGGGCGCGACGACGTGCGCGGTGACCGCGTCTTGGGGAAGGCCGAGCATCAGGGCGATCTCCTGCTGGGCCACGATCGGGGCCTGGAACCCGGCCCAGATCTCTGCCCGGTCGGCGCGGACGTCGGCGACAGCGCACTCGGTCTCCAACGGCGCGTGACAGGCGGGCGCCCAGTCGAACTCGGCCTCGACCGTTGCCGCCCCGAGCGGGGGCACGGCGAACGGCTGCACGTGCTGCTTGATCCCCTCGAGGATGGTCGCGTTGCTCTCACCGTCGACCGGGCCCGGCCCGAAGTCCACCTCCAGCGCGTTCACGCCTTGGCGGGCCTGCTCGATGGTGTCCGCGACGACCGCGACACCGGTCGGGATGGGTACCACGCCGACCACCCCGGGCATCGCCCGGACCTGCGCGGCATTGCGTACCTCGCCGACCGCGCCCTTGATCGTCGGCGGCCGGCGGACTAGCGCCGGCTTGGCCGTTCCCGCCATGTGGTCCATGACGAACTTCTTCTGGCCGGTGATGATGTCGCGTGCGTCGACCCGTCCCGTCGGTGTGCCGACGAGCTCCCATTCGGAGGGATCCTTCGGCCTGATCGACGAGGTGGCCAGGTCGAGGGCGGCGGCTGCGGCGGAGAGCGTGCCGAAGTCGGCGGTCAGGCTACCGGGGCCGATCACGGCGCCGGCGTCGGTGCCGAGCGACGCCCCGTCGACGTCCCACCGGGTTGCGGCGGCGGCGACCATCCGGGCCCGGGCGATCGCGGCCATCTGACGGATTGGCTCGTAGAAGGTCCGCATGGCCGCTGACCCCGCGGTGATCTGATTGAAGAGAAGCTCCGGGCGGGCGTCGGCGTGGGTGACCTCGACCCGATCGAGGGGGACGTCGAGCTCCTCGGCGATGATCATCGTGAACGAGGTGAGCAGGCCCTGGCCCATATCGGTGCGGGGCATCTGCAGCCGCGCGATCCCATCGGCGCCGACCTCGAGCTGCACCAGCGGCATCGTCGGGGTCGCTGCCAGTTTGAGGGCCTCACCGATGTCGAAGACATCCTCGGGCGACGGCGGGGACGGGACGGCCGCTGAGGCCGGTGTCGACGACGATGTCGCCTGCATCACGGCCTCCGTCCCGAGGGTGAGCAGCGGGGCTGCGACGAGATAGGTCAGGAACCTGCGGCGGCCGACGGTATGTGTGGTCAGAACAGTGTTCCTCCGGGGCCGCTCGGCGACCGCGGACTTGTGACGGCCCATCAGCCGTACCTCCTTGTAGACATTCGATGGGGGCGTGGGACCTCGACCGAGAAGGGAGCCAAACGCGATCAGCCGCGGACGCGGGCAGGCAGGATCGGCTACACCCGACCCGTGTCGGCCACGAACACGATGTCGGCAGGTCAGCGGCCACCGAACAGCGCCGCGGAGCAGAGCCCCAACGATGCCCGGCACCCGACCCGAGACGTCTAGCGGGCAGCGGCTCCCGTATCACTGCGCGCCTCCTCCCTGACGAAGTGACATGCCTGTCGATCGACCGGCACCTCTGGGCCAGCTACCTCGAACAGCAGTGTTGATACTCCAACGTCTGTGTCGAGAAGGAGTTACGCGTGAGGCTCTGATTGTCAACGGCCGCCTGAACGAACACGCCGCGAGAGGTCTGACACGGAGGGTCGCCGTCGCCGCCGGCGTACAGCCGTGCACCGGGCGTTTCCTGCCTGCAGGTCGCACCGTCGGGATCAAGGACATCACGGCTGCACGCAACGCCCGCCGCTGCTGGGGTCGCCGTCTCCTGCGCCCGACAGGTGAACAACAGCCCGGGAAAGATCCGGACCGAATTACGCGATCTGTTCGACCGCCTGATCCTGCTGCGCACCCACCGACTCGATCCGCGGCCGGACGCTTGCAGCCTGCGCCGCAGTACCTGCGCCGGCAGTTCCTCGCGGGACAGCACCGAGGTCAGCTCCTCGGTGAACCCGGTGAGGTGATCGAGGTTCTTGAGCACCTCGGGCAGGTCGATCACCCCCAACGGCGCGCGACCTCGGCCTTGAGGGGAGCCAGGTTCGCCGGCTCGGGGGCCTTGTCCATCGCCGGCGCCGCGATCCACCCGTCGCCGTGACCAGTGGTGATCCGTACCCCGCCGGTGGTGCCGTCGGCCAGGGCGCTGTCGAACCCGGTCAACGCCGCGTCGAGTCGGGCCTTGAGGTCGGCGACGAACGCGGCGCCGTCCAACGGCGCGCGTAGCGCCGCCGCGTAGTGCACGTCGCGGTTGTCCTCGAAGTCGGCGGGCAGGTCGTGTTCGGGGTTGCGCCACGGGTTGGCCCCGACGACCCAGATCTCGCGGCGGCGGATGGCCTCGCGCAGCGCCTTGAGCACGCACAGTTCGTACGGGATGCGTTCCATCCGGCCTTGCTCGTCGATCACCGCCGAGCGCCACCCGGCGGGGCACGGCCCCGTCGACCGGGACGGCGTCGGTCCGCGAGTAGTGCGGCCAGTCGGCATCGACCAGCGTCCAGGACGTGATCAGCTCTTCTGGGTCCCACTCACGACGCACGTCGGCACAACGAGCGGCGACCCGTCAGAGTGTGGCCCAGGGCACATCAGCCTCTACCTTGCACTTGGGCGGAGCTTCGGGAGTCCCAGGCCTGGTAGCAGTGCGCAGGGTGACTGACGAGTAGGCTTCGTCACGCTCGCCCCGGCATAGTCCGGGAGCTTGCCGCTGAACGGGGAGCAGCCGAACGAAGGAACGCCGCCCATGGCCGAGGAACACAGCACGCAGGCGGCGAACGGTGCGCGCAGTGAATCGGCAAAGCGAGTGGCATCCAGTCGCCCGGCAGCACAGAGCACGGCGCATTCCGACGGCGGATCCGCTGTGGCCGACGCCGAGTTCGCCGACCGGATGAACAACCTGTTCGCCACGGTGCTCAACGACGACGGCCAGGAATACTCCGTCTCCGACGTCGTCCGCTGGATCAATGCCACCGGCGGATGGAGCTCCCGCGAGCGCCTCAACGCGCTGCGGAAGGGGAAGGCGGTCACGGACCTGCGGCCCGATTCGCCCGAGGCAGTCAAGGTCGCCGAGTTCTTCCGCGTCCCCGCCTCCTACTTCACCGACCCGCAGCCGCCCCGGATCGACGGCGCCGAGCAGCACCGGCTCATCCAGCAGCGGCTGAGCAGCTACCGGCGCGGCACCATCCCGCAGCGCGTGTACTACCTGTTCACCGTCGTCGTGCAGGCCGACGGTCGCCCCTACCCGGCCACGTATGTGGCGCGCTGGATCAACGCCAACGGCGGCAAGATCACCAACGTCTACATCCAGAAACTGACCTCCGGAGAGCGCGGCGAGCGACCGCAGTCGTCGTACCTGCAATGGATCGGCAAGTTCTTCGGCATGGGGCTGAGCTTTTTCTACGACGAAGACCCGCCCGAGGTCGACGGCCAGTACCAGAACGCGATCATCATGCTGCGCGACCCCGCCAGCGCCGAGCTCCAGCAGCTCTACGGCCGGCTCAGCCCGCTGCAGCAGCAGGGCGTGCGTCAACTGATGATCACGCTGGCCCGCGACAACGACCCCACGTTCGTCGAACCCGGGCGCCACGACGACGACCGCGACGACTGAACTACCCCGTGCCGTGCGCGGCGCGGCCGAGGGCGGTGAGCGGGCCGCTGAGCACGCGGAGGACGCTGCAGGCCCGGCTCAGCAGCAGTCCCTACTCGTAGACGACGTCGAGGTCGAAGGAATCCGGGGCGACGTCGTCCTCGATCGCGACGACGTCGCGGCCCATCAGCTCGACCTCGCCCTCGAAGCGGGCCTGAGTGTAGAGATCGCGCTGCGGGATGTGGATCAGCCAGAACTCGCCGTCGCGGCGCACCGTCGCCGTGTAGCGCGGCCTGTCCGGGTCAGGCCGCACCGGCCTGCCCCATCTCGCGGATCATGTGGCGCATCGCCGCACGGTTGTTCTCCACGAAGGCGGACCAGCCGACCGGGTCCAGCGCCCGGAACTCCACGGGGACGTCGTCGACACGCATGTGCACGACATCCTCGCCGGAGTGCTCGAACCGATCCGGCTCGAGAACGAGGTCGTCTGTCCGAAGCTCCACGCTGCCTCTGTCGACGAGGTCGATCATCAGCGCTTCGCGCGCCTCGCTGGCAGTCGGGCCCTCGAACCACTCCAAGACGATGCCCCCCGACATGGCGGGCCAGTAGTCCAGCTGGCAGGTGCGCAGCACGCTGCTACGAATCGCGAACAGCAGTCGACCGAGCACCTCGGATTGCGGGTGATGGGCACAGACCGCGTCTGTCTCGGGGGCAGAATTCATTGAGTGTTGCCCAGTAGCCGGGCTCGGGGCTCAGGGAGAGTGCGACAACACGCCGACGGAGCGAAGATGACCAGGTAGGGGTGCGGGACCTCGGTAGAGAGGCGGTCCTTCCACAGATCGCCCAGCTCACCGAGGTCCCGCGTGCCCGATCCTGTCATCTACACCGCCGTGCTACCGATCGGGGAGTCCACCGCCGCGTTCGTATCCCAGCTGCTGGCCGGCGAACGTGCACGACGGGGCACCCGCCGGGGGCGTCGTGTGCTGGGCTGCTACCGGCGAGCGGTGCTGGTGCTGCGCTGGTTCCTCGATGCCACCCGGGTCGCCCAGCTCGCGATCGACAACCAGCTCTCGAGTTCCACGACCTACCGCTACCTGCACGAAGGGATTGACGTGCTGGCTGCCGCCGCGCCCGGGCTGCACGGTGCGCTGCTGGCCGCACGGGCGGCCGGGCACACCCACGTCCATCTTGACGGCACCCTGATCCGGACCGATCGATCCAGAGCTTTCGGGCCGAATGCTGGGGTCGATCTGTGGTGGTCGGGTAAGCACCGCCATCACGGCGGGAACGTCCAGGTTCTCACCGCACCCGATGGGT
>NZ_FOUY01000089.1 GCF_900115005.1 Pseudonocardia ammonioxydans | reverse complement strand
CTCTGGCGAGGCGCCTGGGAGGAGTTCACCCCGTTCCTGGCCTTCCCGCCCGAGGTTCGGCGGGTCATCTACACCACCAACGCGGTGGAGTCGCTGAACTCGCGGTTCCGGCAAGCGACTCGTCGGCGGGGGCACTTCCCGAACGACCAGGCCGCGCTGAAGGTGCTCTACCTGGTCATCCGCAGCCCGATCGCGAACCGGACCAACGTGACCGGCCGGACCACCGGCTGGAAGGCTGCACTGAACGCGTTGACACTGTTCTACGGCGACCGGATCGCCCTGAACTGACACAGACGATCACCGCCCACACACGATCTTCCAGACAGTCCCCTGGAGATGAAGAGCTCGCGGCCCGCGCGTACCCGGTGTGGCTCGAGTTCGGCTTTCTGCGCTGCGGCTCGCTCGATTAGTTGGTCGAAGTCGACATCTGGTAGCTGGGTGGCGAGTCCGGCGAGGTCGCGCAGGGTCGTCCACAGCTGCTTCTTGCCTTCGATGCCCATGGTGAGCATCTCGAGTTCGGTGAACCGGCTCAGCGGGGAGTAGTCGGCCAGGCGGCCGTTGAGCTTGAGCCGGCCCAGCCGCTCAGCGGCGACCGCGGCCCCGGGTTTCATTCGGCTCGGCCGGATTCCGGCCTGCCGCATGAGGGACCGAAACGTTTCCACGTCCTCGGCGATACCGGTGGCGACCCGGGCGAGCGCGTCGCCGAGCGGCGTGTCGCGATTGCTGCGCTGGGCGCGCCGGGCGAGCTGCCGCCACACCACGCCGAGCGCCAGCTGATCATTGAGGTAGATCTTCAGGTACCAGTACCTGTCCGCGGCGGGGTTGTTCCGGGATACTTCCCGTCGTTCAGTTCCTGCTCGGCCGTGCCGGTCGTGCCGTTGGTTCCGGGGTTGCGCGCCGGGGCGAGTAGTCCCGTCGTGGTAGCGCGGACGTTCACCACTTTGAGGTGTTCCGAGACGGTCGGGGTCGCTGGACACCGCTACCTCCTCGACTCGAGCTTGGGCCAGGCCGGTCACGGCGTACCCACCACGGTCCGGTCGATATCGGCCCGGCGCTGGCGTAGCGAGAAGCCACCTCACCGCCGCGCTGCCGAGGCGCGACCTCGCGAAGGATGGGTTTCGCCCGCGGCCGGCCAGGCAATGGCCTCGGTTGCTTTTACGTGGCCGGCTCGATGGCGACCTTGACCCAGCCGGGTTCGTGGGTGTCGAACGTGCGATACGCCTCGACCGCGTCGGCCAGCCCGTCGCGGACCGTGACTCCTCGTCCGGGATCCAGTGTCCCGGCCGCGACGATGTCGATCAGTTCCGGGATCAGTGCCCGGTGTGGGCAGTTACCTGCCTTCACGGTCAGGTTGCGGTTCAGCACGGTGCCGATCGGGAACGAGCGCGCCGTGGGTGGATAGACCCCGATCACACCGATCGTCCCGGCTTTGGCCACTGCCTCGGCCGCCCAACTCGCGGCCAGCGACGGGTCGTCGCCGGCGTTCCAGGCGGTCGCTCCGCCGCCGGCGGCCTCCTCCAGTTCGGCAGCGCGCCGTTCCTGGTCGCCGGCGTCATC
This sequence comes from Pseudonocardia ammonioxydans, assembly GCF_900115005.1. GTDB lineage: Bacteria > Actinomycetota > Actinomycetes > Mycobacteriales > Pseudonocardiaceae > Pseudonocardia > Pseudonocardia ammonioxydans. The sequence goes on along the minus strand of NZ_FOUY01000089.1, from coordinate 8,068 downwards.
GCTGCGCGGACCGTAGGCGTCGGCGCCGACGGCGTCGATGACCCGGTCGGGACCGATCCCGCCGGTCAGTTCCCGCTGCGCATCGACCGGGTCCTCGACGGTCACGTCGACGGGCTCGACGTGCTGGCGGCGGGCCTTCTCCAGCCGGGCGGCGTCACGATCGACGGCGAACACCCGGGCCGCGCCGAGGTGTCGTGCGCTCGCGATCGCCAGCTGGCCGACCGGGCCGCAGCCGAACACCGCGACCGAGTCACCGCGGGAGACCTCGGCCAGCTTGGCACCGAAGTAGCCGGTCGGGAACACGTCCGACAACATGATCGCCTGGTCGTCGTCCACGGCGTCGGGCAGCGGCACTAGGTTCGCGTCCGCCCACGGCACCCGTGCGTACTGTGCCTGCAGCCCGTCGAACCCGCCGGTTTCCTCCGGCCCGCCGAACAGGGCGGTGCCGGCCAGCGGTCCGTTCGGGTTGGCCGCGTCGCACTGCGAGGTGTACCCGGCCCGGCAGTAACTGCACCGCCCGCAGCACAGCGTGGACGGCACCACCACCCGGTCCCCGGGCCGGAACGCGCGTACCGCGCTGCCGATCTCCTCGACCACGCCGACGCCCTCGTGCCCGAGCACGATGCCCGGCCGCAGGCCCGGCATCGTGCCCCGGATCATGTGCAGGTCCGTCCCGCAGATCGCGCTCGTCGTGAGCCGCACGACCACGTCACCGGGGTCCCGCGGGACCGGGTCGGCTACCTCCGCCACCTCGATCTCACCAGGTGCCTGCCACACCACTGCCTGCACGTGTCCTCCTCCAGTCGTGAACTACGCCCGCCGGTTACCCGTCCGTCCTGCGGACATGCCGGCCGGGCCGGAGCTCAGCACTGCCCGAGGCCCGTCCGCCGCACGCGACCATCGCCCCAGAGCCGGCCGCGGGCTTCCGCCACCGCCCGGATCGAGAGCCGGCCAGCCCGCCTGCTCACGGCGGAAGACCGTGCCACGGGCTACCCGGTGCATTACCGAACACGTGGTCGGCCGTTGCGCTGCCGGGCCGGCGACCGGTCGACGGGGGCAGCGCCACGGTGCCCCCGCGGGCCACTACACGGATCCGTTCGCCCAGACCGCGGGCGCGCATCTGGTCGAGGAAGTGTGTCAGCGGCGAGCGGAACACGTCGTAGTCGTCATAGTGGACCGGCACGACCCGGCCCGGGCCGATCAGCTCGACCAGATCGGTGCCCTGCCGGGCGTCGAGGGTCACGAGCACGCCGCCGATCCGGGTACCACCGAGGTGGGCCACCATCAGGTCGATCTCGCCGAACCGGTCCCGGATCTCGGCCAGCTCGGGCACCAGCACCGTGTCACCGGTGATGTAGATCCGCAGCGCCCGCTGGCCCTCCCGCTCCAGGTCGACGATGCTGCCCTGGACCGGCGGCAGGAGCCGGTGCAGCGCCCGTGGCCCGTGCCGGGCGGGCACGGCGGTGACCCGGACCCGCTCGACGTGGTCGCCGACCTCCCAGCTCTGCCAGGTCGCCAGGCCGATCGCGGCTTGGAAACCCCACCGGCGCAGCCGGTCGCGGGCGTGCGGCGTGGTGACTACAGGCAGGCCGTGGTCGAGCCAGTCACGCGCGATCCTGTCGAAGTGGTCGCCGTGCAGGTGCGACACCAGCACCGCATCCAGCGGTGGCAACTCGTCGATACCGACCGCGGGCTCGGTACGCCGCCGCGACGACAACCCCCACCCCAACCGGGCACGCTGGCCGCAGTGCAGGAAGTTCGGATCTGTCAGCAGCCGGAACCGACCGAGCCGCAACAGGGTGGTGGCCGTCCCTACGAAGGTCAGCGAGGTGTCCACGCCACCTCGACTACCCCCTCCCCGTACCGGCACACCGTGTAAGACGCCCGCCTTCGGGGCCGCAGGCATCGCCGTTCCGCCGCCACGACCCCAGACGCATGACCGCCAGGACGGCGGGAACTCGCCCGGATATGACCAGCACGAGGATGCTTGACCGGGCAATCGCCGGAGTCGCCGCCGGAGCGGCGGGGACCACGGCACTCAACGCCACGACCTACCTCGACATGGCCGTCCTGGCCCGACCGGCCAGTACCACCCCGGAGCAGACCGTCGGCCGGCTCGAAGACGCCGTCCCCTCCGCGCTGTCGCAGGACGGCCCGAACAGCCTCGCCGCCGACAACCGACGCTCCGGACTGGGAGCACTGTTGGGGATTGCTGCAGGGCTGGGGACCGGCATGGCCTACGGGCTGATCGCGCCCCGCCTCGCCAGACTGCCGCTGTGGGCGCGCGGAGCCGGAGCCGGTCTCGCCGCGAACGTGGCCTCGACCGCGCCGATGACCGCCTTGGGCGTGACCGATCCGCGCCGCTGGCCCGGCAACTCCTGGATCCGTGACCTCGTACCCCATGTGGCCTTTGGCGTGGCCACCGCTGCGGTGTTCCGGCGGCTCACCGACTCCTGATCCGAGCGATGCTCGGCCGGCGCTGCCTGGTTCCACGGCTTCGTTCCCGCCTCAGCCGGGCGTGCGGCGCGGCGACGCGGAACCGATCTGAGCGGCACGAGGTAGCGGGCGTCTGGCGTGGCAACGGACGCGGCGTCGGCGAGCTCGCAATCCGCCCCGAGGAGCTTGTGCTGGCCCTGGCCTTCCGAGTCGGCCTGCCTTCACCGGTGAAGCGGCTGCGGGTGCACTCAGTGGAGACTGTGTGAGCGCGACGAGGGTCCCCGCCGACGACGGGATACCTGGTGTTTAACCGTCCGGTCCGGGCGTGGAACCCGCGGTAACCGGGTAGATGGCGCCGGTCACAGTCGACGATGTCGAGGATCTGCTATGACCACTAGCCCGCAACGGCCGGAGCTGCCGCCGACCCGGGTCGCCGAGCGGCTCGCGGCGTTCGTCGCCTGGCTGGCGACCCGGGTCGAGCACGAGGAAACGCGCAGTGCGTGCCGCGAGGTGGCGGAGGCGTACCTGCTTTTCGCCGAGCGTGACCACGGCACTCCCGAGTCCCGTCGGTCGCGGTTCCTCCAGGCCTACCACGGTGTCGCGCCGGGCACCGTGCATGCCGGGCTCAACCTGCTTGCCGAGCATGAAGCCGTCGTACGGAAGACGTTGCCGATCGACGGCTGAGCTGCGCCCGCGGTGACGGTGACGACGACGCCCTGCCCGGCTCTGCTTGCAAGGGTCCTTCCACGCCCACCTGCCTGTGCCGGGGCGCACCATGGTTGACGACCCCGTCCCGAAAGAGCCGGGCGGGGCCGTCGCTGTGGTGGTGGAGGTGCCGGGAATCGAACCCGGGTCCTCCGTCGGATCACGAGGGCTTCTCCGTGCGCAGTTCGCTCTGTCTCTGCTCGGATCCACCGGTCACGCGAACGAGCCGGTGTGACGATCCCAGCCGCTGTTGGATGTTCCCTGCGCTTCCGCGGCCGAACCGCAGGGTGAGTCCCCTAGCTGATGCCGGGAACCGGAGCGGGGACGCCTCCGGCCCGACAGCCCCTACCTGTTATCAGGCAGCGAGCGCGTAAGCGCTCTGCGGGGCAGTGCGACTGTGGTCGGCACTTATTTTTTTGCGACGCATGGTTAACGAGAACATCGTCGCCTTCCTCGGCACGCTTCCCCTCGATCAGCGATCGGAGTCGAGACCGTTCACCCCCCTGCCTCCGTACGGGCCTTCCCGTCCGGACACCCCACACAACGCCCCGCGGCGCCCAGAACATTCCCGTCGCCAGGTGAGGCCACGATGGCATCGTCACCCGCTGTGGCCGTTCGGGGCGAGGAGGACCGCCCGACTCGCCGAAGCCGGCCCTGCGGCGGCACGACCAGCTATGCGAGCTTCCACGCCCGCGCTGCTACGGGCCCAGTCGCGACCCGGGCCGGACACCGTGGCGAGCTACTGGTGTTCGATCATGGCTGCTCGGTACCGGTCGTATCGAGCAGACGTGCCCGCACGAGGCGCTCCAACAGTTCCGGGACCGCCTCGTCGGGGATGCCGGACAGTTCTGCCCGGCAGTATTCGGCCAGGGTGGAGATCTCGCTCGGGTCGGTGCCGGGGAACTCGGCCCTCAGCCGGCGGCACGTCTGGCCGATCGGTGAGGACGCGAACTGTTCGTCGTCCTGGGCGTTCACGCGCGCGTCCTCTGCTCGTGCAACCGGGTCCGTGATGATGGTCCTTTTGGAGACCGTGGCGACCGGGCCTGGTCTTCTGCGCCCACTCGGGCGCCTGAGCAGGGAGCATGGTCCCGATCAAGAGGGGCGAGGGTGCGCCCGACCGCGCTGTCCGGGGTGGCTGTGGTGGCCGACGTCGCGCCGTGGTCACGGGCCATGGTCAGTGCGTCGACCCCGCACACCGCGAGGAACGACACCGCGGTGCGATCGACGGCGGCGTGACCGCCTGCGGGGGTGACGACCGTGGTGTGCAGCGCGGTAGTCAGTACAGGCGCGGTGGTCACGTCGGCCTCACCGCACACGGTGACTGTGGTGGTGCAGGTCGTGGGTCGAGTTGCCCGGGCGGTGGGCCGGGCCGATGCTTCGGTCATGATCTCCATCCACGCTGTCCCGGCCCTGGCCGGTCACGCCGGCCGGCTGCGCCCGTCGAGCCATCCAGTAGATGAAGCCGGGCGAGCCGTTGGACCGCCGCTCGCGTGGCTCAGTGGGCTGGGGGTGGCACACCCGGTGGCAAGGAGTCGTCAGCGCGATTCGTCGCGCTGGGCGCGCGCATCGGTGCCGGAGGTGCGCTCGTCGGTAGTGGCGGTGCGCCGGTTGCCGTCCCGGTCGTCGTGCGGCGGGGCGCTGCTGGCGTCGGGCGCGTCGACGACTCGGGGCCCCGAGGTCTCCGGGGCCCGGCTCGGGCGGTTGAAGACGTCGCGCAGCTTGTCCATCAATCCCATGAGAAAGTTCTGCCTTCCCGATACTGCTGTTCTTCGGGTCGGCCTCGCCGTACCCGCGCGGGACCACTTCGACACCACTACCTCCCGGGTCCTCACACTGAGCAAGCAGCTGAGGGCGCTCGGACGGCTGGTGTTCGGCTACAACGGCGTCGGCCGCCCCAGCCCTTCTCCTGCAGCCTGAGTGGTTCTCGGCGCTGTGCAGGCCAGCTCCCAGCTGCGACACGCTCCACTCCGGCATTTCGGCCTTCTACTGGGACGGCTCGTCAGGGCCGACGTCGAAGTCCTCCGGGGTGGCCGAGGTGAGGAACTCCCGGAACCGGTCGAGGTCGACCTGCTGATCGGGCCCGAGTTCGGCGCCCGGATCGGTCAGGGGTTCGGCTGCGGTGCCTTCCAAGACCGCGGCGGCGGGAACGGCGGCGGCGTCGAGTACCGATTCGTTCGCGGCGATATCGGCACCGGCCCGCAGCGCCAGGGTCAACGCATCGCTGGGACGTGCGGATACGCGGGTGTAGTCATCGAGCACCAGCTCGGCGTAGTAGGTGTGTGCGTGGAGCGCCGTGATAACTATCCGGGTCAGGTGCCGTCCGGAGGCGGCGAGCACAGCGGCGATCAGCTCGTGCGTTCCGGGCCGTATCGCTGACAGGCCCTGGTGGGCCTGTTCCAGCGCGGTGGCATCGGCCTCGGCGATCCAGATCGGCAGTACCCGCCCCAGCGGGTCGTGCTCTTCGAGCAGGACCAGCGGCTGCCCCCGAGCGGCGTCCCAGCCCATTCCGCGCAGCTGCAGCGCGATCATGCCCCCTCCGGACGGATTAAGTCACTGCCTCACTGTCAGTCGCTGCGGGGTCCGGCCAGTGGTGTCGGAAACGGGCCCAGCGGTAGGCCGAGGCCGCCCCCGCCGCCGTCTGCGCCCCGTCATCGGGGTCGTCTGCTTCGGCGCGGGGTCCCCGTACCACCGCCGGCACCGCCGCCACCGCGGCCAGCAGCCACAGCACTTGCCCTGCTACGGGCCCCGCGAGCGTGGCCAGTCCGCTGGCGATGACCGCCAGCTGCGCGGCCGGCTGCTCGATGAACAGCGTCAGGCGCGGTCCCGTCCCGACCGCGGCAGTATCTCTCATCATGAAAAACCTCGGCAGACTCACCAGTGCAGAGCCGGTGGCCGACGCAACGGGAGGCTGTGTCACCGGAGTGGGGGCGGCTACGGCTGGAGCCGGCGGGCGAGAAGTTGTTTGCCCTGTTCGGCACCTTTGCCGCTGTCGGCTTGCGCGCGCTGGAACAGCTCGACCAGTTCGGAGTCGCCGTCGCGTTCGGCGTCGTTGATGTAGGTCTGTAGCCGCAGGGCGTTGCTCAGGCACGCCTCGACGTACCAGATCAGGTTGTAGTCCTTGTCCGCGGTGCCGGTCACCTCACCGGTCTCTTGGTTGATCGTCATCGCACTCCTTCATCCGACGATGTGTCGCGCCCGAGGCGGCGCGCACGCGTAGCGAACTCGTATCGGCCCCACATCAGCCCTACCCGGCTCGCCGGGGCCTATTCGGGCTCGGAGGAGCAAATTTTCGGCGCCGGCACCAGACTCCGGAGCCGCCGGGCACGAGTTGTGCACCGTCGTGAGCGTGTCAGCATCGCGCGGTCGGCCGCTTCCGGTGGATCAGTGCCTTTTGCCGGTTGAGGTTGCAGCCGCATGGGCTGTGCAGCGTCGGGTAGCCGCAGAAGGTCGCACAGTCGCATCCGCAGGGAGTCAGGATGAAGGCCGTGGTGTTCAAGGGACCGTTCAACGTCGCCGTGGAGAACGTGCCCGACCCGACCCTCGAGCAGCCCAACGATGCGATCCTGCGCATCACCACCTCGAACATCTGCGGCTCCGACCTGCACCCGTACGAGGGCCGTGCGCCCCTGGATCAGGGCATGGTGCTCGGCCACGAGAACATGGGTGTGGTCGAGGACGTCGGGCCCGGGGTCGACCGGATCAGCGTGGGCGACCGGGTCTCGGTGCCGTTCAACATCGCCTGTGGCACCTGCCGCAACTGCACGGCAGGCTGGACAAACGCCTGCCTGCGCGCGAACCCGACCGGTCGCCCGACCGCGGGCTACGGCTACCCGATGATGGGCCCGTACTGGGGCGGTCAGGCCGAGTACCTGCGCGTGCCGTGGGCGGACTTCAATCTGCTCAAGCTGCCCGCCGGTCGCGAGCACGAGAACGCGTTCACGATGCTGTCCGACATCTTCCCCACCGGCTACCACGGTGCCGAGCTGGCCCGGGTCACCCCCGGTGACACCGTCGCGGTGTTCGGCGCGGGCCCGGTGGGGTTGATGGCCGCGCACAGCGCGATGATCCGTGGCGCCTCGCAGGTGTTCATCGTCGACAAGGAACCCGACCGGCTCGAGCTGGCCGAGCGCTACGGCGTCACCGCGGTGAACTTCGCCGAGGTCGATCCCACCGAGGTGATCACCGACGCCACCGACGGCACCGGTGTGGACTGCGGTGTCGAAGCCGTCGGCTACCAGGCACACGACCCCACCGGGCAGGAACACCCGGAGCTGGTGATGGACAAGCTCGTCGAGGTCGTGCAGTCCACCGGCCGCATCGGCGTGGTCGGCGTGTACCTCCCACAAGATCCCGGCGCAGCCACCGAGGGCGCGCAGGAAGGCCGGATCGGATTCGACTACGGGTCGGTATTCGACAAAAACATTGCGCTCGGCCACGGGCAGTGCCCGGTCAAGCGCTACAATCGCCAGCTGCGCGACCTGATCATCCGCGGCCGCGCGCAACCCGAGCTGATCGTCTCCCACGAGCTCTCACTGAACGAGGCCCCGCAGGCCTACGACCAGTTCGACAAGCGCATCGACGGCTGGACGAAGGTCCTGCTGTGTGGACGATCAGCCAATTCCCCCGGGCTGCGCTCAAGTAATTCCCCCGGGTCCAGCCTCGGTGGGCAGTCTATCCGGTGGTCGTGGTGTCCTGGTCCGTGACGCGCCCGGGGCGTCGGTGAGGTCGGTAGCTTGCTCCGTTCATGAACAGCTGGTGGCTGTTGTTGATCAGTCGGTCGAGCAGGGACTCGGCGACCACGGGGTTCGGGAACAGCGGATACCAGTCGATCGGTGTGCGGTTGCTGGTCATGATCACCGAGCGGCCGGCGCGTTCGGTGATCAGTTCGTAGAGGTCGTCGGCCTGGACGGCCGTGAGCTCGCGCATG
>NZ_FOUY01000054.1 GCF_900115005.1 Pseudonocardia ammonioxydans | reverse complement strand
CGCTCGGGTTCTGGGGCGCGCTGCGCGAGGTCTTCCCGGCCACGCGGGAGCAGAGGTGTTGGTTTCACAAGATCGCAGGCGTGCTCGGCGCCATGCCGCGCTCCGCCCACCCTGGGGCGAAGAAGGCGCTGGCCGAGATCTGGAACGCCGAGGACCGCCGTTACGCCCTCGACGCCGTCCGCGCCTTCGAGGCCACCTACGGGGCGAAGTTCGCCAAGGCGGTCTCCAAGATCACCGATGACCTCGACGAGCTGCTGGAGTTCTACGACTACCCGGCCGAGCACTGGCAGCACCTGCGCACCACCAACCCGATCGAGTCCACCTTCGCCACCGTCCGGCACCGCACGAAGATCACGAAGGGGCCGGGCTCCCGGGCGGCCGGGCTGGCGATGGCGTTCAAGCTGATCGAGGCTGCCCAGGACCGCTGGCGCGCGGTGAACGGCCCGCACCTGGTGGCACTCGTCCGCGCCGGCGCCACGTTCACCGGCGGCCAGCTCGTCGAACGACCCGACGACCACCACCAACCGGAAGCCGCCTAAAGATCTTCATCCACAGGTCTTGACGATTGCTCCCCGGCCGTGGACCGAGCGCCGAGACCCAGACGTCGGACGGGTCGTCGGCCCCGAGAGCAAGCCCTACGCTGCACCACCAGACGTGCCTGACTCGGTGCGTCAGGCACCAGCATGGCGGCGATCTGAGCCCGCGACACTGTGGTTCCAGACAGTCATGGCGGCTTGGCATGTGCCTTACCCCATGTATCGCACATGGTCGGCTCCCTACGGTCGTCACCACGACGGGTCGGCGACGGAGCCGGCCAGAGAGTGAGGAGTGCCCGCATGTCGTTCGCCGTGTCTCAGTTCCGCGACGTCGCCGACGGCGTCCAGGACGGTCAGTTCCAGATCGGGAACGGGGAGGCCGCACAGAGCCTCGCCGACCTCGACCCGATCTACCGGCAGCTCCTCGACGAACCCGTCACGGCGACGATCGCGGTCGTCGGCAGGGACGGGCTCCCCAACCTGACACCGGTCTGGTTCGACTACGAGGGCGGCACGGTGCTGCTCAACATGGCCTCGCACCGCAGGAAAGTCGACTGGCTGCGCGCGATACCGAAGGCCACCTTCCTGCTCATGAACCCGCAGAATCCCTACCACTGGCTGAGCATCAAGGCCACGGTCACCCGCGAGATTCCGGAGGACGACCCGGTCGAGGGCCCGCGCCTCACCGCGCACATCGACAGGATGGCCCGCAAGTACCTCGGGGTCGAACGCTATGAGCTGCGCGACCCCGGCCGCGAGGAACAGCGCATTCTGTTCGAGCTGCGTGTCGACCGGGTCGCCACCTTCGGACGCCCGTGACGACTACCCGCTCGGTGGCGCCGTGTCTCTCGTCAGGGCTGTCGGCGGGTCAGCAGCCTGGATGCTCAGGGTTCGGTCCCGCTGTCGTCAGCGGGGAACGCCCGACCGTCCGACGGTGCGCGGGGACGCACCGGTCGAGTACGCGCTCCGAAGGTCCGCAGCACCACGCCGAGAGCCACCACGATGACCACCGCCAGCAGCGCGGACACGAGGAGCGTGCTCGTGACCGTGCCCGTGAGCTCGGAGCCGACGCCGATGACGACGACCGGGACCGACATGCCCAGGTAGCCGGCGAGGAAGAAGGCGGAGACCACGGCTGCGCGGCGGTCGGCGGAAACGAGGCGATTGAGCTCGGCCAGACCGCCGCGGAAGATGAAGCCGATCGCGACACCGCTGGCGACGGTGGCCAGCAGGAACAGCCAGAGCGCCGTGATGACGAGCGCGGAGTCCAGTGCGGCCAGGCCGAGTAGCAGCAGCACGAGTCCCGTCGCCGCCGAACGCCTGCTGGGCAGCCGAGCAGAGACCGCCTGGCCGATCGCACCTGCAGCGAAGATCAGGAACGACACCGCACCGACGACCGCCAGATTCCGGACCCCGAATCCGTCTGTCAGGAATGTCGGTGTCAGGCTGCTGAAGAGACCGAGGAGCGTGAACGCGGCGAAGATCCCGAGGGCGGCTCCGGCCATCACCGACCGCAGGTCTGCGGGAACCCCGACGTCCGGTGTGAGCACGACGACCCCGTCCCGCCCGACGGCCGTCTCCGGTACCACCACGAGCGCACAGGCGGCCAGGAGCAGCAGGCCGAGATAGACCCAGAACACGGTCGTCGTGGGCCCCGGGACGTACTGGGCGAGCGCACCCGCCAGCAGCGGCCCCAGGCCCAGACCGGTCAGATTGGCGCCCGACGCGACGACGGCGGCAGCATCTTGATCCCCGCGAGGATGGAGCTCGGCGATGGCGGCGGTGGCGGTTCCGGTGGCGAGGCCGACCGCGATACCGCTCAGCACCCGGGCCACGATCAGGAGCGGCACCGCGGATGCGACGAGGAACACCACCGTACTGGCAGCGGCCACGACGACCGTGCCGGCCAGAACCTTCTTTCGTCCGATGTGGTCACTGATGCCGCCGAGGAACAACAGGGCGAGGAGCGTCCCCCCGGCGTAGGCGGCGAACACGATGGTGATCTTCAACTCGCCGAAACCGATCTGTTGCCGGTACAGCCCGTACAGCGGAGCCGGGATGGTCCCACCCAGCATCATCAGCAACAAGACACCTGCCATGAGGGAGTACGCAGCCCTCGATCGTCCGGAGTGCGTGCTCGACCTCGTCGCCCCGCTCGCCATCGGCTCCCTCGATCCACTCCCGTACACGGAGCCTTTCCGGCATCGGCCCGTTGATCCGGCGATGTTCTGGAGGAGATCCGTCCAGCGGTCCGTGCCGGTTCGTGTCAGCTGCGGCGGCGGGCCAGGCCCACCACGAGTGCGAGGAGGACTGCGACGCCGACGGCCGGACCCCATCTCCGGATCCAGGCCGGAGCCATCGACGACAGCAGGTCACCGACGTCGAGTGCTTCCTGCGATGTCGCCGAGGATGCGGGCTGTACGGGACGAGCGGAGATCCCAGAAGCCGGCGCGGTCGCCGGGCCCGGTCCGGGTGCAGCGGGAGCGTCGTCCTGCGCGAGGGTGGTCGCGAGGCACGTCGCGAACTGCCCGATCATCTTGTCGGCGACATCCGAGATCACGCCGCGGCCGAACTGGGCCGGCCTGCCGGTGACGGCCATGTCGGTCGTCATCCGGACCTCGCTGCGTCCGGGGCCTGCCTCCGAGACCGTGCCGGTGACCTGGGCCTTGGCCGTTCCGTTCCCACGGGAGTCGCGGCCGGTCGCGGAGATGAGGACCCGCCGTGCGGCGTCGTCGCGCTCGACGTAGACTCCCTCGCCCTTGTAGGTCAGCGAGATCGGACCGAGCTTGACCTTCACGATGCCCGCGAAGGTGTCCCCGGTGAACTCGGTCAGAGCGGCGCCGGGGAAGCAGGGAGCGACGAGCTCCGGGTCGTTCAACGCCTTCCATGCATCCTCGACGGGGACGTCGATGACGAAGCTGTTCTGCAGGATCATGTGTGGTCCGTTCTCAGACGCCCGGGGCGTAGAGCCCGAAGCGGAGCTCCGGGTCGCCCGGGGTCCAGGTGTTGGTGAACTGCGAGCGGGCGCCCATCGCGGCCACTCGGTCGATCAGCTGGTTGCCGAGCTCGAGCCGGCCCGGTTCCCACTGCTCGAGGGCGTCCCGGACGTCGGTCGCCGCGCCGAGGTGCTCGTAGAGCTTCCACGCGTCAGCGGCGGCCTTCGCCGAGCCCGCGGCCGCGTGCGGGCGGGCGGCGAACGCCGCGTCCCCGATGATCGCGACCCGCCCGTCGACCATGCCCGGGATCCGGGTGTCGAACACGACCTGGATGTAGGGCTCATCGGTCCGGGTGACGACCTCGGCCGGCCCGGGAGCCAGATCGCGGACGGCGGCCTCCCGCAGCTCGTCGACGTAGCGCTGCTGGACCGTCCCCGGATGGATCGAGACCGGGCACTCGAACCCGCGGGTGTCGGTGGTGAGCTCGTGCAGCTCGCGGCCCGGCGCCACGTTGCGGTACCAGACGTAGTTGATCAGCCGCCTGCCCTCGGTGAGCTCGCCGTCCATGCCGGGGATCGTGTAGAGCACGATGTGGCTGTGGTCAGCGACGTTGTAGTTCAGGGCGTCGTCGAGGAGCGCGCGGGTCCCGGAGCTGACCCGGTCCTCGCGGACGGTGCCGCGCCAGCCGACGTAGCCGGAGTACTCGCGCTCCAGGTCGGGGAACATCCGCCGGCGGCCGGTGGAGGTGATGCCGTCGGCGAACACCACCAGGTCGGCGCGCTCCCGGCGGCCCGAGACGAAGCGCAGGTCGACCCCGTCGGCGTCCTGGTCGAAACCGGCGCAGAACTCGCCCAGGTGGTAGTGCTCGGTTCCGAAGTCGGCCAGCAACGCGCGGTAGACGGAGCCCCACGAGGTGTACCGCCACTGGGCGGGTTCCTCGAACACGATCTCGTTGCGGGCACCGATGTAGCGCAGCTTGCTCGAACGGGTGCTGAGGTCCTCGATGCGGTGCGCGCTGTGCTCGTGGAACCACTTCATGGTGATCGGCTGCAGCACGATGCCGCCACCGCGGTGGTCCAGCTGCTCGGGTGTTCGCTCGACGACGTCGACCGAGAAGCCGAGTCGGCGCAGCAGCAGCGCACTGGTGAGGCCACCGATCGAGCCCCCGACCACAACGGCGCGCGAGCCGGTGTACTGATTCACGGCCAGTCCTCCCTGACGTGGTGCGACCGACCCAGCCTGACAAGCCACGCCCCGTTCCTCGCTGTGTGAGAACACAGCGAGAAACGGATCCCTTGGGGATTTCCCCAGTGGCTGCAGGGCGACGCCTCTCAGGTGACGGGCTCCCGGTCGGCACCGAGGACGTCGGAGGCCATGAGGGCCACCGTGAAGTGGAGCAGGGATTCCGAACGCGCCAGCACCATCCCGGTCAGCTCCTCGATCCGTTTGAGGCGCAGGCTGATCGTGTTCGGGTGGACGTAGAGGTCCTCGGCCGTGCGCGCGACGCTCGCGCCCCGGTCGAGGTAGGTCCGGATCGTCTGCACCAGCTGCGCACCCCGGCGGTCGTCGTGCTCGCGCAGCGGTGCCAGCACGTGCTCCGCGAAACGGCGCAGCTCCTCGGGGTCGTCGAGCTGGAGCAACAGCCCGTAGACACCCAGCTCCGGCAGCGAGACCGTCCGGTCCCGGCCGCGGAGCAGTGCGAGATCCAGCGCTCCGCGCGCCGTCCGGACGGCCGGGGGCAGCTCGACCGCCCGCTCCCGCCGGTGCCCCACGACGACCGTCGCCGTCCCGCCGTCGAACGCACGGCGCGCCGAGACCCGGATCAGTTCGGCGGCCTCGGCCACCGACGGCCCACCGATGGTCCCGGGCCACAGCACGACGATGTGGCCTCCCGACGAGGTCACGAGGGGCCGGGGCTCGCAGCGGTCCGCTATGGACTGCGCGACGCCCAGGAGCGCCCGGACGGTGTCGGTGCCTGCGTCCGGCGCGGCGACGAGGACGGTGTGTGGGGAGTTCAGGTCGTGTCCCAGCGGCGCGGCCCGGGCTGCGATCGACTCGGCGTCGATGCCTGCCAGCAGGTCGGTCAGCAGCTCGCCCCGGAGTCGCCACTCCACGTCCACGGCGGTCCGGCGGCGGAGGAACTCCAGCGCGCAGACGACGGCCGCGTGCTCGATCGCCCGGCGCTCCAGTTCGCCGAGGCCGCCGACCCTGCCGGGGAGCCACAGCTGCGCGATCACCTCTTCCCCGAGCAGCACTGGTGCGAGCATCCGCTCCGGATCGTCGTGCTGGGTGATCCCGGACGCCGACGGCGACGCCTGAACGGGGAAGGGCCCGTCCAGCGCTCGTCGCCCGGAGCGGGCGTCGGCCACGACCGCGCCGTTCCGGTCGGTGACCACGACCGGCCGGCTGAGCAGCCGGGCCAGCGCTTCGGCGACCCCTTGCACTCCGCCGCCCCGCAGGGCGACCGCGGTGAACTCGCGGTGGATGTCCTCGGCCTGCTCGAGCATGCGCCGTTGCTCGGTCAGCGAGGTGATCAGCCGAGCGCTCTGCAGGGCGCTGGCCGCCTGGTTGGCCAGCGTGGTCAGCAGCGACAGCTCGTCCGGCCCGTACTCGTGCACGGTGCGCCGGTAGCAGTTGAGGGTGCCGACCGACTCGCCGCCCACCAGCAGCGGAACGGCGGCGATCGAGCGGTGTCCGTACCCGCTCGCGAGGCTCGCCCACGGTTCGAACGACACGTCGGCCAGGATGTCGGGAATCGGTACCGGTCTGCGGTCCACGAAGGCGCGCGTCGACGGGCCGTCCGCCAGCGGACCGGATCCCAGCGCGATGGTGTGGCGGTCGTTCACGGCGGCCACGTACTCCTCGGACAGCCCGCGCGAGCCGGAGATCACCAGCTGCCGCCGATCGTCGTCGGCCAGCAGCACACCACTCGCCTCGTGACCCGTGAGCTGACAGGCCGTCTCGGCGATGAGGTCCAGCAGATGCGGAAGGGAGAGGCTGGCGTTCACCGCACTTGCGATCCGGCCGACCCCGCTGAGCCAACGTCGCAGTTCATCACCGCGGGCCGCCTCACCCGATGATGCCTGACCTTCGTCCGTCCGCTCCGACACGCCCGCGAATGATACTGGGATTCGCCACAGCTGATGACGAGCAGCGCTGTGGGGTACGCCAGTTCTCCCTATGGTGGCCACCACTACCGTCCGGGACAGCCGGGTCCCCGGCGCGCCCTCACCCACCACGCACGACCGGCTGGTCGTGTACCGAACGACGATCGGACAGGCAATGAAGCCGCCACGGTTCCAGTACCGCGATCCCGACACGCTGGCGGACGCGGTCGCACTCAAGGCACGACACGGTTCCGACGCACTGATCCTCGCCGGGGGCCAGAGCCTGATGCCGATGCTCAACATGCGGCTCGCCGCGCCCTCCGTCGTGATCGACATCAACGGCGTCACGGACCTGCAGCAGATCACCCGCAACGGCGACGTCGTCGAGATCGGCGCCGGCGTACGCCAGTCGGCTCTCGAGACCGACCCGCTGATCCGCGAGGCCCTGCCGCTGCTGGCCCGGGCCGTGCCCCACATCGGACACATCGAGAACAGGCACCGCGGAACGGTCGGCGGCAGCCTCGCGCACGCCGACGCCTCGGCCGAGCTCCCCTGCACCGCCGTCGTCTCCGATGCCGTCGTCGTGCTGCAGGGCCAGAACGGCCGCCGGGAGGTCCCGGCGTCGTCGTTCTTCGACGGTTTCATGACCAACGCCTGCGCCGATGACGAACTCGTCGTCGCGGTCCGCTACCCGGTCACCCCGGCCGGAGCAGGTACCGCCTTCGTCGAGGTCGCCCGTCGCAACGGCGACTTCGCACTCGCCGCCGCCGGCGTGATCGCCGAGGTGGACGGCGACGGCCGCTTCACCCGGCTCGCGGTCGGTGTCGCCGGCGTGGCGTCGGTCCCGCTGCGTGCGACCGACGTGGAACAGGAGCTGCTCGGCCGACCGGTCGACCCGGCCACGATCGAGGCCGCCGCCAAGCGCGTCGAGGCGGCGGTGACCACCGGCGACGACATTCATGCGACGTCGGCCTATCGCAAGCATCTCGCGGCGACCGTCGTCTCGCGTGCCGTGCTGGCCGCGGCCACGGACGCCCGGAACGGAGGGAACCGGTGACCACCACCGAGCACCAGGCAGCTGCGGTCGACACCGAGACCCGCACGATCACGCTGCGCGTCAACGGTCGCGACGTGAGCCGCACCGTCGAGACCCGCACCACGCTCGCCGACTTCCTGCGCGACGACCTGGACCTGGTCAGCGTGCACCTCGGCTGCGAGCACGGTGTCTGCGGCTGCTGCACGATCCTGCTGGACGGCGAGTCCGTCCGCTCCTGCCTGATGCTGGCCGTGCAGGCTCGCGGGCACGAGATCGAGACCGTGGAGTCGCTGTCGGCCGACCAGAACGCCCTGCACCCGATCCAGGAGGCGTTCGCCGAGGAGCAGGGCCTGCAGTGCGGCTTCTGCACCCCGGCGATGGTACTGCGCTGCAAGGAGATCATCGAAGACGGCAAGGCTCGCACCGACGACGAGGTCCGGCACGAGATCTCCGGCATCCTGTGCCGCTGCACCGGCTACCAGAACATCGTCAACGCGGTCCAGAACGCGAGCCGCAAGCTCGGCGGCAAGGAGGCCGGCGCGTGACCACCACACAGGAACCCACCGTGAACGCCCCCGCGAAGCCCACTGCCGGCTACAAGTACATCGGCACCGACCGCAAGCGGGTCGAGGACCCCCGCCTGCTCGTCGGCCGGGGCAACTACATCGCCGACATGAAGGTCCAGGGCCTGCTGCACGCCGCGATCCTGCGCAGTCCGGTTCCGCACGCGCGGATCGACTCGATCGACACCAGCGAAGCCCTGAAGATCCCGGGAGTCGTCGCCGTCCTGACCGGCGAGGACTGCAAGGCGCACATGAACCCGTGCATGAACTTCGGGCCGCCGACCATCGCGCAGTACCCGATCGCGGTGGACAAGGTCCGCTACGTCGGCGAGGCGGTCGCGGTCGTCGTGGCGGAGAGCCGCTACATCGCCGAGGACGGCGTCGACGTGCTCGACGTCGAGTTCTCCGATCTTCCGCTGGTGACCGACCCGAAGGCGGCGCTGGAGCCCGGAGCCGCACCGCTGCACGAGGAGCACGGCAGCAACCTCGCCTACGAGCGGACCTTCGAGTTCGGCGACATCGCCGCCGCGATGGCCGACGCCGACCTCGTCGTCTCCGACACTCTGCACTGGGGCCGCTCGGCCGGGATGCCGATGGAGACCTCCGGCGCGATCGCCCGTCCCGGGAACAACGGCGTGCTCGAGGTCTACTGCAACTCGCTGAACTTCAGCTACCTGCAGTTCCTGGTCGCCGGGGCACTGAAGATCCCGTCGAACAAGCTCAAGATGCAGCCCGTCGCCGCGGGCGGCAGCTTCGGCAGCAAGTTCACCGCGCACAAGGTGCCGACGCTGACCGCGTTCCTGGCCCTGCGCACCGGGCGGCCCGTGTCCTACGTCGAGGACCGGCTCGACCATCTGATGAACTCCGACCACCACGCCTCGGACCGGTACTACGAGGCACGGATGGGGTTCACCAAGGACGGGATGATCACCGGCCTGGACATCGACGTGCTCGACGACTACGGCGCCTACCTGCAGTTCGGGACGGGCACGCACGGCAACGCGCTCTCCCAGCTGACCGGGCCGTACCGGTTCCGCAACGCCCGCTACGCGCTGCGCGCCGCGCTGACCAACAAGTGCCAGCAGGGCGCCTACCGCGGATTCGGCTCCGAGGTGCACAACTGGGTGCTGGAGCGGCTCGTCGACCAGGCGGCGACGAAGCTCGGGCTCGCTCCGGAGGACATCCGGCGCCGCAACTTCATCCTCCCCGAGGAGTTCCCCTACAAGATCCCCGGCGGGAACCTCTACGACAGCGGCAACTACCCCGCCGTGCTCGACAAGGCACTCGGAATGATCGACATCGAGCACTGGAGGAAGGAGAAGGCCCGCCTGCGCGAGGAGGAGGGCCGCCACATCGGGATCGGCATCGCGACCACCCAGGAACGGTCGGTGTTCTCCTCGACCGAGTTCTGGTTCTGGTTCGACGAGCCGGCCTTCCCGATCACCTCCAGCCCGGAGAGCGCCACGATCACGATCGATCCGGCCGGTGCGTTCCAGCTGCAGCTGCACTGCCAGGCGATGTGGGGCAACAGCCCGGAGACGGTCGCGACCACGGTGCTGGCCGAGGAGTTCGGCGTCGAGCCGGAGACGGTCAACGTGTCCTACGCCGACACCTCCCGGGCGCTGCCCGGCACCGGCCCCGGGGGCAGCCGCTTCACGGTGATGGTGGCCGGCGCGGTGCGCGGTGCATCGCGCAAGCTCAAGAAGAAGCTGATCGACATCGCGGCGCACAGCCTGGAGGTCTCCGCCGACGACCTCGAGCTCGTCGACGGCCAGGTGCAGGTCGTCGGGGCGCCCGAGCGGTCGCTCGGGATCCCCGAGCTGGCCGGGTCGGCGTACTTCTTCGCGCTCAACCTGCCCCCCGGGATGGAGAGCGGTCTCGAGGAGAGCCACACCTACGACCACCCCTACACCACGCTGCCGGCAGCGGACCGCTCCGACCTCGGGGTCTTCTACCCGATCATGGGGCACGCCTGTCACATCGCGGTCCTGGAGGTCGACCCGGACACCGGCCAGACGAGCTTCCTCGACTACGTGGCAGTGCACGACGCCGGCACCGTGGTGAACCCCAAGAGCCTGGGCGGGCACGTCACCGGCGGTGCCGCGCAGGGCCTGGGCTCCACGCTGTACGAGGAGCTGGTCTACGACGCCGAGGGGCAGTTCAAGTCCTCGACCTTCCTGGACTACCTGGTCCCCACCGCGAACGAGGTGCCACCGTTCCGGATCGGGCACGTCGAGACCCCGTCGCCCTACACCGAGTTCGGCATCAAGGGCGGCGGCGAGGGCGGCCGGATGGTCACCCCGTCCGTGGTCTCCTCGGCGATCGACGACGCGCTGGCCGAGTACGGGATGCACGTCCAGCAGCTGCCGGTCAAGCCGGCGGACATCGTCGCGACCGTGCAGAACGCCCGCGCCGGCCAGTAGCCGACCCCGGTTCGGCCCCGGCAGCGCCGCCACGGTGCGACGCTGCCGGGGCCGGGCCGGCTCCATCCATCCGCGCGGAGGAACCCGACGTGCCTCACCCCTTCCGTTCACCGGCCGAGCTCTCCGAGGGTCTCGGATCGGTCGGCTACCTCGCCGACGACGCGCTCTCGATGGCGGCCTACCTCGCGCTGGGCCTGAACCGCCCGTTGCTGCTGGAGGGCGCCAATGGCGTGGGCAAGACCGAGATCGCCAAGGCACTGGCCGACCTGTTGGGCCGCGACCTGGTCCGGTTGCAGTGCTACGAGGGCATCGACGCCTCCCAGGCGCTCTACGACTGGCACTACGCGCGCCAGCTGATCGACGTCCGGGCGCGCGAGTCGACCGGCTCCGCGGACGTGTTCACCCGCGACTACCTGCTGTCCCGGCCGTTGCTCACGGCCCTGGAGGCCGGCGACCGCGCGGTGTTGCTGATCGACGAGATCGACCGGGCCGACGACGAGTTCGAGGCGTTCCTGCTGGAGCTGCTGTCCGACTTCGCCGTCACGATCCCCGAGATCGGCCGGATCGCGGCGTCCTCACCGCCGCTGGTCGTGCTGACCTCGAACCGCACCCGGGACCTGCACTCCGCGCTGCGCCGCCGATGCCTGTACCACTGGGTCGGGCACCCGGACGCCGAGCGCGAGTTCCAGATCCTGCGAGTGCGTGCCCCGCACATCCCGGCCGTGCTGGCCAAGCAGGTCGCCGACGCCGTGCAGCGGATCCGGGCGCTCACGCTCGGCAGCCCGCCCGGGGTGGGTGAGGCGATCGACTGGGCCGGAGCGCTGCAGATGGTCGGTGCCGCGACGCTGTCCCCCGCTGACGCGGTGGCCACGCTCAGCGCGCTGGTCAAGGACATCGACGACCAGCAGCGGGTCGCCGAGATCGTCGACGACCTGGTGCCACGCGCGTCGTGACAGCCACATCCGAGGCACCGTTCGACGTGACGGCGACGAGCTGCACCGGGTTCGCCGCGGAGCTGCGCAGGCACGGCATCCCGGTCGGGCCGGAACAGACGACGACGCTGTACGCGGCCCTGCACCAGATCGGCCGGGTGCGGCTGCGCGACCTGTACTGGGCCGGGCGGATCACGCTGGTGGGCGGCCGGGAGCAGTTCGCGGCCTACGACGCGGCGTTCCGCGCGTTCTTCATCGCCGAGACCGACGGCGACACCGTCGCCCTGCCCGCACCGCGGACGACCGCGCCCCAGGTCGACCGCGAGACCTCGAGCTCGGCGAGCACGCCGAGCGCCCGTCCGTCTGACATCCGGGAGGATGAGGTCGACCAGGCCCGGCTGACGCCGTCGGACGTGCGGGTGCTGAAGGAGAAGTCCTTCGCGCGGATGGACGCCGCCGAGCGACGCCGGGCCGCCGCGCTGATACGGCGCCTGGGCACCGAGCTTCCCCGCCGGCGCAGCCGCCGCCGGGTTCCGGCACCCCGGGGGCGGCACCTGGACCCCCGGGCACTGCTGCGCTCGGCGCTGCGCACCGACGGCGAGCCGGTCCGGCTGCCCCGCCGGCACAACCCGCTGCAGGAGCGTCCACTGACCCTGGTGGTCGACGTGTCCGGGTCGATGGCGCCGTATGCGACGGCGTTGCTGTGGTTCGCCCACGCCATGCTGCGCGCCGGGCACCCGGTCGAGGTGTTCACCGTCGGCGTCGAACCGACCCGGGTCACCGACGAGCTCCGCCGGCCGTCGCTGGACGTCGCGCTCGCCCGGGTCGCCGCCGCCGTCGGCGACTGGGATGGCGGCACCCGGCTCGGCACCTCGTTCGCCACCGTCCTCGAACGCTACGGCGGGCACCGCGCGGTGCGCGGCGCCGTCGTCGTGATCTGCTCGGACGGGCTGGACCGCGACGAGCCCGAGATCCTCGGCGACGCCATGCGTTCGTTGCACCGCGTCGCCCACGGCACCGTCTGGCTCAATCCGCTCAAGGGCGACAGCCGCTACCGGCCCGTGCAGCGGGCGATGGCGGCGGCCCTGCCCCACATCGACGTCTTCCTGCCCGGCCACAACGTGGCCGCCGTCGAGCAGCTCTGCGCTGCACTCGCCGCCTCCCGCCGGGCGGCGTGACCCCGCACCCCCCGAGGAGGAGCACGTGCCCCACCCGAACCCCGCCCAGCGGATGGTCGACGCCGCCCGGGCGTGGCTGGACGGCCTGGACGAGCAGCAGCGGGCCGCCGCGCAGCTGCCCTGGCCGTCCGACGAGGAACGGCGGCTGTGGTTCTACACCCCCACCGACCACGGTGGCCTGCCGCTGCAGGCGATGCGCTCTGCCCAGCAGAGCCTGGCGATGCGACTGCTGCACAGCGGCCTGTCGACCGCCGGCTACGTCACCGCCTCGACGATCATGGGCCTGGAGAACGTGCTCGACCACGTCGAGGGCTTCACCGTCGACTGGGGACGTGAGCGCGGGCGCGACCCCCAGCTGTACTGGATGCGCGTGTTCGGCGAGCCGACCCTGCACGGCCCCTGGTCGTGGCGCTTCGGCGGGCACCACGTGTCCGTGCAACACCTCGTGCTCGACGGCCGAGTACAGGCCAGCACCCCGTGCTTCCTCGGAGCCGACCCCGCCGAGTCGCCACTGCTGGGCCCGCACCTGCTGCGCCCCCTCGGAGGTGTCGAGGACCTCGGCCGGGACCTGGCCCGGTCCCTCGACGAGGGCCAGACGGGCCGAGCCCTGCTCACCCCGATCGCCCCGGTCGACATCGTCGGGGGGAACCGGTCGAGGGTCGGCGACACCGACCACGAGATCCGCCCCCTGTGGGACACCTTCCGCGGACGCTTCACCGAGCAGCGCCTCGCCGACCGGGTCGTGGCGATGCACGAGGGCGCCGAGGAGAAGGCCGGGTTCCGCCCCTCCGACCACGAGGCGGTCACGCTCACCGCTGGCCCGAAGGGGGTCCCGGCCGCCGACCTCACCACCGACCAGCAGCAGATGCTGCGGGCCCTGCTGGAGGTCTACACCGGACGGATCCCGGACGAGCTCGCCGAGGCAGAGGCGGAGAAGTTCCGCGGCGACAAGCTGCTCGACGTGCACTTCGCCTGGGCCGGCGGGATCGAGCGGGGGCAGCCGCACTACTACCGCATCCAGGGCCCGCGGTTCCTCGCCGAGTACGACAACACCCAGCGCGACGTGAACCACATCCACTCCGTGTGGCGGGACCCGGAGGGCGACTTCGGCGAGGACGTCCTCGCCCAGCACCGGGCACGGTTCCATCGCAACGGCTGAGTAGGCGGTGCACAGCTCACCACTCGGCACGGCCAGGTTCTTTCCCACACCAGGCTCGGTCCCCATCGGGACGGTCGCGTTCTGTCGGGGAGCGGCGTGAGTCGCGCCCCGCCTCGTGCCGTCCGGTCGTGCATCGACGGCAGCGCGTGCAGCACGAGCACCCAGAGTCGGCGCCGCCCGGCCGGGACGGCCGGGGCCCGTGCGCCCCCGGCCCGGTCGCTCACCCGGGTGTCCGGCCACCGGGCAGGGCGTCGAGGACATCGGGGCCGGCCTGCACTGCACTGCGTTGCATGTGGTGCAGTACACCGCGCAGTCCGCCCATCTCCTCGCCACCGCCGGCCCTCCCGGGTCCGCCGTGCACCAGCTGCGGCAGCGGGGAGCCGTGGCCGGTCGACTCAGCTGCGTGCGCCCCCGACAGCACGAGGATCCGCCCGTGCCACGGCGCGAGATCGAGCACCATCCTGCTCGTGAGCTCGACGTCGGCGGTGACCAGGGAACCGGCCAGGCTTCCCTGCCCGCGGGCGGCGAGCCGGACGGCGTCCTCGGGCCTGTCGTAGGCCAGTACCGTCGCCACCGGGCCGAACGGCTCGACCTCGTGCGGTTCGGCACGGTCGGGGTCCGGGCCGTGCAGCAGGATGGGAGATAGAAATGCGCCCCGCTCCGGGTCGGCGTCGACGGTGTCGACCCGGTACGGATCGCCGAACACCCGCTTCGTGGCCCCTTCCAATGCCGCCACGGCCTGCCGGACCTCGTCGCGTTGGGCGATCCCGGCGAGGGCACCCATCCGGACCCCTTCGGCGGCCGGGTTCCCGACAGTGACCCGGCTCAGCCGATCGGTCAGCGCCTCGAGGACGGCGCCGACCAAGGGCGCGGGCACCAGCGCGCGGCGGATCGCGGTGCATTTCTGCCCCGCCTTGACCGTCATCTCGGTGACGACCTGCTCGACGTACAGGTCGAACTCGGGTGTGCCCGGCACGGCGTCCGGTCCCAGGATCGAGCAGTTCAGCGAGTCAGCCTCGGCGTTGAACCGCACGGCGCGTGAGGTGACGGTCGGGTGGTTGCGCAGCAGGTGTGCGGTCGCAGCAGACCCGGTGAACGACAGCAGATCCTGCTCGGTCAGGTGCTCGAGCAGGTCCCCGACCCCGCCGCAGAGCAACTGCACGGAACCGGGCGGTAGCAGGCCGGACTCCACGACGAGCTCGACCAGCCGGGCGGTGAGGAACGCTGTCGCAGTGGCCAGCTTGATCACGGCGGGAACTCCGGCGAGCAGGGACTGGGACAGCTTCTCCAGCGGCCCCCACACCGGGAAGTTGTAGGCGTTGACCTGTACCGCGACACCCCGCAACGGCACGCACACGTGCCGGCCGAGGAAGCTGCCCGCACGCCGGCCGAGTGGGATCGGTTCGTCCTCGACGTAGACTCTCGCATCCGGGAGCACCGTTCGTCCCAGCTCGGCGTAGGAGCGGACGACGGCCAGTCCTCCGTCGACGTCGAACCGGGCGTCGAACAACGTCGCTCCGGTCCGGGCGGACAGCGCGTAGAGCTCGTCCCGATGCCCGCGCAGGAACCCGCCGAGGTCCTCGAGCAGCGCCGCGCGCTGGGGGAAGGTCAGGTCGCGCAGTGCGGGGCCACCGGTGTTCCGTCCGTGCTCCAGAACGGCACGGAAATCGATCCCCTCGGTCGAGACGTGGGCGACCGTGTCCCCGGTGACCGCGTCGAACACCGGCCGGCCCTCGCCGTTCGGGACGTGCCAGGTATCGCGGACGTAGCTGGGCAGGATCGGTGCGGTCACTGCGGACCTCCCCCGGACGCGATCCGGATCACGGTGCGGGCACCCCGCCCGTCGCCGAGTGCGGCGAACGCCTCGTCGATCCCGTGCAGGTCGGTGGTCGCGGTGCGCAAGGCATCGAGGTCGAGCCGGCCCGCGCGGGCGAGGTCGAGCAGCTCGGGCACGTCCCGGTCGGGGTCGGTCGAGCCGTACACACACCCATGCAGCGTCCGGCCGAACCAGAACAGCTCCAGGGCGGAGAACTCGACGGTGCTGGTCTTGGCGCCGACCCCGACGACGGTCACCGTCCCGCCGCGGCGGCTGGCGTTCCAGGCGGTTCGGGTCGTCGCACTGCCACCGACACAGTCGAACACGTGGTCGGCGCCGCGCCCACCGGTGAGCTCGCGCACTGCCGTGAGCGCCTCGTCGCCCGCCGGGACGAACGCGGTGGCTCCGTGCTCGAGTGCGAGGTCGCCCTTCTCGGAGGTCACGTCGATACCGATGATCGTCTCCGCGCCGCGGATGCGGGCGGCCTGGATGGCACACAGCCCGATACCGCCGAGGCCGATGACAGCCACCGACTGGCCCTTCCGGACCCCGGCGGTGTGGAACACCGCGCCCGCGCCGGTCAGCACGGCACATCCGAGGATGGCGACCCGTTCGAGGTCGGTGTCGGCGGGCAGCGGCACCACCGCGCGTTCGCCGACGACGGTCTCCTCGGCGAACGCCCCGGTTCCGAGGGCGGCGTAGATCGGGGTGCCGTCGGTCAGGGTGGCGTAGGGCTCGGCGGCCGCATCGTCGGTGTGCTCACACAGGTAGGGCTCACCCTCGCGGCAGAACCAGCAGGTTCCACACGACGGTGACCAGTTGAGCACCACCTTCTCGCCCACCGACACCCGGGTCACCTCGGCTCCGGCCGCGACGACGACGCCGGCGCCCTCGTGGCCGAGTACCGCGGGCGTCTTCTGGCGCAGCGTCCCGTTCGCCAGCGACAGGTCCGAGTGACACACACCGGCCGCGGCCAGGCGTACCCGGACCTGGCGCGGTCCGGGATCGGGCAACACGATCTCGTCGACCGTGATCGGGCCGCCGCGTTCGCGCAATACTGCTGCTCTGACCATCGGGGGTCCTCCGAGTCGGGGTGGGGCGGGTTCAGCGGAACGCGGGGATGCCGGTGACGGCCTGGCCGATCGACAGTGCGTGCATCTCCTCGGTGCCCTCGTACGTGAGCACGGTTTCGAGGTTGGCCATGTGTCGCATCACCGGGTACTCGAGCGAGATGCCGTTGGCGCCGAGCAGGGTCCGAGCGCTGCGGGCAACATCCAGTGCCGCACGGACGTTGGCCAGCTTGCCGACGCTGACGTGGTTGTGGTGCAGGCGCCCGGTGTCGGAGAGTCGGCTGACCTGCAGCGCGAGCAGGCTCGCCCGGTTGACCTCGACGACCATGTCGGCGAGCTTGCGCTGGGTCAGCTGGAACGCCGCCAGCGGACGGCCGAACTGCTCGCGTACGAGTGTGTAGTCCCGCGCGGCGAGGTAACAGGTCCGGGCCGCGCCGACGACACCGGCGAGGATCCCGAACCGGGCCTCGTTCAGGCAGGTCAGGGGCCCGCGCAGGCCTCTGACCTCGGGGAAGGCGGCGGAGTCGGGCAGCCGGACGCCGTCGAGTACGAGCTCGGAGGTCACCGAGGCCCGCAACGAGAGCTTGTGCTCGATCTCCGGAGCGCTGAACCCGGGAGTGTCGGTCGGGACGACGAACCCGCGCACACCGTCGCCGGTCTGCGCCCACACGACCGCGACGTCGGCGACGGACCCGTTCGTGATCCACATCTTGGTGCCGTCGAGAATCCAATCCGTCCCGTCGCGGCGGGCCCGGGTCCGCATCGATCCGGGGTCGCTGCCCGCGTCCGGCTCGGTCAGCCCGAAGCAGCCGATCGCCTCACCGGCCGCCATCCGGGGCAGCCACTCGGCCCGGTGGTCCTCGCTGCCCCAGCGGTGGATCGCCTTCATCGCCAGCGACCCCTGCACCGAGACGAAGCTGCGCAGCCCGGAGTCGACGGCTTCCAGCTCGCGGCAGGCCACCGCGTAGGCGGTGGCCGTCGTGCCGGCGCAGCCGTAGCCGTCGAGGTGCATGCCGAACACGCCGAGCTTGCCGAACTCGACAGCGAGCTCGCGGGCCGGTAGCCGCCCGTGCTCGAACCAATCGCCGACGTGCGGCGCGAGCCGATCCTTGGCGAATTCCCGGACCGCGTCGCGGATGTCGCGTTCCTGTTCGGCGAGTTCCGCGTCGACGTCGAGGAAGTCCTCGTGATCAGGTGACAGTGTGTCGGCCATGCCGGAAAGGTAGGCGCGGACGCCCGCGCCTCCTGTCCGGTTTCGCTACACGGTCACCGCGGGCGGAACGCGGGCAGGCGGTTCTCGTCGATGCCCAGGATCCGCATCTTCCGGTACAGCGTCGAGCGCGCGATCCCGAGCCGCTCGGCCGCGGCGAGCTTGTTGCCGTGGGTCTCGGCGAGTGCCTCGAGCAGGATGTCGCGCTCGGCGCGCTGCAGCGAGGCGGCCCCGGACCGGTTGGTGCTGTCGCGATACTCGGGTGGGAGGTGCTCGTGGGCGATGTCGGAGCCGAGCGAGCGGGTCACCGCGGTGGCGAGCACGGCTCCGAGCTCGCGCACGTTGCCGGGCCAGTCCAGCCCCGACAGCGTCCGCAACGTGGACGGTTGGAGTCGGGGCGCGGGTCGCCGTGCGGTGTGAGCGCCGATCAGTCGCGGCGCGAGATCGGCGATGTCCTCCCCGCGGTAGCGCAGTGGTGGGACGGTGATCGAGACCGGGAAATGGTCCAGCGTGCGACCGGCCGGGGAGTCGCCCTCGCGGGTGCGGACGGTCGCGACGATCCGGACGCCCGACCCCACCGGGGTCTCGAGGAGCGCCTCGACCCGTCCCGCCAGGTCGGGGGCCAGCTGGGCGAGGTGACGCACCACGACCGTCCCGCCGCCGTCGATGCCCGAGGCGAGCCGGTCGAACCACGCGCCCGGATCGTCCGGGGAGGTGCGCGCGTCCAGCACCGTCAGTGGCTCCTGGTGACGCCGCTTGCGGTGCAGGTGGGTGGCGACGAACAGCTTGCCCGTGCCCGGCTCGCCACACAGCAGCAGTGGCCGCTCGTCGTCGACGACGGCCTCGACCTCGTCACGCAGCCGAGCGACGGCGACGCTGCGGCCGGGCAACACGTCGCTTCGGGCGTCGGTCCGCCGGGCGCGCCGCACCCGGTGTCCACCGGTGGGCGCGCTGCCCGGCGATTCGCGCGCCGCGGGGCGCATCTCGACCAGGACCCCGGCGGTGCCGTCCCGATCACCGATCCGGGTCGCGCGGGCGTCGACCACGAGGCCTCCGGAGAGCGCGACGTCACCGACGCACTCGTCACCGGTGCCCAGCATTCGGCAGGCCCACTCCCACAGGCTCGCCTGGTCGGACATGTCGAGCAGGGCGGACGCTGCCGTGTTCGCCATGACGACGTCCTCGTTCAACGACAGCACCGCGGTGCTGCTCGATCGCCGCCCAGCCCGCAGGAACCGTTCGAGCAGCATCTGCTCCCGCCGTGACGCGTCGGCGTACATCCGGGACTCGATCTCGCGCACGGCGGCGAGCACGAGCGGCTTCATCAGCTCCTGCGTGTCACTGACCCGGCAGGTGACGTCGAGAACACCCTCGACCACACCGCTGATCGGATGCCGCAGTGGTGACCCGATGCAGGTGAACTCCTGCAGGTTCTCCCGATAGTGCTCGAAACCGGACACAACGAACGGCTTGCGTGCCTCCAGCGCGCTGCCGATGCCGTTGGTGCCCGTGTACTCCTCGGCGTAGTGGAACCCGGGGGCGACCATCGCCCGGTCGAGCGCCTCCTCGAGCGCTCGAATTCCGGCCCGGCGGTCGATGATCTGCGCGTCGGAGTCGGCGAGCAGGATCGACGCCGGCCCGCTGCCCACCTGCTCGGCCAGCCGGTCGATCACCGGCCCGGCTGCGCGCAGCAGCCGGTTGGGCCGTTCGAACTCGGGCCGGTAGGGCACGTCCTCGCTGGTCGGGGCCATGCCGACCATCTGGCAGCGGCGCCATGACGTGAGGATGTCGTCTCGGAAGGCGGACCTCGTGCCGACTGGCAGAGCCGCGTCGCCGTCGAGCGTCCGCTCCCGTTCCTTGCGCAGTGCCGTGGCGGGCTGGTCGGGGTGCACGGTCGTCGCCTCCTCGCCGTCGAGGTCCATACCAGGTTAGGCGACCGAGCACAGCAGTGCGGTGGCCACGCGCACTGTCCCAATTCGCTACAGGACCCGATTCGCGAGATTCGGGCCGGTGGGGTCAGGACGTGACCGGCGCCGAGTCGTCGGTGATGCCGAGCTCGGCTCGGACACGCTTCTTGTCGAGCTTGCCCACCGAGGTCCGCGGGATGGTCTCGACGAACAGCACAGTGTCCGGAACCCAGAACCGGGGGAACCGTTCCGCCAGATGGGAGCGGAGATCGTCGCCGGTCACGTTCCCGGCCGCGACGACGCAGGCGACCGGTCGCTCGACCCACGTCGGATCGGGTACCGCGACCACGACGGCGTCCTCGACCTCCGGGTGCCCGAGCAACGCGTTCTCCAACTCGACCGAGGAGATCCACTCACCACCGCTCTTGACCAGGTCCTTGGTGCGGTCCTTCACCTGCATCGTGCCGTCGGGATGGAACACGGCGACGTCGCCCGTACGTAGCCAGCCGTCGCGGTGGCTGTCCGGATCCGGCCGTTCCAGGTAGCCCGACGCCGCCCAGGACGCCATCACCTCCAACTCGCCCGTCGTCTCACCGTCCCACGGGAGCTCCGCGCCCTCGGCGTCGACGATGCGAATCTCGACCAGCGGGAGCGGCCGCCCCTGGCGCGCCTGAACGTCGAGGACAGCCGGATCCTGCAGCTCACCGGGACGCTCGGCGGCCGAGGAGAACATCGCCATGGGCGAGGTCTCGGTCATCCCCCAGCCGTTGACCACGCAGACGCCGGCGGTACGCGACCACCACTCGATCTCGGTGGGCGATGGCGCCGACCCGCCGAGCCACAGCCGCCGCAATGTGGCGAGGTCGTGCACGCCCCCGGCCGTCTCCCAGGCGCGGCGCATCATGGTTCCCACGGTCACGGCGGCGACGGCGGTGCTCGCACCGTGCTGGCGGATCAGCCGGAGAAGGTCCTCGGGTCGCGGGTGGGTTCCGGGCAGGATCAGGGTGGCGCCAGCGAGCGCCGCCGCATAGGGCACGCCCCAGGCGTTGACGTGCGACATCGGTGTGGCGAGCAGGACGCGTTCGTCCGGATCGATCGCGGCCGAGCCGGCAGCGCACAGGGCGAGAGCGTGCAGCACCGTGCTGCGGTGGCTGTAGAGCACCCCCTTCGGGTCGCCGGTCGTGCCGGACGTGTAGCACACCGCGGCGGCGGTGGTCTCCGGGAACTCGGGCAGGTCCCGGACGGGAGCGGCATGCTCGACGAGGTCGTCGTACGGGTGCACGTTCTCCCAGCCGCAGCCGGTGGGCACCGCGCCGAGGACGAGAACCGTCTCCACGGTGTGGAGGCGGTCCCGGACGGCCTCCAGCGACCCGAGCAGATCCGGGTCGACCAGCACCACCCGATCACCGGCATGGTTGATCGTGTAGGCGAGCTGCTCGGGCGAGAGCCGATGGTTCCCGGTGTGCAGCACCGCGCCCATGCACGGCACTGCGAAGTAGGCCTCCAGGTGCCGGCGGGAGTTCCAGGCCAGGCTGAGCACTCGGTCGCCCGGGCCGATGCCGAGATCGCGCAGCACGGTGACGAGCCGACGCACCCGGTCACCGAGCTGGGCGTAGGTGAACCGCTCGTCGCCGGCCGCGGCCCCGGTGATCACTTCCCGGTCGGGGAAGACCCGTTCGGCGCGCCAGAGCAGCCGCGACACCAGCAGTTGCCGGTCCATCATCAGCCCGTCCATGGGGTTCCGCCTCTCACCGGTCGGTGGTTCGTGACCGGGGAGGCTCGTCGCCGCGGCGGCCGTCGCACTGTCCGGTTTCGCTACATGCTCGGGCACAGCCGACCCGTGTAGCGAAACCGGACAGTGGGCGCGGTCACGACCATCCACACTTCCGCCTCATCCGAACCCAACGAGAGGAACAGTCGTGACCGACCGCCCGCTCACCCCCGTCGTCGACGGGTTCACCTACCTCGAGGGCCCGAGGTGGCACGACGGCCGCCTGTGGCTCTCCGACTTCTACTCCCACAAGGTCGTCGCGGTCACCCCCGAGGGCAAGACCGAGGAGATCGTCACGGTCCCGGCCCAGCCCTCCGGGCTCGGCTGGCTCCCGGACGGCACCCTGCTCGTGGTGTCGATGCGCGACCGCAAGCTGCTCCGCCTCGAGCGCGGGACACTGGTCGAGCACGCCGACCTGACCACCACGACCGGCGGGCACGTCAACGACATGGTCGTCGACGGCCACGGCCGCGCCTACGTCGGTGACTTCGGCTTCGACCTGATGGGCGGGGCAGCGTTCCGCACGGCCGACCTCACCCGCGTCGACCCGGACGGCACCGTCTCGGTAGCCGCCGAGGACCTGATGTTCCCGAACGGCTCGGTGATCACCCCGGACGGGAAGACCCTGATCGTGGGCGAGACGTTCGGCAATCGGATCTCCGCGTTCGACATCGGGGCCGACGGCGAGCTCGGCCCACGGCGGGACTGGGCCCACTTCGGGGCGCTGCCCGACACCGACGACGTCGGACAGCTCGTCGCGGCGGCCTCCATCGGCCCGGACGGCAGCTGCCTCGACGCCGACGGCGCGCTCTGGGTCGCCGACGCGATCCACCACCGCTGCGTGCGGGTGGCCGAGGGCGGCGAGATCCTCGAGGAGATTTCGACCGGCGACGAGGGCGTGTTCGCCTGCATGCTCGGCGGCGACGACGGTCGCACGCTGTTCCTGTGCGTCGCCCCGAACTTCGACGAGGGCGAGCGCTCGACCACCACCCTCGGCCGGCTCGTCTCCACCCGGGTCGACGTGCCGCACGCCGGCACGCCGTGAGCTCGGCACTTTCGTCACCGACTCGTTGCAAAGGAGCACGAACACTATGAGCACGACCACCGACACCGCCGACACCGCTGTCGAGGAGCTCGACGTCCTCGTGATCGGCGCCGGGTTTGCCGGCATCTATCAGCTCGATCGGCTTCGTGACCTCGGCTACTCGGTGAAGATCTGGGAGGCCGGTGAGGGGCCGGGCGGTATCTGGTATTGGAACTGCTACCCCGGTGCCCGGGTCGACAGCGAGGGATCGGTCTACCAGTTCTCCTACAAGGATCTGTGGAAGGACTGGGAGTACAGCGAGCGCTATCCCGGCTGGGCCGAGGTGCGTGAGTATTTCGCCTACCTCGACCGCAAGCTCGACTTCAGCAAGGACACCCGGTTCAACACCCGCGTCACCTCGGCCGAGTTCGACACCGAGCGCAACCAATGGGTGGTGCACGCCGCTGACGGCAGCACGGCGCGCTGCGCCTACCTGGTGCCCTGCCTCGGATTCGCCTCCAAGCCCTACACCCCGCCGATCGCGGGCCTGGACAGCTTCCGTGGCACCTGTCACCACACCGGGCTGTGGCCGCAGGAGGGTGTGGACTTCACCGGCAAGCGGGTCGCCGTCGTCGGCACCGGCGCCAGCGGCGTGCAGGTCGTCCAGGAGTCCGCCCGCGACGCCGCCGATGTGACCGTGTTCCAGCGCACGCCGGTCCTGGCGCTTCCCATGCACCAGCGCACGCTCACCCCGCAGGACCAGGCTGGGATCAAGGCCGGGCTGGAGGGCCGGCTCACCTACCGGGCCGACACGTTCGCAGGTTTCGACAGAGACCTGGACTTCGCCCCGGGTAGCACCGTCGAGGTCACGCCCGAGGAGCGGGCCGAAGTCTTCGAGCGGCGTTGGGAGCAGGGCGGCTTCTTCTACTGGCTGGGCATCTTCCAGGACATCCTGATCGACCCGGAGGCCAACGACCACGCCTACAGGTTCTGGCGGGACAAGACCCGTGCGCGCATCCACGACCCGAAGATCGCCGACAAGCTCGCCCCCATGCAGGCGCCGTACCCGTTCGGGATCAAACGGCCTTCGCTGGAGCAGAACTACTACGAGGTGTTCAACCAGGACAACGTGCACCTGGTCGACATCGGCGAGAACCCGATCGACACCGTCACCGAGACCGGCATCACCACCGCCGACGGCACCGAGCGCGAGTTCGACATCATCGTGCTCGCCACCGGCTTCGATGCCGTCACAGGCGGCCTGACCCAGATCGACATCCGCGGCACCGACGGCACCCTGCTGCGCGAGAAGTGGTCCTCCGGAGTCGACGCCCACCTCGGCATCGCCACCGCGGGATTCCCGAACCTGCTGTTCGTCTACGGCCCCCAGAGCCCCTCAGGCTTCTGCAACGGCCCGACCTGCGCCGAGATCCAGGGCGAAATGATCGTCGAAACCCTCGACCACCTGCTCCGAAACGGCCACAGCCGGTTCGAGGCAACCCGCCAGGCCGAACAGGAATGGACCGAACACTGCGCCGAGGTGGTGAACCAGACCCTGTTCCCCACGGTCAAATCCTGGTACATGGGCGCCAACATCCCCGGCAAGAAGGTCCAGATCCTCAACTACCCCGCCGGGCTGCCCACCTACCGGGACAAGTTCGCCGAAATCAAGGACAAGGGCTACGCCGGATTCACCATCACCTGACACCCGATACCCCAGCAACTCGGGGCCGGCCGCCACGGTGTGCCCGGCCCCGAGTGGCCGCTGTGGCCAGCGGGTCGCGACCTTCCGGACAGCCCCGGGTTTCACCGCCCGGCGGGATATCTGTCTCCTCCTACTACACAGCCGATTCACGAACAACCGCACGTTCGCGTTAGTGCAGTCAACGGGTCTGCCATCACCGAGTCGACCGCGCGCGGCTATGGGGAGTTCCTCGGCGAGCGGTTCGGGGCCCGCGACAACGTCACCTGGACCCTCGGCGGGGACCACCCCGCCGACGGGGAAGAGCAGTTGTGGACCGAGCTGGCCGAAGGCCTCGACGACACCGGCGGCACCCAGATCAAGACCTACCACCCGCGCGGCGACCAGTCGTCCGCGACGTGGTTCGCCGATGCGACTGGCTGGACTTCCACATGATCCAGGGCGGGCACTGTCTGCGCTACGACGTGCGCGCCGACCTGGTCGCCTCGACCTACGGCGCGGACCCGGCCA
The DNA here is from genome assembly GCF_900115005.1 of Pseudonocardia ammonioxydans. Lineage (GTDB taxonomy): Bacteria > Actinomycetota > Actinomycetes > Mycobacteriales > Pseudonocardiaceae > Pseudonocardia > Pseudonocardia ammonioxydans. Next base: position 4,334 of record NZ_FOUY01000054.1, on the reverse strand, counting down.
AGCCGTTCCTCGACGGCGAGCCGATCTATGAGGAGCACCCGTACTGCTGGGAGCCCGAGCAGGGCTTCTCCACCGCCCTCGACGTGCGCCGGGATGCCTACTGGTCGGTGCTGGGCGGGGCGGCCGGGCACACCTATGGCCACCACGCGGTGTGGCAGTTCAACGACGGCGGCGACGGCGAGCTCGGCGCGCGCGGGAGCTGGACCGAGGCACTCGAGTTCCCCGCCGGCGAGCAGATGCGCCACCTGCGCGAGCTGATGGAGTCGCTGCCGTTCGCCCGCGGGGAACCCGACCAGTCGGTCCTGGGCTCGGATCCGGGTTCGGGTGCGGAGCGGGTCGTGGCCAATGTCGCCTCGGACGGCTCCTACCTGCTGGTCTACACCCCCGCCGGCGAGGGGTTCTCGGTCGACACCAGCGTCGTGACCGGCACACCGAAGGCGTACTGGTTCAACCCCCGCACCGGCGAGTTCGACACCACCAAGGTCACCAAGACCTACAGCCCGCCGACCAGTGATGAGGACTGGTTGCTGCTGGTGGAGGACACGGCATGACCAGCCACCATCGTGACCACGACGTCGACGACGACGGTGGAGAAGACGACGTCGCGTTCGATGCCGATGACCCCGACGACTACGGGCACGTGCCGTTCCCGGCCCTGCGTCGCCGCCGCGGGACCGGGGGGACGGGTGGGCAGGTCACCGCACGGTTCGCCGACGGGTCGCTGTGGCTGGCCTACACCGGCACGGGCGAGGGCCACCCGGACTGCACGGGTGTGTTCGACCCGCTGGCCACCGAGGACTACCGGCCACCGACCGAGCACGACTGACCAGTACCCCCGAGGAGTGGAGGACGCGATGAGCGGCGGAGACGACCAGCACGACGGGCAGGACCCGGCCTACGGCCACGGCTTTGATGGGCGGCCGTTGTGGTCGGTGCGTGATCGCGACGCCGAGCAGCTGCGCGAGCTGTTGCGCCGGCGCGGCTTCGCCGAGTTCACCGAGGGCAGCGACGGGTTCATCGTCGAGCACCCCGACGACGAGGGGCCGATGCTGCTGGTCCACACCGGACAACCGCGCTCCGAGCGGGTCGCCGCCGAGCACGACTACGCGAGCCTGCTCAAGCAGGCCGGGTACCGGTTCGCGCTGAACGCGACCGGCGACGGGGAAGGCTGGCGCGTCTGGCCGCAGCCCGCCGCAACAGGGAACACGAGCACCGATGGTGCTTGACCGGCGCGCGTTCCTGGCCCGCTCCGGGCAGGCGGGGATGGCGGTGAGCCTGCTCGGCGCCGTCGATGCCCTACTGGCGGCGCCGGGGGCCCGCGCCCAACCCGCCGGGTTCGCCGGCTACGGGCCGCTGGTCGACGACCCCGACGGGCTGCTCGCGCTGCCCGAGGGCTTCTCCTATCGGGTGGTGACCGAGGCCGGCACGACCCGCATGAAGAGCGGCGAGCCGAGCCCGGGGATTCATGACGGCGCCGCGGCATTCGACGCCGACGACGGCAACGGCAACGTGCTGGTGGTGCTCAACCACGAGGTCCGCGGCGGCCCGGACGACGACGGCGCCGTCCCCCACGAGAAGGGCCTGGTGTATCGCGACGACGCCGGCGGGGGCTGCACGATCATCAAGACCACCGGCGAGGGGGAGCTGATCTGGGAGCGGGTCGGGCTGGCCGGGACCTCCACCAACTGCGCGGGCGGGGTCACCCCGTGGGGCACGTGGCTGACGTGCGAGGAAACCGAGGACGACGGCCACGGTTACGTCTTCGAGGTCAACCCGCACGACCTCGACGCGAACCAGGACCCCACCCCGATCACCGCGCTGGGCCGGTTCGTCCACGAAGCGCTCTGCATCGACCCCGACACCCTGACCGTCTACCTGACCGAGGACACCATCGACCCGCTCGGCACCGTCTACCGGTGGAGGCCGCCCTCGGATTTCCGCGGCCGGCCCGGCGAGCTCGCCACCCTCGACACCGACACAGGCGAGCTGGCCGCGCTGGTGTGCACCGATGAGCGCGGCGCCCGGGTCGACGACCTCGCCCAGGCCGACGCGCTCAACACCCTCTACGAGGTCGAGTGGAGCCCGGTTGGGGATCGTGGCGCCGAGAACGGGCCGCTGCGAGCGAGCGAGGGCATCACCCGCGCTCACAAGCTCGAAGGCGCCTGGTGGGCCGACGGGGGCGCCTACCTGGTCTCCAGCTACGCCGACTCCCACCGCGGCCAGATCTGGCACCACGACCCGCAGAAGGCCACGTTGCGGTTGACCACGGTCTTCGGCGCCGACGCCGACGGCGAGACCGTCGAAGCGCCCGACAACATCGTCGCCGCACCGTACGGCGGCCTGATCCTGGCCACCGACGGCGAGACCGACAACCACCTCGCCGGCGTCACCCGCGACGGGACCGTCTACCCGCTCGCGCGCAGCCAGATCGGCTCGGAGTTCACCGGGCCCACGTTCTCCCCGGACGGGCGCGTGCTCTTCGCCGGCATCCAGAAACCCGGGATCCTGTTCGCCATCACCGGCCCCTGGCACGGGACGGAGTCCCCCTCCTCATCGGGCGGTGGCTCCCGACCCTCCACCAAGGGCGACGCCACGGGCGAGAAGCGGAAGTGGGGGTCGTCAAGCCGCTCCGAGACGTCCTCGTCGCGCAGCTCCGAGTCGAGTCGGCGCAGCTCGACCCCGCGATCGGGGTCGGGGTCGGGTCGGTCGTCGGGGGCCTCGACCGACGGTGGGTAGCGACGTGCACCGACGGATTCGTGTCGCCGTGACCGGGCTGGCGGCCGCGGGTGCGGCGCTCACCCTCGCCGCAGCTGCCGGGGTGCCGGTGGCCGCGGAGCATCCCTCGCCGCAGCGGACGGCAGCGGTCGCGCTGCGCGCCGACGACAAGCCACTCGATGAGGACGGCAGCGCCGGAGGCTCCGGGGCCACGATGAGTCTCAACGGCACCCGGGTCCCGGACCCGCTGGTGCTCGACAACGGCGACCCCGTCGACAGCGTCGACGACTGGGAACACCAGCGGCGCCCCGAGCTGCTCGAGGCCTTCGCCGACCACGTTTACGGCCACACCCTGCCCACACCGGAGCCCGACGAGGTCACCTTCGACGACCAGCCCCTGTCCGAGGGTGGGAAGAAGGTCAGCATCGAGGTCACCGGGCCGGAGGGCTCGGCGAGTTTCACCCTGCGCCTGTTCGTTCCCGACGACACCAAGCCGAAGGGCACGTTCCTGCTGATCGACCACCGCGGCTCGGTCGGCGACGAGCCCGGCTCGTCGGGCTACGCCCCGATCCCCACGATCCTCGACGCCGGCTACGCCTTCGTCGCGCTCGACGCCGGTGAGATCGCCCCCGACGACCCCGGCAGCTACCGCTCCGGGGTCATCGACGCCTTCTACCCCTCCGGCACCGAGCTGCCCGACGATGCCGGGCGTGCCATCAGCGCGTGGGCCTGGGGCGCCAGCCGCGCCATGGACTATCTGCAGGACGAGCCCGACATCGACCCGGACAAGGTCGCGGTCATCGGCCACTCCCGCGGCGGGAAGGCCGCACTGTGGGCCGGAGCCCAGGACACCCGCTTTCCCGTGATCGTCTCGAACAACTCCGGATCCACCGGCGCCAAACTCGCCCGCCGCGACGACGCAGGCGAGTCCATCGCCGCCATCACCGACGCCTTCCCGCACTGGTTCCCACCCACCTACAGCGACTACGCGGGCAACGCGGACGAGCTGCCGGTCGACCAGCACGAACTCCTGGCCTTGATCGCGCCGGGGCGGGTCGTTGTCGGCAGCGCCACCGAGGACGGCAACGCCGATCCCCAGGGTGAGTTCCTGTCCTACCTCGGCGCCGCACCGGTCTACGACCTCTACGGCCTCGGCGAGACCGGGCTGGCATCGCAGAGCTGGCCGCCCACCACCGACGAACGGTTCCGTGGCCCGGCCATGAGCTATCACCTGCGTTCCGGCGGCCACGGCCTCGACGACGCCGACTGGGACATCTATCTGACCGGCAACCTGTTCAAGCGGTAGCGAAAGACGTGGGACGGTCCACTGCTGCTCAGGTGGTACGACTGGAGATGGGGTCTGTCAGGAAGATCGTGTGTGGCGGTGATCCGGCAGGCTGAAGCGGCAGCTTCAGCCGGGAAGGATCATCGTTGACCGACAACGACACGACAGCGGAGTCCACTGCCGATAAGCAGGCCCCGTCGACGCAGCCGACGGGGTTGGACGTGCAACTGGCGCAAGAGTTGATCGACAAGGCCCGCCAGTCCGGGGTCTCGCTGGTCGGCCCGGACGGCCTGTTGGCCGGAGTGACCCGCACCGTTCTGCAGGCTGCGCTCGA
>NZ_FOUY01000066.1 GCF_900115005.1 Pseudonocardia ammonioxydans | reverse complement strand
CGGATGTAGCGGAACGCTGTGGTGGTGCCGATTCCGAACCCGGCGGCGAGGTCGGGGTAGGTCTCGCCCTTGCGCAGGTGCGCGAGGGCGAGCAGGGCGTGGCGGCTGACCGGGAGTCGCCGCCAGCGGGTACCGCGCTGGTTGCGGCTGCGCTGCAGGGCGTTGGTCAGGGTGATCAGCGCGCGGCTGGACACCGACAGCGCGGACGGGTAGGAAAGCACCGGAGCTCCTGGTGGACAACGAGTTGATCTAGGCAATCACTCGTCTACCAGGGGCTCTTCTACTTTCCGGGCCCGCCACGCCGGGCACGACCAACCGCATGATCACCAGGTTGGAAAGGGTTCACTGGCTCGGCTCCGGACGCCGGAGCCTCACACCGCGCGAAGAGCGAACGACTCTGATGGTCGAAGCCACGATGTCTGGTGCGGCTGCGGTGCACATCCGTCGGCACTGATCACCTTGCCGAAAGTTCTGAATAAGTTCAGACTGGTGGTGTGACCACCGAGGTGCAGTGGAGCGAGCTGCAGCGCGATCCGAAGAGCGTGGCGGCGTTGGCGGACCAGGGGGACGTGCGTGTGCGGCGTCGGGATGGGGCGCCGCTGTTGCTGGTTCGTGAGGACGCAGTGGTGTCGGCGTCGGACGGGGCGGTGAGCGCGGCGCGGGCGCTGCGCAACGCGCTCGCGCACTTGCCCGACGAGGCGGCAGCGGACGTCCTGATCGAGGAGTTCCCGTGGGCGGATCTCCTGCCCGCTGCTGAGCGGGCCGAGTTCGTCACCGACTTCTTGCGGGCGGTGGGTGCGTCTGCGGAACTCGGTCGATGGTCGGTGCTGGCGCAGGTCCTTGTCGAGTGGAAGGCAACTGCGGCCGTCTACGCGGACCCGGCGCTGGTAGGTGAGCTGTCGAGGCCGTTGGAGGATGATCTCGGTCCGGTCCCGGCGCCGAGCGAGTCCTGAGCAGTGGCGGCGAAGCGCGGCGATCGGGTTGCGCCGCCGGCGCGCCCGGACGGGTGGGAAGCACGATTCGCCACGTCGGAGGCGGCGAAGGGGTGGGAGGTGCTGTGCCGGGTGGCCCAGGCGAACACCTGGGAGGCGTGGGTCGTGCTTACTGAGCGGCCGGTGCGGCCGGAGAACCCGTCACGTCAGCACCGCTTGCGCGGCCGGCTGGGCGAGCGACAGGTCGGTGGTCGGGTGCTGGCGCAGTGGCAGTATGAGGTCACTTCGGGAGGCCGGATCTGGTACTGCCCTGACGAGCAGCGGCGGGTCGTGTGGGTGGTCGCGGCGAGTCCATCACACCCGAAGGCCACCGAGTAGAAGATCGAACCGGCCAGAAGCGGCGTGGAGTCGATCGTGGTGCGAAACTGCGGCGAACCACGTGTTCGGGGAGTCCCAGGGCGACCGACAGAAGAAGCGTTGTTGCAGGTAGAGGCGTCGAAACGTCGCCCACGATCCCCAAGCGGTCGCAGGCTTGATACCTGCCGCGCCCACTCTCAGACGTACCTTCTGTCCTCAGGGATGAAATCAGGCTGCGTCGCCGCCTCAGGCAGTCTGCTGCATGCGATGCAGCCACGCTCGGCCGGTACGACCAACGGCGTGCTCGGAGGACCGGCAACCGTTCTCTTCCGATCTCGTGCTCGTCTCATGAGTCGAGCACCGCGGTGACGAGCGCCGTGGTCCGGGCAGCGTGCTCGGGACGGATTCTCAGGTGGTGGATCCGTGCGACGCTGTTGGCGAGAGCGACGGCGGCGCGCACCTTGAGGTGGGCGGTCGGGGGGTCGTCGGTCGTGCAGGTGGCGGGAAGCAGCGCGGCCCATTCGGCGAGGTAGTCGTTCTGGGCACGTCGGAGCACCTGCTGGCGGTCCGCCGGCAGGTGGACGGTCTCGGAGATGAGGATGCCGACGAGGTCCGGGTTCGCCAGAGCGAAGGTGGTGTAGTCCTGCGCCAGGCGGGTGAGTGCGTCGCGGGCGTCCCGGGCGTCGGACAGCGCGGTGTGCAGGCCGAGCCAGAGCGCCTCGTTGCCCCGGTTCAGTGCGGCGTCGAGGACCTCGTTCTTGCTGGTGAAGTGGTTGTAGACGCTCGGTCCGGCGATTCCGGTGGCCGCGCCGATGTCGTCGAGGGACACCGACGGGTATCCGCGCCGGGCGAACAGGTGCACGGCGGCGCCGAGCAGTGCCTCCCGGCGCGAGGCCGGTGTGAGGCCGGGGCCGCCGCCCGACGGCCGGTCGTCGCCTGCGGCGGGCAGCGGCGCCGTCAGGACCGCGCGCGCGGCGCGGACGAGGACCGGCAGGCCGTGGTCGGCGGTAACGCGGCCGCGGTGGTGTGACGGGCTGTCCAGCACCGACAGCGCGGCCCAGGCCCGCAGGTCCGCGTCCTCGCAGCCGGGTGGGTGGACACGGGCGGCGAGCCCGCGCAGCCGGTGCCGCAGCTCGCGGCGCTGCTCGTCGGGCAGATGCCCCGCTTCGCGTTCCCACAGCACGCCGAACTCGCGGTGCTCGAACGTGTAAGCGGCGAGATCGGTGACGACATCGCCGCCGGGGCCCGCGGTGAGCGCCTCCAGCGCGCTGAGGTGCTGGTCGAGCACGGCGAGCAGGAGCTCCTGCTTGCCGCGGAAGTGTCGGTAGAGCGCGCTCGCGCCGATCCCGACGTCGGCGGCGATCCCGGCCATGGACACCTGGTGGTATCCGTCGGTCCAGAACCGCGTGCCCGCCGCGGTGAGGATGTGCTGCTTGCGGTCACGTGGTCGACGGCGGACGGCCGGTCGAGTGTCGATCGTCATCTCGCGGAGATCTTCTCCTCCGCCGCGGCGGATGTCGACCGCACCGCGAACCGGGGCAGGCGCTGCTCCAGGAACGCCCCGACGCCCTCGGCGCAGTCGGCCCCGCGGGCCAGATCCGCGATCGCCGTGCTTTCGGCCGTGCGGGCCTGCTCCGGGCTCGTTGCGCCGGCCAGCAGGGACCGGGTCACGGCGACCGCGGCCGGCGAGGTGCGCTGTGCGACGCCCGCTGCCCAGGACTGTGCGGCATCCAGGACCTCGCCGCGGGGGAGCAGGCGCGAGACCAGGCCGGCGGCGAGCGCTTCCCGGGCGTCGACCAGCCGCCCGGACAGCAGCCAGTCCGCCGCGACGCCGGGCCCGACGAGCCAGGGGAGCAGGTAGGTGGAGCCCCCCTCGGGGCAGACTCCGAGCCGGGTGAACGGGAACGCGAAGCGTGCGTCGTCGGCGGCGAACCGGACGTCCGCGGCGAGCGGGATCGTCGCGCCGCCGCCGACCGCGTCGCCGTTGATCGCCGCGACCACCGGGACCGGCAGCGCGGCGAGCGCGGCGGTGACCCGCCCGGCCGGCTCGCGGTAGCCGTCCGGGGTCCGGCCAAGGTGGTCGTGGTCGATCAGATCGCGGATCGCTGTCGGACCCGCGGCGAGGTCCGCGCCTGCGGAGAATGCGTCCGCGGCGCCGGTGAGGACGATCGCGCGGACGGTCTTGTCGCGCCTGCACCGCCCCAGTGCGTCGACGAGCTCGTCGGCCAGCGCCGTGGTGAGCGCGTTGCGGGGCGGCCGGTCCAGCGTCAGCGTGGCGACGCCGCCTGCGGTCTCGCGACGGATGCCCGCCATCAGAGCACCTGCCTTTCGGCGTCGGCCCAGTACCGCCGTCGCAGCTCGCGCTTGAGGATCTTCCCCGCGCCGGAGACCGGCAGCGCGTCGGCCAGTTCGACGCTGCGCGGTGCCTTGTACCCGGCGATCAGCGACTTGACGTGCTCCCGGAGCTCCTCGGCACCCGGGGTGTGCCCCGGCGCGGCGACGACGACGGCGTGCACCCGCTCGCCCCACTCGTCGTCGGGAACGCCGATGACAGCGCACGAGGCGACGCCCGAGTGGGTGGCCAACGCGTTCTCGACCTCGGCGGAGTACACGTTCTCACCGCCGGTGACGATCATGTCCTTGATCCGGTCGACGACGAAGACGTAGCCCTGGTCGTCCATGTAGCCGCCGTCGCCGGTGTGCATCCAGCCCCCGCGCAGCGTCGTCGCGGTCTCCTCGGGAAGGCCCCAGTAGCCCCGCATGACGTTCCCGCCGCGGCAGACGATCTCGCCGACGGTGCCGCGGGGGACCTCGCGGTCCTCGGGGTCGACGATCCGGATCTCGGAGTTCTGGGCCGCGCGGCCCGCGGCGCGCAGCAGGTCGGTGCGGCGGTGGTCGTCCGGGCTCAGCAGCGCGGCCAGCGGGGAGAGCTCGGTCATGCCGTAGGCCTGGGTGAACGATGCGTTCGGGAGCGTCTTCATGGCTCGCTCCAGTGTGGACTGGGCGATCGGGGAGGCGCCGTAGACGACGGACCGCAGGCTGGTGAGGTCGTGTTCGCCGACGGTGGGGTGGTCGATCAGGAGTTGGATCATCGTCGGTACGAGCAGGGTGTCGGTCACCTGGTGCCGGGTGATCGCGGCCAGGATCGCGGCGGGCTCGAACGCCGGGACGATGACGTGGGTGCCGCCCGCGGCAGTGGCGGCACTCCAGGCGGCCAGATCGGCCAGGTGGAACATCGGCGCCGCGTGCAGGTAGCGGCAGCCGGGGCCGAACAGGTAGCCGGTCGCGTTGAACCCGAACGCCGAGGTCATCAGGTTCGTGTGGGACAGCATCACGCCCTTCGGGTTCCCCGTGGTGCCGCCGGTGTAGAACAGCCCGGCCAGCTCGTCGCCGCCACGACGCGCGTCCTCGACCGGCTCCGCCCCGGCGATCAGTTCCTCGAACGACAGCGCACCGTCCGGCGCGGGTCCGTTGCCCGCGTGGATCACGACGTCCAGGTGCGGCCGCAGCGACGGCAATATCGGGGCGAACGTGTCGTCGACGATCAGGACCCGGGTTCCGGAGTCCTTCAGCGAGTAGACGATCTCAGCCGGACTCCACCGGACGTTGATCGGGTTGAGCACGGCATCCGCCCACGGCACCGCGAGCAGGAACTCGTGAAACCGGTCCGAGTTCAGCGACAGCATCGCCACCCGATCACCGGAGGCGACGCCGAGCCCGCGCAGGGCGCCGGCCAGGCGTGCCACCCGCTCAGCCGTCTCGGTGAACGTCCGGGTCCGCTCTCCGCACACGGTCGCGACGGCGTCGGGCTGCTGCTGCACGGCCCGGTGCAGTCCCTGGGTCAGGTACACGACGCTCTCCTCGTTGTGAATCGCCGCAAGTCGATGTGACCCGAGGATGGCGCTTGGGCCTTGCCGCAGTCAAGCCACGTCAGCTACAAAAGTGAACAGCGACTAGCTTAGGAGGCGCCTGATGGGGCAGCGAGTGGCGGTGGCGGGGGTCGGCATGGTGCCGTTCGCGACGCCGAGCAGGAGCGAGACCTACGACGTGCTGGCCGAGCGTGCGGTGCGCGCGGCGCTCGCCGACGCCGGGATCGGGTTGGACCGGGTCCAGCAGGCTTACGCCGGCTATGTGTACGGCGACTCGACGAGCGGGCAGAACGCGCTCTACCGGGTCGGGATGACCGGCGTCCCGGTGGTGAACGTGAACAACAACTGCTCGACCGGGTCGTCGGCGCTGTTCCTGGCGCGGCAGGCCGTGGCCTCCGGTGCGGCGGAGTGCGTGCTCGCATTCGGTTTCGAGCAGATGCGGCGCGGCGCGCTCGGATCCGGCTGGGACGACCGCCCCAGCCCGTTCGACCGCTTCGACGACGTGCTGGCCGACGCGGACCCCGCGGTTCCGATGGCGCCGCGTTACTTCGGCGCCGCCGGCCAGGCGTACTGCGAGACCCACGGCATGGACCCGGCCGTGTTCGCGCAGGTCGCGGTCAAGGCCCGGCGACACGCCGCGAACAACCCGTACGCGGTGTTCACCGACCAGGTCACCGTCGACGAGGTGCTGGCGTCGCCGCACATCTCCGGGCCGCTGACCCGGCTGCAGTGCTGCCCGCCCACCTGCGGGGCGGCCGCGGCCGTCGTCGTCAGCGAGGAGTTCGCCCGACGCAACGGGCTGCGCGCCGACGTCGTGATCGCTGCGCAGGCGATGGCCACGGACACACCGTCGAGCTTCGGAGGGGACCCGATGCGGCTCGTCGGCTACGACATGAGCCGGGCCGCCGCGCAGCAGGCCTACGAGCAGGCGGGTGTCTCGCCGGAGGACGTTCGGGTCGTCGAGCTGCACGACTGCTTCACCACCAACGAGCTGCTCTCCTACGAGGCGCTCGGGCTCACCCCGGAGGGCACGGCGGAGAAGTTCGTCGCCGACGGCGACAACACCTACGGCGGCCGGGTCGTGACGAACCCGTCCGGCGGCCTGCTGTCCAAGGGGCACCCGCTCGGCGCGACCGGGCTGGCGCAGTGCGCCGAGCTCGTGTGGCAGTTGCGCGGCCAGGCCGGCGCACGGCAGGTCGACGGCGTGACGGTCGCGCTGCAGCACAACATCGGCCTCGGCGGCGCGGCCGTCGTCGCCGTCTACGAGAAGGTGGGCTGAGCCGTGCCGATCGACCCCGACCGGGCGCTCGCATGGGCGATCGAGCCGGTCACGACACAGGTCGAGCGCGGACGGCTCGCGTTCTTCGCGACGGCCACAGGCCAGACGGACCCGGTGTACTCCGACCTCGACGCGGCGAAGGCCGCCGGGCACCCGGATCTGCCGGTGCCGCCGACGTTCTTCTTCTCGCTCGAGCTCGCGGCCCCCGACCCGTTCGGCTACCTCACCGCGCTCGGTGTCGACCTGCGCCGCGTCCTGCACGGCGAGCAGGCGTTCACCTACCACGCACCGGTGCACGCCGGGGACACCGTGACGCTCACGCCCCGGATCGTCGGCTGCTTCACCAAGAAGGGCGGCACGCTGGAGTTCCTGGTCAAGCGCACCGACGTCACCCGCGACGGGCAGCCGGTCGCCGAGGCGGTCACCACGATCGTCGTGCAGAACCCGGAGGCAGCCCGATGACCGCACGGACGACCTCATCCCTGCAGGTCGGCGACGAGCTCGAACCGCTGGCCGTCGACCCGATCTCGCGCACCACGCTGGCCCTGTTCGCCGGCGCGTCCGGCGACCACAACCCGATCCACATCGACCTCGATGTCGCCCGCAGCGCAGGCCGCGACGACGTGTTCGCCCACGGCATGCTCTCCGCCGCCTACCTCGCCCGGCTGCTCACCGACCGGTTCGGCCAGCACCGCGTCCGCTCCTACCGGGTCCGCTTCGCCGCGATCACACCCGTGCACGGGCGACCGACCTGCCGTGGGCGCGTCACCGCCGTCGACGACGGCCTGGCCACCGTCGAGCTCTCCGTCGTGCTCGACGACGGCACCACCACCCTCACCGGCGACGCCACCGTCGCCATCGGAGAGTCCGGAAAGGACGCATGAACGTGGGAGCACTGGATGGCAAGGTCGCGATCGTCACCGGGTCCGGACGGGGGATCGGCGCCGAGATCGCCCGTAAGCTCGCCACGGACGGCGCCGCCGTCGTCGTGAACGATCTCGACGACGGCCCGGCCAAGGAGACAGTGGCCGCGATCGAGGCGGCGGGCGGGCGTGCCGTCGCCTGCCGGGGCAGCGTGACCGATGATCGTTTCGCCGAGCGGTTCGTCGGCACCGCCGTCGACGAGTTCGGCGGGCTGGACATCGTGGTCAACAACGCCGGCTACACGTGGGACTCGGTCGTGCAGAAGATGACCGACGAGCAGTGGGACGCCATCCTCGACGTGCACCTCACTGCCCCGTTCCGCATCCTGCGCGCGGCTCAGCCGGTCATCTCCGGGATGGCCAAGCAGGCGAAGGCGGCGGGCGAGCCGGTGCCGTGCCGCAAGGTCGTCAACATCTCCTCGCTGGCCGGGCTCGGCGGCAACGTCGGGCAGGCGAACTACGCGGCGGCCAAGGCCGGGATCACCGGACTCACCAAGGCGCTGGCGAAGGAGTGGGGCCGCTACAACGTCACGCTCAACACCGTCGCGTTCGGACTGATCCGGACCCGGCTCACCGAGACCCCGGCCGGCGGGGACGGCACGATCGACGTCGACGGCCGCGAGATTGCGGTCGGGGTCAACCCCGACCTGCTCGCCGCCATGGAGCACTCCATCCCGCTCGGGCGGGCCGGTACCCCGGTCGAGGCCGCCGGCGCCGTGTACCTGCTCTGCCGCCCCGAGTCCGACTACGTCAGCGCCCAGACCCTGGTCTGCTCCGGCGGACTGGCGATCTGATGACCCCGTCCCCCAGCGCGGAGGTGAGGACCATGCCCGACTCCGAGGTGACCGGGGTGATCTCCGGTGACCGTCACGTCACGCACGACGAGCTGGCCGACCGGGTCGCGCGGGCGTCGACCGTCCTGGACGGGTACGGCGTCGGTGCCGGCACGAATGTCGCGATCATGCTGCGCAACGACATCGCGTTCCTGGAGGCCACCTACGCCGTCCAGGCGCTCGGCGCGGTCCCGGTGCCGGTCAACTGGCACTACCGCGGAGACGAGGTCGCCTACATCCTGGCCGACTGCGCCGCCGCGGTGCTCGTCGTGCACGCCGACCTGCTCGACCAGATCTCCGGCGCCGTCCCGGAGACCACTGCCGTCCTCGTCGTCGACACCCCGCCGGAGATCGCGAAAGCCACCGGGACGGACCCGGTCCCGGCGCCCGTGGCCCGGTCCTGGAACACCGCCGTCGCCGCCGTCGAGCCGTGGACCGGTGAGCCCCGCCCGTCGGCCGCGAGCACGGTGTACACGTCCGGGACCACCGGACGGCCCAAAGGCGTCCGCCGGCTCGCCCCGCTGAACCCGGCCGACCCCGTCGTGGGCGCGGGCCTGGCGCTGATGGGGATCGCCTCGGCGATGCGGACGGTCGTGTGTGGACCGATGTACCACACCGCGCCGAACGTATTCGGCATCGTCGCGGGCCGCACCGGCGGCCTGGTCGTCATGCAGCCGCGCTTCGACGCCGGCGAACTCCTCGCGCTCGTCGAGCGCTACCGGATCACCTCGTTGCACCTGGTCCCGACGATGATGGTGCGACTCCTCGCGCTCCCCGACGAGGTGCGCGTACGGCACGACCTGTCGAGCCTGCGCTCGATCACCCACGCCGCCGCGCCGTGCCCGCCCGAGATCAAACGCGCGTTCATCGAGTGGCTCGGGCCGATCGTCAACGAGTACTACGGCGGCACCGAGACCGGGATCGTCGTCGGCTGCACCAGCGAGGAGTGGCTGGCCCACCCCGGCACCGTCGGCAAGGCCATGCCGGGCTGCTCGGTCGGCGTGCTCGGCGACGACGGCTCGTGGCTGCCGGCGGGCGAGATCGGCGAGGTCCACCTCTGGAACCCGGGCTTCGGCGACTTCACCTACCACGGGCGCGCCGAGGACCGCCGCGCCGTCGAGCACGACGGCCTGGTCACCATCGGCGACATCGGCCACCTCGACGACGACGGTTTCCTCCACCTCTGTGACCGGCGCACCGACATGATCAACGTCGGTTGGGGTGAACGTCTACCCGGCCGAGATCGAGGCCGCCCTGATCACCCACCCCGCCGTGCGGGACTGCGCCGTCATCGGCCTGCCCGACCCGGAGTACGGGCAGACCGTCGTCGCGGTCGTCGAGCCCGCCGACGGGACCGCAGGCTCCGACGACGACGCGGCCGCGATCCGTGACCACCTGCGCGAACGCATCGCCGGCTTCAAGGTGCCACGCCGGATCGTCCTCGACACCGATATGCCACGCGAGGACTCCGGGAAGGTGTTCAAGACCCGGCTCCGCGCTCGTCTCGGGAGCTGAGCGTCTCGCACGCTCTTCACGCCCGAGCGGTCGCAGGTTCGAACCCTGCCGTGCCCACACCTCTTGTCCCCAGGCGTCAGTGCTCGACCCGACCGGGCCACCGTGCTCCCTCGGTTGCCGGACAGCAGCTGGCGGCTTCGTCCGCCAGAGTCGGGCACGGTCACTGCCTGTTGCAGCCGTCAGCGTTCCGTAACCGGCAGGCGGTCGAATCGTTGAATCGGCACGGCTACCAAGGAGGGCGTCGTGTCAGGACCGAGATGGGATGCGGACGAGGGCATCTGGGTACTCGGCGACGAACCGCCTCCGGCGCCACGACGTGGTCGGCGCCGGACGGCCGAGGTGACCGATCGAACAGACGGTGTTGTCGGGTCCCCGGCCGGGCATCTCTCGCCCGAGGATCTCGCTGCCGGCATCCTCTTTCCTGCGGGCCGGGAGCACGCGGCCGGACCGGTCGTGGCCCGTGGTCGTCGACCTGACCCCTCGGCCGGCGCGCCGCCGCCGTCGGGCACGGTCACCGGCCGTCACGGTGCTGACGGGTCGGGAGTCGGGCGGATCGAGCGCGGGCAACGGCGTGGGCATCGCCGCGCATCGGAGACACCCGAACCGGACGTGACCCCGCCCGGCCTGGGACCGAGGAGACGGCGCTCGGCGGACACCGCTCCGCCCGGTCACGACCGCACCGGCCGTGCCCCCCACGGCGGGCGCCGTCGAGCCGGCGGTGACGGCGAACTCGCTCGACCCGCCTCCGACGGCTCCGCCCGCGGGCGGCACGACGTCGACGACCGGTATCCGCTCGACGGCGGCGACCACCCGGCCACCCGGGGTGGCAGGGCGCTCGAGCCCGAACGCCGCGACGCCCGGGGCCGGCCGGCCGGTCGGCCCCGCCCGGACGACCCGTCGCACGACCGCGGGTACCCCGACCACGAGTGTCCCGGATACCCGTCTGCCGGATCCGGGCCGGACGACCTCGGGCACGTCACCGGCGACTCCGGGTGCGGCCCGGACGATGAGATGACCCAGGTCATCGTGCACGGCGGTGGGCCGGTGCACGACCGGGCGGCGGGCTCCGGTCTTCCTGACGACCTCGCCGAGGTTCGACCGGCCCGTGGCGTCCGCCGCCGGCGCGGCCGGACCGGGCGGGACGACGTCCGTCCGGCCCGCCGGCGGCGATGGCCGTGGATGGTCGGCGCCGCCGCGGCCATCGCCGCCGCCGTATCGATCGGACTCGGCGTCCTCGACAGCTCGGACGACGAGCTCGAGGCCTCGCGAACCGAACAGACGGTCGCGTTCGGGACCCCGACCGGCAGCAGCCCGCCCGGCACTGCCCCGCCCGGCACTGCCCCGGCCGTCGACGAGCCGGCCGCCGGCGCCGGTGCGCAACCCGCGGCGGCCCAGGTCACCTACGAGGTGACCGGGGCCGGGTCGGCGGGCACGATCACCGTCGGCCGGGGGACGTCGATCACCCAGGTCTCCGGGGCGGAGCTGCCCTGGCAGCAGACCTCGCCGGCGGCCGTCGAGCCCACCGAGTACTCGGTCAGCGCCGCCGGTGGGTCGGGCGAGATCTCCTGCCGGATCGACGTCGACGGTGTTGTCCTGTCGGAGGAGTCGGCGGACGGCGACTACTCCGCGGTTTCCTGCAGCGGTCGCCGCTGACGATGGCAGCCGCCGCCCATGGCTGTGCCGCACGGCGCAGCAGGCCGGTCTCGTCGAACGTGGTCGCGGTCGGCTCCCGGCGGATCCGCACGGTGTCCTCCGGGACTCGGTCGGTGCCGGCGATCCGTTCCGCGCCGTCGACGGCTCGCAGCTCGCGATGAGCGCGGGCAAGTGCGCGGACGGTGTCGACCTGACCGGCGACGGGGCCGAACACGCCGGTCTCGGTGCGCAGGACGTCGTGGACGCTCGCGGCGAGCATCATCGTGGTCAGGGGAGTGCGACCCTCCGGGGCCGGCTCGTTCCGGCCGGGTCCTCGGCGAGTCGGCGCAGTGTGCGGACGGTGATCGCGGCGATGCCCGGCGTCCGTCGCCGCGGGCCAGGGCGCGCCGGGCGGCGACGCCGACGCGCTCGGACGGACGGACGAGAACGGTGACCGGGCGCAGCGGATCATCGACCTCGGGCCTGCCGGATGGCGGCGGCCGCGAGGTGTAGGCGTCTGCACCGAACGACGGCGTGCGGCCTCCATGCGCAGGGGACCCTGGAGAGGGTCGCCCGGGAGGTCAGGGCATGGTCGAACCTGAGCAGCCTCGGCAGTCAGACGATGGCCGACGTCGACCTGGATCGTCTCGCCGAGGCGTGTCGGCGTACGGAATCGCGTCCCTCTCCGTCCTCGGGTCCGCCGCACGTGGAGACGCGTCGCCGTCCAGTGGCGTCGATCTTCTCTACGAACTGCGACCGGGTGCTCGGCTCGGCTGGGAGATCGAGCATCTCACTGCCGAGCTGACGGCGATTTTCGGTCACCCGGTGGATCTGGCGGCGCGGCGCGCGTTGCATCCCGGGCTGCGTGACAGCGTGTTGGACGAGGCCAGGCCGGTCCATGCGGCGTGATGCCCCTGCTGGTGCACGAGATGATCGCCCCGGCGGAGCAGGCACAGCTGCTGGTGGCCGGGCTGTCGGTCGCCGCCATCGAGGCGGACCGCAGAGCGCCTGTGGGCGCATCGAGCGAGTCGGGCACGGCGACGGGCCGGACCCGACCGGGGAGTCGTGCGGCTGTGCCCCGTGAAGCCGATCGCGGTGCGAAGCCCCCCGCGAGTTGCGAGCTGGCTCCGTCACGACCGCTGCCGGATCCGTAAGCTCGTGGCGCGGACCGGACCGGAGAGGAGTGATGGGCGTGGTGGCGTCGGCGGGGGTCTCGAGCCCGGTGCTCGCCATGACACCGACGCAGGTCGACCTGCTCGTGTCGCTCCTGACGGACCCGCTGTTCCTCGCGGTCGCGGGCGGGCTGTTGCTCGTGCTGGCGGTAGTCGTCGCGTTCGCGGTCCGTCGGCTGTGGCGCGGTCTGCGACGGTTCGCCGGGAACAACCAGCACCTGATCAACCGTGCGCGTACCGAGCTGCAGACCCGCACGCTGCCCGAGGGGCCCGCGCGCCGTACCGCCGAGCTGCGCAGCAGTCTCTCCGCCGCCGTCGCCGAGACGGACCGGGTGGTCGCCGCCACGGACCACGCCCTCGTGTCGGCCACGCTCGCGGAGCAGCACCACGAGCTCGGCAGGCTCGCCGCCTCGCTCGACGGCCACCTGCTCGCCCTGCAGCGTGAGCCCGACACCGCTCGTGCGACGGCGGCGCTGCCCGAGGCCGAGCGGTGGACGGACCAGCTCTGCGAGGTCGCGGCGGAGATCAGGGAACACGTGCGCGCGAGCATGACAGCGGTCACCGGCCAGGACGTCCAGGCGCTGGGTGAGTCCACTTCGGACGGTGCTGCGGCCCTGCGCGCCGGCATCGAGTTCCTGCAGGCGCAGGTGCGCAGCCGACCCGACCGGTGAGATGGAGCCCTTCTCGACCAAGGTGACCTCCGGTGGAGGGGGCGACTCGCCCGGCACCGGCCCGGTACGCGACTCAGCGATCCACGTCGTACCTGATCGTGTCGATCAAGTCCGACGGCTCGTCCATGAGCGCCCAGAACCGGTCCCGGATCGCCACCGTGATCGGGCCCGGCTCGCCGTCGCCGACAGCGGCGCCGTCGAGCGAGGTGATCGGGGTGACTCCGCCCGCCGTCGTGACGGCCATCAACTCGTCGGCGTCGTAGAGCTCCCGGCTCGTGACGTCGCGCAACTCGGCCGAGATCCCTCGCGCGTGGGCGATCTCGAAGACGGTCTTGCGGGTGATCCCGGGTAGCGCGTTCCGGGACGGGGACGCCAGCGCGCCGTCCTTGACCACGACGACGTTGAACCCTGGTCCCTCGGCAACACATCCGTCGGCGTCCAGCAGGATGCCGGTGCGGGCACCGCGGTCCTTGGCCTCGAAGCTCGCGGCGGTCAGGTCCCCCCACTGATAGTTCTTGATCGTCGGATCGATGGTGTTGCGCCCGGCGCGTTGCACGTGGCGGGGTACGACCGCGGAGGTCCCGAAGATCTGTTCGTACGGAGGGAACGCCCACAGGTACGGGATCGCGTAGACGTAGATCTGCGAGGTGAGCTTGCTCAGATCCTTCTCGCCCTTCCGCTTGCCGTAGCCGCGGGTGAGCGTGATGTTCACATAGGCCTCGCGCAATTGGGACAGACCGACACAGCGTTTCGCGATCTCGGCGATCTCGGTCTCGTCGTACGGCGAGGCGAGCCGCAGCTTCCGGGCTCCGTCGAGGAGGCGTTCGATGTGGTCGGCCAGCCGGAAGATGTTGCCGTGCCAGACGTGGGCGACGGTGTAGGTCAGGTCGGAGTGGCCGAAGCCGGTGTCGAAGATGGAGATCCGGGCCTCCGACGCCGGGACGTACTCGCCTTCGATCCACGCCGCGCCTCCGGCGTAGGGGCTGGAGGTGTCGAGCTCGTAGTCGCTGTACTGGATCACGGAGCCGGGCGGCGTGTCCTCACGGATCGCCCCGGGCTCGACCGCGACGAGGTTGCTGGTCGAGAAGTCGGTTCCGGAATCGGCGAGGGTCATGGTGCGGATGTCCTTTCCATGGAGATGGGTATCTGGCTCAGGGGGTGTGTCTGCCGGAGTAGCCGGCGCCGGCTTCGCCCGTGCGCAGCCGCGCACGCAGCCCGGTGGCCCACCAGAGCGCGCAGGCGACGACGACGCCCAGGAACACCCAGCCGTTGCCGGCGAACTCGGGGAGCACGACCAGCGCCCCGGCCACGGTGAGGAACACCGCGAGGGCGAGGAGGTAGAGCGGGAGCCGGAGCCGGCCGAGATCGAACGTCCCCGGTTCGGCGGCCGGGATCGTGCCCTTGCGTACGCCGATGAGCAGCCCGACGGTCTGCAGGGTGTACACGGCGAAGAAGGCCAGCGAGGCGATGCCGATGATGTAGGTGAACGCCTCCTCGTTCACCAGCGCCGACAACAGCATCAGCGTGGAGAGCGAGGCGAGGCCGACGACCGCGGCGGTCGGGGTCAGCGTGCGGGGCGATACCCGCCGCCACGTCGCGGAGAACGGCAACATGTTGTCCCGGGACATCGAGTAGACCAGCCGGGTGGCGACGAGCATGTTGGCGAGCAGGCAGGCCAGGATGTTGGTGAGGGCGATCGCCACCACGATCTTGGTGGCGACCGGACCCAGCTGCTGGTCGATGATCGTCTCGATCGGGGCGGAGCTGTTGGCCAGGACAGCGGCCTCGTCGCGGATGGCGAGGACGTAGACGCTGTACATCAGCAGCTCGACGACGATCGAGGCCCCGAGTGCGTACATCATGGCGCGCGGCACCACGTGGCGGCTGCGCTTGGTCTCCTCCGCGACGTCCGCGCTGGACTCGACCCCGATGAGCCCGAAGAACGGGCCGAGCGCCGCGGCGAGCCATGCCAGCGCGTAGCTCGCCTGCTCGCCCGAACCACCCGGTGTGAACAGGACCGACAGCGGCTGGTGCCGGTCCGGGGCCGAGAACGCGACGACGGCCACCACCAGCGTCCCGAGCACGGTCAGGACCAGCTCGAGCGCGACCCCGGTGTTGTTGACCATCGTCGCGAACCGGACGCCGTAGATGTTGATCAAGGCGCAGAGGGCGACGATCCCGATCGCGATCAGGATCTGCGTCGTCTGGGTCGGGGCGAGTCCGAACAGGCCGGCCAGGTAGCCCGCGAAGATGTACCCGACACAGGTCATGCCGCAGATCCACCCGACGACCGCGATCGATCCGGTGAACCAGCCCAGGTCCGGACCGTTGATCCGGCTCGTCCACTGGTAGGAGTAGCCCGCGAGAGGGATCTTCGCGGCCAGGTCGGCGGCGATCATCGTCCAGACCGCGAACACGGCACCGGCTATCAGCAGGGTCCAGACGAACGGGCCGCCGGCGCTGGTGAATCCGGCGCCGAATCCGGTGAACACGGCCGTGGTCGCACTGATCGTGGCGAAGCCGATGGCGAAGGACGCGAGCGGGCCGATCGAACGGTCCAGGCGCTGCGTGTAGCCGAAGTCGGCCAGGCGGGCGTCCTCGTCGTCTGCAGTCGCCCCTCCGACGGGCCCGGCGACCTCGGAACGCGTTTCGTGCTCGGTCACGGCTGCTCCAGCCTGGCATCAGGCGGTCCGTCGTGGACCGCGTGGTTGCGTCGGGAGCCAGGAAAGCGCAGCGGGGGCCAGGGGAGAAGTTCTGAAACTGGATCAGCTGATAGCGAAAGGTTATCGACCGAGCTGTTGGTCCTCACGCTGCCGCCGCACGTGGCGCAGGAAGAGCTCGCCCTCGGGGGTGAGGCTCTCGGGGACCCAGGCGAGCGCGGCTCGGCTCGGCGGGCGGTCGACGATCGGTACGTAGACGACACCGGGCCGCTGGTAGAGGCGCGCGCTCGAGGCCGTCGTGAAGCTGATCCCCAGACCGCGCGCCACACACGTGATCTCGGCTTCGTACGTGGTGGCCACGGCTGCCACGGTCGGCGGGACCCCGGCGCGTACGTCCGTTGCCAACCAGTGGTCCCGCCATCCCCCGGCGCTCTCGGGCGCGGCGATGATCGGGTCGTCGAGCAGCTCGCCGATCCGCACCTCGACGCGGTCAGCGAGCGGGTGGTCGCGCGAGAGGCACGCCACCCATGTCTCGCTGTCCACGACGAGTGACCGGAGGCGGGGGACGTCGACGGGCGGCCTGATCAGCGCGATGGAGGCCGTCCCATCGGCGAGGCCCGCGGTCGGGTCGGAGAAGTCGTACTCCTCGGGCTCGACCGCGATGTCGGGGTGAGCCAGTTCGAAGCTGCGCACCATGTCGAACACCAGGTCGGCCCCGGTACCGATGAGGTAACCGAGCCGGAACCGGCCCCACCGCCCGCCGGAGAGAATCGAGAGGTGGTCGACAGCGCCGTCGACGAGAGCAACGGCGTTCCGCACCTCGGGTAGCCAGCTCGCCCCGACATCGGTGAGGTGGACCTCCCGGGTGGAGCGCTCGAAGAGGGCGACGCCGAACTGGCTCTCCAGTTGCTTGATCGCGTTGGACAACGCGGGCTGGGAGATGAACAGCCGGGCGGCCGCCCGGTGGTAGTTCAGCTCCTCCGTCAGGACGATGAAGTAGCGGAGTTGCCTCAGCGTCACGTCAGCAGCAGAAATGTCGTCCCCGTCCCGGCCTGCTCGCGACCTGCCCGTCCCTGCCGATGGGCGGACCTTAGCCTCGATCCGCAGAACCGCGTTGGTAGTGATCTTGGCCCGTGAGGTGATCATGGCGACCTGGCTCGAGGCGTGCGGGAGTCGCTGGTCTGTCCAGCTCTTCCACGGTTGTGTGCTCTCGGGCCGGGTGCCGGCGGGGTGGGTCAGGCTGTGGCCGGCGGGCTGTGGCCGATGGTGTGGTCCCAGAGCCGTTGCCATGCCGGCGCCCAGGGCCAGCGGCTGGGTAGGTGCAGCACGGGTGCGCGGGCGGGTCGTGCCAGTCGGGCGGGGACGCCGATCAGCTGTCGGCGCAGGGTCGCGCCGCGGGCGCGTGCGTGGGCGGGGCCGGCGAGGGTGCCGGCGGCGTGGAGCAGGTTGTGCGCGATCGCGGCGCACAGGGCCCAGGCGGAGTTGGCGCCGAAGTGGCCGGACGGGAGGTGGGCCAAGGGGCCGTCGATCAGGTCGGCGAACACGGTCTCGATGATCGCGTGCCGGCGGTGGACGATGTCGGCGTCCACGGTGGACAGGCCCGTGTTAGTGAAGAACGGGTGGTAGCGCCAGGCCGGGAACAGCGCATCGGGGTAGCGGGCGTCTTTGACCCGGCGCACCACCAGCCGTGCGCTGAACTGGTCATGGGTGTGGGCGAACGCGGTGTAGGGCACCTCGGCGACCTCGGCGTCGGAGATCCACGCTCCGGTGTCGGGGTCCTGGACCGCACCCGGGTAGCGCACCGGGGTCCAGGCCGTGTCCGGGATGGAGGCGATGGCGCGTTGGACGGCCCGGTTCCTGGTCACTACCAGGGAGAACTCGGCTTTGCCGCGCCGGCACGCGCGGACCACTGCGCGATTGCCGTAGGCGGAGTCGCCGCGCACGAGGATCTTCCCCGTCGCGCCGGCAGTGCGGGCGGTGGCGATCGCTTGGGCGACCATGCGCCCGGCTCCCTTGCCCGAGCCGGTCTTGCCCGCGCGCAGCCGCATCCCCGCGATCACCGGTGCGGACTGCTCGGTGCTGATCGTGGTGGCCAACGGCGAGAGGCCCTTGCGCAGCACCTGCTTGCCGGCGATCTTGGTGTGTCCGTAGGAGGCGCCCTGCTTGGCGTGCCCGTACACCGGGCGCAGCAGCGAGTCGATGTCGATGAACGCCTGCTTGTCAACCCCGGCCAGCACCCCGGTGCGTGCGGCCAGGGCGCACAGGTGCTCGCGCAGTACCGACTCCAGCTGGCGGGCGTGTCCGAAGCTGAACTCCCGCAACAGCGTGCCCAGGGTGGAGGGCGCGTACACGTCGTCGAACACGATCGGCATCCCGCCCGCGCGCAGCATGTCCAGATCATCGATGCTGTCCGCGCCGGCGCACATCCTGGCGATCACGGTGAGCAGTTTCGGTGCCGGGTTCGCCGAGCCCGACTTGACCCGCGGCGTCTTGATCGACACCTTCCCGGCGATGATCTCTGCCAGGCCGGTCTGCTCGGCCAGCCCGAGCAGCGGCACCAGGCCCGCGTCCGACACGAGATTATCCTCGTCGAAGCGCGCCGAGTCGGCGGTGAACCTGTGACAGACTCGCACTGAAAGTGCCTCTCTCGAGCCGGGTTGATCGGTGCGTCGCAACACCCATCATCCCAGCTCAGGAGGCACTTTCCTTCTTCACGCGCCGCATTACGACGAGGTTCATCTGCGGATCGAGGCT
>NZ_FOUY01000053.1 GCF_900115005.1 Pseudonocardia ammonioxydans | reverse complement strand
GGGACCGCCGCAGGCTCGCCCGTCGGCGCGACAGATCCTCGACGAGCGCTACGCCCGCGGCGAGATCGACGAGGACGAGTACCACCACCGCCGCGACGAGCTGGCATGAGCGCGGCGACCTCGATCAGCCGACGCCGCGCGCTGGGACTGGCAGGGCTCGGCGCCGCCGCCGTTGCGGCCGGTGCCACCGGCTGGCTCGGCGGATTCTCCGGTGCCGGGACCGGCCGGCTACGGCTCCCCGCCGGGGAACCGTTGCAGGACCCAGCCGTAGCGCCCAGCCGCAGCGGGCGACTCGCGGTGGAACTCACCGCCGCCCCGGGGGCGAGACTGGGCGGGCAGGACACCGCCGCGCTCGGCTACAACGGCTCCACGCCCGGCCCGACGCTGCGGGTCCGTCCCGGCGACGAACTCGCCGTGCGGCTGACCAACCGGCTCGACCAGCCCACCAACCTGCACACCCACGGCCTGCGGGTGTCCCCGCAGGCCAACAGCGACAACCCGTTTGTGCGGGTCGACCCCGGCACCTCGTTCGACTACCTGTACCGGATCCCGCCCGATCACCCCGCGGGGACGTTCTGGTATCACCCGCATCACCATGGCGTAGTCGCCGACCAGGTCTTCGCCGGCTTGGCAGGGGTCCTGCTGGTCGACCCGCATCCCGGGCCAGGCGCCCCAGAGCCGGCGGTCTCCACGGACCGGGTGCTGCTGATCACCGACACCACCCTCGACAGCGGCGGACAGATCGTGGACCCGACTGCCATGGACCGGGCCATGGGCCGCCAGGGCGAAATGGTGCTGGTCAACGGCCAGTACCAGCCCACCATCCCCGCCACCCCCGGCGCGACCCAACGCTGGCGGGTCATCAACGGCTGCGTGTCGCGGGCGCTGGCGATCGGCCTGCAAGACCACCAACTCGGGCTCATCGCCTACGACGGCACGTTCCTTCCCGCACCCGCAACCCGCGACCGGGTCGTGCTCGCGCCCGGAAACCGCGCCGACGTCGTTGTCCGTCCCGGCGCCGCCGGGCCCTACGCCCTGCGCACCGACCCGGTCGAGCGCGGCGGCATGGGCGGTATGATGGGCGGCGGCACCGCGACCAGCGGGCCCACGACTCTGGCCACCATGATCGCCGCCGGGACACCGGTCACCGCGCCCCCGCTGCCGGCGGCTCTCCCCGCTGAAACCCCCGCCGCCGGCGGCGCATCCGCTCAGCGGCAGATCACCTTCCAGATGGGCATGGGTGGCATGGCCGCCGCAAGCGGGATGTCGTTCACAGTCGACGGCCGCACCTTCGACCCGCAGCGAGACGACCAAACCGTCGAGCTCGGCGCCATCGAGGACTGGCTCGTCACGAACCCGAGCCCACTAGCGCACCCCTTCCACCTGCACGTATGGCCATTCACCGTGCTCGCCACCAGCGACGGCACCCCACCACTCGGGGTCCCCCAAGACGTCGTACTGGTCCCTGCACAAGGCTGGGCACGGATCCGGATCCCGTTCACCACCCACCCCGGGCGCAGCGTCTACCACTGCCACATCCTCGACCACGAAGACGCCGGCATGATGGCCACGATCAACGTCCGGGCTTGAGGAGCGCGGCGCACCAGTGTCATATCCAGCGGTCGGCGGCGGTGGCGGTACTGCGCCTGAGTCTGCGTCTCGTGATCGGTCGTTGCGGCACGGCGCCACCACTATCGCGCCCCGGCGCCCCAGCGCCGTCGGACCGCTGCCCACGCACGAACTCATCCCTCGAAACGATCAGTGCCGGCATGGGTCGCTTCTCGACACCTGTCGACCGGCGGCCCGTGAGCCCGCTGCGGTACGACGGTATAAGGACAGGGCTCCCGCACCACGAGGGTGGCGTGGATGCTCCGGTTGCGGCGCATTGGCGGCCGCTGCTGCCTCTCCCCGGAGCGATCGGCCGCCGTGACGGTTCACGGAGGGGTGAGAAACGGGCCGTGTCCCGGTGGAGCCACGTGCGCTGCAGGGGTCAGGAACCGAGCCGTGTGCTTCGAGCGGTCACGGGCTGGCCCTGGGGCCAGCGACAGTGCGGTCGGTGGGGTCACCGCGTCATTGGTGCCGCCGGGGATGGGGTCCGTTGGTCGTGATGGGGGATGTTGTGAACAAGGTGGCCGGCGAAGCCGAGGGCTTCCTCGATCAGGGCCACCAGGTGGGTGCTGGTCAACCGGTAGATCATGCGTCGGCCCTCCCGGTGGGTGCGGACCAGGCCCACCATGCGGAGTCGGCCCAGGTGCTGCGACACCGATGACCGGGAGGCCTCTACCTGGTCGGTGAGGCTGTTGACGTCCTGTGCCTGCTGGGCCAGCAGGGTGAGCAGGTGCAGTCGGGTGGGGCTGGCCAGATGTCCCAGCACGTCTGCTGCGACCTGCAGCCGTTGGCCGGTGAGCGGCTCCGGCCGCTGGTTGGCAGCAGCCATGTCGTCGTGCGCGAACATGATTGCATAATGGCCCGGAACTGGGCATCCTCACAACCATGGACGCGGACGAGACCACGACAGGAGACGCTGCGACAGCCCCACACGGCCACGGACACGGCCACGGACACGGGGGTGCGGTCGGCCCGTTCGGATGGGTGCGGTCAGTATTTCGTCTGCACAGCCACGACGCCGCGGACTCGGTGGACTCCGCGCTGGAGGACAACGCGGCCGGCATCCGCGCATTGAAGATCAGTCTGCTCGCATTGCTGGCCACGGCCGTCGGTCAGGCCCTGGTGGTGTGGCTGACCGGCTCGGTGGCCCTGCTGGCCGACACCATCCACAACTTCTCCGACGCCTTGACCGCGGTGCCGCTGTGGATCGCGTTCGTCCTCGGACGGCGTGCCGCCTCGCGGCGTTACACCTACGGGTTCGGGCGTGCTGAAGACCTGGCCGGGGTGTTCATCGTCGCGATGATCGCCCTGTCCGCCGTCGTGGCCGGCTATGAGTCGATTCGGCGCCTGGCTGAGCCGCAGCCGGTCACCAACGTGGGGGTGCTGATCGCCGCGGGGCTGCTCGGGTTCGCGGGAAATGAGCTCGTCGCGGTCTATCGAATCCGAGTCGGGCGCCGGATCGGGTCGGCCGCGTTGGTCGCCGACGGGGTACACGCTCGCACCGATGGGTTCACTTCGCTCGCGGTCGTCCTCGGCGGGCTCGGCGTCCTGGCCGGTTTCCCGCTGGCCGATCCGATCATCGGCATTATGATCACCATCGCGATCCTGGTCGTGCTCAAGGGCGTCGCGGTCAATGTCTATCGGCGTCTGATGGATGCCGTGGACCCTTCGACGGTCGATGTCGCCGAGAGTTCTCTGCGTGCCGTCCCTGGCGTGCTCGACGTCGAGGAGCTACGGCTGCGCTGGACCGGCCACCGCGTCCGAGCCGAGACCGGCATCGTGGTCGACCCCGACCTGTCGGTGATCGACGCGCACGCGATCGCTCACGCTGCCCAGCACGCGCTACTGCACGACGTGCCCAAGCTCGTCGCCGCGACCGTGCACACCAGCCCGCAGAACTCCGACGGCCGCGCCCACCACGCACGCCTGGCCCACCATCCCGACGCAGTCGACCACCGCGCCACCACCGAGTGTCGGTGAGGTGGCTGTCGACTCAGCGTCGCGGCGCATCAGGCAGAGCTTGGCTCTCCGCAGCCAGTGGTTGGCCACGATCGCCCGGCATACCGGTAGAACCGGGCCACCCGGACAACCACCGGCCCGCCGGCTCGCCGGGCCTTCTGGACGGGTTCCTGGTCGCGTTCGCGGATGAGCCGGATCGAGGTCAGTCGTGCCCCTCGATCACACTTGTCGTTCCAGTAGGTCGATCCGGTAGCCCTCGCTACGATGGTCGTCCGGGTCGGGGGAATTGCCTCGCTCGGTGTGAACCGCACGCAGAGTGGCCCCGTCGACGCGAACGGCGATGGCGAGATCATGAACTTCGTCGCCGGTAAACGGCGCGCCGAAGTGCCCACGGTAATGCTGGAGCAGCAGCCGGCCGCCGGGCCGAAGCGAGGACACGATCTTGCGCAGCCCTATCTCGAGCGTAGGGCGCTGCCACAAGTAGAGAACGTCGGAACAGACGATGAGGTCGAACACCCCTTCTGGATAGTCGAGAGGCAGGGTGCGTCGTTCGATACGAATTCCGGTCTGCTCGCGCAGTCGGTTTTGTGCCCGCGCCACAGCAATCTCCGAGATATCGACGGCCACCAATTCCTCACACAGTGCTGCCAGTGATTCGGTGAAGAGGCCTTCGGCGCACCCGACCTCAAGACCTCGGGTGACGTGTCGGTCGCCGAGTACTCGGATGATGTCGGCGTACTTCTGCTGTTCGTAGGAATTCGTTGCGAGATCGTAGGGGTCGATGCCCGAGCTGAACAGGGACTGTTGCATCGACTTACCCCAGCTGGGTTGCCATAGCCACGACCATTCGGCAAACCGCGCGGTGAGCTCCGGCCGGCGGCGCAGCGTCGCGGCGGCGAGGCTGCGTAGCGGTGCAGTTGCCAGACCGGTGCTCCGGTTGATCGCGCGTCGGATGGCCTGACGTAGGTTAGGCATCGAGCTGTCCTTTCGGCACCTGCTGGGGTGCGATCGTGCGCACCCGGGCAGGTTGGGTGCTGAGCAGCGTCGCCGCGGCGACGATATGGACGCCGACGAAGACCCAGGCCGCACTGAGCGCGACATTCCCAGCGACGGTCGGCACGACCGCCAATGCGGCAAGGGTTGCCGCGGCCACAGCGATGTGTGGGCGGGCGAATCCTGTCGCATCCCCGATTGCCTGGCGGACGCCGAGGACATGGACGACGATCAACCGCGCCGCTGCACCGGCGAGCAGAATGCGCAGCGCGCTCGTTAGCTCGACGTACTGTGGGCCGAAGATTCCGAGCAAGGGCTCGGCGAACACGGCTCCGATAGCCAACGCAGGAAGAAAGAGGGCGAGAAGACGGCGGAGGGCACAACGTGCCTGCGTCACAACGCGGCCGGGATTTCTGGCAACGGTGCTGGAGAGCGAGCTGACGAAGTAGGTGGCCACGATGTCGATGACCGCGACGGCCTGCCAGACGATGAAGAACCGGCCGCCGACGTCCGGGCCGAACCGGAAGGTGATCAGTAGCGGGACTTGGTGGTAGAGCAACGCCAGGGCGAGCGAGCCGACCCAGGTGGGGCCGAGGAATCCCACGACCTCGCGGCGCGCGGGGAGGTTCGAGCCCTCTGCTGCGGCACGTCCTTGTCGTACCGTCACGACGACCGCGGCGATTCCGAACACGACAGCGCAGGCCACGATCGGACCCACCCAGGCCCACAGCAGGGCCGTAGCGTCGGCGCCGGCGCCCAGCAGCAGCAGGATGGTGATTCGGCTGCCCCCGAGCAGGAGGTTGCGCGCGACGGACCACCAGGGCTTGTCCACTGCAACCATGATGAAGTCGAGCAGATGCAGGGCACTCCAGCCGACGGCGGCCAGAACGAACACGGCCACCGCGGGCGCTCCACCACCGGCGGCTTGGCGGATCACCTCGGTGCCGGGCAACAGAAGGTAGAGCGGCGCCACAATGGCCGTGGCGATGGTTGCGCCCAGCAGGCTACGACCGACCAAGGTCGCAACGCGGCGCCCACCGGTCGGCACCCAGCGCATGAGCGCGACACCTAGATTGAATTCGGTCAAGCCCGCCACCAGCAGGAATGCTGAAACGAACGCCGAGACTTCTCCCACGGTGGTCGGCGAGACGAACCGGGCTGCGAGTACCCAGCTCAACATCCCCGCGCCAGCGCTAAGCGCCGCGCTGATCGACAGTGCCAGCCCATCGGACCAGGAACGGTCTGGTCTGGAGGCGCCATCGGCATCCGACACTAATCGTGGCATCGGTGCCCTCCGCCACACCTCGCCGGTCGCCGGTGTCGCCGCTCGGCGAACCGATGCTCTCGGCCAACATGTGCGGCTCGGTCCGGCGCCCGGCTATCGGCCACGTACCTTCTGCGGAGGGGATGAGGGAGCCTGCTTGTGGCTCTTCGTCGGAGCTGGACGGAAGTCACGTGTCCGCGTCGCTCACGTGCGAGAAGGCCTGCTGACGCCGGCCGTAGGCATGGGCCCAAAGCCGACCGCGATGATCAGCGCGGATACGGCTGCGGCGTGCCGCCGCAGGGCCGTCATCACGCGGCCCGTACCGAGCCGCGTCCGCGGGGTTGGTTGTGTACAAGATCCCTCCGCGTGATGAGAAGCCAATCGGCGATTGTGCGCGGGGTAGAATCGTGGTCCATTCGCCACGGTTGCTGCTGTCCGGTCGATGAATCACTCCGGCGTGTCTGGTGACGATCCGTAACGAAGCGGCCGCTTACGGCTCTGCCAGGACCCGCTGCACTGTCCGGGCCACTTCGCCGGGTTCGGTGAAGACCACCGGCGAGGCCACTCGGCGTACTGATCCGTCGGGTCGCAGGACGTAACTGGTTGGGATGGCATTGGGCACCTGGAGGGCGGCCCACAGCGTGCCGCGCGTGTCGACGACCGAGGGGTAGCGGGCGTCGAGATCGGCGAGCAGGCCCAGGGCCGAGGCGGCGTCGTCGCGTACATCGATGCCTACCACGGGCACCGCGCCGGGCAGCTCGGCGTAGGCGTTGAGCACCGGGATCTCCTCGCGGCAGGGCGTGCACCAGGACGCCCACACGTTGAGGAGCGCCGGTCGCCCCGCCAGCGCAGCGGCCAGGTCGACCGAGCCGGGAGCACCGAGACACGGGACCGTGATGCCGGCCAGCGGCCCCCCGGGCAGCGGCCCGACGCCCCCTGGCGTCGGACATGGCGCCAGGTCCGCGCCGGAGCGTAGCGGAGCCAGCTCGGCGTCGGGCGGCATCGCGATGAACGGCTTTTCGCCCGTCACCCGCCACTGTGACGTCTGCGGGTCGCCGGATGCGGGGTCGCTGTCCTGCGGCCACAACGCCACGATCCCGACGATCGCCAGCACGACGACGACAATCGTCCACAGCAGCTCCGAGCGCACGCCGGTCCGCAGCATCTCAACTCCCGAAACCCAGCGGCGCCCCGGAAGAAGGCTGCACCGGCACCGCTGTCCGCGGCTGTGGGCGCTGGCCGGCGAGCACCGCACGGGCCGGCAGCGGGTAGGTCGTCGGTCCGACAGCTTTCACGACGACGGTGGCGGCCGGATCGATCACGAAAGTCTCCGGCACGCCGAAGATCCCGCTGTCGCGGGTGGCGCTTAAGCCGGGGACAGTCACATAGCGGTAGTCGTCCCCGCCGCGCCCCCTCGCATCCAGGAACGCCACCGCCGAGTCCGGGCCGTCCTGGTAGTCGATTCCGACGAGCATGACCCCGGCGTCGCGGTCCTGTTCGGCCACGCTGACCGACGCGGAGTGCTCCCCCTCCCGACAGGCGAGGCACCACGAGGCCCAGAAGTTGACGGCGACGACGCGACCGCCGCCACCCAGCTCGCTGTGAGAAGGTGTGCCGTCTTTCTCGATGTCGAGCAGCGTCACCGTTGGTGCCGACCGGCCAGCGCGGGCATGGATCCGACCTCGCACGGCGCGCCGCGTGCAAGCACGTGAAACGTGCTGGACCGGTGTCCCCCCGACCGGCGGACACGCATGATCGGTCGTCCCGCGCGCAGTGCGGCCAGCGCTCGTTCGACCCGGTCGAGTACGGCCGTCCTGGTCCGATCATCGGTGCCGACAGGTTCGATCGTCACCGTTCCGAGGAACTCGGACGCCGAGCCGTACCACTCGTCCGCCCAGCTCACGATGAGCCGCGGGTTGCGTCCGGTCCGCTCCTCGCCGATTGTCCGGTGGTCGAACCCGAGCATCGCCAGGATGGGGTCGTCGATGAGCGAGTCGATGATCTGCTGGTGCACGGTCTGGGGAGAAGTGGTCACTCCGCGTCTCCGGGTAGTTCCTCTGCAGCGGCTGCTCCGCATCCTCGGTACCGGAGGCTAGGAGGCGTCGTGCAGCGGAAGTGCAACCGAAGTTAAAGCGACGGTAAAAATTATCGAGTGGTCGCGAGAGAGCGCGCCGTACCCGGTTCTTCTCAGTAACATCACAGTTCGATGGCGATAGTTGTGCCATGAACCCGTCGCCGACTCCCTCCCCAGACCGGGTGACGGCGGGTCCGGCTCCCTTCGAGGACTAGGATCTGGCGTGCGCCTCCTCAGTGGCCCGGTCGGCCGGTCGATCGCATTGCTGGCGGGGCTGAGCGTGTTGCTGGGGGTGGTGGTCGCTGGAATGGCCTTCCCGGTGGTCGGCGGGCTCGGGATCCTGTCGAACGAGGCAGGTGACAGCGTCACGTCCAGCTCAGCCGACCTGGTGAACAACCCGGCGCCGCTGACGACCACGGTCACCGACTCCGACGGGCGCCCGCTGGCCTACCTGTTCGACCAGAACCGCACCGAGGTGGCCAACGACCAGATCTCGCCGACGATGAAGGCGGCGATCCTGGCGATCGAGGACCGCCGGTTCTACGACCACCAGGGCGTCGACTGGCAGGGCACGCTGCGTGCGGTCGTCGCGAACTCGACGTCCGGCGACGTCGTGCAGGGCGCGTCGACCCTGACCCAGCAGTACGTCAAGAACTACATGCTCTACGTCGACGCCCAGACCGAGGCCGAGCGGCTCAAGGCGACCGAACAGACCCCCGCCCGGAAGCTGAAGGAGGCGCGGATCGCCCTGCAGCTGGAGCGCCAGCTGTCCAAGGACGAGATCCTCAACCGCTACCTCAACATCGTCTTCCTGGGCAACGGAAGCTACGGCATCGCGGCGGGCGCCCGGACCTACTTCAACACCACGCCGGACAAACTGACCGTGCCGCAGGCCGCGTTGCTGGCCGGCATGGTCCGCTCGACGACCCAGTTCGACCCGGTGCAGAACCCGGAGACCGCGACCCAGCGGCGCAATCTCGTGATCGAGCAGATGCGCCAGCAGGGCATGATCGACGACGCCCAGGCCCGCCAGGCGACGGCCGCGCCGCTCGGCATCGCGGACCCGCTGGTCCGGATCCCGAACGGCTGCAACGGAGCCGGTGACACCGGCTTCTTCTGCAAGTACGTCGTCCAGTACCTCACCGAGGCGGGCTTCTCCGAGGAACAGATCAACCGGGGCGGCTACACCATCCGGACGACCCTGGACCGCCGGGCGATGCAGGAGGTCAAACGGGCACTCGACGCGGAGGTCCCGCCGCGGACCCCGAACGTCGCGAACGTGATGTCGCTGGTGCAGCCCGGTCAGGACGCGCACCGGGTGCTGGCGATGGGGTCGAGCCGGACGTTCGGCCTCGACGCCGACGCCGAGGAGACCAGCTTCGGCCTGCCGTATCAGCCGGTGAACCTGGGCGCCGGCTCCACGTACAAGATCTTCACCGCAGCGACGGCGCTGGAGAAGGGGCTCGGCATCAACTACTCGATGCAGGTGCCTCCCTCGGGCTACGCCTCACCGATCTACGTCGACGGCAGCGGCCGCCCGATCCCGGTCGCCAACGCCAGCGAGGGCCTGCCGCCGCGCATGAGCATGACCGACGCGCTCGCGCAGTCGCCGAACACCGCGTTCATCAAGCTCGAGGAGTTCACCGGGGTCCCGGACATCGTCGACATGGCGGTCCGGCTCGGGCTGAAGTCGCTGGCCACGACGCCGTTCGTGGATCCGGGCAGCGGCGAGCGCACCGACCGCTCGATCGCCGAGGTGATCAAGGAGCAGGAGCTGGCGTCGTTCACCCTCGGTGTGACGCCGACCAGCGTGCTGGAGCTGGCCAACGTCGGTGCCACGCTGTTCTCCGAGGGCCGGTGGTGCCCGCCCACACCGATCGACTCGATCACCGACGCGAACGGCGAGATCGTGCCGATCACCGAGGAACCGTGCCAGCAGGCGGTCGACCCCGGCCTGGCGAACACCCTGGTGACCGGGATGAGCCAGGACGACATCTCCGGGACGTCGGCGGCCGCGGCCCGGGCGGCCGGCTGGTCCCGGCCGATGGCGGGCAAGACCGGTACGACCCAGCAGAACAAGTCGGCGGCGTTCGTCGGGGCGATCCCGGAGATGTCCGGTGCGGTGATCACCTTCGACAACTCGAACTCCCCGCGCCCGCTGTGCGACGGCGGCAACGGCCCGTTCGCCTGCGGCGAGGGCAACATCTTCGGGGGCAAGACGCCCGCCCGAACCTGGTACGGCGCGGTGACGCCGCTGGTCGCGGGTACGCCGCCGACCCCGCTGCCGGCGACCGACCCCCGCTATCTCGACGGTGGTGCGGAGTCCCGGATCCCGGACGTCGTCGGCCGCTCGGCCGCCGACGCCCGCGGTGAGCTCGAGGGAGCCGGCTGGCAGGTGACGACCCGGACGGTCGACAACCGCGCCACCGAGGGAACCGTCGTCGGGCAGGAGCCACGGGGGGCGGCGCTGCCGGGCGAGCCGGTGACACTGCAGGTCAGCAGCGGCACGGTGCCCGCCCCTCCGCCGCCTCCCGGCTCGCCACCCGCGGTCGGACCCCCCGCCGGGCCACCGCCACCGGAGGAAGGCGCAGACGGCGGCGACGGTGACGGTGGCTGATCAACCGGTCGTCTTCGCGGTGGAGCCCGGGTCTTCCGAGCCCTCGGCAGAACCGGCCCTGGACCGGCTCGGTAGCAG
This sequence comes from Pseudonocardia ammonioxydans, assembly GCF_900115005.1. Taxonomy (GTDB): domain Bacteria; phylum Actinomycetota; class Actinomycetes; order Mycobacteriales; family Pseudonocardiaceae; genus Pseudonocardia; species Pseudonocardia ammonioxydans. The sequence continues at coordinate 20,945 of NZ_FOUY01000053.1, read as the reverse complement.
CAGGGTCACCGGCGACGAGGTTGTGCCGACGGTGAGCCGCCCGCCCTCGCTCTCGGCGAGGCGGCGTGCCAGTGGCAGACCCATACCGCGTCCGACGCCCCGATTCGTGAGGGCGGAGCTCGGGACCCCGGGGCCCTGGTCGCCGACGTCGATCGCGATCGCGTTCTCGCCGACCTCGCGAGCGGAGATCGACACATCCCCGGCTCCGTGCAGGAGCGCGTTATCGAGCAAGACACCGAGGATCTGCCGGACGGCGGCAGACGAGGCGTCCGGCTCGGGCAGGGAGCCCGGGAGCAGGGAGGAGAACGAGCGGCCGTCCCGCGTCAGGCGCGGGCGCCACTCGTCGTCGAACTCGGAGAACAGGCGTGGGAGGTCGGCCGGCGCCGAGGTCGTCTGCCGTTCACGCGCCAGGGCGAGGAGCTCGTCGATCGTCCGCTCGAGCCGGTCGATCGACCCCAGCCCGTACTCGATCTGCGGTCTCGTCATGGGCTCCGCTGCGTCGAGTGCGGACTCCAGTCGCAGCCGCAGACCCGCGAGCGGGGTTCGGAGTTGATGGGAGGCCTCCGCCGAGAACGCGCGTTCGCGGGCGAGGAGGTTGTCGAGCCGGCATGCGGTACGGCTCAGGGCTCCGCTCACCCGGTCGGTCTCCGCGATGCCGCTGCGCTTCGGGCTGATGCCGAAGTCCCCGTCGCCCAACCGGTCCGCGTCGTCGACCAGTCGGTCGAGAGGTCGGGACAGGCGCAGCGCCAGGCGGCGAGCGAGCAGCCATGTCGACACCAGCACGACCGCGGCCAGAGCCGCCATCCCCAGCCAGATCGGCATCACGGATGCGTAGACCTGTGACGAGGGCGCGGTGGCGCGGACAACACCGACGATGTCGTGGAGGCCGCTGACCGGGACGGCCACGACAAGGTCGTCGGCAGGCGGCAGCCCGGTGCGCCCACCGAGGACGTAGTCCACCGCGGCGTCACCCTCCGAGGGGCCTGCTCCGAGGAGCAGTGCGCCGTCGGCGTCGTAGAGCGCCACGGCAGCGTCACTGGGGCTGTCCGGAAGCGCGCGCGGCACGCGGTCGTGAGCCATGTCGCTCTGCACGCTGCGCGCCGCGAACCCGGCCAGCCGCTGCAGGGACGAGTGTTCCTCGGAAACAGCGAACTCGGCCAGGCCGATGGCCAGCGGTATCCCGAACAGCGCGACGGCGAACGTCGCGGTGATAAGGGCCAGTCCTACGACCCGCGACCTCATCGATCCGTCCCTTCGCCGCCGTTCGGTGGCCACTCCAGGCGGTAGCCATGTCCCCGCAGGGTCGTGATGCGGGGTGCCCGGTGCGCGGAGAAGGACGCCAGGAGCCTGCGCAGATTGCCGACGTGGACGTCGAGTGTCTTGGTCGGGCCGTTCCAGTGCTCGTCCCACACGTCCGACAGGAGTTGGTGACGGCTGAGCGCCGTGCCGGGTTCCCGCGCCATGCGAGCGAGCAGGTCGAACTCCTTGTTCCGCAGCTCGACATCTGTGTGCCCGATCGTCACGCGCCGGCCGCTGAGGTCGATCCGCAGGTCACCGAGTTCGATGACCGGGGTCGTGGCCTTCGGTTCCGACCGGCGAAGGTGCGCGCGGACCCGGGCCAGGAGTTCTGCGAGACGGACGGGTTTGGTCAGGTAGTCGTCCGCGCCGGCTTCCAGGCCGACGATCACGTCCATCTCCGCGGTTCGGGCGGTGAGGATGACGATGATCGCCTCGGGCAGGGCCGTCCGCATCCGGCGGCACACCTCGGTCCCGTCGATATCGGGCAGGCCAAGGTCGACCAGGATCAGGTCGAAGGGAACCTCGGCGACCGCGCTCAGCGCCGTCGCGCCGTCGGTGCGCCACACGGTGTCGAAGCCGTGGCTCCGCAGGTTGGTCTGCAGGAGGTCTCCGATCGTATGGTCGTCCTCCACCACGAGCACCCGTACCGACGAGGCATTGGCTCGCACGTTCATGGCGTTGTCCACCGGCGGCCCTTCGATAGGTGACCTGCCGCGACGATGAAGACGGCGACGTAGACTCCGACGGTCCCGAGGAGGACGAGCGCGGTATGCCACAGGTCGGTGGCCGGGCCGACGCCACTGACCGCGACGACGGCGCCTGCCCCGAGCGCCGCGGTCGCCGCGGCGAGAGCCGGGCGGAGCAGCGCTCCGGCGGCTCCTCGGAGCGGTCGCTGTCCCGTGGTCCGCACGATGAGCCGGGCGGTGCAGACCAGCCCGACCGTGTAGGCGAGCGAGAAGGCCGCGCCCAGCCCCACCACGACGTCCCCGGCGGGCAGCAGAAGCGATGCCAGAACGGCCAGCAGCGACTGGATCAGGGCGATCACGATCTGCACCATCGCCGGGCCCCGGGTGTTCTCCCACGCGTGCAGGGTCCGAACCAGCACGAACTGGAACGAGTAGATCACGACGGCCGGCGCGAAGGTCGCCAGCACCAGGCCCATGAACCACGTGTCGGCCCCCGGGTTGCCGGGGAACAGCAGCCGAGTGATCAGCGGCGCGGTGATCAGCAGTGCGAACGCCACGGGCAGGAGCAACCGACCCGACCGCACCAGGGCCTGCGTTGCCGCACGGGCAACGCTGTCGAGGTCGTGCTCGACGGCTGCGCGGGCCATGCGCGGGAAGGCTGCCGTGACGACGGAGACCGCGATGATCGCGTGCGGGACCAACATGATCATGTTGGCGTTGGTGTACTGCGCCAGGCCGGCCGCGTGGTCGGCGGTGTCTGCCGCGGCCGCGCCGGCCGCATTCGCGACGATCGCGGTGATCGAGTACGCGATCTGGTTGGCGGCGACGAACAGGACGGTCCAGCCGGCGAGCCGCAGGGAACGGCCGATTCCCGCTGCCCGGATGTCTCTGCGCGGCCGGACGCGAACACCTGCCGCGCGCAGCGCCGGCAGCAGGACCAGGACCTGGACCAGTACGCCGGCGGTGGCGCCGCCGGCGATGGCGAGGACCTCGCCGGGCGATACCGTCTCCGCCGCGTTCGCGTCCGGCCCAGTGGCGATCCCACCCAGGAACAGGAACGGAACCGCGGCGGCGATCCCGACGACGTTGTTCGCGACCGGGGCCCACATCATCGGCCCGGGCCGGTCCCGGGCCAGGAGCACCTGACTGAGCACCGCGAAGATCCCGTAAAGCGGAATCTGCGGCAGGCACCACGCCAGGAACGCGGCGAGGAGAGCGGTGTCCCGCGGCGGCCAGGCGCCGCCCGTGTAGAGACGGGCGATCCACGGGGCCAGCAGCACCCCGAGGACCGTCGCAGGAAGCAGGACGAGCAGGGCAACGCTGAGAAGGCGTCCAGCGAACGCGTCACCCTCCTGCCGCCCGTTCGCGGCGGCCCGGATCAGCTGCGGGACGAACACGCTGCTGATCGCACCGCCGGCCAGCAGGGTGTAGACGATCGAGGGGAGCGTGTTGGCCAGGGTCAGCGCGTTGCCCACCACGTGGAGCCCGAAGGCCGCGGCCCAGACCGACGCACGGATGAAACCCAGGACCCGGGACAGGGCGGTGGCGACCGCGAGCCCCGACACCCGAGCCCCGCGGGTCACAGCCCCACCTGGCCTCGCGACGGAAGCCCTCACCGGGTCACCGCCCGGGCAGCCGGCTTACCCGGAGTGATCCCGACGTGCACGTGGTCGCGGTGGACCGCGTCGGTGAAGTACCCGGGCCCGGCGACACGGATCGGCCCGCCGACCTCGGTCGCCCCGGCCTCGCCGGCGGCCGTCATCACGGCCTCGAGGCGGCCGCCGTCGCGGAGCTCCTCGACCGGCACGCCGTCGATCGCCCTGATGTCGAACGCCCGACCGACCGCATGGTTGGACAACCGGCTGGTCGGATAGACCGTGCCGGGGTGACCGGTGGCCGCGACCTGCACGTCGATCCTGGCACGGGCTCCAAGCCGCTGCAGGACACCCAGGATCGGGTCGCCGACACGACGCTCGACGATGTCGGCCCGCACCGGCTCGGGCAGGACGAGGGCGGGGTCCCCGAGCACAGCGCGTCCGAGAGCGGTCGGCCCACCGGCGCGGGCCGGGGCGAGAGGCGGGCGAGGGGGAGCGACCGACGCCGTGACCTCCCACCGGCCCGCGAGCAGGACGAGCCGGACGTCGAGCACCAGCTGTCGCACACCGTCGTGCCCGGTGTCGCCCCAACTCTGCTCGGCGAGCACGATCACGCTCGCCGTGGTCGCGGTGAGGCCACCCTGTTGCGCGAACACGACCCGTGTCCGTGCGCGGGGGGTGGGGAGATCGACCAGTTGCGGTGCGACGGCGCCAAGGGCTGCGGGGTAGCCGGCCGCGACGACGCGCTCGCTGGCGGCGGTGGGCTCGATCTCCTCCCAGCTGCCGACCGCCTCGACGAAGGCGACGGCGGCCTCCTTCGACAGGTCCCCGCGACTGGTGCGCGGAGCCGTCGCCACGTCGTCGGGGACAGGTGCGCTGGTGACCGGTGCAGGCGTCGGTGCACCCGCATCGAGGCGTGGCGAGGCCGGCGCGGCGCCGGCACATCCGGCGGTGACGAGGACAAGCAGCACGAGCGCCGCGGCCGGGAGCAGCCGGTCGCGGCGCGTCGCGCTCCGTGCAGCGGAAGTCATGCACGATCCGTCGTGGCCAGACAACGCCCGAAGTGCGCGACCGGCACGCCGTCGCGGGTCCGGCTCCGGTGGAGCCAGGTCCAGCCGGTGTGTTCGTAGAACCGCACGGCGGAGTCCGGTTCCGTCGCGGTCACCAGCTCGACCCAGGAAACCCCGAGGCTCGTACAACGGTCGAGGTAGATCTCGATCAGCCGCCGTCCGACGCCGGCTCCACGGGTCCCCGGATCGACGGCGACGGCGGTCAGCTCACCGGTCGGTTCCTCGCGCTCGAGTGGTTGCGCGGTGGGCGTGCCCGAGCGTCCCCGCCAGAGGCGGGCGGCGTAGGTCGTCGCTCGACAGCGCAGGAACGTGGCGAGAAGCCGCGGGCGGGCCACGAGAGCGAAGAGGCCGTGTCGGATGAGTACTCCCCGGTGGCGCCGCAGCAATTCGCGCCGGAACGCGCGGCGATCCGTGGTACCGACCAGGAACCCGACGACCGTTTCGGCGCTGGCGTCGTCGCTGCGCTTGATCGCAACGAGGCCGATGGCGTGGGGGCTGTCGAGGAAGGCGGCCTGCCAGCGTGCGACGAAACCCGTGCCGAGGCGCGGGAAGAAGCCGATCGGCAGGTGTGCGACATGCAGGCCGGCCATTGCGGACAGGTCGTAGGTCGTCGCGGTACGGACGAACACACGCGGACGGCGTCCGGCGGGCCGGGGAGGGCCGTTCGGTGCGGTGGGAACGGGAAGTGTCGCTGCGGATGCTCGATGCCGACACGTCGAGATGACGCCCATGACAGAACTCCAGGCGGGAAGCTCCGGAACACCGGAGACGGGGGTGATCGGGCCATGGGCCGCCCGAACACCCGTGCGAAATGTCTCGGCGAGGTCAGGCGGCCAGCGCCGACACCGGGGGGCCTCGTCGGGCGACGTCGCGGACGATCGACCACTGGGGCACGGGCAGCGCCGGTTCGTAGCCGACCAGGCGCGGCGAGCGGACCGGCCGCTTGGGCGTCGAGGCGATGCGCCGGATCAGCGCGACCAGCAAGGGACGCAGGGCAGCAACGAGGCTGCCGAGCTGCTGAACCTGGGTGACGGCGACGACGATCAGTGCCCCCAGGACGACGTGCACGACCGAAAGCGACATCTCCCCGGAGTGGTCCGTGACCGGCGGGACCAGCTTGGTCGAGGCGTGCAACGCCGGCTGCGCCACGACAGCGCCGTTGACCATGGCCAGCAGTCCCTCGTACCGACGTGCGGTGACCAGGCGCGCGAGCGCGACCGATGCCGCGACCACGCCGACCGTCGCAGCGTGCACGGGGTGTTCACCGGCCGCCAGGTCCATCCCGATCGCGAGGACGGCGGTCGCGAGGGCGGCCACGAGCAGCGCCCGCGTCGAGGAAGGACGTGCGTCCGCCAGCACGACACTCCTCCCCTCAACCGGACCGAGTGGCATCACTCGGACGTTTTTACGGTAGCGCAGGGCAGCAATTGATCCGGCGCAGGCACAGATCGGCGCTCGACTGTGCCGCTGGACGTACGACCTACCTCTTGTAGACGCGGTCCTCTTGTGGACGCGACCTGGCGATCCTGTGTCAGTCAATGGGTGGCTATGGCTTCTTGGTTCGGCACACGTCGCGTGCCGCCATCCGCTCGTAGTGTGACGGTCCGCAACCAACTGATCACTACAACATCAAGTAGGACGATGAACTAACGAATTGAGCCCGACGCGCAGGCCTGGTTTCAGGAGCTGCAGATCGGCGACAAGGTCCAGGCCACCACCGCCTCGGTCGAAACGGGGAACGGGACGGTCGTTCCATGCTGACTGAGGCGCCGCCGGCTCGTGCGCTGTGACGGGCCGGCGGGGCGAGGGTCTTCAGACGGGGACGGGGCACCACGCGCGTACCGGACGACTTCACACCGAGCCACTGGCGAACTCAATCAGTGGGCGCGGCCGCCTGCACGATCGTGCGGGAGAACGGGGTGCACGCGTCGACACCACACGTCGCGAACCGGTTCATCATCCAGGCCGTGCTCGGCGAACCGCTGACCCGTCTACGGCTCCGGAGGTCAGACCCGCGGCGTGATCGACATACGCGACACCGTCGACTGCGTGCGGCTCGCCGTCGAGAACCCCGCCGAGCGTGGCGAGTTCCGGGTGTTCAACCAGCTCACCGAGTCGTTCTCGGTCGGCGAGCTGGCCAAACTCGTGGCCGATACACACCCCGGCACCGAGATCACGCACCTGGACACCCCACGGGTGGAAGCCGACCAGCACCACTACCACGTCGTCTCCACCGGCCTCGCCGAGCTGGGCCTGCGCCCGCACCTGCTCGCCGCCACCCTGATCACCTCGATGTTCGAGCTGGTCGAGCGGCACGCCGGCCGGGTGAACCGCGCCGCGCTGCTGCCGGCCATGCAGTGGCGCCTGCCCGGACGATGACGTCGGGGCGACAGTGGCCCGGGCCACAGAACACGCCGGTGGGGCTGTCGGCGGTGCACGCACCCGTCGCCGGACCCGCCGTGATCGGGTCCGCCACCGCTTCTCACCGACGCCACTGCAGCGACGAGAAACGAACGACGGGCGGGCCCCATCCTGGAGCGGACGTCCCGCGTTGAGCACTCGCAGCCGAGGCGATCGCCGTGCTGGTAGTCGCATCGGCCCGCCCGTGCGGCGCGGTGGCGGTGGCGCCCGCCCCCAGCGGGCCCCGGATGTCGCCAGACCAGCCATCCGGCGGGTGCAGCCTGCACCATCAGGACGAAGCGATAGCCAACGGCAGGTATACGCTAAGTGACGATCTTTCGTCGAAACGGGTACCGCATTCACGAATGGGGGGTCTTCGTCGCGAAGCGGCCGGGGTCAGCCATTCACCGTGGTCGTCGACCTGCTGGCGCCTACGCCTGAGACGCCGCACTCTCTAACCGCTCTGACCTGCAGTGTTGGTGGAGACATCGATGGTCGTGTCCATAGCCGCGCCCCGATAGGACGTCGTGCACGAGTTGTGTGATGACGCACCAACGCCGGGATGCACGGACGGGCCTGCCGATGACGCTGGTACGGTTCGGCTACTGTGAGCAACCTCGTCGGCGTGCAGGGGACACGGGTGCCAAGATCCGGTGCCCGCCGCGCCGTGGTACTCCTCGCCCTGTCGATGGTCATGCTGATCTGTGGGCTGCACCTGCTCTTGCCGGTCCACGGCCCTGAGCTCGTCGCCGGTGAATCCTCGACGCAGCTGACAGGGTCGCAGGCGTCCGCGGGCGTCGCGGCTGACCAGTCGCCCGACCACGGAGACCAGATCGGTGCCGAGCGCCCCGCCGCTCCGCATTCGCATTCGCATCCTGATGCTCCTGTGTGCCATCAGGACGGAGCCCACGACGAGTCGACTCTCACTGCTCGCGCTGATCGTCCCGTCCCACCGGACGTCTTCGCTGGAGCGGGCGTCGAGATCCGCGTAGCGGCCGCGATGCGGGCACCGCCGCGGATACACCGCGCAGTCAAGACCACGCCCGCTCGAGCAGAAGGTGGGCGTCACCACTTAGTCCTGGCACAGATCTCGCGGACGTAGAGGCCTCGGCGACCACGGACCAGATCCCGGTCGTCGTTTCTCGCGCCCCTACATCGCTCCCTGGTGGTGCGGCACATGCCCGCGCCCGAATGAGGTCTGTCATGTCCACTTCTTTCACGACTCTTCCCGCCGATGCCCCCGGCGTCGCTGCGCGACGTTGCTTCCAGCTGACCGACGTCGTCGGCTCCACACCGACGGTGTGGATCGACGCACCCTTCAGCTCTGCCGGACGGGGGTTCTGGGCCAAGCTGGAAGGCACCAACCCCGGCGGGATCAAGGACCGCCCTGCCCTGCATATGGTCGAGCAGGCCCGTCAACGCGGTGATCTCGAGCCGGGCGGGCGGATCGTCGAGTCCACCAGCGGCACCCTCGGTCTCGGCCTCGCCCTGGCCGGAATCGCGTTCGGGCACCCCGTCACGCTGGTGTCCGACCCGGGCATGGAACCGCTGATGTATCGGCTCCTGTGTGCCTACGGTGCCGAGGTGGTGACCGTGCAGAGCCCGGCGGCGTGCGGTGGGTGGCAGCAGGCCCGCCGCGACCGCGTCGCCGAGGTGCTCGACCAGCACCCCGGCTCGTGGTGCCCTGACCAGTACAACAATCCCGACAACGTGAGCGCTTACGCGCCGCTTGCCGACGAACTGCACGCCCAGCTCGGAGACATCGATGTGCTCGTCTGCTCGGTCGGCACCGGAGGCCACTCGGCGGGCATCTCCCGCGCGCTCCACCAGCACCTGCCCGACCTGGAGGTCGTCGGGGTCGACACGGTCGGGTCGACGATCTTCGGTCAGCCCGCTCGACCGCGCCTGATGCGGGGGCTCGGCTCGAGCATCCATCCCCGCAACGTCGACCACAGCATCTTTAGCGAGGTGCACTGGGTCGGTGCGGATGAGGCAGTCTCGGCGTGCCGGGCGATGGCCAGCGCCAGCTACTCCAGCGGAGGCTGGAGCGTCGGCGCCGTCGGCATGGTGGCCGGTTGGCTGGCCCGGACCCGGCCGGAGGGCACCCGGATCGCTGCGGTCTTCCCCGACGGCCCGCAGCGCTACTTCGACACCGTCTACAACGACGAGTTCTGCGCGGCGAAGGGGATCACCGTCGGTGCCCCTCCGCTGCACGACCCGGACGAGATCGACCGGCCCGACGCGGTCGAGGTCCACCGCTGGACCCGCTGTGCCACCGTGCTCCGGCCTGCAGGACGCGAGAGCTGATGCGGGTACTCGACAGATACCGGTCGTTCGACCGGCCGGTCCAGCTGCTGCTGCTCAACCAGCTGACCATCAACCTCGGCTTCTACATGCTCATCCCGTACCTGGCCGACCACCTGTCCCAGGGGCTCGGGCTCTCGGTGCTGATGGTCGGCTTGATCCTCGGGGTACGGAACTTCTCCCAGCAGGGCATGTTCCTGGTCGGGGGCAGCCTGGCCGACCGGTTCGGCTACAAGCCGATGATCGTGGCCGGCTGCGCCTTGCGCACCGGCGGATTCGCGCTGATCGGCCTGGTCGACAACGTCCCGGCGCTGGTCGTGGCCTCGGCCGCGACCGGATTCGCCGGGGCGCTGTTCAACCCGGCCGTGCGCGCCTACATCGCCCATGACACCGGTGAGCGGCGCGTCGAGGCGTTCGCCCTGTTCAGCATCTTCTACCAGGCGGGCATCCTGATCGGCCCGATCGTCGGACTGGCACTGACCGGCATCGGCTTCGCCGTCACCTGCCTGGTCGCCGCCGCCGTGTTCGCCGTGCTCACGGTGCTGCAGATCCGGGCCCTGCCGGCCCGCCGCGGTGACGGCGGCGGCGACGGCGATCGGCGCCCGGTCCTCGCGCAGTGGCGCGACGTCGCCACGACCCGGGGCTTCCTGCCCTTCTCGGTCGCGATGATCGGCACCTACGTCTTGTCGTATCAGGTGTATCTGGCGCTGCCGTTGCACGCCCGAACCCTGGCCGGCGACGGGAACCTGGGCACGGCGTTGGTGACAGCGTTGTATGTCGTGTCCGGCGGGGTCACCATCGCGGCCCAGATGAAGGTCACCGCCTGGTGTCGTGCGCGGTGGGGGCCGGCGGGCTCGCTGAGCCGGGGCCTGGTCGTGCTCGGCGTGGCCTTCGTGCCGCTGCTCGCCGCCGACGGGTTGCTGGTCGCGCTGCCCGACGTCAGCGCGGTGACCGCGACGGTGCTGGGGGTGACGGCGTTGCTGTCGACCGCGGCGCTGCTCGCGATCGGGACCGCCGTGGTCCTGCCGTTCGAGATGGACACCATCGTCGGGCTCGCTCGCAACCGGCTCGTCGCCACCCACTACGGCTTCTACAACACCGTGTGCGGGGTCGGCATCCTGCTCGGCAACGCGGGGACGGGCTGGGCGATCGACCTGGCCCGCTCGCTCGGCGCCCCCTACGCGCCGTGGTTGGTGTTACTGGTGATCGGGCTGCTGTGCGGGTTCGCCCTCGCGGTGCTGTATCGGCGCGGACTGCTCACCGCACCCGCCGAGGACACCCAAGCAGCGCAGAGCGAACCGGATGGCGACCCCCCGACCACCCAACTGTGGGCGGTCGGCCAGCACGACGACAGCCCGACCCGCCCGCTACCGGCTATCCGTGCTGCCCAGCAGCCGCCGGCTCCCACGCCGGTGGAGACGACGCGGCCGCTGGCCGACCTGCCTGGGGCCGCCCGACGATGGTGACCCCCGCACGAGCGGACAAGCCCAGCCGTCCGCGACGACCACCGAGCGGCGCGTCCGTCATGGGGCGGTGAACGGCGTCGGACACGCCGCCGTGGCGTTGCGGCGGCTGGGTGTTCGGCTGCTCGCCGTCGGTGTCGTCGTGGGGGTCCTCGCCGCGGGGCTGGTGTTGGTCCGGATCGCGATGGGGCACTTCCTCACCCCGGTAGCGATCAGGCCGGATTGCCTGCCCCCGGCAGCGGCCGTGCCCATCTCCGCGACCGGCCCCAGCGGACTCGGCGCCGAGCAACTGGCCAACGCCGCAACCATCGTCGCGGTGGGCCGGGACCGCGCGGTCCCGGAGCGGGCTGTGTGGATCGCCGTGGCCACCGCGCTGCAGGAATCCGGCCTGCGCAACCTCGACTACGGCGACCGTGACTCGCTCGGGCTGTTCCAGCAACGCCCGTCGATGGGCTGGGGCTCGGCCGAGCAGGTCACCGATCCCCGGTACTCGGCCGCGATCTTCTACGACCGCCTGCTGCAGATCCCCGGATGGGCCGACATGGAGCTGTGGGAGGCCGCCCAGGCGGTCCAACGCTCGGCGTTCCCGACCGCCTACGCCAAATGGGAGGACACCGCCGCGAACGTGCTCACCGAGGTCGGTGACGGGGCGGCGCGAACCACCGGGGCACGCACGACCGCGGACGGCGGCAGCTGCGCCGACCCCTCGAGTGCGGTGATCGGCGACGACCCGCGACCGCGCCCACCCGGCTGCACCGAGGACGACCCCACCACCCGGGGCTGTGTGACCCCCACGACGCGGTTCGCACTGGAGCAGGTGCGGACCGCCTTCGGCGCGCTCAGCGAGACCACGTACCTGACCTCGACACGCTGCTTCGCCGACCGCCCGGCGAACCCGACCAGCGACCACCCCCTCGGGAAGGGGTGCGACCTGTTCCCTGGACCCGCCGGCAGCTTCGCCTCCGGCCGCGACGTCGACGACGGCTGGGTGATCGCCGAGTGGTTCCGGCGCAACGCCGTCGCCCTCGACGTCTCCTACGTCATCTGGCAGGGCCAGATCTGGCTACGGCCCCAGGCAGGTCCCGGTCGGTGGAGCGACTACACCGGCGGCGGGGTGTACGACCCCGCCGACCCGGTGGGCGGGCACTACGATCACATTCACGTGTCGTTCCGCCGCTAGCCGACCCACTGCTCAGGCGATGCGCGCCAGCGTGGCGCCGCCGTCGGTCGACCGGTGGATGCCGTCGTTGGTCACGATCGTCAACCGGCCCCCGGGCTCGGCGGTGATGGCCTGCGGCGGGCTCTCGGTACCGGCACGCCGCTGCCAGGTCGCGCCCCGGTCGGTGCTGGCGTGCACCGTTCCGTCCGGCCCGATCCCGTACACGGCGCCGTCGCCCGCCCACGACACGAAAGCCAACAGCGGGCTACCGGTGACGTCGCGGAAGGTGGAGCCACCGTCCTGGCTGGCGGCCACCCCGTTCTCGGTCGTGGCCAGCACCCGGGCCCCGTCGGAGGGGTCCACGGCGATGTCGAGGGCATCCAGCGCGGCACGCTCCTGCCACGTGCGACCGCCGTCGCTACTGACCATCAGCAGGCCGCGGGTGGCGTCGAGCCCGACAACCGAGGTGCCGCCGACGTCGAGAGAGTGGAAGTCGACCTGGCCCTGCAGGCTCACGGGCTCCCACGTCGTGCCCGCATCAGTGCTGCGGACGAGCCCGACCGGGTTCGGGGTGCCGGCGTCGTCGGGGGCGGGGTGTCCGCTGGCGAGAAAGGTGCGGGGCCCGGCGACGGTGAACCCCATCAGGTCCGGCCCCGCGGCCTCCGGCGGGTCCTGGCGAGGAACCAGTGTCCCGTCGGGGGCGAGGGCGAACAGCCCGTAGTGGCCGGCAACGACCACGCTGCCGCCAGCAGGGTCGACGCCCACTCCGTGTACGTGTCCGACCGGGGCGAAAAGATCTGCGGTGGTGGTGTTGGCGGCGGTGTCCGAGGTGTCGGACGCACTCCCGGCGCCACAGCCGGCCAGCACGAGGGCGGTGCCGGCGGCAAGGAAGGCATGGGCCCGGCGCGGTCGGACTCTGCGCTGGGGGAGACCTGTGCGGTGTGCGGGCGATCTGTTGACCATGGGACGGAGGATTACCTTTCTGCGGGGCGCGGTGACCCGACGATGCGTCCGCGACGTCGGGCTGCGGGGAGCCAAGCGACGGCGACGGCGGCGGCCGCGAGGACGATGTAGGGGCCGTCGCCGAGACGGGTGTACGGGGTGAGGCCGGTGCGCAACGTGACGGGCTCGCGCAGCAGCGCCGGATCACCGAGGGGCGACAGTGCGCGCACTGTCCCGTCGGGGTCGACAACGGCCGAGTAGCCAGTGGGTGCGGCTTGGACGACGCTGCGTGCGCTTTCCAGCGCGCGCAGGCGTGCCGCGGCGACTTCGATCGAGGGGACCTCGTCGGTGACATACGACGAGGCATTGGTCGGGACCAGGACGAGTTCGCCACCGGCACGGACCGCTTCCCGAACCCGGTCGGCGAACAGCACCTCGTAGGAGATGACGACTCCGAGCCTGCGGCCGGCGACGTCGAGAGCCGCCGTGCCGTCGCCCACGATGGCGTCCCGGGGGACCAGCGCCGTCAGATCGGTGATCTTCTCCAGCAAGGCCCGACCGGGGATGTACTCGCCGAACGGCACGCGATGTTCCTTCTCGTAGCGCCCGGTCTGCTGGCCGCGGGCGTCCCACAGCAGCGCGGCATTGCGGAACCCGCTGCCCTGCGTCTCCGTCACACCGGCGATGACCGGGGCGGCGAGCCGTCGAGCCAGTTCGGCGACGGCTCGGTCGTTCGGTCCGCCGGTCACCGGCCCGCGGGAGGTGATCACGTTCTCCGGGAACAACACGAGGTCGGGAGATGCGGTGATGTCGCGGGCAACAGCCAGGTGCCGGTCGGTGGTGTCCTGCGGATCGGTGAAGACCGCCCGCAGTCCCCGCGGGCCCCCGCCCTGCACGATCGCGGTGTCCAGCCGGCCTGTGGCGGTGGTCGTGGCGGCGGCGACGGCGGCCCCGACCGGTGGGATGGCGACACTTCCGGCGAGGGTCGCGGCGAGAACGACGACCCGCTGTCGACCGGTGGCCGTGATTGTGGCCGCGAGCCCGGCCCCTGCAGCGGCGGCGAGCCCGGTGACCAGTAGTGACCCACCCACGGGGGCCGCATCGGCAAAGGGGCCGTCGAGCTGGCTGAGCACCAGCGCGGGGAGCGGGAATCCGCTGAAGGGGAACGCAGTCTGAGCGGCGTCGAGCAACATCAGCAACGCCGGCACCGCCCACCACCCGTGCCATGGGCGTCCCGGCGTCGATCCCGGCACGGCGCAGGCCACCGCGACGAGCAACGCCGTCTCGACAACCGTGACGGCCAGATAGCCGGCCACAGCGAAGTCGGACAACCAGTACAGCGACGAACTGAACCACACCAGACCGGTCGCCGCGCCGATGCCGGCGCGCTGGCGAAGCGTGCGACCTCGAAGCGCCAGAACCCACATCGCGACACCGAGTGCTACCAGTGGCCACCAGCCTCGAGGGGGAGCTGCTGCCGCGAAGGCGGCGCCTGCCGCGAGCGCCAAGACGAAGCTTGCCCGGAGACCGAGCCGGCCCCGCCCGCGCCGTGGCGTCGCTTCTGTGCCTGATGCCCTCTCGTGTCCTGACGCCGGAGAGTGCGGCGCAGGCTGTCGTGGGCACCGGTCTCGGTTCGTCACGAGCCGGCTGCCAGGAGTGGGTGGCCTGCGTCCTGCCAGGCTTGCATCCCGCCGGCCAGGTCGGTGAGATTGCGGTAGCCGAGCGTGGCCAGTGTCGTCGCAGCGGCCGCGCTCATCGTTCCGGTCCGGCAGTACACGGCCAGCGCAGCGGCTCGATCTGCCGGCAGCTCCGCGACCCGCTCGCCGATCTGGTCGAACGGGATCGAGGCGTCGGTGCCGGCGATGGAGCCGTCGTCGGGCGTGTGCACGTTGACGACCACGACGCCGTCTCTGTCCACCAGTTCGGCGAACTGCGCGGCATCGACGAGCCGCACCGGGGACGCCGCAGCGCCGGTGGAGACGGTGGCAGCGCTCGGTGCTGCGGCCTCACGGGCTGTCGGGGTGCTGGCGCAGGCGGCAAGCAGGACGAGCGCGGCGAGAGCGATCGTTGCGGGACGCACGAGGCCGAGGCCGGGTCGACAGGTCATCGCGGTGCTGGCTCCAGTGGGCGCGGCGGCTCGGTCGAGGGAAACGAGACCCTCTTGTGGTCCTATGTATCGTAGGAGATGCCGTGATGGCGATGCCGCGCACTGCACCCCCCTCCGCGGTAGCGCACATCGGCACCGCCCGGTGCGGCGGGCGGACCGGTGGGCATCGGCCCACTGGTCCGTTCCCGCTGGCCCGCGATGTCTCACCGGTTGCGGACGTGGTCGCACGGCGAACCGTGCCGTACGAGGCACCAGTGGCACCCGCTGCGCGCGGTTCGACGCGCTCGCGGCGTCGTTGCCACCGGGGGAGACGAGGCATCCCGGCTTGTTCACTGGTACGTCGCGTTGGAGCAGGTGGCGGCGCTTGCGGTCTCACTCGGCAGCCAGACGTGCAGGTGGAAGGGGTCAGGGTCTGATCGTCCACCCCTCGACGGCGTCGAGATCGACGAGCTGACCGTTGCCGTCGAGCATCGAAGTTCTGTCCGTCGATCGTGAAGGACATCCCCATCGGGCCAGAACCCGTTGTTCCCATTCTCTGGTGCCCAACACACGACAGCGACTGCCTGCTCCGGGACCACCTTCGATGAGAGGCAGGACAGCGGGCGGCGTCTCTCTCAACGAAGCGGCCCCACGCCTGGGCTCGATGCTCTTCCAGTCACGGCGAGGGTCTCGTCGCGGACGGGGTCGATACCGATGACCCGGTGGCCGGCCGTCCGACCTCGCGTGCCCGCGCGACACACGATGACCCAGTCAGTCGCGATCACACCTCGACGCGCCCCGGCGCGAAGGCCCGGAGCACAGTCGTCACGATCAGCTCCGCAGCATCGGAAGGGTGGATGTTCGCCCTTCCGACCTCGTCGGCAGCACCGTGGATGAGCCGATGCAGAACCGCGACCATCCAGGAGATGGGGAGGTCATCGCTGAACACACCGTCAGCTTGTCCTCGTTCGAGTACGCGTACTGGACGCTCGGCCAACCTCTCATGGAGCCGGTGGATCCGCTCTGAGGTCAGTTCCTTCTCTGCGGCGGCGACAAGACTGAGGGAGCGACCGGTGTGCTCCCAACTGGCGCGGATGTAGCGCGCCAGTGCTTCCCGCGGTGGACCGTGAAGATCGACCGACTTCAGGGCGACATCCACCTGCTCGAGTACGTGCACGACAGCCGCATCGACGAGTTCCGCCCGAGAAGGGAAGTGCCCGTAGACGGTCACCCGGCCGACCCCGGCCTCCTTCGCGACGTCGGCCACGCTCGCCTCCGGGCGGCGCCCTAGGCAGTCCGCCGCTGCCTCGACGATCGCCTCGATGTTGCGGCGAGCGTCCGCTCGCCGGGGTCCACCCGAGGCCATCTGCTCTGAGTCAGCTCCCATGAGTTCGAACATACATGTTTGACTTAGAACGGCAACTAGGTAACTCTGACAGTACTATACGAGTTAAGGAGGTTGCTATGCCCGACTCGACCGGCACGACGCCGGATTCCAGAGTGGTCGCACACACCGGACGCTGGCGGACGCTGGCGTTGCTCGGCGTTGCGCAGTTCATGCTGATCGTCGATGTCACCGTCGTGGCGATCGCGCTACCCCACATGGGTGCCGACCTGGGCCTGTCCCGCGACGCGCTGACATGGGTGACGAGCGCCTACACGCTCACGTTTGGCGGTCTGATGGTGCTCGGAGGACGTGTTGCGGACCTCATCGGACCACGCCGGCTCGTCCTCGCCGGCCTTGCGGTGTTCACGATCGCGTCGCTGACCGCCGGTATCGCCGATGGGGCGGCGATGTTGATTGTCAGTCGGATCGCGCAGGGCGTCGGCGCAGCCATGCTTTCGCCGGCGGCGCTGTCTTCGGTCGTGCGACTGTTCGACGGCGAGGAGCGGAACAAGGCCCTCGGAATCTGGTCCGCCATGGGCGGCGCCGGCGGCGCGGTCGGAGTACTGCTCGGCGGAGTCCTGACCGGCGGGCCGGGATGGCCGTGGATCTTCTTCGTGAACATCCCCGTCGGCGTGGTGATCCTCGTCCTTCTGATCCGCATGCTCCCGGCGTTGCCCGGGGTCCCGGTGCAGGAGCGCCAGGGAGTCGACGTTCTGGGTGCCGTGCTGATCACCGGCGGGACCGGCCTGGTCATCTACGCTCTGATCGGGGCCGGTGATCGGGGCTGGCTCGCCCCCGTCACGGTCGGCCTCGTCGTCGCGGGCGCAGCACTGTATGCGGCCTTCGTCGTCTGGCAACGACGGGTTCGATCCCCGCTCATGGATGTCGAGCTGATGACCCGCCGCTCGGTGGGGTCGGGGACCTTCGTGATCCTGATGGCCACGGCCCTCATGGTCGCCATCTTCTTCCTCGGCTCCTTCTACCTGCAGGACGCGATGGGCCACAGCGCGCTCACGACCGGCCTGCTGTTCCTGCCGGTCGCCGGTGCGACGATGCTCGGCGCCAACCTCGCAGGCTGGGTCATGGCGCGCGTGGGCGGCCGGGCACTGGCGCTCGGCGGGTTACTTCTCGCCGCACTCGGACTGGCCGTCCCCGCGCTGTGGGCGGGGACGCTCAGCATGGTGCTCGGGCTGAGCGCAGCCGCTGCGGGGATCGGCTCGCTGTTCCTCGTCGCCTCGGCGACGGCACTGGGGCAGGTCGAGCCGGAGAAGTCGGGCGTTGCGGCCGGCATCGTGAGCACCTTTCACGAGTTCGGAGCGTCTATCGGCACCGCCGTGGTCTCGAGCATCGCGGCAGCAAGTCTCATGACCGGCTCGGGCGAGGGGTTCGGCAGAGCCTTCGGCGTAGCGGCCGTGATCGCACTGGGCGCCGGCGTCCTCGCGACATGCTGGATCCCGGCACGCGTTCGCACGAGCGGGACGACCGATTGAGGCGGCCGGATCAACCCTGGTGCCGCGACGGCACCGCGGGCTCCGTGGATGGCTCGCCCCGGCCGGAATCAGGATGATGCTGAGGTTCCGCCGCTTCTCCGGGAACCTGGGGGAAGCTCAGTCGATCCACCGGCTCGTTCTCGCGGTGCGCCGGAGAGCGGGTCGCGGTCGCGACTGGGAGCAGCAGCGTCACCGTCGACGGGACGGTACCGACGGTGAGTCGTCCGCCTTCGCTCTCGGCGAGTCGACGGGCCAGCGGTAAGCCCATACCGTTCCCGATGTGTGCGTCGGTGAGAGCGGCCGTCGGGACACCGGGCCCTTCGTCGCTGATCTCGACCGCGATCGCGTTCTCGCCCAGCTCGTGGACGGCGACCGACACCGCCCCGGCACCGTGGAAGTAGGCGTTGTCGAGGAGGACACCGACGATCTGGCGGACGGCGGCCGCCGATGCGTCCGGCCGGGGAAGAGAATCCGGTAGCCGGACCGAGAACCTTCGGTTCTCGAGGGCGAGGCGAGAACGCCACTCCTCGTCGAACTCGGAGAGCAGCGCGGAGAGATCGGCCGGTGCTGAGGTCGTCTGACGTTCGCGTGCCAGTGCCAGGAGCTCGTCGATCGTGCGCTCGAGCCGGTCGATCGAACCCAGACCGTCCGCGATCTCTGCGGTCGTCATGCGCTCGGGCCGGTCGAGAGCGGACTCCAATCGGAGCCGCAGGCCGGCCAGGGGAGTGCGTAGTTGATGAGAGGCTTCCGCTGAGAACGCTCTCTCGCGTGCGACGAGGTCGTCGAGCCGCCGTGCGGTTCGGCTGAGGGCGGCGCTCGCCCGGTCGGTCTCCGCGATACCGGTCGAATCCGGGGTGATACCGAAATCCCCATCTCCCAGCCGGCCCGCGTCGTCGACCAGGCGCTCAAGCGGACGGGACAGACGGATCGCCAGCCGTCGCGCGAGCAGCCACGCTGACACCAGCACGACAGCGGCGAGGCCCGCCATCCCCAGCCAGATGGGGACCAGGGCGCCATAGACTTGAGACGGCGGTGTGGACGTACGAACCACACCGATGATGTCGCCCGTGTCGCTGACCGGGACCGCGACGGTCAGGTCCTCGACCGGCGGTGGGCCGGCGCGGTCGCCGAGGACGTAGTCGACCGGCGGGTCGCCGTGCGCGGGGCCGTCTCCGAGCAGCAGCGTCCCCTCGTCGTCGTAGAGGGCGATCGCGGCATCGCCGGGGCCGTCCGGCAGGCGTCTCGGCACGCGATCGTCGGTCATGTCCTCCTGCACCGTGCGAGCGGCGAACCCCGCGAGACGCTGCAGTGAGGAGCGCTCCTCCGCCACCGCAAACTCGGCCAGTCCGATGACCAGCGGTATCCCGAACAGCGCCACCGCGAAGGCCGCAGCAGTGACAGCGAGTGCCACGATCCGCGACCTCATCGATCGGACCCTCCGCTGTCGGGCAGCGGCATCGCCAGGCGATAGCCGTGCCCGCGCGGTCCTGTGATGGCGGAACCGGATACGGCGGGAAGGCGCGAATCCTGCGCAGGACCCCGACCCGACCGTTGAGTTACTCGGCTAGTGTGCACTGGTCAGCCATCGCAGCGAGCACCTCCCGCGGCCCCGTGTAGGGATCACGGCCGTGGGCAGTGCGGATGTTGTCGACGACCAGGAGGTCACCGCTCTGCCAGGGCTCGCGGACGGCGTTGGCGGAGTATGCCTGCATGATGTGGGAAACGAGGTCCCAGCCGATGGGGGTGCCGTCTCCGAAGCAGGTGGTGGCAGGTAGCCCGTCGGGCCCGAGCAGGTCGCGCAACTCGTGGGCTGTTTCGGGGCCGAAGACCCACTCGCTGTAGTAGGCGATCTCGTTGAACCAGCAGCGCACTCCCGTGATCGGGTGCCGGACAACGGCCGGGCGGCGTTGCCGGGTGCGGAGCTGTCCGCCGCGGCGCCACTCGAACTCGATGGAGTGTGCTCGGCAGTAGTCCTCGACGCCGTGTCGGTCACCGATACCGAAGGCGTCTGACCAGGACGGACCGACGTCGCCGTTGTAGGTGCGCACCAGCATCCATCCCTCACGCTCACAACGTTTCACCAGACTCGCGGGCAAGGCCGTGAGCACGGTGGAGGAGTCGACGAGGACTGTGGCGCCGCCGAGGACGGGCGGGGACAGGCAGACGAACATCATCGAAGCGGGGAACCAGTCGCGGTACGACAGCTCGTGGTGCGGGCACATCGGGATCCCGTGTGGCCATCGCGTCGTCGAGTAGACGCGGTCGGTGTAGGGCACCCGCGGTGCGAAGGCCTCACGCTCGGCCATCAGGTCGTCGGCGAGCATCCGTACCACGTCGCCGGCCAGGATCGAGTCGTAGAGCCCCAGACCGCGGACCAGCACCGCGCCGTGGTCGACTACGGCGCTACGGAGCGCTCGCCTCGTTTCGAATGCCCACTGCAACGGGTCGTCCGGGTCGACCTGCAGGAGAGCAGGCGTGCCGGGGCGGCGTTCGACCTGGAGCTCCACGCTCTGGGGAGGCCGGGATGAGAAGGTCATGTCGACTCCCCATGGTGCGCGGTCGGCGCTCATGCCGACGTCGGAATGGATCTGGTGGGCAGCTCGCGGGCCGGGTTGGCGCCCCAGGTCTCGCCCGCGGGGACTTCCTCGCCCTTCATGAGGAACGAATCGGCCTCGATCACGGCGTCATCGCCGACGGTGATGCCGTAGTGCACGAAGGCGCCGATCCCGAGCGTGACCCGCGACCCGATGACGGTGTGGTCCGACTTGAACGCGCCGTCTTCCTGGGAGTGGTTCTGGACGATGCTGCGCTCATTGAGCGTGCAGTCGTCACCGAGGCTGATGAATGGCCGCTCGACGAACGCGGCGCCGTCGTCGAACAGGCGCGCACCGACCCGCATGCCGAGCATGCGTAACAGCAGCCCTTTGAACGGGGTGCCGTTGAACAGCAGCAGGTAGCTCGGAGCGGGGACCTTCCAGAACCGTTCGTGCCCCCAGAAGATCGGCTCGTAGATCGAGCACCCCTTCGGCGCCCGCAGGAGCAGTCGCCGCACCGACCGGTCGAC
>NZ_FOUY01000142.1 GCF_900115005.1 Pseudonocardia ammonioxydans | reverse complement strand
CCCCGTTCGGGTTCGCGCTTCTCGAGCAGCTGGCCGAGGCGCCAGTGCAGCACCTTCGACAGGGCATCGGCGTCGGTGAAGCTGCGCATCTCGACGGCCTCGCCCAGCAGGGCGCGGGGGTCGTGCCCGTCGATCTCGGCGGCATAGACCTTGTTGAGCATGCGTCCGTAGGCGGCCTCGTTCTGCAACCGCTCGTGCTGCTCCGGGGTGAGCAGCCCGGCGAGGATCTGGTCGTTGCGGTGGCCGGCGGCGCGCATGCTGACCTGGTTGATCAGGGCCCCGAGTGTTTCGAACGAGCGCAGGTCGTGCTCGGCGCTCTCGCGCACGGTCAGGGCGGCCTCGGCCAGCTCGCTGTGGGTGAGCAGATCGGACAACCGCTGCGCCGGGGTGTCCTCGATGCGGCGCTGGTCGTGCTCGTCCGGGGTCTGCTGGGTTACCAGGTAGATCAGGTTCATCAACCGGCCGCGGGTGATGGCCGGGTACAGCGATTCGCGGGTGGTGTCTCGGCCGGTGACCGCGCGCCCGACATCAACGGTCACGCCTTGCGCGGCGTGGTTCGTCAGCGCGTAGGCCAACGTCACGTGCTCCTGCACGTAGGTCTTGCTCAGGTGTGCGATCGCACCGTGCTCGTCCTGGGCGAGTAGCTGGCCGTGCCGGTCACGGCCGAGGACGGTGTAGCGCTGCTTGTTCGTCACCGGACGATGCGTCCCGTCCGGGCCGGGGTCGACCCGCTGGCGGTTGTCGTTGTTGTTGGCCTGGATCAGGTCCCCGACCCCGATCTCGGTCTCGTCGGGCAGTCGGGTGAGAACTTCGGATGAAACCCGCCCGAGGCGGACCAGCTCTTCTCGGACCTGCTTGGACAGCTCGGCGGCCATCTGGTTGGTGTCGACGATGAGCAGGGCCGACTTACTGTCGAGCATGTCGGCCAAATGTCCACGCACCGCATGCTCGGCCATCTTCTCCAGCGACCCGGTCCGGACCCGGCCGCGGTCGGTGTAGGCGGCGACCGCGGACACGTCCCCGGCCCGCAGCTGCAGCGATGCGCCGGCTTCCCAGTCGTTGGCGAACCGGTGCACCGTGTCGAGTTCGAACGTGCCGGGTTGCTCGGCCAGGTGCGCGAACATGCCCCCGGCCCCCACCGGCTGCAGCTGGTGATGGTCCCCGGTCAGCAGCACCTTCGCCCCCGTCGCCGCCGCCAAATCGGCGATCTCGATCAGTTCCGCGGTGGTGCTCATGCCGCCCTCGTCGACCACGACGAGGTCCCCGGCCTGCAGCCGCTGGCGCACCTGCCCGTGGGCATCCTGTTCGAGGAACTGCTTCCGAAACGCGGCGGTGGTCATCCCTTCCAGGCCGAGCCCGTCCAGGTTCTGCGCCGCGATCTTCGCCGTGGCCAGCCCCAGGACCCGGCCACCCGTCTCGGTCCGCCACGCCCCGGCCAACGCACCCACGGTGTGCGACTTACCCGTCCCGGCCGGCCCAACCAGGACATCCACCGTCCGTCCGGAGCCCAGCACACCGGCCACCACGGCCGACTGGTCCGGCGACAGGCCCCGCGAGCTCAGCCCGCCGATGGCCGCCTCGATCCGCTCGGATCCGACGGCCGCCGCCCCCTGGGTGTGGGTCAGGGCGCGCAGTCGTTCCTCGCCGGCGATCGCGGCGGTGGTGGCGTAGCGCTCGTCGATGTGGGCCCGGAACATCGACCGGCCGTCCCCGCCCGGACCGGTGCGGCGCAACGCGTCGGGGACCGGGACCGGGTCCCCGGCCGAGACCTGCACGAGCCCGTACCGGGCCGGTGCATCCAGCACCGCACCGGCCAGCGCGGCCACGAACGCCGGCCGCT
>NZ_FOUY01000150.1 GCF_900115005.1 Pseudonocardia ammonioxydans | reverse complement strand
CCCGGGGCGCTCGCCGCGGGAACGGCCGACCAGCGCGCGCCCAGGGGCAGTTCCGGCCGGGGTGGCGAGGGCCCGGCCGGGGACTCGTCGTCGCCGCCGGAGTCGTGCTCGGCGTCGTGGTCCTCGACGTCTGCGGCACTGTCGGCGACCGGTTCCGGTTCGGCGGTCCGCTCGAACACCTCGACGAGCACCTTCACATCGACGGTAATGCCGTGGCTGTAGGGCAGGACCTCCCCAGCGCGGGCCTGCACGGCACGCCACCGGCCCTTGCCCGGCTTGTCACCGGGCCAGCCCAGCAGCGCATCCGAGCGCCGCGCGAGGTAGGGCTCGAGGGCCAGCCGGCGTCGATCCGGGTCGTCCTCGTCGCAGGACAGGTAGTCCAACGCGAAGCACTCCGCGAGCTGGCGAGCCTCGTCCACCCCGACCGGGCGCAGCGCCTCGACCGGGCGGTCGACCGTGGTGCGCGCGGCACGAGCGTCGTCGCTGGCCCGCCCGGAGGGCAGATAGAGGTCCTGGTCTGTGCTGTCCTGGGTGACCCAACGCCCGGACGGCAGCGGGCTCTGCGGAATCTCCGACGCCGCGTTCGTTCCCTGCTGCGGCGCAGGGAAGGTCACCGTCAGCTCGGAGTGGTCCTGCCGGGGCATCGTCGGCTGTGTCGGACCCTCCCGGTAGAAGGCCGTGGCGCCGTTGACCGGCCGGTGCTCGTCGGGGAAGTCCTGGTCGCTGTAGCCGTCGTCGTAGCCCGGTTCGTGGAACTCGGGCTCGTAGGCGACGTAGGGGGCGGATTGCTCGGAGCTGTCGACGTAGGCGACCTCGTCGCCCCACTCAGCCGAGTCCGGCGCGGCAGCCTCGGCGTCGGCCGCGGCAGGGGGCGGGCCCGATGAGGCAGGGGAGCGCCGTCGGGGGCGAGGGGGTTCCTCGTCCGCGCCCCACCACGGGGGTAGCGCCGGGGGTGCCGCACGCGTACGCCGGCCGATCACCACCACGTCTCACCTCCGCACGTCAGCCGCCCTGTTGTGAGCTCGCCTCCCCGAGCACGGAGACGAGCGTTGAGACGACTGTCAGCGCGCGAACTGTACTGCATAGCGATTGCAGAAATATACGCTAAGTATCAACTGTCACGGCGCATATGTTGGACGCCTGGAGAGGGTGACCCAGGCGTACGGCTGGTAGCAGTGCGCAGGGTGACTGACGAGTAGGCTTCGTCACGCTCGCCCCTGGGCGCAGTCTGGGAGCTTGCCGCTGAACGGGAGCAGCCGAACGAAGGAACGCCGCCCATGGCCGAGGAACACAGCACGCAGGCGGCGAACGGTGCGCGCAGTGAATCGGCAAAGAGGGTGTCCTCCAGTCGCCCGGCAGCACAGAGCACGGCGCATTCCGACAGCGGATCCGCCGTGGCCGACGCCGAGTTCGCCGCCCGGATGAATAACCTGTTCGCCACGGTGCTCAACGACGACGGCCAGGAATACTCGGTCTCCGACGTCGTCCGCTGGATCAATGCCACCGGCGGATGGAGCTCCCGCGAGCGCCTCAACGCGCTGCGGAAGGGGAAGGCGGTCACGGACCT
>NZ_FOUY01000096.1 GCF_900115005.1 Pseudonocardia ammonioxydans | reverse complement strand
TGGGTGCCGCCCGCGAGCACGGGATCATCGACGCCCTCGCCGCTGCCCGGGTGCAGGTGGTTGCCGATAGCGGATACCGCGGCGCCGGCCCGACGTTCGATCTCCCGCAGCGCCGGCGACCGGCCGATCGGGACACCGGTGAGCGCCGGCGGCTCTCCCCGGCGCAGCGGGAGGTCAACGCCGCCCACGCGGCGCAACGCGGGCCTGGGGAACGCGCCAACGCGATGTTCAAGAGCTGGAAGGTCCTGCGGAAGATCAGGTGCTGCCCGCAGCGGACCACCGCGCTGGTCAACGCGATCCAAACCCTCATCCTCGCTGGCTGACGCCAAGTGGAAAGAGTTCACTGACGATGTAGGGTCAGTGATCTTGGCGTAAGAACCTGCATCATCAGCGGCCCGGGCCCCGTCTCACCGTAGCGACACGACCCCGCCTCCGCGAGCTGCCGCACCCTCACCTGCACTCCAAATCCGGAACAGCCCGAAATTGTCGCAATTCGTCACGGAACTACAGCGTTCTCGCTCTCGTCGAAATGCCTGAGAGCAAATTCACGGGATGATTCGACATGCTCGGCCATGAGCCGCTCGGCCAGCTCGCTGTCCTGCGCTCGTAAGGCCTCGAGAATATTGCGGTGCTGCTCGATCGCGAGGGCGGCACGCTCGGCCGGGTAGGAATAGCGGGATCGGTAGCTCACGGTGAACGCAAGCACTTGCCCCATGATCGTTTGCAGCAGACTACTACCAGTCGCGTCGCTGATCAGTCTGTGGAACGCTAGGTCGGCGAGTGCCTGTTCGTGTGCCGTGCCGGATACGCCGACGCGTTCAAGTTTGGCCTGGGCGTCGAGGAGCGCGTCGATGTCCTTCCGAGTGCATGTGCGAGCGGCCTCCGCGGCCGCGTAGGCCTCCAGAACGGCACGCAACGAGTAAATTTGCACGATGTCCTTCGAGGTGATTCTGCGCACAGTCGCGCCTCGATTGGGCGTGAGTTCGACAAGGCCTTCGCTTTGCAGCGTGAACAGCGCCTCGCGAACGGGGGTGCGGCTGACACCGAGGCCCTCGGCAAGCGTCCGCTCCGGCAGCGGTTCTCCTGGCTTGAGGTTGCCGGAGAAGATTTCCTCGCGCAGGACTCGGGCGACGCCCTCGCTTGTGCGTTGCGACAGCGGAACGGTGTTGGGCTCCGAGAGCTGCATGTACCGGTCTCCGTTCTGGGCGGTCCATCGTCCGCCGGTCTGTCTCACGTGCGGACCTTTCGTGATCGATGACGATACGGGCACAAGCGTTCGCCGCGGCTATGGAGGACGGTTGCACGGCTCTGCCCGCTCGTTGCCGGGCGAGGACACCGGCGAACGCGCCGCACGAGACACCCCCGGTCAGCATCGCAACATTCGACGACGTGACAGACGGCAGCGTGCGGTTCCTGGTCAGCCGAAGCCGGCTTGCTGGTCAAGCCCCGTGCGGCACAACGCAGCGGTACACGGTCTCCGCACAGCCGAAGGACGCTTGCCGTCGTGGGTGCGAGGACGCGGGTGCCACGACCTGAGCTCGGTTGTCCGGCAGCACTCGCCGCCGACGGCCTTCCTCTCGGGTCACCCGTGAGGCGCGCTGCCGGCGATCGACACTGTCGGTGGTGCCGGTGGTATACACGTATGCCGTTGCCTGCTATACATGCCGCTGACGCCGGATCACGACGATGTGAGAGGAGTATCGGTGGACGACGAGCCCGACACGGTCGATGTGTACGACCGCGCAGGTTTCGGCCATCCCCTGGCACGAGGGGCCCGGCCAGCGGTGGTGGTGGTCGACTTCAGCTACGGATTCACCGACCCCGCCTACCCGACGGGCGCGGACATGACCGGGCCCGTGCTGGCGACGGGGCGCCTGCTCGCCGCTGCGCGGTCCGCGGACGTGCCCGTCGTGTTTACGACTATCGCCTACGACCCGGGGCAGGTCGGCGGACTCACTTGGCTACGCAAGGCCAAGGGTATGGCTGCACTGACAGCGGGAAGCCGGCTCGTGGAGATCGACGACCGCCTCGACGGTCGGCCCGACGAGCACATCATCGTCAAGACCGGTGCGTCGGCCTTCTTCGGAACGGGGCTGGCGACGTACCTGGTCTCGAAGGGCGTCGACACGGTCGTCGTTGCCGGTGCCACGACGAGTGGATGCGTCCGCGCGACCGTGGTCGACGCGGTCCAGTACGGCTTTCCAAGCCTGGTTCCGCAGGAGTGCGTCGCCGACCGGGCTCCAGGTCCCCATGCCGCGAGTCTGTTCGACATCGACGAGAAGTACGGCGACGTCGTGGACCTCGAAGAGGTCATCGACTACCTCACCCGACCGGTCGGCGCGGCCAAGACGCTCCTCGGCCCCGAGACCACACGCCCGCCCGCCACCGAGCCCAAGTCAGAGGTCCCTGCATGACCATCACGAGCCCTGATTCCACACCTGCGCCGGGCGAGCCCGCTCAGGCGATTCCCGGGAAGCGATTCGCCAGCCCGTTCGCGGTGACGACGCCCCCCGGCGCCGAGGGCTGGGAAAGCATGTACCCGTACTACGCGCTGCTCAGCACGGAACGCGCGGAGTTCGAGGACGGCAAGTTCTGGTTCTTCGACGGGATGCACAATCCCGAGCCGCTCTACCCGTTCGACACGATCATGACCGAGAACTGGTGGGTCACGGTCAGCCAGATGTCCACGCGGGTGTGGCCCATCCCGCTGGCGGGCGGGATCGACCAGCGCATCATCAACGGCTACCTCTACATCAGCCCGAACGCAGTGTCCGACGCCGACGAGATCGCCGCGCGGGCGGGGGATTTCGAGGTGCGGGCGGGGCACTATTACGAGAACTGGGACGAGATCTACGAGCAGTGGGTGGCCAAGGCGACCGACTGCATCGAACGGTTGAAGCAGATCAGCTTCACGCCGTTGCCGGAAAAGGAGCCGGAATCCGCAGTTTTCTCTCATCGCGGGCTGTACTCCACCTACGATTTGCTGACCAGCTATAGCGAGCTCATCCACAACCTGTTCGAGATGGGCTCCTACCATTTCGAGATGCTCAATCTCGGCTACGGCGCCTACCTGACGTTCCGCGAGTACTGTCAGGCCGCCTTCCCGGGGATCACCGACCAGACGATCGCCAGCATGGTCTCCGGCATCGACATCATGCTGTTCCGACCCGACGACGAGATCCGCGCGCTGGCCAGGCTCGCCGTCGACCTCGGGCTGACCGAGCAGCTGCTCACCCACGAGGACCCGGGGACCGCCATCGCCGCAGTCGCCGCCCAGCCGGTCGGCGGCCGCTGGATCGAGGCTTTCGAGCAGGCCAAGGACCCGTGGTTCTGGTTCTCCACCGGAGCCGGATACCAGCACAGCGACCGCGCGTGGATCGACGACCTGCGACTGCCGTTCACCGCCCTGCGCGGCTACATCAAGAACCTGCTCGACGGCCACGAGATCGAGCGCCCGCTCGAGGCCATCCTCGCTGAACGGGTCCGGGTGACCGACGAGTACCGTACCTACCTGCCCACCGATGCCGACCGGGAGTCGTTCGACGGGCTCGTCGAACTCGCCCGCAAGGTCTTCCCGTTCGTCGAGAACCACAACTTCTACGTCGAGCACTGGCACCACTCGATATTCTGGTCGAAGGTGCGCGAACTGGGCGACGTGTTCGTCGCGCACGACTTCCTCGACGACCGCGAGGACATCTTCTACCTGCACCGCAACGAGATCTACTCGGCGCTTTACGACCTCAACATCGGGTGGGCGACCGGGACCCAGGCACGGGGCGTCACGTACTGGCGGCCGGAGGTCGAGCGCCGACAGCACATCCGCGACGTACTCAAGGCGAACCCGCCGCAGCCCGCGCTCGGCGTGCCACCGGACTACATTACCGAGCCCCTGACGGTGATGCTCTGGGGAATCAACCAGGAGTCGGTGCAGGAGTGGCTCGGCTCCGACGGTCAGGACCCGAACCAACTCAACGGCGTGGCCGCCTCTGCAGGAAAGGTGTCTGGCAAGGCCCGGGTGATCCTCGAACCCGAACAGCTCCACGAGGTCGAGGACGGGGACATCCTGGTCTGCCGGATCACCGCGCCGAGTTGGGCGCCGGTCTTCTCCCGGCTCTCGGCCGCCGTGTCCGACGTCGGCGGCATCATGGCGCACACCGCCATCGTGTGCCGTGAGTACGGCCTCCCGGCCGTTGTCGGCACGGGCTTCGCCACCACCACCATCAGGACCGGACAGCTCATCGAGGTCGACGGCGGCAACGGCGTCGTCCGCGTGCTCGAGGACGTGACCGCATGACCACGACAGAGACCCCTTTCGTCCTCCGGATCGACGACCCCGCGGCCGTCGCCAGCCCGCTGCTCGGCGGGAAGTTCGGCAGCCTCGCCGAGATGACCGCGGCCGGGTTTGCCGTGCCGCCCGGGTTCGGCGTCACCACCTCTGCCTATCGATACTTCCTCGCCGAGTCCGGGCTGGCGGACACTGCCCGCACGGTGCGGGCCGAGGCGCGCGATGCCGACCTGGCCCGCGTCCAACAGCTGAGCGCGGAGTTCTCGGCTGAGCTTGAGGGCGCGGCCGTGCCGCCGGCTCTCGAGGACGCCATCCGCTCCTCCTACGCCCGACTCGAGCAGGAGGCCGGGAGCGCCGACCTGCCGGTCGCCGTCCGGTCGAGCGGGGAGTCCGAGGACCTGGCCGGGGCCAGCTTCGCCGGTCAGTACGACACCTTCTTGTGGATCCGTGGGGTCGACGATGTCCTGACGCACGTCCGCCGGTGCTGGGCGGGCATGTTCGGCCCGGCCGTGCTGACCTACAAGCCGGATGTCACCGCCGACGCGGCGCTCGCCGACCACGGCATTTGCGTCGGCGTGCAGCGGATGGTGGAGGCGCGCTCCGCCGGCGTCATGTTCACTCTCGACCCGGTGACCGGCGACCGCTCGAAAGTCGTCGTCGAGGGCTGCTGGGGCCTGGGCGAGGGGGTGGTCGGCGGCGGCGTCACGCCGAGCCGCTTCGTCGTCGACAAGGTGACCTTCGAGGTCGTCCGACGCGAGCTGACACCGCAGGAGTCCGCGTACGGCGTCGACCCCGCCACCGGCGTGGTCGGTCTCGTCCCCGTCCCCGAGGACCGGCACCAGCGACCCTGCCTGACCGACGAGGAGATCGACGCACTGGCCAAACTGGCCAAGCGGATCGAGCACCACCGCGGCGCCCCACAGGACATCGAGTGGGCGGTCTCCGAGGACGGCGAGGTGTTCGTCCTCCAGGTGCGCCCGGAGACGGTCTGGGCGCAGCGCCGGGCCGAGCAACTCGTGGCGGCGCCGAAGTCAGCGGTCGGGCACGTGTTGGCCAGGTTCTCCGGCACGGGTGTCGCCGCGGCGAAGCGTCCGTCGTGAAACCCGCGCGCTTCGCCTACCACCGGCCGAACACCGTCACCGAGGCCGTCACACACCTGCGCGAGCACGCCGGCGGCGCCCGCGTGCTCGCCGGTGGCCAGAGCCTGGTCCCCATGCTCAACATGCGGCTCTGGCGGCCCGACGCGCTCGTCGACATCAACGAGATCGACGAACTCGACGACCTGCGCGTCCACGGTGAGCGCACCGAGATCGGCGCACTGGTCCGGTACTCGACCCTCGAGCGCTCGCCACTCGTGACCGAGCGGCTGCCGCTGCTCTCGCGGATCGTGACCCACATCGGCGACCGGCAGGTCCGCAACCGGGGCACCATCGGCGGGTCCCTTGTGCACGGCGACCCGACCGGCGAGATGCCCCTGGCCTGCCTCGTGCTCGACGCGACCGCCGTCGTGGTCGGGCCGGACGGCGTGCGCCGTATCCCCGTCGCGGAGCTGTACACGGGCTCGTACGCCACGGTGCTCGAACCGGACGAGCTACTCGTCGCGGTCGACGTCCCGCGGCACCCGCAGCACTTCGCGTTCCGCCAGTACTGCCGCAAGCACAACGACTTCGCAGTCGTCAGTGTGGTGGTCACGGGCGACCGGGACGCCGACGGCACCTGGCGCGACGTCCGCATCGCGCTCGGTGGCGTGGCGGACAACCCCGTGCTCGCCACCGCGGCGGCGAAGGGACTCGAGGGCTCGCGCCTGACCGACGCCGACCTCGACGCGGCGGCCGCGGCTGCCGCGGAGGTCATCGATCCGCCCTCCGACGTGCGTGCGTCCGCGGCATACCGGCGCCACCTGCTGCCGGTCCACCTCCGCCGCGCGCTGACCGACCTGCGGGCCCCACGCCCGTGACCCCGACATGCCCGCGGCGGCGTCCGCGGGTGGAAGAGAGATCATGCAACTCCGTGAGGAATTCGAGGTCGCGCAGCCGCTGACCTCGGTGTGGGCGTACTTCGAGCACCCCGAGAAGGTGGCCGGCTGTGTGCCCGGCGTCGAGGACCTGGTGCTGACCGGGCCCGACGACATCGACGTCCGGATCACTCAGAGCGTCGGCCCCATGTCGGCCACCTTCGCAGCGGCGGTGAAGATCGTCGAGCGGGTGCCGGAGAAGCTCATCGCCTTCACCGCGACCGGAAAGTCCGTCCGTGGGGCGATGGGCAACGTCCGCGCCACCGTCACCGTGCAGGTCGAGGCCGCAGGGCCGGACCGGACGACCGTCTCGGTCGACGGCGACGTGGTCCTCGCGGGCGCCTTGGGCAGCGTGGGACAGAAGGTCGTTGCCAAGCAGGTCAGGAAGGTCACCACCACGTTCTCCCGGAACCTCGAGAGCGCTCTCGGCGGCGTCCCCACGCCGGCTTCGCATCCCTCGATCGGCACAGCGGCCTTCACCGACCGTGCCTCCACCTCGACCGCACCGGCACTCTCCACCCGCCGCGGGCCCGACCACTGGACGGTCGCTTCCGTCGTGTTGAGCGCCGTATCGGCGGTGCTCGGCGCGGTCGCCGTCTGGCAGAACCGGCGCGCGCGATGAGCACATCGATGCCCTGGACGGCACCGCGCGTGGAGGCACACGGCGAGGTCGAGGCGCTCGCCACCGAGTGGATCGCAGCCTACGACCAGGCCGAGCACCTGGTGCGGGCGCGGGACTGGCTCGTGCACCTTGCGCCCGCGGCAACGGCCGAGATGCGGATCGCGGCGCTGACCCACGACATCGAGCGGATGTTCCCGGGTGGGCCGGTCCTCCGGCACGCCGACGGGCGCTGGGACGACCCGGACTACCTCTTCCCGCACATGCTGCGATCGGCCGAGGTCGTCACGGTGTGGCTCGGGAACCTGGGCCCGGTGTCCGCCACCGTCGACCGGGCCGAGATCCGGCGTCTGGTCGGGCTGCACGAGGTCGGCGGCATCGACGGCGCCGACGAGGTCCAGGCGGCGGACTCGTTGTCGTTCCTCGAAACCCTCGCTGACCTGACGCGCGACTGGGTCCGTTCCGGCGTCTGCTCGCGG
This sequence comes from Pseudonocardia ammonioxydans, assembly GCF_900115005.1. GTDB lineage: Bacteria > Actinomycetota > Actinomycetes > Mycobacteriales > Pseudonocardiaceae > Pseudonocardia > Pseudonocardia ammonioxydans. The sequence goes on along the minus strand of NZ_FOUY01000096.1, from coordinate 1,302 downwards.
TCGCAGGCCGAGCGCAAGCTGCGCTACATGACCGACCGCGTGCGAACGCCCGCCGCTGCCCAGTACGCGGCCCCGCTCCTGGCGTGGGCCCTCGACCAGCTCCCGACGGAGTCGGAGACGGAGGTACCGCAACGATGACCGCATCGGTCGAACTCGCGGGAGTGAGCAGCATGGTGTGGGCGAACGGCCTTCGGCACCGGGTGCTGCGCTACGGGCGGGAAGGCGATCGTCCGCTGCTCCTTCTCCCGGGCATCACGACTCCGGCGGCCTGTGCGGACTTCCTCGCCGTCCAGCTGGCCGAACCGGGTTACCGGGTGACGGTGCCGGACGTGCGAGGACGCGGGGAGAGCGACCGGGCCCCGTCGGGATGTCACCGCCTGGTCGACTACGCCGCCGACGTCGCCGGGCTCGTGGAGGCGCTCGACCTGCACAATCCAGTGATCGTGGGCCACTCGATGGGTGCCCGGATCGCCGCGGCCTACGCGGTCCGCCACGCCCCCGACGACCACGGGCCTCTGGTGCTGGTCGATCCGCCGACCTCCGGACCCGGCCGCCGTCCCTATCCCACGACGCGGCAGGCGTTCCTCGACCAGCTCCGGCAGGCCCAGGCCGGAACCGACGCCGACGGTGTGCGCGCGTTCTACCCGCGATGGCCGCAGCGCGAGCTGGAGCTGCGCGCCCGCTTCCTCGCCACCTGCGACGAGACCGCCGTCGTCGAGACCCACGAAGGCTTCGAGACCGAGGACTTCGTCGACTACTGGAACGCTCTGCGCGGGGAGGTGCTCCTCGTACGCGGGGCCGACAGCCCGGTCGTGCCGGCCGACACGGCCGACGAGCTACACCGGACCCGCCCGGACATCCCGATGCTGAGCGTCGCCGATACCGGGCACATGGTGCCGTGGGACGACCTGGCCGGCTTCCTCGACGCCCTTCACCCGCATCTGTTGTCCTACCTCGAACCCAAGGAGTAGCCAGCCATGGACCAGAATCTGTTCAACGACATCTGCCTGCAGCAGCTGACGCTGTCCGGGGTGCACGAGGGCGAGACCGTCGTGGTGCTGACCCGGGGTGGGGAACGTGGCGAGTACGCGGACGCGTTCCTGTGGGCGATCCAGCGCCTGGGCGCGACCGGGTATCACATGCGGTTGCCGTCGCCGGCGAGTGCGGGTGGTGCGTGGGCGGTCGGGGATTCCGGGCTGGGCCGGATCCCGCTGGCGGTGGATGCGCTCAAGGCCGCGGACATGGTGGTGGACTGCACGTTCCTGCTGTTCTCCCCGGAGCAGTTCGCGATCCAGGACGCCG
>NZ_FOUY01000047.1 GCF_900115005.1 Pseudonocardia ammonioxydans | reverse complement strand
AAGCTCGCCGCGCAGAGCACCGTCCGTGACCTGCTCGACAACATCTCCAACATCCGGTCCTCGACCGATCTGGCCCGCTTCACCCACCTCACCCGCCGGCTCCAGGTCCTGACCAGTGAGCAGGACCCCGAATTGTCGGAAGCCTTCTCGGCCGAAGACTACGAATCGGTGCTCAAGCTACTGTCGAAGTACTTCGAGGTGATCATCACCGACTCCGGCACCGGGCTGATGCACTCGGCGCTGCAGGCCACGCTCACCCACGCCGACTCGCTGGTGATCGTCGGCGCCCCGACTCATGACGGCGCCTCGCGGGCACGCAAGACGATGCACTGGCTGGCCACACACGGCCACGAGGCGCTGCTCGAGCATGTGATCGTGGTGCTCTCGCGTGACCGGCAGTCGGCCCAGATCGACGAGTCGGTCATCCGTGGCTACTTCGACGCCCGGTGCCGTGCCGTGGTCGAGCTCCCGCCGGACCCGCACCTGCAGGCCGGCAGCCAGATCGACTTCGATGCGCTTGGCCCCGGGACCCGCGACGCCGTCCTCGAACTGGCCGCCACCGTCGCCGACAACTTCAACCACCCCCGCCACGGGGGGTTGGCCACGCACGGGTTCCGTCCCGAGGCGAGTCGAGAGTGAGGCAGAAGCTGGTCGGTGTGGCGCTCGCGCTGACCACCTCGTTGACCGGGAGCGTCCTGGCCGCCCCGGACGACGGGGTGGACTGCGAGTGGCGGATCACCGCCTCGCACGTGCTCGCCGAGCTGGAGGGCGACAACTCCAAGCGCGCCAAGCGCATCCGCGAAGCGCTGGTCAGCGAGGGCGCCGACAAGGCGGACTTCGTCCCGGAGTCCTGCACCGAGACCGGTTCCGGGGGCAGCGGGGACGACGACCAGGACGGGGACAGCTCCGGATCCGGCTCGGGGTCCGGTAGCGGCTCGGGCAGCGGATCCGGTGGGGGCTCGGGCAGCAGCTCGGGGTCCGGGGAGCAGGGCGCGACCGCGGCCGAGGCCTTCGACTGGGGCGAGCCCGACGTGGTCGACGACTTCGAGGACCTCGACGGCGGCTGGAACTTCTACGACGGCCCCGGCCACGCCGGCAACGGGATCCGCAGCCCGGATGCGGCGTCGGTCTCGGACGGGATCCTCACCATCGAGGGCACCGGCGACGGCACGACCGGGGGCATGGCCTGGTCGGGCAACTCTCAGAAGTACGGCCGCTGGGAGGGCCGGGTGAAGGCCCCGAAGGGGTCTGAGTCCTACAACGCGCTGCTGCTGTTGTGGCCCACGGCCGAGGACTTCCCGGTCGGCGGCGAGATCGACTTCATGGAAATCATGAGTCATGACCGCGACGAGGTGAACATCTTCCTGCACTACGGCGCCGACAACTCCCAGGTCCAGGGGAAGGTCGAGGTCGACGCCACCCAGTGGCACAACTGGGCGGTCGAGTGGACCCCGGACGGTGTCACCACGTTCCTCGACGGTGAGCAGTGGTGGAAGACCACCGACACCTCGATCCTGCCGCCCGGCCCGATGCACCTGTGCATCCAGCTCGACTGGTTCCCCAAGGGCGACAGCGACCCCGGGGAGATGCACGTGGACTGGGTCAAGCAGTGGTCTGTGGACGAGGGCGAGGGTTCCTCGACCGACTCCGAAGGCAGCGAGGGATCCACCGATTCCGACTCGAGCACATCGCTGACCGAAGAACAGAACAGCAAGGGCTGATCGATGGCCGCACCTCGTTGACGCGCTCGGCGCGTATCCGAGCCCGATTTCCGGTGAGCACCCCCGATCACATCACGGAGTCCGTGAGATGCGTATTTCTCGCAACCGCTACGGAGTGATCCCACTCCAGACCGATCCCGCCCAGACCACCGCGCCGCGGCCGCGGCGGACCCCGATCGCCATCCTCACCGCGACCGCGCTGCTGGGCATGGCGTTCGTGGCCGGCCCGTTGTCGGCCGAGGTCGGCCTGACCGCCGATGGCTGCAACGCCGGGAAGACGGTGCGCCAGCTCGCGGCCGCCCGCGATACCCGTACTCAGACTCGGGCGCTGATGACCGACCTGGCCGTGAGCGGCGACCCGCGCAAACAGGCCCTGGCCCGCGAGTTGGCCGGGCTGGGGTTCACCCCGGCGACGCAGCCGCCCGGGTGGCGGCAGAAGGCCGTTGATGTCTCCGACCAGCTCAACGGCACCACCGATCCGCAGCTGCACCAGATCGCGGTGGTGCTTGCCAAGGAGGGGCTCGGGCCGACCCCGGCCGACCTGCTGCCCAAGCAACCGCCCCCGTCCGGTGACGAGGGCGGCACGTTGGAAGGCATCGGTCAGTCCCTCGGTGGTGCTGCCGACAACGCGCTCGGTGCGGTCGAGTCCGCCGGCGAGGCCGCGCAGGAGGCGGTCGCGCCGCCTCCTGCGGTGAGCAGTTCGGGCTCCGGGAAGGGGCCCGCTGCGGTGAACCCGAACCGTCAGGCCGAACCGCCGTTGCCGGAGACCACCTGCACCGACCAGGCCGAAGCCACCGCCGCGCCGGCCGCGGTGAACGCACCCGCCCCCGCCGCTCCGGCAGCTCCGGCGGCCCCGGCAGCTCCGGCTGAGGAGGGTCCGGAGGACGGCGGGGAGTCCGAGTCCTCCGGCGGCGCGCCCTCCGGTGAGGACTCGGAATCCGACGAGGGCTCCGGCGGCCAGGAGAGCTCCGGCGGCGCCGACGGCGCGGATCCGGGCAGCTCCGGCAGTGAGGATTCGAGCAGGTCTGGCGGTGCGGACTCGGCCGACGATTCGAGCCGCGACAGCGGCGGTTCCGGGTCGGCGGCGGAGGCGATCGGCGCGGGCGACGAGGGTGAGGACTCCTCCCGCGATTCCGATGCCAGCTCCTCGGCCGACGACACCGCCGCAGGCGACGAGGACGAGGACGATTCCGGCTCCGCCGGGTCGGGCTCGGTTGGTTCCGGCTCCGCGGACCGCGACGCGGACAGCAGCGACTCGGGGTCGGACAGCGGGTCCGGCTCGACGTCCTCGGGTTCGTCGGACTCGTCGGGCGATAGTGGCTCACCGGAGGACCTGCAGAAGGCCCAGGCCGCGATCGAGCTGGTCGGCGAGCTCATGCAGACCCTCGGGGCCAGCACGGACGCCGAGGCCGGCAGCGTGCGGGACTCGGTGCTGCAGGTGGTCGACCGCGACCAGCTCGAGGAGCTTGGCGCCGAGCCTGCCGATCTGGACAAGCTCGACGAGCTCAAGAACCTCGGCGACGCCGGGGCGGGCAGCTCTTCGACCTCGTCGCAGACCAGCAGTTCCGACACCGGGTCCGGGTCGACCGGTTCCGGTGGCGGGGACTCGAGCAGCCGTGATTCCACCAGCAGCGACTCGGACAGCTCGGGAAACAGCGACTCCGCCGACTCGTCGGGCTCGGGGACCGACCGGTCCGATACCAGTACCTCCATCAGCCGCGACTCCGGCTCGGGCTCGTCGCCGGGTGGTTCCTCGGACGGCCAGGGGTTGAAGCCCGCCGTCGAGGAGCTCACCGAGAAGGCCGAGGCAGCGGCCGATATCGACCCGACCGCCGAGAGCGTGCTGGAGAAGCTCGAAGCGATCGACCTCGACGACGAGCAGGCGGACTCGGGCTCCTCCCCCGACAGCACCGGCTCCGAATCGGGCTCGTCTTCGGAGGAGTCGACCGAACGCTCCAGCGACGACGAGGGGTCGGAGGCCGGCCAGGGCTCCGAGGGCGACGACCGGTCCGGTCCGGGCAGCAGCTCCGACAGCAGCCGCGAGGACGACCCGCAGGACGACAGCGGTGAGACCGGTGACCAGGACTCCACCGGTGGTGAGTCGCCGGGCGGTGCGGACGACGGCGCGGGCGACAAGCCCGACGAGGAGGCCGCTGGGGGCGAGGACGAGCAGGAATCGGGCACCCCGCCCGAGGACGATCCGGCACCGGAGGAGCCGGCCGACGACGGTGGAGGCGAGCAGCCCCGCGACCCCGAGGGGGCGCAGGCGACCCCGGCCGCCACGGGCGGCGAGACCGGCGGAACCGACACCTCGACCTGGGATAAGCTCGCCGAGTGCGAAGCCAGCGGTGACTGGTCGACTAACACCGGTAACGGCTACTCCGGCGGCCTGCAGTTCTCATCCTCCACCTGGCAGGCCTTCGGTGGTGAAGGTCAGGCACACGAGGCGAGCAAGGAAGAGCAGATCGCCGTCGCCGAGAAGGTCCAGGCCGAACAGGGCTGGAATGCCTGGCCGTCCTGCTCCTCGCAACTTGGTCTCCGATAATCACCTCCGCCCGGACGTTCCTGATGAAGATCCGCAGGATGAGCACGCTGCCGGTGGCCGCGGTGGTGGCCGTGACGCTGGCGTGCGTGCTCCCCGCCGCCGACTCCCCGCCTGGGCCGCGGGTGGCGGCCCTCGAGGCGACCGTCCCGCGCCCGGCCGGTGACGGTCCAGGTGAGGGGCCGCCGGTACGGGGGCAGGCGGGCCCGATCGTCGGGGGGCTCTCGGCGTCCTCGGTCGGGGTCCTGGTCGTCGACGGCGGCCGTCACCAGTGTTCGGCCGCGGTGGTCGCCTCGCAGTCGCGACGGCTGCTGGCCACTGCGGCGCACTGTGTGTGGCTCGATGGAGCCTGGCGGCTCGACGGCGCGCACTTCATTCCCGGCTGGGCCGGCGGGGAGGAGCCCTACGGGCGGTGGGCGGTCGACACCGCCTACCTGCCGCCGGCGTGGCAGCAGGCCAACTCCCCGATCGAGGACGTCGCCGCCGACACGGACTTCGCGTTCGTGTCCCTGCTGCCGCGCGAGGGCCGCCTACCCGAGCAGGTCCTCGGCGCCCAGGGGATCCGCTGGACGGTCGGCGAGCAGGTCGAGGTCGCCGCGCTCGGCTATCCCGCGCTGGGCAGCTATGACGGCCAGTCGCTGCGCGGCTGCATCGGCTCGGCCGCGGTCGAGGACTTCGCCCGCGAACCCGGCCAGCCCGCCGGGCGGGTGCTCGCGCTGGACTGCGACATGACCGAGGGAGCCTCCGGGGGGCCGTGGCTGGCCGGCCCGGACGCGGCCGACGGACGCGGTCAGCTCGTCGGCGTGGTCTCCGGTGGCGACGACACGTCCCTGGTCTCCCCGCTGTTCGACGATGCCGCCCGCACCATCTACAACGCCGCGGACTCGGCTTCGTTGACCGGCGGCGCCGGAACACAGTGAGCTCGCCCGGTCGTCGCTGGTGAGGCGGTGCGCTCAGTACAGCCGTTCGCTGACGCGCCACAGGCCATCGGGCTCAAGGGTGAGCGCCACGGTGGCGGCGGTGTGTTCCGGGGGCGCTACCAGCCCGTCGGCGACCTCGCACCCGGTCCGCACGGTCCCGGTCACCTGGACATAGACCTGGCGGTCGCTGCGCGGGGCCTCGGGAGGAATCACCGCGCCGATGTCGCCGACCGTGGTGCTGCACCGGTCGGTGACCAGCTGCTCCCACCCTGCCCCGGTCGCGGGGTTCTGCGCCGTGGCGGTGTTGCCCGCCGCGGCGGCACCGGTCAGCACCGGCGCGACCCGCTCGGTCCAGGTGACCGGACGCGGGTCGGTGAAGCTCACCGTCCGGGAGGCTTCCAACCAGCGGCGCGCGGTCGTCAACGGGTCGCGGTCCGGGGCTGCGTGGGGCCCGGCGGTCGGTGCGGCGCCCGCCCCCTCATCGGGCGTTGCTGGATCGTGCTGGCCGGGGACACATGCCGCGTACATGCCGCCGACGAGCAGACCGACGGCGATGCCGACACCTGCCCAGCGTCCGAGGTTGCGCAGCCGCCCCCGCGGTGTGCCCTCCGGGCCGGACTCAATCAGAGACACGTCGGACCCCCCACAAGATTCGTATCATCTTGCCTTCCAAGAAGATACGAAGTGTAGTCTATCCGCGGCCTGAAAATCGTCAGTCTGAGGACGGTGACAGACGTGCTCGAACCTCCGATCGTGGCGGGTGTTCTGGGTGGAGTCGGTACAACTCTGCTCGCTGTAGCACTCCATGGTTACGACGCCGGGATCTACCGCGCCCAGCGTCCCGTGCACGTGCTCGTGTGCCGTTCGACGTCGAACTCGTTGCACTCCGCTCAGCGCGCGCTGCAGTACACCCCGGCCACTGCTCCACCGCCGGTTCTCGCGATCGTCGACGACGTGCCGAACGCGGCCTGGGGGCCGAACACGCAGAACAAGGTGCACATCACCGAGCCGTACGTGAGCTCGGTCGTCCGGATCCCACTGGTCGCCGACTGGCGCGACGTCGAGTCGCCCCACGACAGGGCCGCGACCGTGCTCACCGAGGCCGAGCAGGACCTCCCGAAGGGGGTCCGCACCTTCGCCAAGGCCCTTCGGGCGCTGGTCGGTGAAGTCATCAAACAGAACAGCGGCCACCGATCCCGCACCGCCTGAGCAGCAGCCACCTTCACTTCCGGAGCGCCTTGCCGTGTCTCAACTCCTCAGCGTCCTCGACGTCTACTCCCTGCCGCAGAGCCCGCCCCCGCTTATCCCGAATCCGGACCCTGGCCAGCTGCCCGGCAAACTCGGGGAGAATGCCAACACCATCATCGCCACGATGAAGGGCGTACTGCTCGTCCTCGCCGTAGGCGCCGGCCTCATTGGCGTCGGGCTGATCATGGCCGGGGCGAAGAACCGCAGCGGCTACGCGGTCAGCGGCATCGAAAAGATCGGAATGGTACTTCTCGGGATCGCGGTCATGGGGGCGCTCCCGTCAATTTTCGAGCTCGTCGTATAACCTCCTTCATCTGATTGACGAGGATCGCGCACACGCATGTTCGTAATCGAGTCCTTGGCCGACGACTTCGGGGGTGCGGCCGGCGAGCTTCTGGGCATGTTGATGACCTGGTGGCTGCTGGTGCCGTCTCCGCTGGAGCAGGTCACACAGGTGCGTGCGGTGAGCGATTTCGTCGGCCCCATCGCCATGCTGATTCTGGCGGTGTCGATGCTGACACAGCTCGGCCGCCTAATGATCTCGGGTCGGCGGGAACCACTGGTTGAGGTCGGCCTCGGCCTGTTGAAGTTCGCCGTCGTGAACGCCACTGCCCTACTGGCGCTCAATCTTGCTCTCGACATGGCGGACGAGCTGTCACGCACGCTGCTCGAAAACACGCTCCCGGCGTTCGGCGAACAGGTCAACAACACATTCACTCACGCACCGATCGTTCCTAGCCTGAAATTGGTTGTGGCGCTGGCCATGGTGGGCCTGGGGCTGATCCAGTGGCTCATCCTGCTGTTCCGGCAGGCCGCGATCCTGGTTCTCGTCGCGTTGCTGCCGCTGGCAGCGGCGGGAGTGCTGACCAACGCCACGCGCCGCTGGCTGCCCACGATGGTGGCCTGGCTGATCGGCCTGGTGGTCTACAAGCCGTTGGCGGCGCTGATCTACGCGATCGGGCTGGGGCTGGTCGCTGAGGGCGAGGACTTCGTCGCCGTGCTGACCGGGATCGTGGTCCTGCTCATCGCAGTGATCGCGCTGCCCGCAGCGATGAAGTTCTTCAGCTGGGCCCAGGCAGGGGTCGGCGGCGGCGGCTCGGTCGGCGGCGTGATCGCCGGTGCTGCGACCGGCGCGGTGTCGATGGGCGCGCTCGGTTCCTCGCGCCGCCAGGAGATGACCGGTCCCGGTAGCTCTCCGGGGTGGGCCCAGGGCGCCGCCTCCACCCAGAAGGCGCTTCCCCCCGGTGGGTCCGGCGGTGCGAGCGGACAGGGCTCCGGTGGTTCCCCCGGGGGCGGCGGCGGATCGGCTGGCCGCCCACCTCCTTCCTGGGCGTGGAAGGGCGATTCCTCGTCCTCCTCGAAGCAGAACGGGGGCACACCGGGTGGTGGATCGTCCAGCGCTGCGGCGGCGCGAGGAGGAACCCCCGCAGGAGGAACGGCAGCAGGGACCGCAGCAGGCCAAGCCGCCGGTGGCGCCACCGGTGGCGCGGCCGGGGCCGGTGCCGCCGGCGGCGCGGCAGCCGGTGGCGCCGCCGCAGCAGCCGGCCCCGCGGGCGCCGCAGCTGCGGCGGCCGGGAACGCGGCGCAGAAGGGCCGGGCTGCCGCCGACAACTTCGCCTCGCCGCCACAGGACCTCGGCGGCGCAGCACCGAGCAAGGGACCGGACGGTGCCGGACCGGCCGGACAGGGAGGTAACCAGTGACGGCGCCCCGCACCTACGGGAACTGGCGCCCGCCCCGCGGGTTCGGTATCGGACAGCTCAGCACCGGCCAGACGGTGACCGTCTTCCTCGCGATCTCCATCCCCGTCACGGTGCTGAACTTCTCCGGCCGGGCAGGCGCGGTCGCCCTGGTCCTCGGCGCCCTCGTGATCGGCGCCGTGGTCATCAAAATCGGTGGTAGCTCACTTTCGGATGTGGTTATGCGACGTCTGCGTTTCACCCGCAGCAAGGCGGCCGGCTGGACCGAACGCACCGGTGGGATGGTCACCGACCACCTGCGCCGCCACGATCTACCCGGCCCGATGGGGCCGATCGTGCCGTTGTCCACCGATGACGGGCGCGGCGGCAAGCAGGGCCTGCTCTGGGACCGCCGGACCGGATGGCTGACCGCGGTGCTGCGGGTCTCGCCGGTCGGGCTGGACCTGGCCGACCAGGGCCAGGCCGACGCCTGGGTCGCGAACTGGGGCGCGTTCCTGGCCGACCTGGGATACCAGCCGATGATCCGCCACGTCGCGGTCACCGTCGACACGTCCCCGACCGGGGGCACCACCCTGCGCGACTACGTCAACGATCGCATCGACCCGCGCGCCCCGGCCTCCGCGCAAGCGGTCATGGCCGAGCTCGCCGCCACCGCCCCGTCCTCGTCCGCCGAGGTCGACTGCCGGGTGTCGGTGACCTTCGACCCGGCCCTGGCCACCCCCCGACCGCCGGATCTGGCCGCCGGTGTCGCCGAGGTGACCCGCTGGCTGCCCGGACTGGAGTCCCACCTGTCCATGGCGGGCGTCGCGGTGCGCGGCCGCGCGACGGCGGCCTGGCTGACCGGGCGGCTGCGGGTCGCCTACGACCCGGCCAGTCGCTCGGACCTGACCGACTACGACGAGCACTCCGACGAGCTGCTGCGCTGGTCCGAGGCGGGCCCGGTCAGCTTCCAGGAGAGCTGGGACCACTGGCAGCACGACTCGGGGTTGTCCGTGTCGTGGGCGATGGTCGAGGCACCTCGCCAGTCGGTGATGGACCGCGTGCTGGTGCCGCTGCTGGCCGCGGGCCCGTTCGCGCGGCGGGTGACCCTGCTCTACGAGCCGCTCTCGGCCGGCGCCGCCGCCGACGAGGTCGAGCGCGAGATCACCAACACCCAGGTCCGTCGGATGTGGGCGCACAAGACCAAGCGCGACGAAACCCAACGTGACCGCGACGATCTCTCACGCGCGGTGCAGAGCGCCCGCGAAGAGGCCGAAGGCGCCGGCGTCGGCCGGTTCACCCTCTACGTGACCACCACCGTCTTCGACGCCGAGCAGATGCCCGCCGCGACCGCCGACGTCGAACAGCGCGCCGGGCAGGCCAAGGTGCGGCTGCGGCGCCTGCGCGGCGCGCAGATCACCGGCTTCGCCGCCTCCCTCGGTCTCGGGATCAACCCTGCCGAGCTGGCCCGCCGCCCCCGCAAATGACCCACCGGTGCGCCTCGTCCACCTGCCTGACCAGGAGCCTTCCGTGACCACGATTTCCCTGCCCCCGCAGCAGCAGCAGCAGCAGTTCGACCCCGGTGCCCCGTACCGCGGTCGCCCGGTGCCCCGGGCCCTGGGGTGGGCGCTGCCCGGCGCCGGGCGGGCGGCGAGCGCCGAGCCCGGGGTGATGTGGCAGGGCACCACCACCCAGGTGTGCGGGATGTTCCCGTTCGCGGTCAGCTCGGGTGCGGCACCGCCCGGGGTGCCCATCGGCCACCACATGCACACCGCCGAGCCCGTGGGACTCGACCCGGCGGAGTGGCTGCGCCAGGGGCTGGTGTCCAACACCGGCATGTGGATCCAGGGCCAGCCCGGCATCGGCAAGTCGACGATCGTGAAACGCCTGATGACCGGGCTGGTCGCGTTCGGGTTCACCGCCGTGGTCCCCGGTGATGTCAAGGGCGAGTACACCCGCCTGGTCGAGCACCTCGACGGACGCGTGTGGCGGATCGGGCGGGGCCTGCACTCGCTCAACCCGCTCGACGCCGGCCCCCTGCGGGCCGCGCTCGCCCAGACCAGCGGCGACGAACACGCCCGGCTGGCGGAAACCATCCGTGCCCGACGGCTGTCGCTGCTCGAAGCGCTCGTGGTCATTGTGCGCCGCGCCGAGATCAACGTGACCGAACGGCGTCTGCTCGGTGCCGCACTCGACCTGTGCGTCGATGGCGCCGCCGACGGCGAGGAGCCGATCATCCCCGACGTCGTGCGGATCCTGGTCAGCCCGCCCGCGCTGCTGCTCGACATCGCTGCCTGCGACTCCAAGCTGGCCTTCCGCCGCGACGCCCGGGACCTGGTCAACACCTTGGAGCTGCTCTGCGCCGGCGCGATCCGGGGCCTGTTCGACCGCCAGTCCTCGATCACGGCCGACCTCGACACCCCGGCGTTGTCGCTGGACATCTCCGCCCTCGACGACGACGAGGACGAAGTCGTGGCCGCAGCGATGCTCTCGTCCTGGGCGTGGGCGGCCGCGGTCATCGACGGCTCGGCGGCGACGGGCCGGCACCGCAACATCTTCCGCATCCAGGACGAGCTCTGGCGCGCGCTGCGCGTCGCCCCCGGGCTGGTGGAACGCTCCGACCGGGTCACCCGCCTGGGCCGCCACCGCGGCGAGATCTCCGCGCAGGTCACCCACTCCCTCGACGACCTCGAGGCGCTGCCCACCGAGGCCGACCGAGCCAAGGCCCGCGGCATGGCCCAACGCAACGGCGTCATGGTGCTCGGCGGCATGGCCGACAAGGAACTCGCCGCGATCAACGAGATCAGCCCGCTCACCGCATCCGAGGCCGCGATGGTGCGGGCCTGGGCCGCGCCGCCGACCTGGATGACCGGCAGCACCCACCCCGGCCGCGGCCGGTACCTGATCAAGTCCGGTGAACGGATGGGGCTGCCCGTCGCCCTGTCGCTGATGCCCAGCGAACGCGACCTCTACAACACCGACACCGCCTGGCAGCCCCGCACAGGACACGCCTGATGAGTACGCCTGCGGCGCCGATCCCGTGGCAGCAGCTGGCCGTCCCCCTGATCGGGCTCGGGGTCCTCGGTACGAGGTTCGCGGCGATGACGTGCTGCTGGACAGCAGCCACCGCCGCGGCCGAGGCCGTCCCGAGCTTCGGGGGACCGACGCTGCGGGCGATGGTCTCCGCCGCCGGGACGGGCACCGTCGACCCCCTGATCGGAGTCGAGGGCTCGCGCCCGGTGTTCTGGTCCGTGCTGGCCGTGGGGCTGGCCCTCCTGCTCGGCCTCATCGTCGGCGGCGGGGTCTGGATCGGTTCCCGCGCGGGCAGGCGGGGCGAACCGCGCTCGGCGATGGCCGGTCACCGCGACACCCGCGACATGCGCGGTCGTGCAGCGCAGAAGCGGGCAGTGCAGCTGCGCCCGTCCCTGGCCGGCCACGACCGCATCGACAACCGGGACCTGGGGCTGTGCCTGGGGCGCCGGCTCGGCGGCGTCGGCGAGTCACGGCTGCTGTATGCCTCCGAGGAAGACGTGATGCTCCAGATCGCCGGGCCGCGGTCGAACAAGACCTCTGCCCAGGTGGTGCCCGCGATCCTCTCCGCGCCCGGCCCGGTCATCGCGACCAGCAACAAGGTCGACGTCTACACCTTGACCATTGGGCTGCGCGCCGAGCTGGGCCGCACCTTCGTCGCCGACCCGCAAGGCATCGCCGGGGTCGAGCAGAGCTGGTGGTGGAACCCGCTCGCCGACATCAAGGACCTGGCCGACGCCGGGTATCTGGTCGCTCACTTCTCCCGCACCGTCGGTGCCGGCAACTCCAACGACGCCAACCCCTTCTTCACCAGAGGCGCCGAGCGGCTGCTCACCCAGCTCGTCCTGGCGGCATCGTGCAGCCCCGACAAGAGCCTGCGCGACGTCCGCACATGGCTGGCCACCCAAGCCAATGAACCGGTCGAGCTGCTGGAGAACAGCGGCTTTGAGGAGATCGCCGAGGGCCTTCGGGGGCTGCAGGACGCCCCTGCCGAGACGCGCGGTGGCCTGTTCGAGACCGCGCTGACGGCCCTCGGGTCCCTGGAGTCCGAGGCTGTCGCCCGCCTGGTCACCCCGCCCTCGACGTGGCGGGACCCGCCCCGGGTTCCGGTGGAGGAGTTCGACCCGTGGCGGTTCCTGGTCGGCTACCGGACCGACAGCTCCGGCAACCCGGTCCCCCGCGACACCGTCTATCTGCTCACCCGCGAAGGCGCCGGCAGCGGCGCTCCGGTCGTCGCCGCCTTGGTCGATCACCTGCTGCGCATCGCCGCCCAGGCCGCGACCGCCCAGGGCGGGCGACTCGATCCCCCGCTGCGCCCGGTGCTCGACGAGGCCGCCAACGTGTGCCCGATCGCGAACCTGCCCGACCTGTACTCCTACTTCGGGTCGATGAGCATCCAGGTTCTGTCGTTTCTGCAGTCCTACCAGCAGGGTGTCGCGGTCTGGGGCAAGTCCGGGATGGACAAGATGTGGTCGGCGGCCACGATCAAGCTGGTCGGCGCCGGAGTGCAGGACCCCGAGTTCGCGCGCTGGATCAGCGACCTCATCGGGCCGCTGGAGGTGCCGACCTACTCCCACCAGTACGGCCGTGGCGGGGGCTCCACGTCGACGTCGATGCGCGAGAAGCCGGTGATGACCGTCGCCGACGTGGGCTCGCTCGACAAGCGCCACGCCATCCTGCTCTCCGCCGGACGCCGCCCGGTGCTGCTGGAGCTGATGCCCTGGTACCGCGAAGGCGACGCCGAGACGATCAGCGCTCACGCCGCCGAGGCCACCGCCCAGGTCCGCCAGTCGGCGGTGTCCGCGCTCGGGCCCCGCAACCCGCTCGCGCAGCGCCTCGCCGCCCGCGAGCGAGACCCCCGCGGTGGGGCGACATGACCGACCCGGAGCCCAGCGGCGACCTCGCACCCGGTGACTGGGCGGCGGTACTCGCCGCACTCACTCAGCTGCGCGCGGAGCACGCGACCCTCACCGCTCGGCTGGGAGGACTCGATCACCGGGTCGAGGACATCGAGGGTGCCTTCGATGCGATCGAGGACGCCACGCCGGAGGCTGCCGACCTGCTGCGGTCCGGTGACGCCGCCGCGTCCGACGACACCGCCGCCCCAGCCCCACCGGAGCCGGAGGAGCCGGACACCGGTCTGGACATGCGTGAGCTCGTCCCGTGGGTGCGCGACCACATCGCGCAGCTGCTCGAACGCCGGCTGCCGCAGAACAAGGGCCGGCTGCGCTGGTGTCGTAGCTGGTGGCTGCACCCGGAGGCGATCGCACGTTTCGATGCGCTGCGCCGGTCCTGGACCGAAGCGATCGCCGCTGGTGAGGGCAACGCCCTGGCCACCTACTACGACCACCTCGACCGCCAGCTCGCGACGCTGATGGACGAGCACGGCCCGTTCAGTGCCTGCGAGGGCGGACACCACGGCACCGAGCGTTTCGTGACCAAGCTCGGGCAGGTCGACCCGCCGCCGGAGTACTTCTTCGTCCTCGACGAGCAGCTCGACCACCTATAGCCAGCCCGATATCGGGCGGCTCAGACCCCGTGTCGCCGGATGCGCCAGCGTGAGCAGGGAGGACAATCAGTGCCCCGACCAAGCCGTCGCCGCTCCACGAACCAGGAGCCGCTGCCGCTGGAGGCCCTGTTCGGCGGACCCGACCCCACCGAGCCCCCCGTGTCCGCAGCCGAGGTGCCGTCGACCGACCAGGAGGACACCGATGAACCGCTACGGACGCCAGGCGATGCAGCACTGGCAGACCTACCTGCCCAACCGGTACGCCCAGATCACGAACCCGCAGCAGCACTTCACGACGCTGGGCAACGAGGTACAGGACGAGATCGAGACCCTGGCAGCGGACCGGGCCAACCAGGAGGGCCCGGCCGGGACCTACCTGGACCAGGTGGGCCGGCTCAACCGAATCCAGGCCCAGGCCGAGGAGCAGGTCCTCGCCGAGCGGGTTCTGCTGCCCCCGGAGGCGGACGACCCGACTCCGGCCGAGCCGCACCGGTAGAACCCGCCCCAGCCCAGGCACCGGGCCCGGCGGGCGAGTCGCCGGTGCGCCCGGACCCTGAGCAGGCCGAGCGCATCTCGGTCCAAGCACGCGCCCGATTCGACGCCGGTGAGTTCGTGACCGCCCGCTCGCTGATGGACCAGGCGGCACGTCTCGACCCGGGCCGCCACGAGTACTGGGATCGGGTCCGGTCGCTGATCGACGGCCACATCGCCGCGCAGGCCGCGACCACGGCCCCCGCCGCGCCACGGCCGGAGGCGACACCGCCGGCACCGGCCGAGCAGCCGACACCCACGCCCGCCGCCCCGGACCCCGTCACAGCCTCGGCTGCACGCGGGCCGGAGTCCGACGACCCGGCGCGCTTCCCCGACGCCGCCGAGGTCGCACTGACCGAGGTGACGGCGAACCTGCTGCGGATCCGCATCACCGACGTGCTCGACGACGCCCCCGAGCAGGACGACCTCTACGGCGGCTACCCCACCGCCGACGGCACCACGCTGCGCGTTCACGACAAGCGCGCGATGCTCGCCACGCTCGACAACGAACTCGACATCACCGCCACGAACCTGCGCGGCCCCGGCCGCGTGCCCGATGCGGGCGACCGACGCCGTTACGCCGCCGAGGAACAGGGCCTGTTCGCGCTGCGTCGCCGGGTCGCGGCGCTGCCGGACCCGGCGACCAGCGACGGTCCGAGCCAGACCGCGCAGGCCACGATCACCCCTGCCGAGCCACAGACGGCGAGCCCACCCGAGCACGAGGCCGACAGCGCCCCGGCCGCCGAGCCCTCCGGGCCCCGCCCCGAGGCCCCGGCCACCCCGCCCACGCCGCCGGCCGCGCCCGCGGGGGTCGAGGCGAGTGCCACGCCCGGTGTCGAGGACCGCGTCGTAGCCCGTGAGTCCGGCGATGTCCGAATGCGCCGGACCGCGGACGGCAGGGTGTGGGTGCGCACCAGCGACGCTCACACCTGGCGGGTCGCCGGCCCCGGGGAGACGGCCGCGTTCGACATCGAGACCCCCGAGTGGCGGGAGACCCGCCGCCGCGAAGAAGCCGAGCACAGACAGCGCCGGGAGGCCTCCCGGCGCGAAGCCCGCGAGCGCTATGAGAAAGCGCAGCAGGACAAGGCTGCCGCCCAGGCCACCACACCCGCCCCCTCCCCCGCTCCCGACGACCGGGAAGAGTCCGATGAGCTCGCGACCCTGACCCGCAGCCCGCAGGAGCGGGCCGCTGAGCTGGCTACGACCACGGTGTTGCGGCTCTACGCCCGCGACGAGGGGATGCAGACCCCCACGCAGTGGTCGGCGACCATTGCCGCGCTCCCGGCACCGGCACGGCAGGCCGTGCTGGACCAGCTCGGCTTCGACCAACTCGACGCGATGCTCGAACCGGCCATCGTCGCCGACGAGCGCGCCTGGCGCGACGAGCTGATCGCCCGCATCGGCCAGCTCAACCCCGACATCGGCCGTCGGGCGGGCGAGGCAGCGGCCGAACGCGACGCCCGCAACAGCGAGACCGCCGCCCGGCAGCTCGACCCGGGATCGCCGGGCACCGCCGAGACCGCCGCCGAGCCGCCCGCGCCGACGGTCCCGGCCACGCCGTCGGAGCCTGCCGTGACCGAGCAGGAACAACAGCCTGCCGCGGCGGGCCAGTTCCGGCCGGGCTCGGTGCGCCCGCCCACCGGTGCCAAGGCGCGGGTACAGGCCAACCTCGCCGCCCTGTCCACCCTGCGCTCCCTCGGCGACCAGCCGGCCACCGAAGCCCAACAGACAGAGCTGGCGCGCTGGTCCGGGTGGGGCGCGGTCCCCGAGGTCTTCGACGACCTGCGCCCCGAGATGTCCTGGGCCCGCGACCAGCTCGCCGAGATGCTCGACGCCACCGAGCTCGCTCGCGCCCGCTCCAGCATGCTCAACGCCCACTACACCGACCCCGACCTGGTCGAACAGGTCTGGACGGCGGTCACCGAGCTGGGCTTTCAGCGCGGACGGGTGCTCGAACCCGGCTGCGGGACCGGCAACTACATCGGGCTGGCCCCGGCCGGCGCGCAGGTGGTCGGGGTCGAGGTGGAGCCGACCACCGCGGCGATCGCGTCCGCGCTGCAGCCTCAGGCCCAGGTCCGCAGCGAGTCCTTCGCCGCGAGCCGCTTCCCCAACGGTAGCTTCGACCTCGTCGTGGGCAACGTCCCGTTCGCCCGCACCGTGCTCAGCGACAAGGTGCACAACACCGGCCGCCACTCGATCCACAACCATTTCTTGATCAAGAGCCTGCACCTGACCGCCCCGGGCGGCCTGGTCGCAGCGATCACCTCCCGTTACACCCTCGACGCCCGCAACCCGTCTGCGCGCCGCGAGATGGCCGAGCTCGCCGACCTCGTCGGCGCCATCCGGCTGCCCCAGGCCGCCCACCAGCGCACCGCCGGCACCGACGTCATCACCGACCTGCTGGTGTTCCGCCGCCGCGAACCCGACCGCGCGCCCCAGCCGTTCGACTGGGAGCTGACCGACCTCGTCGACATCGGCGACGAACAAGTGCGGATGAACTCCTGGTTCGTCCAGCACCCCGAGATGCTGTGCGGCACTCTGACCAGCGGGTCCGGGCAGTACAGCTCCGCTGAACCACGAGTGGTCTCCGACCGGCCCGCGGCCGAGTTGCTCGCCGAGCGCCTGGCCCAGGTCGTCGACCGCGCCCGCCGCGACGAGCTGCTCCACGCCCCGACCCTGCCCGAGGTTCCTCAACGCGCCGCCCTGCCCGGCCCGGAGCTGGACCTGGAGGACGGGCACCTGCTCATCGACGCGGACGGGCAGTTCCAGCAGGTCACCGACGGCGCTGCGGCACCGTTCGAGGTCCCCAAGAGCCGCCAGGCCGAGCTGCGGGCGCTGCTCGAGCTGCGTGACACCACCGTCACGCTGCTCGAAGCCGAAGCGGCGACCTTCGAGCACTCCGAGAGCATCGAGGAGCTGCGCGAGGACCTGAACCGCCAGTACGACGCCTACGCCGCCCGCTACGGCCCGATCAACCGGTTCAAGTGGCGTCGCACCGGCCGCGTCGACGAGGACGGCAACGACATCCAGGCCCGCATCGTCGACAAGCTCGGCGGCTTCCGGGCCGACCCGCGGGCACCGATCGTGCTGGCGCTGGAAGTGTTCGACGCCAGCACCGGCACCGCGACCAAGGCCGACATCTTCAGCGACCGGGTCATCGCCCCGCGGACCCCGGCCCGCGGCGCCGACACCCCGTCCGAAGCGCTGGCCATCTGCATGGACACCCACGGGCAGGTGGAGCTGTCCGAGATCGCGCGGCTGCTCGGCGTCGACGAGACCGAGGCCCGTACCTCGCTCGGCGCGCTGGTCTTCGCCGACCCCGCCCGCGCCGGCCAGCTCGTCCCCGCCGCGGAGTACCTGTCCGGCCACGTGCGTCAGAAACTCGATCAGGCGCTCGCCGCCGCCGAGGACGAGCCTGCCTACGCCGCCAACGCCACCGCGCTGCGCGAGGTCCTCCCACCCGACATCGCTCCCGAGGACATCGTGGCCCGCCTCGGGGTGCCGTGGATCGAGGCCGGCTACGTGCAGACCTTCCTGCGCGAGACCCTCGACGAACCGCGGCTGAGCGTCGAGCACACCTACGGCACCAACTGGGAGGTCAAGGGCAACGAGTTCTCCGTCGCGGCCACCAGCACCTGGGGTACCGAGCGCTACCCGGCCCCGAAACTCGCCGCCGCGCTGCTGGCACAGAAGTCGATCGTGGTGCGCGACGAGATCGAGACCGTCACCGCCGACGGAGCTTCGACGACCCGCCATGTGCTCAACCCGGCCGCCACCACCGCCGCGCAGGCCAAGGCCGACGAACTCGCGCAGCGGTTCTCCGAGTGGGTCTGGGAGGACCCGCAGCGCGCCACGGAGCTCGCGCGCGTCTACAACGACCGCTTCAACTCCATGGTGCTGCGCAACTACGACGACGTCATGCTGTCGCTGCCCGGCCTGACCCGCACCTTCGAGCCGAACCCGCATCAGTACGCCGCGGTCGCCCGGATGATCTCCGAGCCCGCCGTCGGGCTCTACCACGAGGTCGGCGCCGGTAAGACCGCCGAGATGGCGATCGGGGTCATGGAGCTGCGCCGCCTGCAGATGGTCCGCAAGCCCTGCATCGTCATCCCGAACCACATGATCGAGCAGTGGTCGCGGGAGTTCCAGCAGCTCTACCCACGGGCCCGGATCCTCGCTGCCTCCTCGGCCGACCTGCGTAAGGACGCCCGCCGCGCCTTCGTCGCCCGGGTGGCCACCGGTGACTGGGACGCGGTCATCATCACCCGCGGGGCGTTCGAGCGGATCCCGATGCGCCCCGAGGCGCAGGAGGCCTACCTCGACGCCGAGCTCGAGACGCTGCGCGAAGCACTGGAACGAGGCCGCGCCGAAGGCAGCAGCAACCGTGCCGTCAAGCGGATGCAGCAGCGGCTCGACAACGCCCAGGAGCGCATCAAGGACAAGATCGCCCGCGACTACGACCCCGCGGTCACGTTCGAGGCCACCGGCATCGACTACGTGGTCGTCGACGAGGCCCACGACTACAAGAACCTGCGCACCGCGAGCAACATCGCCGGCGCGGCGATCGACGGCTCCAACCGGGCCCAGGACCTCGACATGAAGCTGCACTACCTGCGCAACCAGCACGGGCACCGGGTGGTCACCCTGGCCACCGCGACCCCGATCGCGAACTCGATCACCGAGGCGCACGTCATGCAGCGCTACCTGCGTCCCGACCTGCTCGAACAGGCAGGCGTGCTGAACTTCGACGCCTGGGCTGCGACGTTCGCGGCGACCGTGTCGGACATCGAGCTGTCTCCCGACGGCAGCAGCTTCCGGATGAAGGGCCGCTTCGCCCGCTTCCACAACGTCCCCGAGCTACTGCGCATGTGGTGGGTCTCCGGTGACGTCAAGACCGCCGAGGACCTCAAGCTGCCCCGCCCGGACCTGCTGCCGCGGCCCGAGGACGGCCAGCGCGCTCCCCGGACCTTCCTGATCCCGGCCACCGAAGGGCAGCAGGAGCTCATCACCGAGCTGGGCGACCGTGCTGAGCGGGTCCAGGCCCGTGCGGTGCTCCCTGACGTCGACAACATGCTCAAGATCTCCAGCGAGGGCCGCGCCGGCGCGCTCGACCTGCGGCTCCTGGGCCGGGACATGCCGTTCGGGGAGTCCAAGATCGAAATCGCCGCGGACGAGATCGCGCGGATCCACCACGCCCACAGCGATGATGAGTTCCTCGACGCCGACGGCGATCCTCATCCGCGCCGCGGTGGCTTCCAGCTGGTCTTCTGCGACCTCGGTACCCCCGGCGACGGCGCGAAGCGGCCCGGCTGGAACGTGTACGCCGAGCTGCGCGACCAGCTCGTCGAACGAGGCCTGCCCCGGGGGCAGGTCCGGTTCATCCACGAGGCCGCCAACGACCAGAAGAAGGCCGAGCTGTTCGAGTCATGCCGCGCAGGCGAGGTCTCCGTGCTCATCGGCAGCACCTCCAAGATGGGAGTGGGCACCAACGTCCAGAACCGGGCGGTGGCGCTGCACCACCTGGACTGCCCGTGGCGCCCGGCCGACCTGGCCCAGCGTGACGGCCGGGCGCTGCGTCGGGGCAACCAGTACAGCGAGATCGCCTTGAACCGCTACGTCGTCGAAGGCACCTTCGACGCCTACATGTGGCAGGCCCTGGCACGCAAGGCCGCGTTCATCTCGCAGCTGATGAACGGCCGCCTCGACGTCCGCGAGATCGAGGGCGACATCGGCGATACCGCACTCAACTACAACGAGGTCAAGGCACTCGCCGCCGGGAACCCGCTGCTGCTGGACAAGGCCAAGGCCGACGCCGAACTGACCAAGCTGGAACGCCTCGAACGCTCGCATGTGCAGACCCGCTCCCGGCTGCGCTACACGATCGAGGTCCACGAGGGTCGCGTCCCCGGCCTGGAGGCCGAGATCGAGGCGCTGCGCGCGGCGGTCGAGCGCCGCACCGACACTCGAGGCGAGCAGTTCGCCATCGACACCGGGGGACGACGCCTCACCGATCGCAACGAAGCGGGCACCGTCCTGATCGGCCAGCTCATGGCGGCGGCTACCGGACCGGAGAGCACCCGGCCCACCGAGATCCCCGGGATCGCCCGCCTCGGCGGCCAGAGTTTCGACGCGTTCGTGTGGTCCGCCGGGCCGCGCGCGGGCTACGAGCTACGGGTCTCCGGGACCAGCAACGGCGGCGTCGTGGAGGGCTCCAAGTCCCAACTGCTTGAGCTGTCCACCAGCGAGAAGCCCGGCTCACTGGTCGTGCGCATGGAGAACCGGGTCGCCGGCCTCGACGAGAAGCTCACCCGCGTCCAGGAGGACCTCCAACGCACCGGCGAGGAGACTCAACGCGCCGCAGAACAGCTCGAGCGTCCGTTCGCCCACGCCGCGGAGCTCGAACAGGCGCGCGCCCGCGTGCGGGAGATCGACGCGGAGATGGCTGGGCTCGCCGCCCCGCCCGAGCCGAGCAGCCCCGACGCCGCAGAACCCGCGGACGCTGCGGCGGCCGATCCCGGGCCCCCCGCGCCCGAGCCGGTCCCCTCCGGGGACTCCTCGCAGTCCGCCGCCGAGGCCGAGCAGTCCGCTGCGGCGGTGGCTGCCGCTCTCGCCGCGCACCGACCGCCGGCCGGACCGCCCCGAGCGGCACCGAACTCGGGCTCGACACCTACTTCCACGGGCCCGCCCGCCCCGGGCCCGGCTCCGCAGCCAGACCGGCACCAGGCAGCCCGGCGGCGCCTATGAACGCACACGCACACACCGGACAGCGTTCGGTCACTCGTTTCGGCTCGTCGATCCGTGCAGTTCTCGCTACGCTGACGCACAATCCCGGCCAGGAATCGGCGATAGCATCCCCGGTGCAGTCGACTACGTTTTCCAGAATGAAGAGAGGTTCATGACGTGGCCCAGGTGTTGACCGTCCGACTCGTCGACGATCTCGACGGCAGCTCCGCCGATGAGACGGTCGAGTTCGCCATCGACGGGAAGCAGTACGAAATCGACCTCACCTCCGCGCACGCGAGCACACTCCGCGGGGTCCTGGCCGATTATGTCTCCGTCGCGCGGAGGAACTCGCCCCAGCTCCGCCGTGGGCAGCGCCGGGCAGATTCCGCCACCGCGCGGCCGACGGCCACGGTCAACCGTGAGCAGAACCAGGCGATCCGCGCCTGGGCGCGCAAGCAGGGCATCTCCGTGTCCGACCGTGGACGCATCCCGCAGAACGTCCTCGACGCATTCCACCAGAACGCCTGACCGCGACCGGATGCGCAGCTGTGCCCGCCACACAGAATGTGGCGGGCACAGCGTCGGGCTCGGGCTACGCTGGCGCAATGAACGAGCCGGAGGACTACTACAACGGTGATTACCTCCAAGATGTCGCCGAAAGCCGCCTGCTCGAACTCGGCGGTCGTGAACTGCTCGCCCACGCACAGCGCTATGCAGGCGAGAACGCCGACGTCATGCACCCGTGGGACGGCACTGGTCCGGAGCCCGAAGCGCGGGTGTCCGAGTACATCGGCTCACTGTGGCGCTACATCGAGTTGATCGAGTCACGCCAACGACCAGCGTCGTCGTAGGCAGCCCCGATCGTGCGTCGCCGCTGCTCGACAGCAAGCGACGACGCGATCACAATGTGTATCAACTCTACACGCGCAAATGATACGTTTTGCTGGTGCGTGCAGCTGCGGCCAGCGGGGCCATCGCGCTCGGCCTGGTCCTGTTCCTCGGGTTCCTCCTGATCGTGGCCGTGGCAGGAAGCGGCGCCGGCCGACCCACCCCTGGCCTACCCGGTGTCGTGTGCGCCCCACCGGGAGCCGATCCGGCGCAGCTGGTCGAGGGGATCGGCCCCGAGCAGGTCAGCAACGCCGGCCTGATCGTGGCCACCGGCGTCGAGATGGGCGTCCCCCAGCACGGGTGGGTCGTCGCCTTGGCGACCGCGATGCAGGAGTCGAACCTGCAGAACCTGGCCAACTCCAACGTCCCCGAGTCGCTCGAACTGCCCAACCAAGGCGTCGGCAGCGACCACGACTCGGTCGGGCTGTTCCAGCAGCGCGAGGCCGGATGGGGCGACGTCGCCACCCGCATGGACCCGCGCCAGTCCGCCCGCCTGTTCTACGACGCGCTCCTGCAGGTCCCCGGATGGGAATCGCTGCCCGTCACCCGGGCCGCCCAGCTGGTCCAGGTCAGCGCGTTCCCCGACGCCTACGCCAAGTGGGAGCAGTCGGCCGCCACCCTCGCCGGCGCGCTGGAAGGGGTCGAGTGCGGACCGCAGACCGGCCCCACTCCGGCCGCCGATCCGCAGATCCAGCGCGTCGTCGACCGCGCCATGTCCCAACAGGGCCAGCCCTACGTGTGGGGCGGCGGTGACGCCAACGGGCCGACCGGCGGCGGATTCGACTGCTCCGGGCTGATGGTCTACGCCTTCGCCGAGATCGGCATCGGCGTGCCCCACCAGACCCAGGCCATCTGGAACTCCTTCCAGCCCGCGATCACCGACCAAGCCGCGATCCAGCCCGGCGACATGGTGCTGTTCTCCTCCAACGGCCAACCCGGCGGCATCCACCACGTCGGCCTCTACCTGGGCAACGGGCAGATGCTGCACGCACCCGAAACCGGAGACGTGGTCAAGGTCGAGCCCGACATCTGGTCCAACACCTACTACTCGCAGGAGTTCATCGGAGCCGTCCGCGCCACGAACCCCACCGCGGCGTAACGCACACCGCGATCGGCGCCCCTCCCGTGCGCAGCCGGGAACTTCCCAACGTGCAGCCCTACGAGAAAGTGAGTACCTCCGTGGCGAACATCAAGAACCCCCCGTTCTGGCTCGTGCTGGGGCTTCCCTGGCCGGACGGCTCCCGCAACGACACCGAGGAATGCGCCCAGGCGATCGCGCCTACGTTCATCCCGCGTGAGGCGCAGTCACGGCCCGTTCAGGCCATCCTCGACTTCGGCGTAGGCCTTCACCGCAAACACGGCATGCGCGTCCTCTTCCTGTCCGAGCTGACGGGGTTCCTGCGCCGGGCTCAGGCAAGCTGGGCCGAGATCGGTGTCCCGGACTTCGACACGGCACTGAACGAACTGCTCGAGGTCCCGACCCCGGCCCTGTTCATGAGCCTCACGCAGCACGCGCACATGCTGCTCTGCACCGCCGGAAACGCTCAGACGATCTCCCACTCGCCGGAGAACCCGGCCGGCCGCACCGTCGACCCCTCCGAGTACGCCGAGCTCAAGAAGAACCTGCAAGGCGCGCTCGAACGCGACTGGCCCGCCTACATCGACGACCTCACGCGGTCAGGCCACCTTCGGGGGCAGTAGCGCCGGTGTGGTTGAGAGCTGGAAGCCGCTTCAGCAGCCGCATTCGGTCAGGGGCCGGCGGCGATAGGCGAGCCCCACGGAGAGAAGCCCCTCGGCCGCCGCGGCGATCTCGTCGAAAGTGCATCGTCGGCTGAGCGAGTTGTAGTGGTGCACGGGGCCGGGCCACCCGGGCAGGTCCAGAGCCAGGCCGGTCTTCGCGTGGAGCCAGTCGCAGAAGTCGTCGAGGTCCCAGGGGGCCCGTTCCTCGCGCAGCACGACCTCCCACCGCGTCTTGTCGCCCTCGAGGGCGCGGAACAGCACAACCCGCCGCCGACGGCGCGGCCCGCTGTCGGGGCCACGGTCGATCACCCAGGCGATCTCCCGGGTCCCGGCGGCATCGACCACACCGCAGGACCCGTAGCGAGCACCGCGGGATTCGAGCCACGGCCCGACGGCCTCCACGACCGGCCGGGCCCAGGGGTTGTGCTTGGCCCGGTGCCAGGTATCCGGCTCGACGGCGATAGGCGGTTCCTCGACGGTCACGTGCTCGACCCGCCGAACAGCGCACTCGCCACGAGCGCGCCGATCTGGAGGACGGCGAGCAGGTTGACGGCTAGTGGCGCTAACACGTCCATGACGAACTCCTTACGAGTAAGAGCAGCGGTGCCGTTCTAGCGGATGGCTACGACAGTCACGTCTAGATCGAGCTGCGTCCAGGCGGTGTCGGCGGTGATCGCGGTGCAGCCAAGGCGGCGGGCCAGGGCTAGGCACGCGCGGTCAGCAAGGGACAGGCCCCGATCGCGGGTCGCAGGCCACAGCGTCGAGGTCGCGATCGCGTCGGCGAGACCGAACGGCTCGACCCGCACGCCGAGAGTGCGTAGCTGGCCGATAGTGCGGTCGGCGTCAATGCCATGCTGGGTGAGCTTCTGATGCACCTCCGACAGGTTGATCGCACCGAGTACCCCGTCGGACAAGTGCGCATCGACGACGTCGGCGCCAGGCTCGTCGCGCAACCAGGCCAGCACCGCCGAGGCGTCGAGCACCGCCGGCCCGGCGCCCGAGGTCACTGGCCCTCCTCCGCAGCGGCCTCAGCGCGGCGCTCAGCGAACAGCTCGTCGACCGGGGACACCCCGGACTCGCCGTGCCAGGCCTCGGCAACCTCCCGACGGATCCGCGCGGCGAGCTGCGCACGACTCTCCATCACCACACGGCCGTCCTCTACTGACAAAACCAGCGCCGCCCCCGGAGTCAAACCGAGTTCCCGGCGCACCTGGGCCGGAATCAGCACCCGACCATCCCGGTTGACGACCACCTCCGGTCGATACACACCCTCGCTACTCTCTGACATATCATCACACTATCACGGCGTGATCCATAATCTGATATAACACTTGGAACTTGTCAGAGAATCTAGAACTCCCACAAACTGGTGAGAGCCACGGGCCCGTCTGCGAGGCAGGCGCGGTCATACTCGTAGAGGCGTCTCGAGTGCCTCGC
The DNA here is from genome assembly GCF_900115005.1 of Pseudonocardia ammonioxydans. Classification (GTDB taxonomy): domain Bacteria; phylum Actinomycetota; class Actinomycetes; order Mycobacteriales; family Pseudonocardiaceae; genus Pseudonocardia; species Pseudonocardia ammonioxydans. The sequence continues at coordinate 18,422 of NZ_FOUY01000047.1, read as the reverse complement.
GCACCTGCTCGGCCAGGTCGTCCTCGTCACCGAGGAGCACCGTGGAGCGCTCGACACCAGGCGGCCTGAGCGTCACCCCGCCGGTGAACTCGTCACCGGCGAGGACAACCGGATCCGCGATCGCCCGGGACAGGTCGACCGCTCCAGCGAACAAGGCCGCACCCGCGGTGCTCTGCAGGCGCAGCCCGCCGCCCCCGACCAGATGGCTCAGGTTGGCGTGCTGAGCGACTTCGCTCCCCGACATGTCCAGCTCACCGAATACCGCGGCGCCCTGCAGGTCGAGTACACCTTCGATCAGCGCGCCACGGAGCGACAGCTGGCGCTCCACCCCGAGGTCGATAGCGAGCAGGTCGCCGCCGAAGTACGCCTCACTGGCGTCGAGCCCGTTCCAGGAACGCAGCGCGATCCGCGTCGTGCCCGTCAGCCGCGCGCGGGCCAGGCTCAGCCCTCCGAGTGCGATTCCGTCGAGGTCCAAGTCGTGGAGCTGGGCATCGCTGAGATCAAGGTGCAGGAAGGCGCGCCGGTTGCGGTCGCGGGCGACGCGCTTGACGTGAGTGCACAGCCGTTGTTGCACCGCCCGGGTAACGCGCTCGTCGCGACCGGCCGGTGCTGCCCGCAGGAGTTCGCACCACACGGCGATCACCGCCGCCGAGCTGGCCCCGTCCCGCTGGGCGAGCACGCCGAGTTCCTCGAGGGCTGCGAACGAAGCGACCAGGTCCTCCCCGGTGAGCCGGGCCGCACAGTGGTCGATCCTGCTCGGCCCCCCGATACCCAGCGCACTGGTGTCACCCCCCTGAGCCGGCGCCCCCAAGGGGGCTTCCGACCGCCCTCGTGGGCGCAGTGCGACGAACCCCGACACCACGATGGCCACCGCGGTGGCCGCGATCGCGGGGAACAGCCACGCACCGGCGCTGTGCAGACCGGCAGCCGCGGCGACCCCACTCACCCTGCTCTCCTTCCCCTGATGTCTGGGTCAGCGCCGTCGACGGCGCCCACCCTGGCTGTGTCGGCTGGGTTCAGCGACGTGGGCGCGGGGCGTGCGTCGCCTGCCGAGTCGGCGCCGGCGGTGCCGGCGAGGCCGGTCGGGTCTCCGAACGCGCCGCCGCGCCGGGCTCGGTCGTCGGGGGCCGGTGGGCGATCTCGGCGCGCAGCGCCGCCGCGGTCGGCACGCCGGACTCCTCGGCATGGGCGATCGCGCTCTCGCGGTCGGCTCGTCGCCGGTCGATGCCGGCCTCGTCCTGCCCGATGAGGTCCTCACGCGGCCGGGTGTCCAGGTCATCCGGCGTCCGTGCGTGCGCGGCGGCCTGCTGCTCAGCATCGACCGCGCGGCCCCGCGCCTCGGCAGCCCGGTTGAACTTGCTCCAGACCTCTCCCGGGTCCGGCGCGGCGAGGATCTCCGCGATGTACGCGTCGTCCTCGACCGTGCCGGCGCCTCGCGACATCTCCAGCGCGGTGCGCTCAACGGCGTTGGTCGGATCGAGCTCGCGGACCTCGAACGGCGACGGGGGCACACCATCCCGGACGGCCTCGGTGACCGGACCCGCCCGGCGCGACTCGTCGACCTCGGTGAGGTCCCTGACCCGCGCCGCGTGCTGGGCATCGCGTTCCCGACCCGACACCTCGCCCGCCTTGCGGGCCTCGTTCTCCCGGAAGTCGACCCCCCGCCGCAGCAACGTCTTCAGATAGCCGGCAGGGGTACCGGCGCTGCGGACCCGGTCCTCCGGCAGCCGCGCAAGCTCCTCTGCGACCGGGGCGCCCTCCTCCTTCCACGCCAGCAGCTGCTTGGCCAGCCCTGGCCAGGCGCGGCACCCGATCACCGAGTCCGCGGTCTCCGGCGCGAGGTAGCGGCGCATCATCCGCTCGGCCGGCCCCAGGTCGGGACCCGTCCGATGTATCCCGGTCTCCGCTTCGGCCGCCGCACGTCCCGCCTCAGCTGTCGCCTCGGTCGGCCGCGACGAGCGCGCCCGCTTCTCCAGCACCGCACGCAGGTACGCGGCGGGGTCACCGGCCTCATTGATCTTCTCCCCAGGAAGGCCCGCCAACAGGGGGGTGAGGTCATGGCCGTCAGACCGCAGATCCGTCAGCTGCGCCTTCACCTGCCCGAAATTGCGGCTGCGATACACCCGGTCCGACTCCACACCAGCCTCGTGCAGTCCCTGCGCGAGCGTCTGGTCGACCTCGCGGGAGACCACCGGATCGACCTGTACGGCATCGACCACCTGTAGCCGGTCGGCAACCTGCGACACCAGACTGCTGGTGTAGCCCGCGAGGTTGCACAGCTCCTGGTCCTGCTGGTCGTACCACGCACGGATCGCACCGGTATCGAGCCGACCGAGGACATCCTCGATCGCGTAGCCGCGGTCCTCCAGACGACTCAGCTTGTGCGCCAGCTGGTCGATCGAGGAGTAGTCGACATCGTTCTCGTCGCGCGCGGGACGAAGTACCCCCGCAACGAGGCCAGGGTCGTGTGCCCACGCTGTGTGCAGGCCATGGGCCAGCCGCTCCCGCAGCTGCACCTCGTCCTCACGCACCTCGGTGCGAGCGTGCTCTGCGCGCAGAAAGCCGTAGGTACCGAGCTCGCCGAGCGACTTGAGCGTGCGCTGCTCGCCGCGGGTCACCTCATCCCGCAGCCGCAGCGCGGACTCCCGGTCCGGGACGACCACGAACACCGACAGCGACTTCTCGTGGTAAGAGCCGTGCGCCCACAGCCCCCACGCTCCGCGCGTACCCGACGGCGAGTTCTCCGGCATGGGCCCAGCCGTGGTGTGCACCGTCCAGCCGAACTGCGGCTCGTCGCTGGTCCTGTGCTCGAACCCCTCCGCCCCGCTCGCACCGGCCTCGCGGAACGCTGCCTCGTCGGCCGCGGCCATCGCGCGGACCCTAGGGTCGAGGTCGTTCGCGTACTGCTGCGCCGTGCGGGCAGCCGCCCGCTGCTGACTCCAGGCCGCCTGACCGAGTTCCATCCGGCGCTGCCGCAGCGCGTTGGCCGTCACCAGCATCAGCTGCGTCCAGGCCTGGATCTGCTCCCGCCCGGGGCTCAGCAGAGGAACGTCCTGGTCGATCTGACCCGTCATCGGCCTCTCCCTCGCGTCTGGTTCTCCTGCCGAGCCTTCGCAGCTCGGGCCGGCCCCGGTGAGGGCTGCTGCGGCCGCTGCCGGCTCGTAGTCGTCGTCTGGCCTCGGCCCGGGCCGTTCGACGTCGTCCGCGCCGAGGTGGCCTGAGCGGAACTGCGCAGCGCGGTGCAGCTGCGCCGCGCGGCCTGCGCCTGGGCAAGGCGCGCCTGTGTCTCCCGCAGTGCGGCGATCTCGGCGACCAGCGCCGCCAGCGCCAGCACCAGCCGGGCCCCGTCGCCCGAACCGTGGCGGCCCACGGTCCGCGTCGCGGCCAGCCGCCACGCCGACTGCCGCAGCGCCTTCGCCACCGGCGACCACCGCGACGGCAGGACCTTGCCCGGCACCCGTGTCGCCCGGTCCAGGTCGTTGCCCGCGGCCCGGCGCACCCGCTCGCCCTGGTCCTGACGGCCGGTCACCGCGCCCACCGCAGCGAGCATGTCCCCGGCCGCGTGTGCGACCCCGTCCGCGTTCGCCCCGGTCTCGCCGGCGGCGAGGGTGGCCGTGGCGTGTTCCATCGTCGACACCGCATCGTCGATCGCGGCCGCGCGTTCCCGCGGGCTCACCGTCGCCCGGTGCGTCTCCTCCGCTGTCCCGGACACCGGCACCGGCGCGGGCGCGGAGTCCCACCGCAGAACCAGGTTCGGCAGCGACAGATCCCGGGCCAGCGTGCGCCCGGAGAACCACACCGGCTGACCAGCCCGGGTGACATCACCCGGCGCCGCCACGGAGTACCCGACCATCGAGGCGTGCTGCTCCCCCGACTCCGGGTCCTGTTCCTGCGGCCCGTAGCGCGGCCGGACCAGCACGCCCAGCTCGCCCAGCGCCGCCACGAACGCTTCCGGATCGCGTGCCTGCACCGCCGCGACCCGTGCCATCCGCCGCAGCCACTCCCGCGGGCACTCGCTCCTCTCCTCCGCCGACGCCTCGCGCCTCTCCCGGGAGGACTCGTTCATCTCCCGTCGGGCCGCCTTCTCCTGCTCGGCCTGCGACGGCCCGGTCACCGAACTGCGGTCGGCGCCCGCCGTTGCCGCGAGTCCCAACTTTGCCTCCGCGGCCTGGCACGTCTCCCGAGCCCGGACGAAGTCCCGGTACGGGTGCACCCGCTTCCCCGACTCCTGACGTACCAGCACCGCCGCGACGTGCACGTGGTCGTCGGCGTGCCGGATCGCGACCCATCGACAGCCGTCCGGGTCCCCGCGCCGTGCGATCCCGGTCCGGTCCAGCAGATCCTCGACCACCCGCGCCCACTGCTCGTCGGTCAGCGCCGGATCCTCCGGCGAGTTGCGCAGCGAGCAGTGCCAGACCGGGCCCTGCGGCATCCGCTTGCCCTGCTCCACCACCGGCTCACGCAGACCGACCCCGGCCGCGACTGCCGGCATGCTGAGATCGTCGACCAGGGCGCGCACATCGAAGGAACCGTCCGCGGCCTGCGCAGGCTGATGCGTCTCGGGCGCTCGGTCCCAGGTGGCCACGATCCGCTGCCCGGTGTGCTCGTTGAACCGCCCCGGCCCCATCAGGTAGCGGATCAGCCCCTCAGCGCGCCATCCGCGGCTGATCTTCGCGATCACCGCCGGCTCCTGCTCCGCCGCGCCTGCGGCATCGCCTCGCTCACCTGCTGGTCGACCTCAGCGACCGTGCGGTCGATCCGCTCGACCGCCCGCGCCACCATCTGCGCGACCTGACCGACCGTCGACTCGAGCGCCCCATCGGTGTTCGCGACCCTCGCGATGTCGTTGAGGTTCCCGCCGATGTTGCGCAGCACCCGGCGGTCCTCCATCAGCTCCGAGCGCAGCCCCATCAGCCTCTGCATCCGCGAGCCGGCCGAACCTGCCGAGACTCGCGCACCGGGCACCACCGGTTCGGGCAGCTCCGCCGCCCGAGCCGCCGAGTCCCCAACCCACGCACCCGGGGCCATCGCTGCTCGGGCCGCCGCAGCTTCGATCGCCGCCCACTCCGACTCGGAGAACGACACGGTCGTGGTGCGCGGCCGTCCCCCCTCGGCGCGAGGGCGTCGAGTCCGAGTCATCGAAGATCCCTCCCCTCGGGCTGGCGCGGCGCCGGCAGGACCGGCCGTGACGGACCGAGATCTCCCGGACCCGACGCCGACGATCTCACATGCCAGCCCCTCACCGGTGTTTTCCTTAGGAAAACACCTAACTTGCTCCGCCGCTTTCGGGGTGACGCGTGCGGCGCCTCGAAAGCGGCGGAGTGCGGGCGGCCCGGTCGCCATGCGGGCGCGCGCCGCGCGAGATGGCACCTCACGGCGCCGCGCTCCGCGCGCGACGATCGACACCCGCGTGTATCAGAGTGCATCGCGGGGTTGATACACATCGCGGTACAGTCCGCCCCATGAACACGCGCGGGGCGACGGCGCAGGCCAAGACGCAGGCTCGTAAGGCGGCCCAGGACCTTCTGCAGGCGCGGATGCGTCCCATCACCAAGCTCGCCGAGCTGGGGGTCGAAGTGGACACGGCGCGCGCGGAGCACGACGCCGCGCGGGAGCGGTGGCGCACCAAGCAGGAGGCCTACGCCGACGGCTACCGCGCCGCACGCGACGCCGGGTGGAGCCCGGCCGAGCTGGAGGAGATCGGGTGCGGCACGCAACCCGCCGGCGCGGCTCTGCGCGTGGCGACCCGCCGCACGGACCACGACGACACCACGAGCAGCGCCGACACCGGTCACAACGAGGACTACGGCGCCCACGACTCCTCCGGCGCTCCCGCCCCGGAACCGACGGACCTCGACGCCGCCCACGCTCAGCCGTCCTGAACCGTCCTCCGCATCGTCCGAACCGAGCGGCCGACCCACGCCGCACAACACGAAGGCGCCGTACGCGGAATGCGTACGGCGCCTTCGGCGTGTGTAGCTCGTTCGGACTGTCGGCTGGGAGCCGTCGCCGACGCCGCCGGGACGCGGCCAGCACCAGCCCTGCCGGGGAGCCGCGTCCGGCTGCCAGCGCGCCCAGCGGGGGTCAGTGGCAAGTGATCACGGAGCGCCAGCGCAGTGATCACGCGGCAGCCGGGGAGCGCAGCGACCCGTGCAGTTCCGAACCACGGGGCGACCCTGGTGCGGCCCGCTCACTCACCGGTTCTGGCGTGACCCGCTCGGCCCGGGCGGCTCCGCCGGTCGGCGAACTCCCACAACGCGCGGCGAGGCCAGAGGGCCCGACCGTCGGCATCGGTCTGCTCAGGTGCCGGGAAGTAGTCGCGGTTGCGCGACAGGAAACTGCGGATCGTCGACTCGTTGCGGTAGCCGAGCACGCGGGTCGCCTCGGTGATGTCGACGAGCTCGTCGGGCTCGCCGGTGTAGTCCACCGGTGTCAGCGAGCGGCGCTTGGCTGCCTCGCGCTCGTCGTTCCACGCGTCGGTCTCCTCGAGGTCGAAGTAGAGGAACCGCTCGAAGCGCCGCACCGGCTCGGGATGCTGGTTGTCGGCTCGCTGGTGGTACAGCACGGCGAGCCATTGCGCGTCCAGGTGGTAGCGCTCGGCCATCCCGGGCCGGTTGATCAGGGTGCGCCCCTCGTGCTCGATCGTCGCGGGTGGCTGCTCGCGCCGCGCGGCAGCGTTCCGGACGGTGTCGACGAACGCGCGCATCGCCTCCAGGTCCCACCACTGGCGGCGGCCTTCCCGATGGATCGGCTCGGGATGGTCGTTCGTGTCCCGACCCCGCCACCAGGTCCGCGCGGTCGAGTCGCCGATCCCGAACTCCTCGCAGAGCGCGGCGCGCGTGACGAACACGCGCCCGTCGCGCTCGAAGCGGTCGGGTGTGCGGGGGCCGGCCTGTCGTGCGGGTGACACCAGCACGATCCTAGGCCGCCTCATCACTCCTCCTCGCCGGCGCAGGCCGCCCCGCACGACACCGGGCCCGACCCGCGCGGCCGGCCCGGACCGGCTCCCACTGCGTCCGGGGCCGCACGCTCCAGCCGGCCGACCGATGCCCACCGGCGTGCGGCCGGGCAGGCATCGGGTCGGCGGGGGTGCTCATCGTCGGTCCTGCAGCTCGGCCTCGGTGACGACACGAGGGCGCTTCATGCCGTAGTCGAGCCCGTTCTCGATGGTGGTCGTGACTTCCTGAGCGGTCGTGATGCTGCGGACCCGACCGGCAGCGTCCGTGGTCGTGCCGACGTGGGTGAGCGCCACCTCGAGCAGTCGGGCGAGAGCGTCGGCCCGTGTGAGGTGTTCGCCGCCCACGAGGTTGCCCACCTTCAGCGCGGCGTCGCGCCGCGCCTTGTGCCGCCTGCCCACGCCCTTCGGCACCGTCTTCAGCTTGTCCAGCTCGTCCTCGACGATCCGGTCGACGTAGGCCTGAACGCGCTTGCCCCGCGTCGCCGACGCGGGAGCTGCGCGCGGCGACGGGATCGGCTCCGGCTGCGGTGCGGGGCGCGCGGCGCGCATGGCGTCGAGCAGCCAGCGCGGCAACGGCGCGATCGGTCGACTGTTCTGCGCCCGGTAGACCCCGTCACTGCGCCGGGAGGTCGCGGCAACGATGTAGCCACCCCCCGCTCGGACGTCGAGCAGCGGCGCGAGGCTGCCCTGCGAGTTACGCAGCTCGACGTCATCCGGCGCACGGAAGTAGAGATGGACCCCATTCGAGGGACTCTGAACCCGGTAGGTGTCCAGCGGGAACTTCTCCCCGGCCGCGTCGGCCATCCGCTGAAACACCTGCAGACCGTGCTTGCACCCCTCATACGGCTCGGCCAGCTCCGGCGCCCCGGGCTTCAGCGGGTCGAGGTCGACGACCACGAGCCGTGAGGGGCGGGTCGCGATGGCCAAGTTGTAGGGCCGCTCGCCCACCACTGCATGATCTTCTCCGGGTCACGGGTGGCCTCGTTCTCCCAGTCCTTCACCGCAGGCATGTTCTTCGTGCCCGGGTGCAGCGGGAACACATACAGCCCTGCCGCCGCGGCCTCCAACGCCCGCTGTCCCCGCTCCCCGAACGTGTCCAGCTCACCGGTCGCCGGTGCGGGCTGCGTCTCGTTCGTCATCTCCGCTCCTTCTGCTGTCGGGCCCGACCCCGGGGCCCGCCGCGCGGCGGGCCCCGGGGCGTGGTCGATCACTCCGGGTCGGCGGCCCAGGAGGGGCACCACGGCTCGCACAGCTGCCCTGCCGGGGCGCCACACAGGTCATCGGCCCCCTCGCAGGGCGTGGACTCCATGGCGTGTACCTGGCTGCTGCCGAGCGGGTCGCGGCCCGGCGCATGCAGGACCCCGCGGATCGCCTCGCTGATCGCGGACAGGCCGCCCGGCTGGGTGAGGTAGGGCGTGCTGGTCATCTCCGGCTCCTTCGGTCGTTCGGTTCGCGGTGTCGTCGCACGCGCCTGCCGTACGCGCCCAACAAATTAGATTTTACAGCGTAATGTCGTACTTCCGCTACCCTTCACCCGCACTGACCTGCGTTTTTTCCGTCTCATGCATGCACGTTCTCGCGTAGGCGATGTCGATGCGGTGATCCACCGGCTGACAGCCGGCGACCGGGTAGCCGCGCTCGTCGTGCTCGACCTGCCGGTAGAACCGGCCGCAGTCCGGGCATCCCATCGTCTGGTGGCCCTGCCAACCCTGGGGCGGGTCATCGAAGCTATAGGCGGAGCCATCGCGGTCGGCGAAGTAGAACCCACTCGAGCACGCCGCGTTGCCGCACGGACAGGTCGCATCAAAGCGGCCACCCCACACCTCATCCCAGCCCTCTTCGAAGTATTCGACCCGTCCTCCAGGCAAGTCGACTGTGGGGGCGAGCTGCTCGACTTGACCTTGCAACCGCGTGAGCATTGCCCGCAGCTCGTCCTTCGTGCCATGCACAGCGATGTCGTTGTTGTCGCCGATCACCACGACCGCCTCGTCGGGGCCAAGTCCGTCTGCCGGACGGAGGGCCTCGATCGCCTCGCCGCGGCCCAGGGTCCGGATCCCGCCGGTAGCCGGGGCCCAGTGCACGTTGTTCATCCATCCTCCTTCGACCTGCCCGGTCGCCGACCGGGCGGGCGCGGTGCAGCCATGACACCGCACCGCGCCGTCCGGGTTAGTTTTTACAGCGTCACGTGCCGCAGGATCGCGATGGCGGCGCTGCGGTTGTCGACATCGTCCAGGTCGCGCATCCGCTCCGACTCCTGCCGGAACCAGGCCACAGCGTGAGCCACGGACGTGGCGCCTATCGGAGCAAGTCGCGGCAGCAGTCGTTCCACCGCGTCGGCCACCTCGATCGCTGAATCGTCGCGAGCGTGCAACAGACGATCTGGCGCACAGCCTGCCTCGTAACTGGGGTGGTCGAGCAGCTCGGCGCGGACCTCGTCGTACCGCGCGACCAGCTGCATCAGGTAGTCCAGGTCGTCACTCATGACAGCACCCTCATCCTTCAACTCCTCGCGTCCGTCATTATTAGTTTATATTTTACAGCGCTCGCGACTGCTGGACAAGGCCCGCTGGGCGACGCCGCGGGTCGGCTCGGGAACCCGGATCTGCTCCATCCGCCATCCGGTCTTGTGCAGCTCCATGCGGGCGGCGAACGCGAGCACCGCTCCCCCGCTGACCTTGACGGTTCCCGCGAGTTCCGCAGCTCCCTCGTGGGGCTGGCTGACGTGACAGCTGAGCAGTCGTGCGGTGGCTCGGCGGGCGCGGCCGTCACGCAGACGCTGTGACAGCACCTGGAGGTAGCGGGCGACGCTGCCTTCGGCCACGCGCATCAGGTGAGTTGCGGGGCGCTCGGCAGCGAGGACCTGGACGGCGATCTCCATCGCGTGGCGGGCGATTCGGGGCAGCTGCGGGTCGAGATGAACATCCTCTGTGGGCGGCTCGTCCGGTTCGATGTGGTGCTCGGGCGGGGTCCCGAGGATCGTCACCTCCGGCGGGAGCCTCAGGTCGCCGCCGCAGTGTTGGCAGGTCTCGGCCTCGGCCACCCCGATCCGGTCGTCCGCCAGCGGGTCGAGCCGCTGCATGAGGCGCACGGTGATCGGCCCTGACGGCAATTCACTGACGAAGGTCCGTGCCAGCGTGTAGTTGCTGCGCTCCGCCTGAGTGACGCGCTCGCTGCTCATTGCTCCCCTTCCGGCGTGGTGGCGTTCAGCGATTGCTGAGGTCGGTGACGGCGTCCAGGACGGTGGCGACGAATCGGCAGCCCTCGGCCCGCGCGGTGGCTCGCGCTCCGGCCTCGCCGAAGGCGCGGTAGCCCGGGGTCAAGGCCTCGGCGGCGGCGAGCTCGGCGCGGTGGCGGTCACCGAACTCGAGGTGCGGGCGGACCGCGCGGAACGCCCCCCGCAGCTCGTCGGCGCTCATGAACATTCCGGCGACGACGCCGTGTCCACCGCGACCGTCGATGCCGCGCATGAGGCGCAGCAGCGCGGCGAGCAGGACAGAGGTGGCAGGGGGCGACTCGATGCGAGCGAAGGTGTCCATGGCGTACTCCCTGGTTCTCGTGGGGTCGTGCGGGTCAGGCCTCCAGGCGGGCCACCTGCAGGGTGATGCGACGCCCCTCGATGGCCAGGGTCGCCACATCCACATTCGGCGGGGTGGGACGACCGAGCCCGTCCACGTAGGCGCGGAACTCGGCGCGCACCTGCGCCGGGTCGACCCCGTCGACGTTCCCGGCACCGGCCAGCTCGACCAGTCGCCGTGCGGTGCGGCGCATCTCGGACCGCAGGTAGGTGGAGGTCTGCTCGTCGGCGTTCTCCTCGGCGCGCATCCACGCCGCGGTGAAGTCCCGCTCGGCCTGCCTGGTCTGCGCCTTGGTCATCGCGTCCGTCATGGTGTTCCCCTTCGCTTTTATCTGCTCTCTGATACTTTAGAGTTTACAGCGGATTCGGGATGCCGGCAAGAGGTTTCGGGGTCGATTATGGGTTTGACCTGCGGGTTTGGGTTCGGGGACTCTCCGCAGCGAGGCCGGGTCCAGGGCAGCGCCCTGGCCCCCCGGGAGGGGGCGGCCCGGCAGGGCCGAAGAGCAGCTCGGGCGTCGGGCAGGCCGGTCCCCGCTGAGGGTGGGGGTCTCTCCTTGCGTCGGCAGGACGGCGACCTGCACGAGGTTCTGTGGAGCGGTCAGGCTCGCGATAGCGACCGCGGAGCTTGCGGAGCGGCCGGAGCGCCAGCGGAGGGCCTGTTGAGCGGAGCAGGTTCTCGTGCACCGTCCTGCTGCCGACGCAAGGAGAGACCCTCACCCGGGACCGACCGGCACGACGCCCACCACGACGCCAAGCCGGGAGGCGCTGCAGGGCTCGGGTGGATTCTCACGTCGCCGCGCGTCTCGGCCCTACAGGAGATGCAGCCAGCTCGCGCAGTGATCGCGCGGCAGCCGGGGAGCGCAGCGGCCCGTGCAGTTTACGAATGGCTGGGCGGCTTGTGCGCTCGTGCCGACGATGGGGTGGGGCGAGGCGGCTCAGTGGGCGGTGGTCCCGAACGCGGCTTGCCGCTCGACCACGAACGCCCGCCATTCCTCGGCGGCCTCGTCGTGCCAGAGGAAGTCCTCGGTCGTCGCGAGCTGGAACAGGTAGAACCGGCGGCCCTGGACGTCGTGACCCGGGTAGCGCGGCTCGAACCCGGCCGCCTGCTCCTGGCGGCCCCGCTCCTCCTCGGCCTGGTACGCCTCGGCCAGGGCAGGGAACGCCGCCCCGACGACCTCCTGACGGCGCTTCACCTCGGCGACCCGCGCCGCGATCCGGGCACCGCGCTCGAGCTGCTTCCACCCGGTCGCCCGGACCGCGCATCGCCGCCCCAGCTCCAGCTCGCCGCACTCGGGGTGGGTGACGTGGAACGCGCGGGCCCGGACCCGGCGGGTACAGCACTGGCATGCGGTGTCGGCCTTGACGATCCCGGTCAACCTCCACTCGCCGGCGGTGGCGGCGAGCAGCTCACGGGTGGTGGCGGTCATGACGGTCCTCCTGGGGTGACGTGTCGATGAGTGAGGGCCTGGTCGTATCCGTCTGCTCGGCGGCGGCCGGCCCCGCCGGGGTTCTAGGCTCGGTGGGTGTCGCGGCGCTTCGGGCGCCTTCGGGCCTTCGGTTCGCGGGCCGTGACGCGGATGGCCGGTGGCCTCATGCCGGGCGCCTGCGGGCGTCGCCCTGCGGGGCAGGCCACCGGCCATCACCTGGACTCGCGGCGCTGACTGCCCCTCGACGTCGCCCGTCGGTCCGACGGGCGACGTCGAGGCTCAAGCGCGTGGCCTGCCTATCAGGGCGCTGGTTCGCTGATGCTGGCGCCGGTCACGGCCTCGACGACACAGGCGATGATGTCGCGGGAGACCGGCGGGGTGACCGCGTTGCCGCACATCTTCACGTTGTCGCGCGAGCTGGTCCCCAGCAGGACGTATCCGGGCGCGAAGGCCATGCCGAGCTTGACCTCGTCGGCCATGAGCATCCGGAATCGGCAGTCCTCGACCCGGATGTCGGTCTGCATCACGGCGTCGCCTTCGACGGCGGTCTGGGTGGGCATCGGCCGGTTCACGCCGCGCAGGGATCCGGTGTCGTAGGCGTAGAGCACGTCCGGGTCCCAGGAGACCAGCGACTGGTGCCCGGCGGTGGTCAGCGTGCGCGCGGGCTCGTCGACCGGCGTGCACATCTCGGCGCCGCCGGTGTTGTTGCGCATCAGCATGGCCAGGCCGTGGTGGTTGCCGTTCGCGGCGAACGTGTCGAGCGGGTCGTGCACGGTCTTGGCGCGGTTGTTGTTGCGCAGCGGGACGACCACCACGGCTTCGGCGTCGCGGGTCGTGCGGGTGCGCATCGGCTCATCGACCGGGCGGGCGTCGGTGTTCCAGGTGCCGCCGCACGGCACGAGCAGCCCGTTCTCGTTGCGCGCGGTCTGCACGCGCATCGGCCGGCTGAGCGGCTGCGCGGCCTTGCCCTCGCGGCCCTCGACCGGGATGACCAGACCGTCGAGCGCGTTAGCGGCCTGGTGCTCGGCGATCTGCTGGAGTCCCGCAGCGCCGTGCGTGCGCATCAGAGGGGCCTGCGCGATCGCCTTCGACGGGGTGGTGTGCATGGTGCGCAGCGGGTCCTCGACCGGCCAGGTCCGCACGCCGGGGCGGCGTTCGAAGGTGTTTCCGGCGGCCTCCAGCACGATGGCCCCGGAGTGGCGGCGCAGGCCTGCCTCGATACGCGCGTAGGTCTTCGGCTTGAGCGGCCGCGCCCGGTCACCGATGCGCTGGCCGGGGTTGGCCAGGTCGATCGCGGCGGCGGCCGGGAGCACGTAGGGCTGGACGATGTCGTTACGGCAGGACACGTGCGGGCAGCGGAACACGTACTGCTGGCTGTAGGCGCCGTGCGGCTTGCTCGGGTTCTTCGGGGCCCGCATCGCGGTCACGACCTCGCCGCAGGTCGGGCACCAAGCGCGGGGGCGGGTCCAGCGCTCGAAATCCGGGCGCCGGTAGCGCTCCTGCCAGAAGACCACGTAGACCCGGTCGCGCAGCTGCGGGGCGGGTGCGCCGAGCTGGTGGGCGAACGCGCTGTTGAGCGTGAGGACCTCGTGGCGGTAGCCCTGCGCCCTCATCCGGGCGATCCACTTCGGGAAGTAGGCCCACTTCAGCAGCGGCAGCACATTCTCCACGACGACCGTTTTGTAGCGGTGGTGTTCGGCGAAGCGGGGCACGTCGTGCATCAGTGCGCGGGACCGTTCGCGTGCCTCGTCGGCCAGCGGGGGCTCGTCCTCGATGTCCTCGGTGGTCGCGAGGTCGAACAGGGTCGGCTCGGTCGTCTCGGCGAAGTCCTGGCGCTCGCCGCGCGCCTGTGACCAGAACGTGCACGACGGCGAGGCCCACAGCCCGTCGGTGGACGGGTACCGGGCGGGGTCGATCTCGGCGATGTCGGCCACGTCGTGGTCGACGTGCGGCATGTTGTGGTTGTGCGTCTCGATCGCCAGAGCCCAGTGGTTGCAGGCCATCTGGACGGTGTTGCCCGGCACGCTCTCGATGCCCGACGACGACCCTCCTGCGCCGCAGAACAGGTCGGTCCAGCTGAACATGTCCGACGCGCGGACACGGTTGATCAAGCGCATGGGTGTCCCCCATTTCCAGGTGTTTCGGCTGCGGTGTCGGGCGGGTTTGCCGTCCCTCCCAACATGTCCTACTTTACAGCGTTTATGGATGGTTGGCAATACAGATTTGCGCATTTTCCCTGGTGAGAAGGGGTGCGCTGCTACGACGGGTGTGCGCGGTGGCGTGAGCGCCGGGACCGGCCGGTTACCGCGTCCCCGGGGCGGGCGGCCCGTGCTGCGAACGCGCGCAGCGTGCTGCGCTTCCAGCGGCGCCGGACGCGCCCGGAGGGCAGGTCCTCGCAGTCGTCGGCTTCGGGGAAGTAGCCGTCGTTGCGGGCGAGGTAGCCCCGGATCGTGGACTGGCTGGCGTAGCCGAGAAACCGGGTGGCGGCGGGGACGTCGAGCAGCTCGTCCGCGTCGCCCGCGTCGTCCTGGGGCGGCCGTCGGTTGGCCTGCTTGTGCTCGGCCCAGGCGGTGTACCACTCGATGACGCGCTGCTCGTCGAAGAAGGCCTCGCGGCCCTGCAGGTGCGCCTCGGGGTGGCCGTTCGTGTCGCGCTCGACGTAGAGGTTGCGCTGGGTCTTGGCGCTGATGCCGGTGCGGTCGGCGATCTCGGCACGGTTGAGGTGCGGGCGGCCGTCGACGTCGATGCGGTTGGGGGTCGGCACGGGCGTCTCCGGAAGCGACGGTCGGATGTGGGCTGCGGCGCGGCGGGGTGGGGTCGGTGGCCGAACCCCGCAGGGTCCACCCTCGGACGTGCCGAGGACGTCGGCAAACAGCCACCGACCCCGCCGACCGGCCGGCAGCCCGGGTCGCCTGGAGCGCCCGTGTTCGGCCGTGTCGGCTCGGTCTCACGGTAGCGGAGCTCGAGGTGCGGGCTCACGCACCGTTCCTCCTGCTGCGGTGCCGCGTCTTCGTTGTGCGGCTCGTCTGTGGTTGTGCTGAGGTGCGGATACAGGCACAAGGGGCGCTCCTGACCTAGGCGTTTCGCCGCCCCGCGGCTCATTCGGCTTGCACTTCCACCGGGCACTGCGACGAAGGGGTTCCCTCAGACCCAAGCTGGGTTATCCACAGCCTGGCGTGGCCCATTGCCTGGCGGTGCCCACCCGGTCAGGCTCGAAGTCATGACCGATCTGGACACGCCGCTGGACGGCGCCCCGTTCACCTCGCGGTCTCTGGGGCATCTGCTGCTGGCCGAGTCTGCGCGCGAGGCATCTGACTGGGCTCGCGACCTGGTCCCGGTCGGCCCTCGGCCGGGGCCGGCCTACCGGGGAGCGCTGCTGGCAGACGCCGCCGAGCTGCTGGCCAAGGCTCAGGAGGTGGTCACGGCGGCGATGCTGGTCGAACGTGACGACGGCGCCAGCTGGTCCGAGCTGGCCGAGGCGATCGGTGCTGATGTCGACGACGTCCGCGAGCGCTGGTGCGCGGCTCACGGCAGCTGGGTGGAGACGACGTCGGGCCACGTGAGTACCGATCGTGCTGCGCGCGACTCCGCCTACGCGGCCCGCCTGGCAGAGCTCGACGAGTGGGTACAGCGCCATCACGACCCGAGCGACCCGAGCATCGGCCCCGCTCCGGTTTCGTCGGTCATGGAACGGACCGCGCCCCTACCTGAGCTGCTCAGCCTGCAGCACGCTCACCAGCGCTCCGCCCTCGAGCACGGGCCCGGCTCGCCCGAGGCGTTGACGCCGCTACGCCGTAGCGCGCAGCTGCATGACGTGCTCGCCGAGCGAGCCGCCGCAGCCAGTGACAGCGACGGCGCGTGCGAACACCGGGCCGACGCGGCGGGGCTACGCACCGAGATCGCACGCTGTGAGGCCCTCACCTCGGCGGCCGGCCGGTGACCGGCGGCCTCGATCCCGACCCGCTGTTGACGATCGACGCCACGCCCGGTGTCTACGCCGCTCATGATCGAGGCGGCGCTACTGCCATCGCCACGCTCACGCTGGTCCCGCGCCTGCAGGTGCTCACCGGTGACGGGCACCCCGGTGCCGAGATCGTCGACGCGGTGCTCGCCGCGCTGCTCGGGGACGGGTTCGCTCTCGTTCCCGCGCTCGCCGTCGACGCGCTGCTCGAGCTTCCCTTCGCCTCCGGTGGGGCGGCGGTGTTCACCGCTGCCAGCGGGACGCTGGAACTCACGGCCGGGATGCTGGGGTATGACGGCGACATCGGCCCGGCGGCGCCCGCTGGCTGGGCCGAGATCGCCACTCAACGCGGGAGGCTGGCCGTACTCGTCGCGACCGGTGTCGACCTGCATGCCGAGGATCGCACCGCGCGGATCGACCACGCCCGTACCGAAGGCCGGCTCGTCGGCGCCCAGGTCACATTCAGCACGAAGTGACGTCCTCAGCGCCTGCGCGCAGCTCGACGCCGTCGGCGGCGGCGCTGGTCACGCCTTCATCCGGTCGAAGCGGTTCGAAGGCACACTGGACGAGTGGCAGATCAGACCGAGCCTGACGACATCGCCCCGGTCCCGACCGTGCGGAGCCGCGCGATGAACGCTGGCATCGACCAAGACCGACTTCGCGGCCACTTGGAGCGCGGCGTGCTCCTCCTCGACGGGGAACCGGTGACAGACCTCGACACGCCGGCCCCAGTCGGGACCCGGATCAACATCGGCGGCCAATAGAAGGCAGCAGGAAACACTGCCCGACCGGGGTTGCTCGCGGAGCATCGACGATAAGAGGCGGGCGACCTTTACCATGGTCGGCGAAGAGCCCCGGAAGCCTCTGACCTCGGAGAGGTCACGCGACCGGGGCTTTGCATTGGCGAGGCTCGTCCCCGATGCCCAGGGACGAGCCTTCGTCGTATCGCGGTCATGGGACGTTACCGGTGGTCCTGGCCGGCGACGCCCTCAGCTGTTAGGTCGACCAGGTCCACCCGCCGATAGTGGGGTGAAGGCCGGTATGCCCGCTGAGCCCGACGATGCAGTCGGAGCCGTAGATCGGTGTCGTAGCTGGGCAGGGCGGGAGCCTCCTGGTCAGACCCGCCAGTCGCTCGGCGAGGCGGTCCCGGTCGGCGGTGCGCTCGGCGAGCTGCCCGGCCCGCTGTGTGGAGATCGCCTCGGTAAGGGCCATGTCGTCATGGAGCTGCTCGTGCTCGGCGAGCAGCCCGCGGACGTCGCGCCTCGCTCAAGGCGTCGACGGCGTCGTTGCCGGCTTGGAAACGAGTAAGGGCTGCGGGAAGTTGGTCTCGTGATACCTCGTCCGCTGCGGTGAGCAGCGTCAGCAGCACCGCGCCGGCGTTGGTCTCTTCGACGAGTGCGGTAACGAGGTCGACGCGTCCGGCTGTCCGCACGGCTTGAGCGATCTGCTCGAGTCGTCGCGTGCAAGCGGCGACCTGAGCGGAGTTCTCGGCAGCGAGCGCGCTGCGGTAAGCCGCTTGCTCGGCGCGGTGCGCGCTGACCAGCGCGGCGAGCCGCACCTCGGCCTCGACGACGTCCACGGCGGTCATCCCTGGCCCTCGGTGAGCCGGTATCCGGCGCGTAGTGCACGTTCGGCGTGCTTGCGTGCTGTGCCCAGCCGACAGATCTGCTCCCAGACCTGGCCGAGGGTGGGGCTCTGCGGGAGCGGCTCGAACGCGAGCGGGTCGAGGATTTGCGCCAACGTCTCGACGAGCGCAGTCGCAGGCTTGTTCTCGCACGATGTCAGCTGGATTGTGGTCACGTCGCTCTGTGCAGATCGATCCATCATTTGCGGGTAGCTCCTGTCCGAGGCCGACGATCACGTACTAGCCAACTAGCTGCGGGTTTCAGTGGGATCTACCAGATTCCCCCGACATCCCGTGTTCTGTGGTGCAGAGCCGGGGCGAGGTCGAGCAATCGTGAACCGCTCCATTCCCCATTGCACGGCAGCGTCGAGGACCTCGTATGCCCCCCAGAGGCCGACGATAAGCAGCAGGCCCCCGGCAAGGCGCTCAGGCGCCATGTCCGCCAGCCCCGACCCGGCGTTGCCGACGACGACGTGGACGCTCATCCCTAGTGTCAGAACGGTGGCCAGGAGTGCACAGAGCCAGTTCGTCTCCGGCCGCTGTATGAGCGGGAGGGCAGCCGGGCTCTCAGAAAGGTAAGACTCGTGCGGGTCGTCGGTGTGAGTGGAATGCGAGCCTGCGTCTGTAGACATGGGTGCCTTTTCGTGCTGGGAGGTATCTGGGCATCGGTCGCCCCGCCGCGTTGATAGCGGCGTGACTGATCGCTGGTGCTGGACCATCCGAAGCTGCCTGATCCACTGGTAGGGCAGATCGGTATCGCCGTACCCCAGGTTCGTGAGGTCGGCAGTGAACCCTTTCCAACCTGGTGATCATGCGGCTGGTCGTGCCCGGCGTGGCGGGCCCGGAAAGTAGAAGAGCCCCTGGTAGACGAGTGATTG
>NZ_FOUY01000083.1 GCF_900115005.1 Pseudonocardia ammonioxydans | reverse complement strand
GATCTGTCACCGCGAACTCATGAAGTCATTCTGAAACCATCTCTTAGAAACGGACCGGTGGCAACACCGGCACCGCGCTCCGTGCCGACTCAACAGTAGGGCCGGTCCCGGCCAGAAGCCATGCCGACCCGGTCGATCCGCAGCAGGCTGCCGTCCACGATGACGTACGCCTTGCGCGCGGCGACCTCGATCGCCTGCTCCAGCGTCGGGGCCATCGCCGCGAGCAGGGCAAGCGCTTCGCGCACGTACCGGTAGACCGTCGACGTGCCGACCTTGAACCCGCAGGCCAGGTCGGCATAGGTCTCGCCCTTACGCAGGTAGGCCATCACCAGCAGGGCCTGGCGGCCGGCGGAGAGCTTCCGCCAGCGCGTCGCCCGCTGGTTGCGGTGCGCACGCAGCGCATCGGCCAGCAGGCCGAGCGCGCGGCTGGACACGGTCATCCCGGACGGGTAAGACAGCACTCTGAAGCTCCTGGTCAGGCGGATTGATCTAGGCAATCGCCCGTCCACCAGGAGCTTCACCCTTTCGAGGTCACGCCACGCCGCACACCCGCTGACCTGCTCATCCAGCAGGTTGGCAAAGGCTCACTCGCGGATTCGAGTCAGAGGGCCCTGTCACGACACGATCAACACCAGGTCATTCCTCGGTGGATCGAGGCTCAGTGACTGAAGTCAGGCGTTCCCTCCTTTCATCATCCAATCCCGAAGCCGCTGGCCCCACGACGCGCGTGGGACCACGGGAGTCCACCGGTGGGAAGCCAGGCGATGCTTGGCTGTGCGGTGAATGCCCCGACAGCGGCGGAGGTGACGGAAAGCGCACATGGTGAGCTCTACAACCTTGGGAAGCGACACGCGTGGATGATTCGGCTGATTCCCTTCGCAGCCGTGCCGTCAAGGGTCGGCACTATTCGCGAAGATCAGGCATTCGACGGCGGCGTCACCTCACGACGGAGGATTTTTCCGGTCGGCCCCTTCGGCAGAGAGTCGACCAGCCACACTTTGCGCGGATACTTGTAAGCAGCGAGATTCTTCTTAACGAAAGCCTTCAGTTCCTCGGGATCAGCCTGATTGTTCGGCTTGAGTGCTACAGCAGCGCCGACTTCTTCACCCAGGTCGGCGTGCTTGATTCCGATGACTGCAGCCTCCGCTACCGCGGGGTGCCCATAGAGTGATTCTTCCACCTCGCGCGGGTACACGTTGTAGCCGCCACGGATAATAAGGTCCTTCTTCCGGTCGACGACCGTGAAAAATCCATCTCGATCTTTAGTAGCGACATCTCCGGTCCGGAACCAACCGTCCACGAATGCCTCGGCTGTAGCGTCCGGCTTGTTCCAGTATCCCTTCATGACGTTCTCACCACGGATCACGAGTTCACCGTTCTCGTCCTCGGGCACGTCGTGGCCCTCATCGTCCACCACGCGCATCTCGCAGCCGCGTACCGGGAACCCGATAGTGCCAGGCCTGCTCGGACGACTAGGCTGATTAAACGAGGCAACCGGGGCTGTTTCTGACAGCCCGTAGCCTTCGAATACTCGGCAACCGAACTGTGACTCGAAATTAGCTAGGACCTCGACGGGCATAGCGGATCCGCCGGTGATACATGTTCGCAACGAAGACATGTCTGCGCCCGTCGCAGCCGGGGAATGTAGTATCGCCGCGTACATTGTCGGGACTCCCTCGAAGACAGTGACCTTGTCCCGTGCGACGACGTGCAGTGCTTTAGCGGGATCGAATCGTGGGAGCAGGGTGAGTGTCGAGCCAGCCCGTACCGCGGCGTTGAGCCCGCAGGTTAGACCGAAGACGTGGAACAGCGGGAGGCAGCCCATGATCACATCGTCTGCAGTGATCTCGATTAGTGTCTCGGCCGTAGTTGATGCATTCGATGACAAGTTGTGGTGGGTAAGCTCCGCCCCCTTAGGCCGCCCGGTGGTGCCAGAGGTATAGAGGATTACTGCCGTATCGTTCGCGGCCCGATTCACTGGCTCGGTGATCGGAATTCCCGACAGCTCTGTTGGGCCTGTCGCCGGGACCTCGATTTCAGTGACCCCGGCGGAATCGGCGGCCTGGGACACCTCGTCGCTGCCGCCGTCCCAGGCATAGACGATCTGCATGCCTGAGTCGTTGAGAAAATATTCGAGTTCGGCGCGCTTGAGGAGAGGATTAAGCGGCACCACGATCGCCCCAGCCAACAACGCCCCGTAAAATACGATCGGGTAAGCTGGCACGTTCGGTAAAACCAGGCCGACGCGGTCGCCAGGATCCACACCTCGTGAACGCAGATCACCTGCCACTGCCGCCGCTCTCGTGTGCAGATCTGCGTAGTCCACGACGTAGTCGTCGAGCTTGATCGCTGGGTGTTCGGGCAGCGAACGGGCGGTTGCGAGGAGGTTCGTGGCGAGGTTCGTCATCATTGACTCCGATACTCGGGGGCCCAATAACGTTGCAGCTGCACTGAGTGCCGGTGGCCCGCGGAGTAGCGCTGCGACGTGCCTGTCCGCCCTTAGAGCTGGCGAACACGCTCGACGGGGCTCGGGCGGCACCAGGATTCTTACTGGAATCACTCGCGCCGGGGACGGGGAAGTGCCACAGGCCGTGGCCGTGTAACGCAGTCCTCGACGTCGAGCAGGCTCCGGAGACCCACTGTTGGCCAGCACCCACGGCTTGGTCAGCGCAGACACCTGGTCGGTAGCCCAGCCACAACTCGACGGCGGAAGTCGGCACGGCGACCCGACCGGTGCGGGGAACGACGCCACTCTCCGGCAAGTCGTGCGGGCGGCGGCACCGTCAACCTTCTCGCGGTACCGGTGTGCGCAGGTTGCATGGATCCTCCGCGAGACCTGAGCTGGCTGCGGGAGGCGTTCGGTTGCGTAGCTGGTGCCCCGCGGGCGAGCCCCTGCGGCGCACAGATCCCGTGGCCGGCGACCGACACGACTAGCCGATGGCATCGGTGGAGTGTCCGGGAGCCAGCGAAGCGCCGGGGTTCAGGTCGACGGCGGCATTGTTGACCGCCGTCGCGACTTCACCAAAGCCGACCGCGATCAACTTCACCTTACCTGGGTATGTAGTCACGTCACCCGCGGCGAAGACTCTCGGCAGGTTGGTGCGCATGCTGCTGTCGACGCGGATCGAGCGGCCATCGAGCTCCAGACCCCAATCCTTGATCGGGCCCAGATTCATCAGGAATCCCAAGGCCGCGACGACTACCTGAGTAGGCAGAGTCTCGGGGCTCTCACCCTTGACCTGTACCTCGACGGAGTCGACTTGGCCGTTCCCGGCCATTGCGTTGACCGACGCGTCGAGCACCAGCCGGCAGTCGCTCGACTCGAGCTGCTTGACTGAATGCTCGTGAGCCCGAAATTGGCGTCGCCGGTGAACAAGGGTCACCGATTTCGCCCGCGGGAGTGCCGCAAGCGCCCAATCGACGGCAGAGTCTCCGCCGCCCACCACTACCACGTTCTTGTCGTTGAGAAGGTCGAGCTTCGGGACGAAGTAGTACAGGCCGTTGTCCAAGAAGTGCTCCGCGGAGCACGGCAGCGGTCGTGGGGTCACCGTGCCGACTCCACTGGTGATGATGACGGCTCCGGCACGGACACTTCGACCTGCCGCTGTCCGCACGGTCCACCCGTGGCCCGTGCGCTCGAGCTGGGTCGCCTGCTCGCCCAGGATGTGGGTCGGCTCGAACTGCGCAGCCTGCTGAACGAGATTGTCGACGAGCGTCTGTGCCTGGACGCCGGGCACGCCGGCGATGTCGTAGATGTTCTTCTCGGGGTAGATCGCACTGACCTGCCCTCCGAGCTGCGGCTGTGCGTCGAGAACGGCGACACGCAACCCTCGGAAGCCGCCGTAGTAGGCGCCGTACAGCCCGGTGGGGCCGGCGCCGATCAGCAGCAGGTCGACGTCGATGTCGTCGGACATGGTCAGTGGCTCCTCGTATGCCTCAGTCGTCGGTCTTCGCGAATCCCGCGACGAACTCGGTGTCGGAAAGAATGCCGTCCACGTTGAAGGAACCGCCGGGCGAACCAAGCTCGGCGAACATCGCTCGTGCCGATTCCTGGAAGGGCTTGTGCGCGTCTCCGGCCTTCTGCGCCGAGGTGATGGCCTCGACCGGGCAGACCGGTTCACATGCCGCGCAGTCGATGCACTCGTCGGGATGGATGTACATCATCCGGTCGCCTTCGTAGATGCAGTCGACGGGGCACTCTTCGATGCACGATTTGTCCTTCACATCGACGCAGGGCGCTCCGATGACAAAAGCCATGATCAACCTTTCGCTCGAGGGCGGGCGGGCCGGTGCCCGCCCGCCCTATGAGGAACCCGTCAGGCTCCGGTGAGTGCGAGCGCGATGTTCTTCTCGTCCTCGGCGCCGAAGCGGTCCTCCATCTCCATCGGCGAGTAGTCCTCGTCGATCACATACACGTTCTGGCCGCGGGCACTCTCGATCGATTCCAGGCGCCGGTTGACCTTGTCCAGGGCGTAGTCACTCATCTCGTCGATCGAGATCCCGAACGGGACATCGCGATTGTTCAGCTCGAACTCGTCGAACAGCCCCACGATCTGCTGGAGCGCAAGCGGCAGCAGTTCCTGCATCCGCTCATCGACGACCTCCCAGTTCTTGTCGTCCGCGGCGACGTGCCGACGGCAGGTGAAGGTGCCCCACGCCATGTGACGGCGCTCGTCGTCACCGATGAGCTTCACGAGCCTCTGCATGCCGGGCAGGATGCCGCGGCTAGCGCAGATCTTGGCCCACACGTAGTATCCGGTCAGCGCCAGTGTTCCCTCGACCACGTGGTTGTAAGTGACCGACGCGCGGACCTGATTGGCCGGTGACGGGTCGTCCAGAAGCGCGAACAGCGACTGAGAGAGCTCGTTCTTAAAGATCGTCTCGTACGCTTCGCTGTACTCGACGTAGCTGTGCAAGTCTGCCGTCTCACCGACCGCGTCGAACCAGAGCCGGAAGCCCTGCATGTGTTTGGCCTCCTCGAAGATGAATTGGGTGAGGTACGCCTCGTCGCTCAGTCGACCCTCGGCGGCCATCGCGTGGGCGAACGGCTGCAGGTCCTGCGTCACCGATTCCTCACCCGCCATGAACTGCGAGGCCAGCACCCGTGTGAGATGCTTCTCGTCGTCTGACATGGCCTCGAAGTCGACCTTGTCCTGGGAGAAGTCGATGTCCTCGGGGTTCCAGAACTTATTGTTGCCCTTGCGGAATAGGCGCATCGGGAACGACTCCATGCGCAGGCCGTGGTGGGACAGGCTGCCCCAACCGGTGCGCTTTGTGTGCTCGATCACGCGCTCGATCGCCATGTGTCTCTCCTCGTTGTTGTGGGGTGGCATCAGAAGCGGATGAGGCCACGGACGTTTCGGCCCGCGCGCATATCGTCGTAACCTTCGTTGACCTCCTCGAGGCGGTACTCGCGGGTGACGAGCTCGTCGAGCTTCAGCTGACCGGTGTTGTAGAGCTCCAGCAGCAGAGGCACATCATGTTGGGCATTCGACGAGCCATAGAGCGATCCGCGGATCTGCTTCTCGTAGAGGGTCATCTCCATCAGCGACCCGGTGAGTGTCTGCTCCTCCGGGTGCCCGATCGCAGTGATCACGACGCGGCCCCGCTTGCCGACCAGAGCCAGCGCCGGCGCGGTGTCGGCGCCTTCTGCGACTCCCGTAGTCACGATGCAGGCGTCGGCAAGCTTGCCGCGGGTGAGCTCACTGACGATCTCCCAGGCGGCATCCGCCGAGTGCGAGACGTGGGTGGCGCCGAACTCCCGAGCCCACTCGCGCTTCGTCTCGACAGGGTCGACGGCGACGATGTTCCGCGCCCCGGCGATTCGGGCGCCTTGGATGGCGTTCATGCCGATACCGCCCGCACCGAGGACCACCACCGTGTCCCCGGCGGTGATCTCAGCGGTCCTGATGCTGCTCCCGTAGCCGGTGGTGACACCACAGCCGATGAGTGCCGCCTTATCCAGCGCGGTCCCCTCATCCACCTTCACCACGGAGGCCATCGGCACCACGGTGTACTCGGAGAAGGTTCCCAACAGGCACATCTGGCCGACGTCCTGGCCACGGGCGTTGAAGCGGTAGCCCCCGTCCAACTGCGGGCCCATCATCACCGCGGCGCCGAGTTCACACAGGTTGGTCATGCCGCGAACACAGTAGGAGCAGCGACCACAGGCGGGCAGGAAAGTCAGGACCACCGGGTCGTCTTCGGCGACTTCCTCAACACCAGGCCCGACCTCCACGATCGTTCCGGCCCCCTCGTGGCCGCCGACGACCGGCAGCGGGAACGGGAGATCACCCGTGACGAGGTGTTCGTCGGAGTGGCACAGGCCGCTAGCGGTGAGCTTGACCATGACCTCACCGGGGCCGGGGGGAGCGAGGTCGATCTCCTCGACTTCCCACTTCTGCCCCAGTCCCCAGAGAACGGCGGCTTTGGTCTTCATGTGTCAACTCTCCTCATCCTTGAGACGTCTGTGTAGATGGTCACAGCGATGTCGTCGGCGGTCACCGGACCGTGCGCGCCAGCACCGGCCTGGCGAGGCCACAAGACGGCCCACGAGACCCAGCCTCGGCCTGTGTGGTGCCAGTTACACTCCGCGCATGTCGTCACCTCACGACGGCGGTCGGCTCACTGCGTCTCGCGGGACACGGATCCCCGTCACGATCTGGATCGCAGTCTGCTGCTGGCTGGCCCTCGCGCTCTGCATCTTCTTCGCTGCGGGCGACGCATTCGCCGACGGTGTTCCGGAGCCGCAGGCGGACGTCGTATCGGCCCAACTCGGCGCAGCGGCCGTCGCCGACCCGCCCACGTTGGCCGCTTCTGGTTTCATCGCGGTCACCGTCGCTCTCGCCATGCTGGGTCTTGTGCTCGCGCTCCTCTGCCGCCGCGGGTGGTCGAGGGTCGGCTTGGTCGGTGTCGGTGCCTTCGCGCTGATCACCCTGGCCTGGGATGGACGTTGGCAGGTTCTCCCCGCCTTCGGCTTGCTCCTTCTCGGTTCCGTGGCCCTGATGCACCCCGCAACCCATCGTGCGCTGCTCACCGAAGCCGAATGAGTAGCAGCGTGCCCCTCAGGAGCATCGGTCGCGCCCGAAACGACGACATCGCGGTGAATTGGCCGCGGCGTGATGACCTGACCACCCTGACCATCAGGGTCGGGGTTGTGCTCTCCCTGCCAGCACTGATCTGGATGACAGGCGCAGCCGAGGGCGGTAATGCCCATCTCGTCGTGCCCCTCGCCGTGGTGACGGTGCTGTACGGGTTCGCTCTGCTCATCGCGCGTGTTATCCGTCTCGGTGACCCGCCTGCATGGTTCGTGACCTCTGCAGACACGACGCTGTCCCTCACCGCGTGCGCCTTTACAGGAGGAGCCCACAGCCTCTTCGTTGCGGTGCTGCCACTGGTGGTCATCGCCGCGAGCCTGCGTGAGGAACCGCGATGGGGGGCGACATTCGCAGTTGCGATCGGCATTGCCTTCACCGCGATCGGCTACTTCACGACTCAGCCGGTGGACCCACGCCCGAACGAGGTCCTGGTCGGCCTGTGGTGGACCATGTACCTCCTGGCGACGGCCAGCCTCGTGGGCGTCTTCGTCCGCCGATTGCGGCGTGGATTCCAGGCTGCTGCAGAGTCCGAGGCGGAGGCGCTCGCCGAGCGCGCAGCACTGGAGGAAGAACGCGATCTTCGAGCCCGACTGCTGGACTCGCAGCAGGCACGTCTGGATGGTCTCCGGGTGATCCTCCACGAGTTCCGGACTCCCATCGTTTCGCTCTCGGCACTTCTCCGCGATGCCGAGAGTCAGGAAACGCCGGTCAAGCCGGCAGCGATCACGCTGCTGTCGGCCCACGTCCGACATCTAGAAGACATGCTCGCCGGTCTGGCCGATGTCGCCCTCGCCGAAGGCAGTCCGGTGGGACGTGTACGGGACCGTAAAGTCCGACTCGATGAGCTTGTGGAAAGCGTGTTCGACGGCGCAGGTATTCCGCCCGAGCGGCGTCTCTCGTTCATTCGACCACCTGAATCAGTCGCGATCTGCGAGCCTCAACGACTCCGCCGAATACTGGTGAATCTCGCCGAGAACGCAGGCAGGATCAGCGGGACCGCCGCAGTCGAGATGTATCTGATACGCGAGAAGGACAATCTCATCGCCGAGGTCCGCGACCGCGGTCCTGGGCTGCCCCCGGACCAGTTGGGCCTGGTGACACGCAAGTACACGAGTTTCGGAGAACGCCGCGGGACGAGCGGGCTCGGGCTGTGGATCGTCGAACAACTGACGTCGGCGATGAATGGGACGCTGACGTTGAACTCACGACATGGGGGCGGACTGGTGACGCGGCTTGTGGTCCCGCTGCGGTGGGCGTGACTGCTCTCACGACTCGCGGGTAAGCAACCTTCCCTCCACAGCCCGCAACACTGTTTCAGCGCGCGTGCCGGTCCCGAGCTTGCGCATGCTGCGCGACAGATATTCCTTCACTGTGTAGTGGGACAGGTGCATACTATCGCCAATCTGGCGATTCGACAGCCCCTTCGCGACAAGACGTAGGATCTCAAGTTCGTTGTTGGAGAATTGACTCACAAGCGAGGTGTCCAGGACCGCCGTAGCAAGCCTGGAATCGATGACGAGATGCCCGTCCGCCACGCGTCGCAATCCCGAGGCCAGTTCGCCGCACAACGAGTCTTTCAGGAAGAAACCACGGGCACCCGCGCGTACAGCGGCGACCACTGCCGCACGGTCCTCGAAACTCGTGAGCATCGCGACTTGAACACCGGGGCGCACGGCAAGGACCTCCTCGACGAGATCGACACCGGAACGCCCGCCGAGGCGCAGGTCGACGATCACAAGATCGGTTCTGTCGCCGGACCTGCAGGCGTCGCCTGCCTGTAAGTAGTGCACCGCCTCTTCACCGGTCCGGAACCCGGCTTCCACGTCGATCGACTCGCGAGAGAGTGCGCGTTTGAGACCCTCGAGTACGATCTCGTGGTCGTCGATCAGGACTGCCGATAGCTGCTCATGACCGGCGCGCAGGGTCACACGCTGCGACTCGTCTGCCCCGGCTGTCATCGCGTTCACTCCCATCCCCGCGTGCCAACGCTGGCACACCGCCCTCTCTGGACGTGCGGCTCACCGCCTCATCTCGCCCCGGCGTGTTCACCCCAGGAGAGTAGTGGTTACCCCGGCCACGACGAACAGCGTGCCGACGATCTGGCACGCCCATGCACCCCTACGTAGTGTGCGCTCGCGTTTCGCTCTGTCCTGCGTGGGCAGGCTCGCGGGCACGAGGTGCCCTGCGTTACGACGTCCCCACACCCCGATCACCACGGTGATGATCCCAAGGGACACGAAGACGACGACGTTGGCCACTACGGAGATCATCGCGGCGGCTCAGTCTCAGCAGGCGGCCCTGCCGGGTCCATCGTCGGAGCGGCATCGGGATCCGCCGGACGGTAGGCATCTGCATAGTCGACATCGGCGTCGCTGATTTGTTGTCCGAGCCAGTCCCGCCACACGGTCAGCGAACGCTCCGTCTGCAGCGCGGACCGCAGCCCGTCGGCAACCTGCTCGAAGGTCGCTGGCACGAACGGGCTAACGGAGTCGACCCGGCCGACGTTCCACCCGTGACGCCCCTGGACCGGGCCAAAGAACTGACCGCTCCCCACGCTGAACGCGGCGTCGGCGACCGGCTGCTCGAGGTCCGCGCGGGCCACCTCTCCGATTGCACCGCCTTTGTCCTTGGTGCTCGCGTCCAGGCTCCACGTGGCGGCGACCTCGGCGACCGGAGCGCCGGCGTTCAGTTGGTCCAGCGCTGCTTGCGCATCCTGTTGGGAGGCGACGACGATATTGCTGATGCTCCGACGTTCGGGGGTGCCGAGGGTGTCCTTGCGCTGATCGTATGCTGTTCGCAGGTCTTCATCGGAGATGGTGATGGTGCCGACTACCTGCTGCATGAGCTCGCCGACCGTGAGCTGCCTGCGGATCTCGTCGCGTACGGCGGGCTCAGATGTTCCCACGTTGCCGAGAGCCTGCACGAATGCGTCCCGGTTTCCGGGTCCGAACTGCTGCTCGATGTACCGGTCGAGTGTGTCTTGGACCTGCTTGTCGGCGACGACGATCTGGCGTTCCTCGGCGGCGTCGTCGAGGATCTCGCTGACCGCGACCGACTTGGCGACGTCCCGGCGGAACCCGTCTGCCTGGGCCGGGTCCTCCGGCGCCTCGACGCCATACAGCGCGCGCAGGGCGTCGATCCGTTGGTCAAGCTGCTCGATGGTCACGACATCGCCGTCGTATCGGAATGCTGCCTCCGCAGGCAGAGCAGTCAGGCGCCACCAGGCGATCCCACCAACCCCGACGAGGAGCACGACGACCAGAGCAGCCGCGAGTGTGCGTCCCTTCGGCATGGCCGGCCCGAGGAGACGGCGGTGCAGCGGTAGCCGCGCGTCACCGCTGCCATCCGAGGTCGCTGCGTCCTCGTCACAGTCAGCCTCGGCGGTCTCTGTGTCCGGCGCTGCTGGGTCGGGCGGGGCGGCGGCGTCGGTGCGGTCGTCGCCAACCGTGTCCTCGTGATCGCTGATCTGGTCCGAGCTGACGGGCTGCGGGTCTGGCTCGGTCGACCCGGCCGCGTCGCCCTGGGCGCTCGAGCAATCCTGGTGCTCGCCGAGGCGCTCAGTCCCATTCACTGGGGCGTTCGCCGCGGGGTCCTCGTTCGCTCGAGGACGGGAGACTCGTTGCTGGGGCATCAGCGCACTCCAACCAATTCGATCTCGGACGGTTCCCGGTTCAACGGGAGAACAGACGATGAGGTGCGGGTCAGCCACACGACGAAACCCGCGGAAGCAAATGCCAACAGCACCGACAGGCTCAGCAATAGCCCGAACTGCACAACGACCGTGAGTTTCGAAACGACAAGCACGGCGTAGCCGGTGGCTGATGCGGCGGCCGCTACCAGCACCGCCTTGGCAAGGTCGCGGTTGGCGCGGCGTTGGGCCTCGGCCAGCAGGACGGCAAATTCGCAGCCGACCGCCGCCGTGAGTGAGCCGAGCGCGACGGTCACCGGGCTGAGCCCGGCGCCGGTTCCCCACAGCACGAGAAGCCCCAGACCGGTCGCCAGTCCTGCGGAGGACACCGCGATCAGGGCGTCTGTGCGGCGACGTAGGCCGACCGCGAGCACGGTACCGGCTGCCGCGATGCCGAGGATGTTCGCCAGGTAGCGGTCCGACGACACGTCCTCATAGGCCGATACCGCCAGCATCGGCAGGCCAGTCAGGTCCACGTGCATGCCGGGCGGCGGTGGTGGGAGGGCGGCAAGGACGTCGTCGCGCAGTTCGCGCAACTGTTCGGCATCACTGAGGCGGGTGCCGAAGGTCAGGACCGCCAGCGAGCGGTCGGCGTTGATCACGCTTCCTGTGAGGTATGGGGGGAGTAGCCGCAATGCGGCATCCACCTGTTCTGCCGTGGGCTCGCCCCCGAGAAACGCCATCATCGATGGCGGCGACACGATGGGTCGCAGCTTGTCACCCTCCTGGGCCACGATAGCCTCCTGTGCTGCGGTCATCCAGCGCATGGCCTCAGGCGTCGCGACGCCGCCGCCAGAGAGCGCGATGGTGAACTCGCCCCCCGTACCCAGCACGTCCTCGACGTGCTTGGCGTCGTTGATGACGGGCAGCCCATCGGCGAAGCCCTGCAGATCAGCGCGCAGGGGCAACTGCGGAAGCAGCAGCCACCCGGCGAGCGCGACGAGCGCAACCCCGGCACCGACGGTCAACCGCACGCGGCGGGACGTCTGTCGACGAGGAGCTGGTACCGGCGGGGCCGCCACTTCGTCGGCGGATGCCGTGGGGAGGAATCGGGTAAGCACGACACCGGCAACCAGTGAGACACCGACACCGATCGCAAGCGTGGCTCCGAGGTCGCGAACCGTGGGGATCGGGCTGAACGACAGTGCCGCGAAACTCGCGGATGTCGCCAGACCGGCTGTGATCACAG
>NZ_FOUY01000051.1 GCF_900115005.1 Pseudonocardia ammonioxydans | reverse complement strand
GGCACGGCCTGACCGGCGTCCGCGACGGGGTCGAGCTGCGGCTGGGCAGACCCGGCTGGGTCGACGCCGGCCCGTTGGCCGAGGACGTCGCGCGGTTGCAGGACCAGGGGGCGACGGTCGTGCTCGTCGAGCGCGGCGGCACACTGCTCGGCGCCGTCGCCGTCCGTGACGAGCTGCGGCCCGAAGCCGTCGAAGCCGTTCGCCGCATGCGCGCGCTCGGGATCGACGTCGCCATGCTCACCGGCGACAACCAGCGCACCGCGGCGATGCTCGGCCAGCAGGCCGGGATCGGCGTCGTGCACGCGGAACTGCGCCCGGAGGACAAGGCTCGTTTGCTGCCCGAGATCGCCCGGGGTCGCCGGATCGCGATGGTCGGTGACGGCGTCAACGACGCCCCGGCGCTGGCCACCGCCGATGTCGGCATCGCGATGGGCGCCATGGGCACCGATGTCGCCATCGAGACCGCCGACGTCGCGCTGATGGGCGAGGACCTGCGCCACCTCCCGCAGAACCTCGCCCACGCCCGCCACGCCCGCACGATCATGCTGCAGAACGTCGGCTTCTCGTTGCTGATCATCGGCACGCTGATCCCGCTCGCCGCATTCGGCGTCCTGGGCCTGGCCACCGTCGTCGTGATCCACGAGGCCGCCGAGGTGCTGGTCATCCTCAACGCCGTCCGCGCCGCGCGAGCACGGACCCTGCCCGGCCTCACGGCCGCCCCGGCCACCTCGGACCGACACCACCTCACCATCGAGCCTGCACCCGAACCGGACGACCCCTGCTGCGCACCAGCACCGCCGATGGCCACACCCCAGGACGTGGCCACCGGGCCGGCGCCGCTCGACACCGACCCGGGACCCGCCCCGGCACAGTCGCCGAACCAGAGCGGTTGCGAGGACGGATGCGCATGCTGCAGCGCCGAACCGTCCGCTGCCGACCGGGAGACGCAGAAACACGAGGGCTCTCACCGATGACCACGGCCGATCGGGCGGCACGGCTGGCCAGCACCGTCCTCGCTGCCGCCGTGACCCCGCTTCTTCACCGGATGCGGAACGAGCTGGACCGGGACGGAACCCTACGACGGGGAACCCAGCGGACGATGTGGACGGCCTACGCGACCTTCGGACTCCTTCTCACCGACTCCCTCGTCCGCCACAACCGCGACGTGCCGATCGGCCAGCGCGTAGCCGGCTACACCGTCGCCGCTGCCGGGACGGCACTCGCAGTAGGCAGCATGACGACGTTCGCGAGCCCGCAGCAGCTCAACGGTGGCGAGACCGGCGATCTGATCACAGGCGGGATCTATGACTACAGCCGCCACCCGCAGTATGCGGGCTTCGTGGCCGCCACCGCCGGTCTTGCCACCGCCCGGGGCTCACCACGGGCCGCGCTGCTAGCCATCGAGCTGGCCGTGATCATGCGCACCTGGGCGGTGGTCGAAGAAGAGCACCTGCGGCGACAGTTCGGCGAGGCGTACGAACGTCTCTGCAGTCGAGTTCCGCGTTGGATCGGCGTCCCGGCAGAGGAGCCGGCGGCTCTCGCGTCCCAGCCCTTGGCTCCAAACACGTGAGCAGGAGGTCCTCCATGCTGTTGCAGCACCTGCGAGCGATACTGCTCGATCCGGTAACGGCCACGATCATCATTCCACTGCGTCCTGACGCTATTAGCGAGGTGCGAGGTTGAATAGATCTGGTCGAGCACGGTCGAGCGGGCCGTCAACGCCGCGGCGTCAGCGCTGAAGAGCCGCGGTGCATGCGACCGAAGGCACGGAGCGGGGAGCGGGTTGTGACAACCGGGCGGCCTCCCGATCGCGTGGACGTGCTGGTCGTGGGCGCGGGACAGGCCGGCCTCGCGACCTCCTGGCACCTCGGCCGGGCCGGGATCGACCACGTCGTCGTCGACGCCGCGGCACGGGTCGGCGACAGCTGGCGGCAGCGCTGGGACTCACTACGTCTGTTCACTCCGGCCGGGGCGAACGGCCTGCCGGGCATGCCCATGACCGCCAACGACCGGCATCCCACCAAGGACCATGCCGCCGATCACCTCGAACGCTACGTCGCCCGGTTCGGGCTGCCGGTCCACGTCGACAGCCCGGTCCGGCACCTGCGCCGTGGCCCGGACGGTTTCACCGCCGCCATCAGAGACCACGTCCTACACGCACGCCGGGTGGTCGTCGCGTCCGGTGCCCATCGCTGTCCCCGGATCCCGGCCTTCGCAGCCGGCCTGGACCCCGCGATCGTCCAACTGGCCTCGACCGACTACCGCAATCCCGGTCGGCTCCCGGACGGGCCGGTACTCATCGTCGGGGCCGCCAACTCCGGAGCCGAGATCGCCCTCGACATCGCCCTCGCCGGGCGCCACCGGGTCCACCTGGCCGGACGCGATGTCGGCCGGCTCCCCCAGCTGGGCACACCCGTGTTCACCGCGATGCGCCACCTCCGAACCGATCGCGGTACCGGACGGTTCCTCGCCCGCCTGGCCAGCGGCGGCGGTGATCCACTCGGGCGCGTCCGGCCGCGCGACCTCACCGATGCCGGCATCCGACGCGAAGGCCGCATCACCGATGTGGACCACGGGGTCCCCGTGACCGAATCCCACCCTCTGCCCGGGCTAGCCAGCGTCATCTGGTGCACCGGCCTCGGCCCCGACCTGTCGTGGCTCGCACCCGATCTGCGCCGCAGCTCGATAGAGGCCGCACCGGCCTCCGACCTCGCGACGATCGGATGGCCCTACCAGCGCACCATGGCCTCACACCTGCTCGGCGGAGTCGGCCACGACGCCGCGAACCTGACCCAGAAATGGACCAGCTCCTGACAGCCAGGCACTTGTGCCTTGGCCTGGACGGGTGTCGGGTGTGGACCGGACCGCCACATCAGTTGCGGGACTGTCGTGGTCCTCGGTTCGCTTCCGGAGTACGTGCGGTCTCCGCGCTGTGACCTGGCCCTGACCCTGCTCGACGCTCGACCGGGTCGCCGACTGTGCCCGAGCGCGGCCGCGGACCGGCCGGTCGCGGTGACAGAGTCGGCTGGTGTGGCGGTGGCTGTCGGGGAACTGCGCCTTCGCGGCGTCGAGGACGGTATGTGGTCGACGCCGCGCTCTGCCGGAGCCCCCCGCGCGGAGCCATCTGATCGCCTACCGCATCGCGCACGCGGTCGAGCCCCCTGACGCCCATACCGATCATGAGGATGGGTCGCGACCCGCTCGTGTTCTGCCCGCAGCAAGCACTCTAGCCTGGTCAACAACAGGCAGTCCGTCCGCGCGGCCAGCTCGCTCGGGCCCACGCTGCACTTGCGAAAGCAGAAACCCCGGTGATGTAGCTCGTCCACAGGACGGCCAGGGATCGCTCCGGGGTCTTCGCCTCTGAATGTACGGGAGCCCTGCAACGGTGTCGAATTCGTCAGTGGCGACGGCCGCGCTGGTCGAGCAGGCCATCTCTCCATCACGGCTCGGGCCCTACCGCGCAGCCGTTGGCGGGGATCTGCAGCGTGCAGTGCAGCTCTACCGGTGGAACGCGACGGTCTCGGCGTCGTTCTGGGAGGTGCTCGGCCATGGCGAGGTGTTCCTGCGCAACGCCATCAACAACGCCCTGGTCACCGCTCACCATCGGCACGCGGCGGCGGGTGACTGGTTCGACGACCCCCGGGGTGTGCTGACCGCCCGCGCACGCGCTGACATCGACGAGGCTCGGCGCCGGACCGGAACGAGTGCTCCTGCTGGGAAGGTCGTAGCCGAGCTGAACTTCGGGTTCTGGCGGTTCCTGCTGGCCCGGCGCTACACCTCCACCCTGTGGCCGGCCATCCGGCACGCCTTTCCACACCTGCCCCGCGGACGCCGAAACCCGCAGGTCATCGAGGAGCCGGTCATCCGGCTGCACACGCTCCGCAACCGCATCGCCCACCACGAACCGTTGCTGTCCATCCCCCTGCACGACCGCGTTGACGATCTGCGCTTCGTGCTCGACGCGATCGATCCTCGCCTGCGTACGTGGGCGGTGGACGATGACACGCGCCTGCTCGGTCTCCTCACCCACCGCCCTTGAGACGCAGCGCCAGCCCGGCGGAGTTCCACGACCTCTTACGGCCCCGCTCGTTGCAGGATTCGTGGTTCGTGACGACGGCCTGGCCGCCCGTGCAGTCACTACATCGTGGCGGTGGCCGGTCTTCCTCGGCGCCGGGCTCGTGGCGCCCTCGACGTCGGGATCTCGGGCTCGTGCCTGGGGCGGTCGGCGCGTGCCGAGCGAGCACCGGGAACCGACCCAGCAGGAGTGGACCGAGCCCGGGGGCGAGCAGCGGGCTCGCGGCCATGGACATCGAGAGAGAGGGGCCAAGATCTTGCTATAGACGGCCACGTCTCGGCCTGTACGGCAGTACCACCCGCTGCCCTGCGACGTGGCCGGGCCGCGGGTCGACCGGGGGCACGAGCACGACCAGCAACCCCAGAATGACCAGGCTCGCCACTGCCCTGGTGCAGGCCGAGGCCAGCGCCGCGAGCTGCCCGCACCTGCGCGCCTGGGACGCCGTCGACGTCGGGCCGGGAGCGGCGGGGCGGCAGGCGCCCGCGAGACTCGCCGCGGCCCCGGCGGGGGCCCTACCGGCGGGTTTCGACCCGCACATGGCTGCCGACGCGACCAGCCAACCGGCAGCGACACAACCTCGCCGACGACGTCACCTGGGTCCTGCCTCCGGACCTGCTGCCCGACCTCGACGAGCTCGACGGCGTACCGATCGTGTACGCAGACGTCCCCGGGCCGCTGCTCGCCCACTGGGTCCGCCGCCGAGGCGACGCCTGACGGCCTGGCCGACACCCACTGGCGATCCCGGGGACGCCTCGAACCTGGTCACGAGGCCGAGCTGGGGCACGCCCCTCGGAGCAGCGCGGCCCCACGACGACCGCGTCGGGCATGCCGGGCACTCAACGCCGCCTCAGCGAGCCAGCGCGATTCGACCAAACCGGTTCCGCGTGTCGCCTACCGTCCATTCAGAATATGGACCATGATGCCTCGCATGCCGAGGAGATCGTCAGGCCGTGCGAAGGGGCGCCCGTCGAAGGGCCCCCGCGTGGTGATCTTTCCGCGTCTGCCACTGGCCGCTGAGGAAGCCCTCAAGGATCTCGCGACCCGGCGAGGCCTCTCGTGGTCGGAGATCGGCGCCGAGCTGGTCGCACATGGGCTCCGGCGGCGGGGCGAACTGCCACCAACACTGCCGGTGCGCTACAGCTCCGCCGACACCGCCGACCTGACGGTGCGGATCCCCGTGGCTGACAATGCCGAGCTGCGCGCACTGGCGCGTGAGCTGGATCGACACCTCTCGATCGTCGCCGGGTCCTTGATCGAGATCGGGCTTCGGCACGCCCCTGAGCTTCCGGGGCAGATCCCCGTGCAGTACCAGACTCCACAGGAGCAGCCCCTGACCAAGGCCTCATAAACGAGAACGAGGCGGCCCCCTGGCCGGGGGGCCGCCTCGGTTCGTTCTCGCGTCAGTCGGTCGTGCACCCGAGCTGACGCCGTAGCCCCGGCGAACCGGGGCCAATCCCCAACCGTCCAAGAAGGGGCGCTTTCGCGTGTCCAGGATACATCCTGGGCCGGGAGCCGACCAATACAGACACGGGGTGAGTTCGTCGTGCCCGGAACCAGGGCGCTCGCCGGCGGCGGGTACCGGGTTCTGCGTGCTCTGCTACGAGCACGGCGCGTTCACCCTGGCTTCTGGCCCCACCCAGCTCTGCCTGCTCCATCAGCTCCCCGTCGGTGAGCAGCCATCCCCGGAGTCCTTCGGCATCCGCACCACCGCCGCGCCGCGGTGCACACCTCGCGGCCGAGGCGCCCGCCCCACCAGCGGCCCCGGCCGCACGAGCCGCGCCACGCCGCCGAGCACGCGAGTGCGGGCACGCGGTATCGCCCGCGCCCGCGCCCGACACGGGCGCGGGTTCACCCCTCACCCGGGGTGGCGCAACTTCATCGACCACGACTACCGGGTCCTGACCTCCCAGCCCGAGGCCCTCGACCACATCGCCCGCCTGGTCGACGACGAGGACTGGCGCTCCGACAAGCGCCGCAGCTGGTCGGCGATCCTGCGCCGCCTGGTCTGCCACATGGACTGGGACACCGGCCTGGTCACCGGGCTCAGCGCCGAACGCCTCGGCGCGGCCGGCGCACGCGCCGCACGCACCGTGTCCCGCGTGCTGGCCTGGGCCCGCGAGATCGGCCTGCTCGTCGTCGTCGAAGCCGGAGCCAGCGCCGAGTTCCTCGGCACCGACACCGGACGCACCCCCACCTACGCCCTCGTGTCCCACACCCCTCTGCCCCAGCTGCGACCCGACCCACCGGCCGTGGACCTCGCCGACACATCGGCAGGTCAGTCGACTGTGGATGAAAGTGGCGACCTCCCCACTTCTTACGTGAGTAGTAAGCCCTTGACGGGCGGCAGACGGTCTCAGCTCACCACCAGCCGCACATGGCACCCCTACGACGTCCCCGACACCCCCGGTGCTAGAAACGCAGCCACTCTCACCTTGCTCTCGCATCTCGGCCTAGGAGGCCGACAAGGTGGCAAGATCGAGATTTGGCGAGCCCGGGCTCTGCTCAAGCCGTGGTGGGACGCCGGTGCCACCGTCGCCGGACTGCTCCACGCCCTGGAGTACCACCCAGACCGGCCCAACCGCCGGCGCGGCGACCTCTCGGCCGGTGCGCGTGATCCGCTGCGGATCATCGGGGCCCGGCTGAGGCCCTGGCGCGGGCGCCTGGGCGAGATCCGCGCCGTGCAGATCGGCCGAATGCGGACCGGCACCACCCAGACACCGACGCCCGCGGTCGCACTCGACCCCGCAATGCTCGACCAGCCCGCCGGGCGCAGCGCCCGCCGCGCCGCCCAGGAAGCCCTCAGCGAGCACCTGCGGCGCCTGCGCGAGGCCCGCGGCAACGCCCTGCCTGCCCGCGGGCAGGGCGTTGCCGCGCCCGTTCTGCCGCGGCGGCTGCGCCGACCCCGGATCCGGTGAGTGTGCCTCTCGAACAGCTCCAGGCTGCGACCGCGCACAGACCCTCACCCCGCCACCGTCGTCACCGGCGACACCTACCGAGACCTACGCCTACCCCTCGGGTGCGGCGAGGGAGTTGCCCTACTCCATGGACCGCACCGGCCGCACCTACCAAGGCGTCTTCTACTACGACATCCGTCAGGGCAGCGGTACCGAACTGGCCTTCACCGGCTCCGACGGCATCACCCGCACCCTCGACATCACCGGACTCTAGCCGCGAGCACCGCCACACTGCGTTCACCGATCAACCCCGCAGCGTGGCGGCCTATCGTGCCCTGGCGTGGACGTGCAGTTCCCGGTGGCGCCGATGATCGCTCAGCCGGCCGCCGAGCTGCCCACCGACAACCGCCACACCTACGAGCCCAAACTCGACGGCTGGCGGTGCCTGGCGTTTCGCGGTGCGCGCGTGCAGCTGCAGTCCCGCCAGCACCGCAGCCTCACCGCGCGCTTCCCCGGCGTCGCTGAGCTCGTGGCCGAGCAACTGCCCACCGGCACCGTCATCGACGGTGAGCTGGTCGCCATGCGCCACGGCCGGGTCGACTTCACCGCCCTGGGCGCACCCGATGCCCGGCACTGGATCGTCGCGTTCGACCTCCTGGCCCACCACGGCCGCGACATCAGGCCCGAGCCCCTACGAGCCCGCCGCGACCGCCTCGCCGAGCTCGTCGGCGACGCCGAGGACGGCGTCGTGCTGGCCCCGGCCGTCGATGACCTCGACCTCGCCCAGCCCTGGCTCGACCGCCACCGCGACCTCGGTCTCGAAGGCGTCGTCGCCAAACGCCTCGATCACAGCTACCGGCCCCACCGCCTGCGCTGGACCAAGACCCGCGCCACCCACACCACCGAGGCCATCGTCGGCGCCGTGATCGGCCCGATCACCCAGCCCCACGCCCTGATCCTCGGCCGCCACGACCGGAGCGGACGACTACGCATCATCGGCCGCACCCATCGACTCGGCGCCAGCGCGGCCGCCGCGCTCGGCACCCAGCTCACGCCGCCGCGCGCCATCCACCCGTGGCCGGCGGTCATGCCGGGCGGGCGGATCGGCCTGCCCGGCGCGACTGACGACGTCGCGCACACACCGGTCCAGCCCAGCCTGGTCGTCGAGATCGACGTCGACACCGCAGTGGACCGCGGCCGCGCCCGACACGGCGTCCGCTACCGCCGGATCCGCCCGGACCTACTCCCCGAGGACCTGACTGTCGCGCTGTAGCGGGGTCCTGACGCCTGCGGCGGTGGGGGATATAGCCGCGCCCGCAGGCCAGCCGGCCCCCACTCCACCGCTCCCCCGTCGGGGCCGGTGCCCCGAGGGCGGGATCCTCCCTGAGCGAATAACGTTCCGTTGTATTTGTATCGTTTCGTATCGCTGAAACGAAACGGTATGATAAGTTGTCGGCGTGAGTGACAGTGCGGGCAGCGCAACCCCGGTCCAGCGCCTGGCGTGTGAGTGGCCGGAGGGCTGCGCGCATGTCGTGGAGTACACCGGCACCGGGCGGCCGGCCCGCTACTGCGGCCAGCAGGTCGACGGGGTGGTCCACAACCGGCTCAACGCGGCCAAAGCCCGCGAGGGAAAGCTGCGGCGCCGCCACCACGACACCGACGACGACACCGCCGGCGACCGGCCGGTGTCGCTGGCCAGGGCGGGGCTGGAAGGTGCCCGCGAGGAACTGCGTGAGCTCATCGACCGCCACGAGCGCGCGATGCACGACGTCACGGCCCGGGTCGCGGTGCTGCTCGGCGAGGCCACCGATCCCGAGGCCACCGCCGCCGAGATCGCCGCAGTCCAGCGCGACGCACGCGCCCAGGTTGACGCGGCCGAACAGCAGGCGGCCGCCGACCAGGCCGCGCGGCGCCAGGCCGAGGACGCCGCGCGGGACGCGCTCGCCGACCTCGCCGAGGCCGAACGGATCGCGGAAGTCGCCTTGGCCGAACGCGACGAGGCCACCGCCCGCGCG
Organism: Pseudonocardia ammonioxydans; assembly: GCF_900115005.1. Taxonomy (GTDB): domain Bacteria; phylum Actinomycetota; class Actinomycetes; order Mycobacteriales; family Pseudonocardiaceae; genus Pseudonocardia; species Pseudonocardia ammonioxydans. The sequence goes on along the minus strand of NZ_FOUY01000051.1, from coordinate 22,863 downwards.
GCCGCGACCACCGAGACGCTCGCCGCCCGCGACGAACGCCTCACGGTGCTCGACCAGCAGCTTGCCGAAACCACCCGGGACCGTGATCAGCTACAGCGGCGAACCGACCGCCTCGATGCCCAGCTCGTCGAAGCGGTCATCGAACGTGACCAGGCGCTCCGGGACCGGGACCACGCTCAGAATGCTGCCGCGCAGCAGCAGGAACGCGCCGAGACCGAAGCCGCGAACGTGGCCGCGGCCCGGACCGAGAACGAGCAGCTGACCCGCCGGGCCGAAACGGCCGAGGCCGACCGAACCCGCACGGAGGACCAGGTCGCCGCGCTGCGCGCCGAGCTGGCCGACGAGCGGGCGACGATCGAGCGCCTCGCCGGGGAAGTGGCCGACTCGCGCACCGCACGCGCAGTCGCCGAGGCCGAGATCGCCGCGCTACAGCGCCAGCTCGAGTCCGCCCTGCAGGCCGAGCGCGATCACGCCGAGCAACGCCTCGCCGATGAGCGGCGCCAGCACGCCGAGTACCTGCACGAGCTCCAGCAGCGCCACGAGGGGCGGCTCGCCGCCGCGCAAGCCGATGAGCCTGCTGCAGAAGACGAGGCCAGGACAGCGAGTACACGCGCGTCGGAGGCGCGGCGGCGGCGCGGCCGGCCGGCATCACGCCGCCGCACGAGGACGTGACCTGACCAGGCCGGCCACCGCAGCCGGGAACCACGCGCCATCGGCCGACCCAGCGTGTCCCGCGATCAGCTCAGTGGCGGCGTGGCGGGAACCCCTGTCATGCCCCGCCGCCTGGGCCGCCGGCGAGCGGCTGGTGGCGGCCCAGGTCCGGGAGTGGGCCACGGCTGTCCCACTCGATCAAGGGCGTGCCTTCGCCGCGGTAATAGGTGATCTTGTCCTGCTTGCGGGCCAGATAGTCCTCCCGCCCGAGCATCCCCCACACCTCGACCACGGTGGCCGGGTCGGTGTCGGTGAGCACGAAGTCCGGCAGCGTCACGGCCTCGGCGTCGTAGCGCAACGGCTTGGTGAAACGACGGCCCGCAGCGGTCAGGGCATCGGCCATCACGACCTCGTGCGAGGAGTCGGCCGGGACGAACCCGGAGTTGGTCAGCATCACCGCGGCCGCGACCGCCGAAAGGTTGCCCCGCTCGCTGCGCGAGACCAGCGTGAGAACGATCTGCTCACTGCCGGCGGGAAGCTGCTCGGCCATCGCCGCCGGCGCCGCGCGCTGCAGCCGCGCGTGCAGCGCCGACGAGAAGTACAGCGGCGTGCGGTGATGGCGCAGATCGCAGCGCTGACCGTACCGGGTCGGAGTCCACGATCGGACCGCGCCGAGCAGCAGCCCCCGCCGTACTGCCCCGTCGTGTTCGCCGAGCCGGGCGGTGAACTGCTCGAACGCCGCCTGGTGGCGATCCGGGGCGGCCGGGTCGAACGGCGGAATCACAAAGCAGCTCTCGCCGAGCTCGAGGCCCGAGGTGGACACCCCGGCCGTGGCCGCCTGCAATCGCGGGCTGCACCCCGCCCACCCCGGAGGGCGCGGCGACGGCGGAGCCGCGCTCCAGGTGGTCAGCTCGGCACGTTCCCACAGGTAGTGCAGCAACCCGAGCAGGCTCATCCGCGACCGGGCCGCGGCCGCTCCCCCAGGCGTGGCGCCGGTCGGGGTGTCGGCGGCCTCGGTGCGCACCCGCAGCGGCACCGCCAGCGCCACGGTCGCGCTGCCGTCGTCGGCCTCGTCCAGGGCGCCGTCGTGATAGTGGCTGCGCCCCGACCACGCGGCCCCGTCGTTGTGAAACTCGCAGCGCTCGGCGTGCTCGGCGCCGCCGCCGGGCCAGCAGGCCAGGTAGTACACCCCCGCCCGGTGGCGGATCACCAGCCGCGGCGCGGGGGCGGTGCACAGGCACCAGCCGCACCCGTCGGTGACCTTGGCCTGCTCCACCAGCGCGCGATACGCGCCCGGGGTGCGGCGCAGCTGCCACAACGCCACCTCCCGCCCGGCCAGCCGCACCCGGGTCCCCGGCGTCGCCCGGCCCGGGTGCGCCGCCCGCGCCGGGTGCGCGCGACCGCCACCGCGCCGGGTGCGCGTCGCCGGTGGGCGACCTCGACCGTGCCGCATCACGCTCACCTCACCTGCTTCGGATCCACGCCGTCGGCGCCGAGGTCGGCCCGGCGGGCCTCGAGGAAGTACTCCCACCAGCAGTCTCGGCTGCTCGGCGGGGCCGGCGTGCCCGCGTCGAGCAGCTCAGGGCCGCCGCGGGTGACACCGAAACCGGTGCCGTCGTCGTCGCTGCGACGCGGCGGGAACCGGTCGGGCAGATACCGCGGCCGATCCGGCCCGGCCTCCCCGCTCAGCGGCGGTGGCGCCGACCCGTCGCGTTGGGCCGCGGCCAGCGCCTCGTCATAGTGGCGGCGTTCGTCCTCGGTGAGCCGGTGCTTACCCGGGGCGCACTCCCGCCCGTCGATCGCGGCCACCAGGTTCGCCACCGCCGCCGGCAGCCACCGCACGTGCCACTCCGCGACCAGATCCGGGCGGGTGTCCGGGGCACTGGAATCGACGTGCAGGGTGCGCAGCCACGCCAGCTCGCGCACCGCGCGCGGATGCACCGGCCAGCAGTCCGGCAGCTCGGCGCGCGTCAGCCGGTACTCACCATTGAGGACCTCGGCCACGAACGCGCCCAGCGCGTCCCACGCCGCATGCTTGTCGCCCGGCTCGAGTTGCGACCAGCGCAGCGCCGGTGTCAGCGACAGCGCCTGCTCATCCGGGCCGCCGCCACCGGCTCCGGCGGCCTCGACCGCCCCGGACAGCGCCGCCACACTGTGGTCGAGATCGTCGACCCGCGGGCTCAACCGCGACACGTGATCGGCGATCTCGGCGACATGCGCAGAGTTCTCGCTGACCTCCCGGCGCAGCTCGCGCAGCTGTTCCCCGACCTGCACCGCGAACGGACGCTGCCCACCCGAACCACCGGAGCCCGCCGCCGGCGGCGGACCCGGTCCGTCACTGCTCACCGACGCGCCCCCTCCCCATCCATCCCACCATCACTTCTGCCCGGCCGCGGCCGCCGCGGCGCCCCCGGCCAGGCTCCCTGAGCAGACCTCAAAACGGCTCGTACCCCTGGTCCTCGTACTCCAGCTCGGCACCCTCGCCCACCTCGGTACCGGCCACCAGAGCCTCATACGGGCCCGGCCGCTCCCGCCCCGACGGCTCGCCGGCCTCGACCGCCGCCGCGGGCTGCCCGGCCTCCGGCTCGCGCACCCAGTCCGACCACTGCCCCACATGATGAAGCTCGGGATGAGCAGTGACGAAATCGACCAGCCGCTGCTCGGCCCGATCCATCACGGATGAGTCAATGTCGGCGTACTCATCCCAGGACTGCCCCTCCTGGTAATAACCGAGCGGGGTATTTTCCAACGTCTGCAGATGGAAGTAGTCCTGCTTGAGGTGTTCTGCCTTCTCGAGAACCGGCGCGAGCTCGAGCGCCACCCGGCGCTCCTCGAAGATCTCGGTGAGCTCGCGGGTGCGCTGCTCGGCCAGCACCGGCTCGGGCACGACCTCCAGGTCGGCGTCGATCGCGGCCATGTAGGCCTCCCGCTCGGACGTTCGCCACGGCGGACCCTCCCCAGCCAGATACTCGGCCGGCTCCGCGGCGTCGACCTCCGCACGCAGCGCCGTGCGCATGGTCTCGCCGGTCTCGGTCACCTGCGTCGGTGACGACCCGTGCCGATACCCCAGATACAGCGCAAATTCCCGCTCGTCCTGGCTCATCTGCGGAAGCTCGGAATGGGCTACGGTCAGCTCGTCGAGCCGACCCCGGGCCGCCACACTCTCTCGCCTCTGGTCCGCGTAGTCATGCGCAGAGTCCCGATCCTGGCGTGGGGTGGCTCCACCGAACCACTTCTGCAGCCGCGGCAGCTGATCGTATTTCTCGGCCGTCGACTCCTCGTCGGCCACCGCGATCTCCAGCAGCTTCTCCGCGAGGGCAACCTCACGTTCCTGCGCGCTGATCGCGGTCTCGGTCTCATGCAAGGCGAGGGCCTGCGTGGCCACCGGCGGGGTGTCCCAGTCCTGCCCAGTCCAGCCCAGCTCGTCACGTCGGCGGGCCTCGGCGACCTCGGCGCTGACCTCGCCGCGCGCCAGATAGCGCCGGTAATCCAGTGGGTCCTGCCCGAGCCCGGTGAGCCGGGCCTGAATCGGGTGCGGCCAATCGATCATCGGATTCTCCGATCCGAGGTAGTCACCTCACGTAGCGGATCCGGCAGTTCGAACAATCCCACCTCTCCAGTAGGGAACGCCGACGCGCCGGAAATGATAGTCGCGTGTGGACACCAGTTCAGCCTGCCACCGTTGCGGCGGCGGCGGAACGTCCCGGGGAGCGCGGCGGTCATGCCGCCACCTGGCCCGGTGCGGGCGCCTCGACCGCGGGCACCGCCGCGGGCGGGGCCGGCATCGCCGGAGGCGGGAGCAGGTCCGGGCGCGACCACACCGGACTGATCCGCACCACCGTCGCCGGGGTCGCGCGATGGATCAACAACGCGTGCCACTGCGGCAGCCGGCGCACCCGATCCGGCGGGCACACCCGCACCTGCGTGTACTTCTCGGTCCCGTCCCCGGTCGGGGCCGGTTCCCACCGGTCCCCGCACAGCTTGGACACCTTCTCCAGGTCCTCGTCCAACGTGAGCCCGCCGTAGACGAGCTTGGCGTTGGTGGCGTTCCAGATCGTGTCCGCCCCCCGAGCACCCCAGCGCTGAGCCAGCTGCGAGGGCGACTGCACCGCCCACTCGATGTGAATGCCGCGCCCACCGGCATCGGCGATCCAGCGATCCAGCGGCACCGGGGTGATCAGCGCGGCCTCGTCGAGAAACATCCCCAGCGGCGGATCCAGGCGGCCCTTCGGGCGCGTGGCCGCGACCCGCTTGGCCGTCTCGAACACGTACCCGGTCAACGCCGCCAGCAGCGGCGCCACCGTCGCATGCGCCCGATCCGAGCCCACCAGGAACGCCGCACCGCAGCCGGTCACGAACACCCCCGCGTCGAACTCCGTCGCCCCCGGGGTCGGGGTCGCCAGCGCCGCGATCTGCGGGTCGGTCATGAACTGCACCGCCCGCGACAGCGTCAGGAAGATCGAATCGCGGGTCTTGGTGGCCTCGCCGGACAACACGTTGCGCAACGACTGCACCGTGCCCGGCGGCACTTGCCCGGTCGGAGCCCGATGCAGGATGGCCAGCGCTTCGGCCGCACCGCCCTTGCGGGCATCGCTGGTCGGGTGGAACACCCAGTCCGCCACCGTGTGCATGTCCCGGCCGGCGATGTCGGCGGCCATCAGCAGCGCGGTCAGCACGTTGGCCGACCAGTCGTCCCACCGGTCACCGTCGTCCTCGCCCGAGGTCGTCGCCCCCACCATCAGCCCGGCCCGCTCGGCCGCGGTCTGCGGGTGCGCACACCCGGCGATCGGCGACCACCACACCGACGACCCGAGATCGCCGAGGCCCTCCGGGTTGAACAACTGCACCGTTCCACGCTGGGCGCGGACCCCGGCGCAGTGCTCGAACAGATCCACCTTGGTCGAGGTCACCAGCACCGGCCCGCAGTGATCGAGGATGTGGTGGCCCATCAGGGCCGTCTTGCCGGTCTGCGGCGGCGCGATCTGCCCGATCGAATCCCGGTGCGCGGCGTAGCAGTCGGAGTCGAGCACCGGCCCGACTACCGACCGGCCCAGCCAGGTCCCGCACTGGGCCACCGGCAGACGCTCCACCCGGCCCGGGGCCGGGCGCGCGCCCACCCCCGCCGGGGTGACCTCGGCGGCCACGCTGGGCCGCGTCGCCACCGCCGCCGAGCGGACCGCGTGCGCCGACAGATGCCGGTGGCGGTCCCACCAGCCCGCCCAGCCCGTCGAGCCGAACCCCGACCGGACCCGGCCCCGCACACTGTGCGGATACGCCAGCCGCACGAGCGGCGCCGCCAGCACCACGGCCCCGAGCACCGCGAGCACACCACCAGCGACCGCCGCGGCCAAGGCCGGCAGAAACAGCAGACCCACCCCGAGCGCGGCGCCCGCGCCAGCACCGAGCCAGCTGCGATACAGCCCCAGCACCACCCCGACAGCGAGCAGCACGCAGCCCACTCCGGTCGACGTCGCCGAGGGCCAGCACAGCAGCGCAGTGCCCAGCACCAGAGAGACCATCCCGGTGAGCTGGACCAGCCCCCCGCACAGGACCGGGGCCGCGCGCTCGACCAGGTGCGACCAGCTCGACGACGACACCGTCGCGCGCAGCACCGGGGCGATCCCCCACCACCACGACGCGGCCGCCCACCGGGCCGCCGTCGCCCGGATCTGCGGCCAGGACCCCCGGCCACCACCGGGCTCGACCTCGGCAGGGGCGTCAGGGGCCGGGGCGTACTCGACCCCGGCGGCATCCGGGCACTCGTCCAGGGCCACGCTGCGCAGCTCCGGGCCGGTCATGCTCCCACCTCCAGCCGACGATCCGTGCTGAGCAGCACCAGCTCGCCGCCCGACGGCACCACCTCGTCCACGACCTCGTCGACCAAGGGGTCGGGCCGCGGCCCGAGACGACGACGGGCCTCCTGCAGAGCACGACGCCCGTGCCGCTGGGACTGTCCGAAGATCAACCCGACCTGCTCACCGGTCAGGTCCTGACCCGGCACCAGACCAGCGCGCAGCAGATCCATCACCTGCTCGATCCGGGCCTCCGGACCCGCGTCCAGAAGCTCGGCGCGCTCCCATTGGGCCACGGGCGGGGGTTCCGCGGCCTCCTCATCCTGCTGCACGTCCGGGGCAGTGGAGGTCTCCTCAGTGCCCTCAGCGATCGCTGCGGGTTCCTCCTGCGGCGTCGCGAGCTGCTCGGTTGCGGCCACCACCTCGCCCACCGTGACCGGGGCCGCGCGCAGGGAGGGGTCCGCTGCGGCCGCGGCATACACCGCGGCGGTGAGCCGATCCCGCAGGCCGGGGGCGGCCTCCGAGGCCACGAACACCACCAGCGGCGGCACCGAGTGCAGCACGATCGCCGACGGAGCGACCGCGGCCCACGCCTCCCAGGTGTTCATCGCATACGTCGCGCCCAACGTCGCCCACCGCGTACGGCGCGCCCACGCCGTGCTGGCGACCTGCCAACGCGCCGTCACCTGCTCGGCCCGGATCACCGCGATCAGCACCAACGACACCATCGGATCCAGCAGCCACGCCGCCAACCACGGCAACGACCACTCCGCCGCATCCCCCGCGGCGAAGGCCTGCACGTTGGTCATGCAGAACGCCATCCCCAGCACGATCCCGGACCACATCAACCAGTCCACCTGCGTGCGGACCCGCTCGACCTGCAGCGCGATCACGTCCGGATTCGTGGCCAGCGCCCGTACCCGGGCCGCCCGCTGCGCCTCGAGGCTGAGCTGCTCGGCCTGGTCGCGCACCTTCTCCGCCGACTTAAGCGGCCACATCGTCAGCCACCCCCGAGAGCGTCGCCCCCGCGTCCCGACGCGCCGTGCGCGCCCGCAACGCCCGCAGCCACGACGCCGCCGCGCGACGCGACCGCCGCGCATCCACCCCCGCAGCCTCCGGGCCGGGCGGCGCCACCTCCACCGCGCAGCTCCGGCACGGCGCACCGGCCGGCACCGTCAACGCCGCCGGACCGATCACCGCCCCACACAGCGCGCGATACCGGCCGACCTCACTGCCCGCGCTCAGATCCTCCGCGCCGACCTCGTGCGCCAGACCGTCCTCGACCGCCGTCATCGGCACCGACTCCCCCACCGCCGACATCGGCGACGTCGCAGCGGAGGGATCGGAGGTGGCAACCGCCAGATGCCGGTGCGGAAGCGGGGCAAGATCGGGCCGCGAAGGGCCCCCTGGGATCCTGGACATGGGTCGTACTCCTCGGAACTCGAAGGCTGGGGGTCGTGCGATCCACGCCTCGGCCGGTGCTGCAACACCGGCCGAGGTCCTTCTCATCATACGCAATCTTATATTGCGTACGCAAGTTGACCTGCGGTATCTCTGGGGTCAGACTTGAAGGGCCGCGCGTCAACGGAGGGAGCCCGTATGCACGTCAGAACCTTGCTCACCACCGCCAACGACTGCCCTAACAAGTGGGACTGCCCATCAGTGCACGAGCTCGATATCGACCCTGGCGGGAGGTATCTGATCTCTAAGCAGACCTCACTCGCCGAGCGGGAGGCATTCACGCACCTGCTCGCCTCTGGCGAGGTGGTCGGCTGGGTGCCCGAGGGGCTGCTGGATGAGTCCAACAGTCTGCTTGACCGCACTCGGGGCGTTGCCGGGGAGGCTCTCCTGTCCGGGCGGCGTTACGTCATCACGACCGCAGTAACTGACGTGAGCATCCTCGCGTTGTTCGGAGATCTTGTCGGGCGCGGCGAACAGATTGGCCGTACTTCCGCTCAAGAGCTGGCGGTGATTTGAATGGTTGAGTACCTCCCGAGCCTGGGCGCGTTTATCCTTGAGCGCTACTCGGGCCCTGGCGACGTGCTGACCCGGATGGAGAGGCTGCCTGCCTACCACGTCGCGTCTGACGGCGGCGATTTTGATGCATGGAAGGCCGGGGCGCCTGAGCCTGTATCCAGCGACCGATGTGAGACGCTCGAGGACCTGCGGAGCGAGCGCAACAACGGCCAGGCTCGCCGGCGAGTTCGGATTCTCTCAGCTCAGTTGACCGACTACGAACGATACTCGATCGAGTTTGGTTACTTGCAGAACGTGACAGCAGGGGAGGATATTCGGATCCTTCGAACAGGAGAACATCCCGTTCCGCAGCTGCTTGATTTCGACTATTGGATTATCAACGACCGAGATCTGGCACGAATGCACTACGACTCCCAAGGGGCTTTCCTCGGTGCCGAGAGCGCGCCGCGCCTGCTCCGGGAGGCCAGGCGAGAGATCACCGCGTGCTGGGAGGTCGCCGAGCCAGTGACAAGCTGGTGGCATCGCCACCCCGAGCTGCACAGGCAGCTGACGAGATAAGGAGCCGAATGCCTGCTTCCCGCAACGATGCCGAGCGGCCGAGCTGGGCGCGGACCCTGCGATCGCTGCGCATCGACGCGGGAATGACCCAGCCACAGGCCGCGGAAGCCGCGACACGGCTTCACTCCTCAGGTGAGCCCATCACCCAACAGGTGATCTCTCGCGTTGAACGAGGGGGGCAGCTACCTGACCAGGTGATCGTCCGGACCTTGTGCCTCGTGTACGAGGCCGCACCCGAGACGCTCGCCTCGATTGAACAGGCTGTGACCGAGGCTAAGCAGCGTCGAACGGATAGGCGCCTTGTCATCCAGCGAGGAAACACCCTGCACTCCCAGCAGAGATGGCGCCGGATCGAAGGGACAGCGCAGACCGTTGACGCTGTCCAGACCGGGATGGTGCTGGGACTTCTCCAGACGCCCGCCTATGCCGCATTGGCAATGCAAGTGCCTGAAAGTCATCCAGCGGTGGCAGACCGTCGGGAGCGTCTGCGATCCATGCTTGCCGATACCGACCGTCACTACCGCCTCGTGCAGACCGAAGGGTCGCTGCGGGTCCAACTGGGTTCATCAGCGCTCATGGTCGAGCAACTCGAAGCACTTCGCTCAATCACAGAAGTGCCCCACGTCGACCTGCGCATTTTGCCGATGAGCCGGCCGGTATCCGAGCCGCTGACCGCCGGAGGGTTTCACATCTACGACGACGTAGTCGTCCTCGGGCTCGAGGTCGGAGCTGCCGACATAGACGACCCCGAGGATGTTGACTACTTCCGTCGCCTGTTCACGCAGTACCACGAGCCCGCGCTCAGAGGGCGAGAAGCGGCAAACCTGCTTGACGGGATGGCCAGCCAGTACCGCTCCATGTAAGCACCTGCACCCGGCCTTGTAGGACGAGGCGTTCGGGAGGAGCAACGGCAGTGATCAGCCCACGTAGACCGGATCTTCCGGCGCGGGTCAGTGACCGTCGCCGCTGGTCAGGCCCTTCCGGTTACGGCGCGGGTCGTTCGGTCCGTCGGGGCCGTCTCGGTCGTGGCGGGCGGCGGCGACGGCGTCGCGGCGTACCTGTTCGGGGACCTGGTCAAGGACGAGCGCGATGCTGTCGAGCATCGCCGCCATGGTCAGGCCGACGTCCTGGCCGCGCAGGCCGGCGTAGGTGCCGTGGACGGCGCGCTTGCGCAGTCGTTGGGCGAACTCGACCACGAGTGCACGCTCGTCGCGTAGCCGGGCGGCGGCTCGTTCCTGTTCGGCCCGCATCAGCCGCCGCCCTCGCTGCGGCGGCGAGGATCGAGCAGGCCCCGCACCGTGTCGGCGGTGCGACGCACGCTGCGACGCACCGGCAGCGGCACCGGCCGGCCCGCGGACAGCTCCACCGCGGTAGCTCGGAAGATCTCCGCGACGCGTCCTGCCAGTCGGCGGTCAGTGATCAGCGCGGTGCCGCCCTCGAGGAGGCCGGCGATCGTACGCAGCGCGGACGCTTCCGTCTCGGTCTCCGGATCGACCGGCCTCGCGTATCGCTCATAGCGACGGTTCTCGCCCACCACGACCACGCTCCCTGCGATCCCCTGGCCAGAAAGCTCGCCAAGCGTGCTTCCCCCACGCCCGACGAGCCGCAGCAACCCTACCGCTGCTCGAACGAAAGTTCGACATCGGATGAGGTGAGCTGGAGCCGGACGTCGCTACGCGCCGCGCGGCCGGATCGGGACCTGCGTGGCCACCAGGCGCCCGGCCTGCTGTGCCTGGCGAGCCTGCTCGCCGCGGTCGGGGCGGTGCAGGTCGAGCTGGGTCGCGGCCAGGACGATGAGTCGGCCGCGGGCCCGGGCGGTGGCATGCCACTGCTCGGGTACGCCCGCGCCGAGGTCGCCGTCGTAGAACAGCTCACCGGGGGCCGCGATCCGCAGCTGGTTCGCCGCGAGCTCGCACCACCACGGCGACAGCTCCGGCACGGACTGCATCTCGTCGAGGGGGTCGTCGCTGGTTAGCAGGGTGAAACCCCGCCCGAGTAGTGCCGCGGTGAGCGCGTCGACCGGCTCCGCGCCGGGGCGCGGATCACCGGTGGTGACGGTGACCGCGAAGGTCACGGTCACGTAGGCGACCCGGCGCGGCGGCGCGGCGGCGGTGTCGGTGACCAGCCCTGGGCTCGCCCATGCCGTGATCGTGTCGATGACAACCCCTTCCCCCACTGGCCCCGCCCCCTCCGGGGCCGGGGTCAGTGTCGCGCATTGCGTGACGCACCGGGGGAAAGCTCGGGTGCCCGTGCCGAGCATCTCGAGCCCGGGCCGGTCGGGGGGTGATCGCTGGCAGGCTAGCAGACCGCGGTGGGGCTGCGGCGCCGATAGCGGCCGGCCCCGATCCGGGCGGGTGGGACAGGCCTCGCTGTCGCTCGGACCCGCAGGCGGGTTCCCACCCCGCCGCGTAGGAGCCGCCCACTCCCGCCGCTCCCCTGCCGGGGACCCCACCCCGGCCCGCTCGGGCAGGCCGCGTCACACCGACCAGCCCTGACCTCGAGGAGGCCCTTGCCATGACCACCCCATCTTCTGTTCGGATCACCAGCCCCGGCGATCTTGTCGCCATGGTCGCGTGCACGCTCACCTTCCACCCGTCGGAGTCGCTGGTGTTGGTCTCCTTCGCGGGCGGCAGCACCCGCATGGGCCCTGTGCTGCGCACCGACCTGCCTGGGGTCGGGGAGATCGAGTCGGCGACAGCCGAGGCGGTGCGGGCCCTCCCGGCCGAGTACCGCCACAGCGCACTGCTCGTCGTGGTCAGCAGGGATCCCCGAGAGGATGTCTTCCGGGATGCGCGGCTGGTCCTGACCGCGGCCGGAGTCAAGGTCACCGGCGCCATCCACACCACCGGCACCCGCAGCGGTGATCGGTGGCGCTGCCTCGACCACGGGTGCGGCGACGCTGGCACCGTCCCGGAGCCGCACCCCACGGTCGCGGCACACATGGCGTGGACCGAACAGGTCATGCTGCCCGACCGCGAGGCGATCGAGCAGACCCTGACCCCGGTCGACGGTGTCACGCTGGCCCGCCGGGCGCAGCTGCTCACCAAGCACACGACGCTGACGACTGGAGTGCCGGCGTCGCTGGCGGCCACCGTCGCGGAGTACCACGCTCGCCACCAGCTCGATGACGAGCTGGTCGTTCGCCTGATCGCGGCCCTGACCGATCAGCGGGCAGTGGTCGAGCAGCTGCGCGAGCACACCTCGCAGATACGGGTCGTCCTCGAATCCCTGGTCCGGGAGACCCCGGCGCCGTGGTCGGCGAAACCGGCCGCCTACCTGGCCCTGGCCGCGCTGCTGCACGGCGACGGTGCCCACGCCTCGGTCGCGGCCGAGCGCGCCACCACCGCCGACCCGGCCGCGCTGCTGCCACGGCTGGTCAGCGAGGTCGCCGCGAGCGCCGCCACCCCGGACACGATTCGCGGACTGCTCACCCGGTTCTGACCCGCCGACACGGCTGGGAGGCCCGGGGCTGACGACCCCGGGCCTCCCAGCCCACCCACTGACCCCCAGGGACGGAGCACCCCCCATGACCAGCACATCCCCACCGACCGGAGACCGGATACCGCCCACCGGCCCGTCGAGGCAGGGCGATCGACGACACGACGTGATCACCGCTGCGGATCTGACCCCGGCGTTCATCCGTGCCCGGATGGCAACGGCAGGCTGCTACGGAGACGGGATCACGGCCCCCGCCGAGCCGTGCGAGCACGCGGCCGAGGAGTGCGCGGCGGCGCTGGCCCGATCGGTCGGTGACCAGGACCTGCTCGACGCCGCGGCCCGCTACGACGCGGCCCCATACGACACCGATGACGATGCCGCCATCACCGAGGTGGCCTGGGCGGTCGTGCGTATGGCACGGGGACGCGCGCGGTGATCACCACACCCGGCCGCACTCCCACTTCACCTGCTTGTACGCGCTGATCGCCGGTCAGCGCTGACCCGACCCGGAGGACCACACCATGAGCAACAACGAGGAGAAGCGACTCATCGCCGCCGACGAGCGTCGCAGGCACAGCTACTTCGAAAACCAGTCGAAGCAGCTCCGCGCCGACCTGGCCCGTATCGAGGCCCAGGACCGTGCCGCCGACGAGCGGGCACGCAACTTCTGGAAGACCGGCAGGTGATCCGCCTACCCGGCGGCCTGACGGGTTCCAGTCATGGGCAGGGTCCGGCGTAGCCGCACCGCGGGCGAGGTGGGCCGTGGTGACTCTGCAGCCCCCTCGGGCGGCTTCCCCGACGATGCCGCGCCGTGCCCACCCGACACGGGTGACACCACCAGCTCCCGAGACCACCTCACCTGTGGATCGCAGGGTGGTGTCACGCCGGTCGGGCGAGCGCGCGGCCCCGCCGCGCCGCCCGCCGGGCTGCGGGCGAGTCACGTCCCACCGCGACCGCGGTGGGGCTTCCACCGGCCCCACTTCCCCAGGGGCCGGTGGGAGCGGTTGATTCGTCTGATCGGAGCCTCATGGGACAGACCACCACCCGCACCCGGAAGTCGGCGAAGACCCGCACGCGCAAGCGTGCGCGGCCGGCGCCGACCGAGGAGCAGCTGCAGGCACGTCGTGAGGCGATGCAGGTTGCGCACGAGGACATGATGGCCCGCCTCGAGCGCCTGGCCGCCGACCCGGTCGAGTGGCTGGAGTTCATCGAGACCGTCGCCGAGTGGGGCGCGCGCTACTCGCTGGGCAACCAGATCCTGCTCATGACACAGGCGGCCGAGCGCGGGGTCGAGCCGCGGATGTTCATGGCCTACGGCGCACACGACGGGACCTCGGGCTGGCGCAAGCACAAGCGCACCGTGATGGCCGGCGAGACCGGGTTCAAGATCTGGGCGCCGGTCAAGCGGCGGCTGCGCGAGGACGAGGTCACCGACTACGAGCAGCGCACCGGCCGCAAGATCGTGCGCGACGCGCAGAACCGGCTGCCGGTGGTGGTCATGCGCTGGAAGTTCGAGCGGACCTTTGAGCTGTCCCAGACCGCCCCGATCGTGCCGTGGGCCGACAACTACGAGGTGCCCACCGTGCAGGTGCGGCGCCAGGTGAAGCTGCACGGCGGCAAGCAGGCGGTCCTGCTCGATGGTGACGACCCGACCGGGATCTACGACGACGTGGTCGCCATGATCCGCGCCGAGGGCTACGACTACGCCCTCGCCGAGCCCGGCAGTGACTACCTGGGTACGGCCAACGGGGTGACCGTCGCCGGGGCGGGCACGCGGCTGGTGCGGGTGCGTGACGACGTCAGCCACGCCCAGCGGATCAAGACCGCCATCCACGAGCTCGCGCACATCCGGTGCGGGCACCTCGACCAGGTCAGCTTCGTGGCCCCGGTGCAGCACCGCGGCCGCGGCGAGACCGAGGCCGAGTCGGTGGCCCACATCGTGTGCAAGGCGTTCGGGCTGGACTCCGAGCCCTACACCGACGCCTACGTCATGGGCTGGGCCGACGGCGACATGGACGTGGTGCGGGCCGCCGCCACCACCGTGCTGCGCGTCGCGCGCGACATCGTCGACGAGCTCGCCCCGATCGCGCCGTTCGACGGCAAACGCGACCCCCAGCCCGAGGCGGGCACCACCCCGGCCGAGCAGGTGGCGGCGTGAGTGCGGTCGAGGTCGCGGTGAGCGTGGTCGACCTCCCCTCTGTGGAGGCGACCCCGCTGGCGGCGTTGTTCGACGATCACGAGCTGGTGTGTGTCGACGACGACCCGGACGGCCAGCGGGCCGGGATCTACCTCGGCGCCACCTACACCAGCACCCGGGGCGGTGTCGGGGCCGTGGCCAGCGAGCACCTCCCGGCGCTGCTGCGTGAGGTCGCGCCCGGCGCCACCTGGCTGGCCTGGGAAGAACCCTACGAGGAATTCCTCGGCACGGTCGCGCTGCACGCTCCGGATCTGGGGACCTGGACCGGCGAGTGCGACAGCTCCGGGGCCGTGTATGTGCCCGCAGACTCGTTGCCACGCCTGGACACCGTGCTCGCCGACCCGGCCACGGTCGCGGCCGTCACCGGCCTGGCGTGGCGCGACCGGATCACCACGCTGCACCGCACGGTCGCGGCAGGCCCTCCCACCTCTGGGTTCGTGTCCACCACCCGGCCGATCTGCGCCGAGTGGAACCGCCCGGCCGGGTTGATCTACATCGACGACCCGGCCGAGGGGACGCAGCTCGTGCACGCCCCGCCCGGCCCGGCCCGCGGCGGGATCAGCGAGCAGATGGCCCGGTCCGCGACCGCGGCCCTGCGCCAGGCCGGGTGGCAGGTGATGCCCGCTGCGGTCGCCGGCGCGCCCTGGGCACCGGACGGACACACCGTCCACGTCGCGCAGGTCTACCGGCCCACACCGCACGCACCCGCGGCCTGACCTTCTCCCCACACCACGCGCCCCGAGCCCGACTCCCCTCGGGCTCGGGGCGCTGCCCTTTGCTGCACCGACCAGATTGGACGACCGCTGATGACGACCTTGGCTGATGTCCGCCGCATCTTCTCGATCCGCGGCATCGACCCGGACCACCTGACCCAGGCCGGCGACAGCGATGCCCGGTTCCTGTTCTCCGCCGACACCGGCGCCCGGGTGTGGTTCGCCCCGCACGAGCACGACGGTCAGCGCATCGGGTGGGCCTACAGCGCGTGGAACCGGCACGGCGAGCTCACCGACACCGGACTGACCGACAGCACAGCGGTGGAGAGCGTGCTGCCGGTGCTGAGCCGCCACCGCACGCTCGCGACCGCCCCGGCCAGCCGACGCCAGCGCGACGCCCTGCTCGCACTGGCCAACCCGGCCGAGCACATCGCGTGGCAGCTGAGCACGACTACGGCGGCGGAACAGTGGATCCTGGGGCTGTTCGTGGCCTGGACCCAGCTGCGCGAGGCCGACGCCGGCAGCATCTGCGGCGCCGACCTGACCCAGCATCTCGAGCTGGCGTTCGAGGCGATCGGGCTGACCGATGTCGAGGTCGACGACGACGAGCCACTCGACGGCGCGCCGCTCGACGCGCTCGCCGCCCGCGTCGATCCCGGACCGGACCCGACCAGCGCCGACCCGACCGCGACTGTGATCGCGTCCTACCTCGCTGCCGCGCGCTGGACCAGGCCCTCGAACGGGCCCTGACCCGCGACCGCGACCCGCAACTCGGGGTGCTCACCGTGACCGATCTGGCCGCAGGTGTGGCCGCCGGGCTGCGCAGGGCAGGACTGCTGGCCACCGATGCCGCGACGGCGCACGAGGCCGGGCAGGTGAGCGCGTGAAGCCCATCGAAAGCGACGTCGGTGCGGTCGCCGCGCGGGTCGCGGCCGCGCTGACCGCGCTCGACGAGCAGACCTGGCGGGTCGCCGAGGACGCCGGTCGTGTCCAGCTGTGCAGCACCAGCGGAGACCTCCTGGACCTGCACATGCGCGGCTACGGCCCGCAGACCGGACGGCTGATCGTGCGCTGCGCCGAGCCCGCCGACGCCCGCGACGTACCGGACCTACCCGACCTGGCCGCCCTACGCGCCCAGGTGACGGTCGATCCCGGCAGGCCCGCCGAGCGGATCGCCGCGGACCTGCGCCGCCGACTGATCACCGCCTACCGCCATGTTCGCCCGGCGGCTCGGGCATGGCGGCGCGCCGCCGACGCCCTCGCCGCCGCCGAGACCGCCATCGTGGCCGAGGCCGAGCAGCACCTGGCCGTGCTGCCCGGCACCGTCACCACCTCCACGTCCTCGCGGTTGCCCGCACTGAGGCTGACCACCGCGCACCCGCACCGGGGTGCGCTCGAGCGCTTCCGGATCAGTCAGGTTCACCTTGCTCTCGCGCCCTACCTGGCCGGTCAGCCCGGCACCGGGGACCGCCCCCCGCTGTACACGGACGTGCAGCTACGGGTGCACCCCCGACTGCTCCCGGCCCTGACCAGGGCCGTGGCCGAGGTTGCGGCGACCACGGACCTCACGGCGGTGCCGCCACACCAGTGCCCCCACGCACACCAGCCGGTCTGCCCGCACGGACACAACCACCCTGCAACGCCCTGACCGGGCAACACCCCCGAACGAACCGGAGGTTCTCCGTGCTCACGAACCCGACCGAGCTCCACGTCCCTCCCGCGGTGCGGGCGCTGACCGACTACCTCGACCTCACCCAGGGCAGCTCTCCGGGCCACGCCGTGCTTGCCCGCGAGATGGTGGGCGTGCTCATCGCCGCCGGCCACCTCACCCCCGCGGCGGGCCCCGGCCGCAGCAGCCAGCGACCCGCCCCGGCACCGGACGACCCGGCTGCCGAGCGGGACTGGTGGCCCCTCGGTGACGGCGAGGACGACGCGGAGGTCTGGATCCCCCCGCGTGGTGACTGCGTGCAGTTCCGCTTCCAGCAGCCGTGCCCGCACTGCGATTCGATCCACTTCCACCTGCGGACCGGGCGCTGCGCCGACTGCGGACGTCGCCCCGGGCGGGGGTAGCCGAGCCGGTGCCCGCCCCCGCACAGGGGGCGGGCACACGCTGGCAGCTCTGCCCCCGGCCACGTCGATGAACCTGCCGCGGGGTCCCCCCGGGTGAACCCGCCCGCACACCACACCGGGCGCGAGCCGGGATACCCGGGGCGGGTCCACACCGGGGCGACCACGGCAGAACCCCCGCCGGACCGGGGACACAGCTGCCCGAGCCACGTGGTGCGCCCCCGGGCTTCGGGGGCCGCACCGCCCCGGCCACGCGTGCACGTGGCCCGGGGCGGGCCGACCCATCGTGGGAGGTCTTTGATGACCGCAGATCCGACCCCGACCACCGACACAGCCGTGCTCGACGCCGCAGCGTTCGGCCGGCTGGCCCTGGTCGACCCGGACACACTCGAACTGGAGGTCAACACCCGCCTCGAGGCGAACCTCGACCCGCACTTCTGCGCCTCGATCCGCGACCACGGCGTACGCGAACCGATCACCGTCCGCCGCCGCGCCAGCGACGGCACCCTGGTAGTGCGCAAGGGCCAGCGCCGCACCCTGGCCGCAGTCCGCGCCGGATTGACCCAGGTGCCGGTCATCATCTCCCCCGAACCGGCCACCGAAGACGGCGACGAGGCAGATACCGACACCGACGACTACCGAGCCGGGCAGGCCGCCCGGATCGTCGAGCAGCTCGTAGAGAACCAACACCGCCGCAGCATTTCTGCCAGTGAGGAAGTCGCGGCCCACCAGCAGCTGCTCGGTTTCGGGCTCAAGGCGTCCGAGATCGCCAAGGCCACCCGCACCAAGGCCGACCGGGTCCGCCAGACCACCCAGGCCGCCCAGAGCAAGCGGGCGGTCGCGATCGGGTCCAGCTACGACCTCGACCTGGTGCAGATGTCGGTGATCGCCGAGTTCGAAGACGACGACGACGCCGTCGAGCTGCTCACCCGGGCCGCGGTAGACGAACCGGCGCAGTTCCGCCACGTCGCGCAGCGGCTGCGCGACCAACGCGCTGAGCAGCAGGTGTACGCGGCCGCAGCCGCCGAGCTGGCCGCGGCGGGGGTGCTGCTCGTCATCGACCGCGACGACGACCGCTACGACGCCGCGACCGAGCTGTATCGGCTGCGGCCCACCGCCGAGGACCCGGAAGACACCGCCCTCGAGGAAGAAGCCCACCGCAGCTGCCCAGGCCACGCCGCGCAAGTGCGGATCATCCGCCCCTACGGCCAGCCACCCGAAGCCCGGTACCGCTGGCTGTGCCTGGACCCCGCGGCCCATGGGCACGCCCCGCTGTGCGAGAGCATGCGCACCCATACCGGCGCCGCCGCCACAGCCCTCTCGGGGGAGAGCGACGAGGACCGCGCGGCCCGCGAGGCCCGGGAGAAGGAAGCAGCACGCCTCGAGCGGCGCCGCGTGATCGCGAACAACAAGGAGTGGGACTCCGCCCAGAGCGTGCGGCGCGACTGGCTGGCCGAGCTGCTGGCCAAGAAGGCCGCGCCCAAGGGCGCTGCGATCTACGTCGCCGCCGAGCTCGGGCAGGGCGCCCACGCCCTGCGCCGGGCGATGGAGACGGGCAACGCCCTGGCCTGCGAGCTGCTCGGACTCGAGGTACCCGCCGGGTGGGGCTACTACAACGGCCAGCCCAACCCGCTGGCCGAAGCGGCCCGCGCCGCCAGCGGGGCCCGCGCCACGATGCTGTCGCTGGCGATGGTGCTGGCCGCCTACGAGGACGGCACCCACCGCGGGAACTGGCGCAGCGCCGACCGGGCCACCCAGCAGTACCTCGCGCAGCTGCGCGCGTGGGGCTACCCGCTGTCCGAGGTCGAACAGCTCGCCCTCGACCCCGACGCCGAGCCCACCAGCACCGACCACGACACCGGCGACGCCGATACCGACGGCGCCGATGCCGCCGGGCCGGACGAGGCCGGCGAGGTGACTGACCCCGAACTCGGGTCCGATCCCGGTGACGACACCGCCGAGACCGCAGCCGACGCCGACGAGGAGCCCGACTCCTGCTCCGTCGCGGCCACCCCCGACGAGCAGACCGACTGACTCTCACCACCACGGGGCGGGGCGGGTGTGCACGCACACCCGCCCCGCCCTGGTCGTTTCAGCAGATCAAGGAGACCGCGTCAATGACCGCCACCCAGGACCAGCACCACCAGATCAATCGCCAGGCGCAGTTCTGGTCGCAGACCTGCGACGACGAACGCCCCGCCATCGGGGTGGGCGGGGCGCTGGTCAGCGTGTACTGGACGCCCGGCCCGACGCTGCGGGTCGGCATCGACACCACCGACCTCGCCGAGACCTACCCGGACAACCCGCCGCTGCAGGTCACGCTCAACGACGCCACGATCTACCAGCTCCCCGCTCCGGCCGCCCGTGGGGCGGTGCTCGCGCTCAGTGACCGCGAGCTGTTCGAGCACCTGGCGCTGGCCGAATACGCCCAGCTCTACGGCGGCGACGGGTTCGACTACCCGATCCGCGACCTGATCGGCGAGATCAACCAGCGCATCCCCGAGGGCCTCGAGCGGGTCGCTGCCCACTTCCACCGAAGCGACGCCCTCGACGTCGTGCGCGCCTGGTTCACCCACCCCGAGGCGCTGCTGGCCATCGCCCGCGGCCACACCGCCACACCCCGATAGGGCGCGGCCGCCACGGCGGGTGCACGCCCCCGGCGTGGCGGGGCTCGGTGGATGACGCCCGAAGGTCAGCACACCGGGGTGCGGTCCGCGGCGATGAACCGGCGCCGACACCGAGCGGGTGGGACACGCCTCGCCGGGGGGCTCGGACCGCCGCAGGCGGTTCCCACACCGCTCGGGCCAGCACCGAACCCCCGCCGCCCCTTCGGGCCGCACCCCGGCGTGCTGAGGCAGGGCCGCGTCACCCACCAGCCCGACACGACCTGGAGGTCCTCGATGAACCAGATCACCACGACGTCGAACACGAGCACGCAGAACGGTCGGCGTGGCCTGCGCGTGAGCGTCCTGCGCGCCGCCGATGGCGCGGACTACTCCGCCGGCGGGCTGTCCGGGCGGGTCACCCGCGTGACCCTGGTCGGCGACCTCGTCGACTACTACGGCGGCGCCGTGATCGCCCCCGACGAGAACGCGCCGGCGGTGCGGCTGATCGCACGGGCCGGCATGTACGGGATCGCCGCCCCCGACCTGACCCGACCCGATCGGGTCGGCCCGATGGCCTCCGGGGCGTTCATCTACAGCAGTGACTCCCGGTTCCGGAACCTGTCCGCGCACCTGGGCTGCGGCGGGTCGGCGATCCCGCTGCACGACCGGTTCGAAACCACCGAGCAGTACGCCGCCCTGTCCAACGACTACTGACCCGGCCTACCCGGGCCGGTGCCCGGTCCGTCACGCCTTCTGGGAGGGCCTGCCATGTCTGTCACCTTCTGCCCCGACCAGCCTGCCGGCGGGCCGGTAGAGCTGGGCGCGAGCATCGAGTGCTCGGCATATCCGTCGACCGACCGGCGCTGTTTCGCCGACTACGACGCCGCCACCGCCGGGCTGGCCGACCACTACCGGTACTGCACCGACCCGGACTGCGGCGAGCACGCCTACCGGCCGTTCGTGGTCGTGCACTACAGCACCGACACCGAACCCAGCCTCAATGTCAGCAGGCGCCACGCGATGCTGCTGCTGCGCGCGCTCGGCCTGGTCGCCGAACTCGGTGCCGACGACGTCGACGAGCCGGCACCCGCCGCACCGCCCCCGGAGCAGGACACGCCCCTGTTTGGTGACCTCGACGCCGAGCAGATGCTCGGCCGCGTCGAGCTGGCCCTGGCGCTGGCCCCCGCCGACGCGGGCGTACCGGCCCGCTACCTCAACACGGCCGGCACGCAGTACGACTGCGGCCGCTCCGCGGGCTACCTACAGGACCGGCTGACCGTGCTGCGCGAGGTCGCCCTGTTCGCCCGCGACCAGACCCGCGACGTCGTCTGGCACTGACCCCACGACCAGCTCCCGACCGGGGCGGCACCGCACACGGTGCCGCCCCGGTCGTCGTCTCGAGAAGAGGAACCCCACATGCGTGAGATCGAGATTGCCGAGGTCCCCGGCGGCCGGGTCCGGATCCTGCCCGACGACGCACCCGAGTCACCCCGCGACTGGGACACCGTCGGGCACCTGGTGCTCGACGTCGCCCGACACCAGATGCCGTGGGAGGACCACACCGGCCGGCTGCGGGAACTGTGTGAACGCGGCGGGTGGCGGCTGGCCGCCCGCTACCTGACCGCGTTCTGTGACGCCGTCGTGGTCCCGGTCTACGGCTACGCCCACGGCGATCTCGCCCTGCGCGCCGGGGAGCCGGTCGGCTGCTTCACCGACCCGTGGGACGCCGGGCAGGCCGGACTGGCCTACCTCACCCGCGACGAGCTGCGCACCGCATGCGGGGGCATCTATCCCGGCGCCCAGCAGGCCGAGGCCCTGCTGGGCGCCGAGGTCGCCACCTACGACCAGTGGGCCCGCGGGCAGGTCGTCGGCTACATCGCCGAACAGTGGACACCGTGCCCCGCCGGGCCGGCAGGCGAACACGCCGGTTGTGGCGGGGGTGGGGACTGGGTCGAAGTCGAGGCCTGCTGG
The DNA here is from genome assembly GCF_900115005.1 of Pseudonocardia ammonioxydans. Classification (GTDB taxonomy): domain Bacteria; phylum Actinomycetota; class Actinomycetes; order Mycobacteriales; family Pseudonocardiaceae; genus Pseudonocardia; species Pseudonocardia ammonioxydans. The sequence goes on along the minus strand of NZ_FOUY01000051.1, from coordinate 893 downwards.
GGCATCTACGGCGTCGACGACGCGATCACCCAGGGCAGGACCGTGCTGGCCGGGGTACGGCACCCCCGGTAACAGCGGCCGGGCATTCGACACGGGCTCGGCGGTCGGGGCATGAGTGTTCAGCGGCTCGTCACCCGTAGTGCCTCCCCGAATACGTGTCGGGGCTCGGTGTGGAGACGCCCGAAGGTCAGCACACCGCGGTGGGGGTCGCGGCGATGAACCGGCACCGACACCGAGCGGGTGAGACGAGCTCGCGCTGCTCGTCGCCCTGGCGGCCGATCCCACCCGCTCGGGCCAGGCCGAACCCCCGCCGCCCCTTCGGGCCCCACCACGGCGCACTGAGGCAGGGCCGCGTCACCAACCAGCCCGACACGCCTTCAGGAGGCACCCCATGAGCGACCAGACCTACATCGGCAACATCGGCAAGCAGCCCACGTTCGAGTTCCACGAGCGCACCGGGCGGGCGCGGCTCCAGTTCTCCCTCGCGATCAACAAGCGCTACCAGGACCGCGACACTGGTGAGTGGCGCGACGGCCGGACCCTCTGGCTCAACGTGGTCGCGTTCGGACCGGTCGCCGAGAACGCCAGCAACCTCAGCTCCGGTGACCCGGTGGTCGTGATCGGCCAGCTGGCCGACAACTCGTTCATCGTGACCGACGACGACGGTCAGTCGCGCGAGATCCCGCGCACCGAGGTGCAGGCCAAGATCGTCACGGCCGACACCCGGAAGGCGGCGATCACCGTCACGCGCTCGCCCCGCCGTGAGCACGCCGGTTCGACCACCGCCCCCGAACCGGTCGCCTGACTGTGAGGGTGGACCTGCCAGTCCGGAAGTGATGGGCTGGTGATCAGCAGCGGCGGGTGTGACTCATCGCCTGACTGGCCCTTTGGTG
>NZ_FOUY01000048.1 GCF_900115005.1 Pseudonocardia ammonioxydans | reverse complement strand
CCGTTCGTCTGCGGGCGCCAGGGCCGGGTGAACCGGCGCCCGATGCCCAGGTCGTGGCAGGTCTGGCGCCAGGTGGTCTTGCGGTAGGACCAGGCGTTGTCGGTGAGCACTCGCTCGAGGGTCACGCCGTGGCCGGCGAACCAGGCATGTGCTCGGCGCAGGAACTCGGCGCAGGTGGCGGCTTTCTCGTCGGGCAGGGTCTCGGTGTAGGCCAGCCGGGAGTGGTCGTCGAGGGCGGTGTGCAGGAACAGATAGCCACGTCCACCGGCGCGGGCCTGGTTGACCCGGCCGACGGCACGGCCGTGGACGCGGTGTCCGCCGCCGTCGGGGATCCGGCCGAGCTTCTTCACATCGACGTGGACGAGCTCGCCGGGGCGGGCTCGTTCGTAGCGGCGGACCGGTTCGCCGGTGGCGCGGTCACACGCGGACAGGCGCGGCCTGTGGTGGCGGCGCAGGACCTGATGGACCGTCGAGGCGGCGACCGGCACTCGGCCGGCGATGCGCAGCGGCCCGATCTTGTGCTCATCACGCTGCCGTAAAACCTCGACCTCGACGGCCCGACTGGTGCGGCGAGGACTGTGATGCGGTCGGCTGGAGCGGTCGTTCATGGCGGGTTCGCCGCCGTGGCGGTAGCGCCCGGCCCAGCGGGCGGCGGTGGTGTGGGCGACCTGGAAGCGCTCGGCGGCGCGGCGCAGGTCCCAGCCGTCGTCGACGACACACCGGGCCAGGCGCAGCCGGCCGGTCGGGGTCAGCGGGGCGTTACGGTGGATCACCAGAGGGCCTCCTCGGGCTTCGGCGTGTTTCGTGGTGATCCACACCGAACCCGGAGGCCCTCGCCTGTCTCAAGATCATCGGACGGGCGCGCCGGACTGTCACCAACGTGCCCGGACAGCACGACTAGGGCGAGAACGATCGAGTGCCCGTCGGCAAAGAAGACCGCATCGAGCAGGCCACGCTCGGCGGTGAGGGCCAGCTGCTCATAGTAGCTGAAGTCGCCGAGTCGCTCGACCGCTGAACCGGGCGCCCGCCAGGCGGCGCCGTGGTGTCCACAGCCGTGGATGAACAGGTTGAGGTGAGCCATGCGTTCTGGCACCTGTCAGCCCTTCACCAAGCCACCGTCGACGATCAGGTTCTGGCCGGTCACTGCCCGTGCCCAGGGGGAGGCGAAGAACAGCACGGCGTCGGCGAGTTCGGCGGGGCTCGTGACTCGACCGAGCGGTGTGCCGGCGGCGATGGCGTCGAATATGGTCTCAGGCGTGGCCGCGCTGGCATCGGTGGTGCGCAGCAGGCCGGCGGAGACCATGTTGACGGTGATGCCGTGTGGCCCCAGGTCGTGGGCGAAGGTGCGGGTCAGCGCGAGCAGGGCGGCCTTGGCCGCAGTGTAGTCGTGGTAGGGCACGACCGGGTGCTGCACCAGGTTGCTGCCGATGTTGATGATACGCCCGAACCCGCGCCCGATCATGCCCGGGATCGTCGCCTGGACCAGGGCTAACGGCCCGTACACCGACCCGGTGAGCTGGGAGGCGAGCAGGGTCGGGTCGAGCTCGGGGACCCTCGGACGAGCTTCGCCGTCGAAGGTGAAGTTGACCAGGGCATTGTTGACCACCGTGGTGACGGGCTCACCGAAGTGCTCGGCGGCAGCGTCCACGCCCAGCCGTATCTGGTCTGGAGCGGTGACGTCGAGCGGCACCGCGAGTCCGCGGCCGGGATATTCGGCGGCGAGTACCTCGGCGGCCTCGCGGCTGCAGTGATAGCCGATCGCGACGCGGGCTCCATGATCGAGGAATGCCCGGCTGATGGCGGCGCCGAGCCCGCGGCCACCGCCGCTGATCACGACGACCTGGTCGGCCAGTGGGGCCGCGGTCGGTTCGCGGTTGGTGGCGCTTGGCTCGTGCGGCGCGGTGTCGGTCATGCGTCGTGCCTCTCGTGCGGGGGCAAGGGCATGCCGCACGGTGCACGCGGACGGACCGGCGTTGCGCCGTGTGACATTCCCTTCGCCAGTACGACCTGGATCAGGTTCGACGGGTTTCTTCTCAGCCACCGGACGGACCGGCAGCACCCCGTGTCACATCGGCCACCGTAGCTCCCCGATCACGCCTCGGCGACCAGCGCCGGGCCGACGCCGACGACAAAGGAACGTCAGCAGAAGCGGACTACACCCACCGAGGGTATGGACTGCTCATGCCGGGGCCGGATGCGGCAGGCAGCGGATGTGGTGATCGCGTAGTCCGTAGAAGACCAGTTCGGTGAGCTGGCGGGCTGCGGCGAGGACGCCGATGTTGTGGTTGTTGTGTCGGGCGCCGACGTGATCGCGGATCTGGCCCAGGCGGATGTGCCCGGGGACGCGCTGCACGACCTCGGTAGCGGCCCAACGCGCCAGCCGGGAACCCTGTTCGGTGATCCGGCCCCGGTGCAAGGTGGTGTCGGATTCGCGGTGTTTCGGGGTCAGCCGGCCCAGCTGGCCAGCTGCGCGGGCCCGGGGAACGGGTGATGTCGCCGATCTCGGCGATGAACACCGCCGCGAGCACCGGCCCGACCCCGGGATGACCTGAATGGCCCGATAGCGCGGGCCGGCGCGCAGCCGACCCGCGGCGAGCTTGGTGAACACCCTCGACCTCGCAGCCCAGGTTGCTGATCAGCCGCAGCTCGGAGTTCACCCGGGCCCGACACGCCGGCTTGAGCTCGACGCGTCCAAGCAGTTCGGTGCCGGCGACCCCGAACAAATCACTGATCGACACCTGGACGCCGGCGCCGGCGAGCACCGCGTGCACCTGGTTCTTCAGGTTCGAGCGCAGCGTGACCAGCTTGGCCCGATGCCGCACCAGCTCGGACAGCTCTCGGGTGGCAGGCGGCGCGATCCATGTCTTCGGCAGGCGACTCATCCGCAGCAGATCGGCCAGATCCGCGGCGTCGCATTCGTCGTTCTTGACCCTCGTAGGAGAACGCCGTGACCCCCAACGGGTGTGCCAGGTCCACCGTCGCGCCGAGCTCGGCCAGGGTGTCCGCGGCCCAGCACCAGCTGGGGGCGCCGACCCGGTGGACGCTCGTGCTGTGACCGCGAAACGGACCGGTGTCTCGCAGAACACGGTCCGATCGATCGCGAAACGGTTCGACGAGACCGACGGCGATGTGCTGGCCACGATCGACCATAAACCGCGCGAGACACCGCTGGTAGCGCCGATCGTGAGGGCGAGGTCGAAGCCCGCTTGATCGCACTGGCCTGCTCGGCCCCACCGCAGGGCTACACACGCTGGTCGCTGCGCCTGCTGGTGTCAGGTCGCCCTGGTCGCCGACCTGCCCGAGCTGGATCACCCCACCATCGGCCGGGTGACACCGGCTGTGAGCGGGTCAGCCGCGCGGGTCGCGCTCGGCCCGTTCACGACGGAGCCGATCGAGGTCATCGGTAGCCAGCGCGGTCCAGAACCTCAGCGCGGCGTGCTCCATCTCAAGCCCCAGCTCGATAGTGATCATACGCGGCTCAGCCCATTGCTCCTGGCCGTGTCGGGCAACCAAGTCCTCGTACTCGGCGATCCGGCTCTCGTGCTGGCGAATCTGTTCGCGGGCGAGCTTTTCGACGTCGTCCGGGGAGCCTGCCTCGTTGAAGAACAGCTTCAGCTCGGCGACGTCGCGCATCTCGAAGTGCTCCGGGGTGGGTGCTGCCAGCCAGGCGCGGAGTGCGGCCCGACCCTCGCTGGTGAGCGAGTACGTCTTGCGCCGCCGCCCGTGATCTTCTGTGTCCAGGGCGAGCAATCCGGCATCGGCGAGCCGTTCCGGCTCCGAGTACAGCTGTGCGTGCGGGAAGTGCCAGAAGTAGCCGACGGATCGGCTGACCGCCCGCTTGAGCTCGTACGGCGTCGAGGGCCCGCGCAACGCAATCATGCCCATGACCAGATACGACGTCGTCGACAGCCGCATCTGCTCTCCCCTCGTGGTAGTCGGTACACCGCAGACTCTAAACCCGAGGATCCGCTGAGCCGCGGATGCGGCTCGATCAGCGGGTGTGCGTCGACGACCCCAGTGTCGGCTGCCGTGCGCCGCCCCAACACCGGCAGACGGCGTCCAGTGTGGACGCGATGGAGCGGCTCGCAGGAATGCGGGTTGCGAGCCGAGGCATCGCCCTCGACCAGGCGACGGTGAACGGCTGTGCCGTCGTCGCCATGCCGGCCCGCAGGCCAGATGTACAGCGCGGACGCTTCCCTCGCAGGGTAATGGAGCTTCGCCTCCGGGGACCCCTAGCTAGCGGTTCAGTACTCGGGTCGCGAGATCTCGGGCTTCCCATATTATCATCTGAACCGTATGGTCTGAAACAGACTAACGATGAGGGGGTCCGATGGACCTGGTGACGACGCTGCGGTGGGCGGTCGAGCGCAACCCCGACCGACCAGCGGTGAAGGGGACCGGCAGGTGGCTCTCCTACCGGCAGTGGGATGCGAGGACCGACCGACTGGCCGGAGCTCTGCGGAGCCTCGGCGTGGAGCCGGGGGCGCGGGTCGGCCTGGTGATGCACGGCGGCGAGCAGCTCGCGAGCCTGCACCTGGCTGTACAGAAGCTCGGTGCGGTCTCGGTGCCGCTGTCGACTCGCTTCGGAATCGAGGAGCTCGGCTACTGCCTGGGTGATGCCGACGTTCGACTGGTGGTCGCCGACCCTGCGCACGCTGAGCATGTCGCCGCTTCCGGCTGGGGCGAACTGCTGCGCGACGTGGCGTCCGTCGACGAGCGCGCAGCCCGTCTGGATGAGCCGACGTGTGTGGTCCCGGACGACGCGGACCTCAGCGTCATGCTGTACACGTCCGGCACTACTGGTAAGCCGAAGGGTGTCCCGCGGACACACCGTGCCGAGCACCAGTCTGCCGTCGCGCACGTGATGCAGACCCGGCAGCGGCAGGGCGTCGCGACCCTCGGTGTGATGCCCCTGTTCCACACGATGGGCCTGCGCACCCTGCTCGCCTCCATCGTCGTCGGCGGCACGTGGGTGGGCCAGCCCGCGTTCGACGCCGACGAGTCGATGCAGCTGATCCTCGACGAGAACATCGGATCGTTGTATCTGGTGCCGACGATCTACTGGTCGCTGCTGCGCACCGGCCGGCTCGGCGAGGCGCGGGCGCTCGACAACCTGGCCTACGCCGGTGCCGCCATGACCCCGTCGCTCGCCGAGAAGTTGGTCGAGCAGGTCGCGCCCACCTCGTTCGTCAACCACTTCGGCTCGACCGAGATCTACACCTTCACCATCGGGCCCGACGTCGCCGCCAAGCCCGGCTGCGCCGGCCGGGCAGGGCTGTTCTCCCGGGTACGGCTGATAGCCCCTGACGTCGGCGCCCCGGTCGACGAGGAGGTCGCGCGTGGGACCCAGGGTCAGGTGATCGTCTCGATGGCCTCGCCGGAGGCGTTCGGCGGTTACTGGCAGCGGCCGGACGCGAACACCAAGGCCATCCGGGATGGCTGGTACCACACCGGTGACCTGGCCATCGCCGACGAGGACGGCGACCTGTGGGTCTCCGGCCGCACCGACGACATGATCAACTCTGGTGGCGAGAACATCTACCCGGACGAGGTCGAGGCCGTCCTGGCCCGCTGCCCCGGGATCGACGACGTCTGCGTGGTCGGGCTGCCCGACGAGCGCTGGGGACACGCGGTGACCGCGTTCGTGGTCCCCGTCCGCGGCGCCGACCCGCTGGCCACGGCCGACCAGGCTCTGGCCTACGCGCGCCAACACCTGCCCTCGCTGAAGCGGCCGAAGCGGGTGATCGCCGTGGACTCGGTCCCGCGGTCCGGGGTCGGCAAGACGCTGCGTCGCACGCTCCTGGCCGGTGAGTACAGCCCGAAGGGAGAAGCGCGTGCCTGACGATGCCCAGAACTGGGTCCCCAGCAGGGACGAGGACGCCGCGCTGGTCACCGGCCGCGGCGCATTCCTCGACGATCTCGACCCGCTCCCCGGCACGCTGGTCGCCGCCGTCGTGCGCTCCACCCGCCCGCATGCCCGGCTGCGGTCGGTCGATCTGTCCCGGGCCCGTGCCCACCCGGGGGTGGCGGCGGTGATCGGCCCGGAGGAGGTGCGCGCCGCGCTGCGGCCGTTCCCGCTCTCGACCGGGGCGGTCATGCCGTACCTGCCGACCGGCGTGGACAAGGTGCGCTTCGTCGGTGAACCGATCGCCGTTGTCGTCGCCTCGGACCGGTACATCGCCGAGGACGCGGCGGAGCTGGTCGCCGTGGAGTACGACGAGCTGGGCGCCGTCACCGCAGCCCGTGCCGCGCTGGAGCCGGACGCACCGCTGCTGCACGACGACGCCGGGTCCAACGTCGCCACCGACCGCACCTTCTCCTTCGGCCCGGTGGAGGAGCGGTTCCGCGACGCCGCGCACGTGGTCACCGGGCGCTACGACTTCCCGCGCTACTCCTCGGTGCCGATGGAGTGCTACTCGGTCATCGCGCAGTGGAACGAGGGCGACGACGGCCCCTCGGTCGAGGCCTGGGCGAACTTCCACGGACCGTTCTCGATGGTCCCGGTCATGGCCGGTGCGCTCGGGATCCCGACGTCGCGGGTGCGGCTGCACGTCCCCGCCGACATCGGCGGCAGCTTCGGGATCAAGGCGGGCATCTACCCCTACGTGGTGCTGATGGCGCTGGCCTCGAAGCACGCGGGCACGCCGGTGCGGTGGGCCGAGGACCGCGTCGAGCACCTGATGGCGAGCTCCACCGGCGCGGACCGGGCCATGACCTTCTCCGCCGCCGTCGACGCCGACGGCACCGTGACGGCCCTGCGCACCGACCTGATCGACAACGTCGGCGCCTACCTGCGCCCGCCGGAGCCCTCCACCCTCTACCGCTGCTACGGCAACATCACCGGGCCCTACCGGATCGACGCGGTCGAGATCCGGGCCCGCGCCGTGGTCACCAACACCATGCCGACCGGGCTGAACCGGGGCTTCGGCGGCCAGCAGCTCTACTTCGGGCTGGAGCGGCTGATGGACGCGGTCGCCTCGGCGACCGGCCTGGACGTCGTCGAGGTGCGTCGGCGGAACCTGGTCTCGGCGTTCCCGCACGAGACGGCGACCGGTGGCGTCTACGACTCCGGCGACTACCCCGCGGCGCTGGACCTGGCGGTGAAGAACGCGGACCTCGCCGAGCTGGAGCGCCGGCGCGAGGCGGCCCGGGCCGAGGGCGCCTTCTACGGCATCGGTACCGCACTGGTCGTCGACCCGTCGGGCACCAACATCGGCTACGTCGGCCTGGCCACCCCCGCCGAGGACCGCAAGCCGGGCCGCGACAAGTCCGGCTCCACCGAGCACGTCCGGATGTCGGTGGACCTGCAGGGGAAAGTCACCGTGCTGCTCGGGTCGGTCCCGCAGGGGCAGGGCCATGCCACGGTGGCGCGCAAGGTCGCGGCGCAGCGGCTCGGGCTGCCCCTGGAGCAGGTGCGGGCGGTCGTCGACATGGACACCGCGACGACCCCGTGGACGGTCACGTCCGGGTCGTACTCCTCGCGGTTCGCACCGCTCGTCACCAGCGCGGTCGTCGCGGCCGCGGACACCATCGCCGCCACCGTGAAGGCGGCCGGGGCGACGCTGCTGGAGGGGGCCGACCCTGGCGAGCTGACCCTGCTCGACGGGAAGGTCGTCCACCCGGACGGCCGCTCGGTCGCCTTCCGGCACGCGGCGGGCGTCGTGCACTGGGACCCGGCGTCGCTGCCCGACGGCGTGCCCGCCCGCCTCTACGCCGAGGCCGAGTTCTCCCCGCGCGAGACCCGCGCGGCCACCGCGGACGACCGCATCAACTCCTCGCTCTGCTACGGCTTCGTCGCCGAGATCGTGGCGGTGCGGATCGACCCGGACACCTTGGAGATCGCCGTCGACCGGGTGTCCTCGGTGCACGACGCCGGGACCGTCCTCGACCAGACCCTGCTCGACGGCCAGGTCCACGGCGCGCTCGTGCACGGTCTCGGCGGCGCCGCCTACGAGGAGTTCACCCACGCCGACTCCGGTCAGCCGACGGCGGCGACGTTCCTCGACTACCTGTGCCCGACCAGCGCCGAGGCCGGGTTCGACCTGCGCACCGACCACGTGGTGACCCCGTCACCGCTGACCCCGCTCGGCGCCAAGGGCTGCGGCGAAGGGTCGTCCATGAGCTTTCCCGTGGCCTACGCCAACGCCGTCGCCGACGCGCTGGCACCCCGCGGGATCGACATCACCCGCCTGCCGCTGCACGGCGAGGTACTGCACCAGCTGCTCACCGAGAAGGAGAACTCCTGACATGGCACTGACCGGCGGCGACGTCGTCCTGACGCGCGAGCACGACGGGCGGGTCGCCTACCTGACCCTGTCCCACGGCAAGTACACGGTCGTCACGATGGAGATGCGCCGGCTGGTCGCCGAGCGCTTCGCCGAGATCGACCGGGACCCGCAGGTCCGCGTCGTGGTGATCCGCTCCGACGGCCAGCACTTCACCTCCGGCGGCGACATCGCCGGGTTCATGGAGGTCGACCCGATCGACCTCACCGACCTCGGCCAGGACGTCACCGCCCCGGCCCGCAGCACCAAGCCGGTCATCGCCGCGATCGACGGCTACTGCTTCGGCGTCGGGCTGGAGATGGCGCTGTCCTGCGACATCCGGCTCGGCACCGGCCGTACTCAGCTCGCGCTGCCCGAGATGAACCTCGGCATGATCCCGGGCTCCGGCGGCACCCAGCGCCTGGCCCGGCTGATCGGCCTGTCCCGGGCGAAGTTCCACATCATGACCGCGACCCGGATCCAGGCCCAGCAGGCGCTCGACTGGGGCATCCTGGCCGGCCTGTACGACGACCGCGACGCGCTCTACGCCGAGGTCGACGCGCTGGCGCTGAAGATGGCCGGGTTCTCCCCGGCCGCGCTGCGCACCGCCAAGGAGGTCCTCGACCGCGGCGTCGACGGCCCGCTCTACACCGGCATCGAGCTGGAGCGGAAGGCCTACTCGATGCTGCGGGCGACCGAGGACTTCGCCGAGGGCGTGAAGGCCTTCGGGGAGAAGCGCACCCCGAACTTCACGGGCCGCTGATGAAGGCCGCACCGTTCGCCTACGTCCGCCCCGGCCGGCTCGACGACGTGCTCGGCGAGCTCGCCGGCGGCGACGGCAAGGTGCTGGCCGGCGGCCAGTCCCTGGTGCCGGTCCTCGCGATGCGCCTGGGCCGCCCCGGCACCCTGGTCGACATCACCGCCGTGCCCGAGCTGACGGCAGCGGGACCGGAGCAGGACGGGTACCGGATCGGCGCGGCGGTGCGGCAGCGCGCGGTCGAGCACGACCGGTCCGCCCGCGCGGTCCCGCTGATCGGGATGGCCATGCCCTTCGTCGGGCACCGGGAGCTGCGCAGCCGGGGCACCGTCTGCGGCAGCCTCGCCCACGCCGACCCGGCCGCCGAGCTGCCCGCCGTCGCCTGCTGCGCGCAGGCGACGGTCGAGCTGGCCGGCCCGGCCGGGCGGCGGAGCATGCCCGCCGAGGAGTTCGTGACCGGCGCGATGACCACCGCGGCCGGGCCGGAGGACGTCGTCGTCGCGGTGACGTTCCCGCACGCCCGGCCGGGGGAGGGCTTCGGGTTCGCCGAGATCGCCCGCCGGCACGGCGACTTCGCGCTCGCCGGGGTGGTCACCCGGGTGCGGGTCGGCGACGACGGCGCGGTGACCGAGGCCCGGCTGACCGGGTTCGGGATCTCCGACCGCGCCGTGACCCGCGACGTGACACCGCTGCTCACCGAGCACGAGGACGACCTGCGCCCGGCCACCGCCGCACTGGCCGACGAGGTCGTCGACACCGGCGGGGACACCCACGGATCCACCGGCTACCGGCGCCGGTTGTTCGGGGTGCTCGCCGCCCGCGAGCTGTCCCGTGCGCTGCACCGCGCCCGGGACCGGAAGGAGCGTTCATGACCACGGTGGAGCCGAGGCGAACAGGTACTGCGGAGCCGCGGGACCGCGTCGCCGCCGACGAGACCGTCGGGATCACGATGACGGTGAACGGCACCGAGACGACCGTCACCGTGCCGCCCCGCGCCCACCTCGGTGACGTGCTGCGCGAGCAGCTCGGCCTCACCGGCACCCACCTGGGCTGCGAGCACGGCGTCTGCGGCATGTGCACCGTGCTCGTCGACGGCGAGGCCGCCCGCGCCTGCCTGCTGTTCGCGGTGCAGTGCGAGGGCGCCGAGATCGTGACCGTGGAGGGCCTGGGCACCCCCGAGGACCAGCACCCGCTGCAGCAGGCGTTCTCCGCCCACCACGCGCTGCAGTGCGGGTTCTGCACCCCCGGGATGCTCATGAGCAGCTACGACCTGCTCAGCAACACCCCGGAGGTGGAGAGCGAGGAGCTGCCCGAGCAGATGTCCGGCGTGCTCTGCCGGTGTACCGGCTACCGCGGGATCCTCGCGGCCGTCGACGACGTGCGGCAGAGTCACCCGGACGGCGTCCCCGGGCCCCGGGCGTGCGGCGCGCGGACCCTGGTCGGGCGGGGGACCGGTGGCGGCAGCGGCGCCGGAGCCCCCGCCGAGGAGGTGCCGGCGGCGGCGCTCGCGCAGGAGGTGCGGCTGCCCTCCGGGCCGCCGTCCGCGGTCGTCGAGGTCACCAGCGCGCTCCGGCAGCCGGTCGAGCGGGTCTGGGCGGTGCTCGACGACTTCGACCTGCTCGCCCGCTGCCTGCCCGGCGCCCGGCTGACCGAGGTGCTCGACGGCGACCGCTACCGCGGCCGGGCCGTCGTCGCGCTCGGCCCGGTGAAGCTGTCCTTCGACGGTCTGGCCCAGGTCGTCGAGCGGGACCCGGCCGCGCACCGGCTGCGGTTCCACGCCCAGGGCGCCGACGCCGGCGGCAGCGCCACCCAGGCCGACGTCGTGCTGGCCGCCGAGGCCGGACCGGACGGCGGCACGGTGCTGACCGCGCACGCGGACGTCCACCTCACCGGCCGCGTCGCCCAGTTCGGCCGGGCGCTGGCCGGTGACGTCTCGCGGCGGCTGTTCGAGCAGTTCGCGACGAGCGTCGACGAGGCCGCCGAGACCGGGTCGGTCACCGAGCCCGGCCGCGGTGCGCAGCTCCGCCTGGTGCTGGGGACCGTCCGGGACACCGTCGGCGCGCTCGTCCGCCGGGGCCTCACCCGCGTCCGCACACTGCGGCGCCGGTAGCCGCCCGCTCCCTGCTCGGTGAGTGATCGCAAGGAGGCGACACCATGACCGCATCGACCGACGAGCCCGCCGAGGGCCCGGCCGCCGCACCGCCCACCCCGCCGGCCGAGCCGCGGCCGACCCGCCGCATCGAACCCGGCCCGGGGATCCGGTCCGGGCTGCGCGGCCTGCCCCGGCGACTGAACCCCGCAACGGTCGGCGCCGGGGTGGTCGCGGCCGTGTTCGGCTGCACCGGGCCGGCGCTGATCGTCATCGACGGTGCCGCCGCGAACGGCCTGGACAGCCGGGTGATCGCGTCGTGGATCTTCGGGATCTACGTGTTCGGCGGCCTGATCTCGCTGTTCCTCGCCCTGCGCTACCGGATGCCGGTCGTCGGCGCCTTCTCCATCCCGGGGGCCGTCCTGGTGGTGGGGGCGCTGGGGACGTTCCCGTTCTCCGCCGTCGTCGGCGCGTTCCTCGTCGCGGGACTGCTCGTGCTCGTGCTCGGGCTGTCCGGCCTGATCGGCACCGTGTCCCGGTGGCTGCCGCAGCAGATCGTGATGGCGATGATCGCCGGGGCGCTGATCCGCTTCGGCACCGGCGTGGTGACCGCGGCCGAGTCCGCGCCGTGGATCGTCGCGGCCGCGGTGGCCGGGTTCCTGCTGCTGTCCCGGTTCGTACCGGCGGTGCCCGGCGCGCTCGGTGCGCTGGTCGCCGGGCTGGCCGCGGCCGCGGCCACGGGCGGCTTCACCACGCAGGCCACCGCCGTCGAGGGCTGGACGGCACCGGTGCTCGTGGCGCCGACGTTCGACCTCGCCGCGATCCTGGCCGTCGGGATCCCGCTGGCGGTCCTGGTGATCGCCGCGGAGAACGCCCAGGCCTACGGCGTGCTGCTCAGTCAGGGCTACCGGCCCCCGATCAACGCGATGACGGTCGCGAGCGGCGTGGGCGGGCTGCTGGCCCCGCTGACCGGCGGCCACAACGCCAACGTCGCGGGCCCCATGACCGCGATCTGCTCGGGTCCGCAGGCCGGGCCGGACCCCGACGCCCGCTACGCCGCGAGCGTGGTCAACGGCGTGCTGTTCATCGCGTTCGGCGCCCTCGCCGGGATCGCGGTCACCGCGGTCACGGCGCTGCCGACCGAGCTGGTGGCGGTGGTCGCGGGGCTCGCCATGATCGGGGTGCTGGTGTCGTCGTTCCGCGGCGCGTTCGGCGACGGCCGGTTCCGGACCGGTGCGCTGACGGCCCTGGTGGTCGCGATGAGCGGGGTCGCACCGCTGGGGATCTCCAGCCCGTTCTGGGCGCTCGTCGCCGGTGTCGCGATCTCGGCGGTGCTCGAGCCGGCGGATTTCCGGGTGCGGGTCGAGGCCGGGTGAGCATACGACGAACCGGGATCGTCGCTCCGACGAGTCGCTGCAGCCGACGTCCTCGATCCGCTCGCCGACCTGCATCGCTTCGTGGCCCGGCAGAGTCGGCCGCCGGCGGGGGGTGTCTCTATGTGGTTGTCAAGCCGCAGCGAGCGCCGGATCTGGCTCAGTGACGGTCGGCGGACTATAGGGCGTGCGGTCACGGAGCATGGCGAACAGGACGTCGGTGCGGCGGCGGGCCAGGCAGATCAGGGCAGCGTTGTGGCGCTTGCCCTGGGCTCGTTTGCGGTCGTAGTAGGCGCGGCTGACGGGGTCGGCGAGGCTGGCGAACGCCGAGAGGAACAGCGCGGATTTGAGGGCGTGGTTGCCGCGTTGGGAGCGGGTCTCGCCCTTGATCGACGTCCCGGAGCGACGCGTCACGGGTGCGAGGCCGGCGTAGGCGGCCAGGTGTCCGGCGGTGGGGAACGCGGATCCGTCGCCGACGATGGTGAGGATCTTGATGGCGGTCCTGACCCCGAGTCCGGGCATCGAGGTCAGGACCAGCCCAAGAGGGTGGGCCTCCAGGCGAGCCTCGAGCTCGACAGCAAGATCGTTGCGTTCGGTGTGAACGTCACGCAGTTGGGCGGTGACGCCGGCGATCACGCGGGCGAACGCGGCCGTGCCCGCAACGACCAGTGTCTGGGTGTCGAGCGCGGCCAGGATCTGGGCGGGCAGGGTGCGGGCCAGGCGCGGGGAGCGCGGGCTCATGAGTTCGGCGATGCCGTCTTCACCGAGTTCGCGCAGGGCCTGCGGGGTGGGCGCTGCGGCGAGCAAGTCTTGGACCCCGCCGCGGTCGAGACGGGGTCCGAGCAGGCGCTCAAGTGCTGGGTGGATGTGCAGCAGCGCGTCGCGCAGCCGGTTGGTCAACCGCGTGGACTGGCCGGCGAGGTCGTCGTCGTAGCCGGCGAGCACGGTCAGTTCGGCGAGGGTCTCGTCGTCGGTGCCGACCCGGCGCAGCGTGTGCGGCATGCTGCGTGCTGCCTCGGCGATGACATGGGCGTCGCGGGCATCGGTCTTGCCCTGGCCCGGGTGCAGGTCGGCGATGCGGCGCATCGCCAGTCCGGGCAGGTAGGCCACGTCGATGGCCATGCTGCGGGCGACTGCGACAGCCAGCGCGCCGATCGATGCCGGTTGATCGACCACCACCAGCACTCGGCCGTGTCCGGCCAGCGTGGTGAACACGGCTCGCAGGGCGGTCTCGTCGTTGGGCAGCGCCTTGTCGTGCACCCGTTTGCCTGCAGCGTCGAGCGCACAGGCGTGGTGCTCGGACTTGCCCACATCGAGTCCGCAGAACACCGCAAACGGGACCGCCTGGATCTCGCCGGGTTCGGACACCCGCCGGCTCCCCTCGTCGTCGTGGCAGGCCGACCTCGAGCACCCGCGCCGGCAGCCACGTTACGAGCAGACCACGCAAGCGGGTCAGGTCTCTATCAGCGGTCGTTGGCGCCTTCCGACCACGGTGACAACACCCCCCAGATCATCAAGGACAGGGGCAACAAGTCATGCCGTGGCCGGTGGCCTGCAAGCCCTCACCGGGCTTGATCAAGAAGGTAACGGGGGCCGCGGCGGCCCCCCGGTGTGTGAGACGGCACGAGGTCCGCGAAGCGGCCGCTCTGCTGTAGCGCCGTCGAGGGTGACCATGTGATCCGACGGTCTTGCCGGCGGGCCGCTTCCGGGAGCCCCCGCTCAAGGTCTTCCCGGGCGACGTCGACGACACGTGCAACGAACTGGTGCTCGAGCTCACCGACCAACCCACGATCTTCGCCGACGTCCGGGCCAAGGTGCCCGGCCCGACCTTCGAGCTCGGGCGCGGCCGGATGCGGCTCGCCCTCCCGGAGGCGTTCCCGGAGGCGGAGCCGCTCGAGGCTTATGAGCGGCTGCTCCTCGACGTGATGCGTGGCGACCCGACGTCGTTCATCAGCTCCGACCAGGTGGAGCTCCTGTGGCGGCTGTGCTCGATCCGCTGCTGAACGATCCACCGCCGTTGCGGCGCTACCCGCGCGGGTCGTGGGGGCCGGGTGGAGCCCTCCGGCTCCCCGGTGAGCGCGGGTGGCGGTTGCCGGACTCGTAGCGATCCGAACTCGTAGCGATCCTGTCCTCAGGGCAGTCCTATCGCGTAGGAACGCCTCGACATCGTCGACCGGTGCCGAGCCGGCCAGGCCACACAGTGCGCTCCGTCGCCGCCGCCGCGGACTTCCGGTCGCCGTCAACGGCCTCACGCTGGTCGTTCATCTCGGTGGGACCTGGAGGCCCGACATCCCACCGTCGACGGCCAGGACGGTGCCGGTGAGCGAGCGCAGGTGCGGGTCGGCGAGGTGGAGGATGGACCGGGCGACCTCGTCCATCCCCACGAGGCCACCGGTCGGTTGGCGGCTGCGCAACGCCGCGAGCTCGGTGTCGGGGTCGGCGGCGGCATCCAGCAGCCGGCCGATCCACGGGGTGTCGACGGTGCCGGGGCACACGCAGTTGACGCGGATCCCCTCTCGGACGTGGTCCGCAGCCATGGCCCGGGTCAAGGACAGTACGGCCCCCTTGCTCGCCGAGTACAGCGCCCGGTCGGGCAGTCCGGCGGTGGCCACGATGGAGCAGACGTTCACCACCGCCGCCGAGCCCGCGCGGCGCAGGGCCGGGAGCGCGGCTCTGGTGGTGCGCACCAGCCCGAGCAGGTTGACGTCGAGCACCCGCCGCCACTCGTCGAGGTCGTTGGCCTCCACCGTGCCGGCCGCGCCGACGCCGGCGTTGTTGACCAGGATGTCGATCCCGCCGTAGGCCGCCACGACCTCGTCGACGGCGGCGGTGACGGAGTCGTCGTCGGTGATGTCGGCGCGTACCCCGAGCAGTGGGCTCGGTACGCCGCCCGGGTCGAGGTCGAGCACGGCGACCCGGGCGCCGCGCGCCGCGAACAGGGCCGCCGTGGCCGCGCCGATGCCGGAGGCCCCGCCGGTGACGACGGCGGTCAGCCCGGCGAAGTCCGCGCGGGTGTCGATGGTGGTGTCGGTCATGGCAGGGTCTGTCCTCCGTCGACGTGCCAGGACTGCCCGGTGACGAACCGGCTGGTGTCCGAGGCGAGCACCAGGGCCAGGTCGGCGACTTCCTGCGGGGTGGTGAGTCGTCCCATCGGGATGCCGGTGCGGTACTTCGCGGGGTCACCGTGGATCTGGCGATCCGGGCCGACGCCGAGCTCGCGCCACTGGGCGCGTTGCAGCTCGGTGTCGCAGGAGCCGGGGCACAGCGTGTTGACCCGGATGTGCTCGCCGGCGAGCTCGAGAGCCAGGCAGCGGGCCATCATGTCGGTGGCCGCCTTGGACGCGCAGTAGGCGCCCAGGTCCATCCGCGGTGTCCGCGCGCAGTTGGAGGTGACCACGACGATGGAGCCGGGCCCGCCACGGGCGCGCATGTGGCCCGCCGCGGCCCGCACCGACAGGAACGCCGCCCGGGTGTTGACGGCGAACTGGGCGTCCCAGTCCTCGACGGCGGAGGTGACCAGGTCACCGGCCCGCAGGATGCCGGCGTTGTTGACGAACACCTCGGGTGCCCCGAGCCGCTCGACGACCTCGGCGAACGCCCGCTCGACGTCGTCGGCCCGGGTGAGGTCGGCCGACACCCCGACGCCGCCGATCTTCTCGGCGACCAGCTGCGCGCCGTCGGCGTCCTTGTCGATCACTGCTACCCGCGCTCCGGCGTCGGCCAGCGCCGTGGCGATGGCCCGGCCGATGCCGCGGGCCGCGCCGGTGACGGCGGCGGTGCGACCGGTGAGATCGAGTGCGGTCACGACGTGACCGTCCCGGTGGTGTGGTCGGCGTACCGGGCTCGCATCGTGAGCAGGGACGCCAGGCTGATCATGGCGGTGGCGACGAGGAGCGCGGCCATCGGCCAGGACGCCTGGTCGTAGCCGACCAGCAGCGCGCTGGCCACGAGCGGGACCAGCCCGCCGAGCATGCCGCCGATCTGGTAACCCAGGGAGGCACCCGAGTAGCGCAGCGCGGGCGGGAACGTCTCCGAGTACAGCGCCGCCTGCGGTCCGTACATCAGCGGATGCCCGATGCCCATGATCACGATGACGCCGAGGAACAGCAACGGCGTCGACATCGTCTCGATCAGCCAGAACAGCGGGAACGCGAACACCGCTACCAGGATCGCCCCGGCCGCGAACACCGGTCGTCGGCCGACCCGGTCCGAAAGCGCGCCGAACAGCGGCACGGTGCCGCACATGACCACAGCGGCGACCAGGACGGCGGCGAGGAACGTGCCGCGCGGAATGCCCAGGTGCGAGGTGGCCCAGGACAGGCCGAGCACGGTGACCAGGTAGAAGACCGTGTTGATCACGATGAACGCGCCGGCGGCGCCGAGCACGCTGCCCGGGTGCTTGGTCAGTGCGTCGCGCACGGGCAGTCGGGCGGTCTCGCCGGCGGACTGCATCTGTGCGAACACCGGGGACTCCATCAGCCGCAGCCGCACGACGAGCCCGACGATGATGAGCAGCGCGCTGGCCAGGAACGGCAGCCGCCAGCCCCAGGACAGGAAGTCCTCGTCGGGCAGGCTGCTCACTGCGGAGAAGGCCGCGGTGGAGAGCACCAGCCCGAGCGGGCTGCCGACCTGCGGCCACGATCCGTACCAGCCGGCCCTGCCGGGCGGCGCGTGCTCCACGGCCATCAGCACGGCACCGCCCCATTCGCCGCCGACGGCGACGCCCTGCAGGAACCGGAGCGCCACGATGAGGACCGGGGCCAGGATGCCGATCTCGGCGAAGCCCGGGACCAGACCCATCGCCAGGGTGCCGAGGCCCATCGCGAGCAGCGAGAGCACCAGCATCTTCTTGCGGCCGACCCGGTCTCCGTAGTGGCCGAACACGATGCCGCCGAGTGGCCGGGCGGCGAAGCCCACCGCGTAGGTGGACAGCGAGGCGAGCAGGCCCGCACCCGGCGAGAACTCGGGGAAGAACAGTTTCGGGAACACCAGCGCTGCGGCGGTGCCGTAGATGTAGAAGTCGTACCACTCGACGGTGGTGCCGATCAGACTGGCGAAGGCGACCTTGCTGCTCTGCCGCCGGTTGCCCGGTGGTGCGTGTACTGCGCTCACTGACGGCTCTGTCATGGCACGGGACCTCTTGTCGGTGTCAGGGGGTGGGGGCGGATCGAGCGCTGGGCGCCAGGGCGGCGTCGAAGGCGCTGGTGATGGCCTCACGGGCCTTACCGGCCCGGGCGGCGTCGCCGACCACGAGCACCGTGGTCCCCGGGTCGAGGGGCAGTCGGCCGGCCAGCCCGGCGCCGCGTCCGGTGCGGAGCCGGTAGTAGAGCGCGTCGCGGACTCGCGGGGAGGCGAACAGGCGGGCAGCCGCCTTCCAGCGGGCGGCACGGGTGCGCAGCAGGCGGGGGACGACGGCGCCGAGGCCGAACCGGTAGTGCGCGCCGGTGGCCACCACGACGACGTCGGCGCCGCGCAGGTCGTCGCCGGTGGCTTCGGAGCCGTAGCGGAACCGGACGCCGCCGAGCCGGCAGGTCCGTTCGAGCTCCTCCACGTAGGCGGTGAACGTCGGTTCGGCC
Source organism: Pseudonocardia ammonioxydans (assembly GCF_900115005.1). Lineage (GTDB taxonomy): Bacteria > Actinomycetota > Actinomycetes > Mycobacteriales > Pseudonocardiaceae > Pseudonocardia > Pseudonocardia ammonioxydans. The sequence continues at coordinate 24,183 of NZ_FOUY01000048.1, read as the reverse complement.
GCGGCGACGTCGTTGAACCTGGGGGCGAGCCCGGTGAGCCGGAACGCCCCGCCTGCCCGGTCCGCCGTGTCGATCACGGTGACGTCGTTGCCCTCGGCGACCTGGGAGGCGTAGGTCAGCCCGGCCGGCCCGGCGCCGAGCACCACGATCCGGCGGCCTCCCGGCGCGCTCGCGCCATCGTAGACGTCCTCCCGGCCGGTCGCCGGGTTGACCACACAGGACAACTGCGCGCCGGATCGCATGTTCGTGATGCAGTGGTTGCAGGCCAGGCATCGCCGGACGGGGACCCCGGCCTGCGCCTTGGCCACCCAGTGCGGGTCCGCGATCAGCGGGCGGCCCAGCGCGACGATGTCGAGCTTGCCGTCGGCCACGGCGGCGGCGGCCAGGTCGGGATCGCCGAGCCGTCCGACCCCGATCACCGGGACGTCGACCAGCTGCTTCATCCGGGCCGCGTACTCGACGAACGTCGCCGCGGGGTAGGCCATCGGCGGGATCATCCGTTCGGCGGCCGGCAGCGAGCGGTAGTGCCCGGCGGTCACGCTGACCGCGTCGGCGCCGCCCTGCTCCGCCCACCGGCCGACCTGCATGCCCTCGTCGGCGGTGAGCCCGCCCGGGAAGAAGTCCTCCACCCCGATCCGGAAGATCACGGGCAGGCCCGGGACCTCGGACTTGATGCGGCGCAGGATCTCCAGCCCGAAGCGTGCCCGGTTCTCCAGCGACCCGCCGTAGACGTCGGAGCGGGTGTTCTCCAGCGGGGACAGGAACTGCGAGATCAGGTAGCCGTGCGCGCCGTGCAGCTCGACCATGTCGAACCCGGCCCGCTGTGCGCGGGCCGCCGCGGCCACGTAGGCGTCGACCGTCTCGCGGATCCGGGCGTGCGACATGGCTTCCGGGACGGCGAGTTCGGCGTCGATCTCGAAGACCGGGGTGGGCACCGCCGACGGCGCCACGGGCGTGGTGCCCGACACCGCGGACCGGGCCCGGCTGCCCCCGTGGCCGAGCTGGATCGACGCCCGCGCCCCGGCCTCGTGCAGCGTGTCCACCAGCCTGCGCAGGCCGGGCAGGAACATGTCGTCGTAGATGCCCAGCTCGCGGAAGCGGTGCTTGCCGGCGATCTCGGGGGACGCCATCTCGACGGTGACCAGACCGACGCCGCCCTCGGCGCGGGCCCGGTAGTAGGCCAGCGTCGCGTCGGTGACGTGCCCGGCGTCGTCGGCGAGGCGGGTGGTCATCGAGGGCAGCAGCGTGCGGTTGCGGAGCCGGACACCACCGATCTCGACGGGGTCGAACAGGCCGGGGACCTCAGCCACGGGGCAGCTCCGCCCGCTCGACGGCGGCCCGCAGCGTGGCCCGCTCGGTGTCGGACACCGGCTGCAGGGGCGGGCGGACGTACGCGGCGTCGATCCGCCCCAGCTGGGCCAGCGTCTCCTTCATCCGGTTGTGCCCGTCCAGGAACGGGTCCGCGTAGCAGGCCTCGGCGAAGGGCTGGATGCGGTCCCAGACCCGGCGTGCCTCGGTCAGGTCCTGTTTCTCCACGGCGCGGAACAGCGCCACGTGCAGGTCCACGACGACGCTGCCGTGCCCGGACAGGATCCCGTCCGCGCCCAGCACGAGCGAGGCGAGCAGCGAGCGACTGAAGCTGGACAGCACCGAGACCGGCCTGTCCAGCGCCCGCAGCGCGCGCAGGTTGCGCTCGTAGCTGACGATGTCGTTCGACCACTCCTTGATCGCGACCACGTTGTCGATCTCGGAACAGATCCGGACCAGCGAGTCGGTGCCCAGCCGCAGCCCGGATGTCGCCGGATAGACGAACGCGATCAGCGGGAGGGAGGTGGCGTCGGCGATCGCCGCGTAGTGGCCCACCGCCATCTCCGGGCGCAGCTGTGCGCCGCCGTCGAACACGACCGTGGGGAACACGAGCAGGCCGTCTGCCCCCGCTGCTTCGGCGTCCGCGGCGATCCGTGCGGCCTTGGCGGAGCCGTCCTGGTAGACCCCGGAGATCACCGGGACCCGTCCGGAGACCTCGTCGAGCACGATGTCGAGCAGGCGGCGCTGCTCGTCCGCGGTCAGCGTGGCCACCTCCGAGGCGTGCGCGTTGGTCGTGATGCCCGTGACGCCCTCGACGTCGATCAGCGCACGCAGGTGGCGGCGGAGATTGGGCTCGTCGATCCGCAGGTCGTCGGTGAACGGGAGCAGATGCGCCGGGATCACCCCGTGGAAGGAGACCATCGTCGGTCCCGTCCTCTCTTCGTCGGGTCGGCCTCTCCTCGTCGGATCAGCGCGCTGACACCGACGCTAAGCCGGTCGACCACGCGGGAAGAAATGCCGTTTCAGCACCGCTTATGCTTCTGACGCATGACAGAGATTCCAGCGGAGCACGGGGTCGAGCTCCGGCATCTCCGCGCCTTCGTGGCCGTGGCCCGGGAGCGGAACTTCACCCGCGCCGCGCAGCATCTCCGGATCACTCAGCCGGCTCTGAGTCGCACGGTCGCCTCGCTGGAACGGCTCCTCGGCACCACTCTCCTGGCACGGAACCGCCGGACGGTGCAGTTGACCGCCGCCGGTCAGCAGGTACTGCCGCACGTGCACCGGGTGCTGGCGGCGCTCGACGAGGCGGTCGGTGCCGCGACCGGCGCACCACCCACCCTCCGGGTCGGATTCACCTGGGGCTCCACGGCCGAGTACACCGCGCCGATCGTGCGCGACTTCGAACGCGCCCACCCGGACGTGACGGTGGAGATCCGGCGGTACGACGACACCGTGGCCGGGCTGGCCGACGGGCGTACCCACGTGGGGTTCCTGCCGGGTGACCCCGGGGACCCCCGGTTCGGGACGCTGGTGCTCGCCGACGAGCCCCGCGTCGTCGCGTTGCCGGCGGACCACCGGCTGGTGGACGGCGCGACCGTGGTGCTGGCCGACCTCGCAGCAGAGGCAATCGTGATCAACGTGGTGTCCGGGACGACCACGCTCGACCTCTGGGAGCCGGCCCGGCGCCCGGACACCGTCGTGCGGGTGCGCAACGTCGACGAGTGGATGGAGGCGATCGCGGCCGGGCGGGGCGTGGGGCTCACACCGGCGTCGACCGGACGGCTCTACACCCACCCGCAGATCCGTTACCGGCTCGTCGCCGACTCGCCGCGGGTGCCGATCACGCTGGCCTGGCCGCGGCTGGCTGCGCATCCGCTGGTCGCGGACTTCGTCGCCAGTGCCGAGCGGATGCGGCATCGGCGAGATCCTGACGACATCTCGCTGTGATGCCCGGGCAGGGTGGTCGAGATCCTGCGACGACGCGATCTGATCTGTAGACAAACGAAGGCCTCCCGGGTGTGGCGTGGAGTGGAGCTGTCCGGTAACCGCTCCGCCACCCCAAGATGCCGACGTGGCCCACGCTACCCACTCCCACGCCGCGTGCCCGGCTCGCCCCTCAGTGGCGTCCACGAAGGTGGTGTACGACCCGGTCCTGGTCAGGGCCGTGGCGTAGACGTGTAGGGCGGCCACCGCGTGATCTTCTGGAGACCTTCCACAGTGCTTCAGGAGTTCCACGCGATGGCCGCACCCTCCAGTATTGACCCCTCCGAGTTCCTGCACGAGCAGCTGTCCCAGGCGAGTCTGACCTGCTGCGCCAGATGCTCACGACGTTCATCAACACTCTGATGTCCGCGGACGCGGATTCGGTGTGTGGCGCAGCCTGGGGCGAACGCTCCGACCAGCGGACGAACACCCGCAATGGCTACCGACACCGCGACTTCGACACCCGCGCCGGCACCATCGACGTCGCGATCCCCAAGCTGCGGGGCGGCTCCTACTTCCCCGACTGGCTGCTGGAGCGCCGCCGCCGGGCGGAGCGAGCACTCACGACGGTGGTCGCGACCTGCTACCTGCTCGGGGTCTCCACCCGACGGATGGAGAAGCTCGTCGAGTCGTTGGGCATCACCAGACTGTCCAAATCGCAAGTCTCAGAGATGGCCCGAGATCTCGACGACCAGGTCGAGCAGTTCCGGACCCGCCCGCTCGACCAGGGCCCGTACACCTTCGTCGCCGCCGACGCCCTGGTCTTGAAGGTGCGCGAGGGCGGGCGGGTGGTCAACGTGCACGCGCTGCTCGCGACCGGGGTGAACGCCGACGGGCACCGCGAGATCCTCGGCCTGGATGTGGCCTCCAGCGAGGACGGAGCGGGCTGGTTGGCGTTCCTGCGCGGTCTGGTCGCCCGCGGCCTGTCCGGGGTCAAGCTCGTGACCAGCGACGCTCACACCGGGCTCGTGTCGGCGATCGGCGCCACGTTGCCCGGCGCTGCCTGGCAGAGGTGCAGGACGCACTACGCGGCGAACCTGATGGCCGCGACCCCCAAAGCCAGCTGGCCGTGGGTGCGGGCGCTGCTGCACTCGGTCTACGACCAGCCCGACGCCGCGAGCGTTCACGCCCAGTTCGACCGCGTCCTCGACGGCGTGGCCGACAAACTGCCGAAGGTGTCCGAGCACCTCGACACCGCCCGCGTCGACGTCCTGGCCTTCACCTCGTTCCCGAAGGAGGTCTGGCGCCAGATCTGGTCGAACAACCCGAGCGAGCGACTCAACCGCGAGATCCGCCGCCGCACCGACGTCGTCGGGATCTTCCCGGACCGCGACTCCCTGATCCGCCTGGTCGGCGCCGTTCTGGCCGAACAGCACGACGAATGGACCGAGGGACGGCGCTACCTCGGCCTCGACGTCCTGGCCCGCGCCCGCGTCACCGCCGCCCCCGACACCACATCCAGCAGCGTGGAGGTGAACTCAACCGACACCATTCCGGCGCTCAGCGCCTGACAGAACAGAAGATCACGCGGTAGTCGTCACACACCACGCCAACGGACTTGACCCGCCCCTCGCCCGGCGGCTCGGCCAGCATGGATCCACGAGCACAACCATCACCGGCCGCGCCCGGATAGGGGTTCATCGTGTGGAACTACCTGTCCGACACGCCCGCAGCCGCCGCCTGGCTCAGCCAGGCGGAGAAGGAGGGACTCGCCGGCCGCCTGCGCTCGGAACACGACCGCAAGCAGGTCGAGGGCTCCCACACCGTGCGCGCGGCCTTCTCGAACGGCTGGGTCTGATTCTTCTCCCTGCGCTACTTCGCGATCATCCTCGGCCAGTGGGGGATCGGCTTCTGGCTCCCACAGATCGTCGCCGGCGAGTTCCCAGGCGCGAGCGACTTCCAGGTCAGCCTGCTGTCCGCAGCACCGTGGCTGGTCGCGTTGACCGCCATCGTGCCCGTGGCCCGGCATTCGGACCGGACCGGCGAGCGACGCTGGCACCTGGCGGTGCCGTGCGCGGTGGCCGCGCACGGGTTCGCCCTCAGTACCTACTTCGAGCAGCCCTTCCTCGCTCTGGCGGCCACCGCGCTGGCCATGATCGGCTTGATGGCGGCGGTACCGGTGTTCTGGAACCTGCCGTCCGCCGTGCTCACCGGCGCGGCCGCGGCGAGCGGCATCGCACTGGTCAACTCGCTGAGCAACCTCAGCGGCTTCGTCGGGCCCTCAGTTATCGGTCTCATCACGCAGGCGACCGGCAGCTCCCGGGCCGGGATCGTGATCCTGGCCCTGTTCCTGTTTGTGGCGGCCGGGCTCGCGCTGACGACTCGCCGCGAGCGTCCGGTGCTCGAGCCCGCCGAACAGCCGGCGCGACCGACCTCGTACCAGGTTCCCGAGACCTGATGATCCGCCGCCGGGCGCCACAACGACCATGACGAGCCATCGGACGAGCAAGGGCACGGCTCGGGAACGCCGCAGGCCGATCACGAGATGCCGCTGTGGGTTCGTGAACTGTGGACCTGCGCCGGTGACCGGAGGGCTGGCTCCTCTGGCCACCCCGCCCCTGCCGCAAGGCCGGCTTCAGGTGTCGGGTCAGACCTCGGCGCCCTGCGGGCGCAGGCCCGGCATCCCGGCGGGGCTGCCGTGCGGGATCCACTGGGCGAGCAGGTCCCGGCCGAACAGCTCGTCGACGATCATGAAGCCCGCACCGGTCGGGCCCGCCCGCTCACCCAGCGACGTCCGCACGATCTGCAGGTCACGCGTGGCCAGCGGCAGCGACCGCCGATAGACCGACTGCCGGACGCTGGCCAGCAGCAGGTCACCGGAGGCTCCGACTCGCCCGCCCAGAAGGATCGTCGACGGGTTGAAGAAGTTGACTACCGCGGCCACCGTGTCGCCGACCAGCCGACCCGCCCGGGACAGCAGTTCCACCGCGACCGGGTCGCCGAACTCCGCGGCGCGCACGACGTCGTCCGGGGTGATCTCGCCCGCCTGGGCCAGCCGCGCGATCAACTGCTCGCCCCGACCCGCGCGTGCGGCAGCCGTCGCGTCCCGTGCCAGGGCCGTCCCTCCGACCATCGCCTCCAGGCAGCCGACGTTGCCACAGCGGCACACCACCTGCTCGGCGTCGGGCACCGATCCGGTCAGTCCGACGTGTCCGATGTCGCCCGCCGAACCCTGCGCACCGCGGTGCAGTCGTCCACCGGAGATCAGCCCGGCCCCGATCCCGGTACCGATCTTGACCAACACCAGGTCCGGGGAGCCGGCTCCACGGCCCGCCCGGAACTCGCCCAGCGTCATGAGGTTGACCTCGTTGTCCACGAACGCGGGCGCGTCGTAACGGGCGGCCAGCCGATCGCGGACCGGGTAGCCGTCCCAGCCCGGCATGATCGGTGGCGCCACCGGACGGCCCGAGGCGAACTCGACCGGCCCGGGCACCCCGAGACCGATGCCCCAGACCGGGGGAGCGTCCCGTTCGGCCAGAAGCTCGTCGAACAGGCCCTCGACCCGGCTCAGACTGGCCTCCGGTCCGGTACCGATGTCCCAGTCGTGGCCCCGGTGGACGATCAGGCGCCCGCTCAGGTCGGCCACGCCGGCGTCGAACCCGGTCGCCCCGAGCGAGGCCACCAGCAGCACCCCCGCATCGACCTGGAAACGCAGCTCGCGCGGCGCCCGGCCGCCGGTGGACATGCCGAGGTCGCCCTCGGTCACCAGGCCGGCTGCCTCCAGCTGACCGAGCCGCTGCGATATGACCGTGCGCCCGAGCCCGGTGCGACGGACCAGTTCCGGGCGCGTGCGCGCACCGCCGGAACGAACCAGGTCGAGCACGGTGACCAGCGTGTCCAGCTGGTCCGGCGCGACACCCTGCACGGACAGTCCCACTCGTGGCCCTCCTCGTTCCGCCTCGGCCCCGGACTTCCGAGATTAGTTCATTGACTTCTGTGCAGATCAAACTTTAGTGTCATTGCATCGATCGGAAGTGCGGCGCTGCGGCCGCACCGGAGGAGGTGGGCCGTGCGTCTGGGCTATCACTCGATCACCTGGGGCGGAGTCACCGGCGCCGCCGCCGGGGTGACCAGCGTCAAGGATCTCGTCTACCGGGTGCCCGGCGACATGCGGCTGGCGCTGCGCGAGATCTCCGCCGCCGGCTACCGAGGTGTCGAGATGTTCGACGGGAACGTGCGCGAGTTCGCCGAGCTCGCCGACGGTCACCCCGGCTCGCTTCCCCGGCTGCTCGACGAGACCGGGCTGTCGCTGGTCGGGGTCTACACCGGAGCGAACTTCATCTACCCGGACACCCTGCCCGACGAGCTGCACCGGGTGCGCCGGGCCGCAGAGGACGCCGCCCGGTTCGGTGCCGGCCAGCTGGTGGTCGGTGGCGGCGCTCCGCGTGCACACGGGATCGCAGACGGCGACCACGACCGGCTCGCCCAGGCCCTCGACACGGTGGCCGGGATCGCGGCGGAGCACGGCCTGTCCGCCTGCTACCACCCCCATCTGGGCACGATCGGCCAGTCGCCGGAGCAGGTCGAGGCCGTGTTCTCCCGGTCCTCGATCGGCTTCTGCCCGGACACCGCGCACCTGGCCGCCGGCGGCGGGGACCCGGCCGCGATGATCCGCCGATACCCGGACCGGATCCGGCACGTGCACCTCAAGGACCTCGGAGCCGACGGTGCCACGTTCCTCCCGCTGGGCCGCGGCGAGCTCGACCTGGACGGCGTGCTCGCCGCCGTCGCCGAGTCCGGCTACGACGACTGGCTGATCGTCGAGCTGGACTCCTACGACGGCGACCCGGCCGAGGCAGCCCGGATCAGTCGCGCCTGGCTCGACGGCGCGCTGGACCGGGCCGGGCTGACCGTGACGACGAGTTGAGACGTGACGACGAGTTGAGGACAGGAGCAACCGATGGTGGACAGGCTCCGCGCCGGGATCATCGGCGCCGGCTTCATCGGCGGCGTGCACGCGCACGCCGTCCGGGCGGCCGGCGGCGAGGTGACCCGCGTCGCGGCATCGAGCCCCGACCGGTCGCACGAGGCCGCCGTCCGGCTCGGTGCCCGCACCGGGGCCGTGAGCGGCGAGGCTCTGATCGATGCCGACGACGTCGACGTGGTGCACGTGTGCACTCCGAACTCGACGCACGTCGCTCTGGCCCGCCGGGCGCTGGCCGCGGGCAAGTCCGTGATCTGCGAGAAACCCCTCGCGACGACGCTGGACGGCGCGCGGGAACTGGCCTCCGCGGCCCACGGGCTGGTCGCGACGGTGCCGTTCGTCTACCGCTTCTATCCCGCGGCCCGGGAGATCCGGGCCCGGGTCCACGCGGGCGAGTCCGGGCCTCTGCACTTGCTGCACGGCGCCTACCTGCAGGACTGGCAGGCCGCCGGAGCACCGGCCGGCTGGCGTGGCGACGCCGCCGAGGGCGGCGCACACCGTGCGTTCGCCGACGTCGGAGTGCACTGGTGCGACCTGGTCGAGTTCAGCAGCGGGCACCGGATCACCCGCCTGCAGGCCGCGACCGCGGGCGGGGGTACCGCCAGCACCGTGCAGTTCGAGACCGACACCGGTGCCACCGGATCGGTCGTGGTCAGCCAGACCGCGCTCGGCCGGCGCAACGCCCTGCGGATCTCCCTCGACGGCGAGCGGGCGGCGTACCGCTTCGACCAGGAGGCCCCGGAGGCGGTGCGGATCGGTGGCATCGACGGCGACCGGACGCTGCACCGTGGCTCGCCGTCGTCCTCCGAGGCCGCGGCGCGCTACTCGATGCTCCCGCCCGGGCACCCGCAGGGCTACCAGGACTGCTTCAACGCGTTCGTGGCCGACACCTACTCCGCGGTCCACGGCGGCGCACCGGACGGGTTGCCCACGTTCGCCGACGGCCTGCGCGCCGCGGCACTGACCGACGCGGTGATCCGCTCGTCGGAGTCCTCGACCTGGGTGGAGGTGCCCTCGTGAAGCTCGGAATGCTCACTGCCTGCCTTCCCGACCAGCCGTTGGAGCAGATCGCGGCTTGGGCTGCCGGACAGGGCTACGAGGCATTGGAGGTGGCGGCCTGGCCGGCCGTCGGCGACCGCCCCTTCACCGCCAGCCACCTCGATGTCAGCTCGTTCGGCGAGCGGGAGGCCGACAGCACACGTGCGCTGTTCGACCGCCACGGCCTGACGCTGAGCTCACTGGCGTTCTACGACAACAATCTGCACCCCGACCCGGACGAGCGGAAGGCCGTCAACGACCACGTCGCCGGCTGCATCGATGCCGCCGCGCTGCTCGGCTGTCCGACCGTCGGCACGTTCGTCGGGCGACACCCGGGAAGAACGGTCGCGGAGAACCTGCGCGACGCCGAGGAGATCTTCCCGCCCCTGGTGGAGCGGGCCGGCGAACACGGGATCAAGCTGATCGTCGAGAACTGCGTGATGGAGGGCTGGCACCCGGACGGCTACCCGGGCAACCTCGCCTACTCCCCGGAGTTGTGGGAGTGGATGTTCTCGCTCGGGCTCTACCTCAACTACGACCCGAGCCACCTGATATGGATGGGCATCGACCCGGTCGAGGCGCTACGGCCCTACGTCGACCGCATCCCGCACGCGCAGGCCAAGGACATCCAGCTCTTCCCGGAGCGGCGCCACCGCTACGGCTGGCCAGGCAAGGCCGTCGAGCGCGAGGACCCGTTCGACGTCGGCTGGTGGCGTTACCGGGTGCCCGGCCTCGGCGACGTGGACTGGCGCCGGGTCGTCGACACCCTCTATGAGGGCGGCTTCGACGGCGTGCTCTCGGTCGAGCACGAGGACCCGGTCTGGGGCGGCACCGAGGACCGGGTCCGCACCGGCCTGCAGGTCGCTCACCGCACCCTGCGGCCGCTGATCGTGGCCTGAGCGGGTCGGCGGAGACCGGCTGGCAGCCGGGGGGTCTGCGCCGGGCGCCCCGCACCTTGGCGACAACAACGGGCCGACGGTCGACCTGCTACCGGGTTCGGCCCCGCACCCATGCACTGCCCGCAGCAAAGGAGCTTGGGAGATGAGCGAGAACTTCGATGTCGTCGTGGTCGGCGGCGGGACGGCCGGGTGCATCGTGGCGGCCCGGCTCAGCGAGGACCCCGGCCGCAGGGTGCTGCTGATCGAGGCCGGACCCGACTACCCCACCACGGTACCGGCCGCCGTGCTCGAGGGCCGGGTGGTGCCGATGCGCGGGCACGCGGCGGACGTCGACCCCCGCCACGACTGGGGGCTGGCTGCCGAGGGGGCCGGCGGCGCATCGATCTCGGTACCGCAGGGCCGGCTGATCGGCGGCGGGTCCGCGATCAACGGCATGATCGCGCTGCGCGGCGCGACGGCCGACTTCCGGGAGTGGGCCGAGCGAGGCAACCCACACTGGGACTGGGCGCACGTGCTGGCCGCCTACCGCGCGCTGGAGAACGACCCGGCACCCGGCCCGGACATCCACGGCCGCGGCGGCGCGTTCCCGATCGCGCGCGCCGACGAACACGACTACGCCCCGCTCCAGGCCGCGTTCGTGCAGACCTGCCGGGCACTCGGGGCCAAGGACCAGCCGGACCTCAACGCCCCCGACGCCGAGGGCGTCGGGCCTGCCCCGATGAACCGGGTCGGCACCACCCGGATGTCCACCGCGACGACCCACCTGGCGCCGGCACGCGGGCGGCCCGACCTGACCGTGCGCGGTGACCTGCACGTCCGGCGCGTCATCTTCGACGGCACCACCGCGACCGGCGTCGAGCTGACCGACGGCACGGTGATCGGCGCCGGCGAGGTGGTGCTCACCGCCGGCGCGATCCAGACCCCGGCACTGTTGCAGCGCTCGGGCGTGGGGCCGGCGACGCTGCTGTCCGGGCTGGACATCCCGGTCCTGTCCGATCTGCCGGTCGGGGAGAACCTGGGCGACCACTTCTCGGTGCCCCTGCTGGCCGCGCCGCGCGAGGGCACATGGTCACCGGAGGACTTCAGCCTGCAGACGGTGCTGCGCACGTCGACCGAGGCACAGCCGGGTGCAATGGATGCGCAGCTCACGATGTTCACCTACCTCGACGTGTCGACCACCGAGGCCGGCGCACGGGGGCTGGCCGGCACCGGCGGGACGGGCCTCGGCCAACTCGCCGGGATGGGCTGCGTGCTGAACAAGCCGCGCTCGGTCGGCTCCGTCCGGATCACCTCCACCGACGCGACCGTGCTGCCCCGCGTCGCACCGGGCTATCTGACCGAACAGGTCGATCGGGACGCGATCCGCGAGATCGTGCGGCTCGGCTGGGCCGTCATCACGGGCGAACCGCTGGCCGGGATGCTGCACGAGCCGATCGGGCTCGACGCCGCCACCGTCGCCGACGACACCGCCCTGGACGCTGCGATCGAGACCATGACCGCGTCGGGCTACCACTTCACCGGAACCTGTGCCATGGCGCCGGCCGAGCGCGGTGGTGTGGTGGACCAGGACGGCAGGGTGCACGGACTGACCGGGCTGCGGGTCGCCGACGCGTCGGTGATCCCGGTGGAGCCGGCGGCCAACACGATGCTGCCCACCGTGATGACCGCAGAGCGGCTGGCCGCCGCGGCTCGCGGGCGCTCCTTCCCGGAGGCGTCGTGAGCACCCCGGTGATCGAGCTGTCCGGAGTCGCGAAGCGCTTCGGCGGCGTGGTCGCGGTCCGCCACGTCGACCTGGCGCTGTTTCCCGGTGAGGTGCACGCGCTGCTCGGGGAGAACGGCGCCGGCAAGAGCACGCTGGTCAACATGCTGGCGGGCATCCACCGGCCGGACGCCGGCGCGATCATCGTGGACGGCGCCGAGGTGACGATCCCGAACCCGCGTACCTCGCGGGCGCTGGGGATCTCGGTGGTGCATCAGCATCCGGTGACGTTTCCCGACCTGACGGTCACCGAGAACATCATGCTGGCCGGTCCGGCGCCACGCCGGCGCACCCGGCTGCTGGACTGGGGCACGGCCCGCCGGCACGCCCGTGAGGCACTGGCCCGCCTGGACGTCCACCTCGACATCTCGGCCGAGGTCAAGCACCTGTCCGCAGCCGACCAACAACTGCTCGAGATCGCCAAGGCGCTCGACACGGGCACCCGGCTGCTGGTGCTCGACGAGCCCACCGCGGCACTGTCCACCCGCGAGGTGGATCGACTGATGGAGATCATCGCTCGGCTCAAGGCCGATGGGGTCTCGATCCTGTTCGTCGGCCACCGGCTCAACGAGGTGTTCGCGCTCGCCGACCGGGTGAGCGTCTCCCGGGACGGGGCCACCGTGGTGACCGGTCCGGCGCACGAGTTCACCCCGGAGTCGGCGGTGGGGCACATGGTCGGCCGCTCGGTGGAGACCGCGTTCCCCAAGGCCGAGGTCGAGCTCGGGCCGGCACGCCTCGAGGTGCGCGGTCTGAGCCGGCGCGGCGCCTACACCGACGTGTCGTTCACCGTGCGCCGCGGCGAGATCCTCGGTCTGGCCGGCCTGGTCGGCGCGGGCCGCACGGAGATCGCCCGCGGGTTGTTCGGGCTGGAGCCGGCCGACTCCGGCGAGATCGTGTTGGACGGCGCTGCGGTGAGCATCGGATCGCCGCAGCAGGCGATGCGCCACGGGGTCGCCTACGTGCCCGAGGACCGGCATTCCGAGGGTGTGGTCCTGGAGCACTCGATCGGCTTCAACCTGCCGCTGGCGCTGCTGGAGCGCCGCCCCCGGCTCGGTCTGCTCTCCCCGCAGGCCGACCGGGCGCTGGCAGGCGACTACATCGACCGGCTCCGGATCCGCACCAGCGGGCCGGACCAGTTGCTCGGTGCCCTGTCCGGGGGCAACCAGCAGAAGGTCGTCATCGCGAAGTGGCTGGCCACCGACCCGTCGGTGCTGATCCTGGACGACCCGACCAAGGGTATCGACGTCGGTGCGAAGGCCGAGGTGCACCAGCTCATCTCCGGGATGGCCGAACGCGGCCTGACCATCATCCTGATCAGCAACGAGCTCGAGGAGCTGCTCGCCGTGTCCGATCGCGTGATCACGTTCTACCGCGGCGCGCAAGGGCCGGAGTTCGACCGACGCCCGTTCGACGCGGAACAGGTGCTGGCGGCGATGACCGGGCAGGTGTCCGATGTCCACGTCTGATACCCGCACCGCGCCCGCCCCGGCGCTGCCGGAATCCCGGCGCCGGATCCACCGGGAGGCAGGCCTCGGCGTCGTCCTGGTCGTACTCGTGGCGTTGTTCGCGACGCTCACGCCCCGGTTCGCCACCGGGGACACGTTCGCCCAGATCGGCACCGATCTGTCCATCGTGCTGATCGTCGCGGTCGGCCAGGCCCTGGTGCTGTTCACCCGCAACATCGACGTCTCGGTCGGGTCCACGGTCGGGCTCACCGCCTATCTCGCGGCCAGCCTCACCGCGGCCGTCCCCGGGCTGCCGTTGGTGCTGACGGTGCTGGTCGCCTGCCTACTCGGAGCCGCCCTGGGTGCGGTGAACGGCGCTCTGGTCGCGACGCTCAAGGTGCCCTCGATCATGGTCACACTGGGCACGCTCTACATCTTCCGCGGGATCAACTCCGCGTTGGCGGGCAGCTCGCAGATCACCGCGCAGAACCTGCCGGACTCCTACTCGGCGATCGCCACCGGGACGGTGCTGGGGATCCCGCTGATGTTCCTCTACGCACTGGCGGTGGCCGGGCTGGCGCACCTGGTCATCCGGCACACCTTCACCGGGCGCGCGATGCTTGCCGTGGGCAGCGACCCGGCCTCGGCCGAACGGACCGGCATCGCCTCGAAGCGACTGGTGTTCGGGGCCTATACCGTCACCGGGCTGCTCTGCGGGCTCGCCGGGGTGCTCTGGGGTGCCCGCTACGGAACGGTCGACTCCTCGGTCGCGACCGGCTTCGAACTCGTCGTTCTGGCCGCCGTCGTCGTCGGCGGGGTCCGCATCACCGGCGGGGTCGGCACCGTCGGCGGGGTCGTGCTGGGCGCGGCGATCCTGTCCGTGATCAGCACCGGCCTGGCCCTCGCCGACGTCTCCCCGTTCTGGCTGCAGGCCATCCAGGGACTGGTGATCATTCTGGCGATCACCTTCGACCTGGTCCTGCGGCGCCGCCTGGAATCCCGAGGAGTGTCCACATGACCGCGCAGACGACCGGTCGGCAATCGCCCACACCCGTCCCCGCCGCCGTGCGACGGCGGCTCCCGAGCTGGTTCGGCACCTGGGAGATCACGCTGCTCGCGCTGGTGGTTCTGGCGGTAGCCCTCGCCTCGGCCACCAGCCCGTACTTCGCGACCGGACAGAACTTCTCCATCTCGGCGACCGGCGCGCTCGGGCTGAGCCTGATGGTCGTCCCGATGGCCTGGCTGATGGTCGCCGGGGAGATCGACCTCTCGGTGGCGTCGACGTTCGCGCTGTCCGCGACGGTGTTCGGCCTGGCCGTATCCGGCGGGCTGGGCACCTGGCCGGCGATCGGATTGGGCGTGCTGACCGGGGCGGTGGCCGGGCTGGTCAACGGCCTGCTGGTGGTGGATGTCGGGCTGCCGTCGCTGATCGTCACGATCGGGACGCTGGGCCTCTACCGCGGGCTGTCCTACGTGCTGTTGGAGAACCGGGGGATCAGCGACCTGCCGCCCGGGCTGACCACGTTCGCCCAGGAGAATCTGCCCGGCACCCTGGTGCCCTACGGCTTCGTCGCCTTCGTGGTGGTGGCCGTCGCGGCAGCGGTGCTGCTGCACCGCGGAGCGTTGGGCCGGGCCGTGTTCGCGATCGGCAGCAATGCCCAGGTGGCCCGCTTCTCCGGGCTGCGGGTGGGCGCGATCAAGCGCGGGTTGTTCGTGTTCTCCGGCGTCGTGGCCGCGATAGCCGGCATCGCCTACGCCGGATACATCAGTACCGTCCGGGCCAGCAACGGCACCGGGCTGGAGCTGATCGTGGTGGGCATCGTGTTGATCGGCGGGATCAGCATGTACGGCGGAAAGGGCTCGTTCGTCGGGGTGCTGCTGGCGCTGCTGCTGGTCACGGTTTTGACGAGCTGGATGACCCTGGGCGACGCCGAGACCGCCGTGCAGTACATGGTGACCGGTCTGTTGATGGTCGGCGCAGTCGTCGTGCCCGCCCTCTCCCGGCGCCTGCACATGTCGCGTGAACGCCGCCGCTCGGCCGGGAGCGTCCGGTGAGGCGCCCGGGTGTGGGAGCCGCCATCGCGACGGCGGCGCTGCTGGCGCTGACCGCCTGCGCCGCCGCGGAGCCGTCCGGACCGCCGCCGCCGCGACCGGTCCGGGACTGCAACCTGACGATGATCCCGAAGAACACCGACAACCCGTACTTCGCCGCGGTGCGTACCGGGATGGTCGACGCCCAGCGTGAGCTCGGCGGTGACCTGTCGTTCGTCGGCCCCGCGGCCGGCGACGTCACCGGACAGATCCAGCGCATCCAGAGTGGACGTCAGCGCGGTTCCTGTGTGATCGGCATCTCCGCGGTGGACTCCTCTGCGGTCGCGCCGGCATTGGACGCTGCCCGCGCCGACGGGTCGCGGGTCATCAGCTACGACGCCGACGTCTCCGACGGCTCGCGGGGCTTGTTCGTCAACATGGCCACGGCCGACGAGCTGGGCCGCGCCCAGTTCGAGATCCTCGCCCGGGCGATGGGCAACACCGGCGAGTTCGGCATCGTGTC
The DNA here is from genome assembly GCF_900115005.1 of Pseudonocardia ammonioxydans. Classification (GTDB taxonomy): domain Bacteria; phylum Actinomycetota; class Actinomycetes; order Mycobacteriales; family Pseudonocardiaceae; genus Pseudonocardia; species Pseudonocardia ammonioxydans. Next base: position 8,273 of record NZ_FOUY01000048.1, on the reverse strand, counting down.
CTCGCAGAGCACGGCCGAGGTGACCAACGGCTGGATCGACGTGATGATCGCCCAGCTCGACGAGGCGGAGTACAGCGGGATGCGTCTGGTCAGGACGTCCTACGGGGACGACGACGCGAAGAAGAGCTACGACGCCGCCGTCGCACTACTGCGGGCCCACCCGAACCTGCGGGGGATCATGGCGCCGACCCCGATCGCGATGGAGGCCAGCGTCAAGGCCGCCACCGACCTGGGGGTGGCCGACCGCGTGGTGGTCACCGGGTTGGGCAACCCGGGTAACCAGGCCGAGCTGCTCAAGACCGGCCAGGTCCCGGCCTACGTGCTGTGGAGCCCGCGCGACCTGGGCTACCTGACCTACTACGCGGCCGCCGCCTACACCGCGGGCGAGATCACCGGCCGGGCCGGCGAGACGTTCGCCGCCGGGCGTCTCGGGCGCAAGACCATCGGGCCCGGCGGCGAGGTCGTGATGGGCCACCCGATCACGTTCACCCAGGACAACGTCGATCGCTATCTGCACGACTTCGAGACCACCGGCTGAACGAGGAGACATGTTCCGCTACACGTACAACACCCTGGCGTACGGCCGGGAGCCGCTGGCCGAGGGGATCGCCCGGCTGGCCCGGTACGGCTACGACGGCGTCGAGCTCGTCGGGGAGCCCGCCGAGCAGGACGTCGGGCAGATCCGCGCCGCGCTGCACCGGCACGGCCTGGTCGCGTCCTCGATCATCAGCATCTTCACGCCGGAACGCGACATCGTGAGCACCGACCCCGCCGTGCGTCGCCGTGCCGTCGACTACGTACGCGGCAACGTCGACCACGCCGCCGCGCTCGGCGCCGAGGTCGTCACGTTCACCCCGACGGCCTGCATGAAGATCGTCCCCGGTGCCGAGCGGGTCCGGGAGTGGCAATGGGCGGTCGAGGCCGCACGTGAGGTCGGCGACCACGCAGGTGAGTGCGGGGTACGCATCGCGGTCGAGCCGTGGAACCGCTACGAGACCTATCTGATCAACCGGATGGACCAGGCTGTCGCGTTCGTCGACGAGGTGGCCCGCCCGAGCGTCGGCGTCATGGCCGACACGTTCCACATGGCCATCGAGGAACCCGACATCGCGGCCGCGATCCGCCGTGCCGGGGCACGCCTGACCCACGTGCACCTGGCCGACTCCAACCGCGCCGCGCCCGGGTACGGGCACATCGACTTCCGTCCGATCCTCGCCGCGATCACCGACGTCGGTTACGACGGCTGGATCTCCTACGAGCTGCTGCCCGCGGCCGGGGACGTGTGGGGAGTGCTCTCCGGCGCCGGCGCCCCGGAGTTCGGCGACGCCTACACCGAGGCCGCGATCACCCATACCAAGAAGATCGTCTCCGACCTGAGGACGGTCCGGTGACCCGCCCGTTGGGCCTGAGCACGTTCCTGCTGGCCTCCCCGTTCTCCGACGACGCCGCGCGCCCGGCGTTCGAGCAGGTCGCGGCACTCGGCTACGACCTGGTCGAGGTGTGTGTGGAGGACCCGGGGCGGCTCTCGGCGCCGGCGCTGACCGAGGCCGCCCGGGCGACCGGTCTGGCCGTGGGTGTGTGCGGCGCGTTCGGCCCCGAACGCGATCTCTCGCACGACGATCCAGGGCGGCGCCGGCAGGGGGTGGACTACCTGCGCGGCTGCATCGACCTCGCCGCCGCGGTCGGGTCGCCGCACGTCGCGGGGCCGATGTACGCCACGACCGGCAAGGCCCGGATGCTCGGGCCGGACGAGCGCGCGCAACAGTTCCGGTGGGCCGCCGAAAGCATTCGGGAGGCCGCCGACCATGCGGGGGAGTGCGGGGTCACGCTGGCGATCGAGCCGCTGAACCGGTTCGAGACCGACCTGGTGAACACCGTCGAGCGAGGCCTGGAACTGTGCGCCGCGACCGGCCGGGACAACGTCGGCCTGCTGCTGGACACGTTCCACATGAACATCGAGGAGAAGCACCTGGCCGACGCCGTGCGACTGGCCGGTGACCGGGTGTTCCACGTCCAGGTCGCCGAGAACGACCGCGGAACGCCGGGCAGCGGGCACGTGCCGTGGGCGGAGTTCTTCGGCGCGCTCGACGACATCGGCTACCACGGCCAGGTCGTCGTCGAGTCGTTCCTGCCCACCGTGGCCGAGATCGCCCGCGCGGTGTCGCTGTGGCGCCCGGTCGCCGACTCGCCGCAGGCACTGGCCCGCGACGCGATCGCGTTCCTCCGCTCGGTAGACGATTCCCGGGACCGGTCGTGACGGGCGCGGCGTCCACCACGGAGCTGCTGCGGGGTGCGGTGGTGACCGTCGTCGGTGTGGTGACCCCGGCGCCGGCCCGGTTCTTCCGGCGTCGACCAGGCACGGCGCCGGCCCACGACGAGAGGAACGAGTGATGCGCGAGGTCACCGACCACGCAGGCCACCCGGTCACGCACGGCCGCGCGACCGTCAACGGTGTGCGCCTGCACTACGTCACGGCAGGCTCGGGCGCCCCGCTGGTGCTGCTGCACGGCGTCCCGAAGAGCTGGTACTACTGGCACCGGGTCATCCCGCTGCTGTCCGAGCGGTTCACCGTCGTCGCCCCGGACGTGCGCGGTTTCGGCGACTCCGCCCGCCCCGACACGGGCTACGACATGGGCACGATCGCCCGCGACATCGGCGCGCTGATGACCGAGCTCGGTCACGAGAGGTTCGCGATCGCCGGTGAGGACTGGGGCGCCGCGTTCGCCTACGCCGTGGCCGCCACCTACCCGGAGCGGGTCACGAAGCTCTCGTTCGCCGAGATGCTTCTGCCCGGGTTCGGCCTCGAGGACTGGTCGGCGCTGACCGCCGACAACGTGTTCTCCGATCACTTCCTCTGGCACGTCGGCTTCTTCCACGTCCGGGACTTCCCCGAGATGCTGATCTCCGGGCGGGAGGAGCAGTTCTGGTCCACCTGGATGAAGAACGAGACCTACAACCCGGCCGCGATCACCGAGGACTGCGTGCGCGAGTGGGCCCGCTGCTCGGCCGCGCCGGGTGGCCTTCGCGCCATCTTCGAGGTCTACCGCGCGACGTTCACCAACATCGAGCTCGACACCGGGTGGGCCCGCACACCGCTGCCGATGCCGGTGCTCACGATCGGCAGCAGCCACTTCATCGGCGAGGAGTCCCGCCGGCAGATGGAGCGCACGGCCACCGACGTGCGCTACGTCGAGATCGCCGAGTGCGGGCACAGCCTCGCCCTGGAACGTCCCGCCGAGCTGGCCCGGATACTCCGCGAGTTCTTCGCCGACCAGCCGTGACGGCCCCACCGAGGAAGGAGGCCCCGTGTTCCGCTACACCGCCGAAGTCCTGCCCTATCACGACGTCCCGTTGGACACCGCGCTCGGCGAGCTGTCCGGCCTGGGCTTCACCGAGGTCAACCTGTGGTCCTCGGCCCCACCGCTGGCCGCGCACATCGATCCGGGCGACGATCTGTCCGCGATCAGCGCGGCGCTGCGCCGGCACGGGCTCACCGCGTGCGGGCTGACCTGCTACGGCAAGAACCAGGACGAGATCCGCGACCGGCTACGGCTGGCGCACGACCTGGAGATCGACACCGTGGTGTTCGACTGCGAGGCGCACTACCCGGTGTTCGTGTCGCAGTTCCTGCCGCCGCTGCTCGACGAGGCACAGCGGCTCGGGGTGCGGATCGCGGTGGAGAACCACCTCACCGTGCCCTTCAGCGCCGATTTCGAGTCCGGCGTGGGCGAGGATCAGCGCTGGGACGAGGGAGTGGACAGCCTCGCCCAGATCAAGCGACTCCTCGCCGACCTGCACCACCCGAACCTGGGCATCTGCCTGGCTCCGCCGCACCTGTGGGTGATGAACGAGTCCATCACCGAGGCGATCGGCTACCTCAGCGAGCGGGGCAAGCTCTTCTACTACTACGTCTGGGACATCGACCACGCCTACCGGCGCGGGGTGGACGGGCTCAATTTCGGCCCCGGCGAACGCCAGCTGCCCCGCCCCGACGGCGTGCTCGACCACGCCGTGCCCTTCGCCGCGCTGGCACGGGCCGGGTACACCGGCGTCGCCAGCCTGAAGTGCCACGGCACAGCGGGCTGGCCGCTCGAGCGGATCACCCGCGAGCTGCGCGGCTCCGACGCCTACGTCCGCGAATGCCTCCGGCGCGTGTGCGGATAGCGCCGCGCGGCCGAGGTATCCGTGCACGACCGAGATCGAGGAGATACCACCGATGGATCGGATGACCGGCAAGGTCGCCCTGGTGACCGGTGCCGCCCGTGGGCAGGGCCGCGCGCACGCGGTCACACTCGCCGCCGAGGGAGCCGATGTCGTCGCCGTCGACGTGCCGGGCGAGATCGGCACCGCGCAGTACCCGATGGGTTCCGCGGACGACCTGGCCGAGACCGTCCGCCTGGTGCAGGCGCACGGCCGGCGGGCGTTGGCGGTGCGCGCCGACCTGCGTGACACCGCCGCCGTGGAGGCGATGGCGCAGGCGGCGATGACCGAGTTCGGCCGGATCGACGCGCTGGTCTGCAACGCCGGGTTCATGAGCGCCGCGGAGAACACCTGGTCGCTGACCGATGACCAGTGGGCCGACATGCTCGACGTGAACCTGACGTCGGTCTGGAAGACCACCCGGGCCGTCGTGCCGCACATGATCGCGGCCGGGAACGGCGGCGCGATCACGATCACCGGCTCCACCGGCGGTCTGCGCGCGGTGGCCGGGTGCACCCACTACAACGCGGCCAAGTACGGCTGCATCGCGCTGATGAAGACCCTGGCCTGGGAGCTGGCGCCGGACAACATCCGGGTCAACGTCGTGCACCCGACCGGGGTGAACACCGACATGAGCAACAACGACTGGTTCGTGCGCTGGCTGGGCGAGCACGAGGACCTGGCCGAGCCGATGCGCGGCAACCGGATGCCAGCCGAGGTGGTCCAGCCCGAGGACGTCTCGAAGATGGTCGCCTTCCTGGTCTCCGACGACGCCCGCTACGTCACCGGCGTCGAGCACCGGGTCGACGCCGGATTCATGATCAAGTGAGTGAGGAGCGGAACCGCATGCAGATCGTCGACCATCATGGTGACCGGGTCCGGCACGGCCGGGCAGGCGTCAACGGCGTCCGGTTGCACTACCTGGCCGCAGGCGAGGGCGAGCCCGTCCTGCTGCTGCACGGGGTGCCCAAGACCTCTTATCACTGGCGGCACGTGATCCCGCTGCTCACCCCGCACTACCGGGTCGTGGTGCCGGACATGCGCGGGCTCGGGGACTCCGAGCACGCCGACGGCGGCTACGACATGGCGAACGTCGCCGAGGACTTCGCCGCGCTGATGACCGAGCTCGGCCACGAGCGCTTCCGGGTGGTCGGGGAGGACTGGGGCGCCGCGGCCGCCTACCAGCTCGCCGCCCGCCACCCCGACCGCGTGCAGCAACTGGTCTACCAGGAGATGATCCTGCCCGGATTCGGGCTGGAGGACTACTCGTTCCTGACCCCGGACAACGTGCGCAGCTACGTCTGGCTCTGGCACATCAACTTCTACTCGGTCCCCGAGTTCCCCGAGATGCTGATCAACGGTCACGAGCGGGAGTACTTCTCCTACTTCATGAAGCACGAGACGCACGACCCGTCGGCGATCACACCCGATGCGCTCGACGAGTACGTGCGTTGCTACTCCTCGCCCGGCGGCGTCAAGTGCATGTGCGAGATCTACCGGGCCACGCTCACCGACGGCGACCAGAACAGGGAGTCCGCGAAGACCCGGCTCCCGATGCCGGTGCTGGCCGTGGGCAGCGAGCACTTCATCGGTGCCGACAACGAGCGGCAGATGCGCGAGGTCGCCGACGACGTGCGCGCGGTGATCCTGCCGTGGGGCCACCAGCTCGCCGAGGAGTCGCCGGAGGAGCTGGCCGGGCACTACCTGCGCTTCTTCGCCGGGGAGATGGCGTGACCTACGCGATCCGCGACGGTCGGCTCGTCGACCCGGACGGGAACCCGTTCCTGTCCCTGGGCCTCAACCACACCGACGAGACGGCACTGAAGTTCCCGCGCAGCGTCGACGTGTGGCGCGAGCGCTACGGGTCGCGGCAGAGCTGGATCCGGGACGGCGTCGTCGCGGACCTGCGCGGGTGGGGCTTCAACACGCTGGGTTGGACGAGCGAGTACGTCGCGGGCGGCTGGGGCGAGGCGCTGGACTGGTTCGGCGACCCGATCGACCTCAAGCACTCCGAGCAGTGGTCGGCCGCGGAGCTGCGCGGCGCCGGGATGCCCTACGTCGCCCAGGTGCGGGTGGCCGAGATCGAGGACTGGAACGGCCACCCGGCGTTCCGCCCGCTCGACGACGACTTCGCCGACTGGTGCGATCACCTGGGCCGCGCGATCGCCGCCGAACACGCCGACTCGCCGGACCTGCTCGGCTACTTCCTGGTCGACATCCCGGCCTGGTTGCCGCACGCGTCCGGGCGGGACTTCGCCGAGCTCGTCGGCCTGGACACGGCCGCGCGGGAGCGCAAGCTCTACGACGTCGCCAGCCGCTACTACGAGACGATCGCGACGGCGATCCGTCGCTACGACCCGCACCATCTGATCCTCGGCGACCGGTTCAACGGCAACAAGGGGATCCCGGAACCGGTGCTGCGCGCGATGGCCCCGCACGTCGACACGCTGTCGGTGCAGTACTTCACCGAACCCACCGACGAGTCCCGTCGGAGGATGCACGACGACCTGGCCCGCTGGCGCGCTCAGTGCGGGGACAAACCGGTGATCGTCGCCGACGTCGGGAACTGGACCCCGACCGAGCTCAACCCGCACCGCGAGGGCCTGCCCGACCACGCCGCCCGCGGCGCAGACTACGGCGCCGCGATGGAGGCGCTGCTCGACGAGCCCTGGTTCGCCGGCTGGCACTGGTGCGGTTACGTGGAGAACACCGGCGGTCGCGGCTGGGGCCTCAAGGACCCGTGGGACGAGCCCTACCGGCCTCTCACCGACGCGATCACCGAACACAATCGCCGCGCGGCGGCGTACCGAAAGGAGAACTGAGATGGGCCAGCTGGACGGCAAGGTCGCGGTGATCACCGGCGGCGGCCGCGGGCAGGGACGCGCGCACGCGCTCCGCCTCGCCCGTGAGGGCGTCGACATCGTGACCTGTGACATCACCGAGCAGGTGGGCTCGGTCCCGTTCGACACGGGGCGCCCCGGCGACCTGGACGAGACCGTCGCACAGGTGGAGAAGCTGGGCCGCCGGTGCGTCGCCCTCGAGGGCGACGTGCGACGCACCGCGGACATGGCCCGACTGGCCGACACGGCGATGAGCGAGTTCGGCCGGATCGACATCCTGCTGGCCAATGCCGGGATCCTGAGTCTGTCGGAGAACACCTGGGAGCTCACCGACGAGGCCTGGGACGACATGATCGACATCAACCTGACCGGCGTCTTCAAAACCTGCCGGGCGGTGGTTCCGCACATCAGGGCGGGCGGCGACGGCGGCTCGATCGTGATCACGTCGTCGATCGCGGGCCTGCGCGGGGTGGCCGGGTGTACGCACTACACGGCGGCCAAGCACGGCATCGTCGGACTGATGCGCACGCTGGCCAAGGAGCTCGCGCCGGAGTCGATCCGGGTGAACACCATCCACCCCACCGGCGTCGCGTCGCCGATGTCGAACAACGACTTCTTCCCGCAGTGGCTGACCGAGCACGAGGAGCTGGGCAACGCCATGCGGTTCAACCCGATGCCGGTGGACGCACTGGCCGAGGCCGACGTGTCCGAGGTGATCGCGTTCCTCTGCTCCGACGCCGGAAAGTGGATCACTGGGACGACCGTCCCGGTGGACGCGGGTTTCATGCTCAAGTGAGGGGACTTGCTGCTTGGGATCTGATGAATGACCGACACAACGATGCGCGCACCGTTCCGGCGGCTTCGAGGTCAACGGGTGTGCAGCTCAGCTCGCAACAAGTGGCTCTCGTGCGACCCCAGGGGGTCGGCAAAGTCGCGGTGAGTGGGTGCTGAGCTGCGACGACACGCGGTCGAGGTAGGGGTGCGGGCACGACCCTGGTGGTGATCATGGCGGTTCTCACGCCAGCCTTGATCATCGGAAGAGAGCCGTGCCCGCGCCTGCATCATTGTCGATCGCTGCCGTCGCCGATCAGGTGGGCGGGGTGGAGCTACCCGATCCGGTCGCGCTGGCTCCGAGACTGGCCGATGCCCTGGCCGGGGTGGTTGACCCGCGCCGGCGTCGGGGGGTTCGACATGGGCTGGTCGTGGTGCTCACGGCCGCGGTGTGCGCGGTCG
>NZ_FOUY01000021.1 GCF_900115005.1 Pseudonocardia ammonioxydans | reverse complement strand
TGCCTGCTGGATCTGTTGTGGCGGTGGCGGCGCGGGGAGCTGCCGGTGGAGATCGTGCAGGTGGTGTCGAACCATCCGGACCTGGAGAAGGACGTGGCCGGGTTCGACGTGCCGTACGCGCACATCCCGGTGACCCGCGAGAGGAAGGCCGAGGCCGAGCAGCAGCAGCTCGAGCTGCTGGCCGGGCGGGTCGATCTGGTGGTGCTGGCGCGTTACATGCAGGTGCTCAGCGGTGACTTCCTGGGCCGGGTCGGGGTGCCGGCGATCAACATCCATCACTCGTTCCTGCCGGCGTTCGCCGGGGCCGGGCCGTACGACCAGGCCAAGAAGCGGGGGGTGAAGCTGGTCGGGGCGACGGCGCACTACGTGACCGAGGACCTCGACGAGGGTCCGATCATCGAGCAGGACGTCGCCCGGATCTCGCACCGCCAGTCGGTGCGCGAGATCGCCCGGCGGGGCGCGGACATCGAGCGGGTGGTGCTGGCCCGGGCGGTGGAGGCGCACTGTGACGACCGGGTGCTGCTCAACGACACCACGACGATCGTCTTCTAGAGGGATGTGACCGTGAGCGCAGTACTGATCGACGGCAAGGCCGCCGCCGCCGAGCTACGGGCCGAGGTCGCGGCCGAGGTCGCGGCGCTGCCGCGGGCCCCGGGGCTGGCCACGCTGCTGGTCGGCGACGACCCGGCCTCGCAGATCTATGTCCGCAACAAGCGCCGGCTGTGTGTCGAGGCCGGGATGCGGGACCTGCACCGGCACGTGCCCGGGGACGTGTCCCAGGGTGAGCTGGCCGGGATCATCGACGAGCTCGCCGACGACGCGGAGGTGACCGGGATCCTGCTGCAGCTGCCGCTGCCGGGGCAGCTGGACGCGAACGCGTTGCTGGCCCGGATCCCGCCGGCGAAGGACGTCGACGGGCTCACCGAGCGCAGCGCCGGCCGGTTGGCGCTGGGCACCCCGGGGTTGGTGCCGTGCACGCCGTCGGGGGTGATGCACCTGCTCGACCGGGCCGGAGTGGCGCTGGAGGGCGCCGAGGCGGTCGTGGTCGGGCGGTCCTCGCTGGTGGGCAAGCCGCAGGCGCAGCTGCTGCTGGGACGCAACGCGACGGTGACGACGTGTCACTCCCGCACCCGGGACCTGGTCTCGGTCACCCGGCGGGCGGACGTACTCGTCGCGGCCGCCGGGGTACCCCGGATGATCGGCCCGGACGCGGTCAAGCCGGGCGCGGTGGTGATCGATGTCGGGATGCACCGCCTCGAGTCGGGGCTGTGCGGTGACGTCGACACCGAACGGGTCGCCGAGGTCGCCTCCGCGATCACCCCCGTCCCGGGCGGGGTCGGCCCGATGACCATCGCGATGCTGCTGCGCAACACCGTCCTCGCCGCACGACTGGCCGGTGAGGCCGCCGTGCCGGCCGTCGAGGGCAGGGTCGGGGCCGGTCGGTGACCCGACCGGTCGCCTCCGTCCTGGGGACGACCGTGCCGATCGTGCTGGCGCCGATGGGCGGCGTGGCGGGCGGGGCACTGGCCGCCGCGGTGTCCCGGGCCGGCGGGCTGGGCATGATCGGTGTGGGGGACGCCGGCGCCGACCGGCTCGCCGCCGAGCTGCGGGTGGCCCAGGGGGAGCGGGTCGGGTGCGGGTTCGTCACCTGGTGCCTCGACCGGGAGCCGGCCCGGCTGGACGTCGCGCTCGACCACCAGGTCGCCGCCGTCATGCTCACCTCCGGTGACGTCCGGCGGTTCGCCCCGCGGGTGCACGCCGCCGGGGTCCCGCTCCTCTGCCAGGTCGGCGGCCGCGACGAGGCCGCCGAGGCCCTCGGGCACGGCGCCGAGGTCCTCGTGGCGCAGGGCGGGGAGGGCGGCGGCCACGGCACCCGGCTGCGATCGACGATGACCCTGGTGCCGGAGGTCTGCGACCTGGTGCGCTCGCGGGGACATCCGGTGCCGGTGCTGGCCGCCGGTGGTGTCGCCGACGGCCGCGGGCTGGCCGCGGTGCTGGCGCTCGGCGCGGACGGCGCGGTGGTCGGCACCCGGTTCGCCGCGACGGCGGAGGCCGCGGTGTCGCCCGCGGCGCACCGGCGGATGGCCCGGGCCCGGGGCGACGACACCGTGACCACCCGCGTCTACGACGACGTCCGCGGCGTCAACTGGCCCGACGGCTACACCAGCCGGGTGCTGCGCTCCCGGTTCACCGACACCTGGCACGGCAAGGGCCCCGGCGGCGTCCCGGTGGAGCACCTGCACGAGGCCACCACCCAGTTCGTCGACGGGACGCGCCGCGACGACCCGGACACCGTCGCGGTGACGGCGGGGGAGGCGGTGGGCCTGGTCGACCGGGTCGAGTCCGCGGGCACGGTGGTGCAGGTGATGGCCGCGGAGGCCCGGGCGGTGATCGAGTCACTGCACGGGGGCGCCGCAGCGCCGTGGGCCAGGTCGTGATCGGGGGCTCGTGCAGGATCGGTGCCGGATCCGGCACCGAACCGGCACCTGTCCCTGATCTTCCCGGGTGGCCGGTACTCAGCCGGTCCGGGCCGGGCACACGCAGAACTCGTTGCCCTCGGGGTCGAGCATCACCGTCCACGTGCGGCCCGCCTCGGTGATCTCGTGCTGCACCTGCGCGCCCCGGGCGGCGAGCCGGGCGACGGTCTCCTCCCGCCGGTCCACCCGCAGGTCCAGGTGCACGCCGCCCGGGCCGCCGCCGGTGCCGACCGTCTGGACGACCAGCTGCGGGCCCGTTCCCTCGGCCGGGCCGAGGACCAGGTAGGGGGCGCGCCGGTAGCGGATCCGGTAGTCCAGCGCCGCGCACCAGAACTCCGCCGCCCGTTCGCCGTCGGCGGCGTTGATCGTGATCTCCAGCGAGTCCACCGGTTACTCCCCGGTGCCCTGGGCGGCCGCGTCGCGCTCGGCGGCGTCGCGGGACGCGCGGCCCGTGCGGAAGCTCGCCCAGTCCATCGCGGTGCCGGGCGGCCCCCACACCACCAGCACGCTCGCCGGTGCCGGGCCGGGGTTCACCAGGTCGTGCTGCGTCCCGGGCGGGGCGAGGACCGCGTCACCGGGCCCGAGGTCGAACCGTTCCCCGTCCACGGTCATCACGGCCGCGCCCTCGAGCAGCACGTAGACCTCCTCGAGTGCCTCGGCGCCCGGCGGGTGCGCGTGCATGCCCTCCGAGCCGCCCGGCGGCAGCTCCCAGCGCTGGATCGCCACCGGGAGCGTGCTCTGCTCGCGGAAGTACCACTGCACCTCCGAGGGTCGTTCCCCGCCGTGCAGGGTGATCGCGAACCGTGCCCGGCCGGCCCGTTCCCGCATTGGTCCACCGCCTCGTGGTCGCCCACCGACGTCCGGGGACGAGCGTAGTCGACCATCGGGGCGCCGGCACCGGTTCGCGCGGACGGGCGCCCGTCAGGTGGCCGCGGGCCCGGCCGTGAGCACGGCGTCCGGGGAGCGCGCGCAGCGGCCGGGGGCGGAAGCGGCGTACCGGGTGCGCATGGTGGCTGCCGGTCGGGGTAGCCACGGGAGTCCTGCCGTCGGCGGAGGGAGCGACGTGATCCTGGCGTCCGGACTGGCCGTGCTGGCCGCGTTCCTGAACGCCGTCGGTGACCTCGCCCAGCGGCGCTCGGCGCGGGTCGAGCCGGGGCCCGCCGGACCGGCGCTGGTCCTGCGGATGGTGCGCCGCCCGGGCTGGGTGGCCGGCGTGGTGGCGAGCCTCGCCGGGCTCGGGGCGCACGTGGCCGCGCTGTCGCTCGGCGCGATCGCCGCCGTCCAGCCGTTGCTGGTCCTGGAGCTGCCGCTCGCGGTCGCGGGGGCCGCGCTGCTGTTCCGGGTCCGTCCGACGGCCCGGGACGTGGGGGCGATCGTCCTGCTGACCGCAGGGCTGGCTGCGCTGGTGTTCTGCCTGCGGCCCGGCGGGGGCGACGCCACGGCGGTGTCCGGGCCCGCCTGGGCGGTGGGGCTGGCCGTCGTCGGCGGCACGGCCGTGCTCCTCGGCGTCGCCGCCCGGTGGAGTGTCGCCGACCAGCGGGCCGGGCTGCTCGGCGCCGCGGCCGGCATCGGCTACGGGCTGACCGCTGTCCTGATGGCGACGGCCGGTGCGGTGATCGTCGACGACCCGGGGGCGGCGCTCGGGACCTGGCAGCTGTACGCGGCCGCCGGGGCCGGGCTGGCCTCGTTCGTGACGCTGCAGAACGCGCTCGCCTCCGGGCTGCTCGTCGCGGTCGAGCCGGGGCTGACCCTGCTGAACCCGATCGTCGGCGTCGGCTGGGGGCTCCTGCTGTTCGGTGAGCACGCCCGCACCGGGGTGTGGCTGCTCGGGGCGTTCGCCGGCGCGGCCGCGCTGGTGGCGGGCACCGTCCTGCTCGCCCGCTCACCGTTGCTGCGGACCGACCCCCGCAGCGCGGCCGGTACGCCTGCCGGGCGTGGCGCGTGAGACCCCCGGTCGTCAGGGGGCGAGCACGCGCCAGGAGTGCGGGGGCAGCAGCAGCGGGTCCCCGGGGGTGTCCCCGTGGGCGTCGGCCAGCGTCTGTCCGCCCAGCGCGCCGGGGAACCGCTGCGGCTCGTCGTCGACCGAGAGCAGGGTGACGAGCTCGCCGCCGGCCCCGTACGAACGCAGGGCGATCGTGGTGTCCGTGACGTGCTCGACGTCGGTGCGGGCGCGGACCAGCCACGCGTGCCGCCGGCGCAGCCCGATCAGCCGCTGGTGCACCTCCTGCACCGGCGCCCCGAACGGCGCCAGCCCGGCCGGGGTGTCGGGGAAGGGCGGGCGCACGGCGTCGTCGCCGAACTCACGCTCCTCCTTCACCCCGGTGAACGCCTGCTCGTCACCGGCGTAGATGCTCGGCACGCCGCCGACGGTCATCAGGACCGCCACGGCGTGTCCGATGTGGTCGGCACGTTCCAGCCGGCTCGCCAGGCGCGTGACGTCGTGGTTCCCGAGGAAGGTGGCCGGCGCGAACGACTCGACCATCGCCGAGTGCCTGCCCAGGGCGTGCGCGAGCTCGTGGAGGTTGCGGTCGTTGAGCGAGCTCCAGACCGCCTTCCACAGCTCGTACTGGGTGACCGAGTCCAGCCCGGAGTCGGCGACGATCGCGGCGTAGTCGCCGTGGATCACCTCGCCGACGAACCACGCGTGCGGGAACTCCTCCCGTACCGCCGGGAGCACGGCCCGCCAGAACGCGGCGGGCACCTGGTAGGCCGCGTCGAGGCGCCAGCCGTCCACCCCGCGGGCCAGCCAGTGCCGCAGCACGTCGGCCACGTACTGCTGGACGGCCGGCTCGTCGTGGTTCAGGGCGACCAACCGGTCGTGCCCCTCGAAGACGACCGGGTGCCCGCCCTCCCAGCGGAACCAGCGGAGGGCCTCGGCGTCGCCCTCCTGGGCGGCCCGGAACCGGGGGAAGCCACGTCCGACGTGGTTGAACACCCCGTCGAGCAGCAGGCGGACCCCCCGGGACCGGGCCGCGCCGACCAGGGCGTCGAGGTCGCTGCCGTCCCCGAGCCGGGGGTCGACGCGGAAGTGGTCCACGGTGTCGTAGCCGTGGGTCTCCGAGGCGAAGACCGGCCCGAGCGCCAGGCCCGAGCAGCCCAGCTCGACGAGGTGGTCGAGCCACGGCTCGAACCGGCCGAGCCGGTGTGCGGGCGGGCTGCCGGGTCCGGGCGCGTCGCGCTCGGCGCCGACGAAGCCGAGCGGGTAGGCGTGCCACCAGATGGCGTGGTCGATCCACCGGTCGTCCATGCCCGCCAGCCTTCCGCACGACGGCGGAGCCCGCCGGGGGAGTGCCCCGCGTGACCGACGTGCCCGGCCGGTCAGTCCCCCGGCCGGGGCAACGCGGCCGTGATCCCGCCGTCCACCGTGAACACCTGGCCGGTGGTCCAGCGCGACTCGTCCGAGCACAGGTGCAGCGCCATCGCGGCGACCTCCTCCTCGGTGCCGAGCCGGCGCGCGGGGTAGACCGACGCGACCCGGTCGACCGCGGTCGCGAAGTCGGTCCCCGCGCCGCTGCCCGCCCCGGCGGCGTAGGTGTCGCGGACCAGCGGTGTCGGGACGGTGCCCGGGGCGACCACGTTCACCCGGATCCCGTGCGGCCCGTAGTCGACGGCGGCCTGCCGGGCCATGGCGATGCAGCCGCCCTTCGCCGCGGCGTACGGGAAGATGCCGGGCACGCCGCGCAGGCCGCCGACGCTGGCCTGCACCACGATCGCGCCGGAGCCCTGCTCGACCATCCGCGGCAGCGCCCAGCGGAACGACAGCCACTTGCTCGTGAGGTTGACCGACACCACCCGGTCCCAGTCCGCGAGCTCGGTGTCCGCGGCGGTGCCCGGCCCGGCGATGCCCGCGCAGGCGTAGACCGCGTCGATCCGCCCGAACTCGTCGGCGGCCCGGTCGGTGACCGCCCGCGCCTGCTCCGCGTCGGCGAGGTCGGCGGTCTCGGCCACCGCGGTGCCGCCCGCGTCGCGGATCCGTGCGGCGGTCGCGCCGACCGCGGGATCGAGGTCGGCGCACAGCACACGCGCACCCTCCCGGGCGAACAGCAGCGCCGCGGCGCGCCCGATCCCGGACGCCGCTCCCGTCACGACCGTGGCCTTGCCCGCCAGCCTGCCGGCCGCCGCCGGAGCGCGTCCGTTCCCGGGGTCGTCCATGCACCCTCCTCTTCCGCTCGCCGGCCGCTACGACGCGAGTTCGAAGCCCTCGTAGCCGTTGGCGGCCACCTCGTCGCACCGCTGCCGGTACACCCCCAGACCGCCGATGTAGGCCATGAACACCCGCGGCTTGCCGGGCACGTTGGCGCCCATGTACCAGGAGTCGGCCTCCGGGTAGAGCGTCATGTTCCCGACCTCCTCCACGTGCCCGACCCACTCGTCCTCCGCGTCCGGGGTGGGCTCGGCGGCGCGCAGCCCCTGCGCGCGCAGGTGGGCGATCATGTCGGTGACCCACTCGACGTGCAGCTCGATCGAGACGACCATGTTCGTGAGCACCGAGGGGCTGGAGGGGCCGGTGATCGTGAACAGGTTCGGGAACCCGGCGACGGCGAGCCCCAGGTAGGTCCGCGGTCCCTCGGACCACTTGTCCCGCAGCCGCTGCCCGTCCCGGCCCCGGATGTCGATCCGGTCCAGCGCCCCGGTCATCGCGTCGAACCCGGTGGCGAACACGAGGGCGTCGAACTCGTACTCGCCCGCGGTCGTCCGCACACCCTTCTCGGTGATCTCCACCAACGGGGTCTCGCGGAGGTCGACCAGGTGCACGTCGTCGCGGTTGAACGTGGCGTAGTAGCCCGTGTCCAGGCAGGGCCGCTTGGTGCCGATCGGGAACGAGCGCGGGCTGAGCGTCTCCGCGGTCGCGGGGTCGTCGACGATCTCGCGGATCTTGCCGCGGACGAACTCGGCGGCGGTGTCGTTCGCCGCGGCGTCGGTCAGCGTGTCGGTGTAGGCCGACATCACCGCGGTCAGCATCCCCTGGTCCCACGCGGCCTGGTAGACGGCGTTGCGCTCCTGTTCGGTCGCCTCCAGCGCCGACTTGGTCGGCTCCGGGACCGGGACGCCGAACCCGGAGCTGCGTTGCTGCTCGCGCCAGGCCCGGTAGTCCCGCTTCATCGCCGAGATCTCCGACGCCTCCAGCGGGCGGTTCCCGGCCGGCATCGAGAAGTTCGGGGTCCGCTGGAACACCGTCGTGTCGGACGCCTGCTCGGCCAGGATCGGGATCGACTGGATGCCGGAGCTGCCCGTGCCGATCACCCCCAGCCGGCTGCCGGACACGTCGGCACCCTCGTGCGGCCAGTGGCTCGTGTGGTGGATCGGTCCGGCGAACGACGCGGCACCCGGGACCTCCGGGGCCTTCGCGACCGACAGGCACCCGGTCGCCATGATCACGAACTGGGCGGTGACCGTCTCGGAGCCGGTGGTGACGGTCCAGCGCCGGGTCCGCTCGTCCCACACACAGGACTCGACCCGGGTGCCGAACGTGATGTCGCGGCGCAGGTCGAACCGGTCGGCGACGTGCTCGAGGTAGGCCAGAATCTCCGGCTGGGTCGGGTACTTCTCCGACCACGTCCACTCCTGCTCCAGCTCCGGGGAGAACGAGTAGGAGTAGGACAGGCTCTCGACGTCGCAGCGCGCGCCGGGATAGCGGTTCCAGTACCACGTGCCGCCGACCCCGTCGGCGGTCTCGAACACGCGGGTGGTCAGGCCGAGCTCGCGCAGCCGGTACAGCTGGTAGAGCCCGGCGAAGCCGGCTCCCACGACGACGACGTCCGGTTCGGTGCGGGGCATCGTTGCTCCTCCCTGGGGGGCCCGTGACACCGTTCACACTCTGACGGCCGTTTGGTGGGTATGCAACCACCGGTCGTCTATTTTCTGTCAAACGATTGGTTGGTAATCTGCGCCGCGGAACGGGCGGTGCGGTCGGCTGAGCAGTCGGCTGAGCGGTCGGCTGAGCAGTCGTCGGAGCGGGAGGTGCGCGTGCGGATCGAGAACGCGGTCGGGCTGGTGACCGGTGGGGCCTCGGGGCTGGGCGGTGGTGCGGCGAGGATGCTGACCGAGCGCGGCGGGACGGTCGGGATCCTCGACCTGCCGTCGTCGGACGGGGAGGCGTTCGCGGCCGCGCTCGGCGAGCGCGCGGTCTTCGTCCCGTGCGACGTGACCGACGAGGGGCAGGCCGAGGCGGCGGTCGCGACCGTCGCGGAGCGGTTCGGCCGGATCGACGTCTGCGTGAACGCCGCCGGGATCAGCCCGGCCGCGCGCGTGCTGTCGCGCAAGGGCGAGCTGCACCCGCTGGACGTGTTCCGCAGGACCCTCGAGGTCAACCTCGTCGGGACCTTCGACGTGCTGCGCCGCGCGGTGGCGGTCATGGAGCGCAACGACCCCGGCGAGCACGGCGAGCGGGGCCTGGTCGTCAACGTGTCCTCGGCGGCCGCGCTGGAGGGGCAGGTCGGCCAGGCCGCCTATGCGGCGTCGAAGGGCGGTATCGCCGCCATGACGCTGCCGCTGGCGCGGGACCTGGCCCTGCACGGCATCCGGGTGATGACGATCTGCCCGGGGATCATGGACACCGGGATGCTCGCCGGCACGGACGAGAAGCGGCGGGCGGCCCTGATGGACCTGCACGTGTTCCCGAAGCGGCTCGGTACCCCGGCGGACTTCGCGCAGCTCGTCGGCGCGTTCATGGAGAACGAGCTCATCAACGGCGAGGTGGTGCGCCTCGACGCGGCGACGCGGCTGTAGCCGCGCCGTTCCGTCAGCACTGCGCTGCGGTGAGCCGCCAGCGCAGGTCGCCGCCGAGGGCGATCTCCTCGGACCACCCGGTACCGGGGTCCCGGCGCAGCAGGGTCCCGCTCCACCACCGCGCGCTGGTCGAGGCCACGACACGGTCGTTCTCGTCGAGCAGCACGGCGTCCGCCGGCCCCAGCCGCAGGGACTCGACCAGCAGCCGTTCGACGCCCTCGACCGCGACGTCGGCACCCAGCACGTCGACGAACCCGTCGTCCCCGACGACCGGTACGGCGAGGGTGACGGTGTGCTCGTTGGTCCCGGCGAAGTCGAGGAACGGGCCGGTGACGGCCGGTCGGCCCGTCCACCGGGGCCGCGCGAACCACTCCTTGGCGACGTAGTCGTAGTAGTGGTGGTGCTCCGGATCGAGCTCGTGGCGGACGAACCGGGCCGGCGTGTCGTCCTCGCTGCGCCACCACTCCAGCCAGCGCTCCGCGTCGTCGAGGTGGCCGTCGTCGAGCGCGAGGCCGACCCCCTGCACGAAGCCGCGGTGCCGGTCGAGCACGGCCAGCAGGATCGGCTGCACCTGCGCGATGTCGGCCCGGTGCAGGGGCCGCCGGGCCGGGGCGAGCATCCGGACGACGTCGGCCCGTGCCGAGCAGAGATCGTCGAGCACCCGGTCGACCCGGGCCCGGATGCCGTCCGCGCACCGGCGCAGCGAGGAGAGGTCTCCGTCGTTCACGGTCTCCCCTTCTGGTCGGTACGACCCGGCTGTGTGCCTCGCAGGTGCGGCGGCGTCATCATGGTTCACCGCGCAGCACGAGGTCCAGGTGCAGGTCGATCAGGTACTGCACCCGGCCCTCGACGTCGCGCATCACCACGGAACGCGCGGTGTCCGCGTCGTTGCCGGCGATCGCCGCGATGAGCGCGGTGTGTGCGGACTCGGTCACCGGGTGCTGCCCGGCCTCGCCGCCGACGGTCCAGAACAGCGAGGCCAGCTCGTCGTGCAGGTGGACGATGCCCTGGGTCAGCCGGGCCGAGTGGGCGATCACCCCGAGCTCGATGTGGAAGCGGCTGTCCGCCCGGCGCCGGTCGTCCGCGGTCTCCCCGGCGCGGAACTGCTCGGCCAGCCGGCGCAACCGTTCGACGTCGTCGTGCACCGCCCGCTGCGCGGCCAGGTACGCGGTCCCGCCGACCACGGCGGCACAGGCGTCGCCGAGATCGCGCAGCGAGTCGGCGCTGCGCTCCCGCAGCTCCTTCAGCGCCGTCTCGGACAGCGCCGTCCCGGACAGCGGTGCCGAGGCGTTCCGCACGAAGCTGCCGCCCCCGCGACCACGGCGGGTCTCGATGACCCCCCGCTGGCGCAGCGTCTCCAGGGCCTGCCGCAGGGTTCCGGTGGACACCCCCAGCTCGGCCGCGAGCTCGGACTCCGGTGGCAGCCGGTCGCCGCGGCTGAGCAGCCCGACGGCGATCGCGGTCTCCAACTGCCGTGCCACGTTCTGGGGCAGGCCCGGACCGTCGGTGGCGTCCAACCGCAGGTACGCAGCGAAACTGGACAACGTTGCCTTTCCCCCTGGTCGCCGACCGGCGCGGGCGGGGTCCGACGTACGGACGTGATCGGTGCGGAGTCTACCGGCGCGGTCCGGCTCCGAGCAGACCTTGTCATTTAAGATTGATTGTTTTAGGTTTCTGGCTCTGCTGTCCATGGGAGAGGCACCGCCGGCCGGGCGCGGAACGTCGCTGCCGGCGCGCGGTCCCGATCAGGCCGCCCGCACGCTCGCCGACCACTCCTGACCGACGCACGACGTGCCCGGCCGGGACCCGTTGCACGAGATCGGAGCATCCACATGACCGAGCCCCCGCTGTCCGCCCCCGTCAGCTACGACCGGGTCTGGACCAACTGGGCCGGGAACCACACCGTCACCGCGGCGATGTACGCCCAGCCCCGGGACGAGGCCGAGGTCGTCGAGGCCGTGCGCTACGCGATCCGGCAGGGGATGAACGTGCGGGTCGCCGGGACCGGGCACTCGTTCACCCCGGTCGTGTCCACCGGTGGGCTCATGCTCGACCTCACCCGGCTGAGCGGGGTGACCGCGACCGACCCGCAGCGGCTGCGGGCCACGGCGCTGGCGGGCACCACCGTCGGCCGGCTCGGGGAGCCGCTGTGGGACGCCGGGCTGTCGCTGTCCAACCAGGGCGACATCGACAAGCAGGTCATCGCCGGTGCACTCGCGACGGCCACCCACGGTTCCGGCATCGAGCTGCCGAACATGTCCGCGGCGATGCGCCGGGTGCGCCTCGTGGACGGGAACGGCGAGGTCGTCGACATCGGTGAGGACCGGATGCGGGAGCTGCGCGCGGCGCAGGTCGCGATCGGTTCGCTCGGGGTGATGCTCGAGGTCGAGCTGGCCGTGTCGCCGTCCTACTACATCACCGAGGAGATCAGCTACCGGCCGTGGCAGGAGATCGAGGAGTCCTGGGACCGGCTGATCGCCGAGCACCGGCACTTCTCGTTCTTCTGGTGCCCCGCGGACCACTCGGTGGACCTCTACCAGCTCCCGGCGCCGCCCGACCAGCCGATGAGCAACCACTGCTACGTCAAGATCTACGACGAGGTCGAGGTCACCGAGCCGGACGGGCTGGTCTCCGACGACGTGGGGAACCGGACCGACCGCGCCTACCGGGTCTACCCCGGCGGGTACGACGAGCCCTTCCACGAGATGGAGTACATGGTCCCGGCCGAGCACGGCCTGGAGGCGCTCAACACGATCCGGCGGTTGATGCTCGACGAGTTCCCCGACCAGCTCTACCCGATCGAGGTGCGGTGGACCGCCGCCGACGACGCGTACCTGTCGCCGAACTACCGGCGCTCCACCATGGTGATCTCGGTGTCCGGCGCGCCGGGTACCGACTACTGGCCGTTCCTGCGCGCCGTGGACCAGCGGCTGCAGCAGTACCAGGCCCGGCCGCACTGGGGAAAGCTCCACTTCATGACGCGGGACCGGCTCGGTGAGCTGTTCCCCGAGTTCGACACGTTCCTCGCCGTGCGCCGGGAGTTCGACCCGCACGGCACGTTCCTCAACGACCACCTGCGCCCACTTCTGGGCTGACCCGTTCCCCGGCGGAAGGAGGAGGGCGCGTGGAGTCCTTCGGGAACCTGATCATCTATCTCATGATGGCGTTCGTCGTCATCGGTGCCGTGGCGGCGATCCGGGACGACGAGAACGGCATCGGCCGGGAGTTCAAGGAGGGGCTGTACTCGATCGGCCCCATCTTCCTTCCCGTCGCCGGGATCATGGCCGCCATCCCGTACCTGTCGGCGCTGGTCGAGTCGGTGGCCGGACCGCTGTTCGGCGCGATCGGTGCGGATCCGGCGATCGCGGCGACCAGCCTGATCGCGGTGGACATGGGCGGCTACCAGCTGGCGCAGGCGATCGCGGGCAGCACCGGTGGCTGGATCATGGCCGCCGTGGTCGGCTACATGGCCGGGGCCACGATCATCTTCACCATCCCGGTCGGTCTGGCCATGCTGGACCGTCGCGACCACCGCTACATGGCGCTGGGCGTGATGTCCGGTGTGCTCGCGATCCCGGTCGGCGTGCTGGTCACCACGGGCATCCTGCTGGCGACCTCGACGACGGTGCGGGGTGAGGTGTCCACCGAGAGCGCCTCGGACGTGCCGCTGACCGGCCTCGACACCGGGACCATGCTGCTCAACCTGGTCCCGCTGGTGGTGTTCGTCGTGGTGCTCGCGGCGGCCCTGTGGTTCGTGCCGACGATCATGATCCGGGTCTTCATCTGGTTCGGACGGGCCCTGGACGCCGCACTGAAGATCGTGCTGGCGCTGAGCATCGTCGAGTACTTCACCGGCGTGTTCTCGACGCTGCTCGGTGGCTGGGGCTTCGACCCGATCATCGCCGACGCCGAGGACCAGTACCGGGCCCTGGAGGTGGCGGGCAACATCGGCATCATGCTCGCCGGGGCGTTCCCGATGGTCTACGTGCTGCGCAAGGGGCTCGCCCGCCCGCTGGGCGTGCTCGGCCGGCGCGTGGGGATGAGCTCGGAGGGCACGGCCGGACTGCTGGCCGCCGCGGCCAACGTGCTGGCCCTGTTCCGGCTCATCCGGTTCATGCCCCCGAAGGACAAGGTGCTGTGCATCGCGTTCGCCGTCTGCGCCGCGTTCCTGGTGGGTGATCATCTGGCGTTCACGGCGAACTTCCAGCCGAACCTCATCCTGCCGCTGGTGCTGGGCAAGCTCGCCGGTGGCGTGCTCGGCATCGCGCTGGCGGCGCTGATCGCGCTGCCCGCGGTACGGACGCTGGCCGCCGAGGAGCGTGCGGACGAGCCCGACCCCGAGGCCGCACCGACCGCGGGGTGAGTGGCCGCCGCGCCGCCGGCCCGTCGGTTCAGCGGGCAGGGTGGCGCGGTCGCCCGGCCGCGGCTCGGCGGTTGCACTCCCTGACCGCCCGGCAGGGGGGGATCGAGGCTGCGACGGAACCCGTCACCCGGGTCGACGCACCGAGCAGGCTCCGCCGGTTTCGGCGATCAATGGGTAGGCCCGAAGGGCCGGACGGCCCGGCCTGATGGCCGGGTCACGAGAAGAGTGTTGTGTCCGAGGGGGGACTTGAACCCCCACCCCCTAGCACGGGGACTAGCACCTCAAGCTAGCGCGTCTGCCATTCCGCCACTCGGACGTCGCGATCTCGCGATCGCGTCTGGGGAGAAGCATAGCCGAGCGTTCCGAGGGGTCCGCGCCCGGGTCGCCGCGCCGGGTCGCCGCAGGTCGGCACGGGCGTCCGGTGGTAGGAAGGCGGGCATGACCGGCGACGCGAGTGACATCCCCACCGGCGACGCGGCGAGCACCGGCGAGGCGGCAGCCGCCGAGGCCGAGGTGGTCCAGCTGTGTTCGGAGCTGATCCGGATCGACACGACCAACACCGCGGACCCGGAGACCCTGGCCGGGGAGGCGGAGGCCGCCGACTACGTCGCGGACAAGCTGCGCGAGGTCGGCTACGAGGTCGAGCTCGTCGAGTCCGGGGCTCCGAAGCGGATGAACGTGATCGCCCGGCTGGCGGGAGCCGACCCCTCGCGCGGGGCACTGCTGATGCACGGGCATCTCGACGTCGTCCCGGCCGACGCGAGCGAGTGGTCGGTGCACCCCTTCTCCGGGGCCGTGCAGGACGGCTACGTCTGGGGTCGCGGGGCCGTCGACATGAAGGACATGGACGCGATGATGCTGGCGGTCGCCCGCCGCTTCAAGCGCGAGGGTGTCGTCCCGCCGCGCGACATCGTGTGGGCGTTCGTCGCCGACGAGGAGGCCGGCGGCAAGTACGGCGCCCAGTGGCTGGTCGAGCACCGTCCGGACCTGTTCGCCGGCTGCACCGAGGCGGTCGGTGAGGTCGGCGGCTTCTCGCTGACCCTCGGCGAGGACCAGCGGGCCTACCTGGTGGAGTCGGCGGAGAAGGGCATCGCCTGGATGCGGCTGCGCGCCAAGGGCAAGCCCGGTCACGGTTCGTTCCTGCACGACGAGAACGCCGTCACGACCCTGGCCGAGGCCGTGGCGCGGCTGGGCAACCACACGTTCCCGCTGGTGATCACCGACACCGTGCGGGCGTTCCTGGAGCGGATGACCGAGCTGACCGGCGTCGAGTACCCGGAGGACGACCTCGAGGGTGCCCTGGCCAAGCTCGGCCCGATCTCCCGGATCATCGGCGCGACGGTGCGCGACACCGCGAACCCGACCATGCTCAACGCCGGGTACAAGGCCAACGTCATCCCGTCGACGGCGGAGGCGGTCGTCGACTGCCGGGTGCTGCCGGGCCGGGAGGAGGCCTTCCTGGCCGAGGTCGACCAGCTGCTCGGCCCGGACGTGGAGCGCGAGTGGGTCAGCGACCTGCCGCCGGTGGAGACGCCGTTCGAGGGTGCGCTGACCGAGGCGATGCAGGCGGCGCTGCGTGTCGAGGACCCGACCGCGGAGATCGTCCCGTACATGCTGTCCGGGGGGACGGACGCGAAGTCGTTCGCGAAGCTGGGCATGAACTGCTACGGCTTCGCGCCGCTGCGGCTGCCCCCGGAGCTGGACTTCGCCTCGCTGTTCCACGGCATCGACGAGCGGGTCCCGGTGGACGCGCTGCGCTTCGGCACCCGCGTGCTCGACCGCTTCCTGCGAACAGCGTGAGCAGGAACATCGGGCCGGGCCTGCGATCGGTCTGACACTCCCGCTCCGTGACGGAGGGTGGCCCCGGGTGGCAGGGTGACCGGCATGGATCTCACGGGCAGGGTCGCCCTGGTCACCGGGGGCGCGTCGGGTATCGGCGCCGCGGCGGTGGACCGGTTGGTGGCGGCGGGTGCGCAGGTCGTCGTCGTGGATCGTGACGCCGGGGGCGCGGCCGTCGTCGCCGAGAAGGCGGGCGGGTTGTCGTTCCCGGCCGACGTCACCGACCCGTCGGCGATGCCGGCCGCGGTCGCGGCGGCCGAGGAGCGTTACGGGCGCCTCGACGTCGTCCTGCTCAACGCGGGCGTGACGGGTGGCCAGTCCGGGACCGAGGACCTGGACCTCGAGGGGTACCGGCGGGTCGTCGGGGTCAACCTCGACCACGTGGTGTTCGGCCTGACCGCCGCGGTCCCGGCGCTGCGGCGTTCCGGCGGTGGCCGCATCGTGGCGACGGCGTCGCTGGCCGGGCTGGTCGAGCTGCCGGGGGACGCGCTGTACACGGCGACCAAGCACGCCGTCGTCGGCTACGTGCGCTCCGCCGCGGCGACCCTGTCCGCCGAGGGGATCCGGGTGAACGCGGTCTGCCCGGGCTTCGCGGACACCCCATTGATCGCGGGCGTGCGCGAGCAGTTCGGGGACTTCCCGATGCTGACCGCCGACGACGTCGCCGCCGGGATCGAGTCCATTCTCGACCACGGCGAGCCGGGGCAGTGCTGGTTCGTGCAGCCCGGGCGGGAACCGGCGCCGTACGGGTTCCGCGGCGTGCCGAGCCCGAAGGGTGCCGGGCGCCCGCCCGAGGTGGCCTGGCAGGACCACTGACCCGGCGGTTGACCTCGACCTCGGTTCAGGTCCCATCCTGGGGTGCATGGCTGAGCTGAACCACACGATCGTCCTCTCCCACGACAAGCGGGCGGGTGCCGCCTACCTGGCCGAGGTCCTCGCGCTCCCGGAGCCCGCACCGTTCGGGCCGTTCCAGGTCGTGGAGACCGGCAACGGGGTGAGTCTGGACTACATGGACGCCGGCGACGGTGCCGAGATCACGCCCCAGCACTACGCGTTCCTGGTCTCCGATGCGGAGTTCGACGCCGCGTTCGACCGGCTGACCGCCCGCGGGCAGCAGTACTGGGCCGATCCCGGCGGGAGCAGGCCCGGTGAGATCAACACCAACGACGGCGGTCGCGGGATCTACTTCGCCGACCCGTCCGGGCACTGGCTGGAGATCATCACGGTGCCCTACGGCGGCTGAGCCCGCCCGGGCGCCGGATCTCCGGGCGGCATCGGCGGCCGGCCCGGCCCCCGGCGGGCACGGGCGGGCAGGAGCGATCCCGGACGCCCGGCCCTGGCGGAATCGTGCTTCTCGAGGCCGGTCGGGGAGTCGATCAGCGCGGAACCGCCCTTGCCGAGGCCGAAACGTGCCTCTCGGCGTCGGTCGGGACTCGATCAGCGCGGAACCGCCCGAGCCTGGGCCGGATCGTGCTGCTCGATGCCGGTCCGGGAGTCGATCAGCGCCGAACCGCCCTCGCCCGGGCGGATTCGTGCTGCTCGAGGCCGGTCGGGAACTCGATCAGTGCGGAACCGCCCTCTCCGGGCCGAAGCGTGCCTCTCGGGGGTCGGTCGGGACTCGATCAGCGCGGAGCGCCGCCGGCGGGGCCGGATCGTGCTGCTCGGTGCCGGTCACGACGTGATCAGCGCCGAGACCGCCCTCGCCCGGGCCGGATCGTGCATCTCGACGCCGTCACGACTCGATCAGCGCGGACGCGCCCTCCCCGAGGCGGAACCGTGCGTGTCACCGGTCGACGCCATGATCATCGGCACGTTCCCGCCCGGGCGGGGGCCGGAGCGCGCAGATCACCGGTCGACGTCGTGGTCATCGGCACGGTCCTGCCCCGAACCGGGCGCCCGCGCGCGACGGCGCGGCCAGGTCGGCCGGTGCCGCGGGGTCAGAAGGTCGGCTCGGGCAGCAGGCCCTGCTGGTGCGACAGCCTCCGGCGCAGCACGACCTTGCGCACCCCTCCGGGGTAGAGCCGCAGCCGCGACAGTTCCCAGCCGGAGAACTCGGCCTGGATCGCCAGGCGGACCGAGGCGGTCAGCCGGGGCACGTCCCCGCCGATGCGGACCGGGCGGTACTCGTACCGGTCGTCGGTCCAGGCCTCCCCGTCCCGACTCCCGGCCGACCGATTCCCGTCGGTCCCGGTCTCCTCCGACCCACTCGTCGTCATCCGTGCCTCCCGCTCTGCCGCCACGGCGTCGCGCCGGCGGTCGCCCGCCCGGTGAACGGCCGGTGCTGCCGACGTGAACCCACCATAGGTCGCCGCCCCGACACCCGGCCAGGACGCGAGCGGGCGGACGTGCTCAGACCGGGTCGCTGACGTCGTCGAGGGCGGTCCGGATCTCGGCGGGCAGGGTCATGTCCTCCGCGGCGAGCGAGGCCCGCAGCTGGGCGGCGTCCCGCGCGCCGACGACCGCGCTCGCCACCCCCGGCCGGTCCCGCACCCAGGTCAGCGCGACGACCAGCGGCGAGGTGCCGAGCCCGTCGGCGGCGGTGAGCACCGACTGCACGATCCGGGCCGAGCGCTCGGAGCGCCGCGCCTCGACGTAGGACGCCAGCAGCGTGCTCGCCCCGCGCGAGTCGGCCGGGGTACCGTCGGTGTACTTGCCGGTCAGCACCCCGCGCCCGAGCGGAGCCCAGGCCAGGATCCCCAGCCCGTGGTACTGCGCGGCGGGCAGCAGCTCGGCCTCCGCCTCCCGGGCCAGCAACGAGTACTCGAGCTGTGCCGAGACCGGGCGGCACACCGCCGGGTCCGGACCGGCCGCGGCGCCGGCGGCGACCGTCGCGAGCTGCCAGCCCCGCGGGGCGACCAGGCCGGCGTAGCGCACCCGTCCCGAGTAGACCGCGACCTGCACCGCGGAGCGCATCTCGTCGAGCGGCACCCGCGGGTCCCAGCCGGGGAACTGCCACAGGTCCAGATGATCGACGCCGAGGCGGCGCAACGTGGTGTCGAGCGAGCGCAGCAGCGCCGCACGGGATGCCCGTCCCGCGGGGGCGGGGGAGTCGGCGGCAGCGGTGGCGGCACCGCGTCCGGCGATCACGACGTCGTCCCGGGCGACGGTCCCGCGCAGCAGCCCGCCGAGCACCTGCTGGGCCGTGCCGTCGCCGTAGTCGTCGGCGGTCTCGACGAGCGTCCCACCGGCGTCGACGAACGCCCGCAGCTGCTCGGCAGCCTGGGCGGGCGAGGTGTCCTCTCCCCAGGTCATCGTGCCCAGACCGATCCGGGACACCTCCAGGCCGCTGGTGCCGACCGGTCTGCGCTGCACGCCTGCAGAGCCTAGGCGCGCGGGGCCCCGCCGACGCCGAGGGCGCGCGGTGTGACCCGGCTCTCCGGGGGTACGGTCACGGCCCGTGACCGAACAGTCGCCCCGCCCCGTCACACCCCTCGCCGGGAGCCGCCCGTGAGCTGGCTCGAGGTGATCGTCCTCGGGATCCTCCAGGGACTGACCGAGTTCCTGCCCGTCTCCTCGTCCGGGCACCTCCGCATCGCCTCGGAGCTGTTCTTCGACCGGGACCCGGGGGCCGCGTTCACCGCCGTCGCCCAGATCGGGACGGAGATCGCGGTGATCGTCTACTTCGCCAAGGACATCTGGCACCTGTTCACGACCTGGGTGCGCGGGTTCCGGGACGCGGAGGTCCGGCGGACCGACGACTACCGGCTGGCCTGGCTGGTGATCATCGGCTCGATCCCCATCGCCCTCCTGGGCGTGCTGTTCAAGACCCAGATCGAGACGGTGGCGCGCAACCTGTGGCTGGTCGCGACGACACTGATCCTGTTCGGTGTGCTGCTCGGGCTGGCCGAACGCTTCGGCACCCAGCGCAAGCCGATCGAGAAGATCACCGTGCGGGACGGCATCGTGCTGGGCTTCGCGCAGGCCATGGCGCTGATCCCGGGGGTCTCCCGCTCCGGCGGGACGATCACGGCCGGGCTGGCGCTGGGCCTGACCCGCCCGGCGATCGTGCGGTACTCGTTCCTGCTGGCGATCCCGTCGGTGTTCGGGGCGGGGCTGTTCACGCTGCCCGACGTCTTCGCCGGTGACGGCCCGTCCGGCCTGCAGATGCTGGTGACCGTGGTGATCGCGTTCGCGGTCGGGTACGCGGCGATCGCCTGGCTGCTGCGGTTCGTCCAGAACAACACCGTCTACGTGTTCGTGGCCTACCGGATCGCGCTGGGTGTCGCGCTGCTGGCGGCGCTCTCGATCGGGGCGGTCTCCGCTACCTGACGGGCCGCCGGTCCCGTCCCGTAGCCTCTGGCCGTGTGGCGACCTTGATCCTGTTGCGGCACGGGCGCTCGACGGCCAACACCGCGGGTGTGCTGGCCGGACGCGCCCCCGGCGTGGAACTCGACGACCGCGGCCACGAGCAGGCGGCGACGGTCGTCGACCGGCTGGCCGACCTGCCGATCGCCTCGATCGTCACGTCCCCGATGACCCGGTGCCGCCAGACCGTCGCACCGCTGGCGGCTGCCCGCGGACTCGAGCCCGTCGTGGAGGACGACCTGGCCGAGGTCGACTACGGCGCCTGGACCGGCCGCAAGATCACCGAATTGGTGAACGAGGACCTCTGGAAGGTCGTGCAGGCGCATCCGTCGGCCGCGGCCTTCCCGGACGGCGAGTCCCTGGCCGGGATGCAGGCCCGCTCGGTCGCGGCGGTCCGGCGGCAGATCGCGCGGGTGCAGGCCGAGCACGGTGACCGGGCGATCGTGCTGGCCTGCAGCCACGGTGACGTCATCAAGGCGGTGCTGGCCGACGCGCTGGCCAGCCACCTGGACAACTTCCAGCGGATCGTCGTCGACACCTGCTCGGTCAGCGTCGTCGCCTACACCGAGCTGCGCCCGTTCGTGGCGCGGATGAACGAGCAGTCCGGGGACGTCGCGAGCCTGGTCCCGAAACCGGCCGAGGAGGAGAAGGCGTCCTCCGACGCCGTCGTCGGGGGAGCCACCAACGCCTGAACGGGGTGATCCATCTCGCATCGTCCCAGGTGAGCGCGCCGGTGGACGACGGTGGGGATGCCCTCCGAGCCCGTCTCGCCTACCCTGGGAGGGGTCATGGCACGCGTCATCCACGTCTTCCGCCGCCCGGACCGCTTCGTGGCCGGGACCGTCGGCGAGCCCGGCGAACGGGCCTTCTATCTGCAGGCGATCGAGAGTTCCCGCACGATCAGCGTGCTGCTGGAGAAACAGCAGGTCTCGGTGCTGGCGGAGCGGATCACCGCCCTGCTCGGTGAGGTGGCGAAGCGGTTCGGCGAGGAGAACCTCGCCGAGGGGACGCCGGGGGAGCCGGGCTCCTCCGACACCGATCCGCTGGCCGTGCCGCTCGAGGAGGAGTTCCGGGTCGGCACGATGGGCCTGGGCTGGGACGCCGACTCCAGCTCGATCGTCGTGGAGCTGCTGGCGGTCACCGAGGAGGAGATCGACGAGTCGGTCGTCCTCGACGACACCGAGGAGGGCCCGGACGCGCTGCGCGTGTTCCTGTCCCCGGACGCGGCGAAGGCGTTCGCCGACCGCGCCGAGAAGGTCGTCTCCGCCGGCCGCGCGCCCTGCCCGCTGTGTGCGGAGCCGCTGGACCCGGAGGGGCACGTCTGCGTCCGGCTCAACGGTTACCACGACCGCAATCCCGTGGCCGACACCGAGTGAGCTCCACACCGGCCCTGCGCGACCCGGCCGTGCTCGAGATCCTCGACCGCGGCCGCATGGAGATCACCGGGCGGCTCGTCGACGCCTCCAACGCCACCCTGTTCGGCACCGTCACCTCCGACGGTGTCGAGCTGCGCTGCGTCTACAAGCCGGTCCGCGGGGAGCGTCCGCTGTGGGACTTCCCGGACGGCACGCTGGCCGGCCGTGAGGTCGGCGCCTACCTCGTCTCCGAGGCGTCCGGGCTGCAGGTCGTCCCGCCGACCGTGCTGCGCGAGGAGGCACCGTTCGGGCCGGGCATGGTGCAGGCCTGGGTGTCCTCCGGCGACGAGAGCGCGCTGACCGAGCCGTCGTCGTCGGGTGAGGAGCTCGACGGCGCCATCAGCGAGGAGACCATCCAGCTCGCAGCGGAGTCACTGGTGGAGCTGTGCGAGCCCGGCTCGGTGCCGGACGGCTGGCTGCCGGTCCTGCGGGCCCGCGACGGCGCGGGTGACCCGGTCGTGCTCGTGCACGCCGACCACCCCGGGCTGCGGGCGATGGCGCTGTTCGACGTCGTCGTCAACAACGCCGACCGCAAGGGCGGGCACGTGATCCTCGCCGGCGACGGTGACGTCTACGGCGTCGACCACGGCCTCACCCTGCACACCGAGCCGAAGCTGCGCACCGTGCTGTGGGGCTGGATCGGCGAGACCGTCGGCGAGGAGTGCACCGCGCTGCTCAAGGAGCTACGGGCCCGCCTGGCCGGCGAGTTCGCGGACACCCTGGGGGAGCACGTGACCCGGCGGGAGGTCGCCGCGCTGCGTTCCCGCATCGACCACCTCCTCGCCGAGCCGCGCTTCCCCGGGCCGGAGGGCTACGGCCCCGCGATCCCCTGGCCCGCCTTCTGACCCCGTGAGTGGTTTTCGCGGTCAGGGCCGCGACAACCACTCACGGGCGGCGGAGCCGCAGCGTCCCCAGCCGCTGCGTGGCCCGGGTCATCGAGACGTAGAGGTCGGCCGGGTGGCCGGCCCGGATGCGGTCCGGGTCGACGATCACGACGGTGTCGAACTCGAGGCCCTTGGCCGACATCGGTGAGTGCACCTGGACCGGCGGGCCGTCGAGCCCGTCGAGTGCGCCGTCCCCGAGCCGGCCGCCGGGGGCGATCACCGCGAGGGTCCCGTCCCCGAGCCGCGCGAGCTCGTCCTCGACAGCCGTGCGGAGCGCGGCCGTGAGATCCGCCGTCGGCACCGTGCGCTCCCACGGGTGCTCGCCGGTCTCGCGGACCGACTCGGGCGGGCGGTGGTCCGGGGCGAACGAGGCCAGCACCTCGGCGGCCGGGGCCATGATCTCCGCCGGCGTCCGGTAGTTGACGGTGAGCGTCCGGTGCGTCCAGCGGGTGTCGAGGTGCGGCCCGAGCACCTGCGCCCAGCTGTCCGCCCCCGCGGGGGCGCTGCGCTGCGCGAGGTCGCCCACCGCGGTGATCGACCGCGACGGGCAGCGGCGCAGCAGGACGTGCCAGTCCATCGCGGACAGCTCCTGTGCCTCGTCGACGACCAGGTGCCCGTAGCGCCAGTCCCGGTCGGCGGCCGCCCGCTCGGCGACCGTGCCGGACAGCCCGGCCACGTGCCGTCCGGCGAGCACGTCGGCGGTGACGAAGTCGGTCGGGCGCGCCTCGTCGGGGTCCTCCCCGGCGAGGTCGCGGTCGGCCGAGTCCAGGATCGCCAGCACGTCGGTGGCGTAGCGGTCGTCGGGTTCATCGGCGCTGCGCGACGACGACGGCGGCGGGCCGAGCAGCTCGGCCAGCTCGTCGAGCAGCGGCGCGTCCGCGACCGTCCACTCCCGCGAGTCCGCGCGGTACAGCCCGGCCACGTCGGTCCCGGCCCCGGCCGTGGCCAGCCGCTCGGGCGAGGCGAACAGGTCGGCGAGGGCCTGCTCCGGGGTCAGGACCGGCCAGAGCCGGGCCACCGCGGCGTGGAAGGCCGGCTCCGCACGCAGGTTGTCGCGCAGGCTGCCGCGCATCTCGTCGGTCACCTCCGACGCCCCCGCCGGTTCGATCTCCGGGAGGTCCCCGAGACCGGCGAGCAGCTCGGCGATCTCCGGCGGGTCCTCCAGGCTGTGTCCGAGCTGTTCGAGGCCCTGGTCGACGAGCAGCGCGCCGAGGGTGTCGCGGAACGTGGCGCGGGCGGCGTTGTGCGGCCGGCCGGTCGCGCGGGCCCGGCTGCGCGCCTCCTCGGCGGTCGCCCGGTCGATCTCGACCGTGACGTCGTCGAGCGCGATCGCGACCGGCTCGTCGGGCAGCTCCTGCCGGTCGGCGACGGCGCGGCGAAGCACGTCCACCATCGCCAGGTCGCCCTTGACCCGGGCCGGCTCCGGCGGGTCGACGGCGGTCGCGACGACGCCGTGGGCCAGCCGGCCGGGCGTCGTGAACACCACCGCCGACTCGCCGAGCGCCGGGAGCACTCCGCCGACGTAGTGCACGAACCCGGCGCTGGGACCGACGACCAGGACGCCGCGGCGGGCCAGCTGCTCGCGATGGGTGTAGAGCAGGTAGGCCACGCGGTGCAGCGCGACCGCGGTCTTGCCGGTCCCCGGCCCGCCCTCGATCACCACGGTGCCCTGCAGCGGCAGCCGGATGATCGCGTCCTGCTCGGCCTGGATCGTGGTGACGATGTCGCGCATGGTCGAGCCCCGCGGCGCCTTCAGCGCGGCCAGCAGCGCCGGGTCGGACGCCGAGCCGGAGTCGGTCCCGGACAGTGCCGAGCGGTCCAGCACGTCGTCGTGGAAGGCGACGACCCGCTCGTCGGGTGCGGTCCCGGCGATCTCGAAGTGCCGCCGGCGGGTCACGCCGAGCGGGGTGACCGGGGTCGCGCAGTAGAACGGGCGCGCCCCGGGGGCCCGCCAGTCGAGCAGCGCGCTCTCCCCGTCGGACGGGTCGGTGAGGCCGATCCGTCCGATGTAGCTGGTCGCCGCGGGCGCGTCCCCGGCGCCGTCGGTGTCGCTCGGCCGGTCGGCGCCGCGGGCGTGGTCGAGCCGCCCGAAGCACAACCCCGAGCGGGCCGCCCGCAGCGCGTTCGCGCGCTCCCACCAGCGGTGCACCGCGACGTCGCGCTCCCAGCGGGCGCTGAGCTCCTCGCCGGTCGCGGTGTTCAGCGTGCCCTGGGCCCGGGCCAGGGCGTCGTCGAGTTCGGCGGCGAGCAGTGCGTGCAACCGGCGGATCCGCCCGGTCTCCGCATCCGTCTCCTGCTCCAGCAGGGGTCTGGACACGTTCCCCCCATCGGTGTTAAACTGCCACTGCAGGTCTGTTGACTCTGCGTTTGAGTGCACGCCTCAGAATAGCGGATTCGTGTCCCCGCGTACACGTTCGTTTTCCTGTGCGCACCGGTCCTGTCCCGTCACGCCCGTCGCCGGCGGTGCCGGAGCAGCAGCTGGATCGTCTCCCGGACCGCCATCACCGTCGCGAAGCCCGCGAACACCAGCCCGAGCACGGCGGCGTCGAGGGCCAGCCCGAGCGCGACACCGGCGAGCGTCCCGGGCGCCGAGGTGAGCGCCAGCAGCCGGCCCCACCGCCCCGACGCCGTCCCCTGGCGCAGGTGCACGACCGTGCCGACGATCGAGTTCGGGATGAACATCAACAGCGACGTCCCCGCCGCCACGTGCATCTCGGTGCCGAACAGCAGCACCATCGCCGGTACCGCCAGCAGCCCGCCGCCGAGACCCATCGCCCCGGCCCAGGCCCCGATCACCAGCCCGACGACCGTCGTCGCCGGGTGCAGGAACCACGGGTCGGCGATCAACCACCCGGGCAGGACGGCGTCGGCGAGCACCGGCCCCGCGAACGCGTCGACGGCGAGCTTCGCCGCGGTGAGCACCAGGATCGCGATCAGCAGCAGCCGCAGCACGGTCTCCGAGGCGCGGGCCAGCAACCGGGGCCCGATCACGCCGCCGAGCGTCCCGCCGACGATCAGCCCGGCACCGACGCGCAGGTCCAGCGCACCACCACCCACGGCGTAGCCCGCCGCGCCCGCGACGCAGACACCGATGTTGGCGATCGTGGAGGTCCCATGCACCCGGGCCCGCGACATCGTCGTGAACCGGTCCAGCGCGGGCACGAACAGCACCCCGCTGCCGCCCCCGATCAGGCCGCCGACCACCCCGCCGACCAGGCCGATCGTGCCGACCCCACCGGCGCGGCCCTCCTGCTCGTCGGGGGAGCGCCGGTGGGCGGTCCCCGTGCGGTCCGCGGCGGTGCGGCCGCGTCCCGGCGGCGGTGGGTCACTGGGGGCCATCCGGGCATTCTCGGTCGCGCCCCGGGTCGCTGCGCACGGCGTCCCACGGGCCGGGACTACGGTCGCGGTCATGGCTCTCCCGGAACCGCAACGGATCACCGTCGCCGGCACCACGCGTCCCGAGGTCACGCTCTCCGTGCACGACACCGGAGGGTCCGGGCCCGCCGTGTTCCTGCTGCACGGCTGGCCGGACCGCGCCTCCCTGTGGACCCGGCAGGTCGACGCGCTCGCCGCGGCCGGGTACCGGGTGATCGCGCCCGACCTGCGCGGGTTCGGCGACTCGGACCGGCCCGAGGAGGTCGAGCACTACGCGATGCGGGCGCTGCGCGGGGACGTCCTCGGGGTGGCCGACGCGCTCGGTGTGGACCGGTTCGCCCTCGCCGGGCACGACTGGGGTGCGGTTCTCGGCTGGGCACTGGCGCTGAGCTCGGACCGGGTCACCCGCTACGCCGCGTTCTCCGTCGGGCACCCGGCCGCGTTCGCCTCGGCCGGGTTCCGGCAGAAGTCGATGTCCTGGTACATGCTCTGGTTCCAGTTCCCCGGGGTGGCCGAGCAGGTGCTGCCCGCCCACGACTGGCAGTTCCTGCGGGCCTGGGCGCACGCGTCCTTCCCCGAGGGGCACCCGCTGCCGCAGCGCCAGATCGCCGACCTGGACCGGCCGGGCGCGCTGACCGCGTCGCTGAACTGGTACCGCGCCAACATCGACCCGGCGACGTTCGTGCCGACCGAGGTCCCGCAGGTGCCGCCGATCCGGATCCCGGTGCTCGGGGTGTGGAGCGACGGCGACATGGCGCTGACCGAGGCCCAGATGCGGCGCTCCTCGGAGATCGTCGAGGACTTCCGGTTCGCCACGGTCGAGGGCTGCGGGCACTGGATCCCGCAGGAGGCGCCGGAGCGCGCGAGCGAGCTGCTGCTGGAGTTCCTCGGCTGAGCAGTTCCGGGACCGGACCGACGGGCGGGGAGCGACCAACGGCCGGGCAGTGACCGACGGGCGGGAGCGATCAACGGGCGGGCAGTGACCAACGGGACAGTCCGGGGCCCGCGCGCGTCCGCGGCCCGACGGGCGAGGATGGGGCCGGTGAGCCCGGGCCGTGCGCCCGGGCGTAGGCGAGAGCGAGACGGAGGAGCGCGATGGCGGAGAAGAGCCGGATCGGTGTGACCGGGCTGGCCGTGATGGGGGCGAACCTGGCCCGCAACATGGCCCGCCGCGGCTTCGCGGTGGCGGTGCACAACCGCACCACGGCGAAGACCGGCGAATTCATGGCGGAGCACGGCCACGAGGGCGACTTCACCGCGGCCGAGTCGCTGCAGGAGTTCGTCGAGGCGCTCGAGACACCGCGCAAGATCGTCGTGATGGTGAAGGCCGGCAAGCCGGTCGACGCCGTCATCGACGAGCTCGCCCCGCTGCTCGACTCCGGCGACATCATCATCGACGCCGGCAACTCGCACTTCCCCGACACCGACCGCCGGGCGGCCTACTGCGCCGAGCGAGGCCTGCGGTTCATGGGCATCGGTGTCTCCGGCGGCGAGGAGGGCGCGCTCAACGGGCCGAGCATCATGCCCGGCGGGCCGCTGGAGGCCTACGGCGAGGTGGAGGAGATCCTCACCGCGATCGCCGCGGACGTCGACGGCACGCCCTGCTGCACGCACGTCGGGCCGGGCGGGGCCGGGCACTACGTCAAGATGGTGCACAACGGCATCGAGTACGCCGACATCCAGCTCATCGCCGAGGCCTACGACCTGCTCACCCACGTCGGCGGGCTGTCCGCCCCGGAGATCGGGACGATCTTCGAGCAGTGGAACACCGGCGACCTCGAGTCGTTCCTCATCGAGATCACCGGCATCGTGCTGGGCAAGACCGACGAGAGGACCGGCGCGCCGCTGGTCGACGTCATCGTCGACCAGGCCGAGCAGAAGGGCACCGGGCGCTGGACCGCGATCGACGCGCTCGACCTCGGCGTCCCGCTGACCGGGATCACCGAGGCCGTCTTCGCGCGGACCCTCTCGGCGCTGCGCGACGAGCGCCGGGCGGCGTCGGCCACGCTGGCCGGTCCGGCGCCGCAGCGTGCGCCCGATGTGGACCGGCTGGTCGAGGACGTGCGGCAGGCGCTGTACGCGTCCAAGGTGGTCGCCTACGCGCAGGGTTTCGCGCAGATGCGCGCCGCGTCGAACGCGAACGACTGGGACCTCGACCTGGGCGCGATGGCCCGGATCTGGCGGGGCGGCTGCATCATCCGCGCCCAGTTCCTCAACCGGATCACCGAGGCCTACGCCGAGCACCCGGACCTGGACAACCTGCTGATGGTCCCGTACTTCACCCAGGCCGTGTCCGACGCGCAGGACGCGTGGCGCCGCGTCGTGGCGACCGCGACCGAGCACGGCGTCGCGATCCCGGCGTTCAGCTCGAGCCTGAGCTACTACGACGGTTACCGCCGCGAACGCGGCCCGGCCAACCTGATCCAGGGGCTGCGCGACTACTTCGGTGCGCACACCTACCGCCGCACCGACGCCGACGGTGCCTTCCACACCCGCTGGTCCCAGGACGGCACCGAGGTGTCCACGGGGTGAGCACCGCACACCGCACTACCCTCCCCGCATGACACGACCGGCGGCGGACGCCCGGTGGACCGAGCGGCTGTTCCGGGTCGCGCTGGTGGTGAAGGGTGTCGACGGCGCGGCCGAGCTGCTCGGCGCCGTCGCGCTGCTGGTCGTGTCCGGGGACTGGATGCACCGTGTGGTGGCCGTGATCCTGGCCCGTGACCTGCTGGGGCCGCCGGACGCGCCACCGGCGCGCCACCTCGTGGCCGCGATCGACGACGTGGCGGGCGGGGACCGCACGTTCGTCGTCGCCTACCTGGGCCTGCACGGAATCCTCAAGCTGGCCCTGGTGTGGGCGCTGCTGCGCCGGTGGCTGCCGGCCTACCCGGTCGCCGTCGGGGTGCTGGCGCTGTTCGTGGTGTACGAGCTCGTCCACGCCTGGCACACCGGGTCGGTGCTGCTGCCGTTCCTGGCGCTGCTCGACGTCGCGATCATCGTGCTGGTGCTGCGGGAGTACCGGATGCTGCGCGGGCAGCGGGCGGCACCGGTCTGACCGCGCGCCGGGCACCGGCCCGGGCACCCTCATCGCGCCCCGAGGGGCACCCTCGGGGCACAGGGCGCAGCGAGGGTGCCCCTCGGAGCGCATGGCCCGGCGTTCCGGGACCCGGTACGGCGGTCCGGAGCGTCAGGCGGCGCGTTCCGCCGGCACGCCCCGGAGCCGGTCCAGCGCAGCCCGCGCGGCGGCCCGACCGGCCCGGTCGGCACCGATCGTGCTGGCCGAGGGGCCGTAGCCGACCAGGTGCACCCGCGGATCGCCGACGACCGTCGTGTCCTGCGGCGGTCCGAGCAGGATGCCGCCGCCGGGGGCCCGCAGCCGCAGCGGCCGGAGGTGCCCGAGCGCGGCCCGCCAGCCGGTCGCCCAGAGGATCACGTCGGCCGGCTCGACCGTGCCGTCGTCCCACGCGACACCGTCCGGGGTGATCCGGGTGAACATCTCCCGCCGGTCGAGCACCCCGCTCGCCAGCCCGGCGCGCACGGCCGGGGTCAGCCCGAGCCCGGTCACCCCGACGACACTGCGCGGTGGCAAGCCGGCCCGCACCCGCTCCTCCACCTGCGCGACGGCCGCGCGGCCGCGTTCGGCGTCGAAGGTGCCCTCGTGCCAGACCGGCTCGCGGCGGGTCACCCAGGTGGTCGCGGCCGCGTGCGGGGCGATCTCGAGCAGCAGCTGCACCGCCGTGATCCCACCGCCGACGACGACCACCCGGCGGCCCGCCAGCGCCGCCGCGCCGGGGTAGTCGCGGGCGTGCAGCGAGCGGCCCCGGAACGACGCCGCACCCGGGTAGGCCGGCACGAACGGCCGGGTCCAGGTGCCGGTGGCGTTGATGATCTCGTCAGCCCGCCAGGTGCCGTGGTCGGTGACGACGTCGAGCGGGCCCGCCCGGTATCCGCCGTCGTGAGCCTGACGGACCGGGCCGTCGCCGTCGCGGGCCGGCCCGTCGCCGCTGCGGGCTGGATCGCCGCCGCGGGCTGGAACACCGCTGTCGTGGGCCGGATCGTCACCGTCCCGGGCCGGACGGTCGCTGTCACGGACGGTGTGGACCCGGACCGGGCGGACGACCCGCAGGTCCCAGTACCGCTCGATCCCGGCGAAGTATTCCGGGACCGCCTCGCGGGCGGGGCGGTCGGGATCGGCGTCCGGCGCGTCGAACCCGGACCGGACGCCGGCCAGGTCGTGGATCCCGTTCACGGTGCGCATCAGCAGGCTCGGCCAGCGGTGCCGCCAGGCGCCGCCGGGCCCGTCCTCGGCGTCGAGCACCACGAAGTCCCGGCCAGGCTCCAGCCCGGCCCGGCGCAGGCCGGCGGCCGCGGACAGGCCCGCCTGTCCCGCTCCGATGACCACCACGCCGGTTCGCACCACGCCGGTTCCTCCCACACCGTGTGCAACGCCCGGGCCGCGCCGTCCCATCCGGGCTGTGACCGAACGGGCCGAGCAGGCGGACACGCTCAGCCGGCGGGGCGCAGCACGTCGGCGACGTCGGCGTTCGCGCCGCAGATCACCAGGGCGAGCCGGGCGTCGGGGTGACGGTCGAGTACCCGGCGGGCCCCCGCGACCAGGCAGCCGGCGGCGGGCTCGGCCCAGACCCCGGCGTGCTCGGCCAGCTCGACCGAGCCGGCCACGGCGTCGGCGTCGGACACCACCAGCACCTCGTGCACCCGTGCGCGGACGTGGTCGTAGGTCAGCTGCGACGCCGACGGCGCGGACAGCGTCGTGATCGACGAGGTGATCGTCACCGGGGTGGGCCCGCCCGCCGCGAGCGCCGCGGACATCGCCTCGGCCCCCACGGTCTCGACGCCCCAGACCCGGGGGTCGGGCAGCAGCGCCCGGACCGCCGTCGCGACCCCGGACAGCAGGCCACCCCCACCGATCGAGACGAGCACGTCGGTCGGGGGCTCGCCGAGCGCCATCCCGTCCCGGGCCAGTTCCAGCCCGACCGTGCCCTGGGCCGCGACGACGACCGGGTCGTCGAACGGGTGGACCAGGGTGGATCCCGCCGCCTGCAGCTCGCCGGCCAGCGCGAACGCGGCGGGGATGTCCGGGGTGAGCCGGACGTCGGCACCCGCGGCCCGCGCCCCGGCGATCGAGCGGGCCGGCGCGTTCTCCGGCATCACGACGACGGCGGGCACCCCGGCCGCGCCCGCCACCTCGGCGACCGCGAGACCGTGGTTCCCGCCCGACACGGCGACCAGCCCGGCGGAGCGCTCCGCCCCGGACAGCGTGGCCAGCTTGGCCAGCACTCCGCGCGGCTTGAACGACCCCGCCCGCTGCAGCTGTTCGAGCTTCAGCAGCACCGGCGCGCCGAGCAGCGCGGTGAGGCCGGGGGAGGGCACCGTCGGCGTGCGCACCACCTCGCCCGCGATGTGTCCGGCCGCCGTCTCGATCGCTGCGAGGTCGATCAGATCACCCACATCCGGACCCTAACGCCGCCCGCGGCCCACGCCCATCCGCGACGGGTGGTGGGCCGATCGCGACGATTCTGCCGGACGGTCGGTAGACAGTCTTCGGGCGTTCCGGCACGATCCGGATACGCTGACGAGGAGGTCACGCTGATGACACGACGCTGGATCGAGGCCACTACCCTCGGTGACCTGGTCGAACGTCGGGCTGCCGAGCAGCCCGACGCCGAGGCGCTGGTCTTTCCCAGCGAGCGGGTCACCTACGCCGGGCTCGCCGCCCGGGCGACCCGGCGGGCCCGGGAGCTCGCCGGGCTCGGCGTCGGACCCGGTGACCGGGTGGCGCTGCTGCTGCCGGCCGACGCGGACCTCGTCGCGACGCTCGTCGGCACCACGATGCTCGGTGCGGTCGCCGTCCCGGTGAACGCCCGGTTCCGCGGCAGCGAGATCACCGGCGTGCTGACGACCGCCGGCGCGCGGGTGCTCGTCACCGCGCCGGACCTGCTCGGGGTCGTCGACGAGTGCCTGCCGCCGGACGGCGCCGCCCGCCCGGACGCCCCGGAGCTCGAACACGTCGTCGTGCCGGGTGTCGCCGCCGACCCGCCGGGCGCGGTCGGGGCCGACCGGCTGGCCGCGGGCGCGGTCGCCCTCGGGCTCGTCGAGGAGCTCGCCGCGGCGGTCCGCGTCCGGGACACCGCCGTGCTGGTGTTCACCTCGGGCACGACGGCGGCGCCGAAGGGGGCGATGCTCTCCCACGAGGCCCTGGTCCGGCTGGCATTCGGGATCGGCGACCGGCTCGGCTGGCGGCCCGGCGAACGCGTGTGGACCGCGATCCCGCTGTTCCACGGGGGCGGGATCACGTTCGCGCTGAGCTGCCTGGCCGCCGGCGCGACGTTCGTCCACCCCGGTCACTTCGACCCCACCACGACCCTCGAGCTGCTCACCGCCGAGCGGGTCACGGTCGCGCTGGCCGCCTTCGAGACGATCTGGATGCCGGTGCTCAACCGGCCGGACTTCGCCTCGTTCGACCTGTCCCGGATC
Source organism: Pseudonocardia ammonioxydans (assembly GCF_900115005.1). Lineage (GTDB taxonomy): Bacteria > Actinomycetota > Actinomycetes > Mycobacteriales > Pseudonocardiaceae > Pseudonocardia > Pseudonocardia ammonioxydans. The sequence continues at coordinate 101,797 of NZ_FOUY01000021.1, read as the reverse complement.
CGCCAGGTGATGGCCGTCGGCGTGCCGGAGCGGTTGCGCGACATGGCCGCCCGGCTGCCGCAGGCGGTGCACGTGTCCTGCGTGGCGATGACCGAGTCGTCGGCGTTCCTGACCCTGAACCGCCCGGACGACCCGGCCGAGGCCCGGGCGAGCACCGGCGGCCACCCGATGCCCGGGATGCGCTGCCGGGTGGTGGACCCCGAGACCGGCACCGACGTGGCCCCCGGCACCCCGGGCGAGCTGTGGTTCCGCGGCCCGAACGCCTTCGACGGCTACTTCCGCGACCCCGCGGCGACCGCGGCCGCCTTCACCGCCGACGGCTGGTTCCGCACCGGTGACCTCGTCGTCGCCGACGACGCCGGCCGGCTCACCTTCCGCTCCCGGCTCAAGGACATGCTCAAGGTCGGCGGGGAGAACGTCGCCGCCGCCGAGGTGGAGGGCTTCCTGCTGGCCCACCCGGCCGTGGACCTGGTCGCCGTCGTCGCCGCCCCGGACGCGCGCTACGTCGAGGTGCCGTGCGCGTACGTCCGGCTCCGCCCCGGGCACGCCGTGACCGAGCAGGAGCTGATCGAGCACTGCCTGGGCCGGATCGCGACGTTCCGGGTGCCGCGCTACGTGCGGTTCGTCGACGAGTTCCCGATGTCCGGCACCAAGATCAAGAAGTTCGAGCTGCGCGAGCGGATCGCCGCCGAGCTGGCGGCGGCCGGCATCACCGAGGCGCCGCGCCCGCAGGTCCCCGCGGTGCCTCGGTGATCCCCGCGGCGGACAGCTCCTCGGCGATGCGGGTCTGGAGCCGGAACTTCTGCACCTTCGTCCCGGACATCGGCCACTCGTCGACGAACCGCACGTAGCGCGGGACCTTGTAGCCGGCGATCCGGCCGACGCAGAAGGCGATCATCTCCTCGGCCAGCCCGTCGGAGGGCTCGTGCCCGTCGCGGAGCTCGACGAACGCGCACACGACCTCGCCGTAGCGCGCGTCGGGTGCCGCGACCACCTGCACGATCCCGGCGGCCGGGTGCTCGCAGAGGAAGCCCTCGACCTCGGTCGCGGCGACGTTCTCCCCGCCGACCTTGAGCACGTCCTTGAGCCGGGTGCGGAACCGCAGCCGGCCCTCGTCGTCGGCAACGACCTGGTCCCCGGAGGCGAACCAGCCGACGTCGTCGATCCGGGCCGCGGTCGTGTCGGGGTCCCGGTGGTAGTACGCCATCCGCGAGGTGCCGCGGAACCGGAACTCGCCGGGCGTGCCGGGCGGCACGGGCTCGCCGGTCTCCGGGTCGACGACCCGCGCCTCCATGTGCGGCAGCGGCCGGCCGCTGGTGGTCGCGCGGACCTCCGCCGGGTCGTCCGGCGAACCCACGCAGCAGAACCCGAGAGACTCGGTCATCCCGAGGCAGGAGAGCTGGATCGCGTGCGGCAGCCGGGCCTGCATCGACCGCATCCGCTCCGGCGCCCCGATGTTGATCACGAGCCGGAGCGCGGAGAGGTCCCGGTCGGGGAACGTCGGGTGGTCGAGCACCGGCATCCAGATCGTCTCGAACGCCGGGAACGCGACCGTGCAGCGTTCGGTCTCCATCTGGTCCAGGGCGCGGCCGGGTTCGAACGAGCCCACGTGCACGAACCCGCAGCGCCCAGCCATCGCGGCCAGCGCGACGTCGTAGCCGCCGCAGTGGAACATCGGCAACGGCGTCCAGAACCGGTCCTGCGGGGTGAGCCCGAGCCGTCCGGCCACGGCGGCGCCCTCGTCGGCCAGGGAACGGTGGGTGTGCACGCAGCCGCGCGGGCGGGCGGTCGTCCCCGAGGTGTAGAGCATGATCGCCGGGGTGTCCGGGCCGACGCCGGCCCGGGCCCGGTCCACCTGCGCGGGGCCGCTGCGCCGGGCGGCGGCCTCGAGCGCGGACCGGCCGGTGACACCGGCCGGGGCGTCCGGGCCGGTCCGGTCCAGGACGACGACGGTGCGCAGCGGGCTGCCCGGCCGGTCCGGGAGGTGGGCGTCGAGCACCGGGAGGAAATCGGAGGTGGTCAGCGCCAGGACCGGGCCGGCGTCGTCGATCATCTGGGCGGCCTCGTGCTCGCGCATCCGCACGGTCAGCGGCACCGTGATCGCGCCGATCTCGGAGGCGGCGAGCCAGTAGCGGACCGCGTCGAGGCCGCCGTGCAGCAGCACCGCGACGCGGTCGCCGGGTGCGACGCCGAGCCCGAGCAGCGCGGCGGCGTCGTGGCGGACCTGCGCGCGCAGATCCGGCCAGGACGACCGCTCGTCGGGGAAGACGACGTGCTGGTCCGGCGCGGCGACGGCGCAGGCCTCCAGCAGGTCGGGGACGGTCTGCTCGGCCATCGGACCTCCGTGGCGACATCGCCTGTCTAACGGTCGTTTGACAAGCTAGCGGGTGCCGTCGAGAGTGGGCAAGGTGCTGTCCGGACCGCGCCCGAGCCCGCCGACCGAGGACGAGCTGGCCGCGCTCGTCGGACACCGGATGCCCGGTGGACGGGCGATCGCCGAGCCCTATCTGGACTGGCTGGTCCGCGACGCGACCGGCGCGCAGCAGCGGGCTCCGGGGGACGACGCCGTGCACCCGGCCGTGGCGTTCGGGCTGGCCCAGGGTGGTGTGGGGCTGGAGCTGGAGGACGTCTTCGCCCTGTTCGGAGCGTCCTCACAGGACGGCCCGCTGCTCGGGGAGTGGTCGCTGCGCCTGCACCGGCCGCTGCGGGTGGGCGCGGAGTACGCCGTGTCCGCCCGGGTGGAGCGCACCCGGCGCCGTCGTGGCCGCAGCGGGGTGTTCGACCTGGTCACGCCGCTGATCGAGCTGGCTCCCGACGGCGGCGCGGTGGAGATCGAGGTGCGTCCCACCTACGTGTTCCCGCGGCGCGGGCTCGAGCCGGCGGACGGGCCGTCCGACGGACCGTCCGACGGACCGGATGACTCGTCGGGCGGGACGGAGCAGGCCGGATCGCCAGGGGTGACGGAGCCGGCCGGGGAGCCGCTGCCGGAGCTGTCGCTGCAGGTGCGGCCGGAACCGATGAAGGTGATGGCGGCGATCCTGCGCGACCCGAACATGATCCACCTCGATCCGGCCGAGACCGCGCGGCTCGGGATGGGCGACCGCGTGGTGAACCAGGGCCCGTTGAACCTCGGCTACGTGCACTCCATGCTGGCCGCCTACGCGGGCGGCGCGGGCCGCATCCGCTCGACCACGTTCCGGTTCCACGGGCCGGTGCACGCGGGCGACCGGGTCGTCGCCGGCGGCGTGGTCACCGGGCCCGCCGATGCCGGGGGCGTCGGGTGCGCGGTGTGGCTCGACGTCGAGGGCGGGCGGCGCGCGGTCTCCGGCACGGCGGTGATCGACCCTTGCGTCGGTCCCGGCTCCGTGCGAGTGTAAAACGGTCGTTTGGTAGACAGAGGGGCGACGGGCGAGAGGGGTGTCATGCCGCGCTACGACGTCGTGGTGATCGGTGCCGGGGCCGCGGGGCTGTCCGCGGGCGCGTTGCTGGCCCGGGAGGGCAAGCGGGTGGTCGTGCTCGACCGCAGCCCGTACCTGGGCGGCCGGGCGATGGCCGTCCCGGACGAGGGGTTCACCGTCAACCTGGGCGGTCACCTCATCGAGGACGGTGGGTCCGGGATCACCAAGGTGTTCGAGCACGTGGGCAAGGAGCTGGTCCACGGCGAGGTCTCGAACGACATGCCGATCTGGGACAACGAGCGGGGCTGGACCTCCATCCGGGACCGCTACACCGACCGGACCGAGCTGAAGAAGGTCATCAAGGCGCTGGTCGAGACCCCCTACGACGCACTCGACGCGTGGGACGACCGGCCGCTGCGCGAGTGGATCCACCAGTACACCGACGACCAGGGCGTCGTCGACCTGTTCGAGTTCATCTCGGTGCTCGAGTGCATGACCGACAACTGGTACGACCACTCCGCCTCGGACAACCTCTACGTGCGCAAGATGCACTTCGAGGAGAAGGGCACCGCCGCCTACTCGTGCTGGCCCGGCCAGGGCTGGGACGGGATCTGGCGCGACCTGGCCGACGCGATCACCGAACACGGCGGCGAGCTGCGGCTCGGCACGTCGGTCGAGCGGGTGATCGTCGAGGACGGCGAGGTGCGCGGCGTCGCCGTCGGGCGCGAGCCGAAGGTGCTGCCCAACGAGTTCTTCGAGGAGGAGATCCTCGAGGCCGACGCGGTGATCTCCACGCTGCCGGTGTGGAACGTGCTGAACGTCGTGCCGCGCACCGCGCTGCCCGAGTGGTACACCGCCCAGATCGACTTCCTGGCCCAGGACAGGTTCCGGATCGCCTGGCTCGGGCTCTACCTGGCCACCGAGGAGCCGGTGACCCGCTACGACCCGCGCGAGCTGTCGACCTGGACCTCGACGCCGTCGACGAACTGCTCGGGCTTCATGTTCGACCAGACCGCGATGGACCCGTCCTGCTCGCCGCCCGGTACCCACCTGCACGTGATGGGCGCGATCATCCCCGGTGCGAAGGGCCGCGACGACGAGTGGTGCCGGGCCACCCTGGAGGCGTTCGAGCGCGACGCGGAGACGATGTGGCCGCAGTTCGCGAAGCCGGTCTGGCGGCGCCGGCACAAGGTGTTCGAGCCGAGCTTCGGGGTGATCCAGATGCCCGGGCTGGTCGGGCGCTACCGGCCGCACTGGCGGGCCCCCAACGTCGAGGGCCTGTGGTTCGCCAGCGAGACCTTCCGCAGCCGCGGGATCGGCACCGACCGGGCCGCGCGCGCCGCGCTGACCTGTGTCGAGGACTACCTGGGCGCCCGGATCCCGGCGTTCGGCGACGGCTGGAGGTACTGAGGTGAAGCCGCTGCAGCTGGGTGTGCCGGGCCAGATCATGCCGCCGGCCGACGCCGCGGTGCGCTTCGCCCGCCGCGCCGAGGACGACGGCTACGACGCCGTCTGGTGGCCGGACCACCTCATGGGCTGGCACGCCGACACGATGTGGACCCGTGATCTCACCCCGCTCGCCGACGTGCAGGCCAACCCGCACGTCTACTTCGACCCGATGGTGATGATGGGCGTGGTCGGGGCGCAGACCGAGCGGATCAAGGTGGGGGTCGTCGTCACCGACCTCATCCGCCGGCACCCGGCGATGGCCGCGGCCACCGCGCTCACCCTGGACCACGTCACGAAGGGCCGGGCGATCATCGGCCTGGGATCGGGGGAGAAGCTCAACGTCACCCCGTACGGGATGGACTTCGACAAGCCGGTCGCGAAGCTGTCCGAGGGCATCGACGTGATGCGGCTGCTGTGGGAGGCCGACGGGCCGGTCGACTACGAGGGCCGGTTCCACCGGCTGGACTCCGCGGTGCTCGGGCTCTCGCCGTACGGTGACGAGCCGCCGGAGATCTGGACCGCGGCGCACGGCCCGCGGATGCTGCGCCTGACCGGGGCCAAGGCCGACGGCTGGCTGCCCACGAAGATGACCGCGCCGGACTACGCGTCGTCGCTGGCGACGATCCGCCGCTCGGCCGAGGAGAAGGGGCGCGACCCGGACCGGTTCACCCCCGGGATGCTCGGCTACGTCCTCATGGGACCGGACGAGGAGACGGTCCGGCGGCTCACCGAGGCGCCGCTGGTGCGGGCGCTGTGCGTGCTGCTGCCCTCGCAGGTGTTCCGCGACCTCGGCGTCGAGCCGCCGCTCTCCGGGGACTCCGGCTTCCACGACTTCATCCCGTCCACGATCGAGCGGGCCGAGTCGCTGCGGATCATCGACGCGATCCCGCCCGAGGTGGTGCGCCACTACGCCTTCTGCGGCACCCCGGAGCAGGTCGCCGAGGAGCTGCACGACTACCGGGAGGCCGGCCTGGAGCACCTGGTCATGTGGAACATCACGCCGTTCGGCGACCCGTCGCTGGCCAAGTGGTCGTTCGGGGCGATGGCCGAGCTGAAGAAGCGGGTGGGTCTGTGAGCACGGCTCCCGCGCGCACCGCGCGCGCCGCCGTCGAGGGCTACTTCGCGGCGATCAACTCCGACCGGTTCGCCGACCTCGCCGCCGTCCTGGCCGACGACGTCGAGATCGTCACCACCGGTGCGCCGCCGGTGGTCGGCCGGGAGGCGGCACTCGCGCACTTCCCGGCCGTCCTGGCCGGGTACGCCACCCACGACGACGCGGTCACCCGCTGGATCGAGGCCGGGGACACGATCGTCTGCGAGATCGCCTTCACCGGGACGTTCACCGACGGGCGGCCGGCCGCCTTCGACGCGCTGGACGTCTTCGACACCGTCGACGGATGGATCACCCGGGTCGGGACCTGGTTCGACACCCGCTCGGTGGCCCGCCAGATCAAGGGCTGAGGCGGTGACACAGGGGGTGGGGTCACAGCAGGCAGGGCCGTCGGGCATGCCGCCGCTCGGCGTGACCATGCCGGTCGACGACGGGCTCGGCGTGCCGGAGTACGTGCGGCTGGCCCGGGCCGCGGAGGCCGCCGGCTACGACTCGGTCTGGTGCGGCGAGGTCGCCGGGCCGGAGGTGTTCTCGCTGCTCGGGGTGCTCGCCGCGAGCACGTCGCAGGTCCGGCTGGGCACCGGCATCGCCAACGTCTACGCCCGCTCCGCGGCGCTGGCCGCGATGGGCTTCGCGACGCTGTCCTCGGCCGCGCCCGGGCGGGTGCTGGCCGGGCTCGGCGCGAGCAGCCCGATGGTCGTGCGGGACTGGCACGGGCGCGAGCACGACCGGCCGCTGGCCACCGTCGAGGGCTACGTGACGGCGTTGCGGTCGGCCTGGGCGGGCGAGCGGGTCCGGGTGGAGCACCCACGCACCCACGGCTTCCGGTCGTCGTTGCTGCCGCCGCAGGTGCCGCCGGTGGTGCTGGCCGCGATGAACCCGCGGATGCTGCGCCTGGCCGGGCGGGTAGCCGACGGGGTCTTCCTCACCTGGTGCCCACCGGACGAGGTGCCCGGGCTGCTCGCGCACGTGCGGGCGGGGGAGGCCGAGGCCGGACGCCCGCCGGGCAGCGTGTGGGCGATGGCGTCGTACTGGGCCTACGCCGGCGACCGGTACGACGAGGCGATGACCCGGATGCGGCGGCTGGTGCTGCAGTACGCGATGGTGCCGACGCACCGGGGGTCGTTCGCCGGGGCGTGGGACGACCTGGACCGCGCCACCGAGCGCTGGCGCGGCGGCGACCGCGCCGGCGCGCTGGCCCTGGTGCCGGATGCCGCGGTGCACCGGCTCTGCGCGGTCGGCGACGGCGCGCACGTCGCGGGCCGGGCCGCCGACCTGCGGGCCGCCGGGATCGCGCTGCCGGTGCTGCTCACCCCCGGCGCGGAACCCGGCGACCTGGACGGTCCACTGGACACGGTCGCCCGGACCGCGGACGCGGCGGCCGGGCGGACGGACGAGCCGCGCCCGGCCTGATCCGCGCTGCGCCCGGTCCGACAGGAGGCTGCCGCCCGGCCGATTCGCCGACCCGGAGCCGCTGCCCCGCGCCGGTCCGCGTCCCCGGTCCGCCGCCCGGCCGGTCCGTCGACTCAGGACTGCCGACGGGTCGGCCCGGCCGCCGCGCGGTCAGCCCATCGACTTATGGCCGTCGATCGACTCGCGGATGATGTCGGCGTGCCCGCTGTGCTGCGCGGTCTCTCCGATGATGTGCGCGAACACCTGCCGTGCGCTCCACGTCCCGCCCTCCGGGAACCACGGTGCCGGCGGCAGCGGGTGCGACAGGTCGAGGTCGACGGTCGCGACGAGCTCGTCGGTGCGGGCGGCGATCTCCGAGTAGCGGGCCAGGAGGCTCTCGAGGGTGTCGGTGTCGTCGAGCGCGAAGTCGTCGCGCTCGTCGCCGGCCTCGGCCAGGCGCTCCCAGTCGTCGGCGCCCTCGACCACCCCGGTCAGGATGAAGTCGACCCAGCCGCGTTCGACGTCCGCGACGTGCTTGACGATCCCGGCGAGGGTCAGCGCGCTCGCCGTCGGGCGCCGCCGGGCGTCCGCATCGGACAGCTCCGCCACGGTGAAGCGCAGCAGCATCCGGTGCTTGGCGAGCGTCTCGTGGATCGTGGCGCGCTCACCGGAGAGATCGGTGGAGGTGTCGGTCAGCAGCTCGGTCATCGCCTCGGCGGGGTTGCTCATCGTCTCGCTCCTCATCCCATCGTCTTCTGGCCGTCGATGGCCTCGCGCACGATGTCCGCGTGGCCCGCGTGCTGGCTGGTCTCGGCGAGCATGTGCAGCGCGACCCGGCGCACCGACCAGCTCACGCCCGGCTCGAACCAGGGCGCGACCGGCAGCGCGTGCGTGGTGTCCAGGTCCGCCGAGCGCAGGACCTCCTCGGTGCGGGCGGCGACCTGCTCGATCCGGGCACGCAGGTACTCGAGGGTCTCGTGCTCGGCGAGCACGAACCGGGTGTCCTCCCACTCGGAGCCGGACCAGTCGCCGCCGTTCTCCGCCCCCTCGGCCGCGACCGCGTCCCAGTCGACGTCGCCGGTGTAGACCTCGCCGAAGGCGCCCGCGCCCTCGACGGCGAACCGGAACCACTGCTCCTCGGTGTCCGCGACGTGCTTGAGCAGCGACGCGATCGTCAGCGCGCTGACCGTGCTGGGCGTGCGGGCCTGCTCCTCGGTCAGGCCCTGCGCGGTCTGCAGCAGGAAACCCCGGTGCCGTTCCAGGGTGGCGATCAGCTCCGCACGCTCGCCCGTCGGAGCCTGGTGGTCGGTGGTGGTCGTCGCGTTCACTCGGGTCCGCCTCTCGTGCTGCGACCGGGTCCTCCCGGTCCGATGAGCACGACGTTATGACCCGACGCGGACAGGTCCGGTCCTCGATGCGGAGCGATTCCGGAGAGATTTCGGCGCGTGCCGTCCTCCGGAGCGGCCTCGCTCCGGCTCGACCTCGCTGCGCCACGGTCTCGCTGCGCCACGGTCTCGCCGCGCGCCACGGGCCTCGCCGCCCCCAGGGGCACCCTCGGGGCACCGGGCGCTACCAGGGTGCCCCTCGGGGCAGGGGCGCCCGGGCCCGGCGCTCGGCGACGACTCGGTGCGGCGAGGGCACCCCGGGCCCCGGGGCGCCGCGAGGGGGCCCCTCGGGGCGCATGGCGCTACGAGGGTGCCCCTCGAGGCACGTGCCGGGCGCGGGGTGCGGGGTGCTCGGCGCCGGGAGTGTCGCGAGGGGGCCCCTCGGGGCGCATGGCGCTACGGGGGTGCCCCTGGGGGCGAGGGCGTCGGGGCGCCGGCCCGGCTCGATGCCGGACCCGGTGCCCAACCCCGGTGCCGGACGCACGCCGCGAGGGGCACCCCCGGGGCGCATGGCGCTACGAGGGTGCCCCTCGGGGCACGTGTTGGGCGGTGCTGGGCACGTGCCGCGGCAGCGCCGGACACGTGCCGGGGCGGGGCCCGTTACCCGCTGACCGGCACGACGTCCGGGGCGCCGAGGCGGGCCGCGTCGGCGGTGGCGTCGTCGGGCATCCGCTGGCTCTCCCGCTCGGCCTCCACGCGCTTGCGGTAGTGGTCGACCTCGCGCTCGACCTGCTCGTCGCTCCAGCCGAGCACCGGTGCGACCAGGCGGGCGGTCTCCTCGGCGGCGCCGACCCCCCGGTCGAAGGTCTCGATCGAGATGCGGGTCCGCCGGGCCAGGACGTCCTCGAGGTGCCGGGCGCCCTCGTGCGAGGCCGCGTAGACGACCTCCGCGCGCAGGTAGTCGGGGGCCCCGGCGAGCGGCTCGGTCAGGGTCGGGTCGTCCGCGGCGAGGTCGAGGACCTCCTGGATCAGCGAGCCGTAGCGGCCGAGCAGGTGCTCGATCCGCGCCTTGTGCAGGCCCGAGGTGGCCGCGAGCCGGGCGGTGGCGTTGGTGAGCGCGTGGTAGCCCTCCGCCCCGAGCAGCGGGACGTCCTCGGTGCACGACGGCGGGACCCGCCCGTCGAGGCCGTGCGCGGCGGCGTCCACCGCGTCCTTGGCCATCACCCGGTAGGTCGTGTACTTCCCGCCCGCGACGACGACCAGGCCGGGCACCGGCTTGGCCACCGCGTGCTCGCGGGACAGCTTCGAGGTCGACTCCGACTCACCGGACAGCAGCGGACGCAGCCCGGCGTAGACGCCCTCGACGTCGTCGTGCGTGAGCGGCTGCTCCAGCACCGCGTTGACGTGTTCGAGCAGGTAGTCGATGTCGGCCGCGCTCGCCGCCGGGTGTGCCTTGTCCAGGTCCCAGTCGGTGTCGGTGGTCCCGATGATCCAGTGCCGGCCCCACGGGATGACGAACAGGACCGACTTCTCGGTGCGCAGGATCAGCCCGGAGCTGCCGCGGATCCGGTCCCGCGGCACGACCAGGTGGATCCCCTTCGACGCCCGGACCTTGAACAGCCCGCGCTCGCCGGCCAGGCCCTGGGTCTCGTCGGTCCACACACCGGTGGCGTTGATGACCTGCTTGGCGCGCACGTCGACCCGCTCGCCGGACTCGAGGTCCTGCACGGTCGCGCCGACGACCCGGCCGGCCTCCTTGAGCAGCCCGACGACGCGGGCCCGGGTCGCCACGTGCGCCCCGTAGGCGGCGGCGGTACGGGCCAGGAACATGGTGTGCCGGGCGTCGTCGACCTGCGCGTCGTAGTACTGCAGCGCGCCGACCAGCGCGTCCTTGCGCAGCGAGGGGACGACCTGGCGCGCGCCGCGCCGGGTGAGGTGGCGGTGGTGCGGGACCCCGCGCGAGCGCCCGGACAGGTAGCCGAGCGAGTCGTAGAGCGCGACCCCCGCGCCGGCGTAGAGGCGCTCCCAGCCGCGGTGCTGCAGCGGGTACAGGAACGGGACCGGGCGCACCAGGTGCGGTGCCAGGTGCTGGATCAGCAGGCCGCGCTCGGCGAGCGCCTCGGCGACCAGGCGGAAGTCCAGCATCTCCAGGTAGCGCAGGCCACCGTGGACGAGCTTGGAGGAACGGCTGGAGGTCCCGGACGCGAAGTCGCGGGCCTCGACCAGACCGACCGACAGGCCGCGGGTGGCGGCGTCGAGCGCGGCACCCGCGCCGACGACACCACCGCCGACGACGAGCACGTCCAGTTCGCGGTCGCCCATCGCCTGCAGCGCCGCGGTACGGGCCTCCGGGGAGAGCGCCACCGATTTCATGATCAGACCTTTCGGTTGTTCCTGTCCTGGGAGGGGGCTACCCGTTCAACAGCGGGACGTGAGCGGATGTGCCCGGTGTCGCCCTGTCGTGTGCGGGTGACACCGGGCACCGGGGTCACTCCACGTCGACCCAGTCGAGCGTCCGCTCGACGGCCTTCTTCCACTTCGCGTAGCCCTCGTCGCGCTGCGCCTCGTCCCAGGTCGGCTCCCAGCGGCGGGCCTCGTTCCAGTTCTCCCGCAGTTCGTCGGTCGACGTCCAGAAGCCGACCGCCAGCCCCGCCGCGTAGGCGGCACCGAGCGCGGTGGTCTCCGCCACGACCGGGCGGGACACCGGCACCCCCAGGACGTCGGCCTGGATCTGCATGCACAGCTCGTTGAGGGTGACACCGCCGTCGACCTTGAGCACGTCCAGCGCGACCCCGGAGTCCTTCGACATCGCCTCGGTGACGTCGCGGGACTGGTAGCAGATGGCCTCCAGGGTGGCCCGGGCCAGATGCGCGTTGGTGTTGTAGCGCGACAGCCCGACGATCGCGCCGCGGGCGTCGGAACGCCAGTACGGGGCGAACAGCCCGGAGAAGGCCGGGACGAAGTAGACGCCGCCGTTGTCGGCGACCTGGCGGGCCAGCTGCTCGGACTGCGCCGCGCCGGAGATGATCCCGAGCTGGTCGCGCAGCCACTGCACGGCCGACCCGGTGACGGCGATCGAGCCCTCCAGGGCGTAGACGACCGGCTCGTCGCCGAACTTGTAGCAGACCGTGCTCAGCAGCCCGGACTCCGAGCGGACCAGCTCGGTGCCGGTGTTGAGCAGCATGAAGTTGCCGGTGCCGTAGGTGTTCTTGGCCTCGCCGGGGGCGAAGCAGACCTGGCCGACGGTGGCGGCCTGCTGGTCACCGAGGTCGCCGGTGATCCGGACCTCGCCGCCGAGGGCGCCGTGCGCCAGCGTCGAACCGAACCCGTCCACCGACGACGAGGGCTGGATCTCGGGCAGCATCCGGCGCGGGATGCCGAAGAGCCCGAGCAGCTCGTCGTCCCAGTCGAGGGTCTCGAGGTTCATCAGCATGGTGCGGCTGGCGTTGGTCACGTCGGTGACGTGCCGCCCGCCCTGGACCCCGCCGGTGAGGTTCCAGATGACCCAGGTGTCGGTGTTGCCGAAGATCGCGTCACCGTTCTCCGCGGCCTCGCGCACGCCGTCGACGTTCTCCAGGATCCACTGGATCTTCCCGCCGGAGAAGTAGGTGGCGGGCGGCAGGCCCGCCTTGCGGTGGATGATCTCGCCCTTGCCCTCGCGCTCCAGCGCGGTGGCGATCCGGTCGGTACGGGTGTCCTGCCAGACGATCGCGTTGTAGTAGGGACGCCCGGTCCGCCGGTTCCAGACGACCGTCGTCTCACGCTGGTTGGTGACCCCCAGCGCGACGAGGTCGGACGCGGACAGGCCGGTCGCGTTGAGCGCCGACTGCAGGCAGGCGTTGGTGCGCTCGATGATCTCGACCGGGTTGTGCTCGACCCAGCCGGCCCGCGGCAGGATCTGCTCGTGCTCCAGCTGGTGACGGCCCACCTCGTTGCCGGAGTGATCGAAGATCATGAACCGGCTGCTGGTGGTGCCCTGGTCGATGGCGCCGACGAACTCGGCCATGGAGTTCTCCTTCGGGATGCGGGGTCGGGAACGCTCGGGCGGGGGCTCAGACCCGCCCGACCTCCTGCGGAGCGTCCTCGGCGGGAATGAAGCGGTCGATCAGCAGCTTGAACAGGCCGCCACCGACCACGGCCCCGATGATCGGGGCGACGATCGGCAACCACCAGTAGGGGGTGCCGGTCCCGGTCACCCAGGCGGACTCGTAGCCGGTGATCCAGGAGACCAGCCGGGGCCCGAAGTCCCGGGCCGGGTTGATCGCGTAGCCGGCGTTCGACCCCCACGCCATGCCGATGCCGACGACGATGATGCCGATCATGAACGGGGCCATGTTGGCCATCGGCCCCTTGTTCCGCGGATGCACCAGCGCCATGATCACGAAGACCAGGATCGCGGTGCCGACGACCTGGTCGAGGAAGGCCGTCGAGATCGAGACCCCGTCGCCGGGGAACGTCGAGAAGATCCCCTGAGTCTCGGTGAGGTCCGGGTCGACCGCTCGGATCAGGTCGGCGTAGGTCACGCGGACGATCAGTGCGGCGACGATCGCCCCGAGCGTCTGGGCCACCACGAACGGTGCGACCTTGCGCCACGGGAAGCCGTCGTAGACCGCGAACGCGATCGTGACGGCCGGATTGATGTGCGCGCCGGAGATCCGCCCGGCCACGTAGACGCCGAGCATCACGCCGATGCCCCACGACCAGGCGATCGAGTCGTAGGAGCCCGCCGAGCCGTCCGCCGTGGTGTTGACCTGTGCGACGACGCCGCAGCCGAACAGGATCAGGATCATGGTCCCGGCGAACTCGGCGCTCAGTTCGCCGAGCAGCGACGGCGTCTTGGCGGCCTGGACCGCGTCGGCGCCGGTCTTCTCGGAGCTCGTCATCGAACCCCCTCCTGGTGAGTTCCCCCGCGCGGGACCGGGCGGCCCCGCCGTGTGCCGGGACGCTAGGGACACCCCCGGGCCCCGGCAACGCACTGCGTTCGACGATGTCGAACGCCGCGGGTCGTGCGGGTCATGATCGGCTCGGCGGGGGAGTGATCACCTAGGATCCGGGTCGTGGTGCGGCACATACAGTCGGTGGCCCGCGCGGCGGCCCTGCTGCGGCTGCTCGGCGGTGCCGGACGGCCGCTGGCCCTGGCCGAGCTGGCCGCTGCGCTGGACCTGCCCCGCCCGACCGCGCACGGGCTGCTGCGCACGCTGCGCGAGGAGGGGCTGGTCGCGCAGGACGCCGCGTCCGGGCGCTACCTGCTCGGCGACGACCTCGGCCGGCTCGGCACGCCGTGGGACCGCCACGACCTGCGCGCACGGGCGATGAACTGGGCCGATGCGCTCGCCGCCGGCACCGGGTGTGCGGTCTACCTGGGGGTACCCGCCGCCGACGGGCGCGGGGTGGACGTGGTGCACCACGTGTTCCGGCCCGACGGGAGCCCGCAGCAGCTGCGCACCAACACCGTCCAGCCGCTGCACGCGACCGCGTGGGGGACCTGTCTGCTGGCGTTCGCCCCGGCGTCGGTGCGCGCCGCGGACCCGCTGGAGCGCTACACGCGCCGCACCGTGACCGACCCGGTGGAGCTGGCCCGGACGCTGGAGTCGACCCGCCGCCGGGGCTGGGCGGCCGACCCCGGTGGCTGGGAGCCGGGCGAGGGCGGGCTGGCGGTGCCGGTGCGCAGCGGCGGTGGGCTCACCGTGGCCGCGCTCGGGGTCGGCGCACCCGCCGAGGAGCTGTTCACCCCGGACGGCCGGGCCCGGCCGGACCCGGTGCAGGAGCTGTACACGGCGGCGGGCGAGATCGCCGCCGGGCTGGAGGGACTGGTGTGAGCCACGACGACGCACTCGGTCCCGCGGAGGAGTCATGAGCGGAGACGACGCACTCTGTCCCGCGGAGGAGTCATGAGCCGAGACGACGCACTCGGTCCCGCGGAGGAGTCATGAGTACCGCGGTCCCGGCCTCCGAGCGGGTGGTCGCGGCGATCGACCAGGGCACCACCTCGACCCGCTGCCTGCTGTTCACCCGCTCCGGGCGGATGGTCGCGGTGGCCCAGCGCGAGCACCGCCAGCACTTCCCGGCGCCGGGACGGGCCGAGCACGACGCGACCGAGATCTGGCGGGCGGTGACCCGCGTGGTGCCCGCCGCGCTGCGCCGGGCCGGGCTCGGCCCGGAGAACGTCGCCGCGCTGGGGATCGCCAACCAGCGCGAGACGACGGTCGTGTGGAACCGGCACACCGGTGTCCCGCTGGCCCGGGCGATCACCTGGCAGGACACCCGCACCGACGGGATCGTGTCCGGCCTGGCCGACACCGCCGGGCTCTACGCCGAGGTGTCCGGGCTCGGCCCGGCCACCTACTTCGCCGGGCCGCGGCTGCAGTGGCTGCTCGACCACGTCCCCGGCGCCCGGGACGGCGCCGAGCGCGGTGACGTGCTGTTCGGGACCATGGAGAGCTGGCTGATCTGGAACCTGACCGGTGGCCCGGACGGCGGCGTGCACGTCACCGACGTCACCAACGCCAGCCGGACGATGCTGATGGACCTGCGGACGCTGGAGTGGTCGCCGCAGCTGTGCGCGGCGCTGCGCGTGCCGCCGCGGATGCTGCCGCGGATCGTGCCCAACGCGCAGGTCTACGGCACCTGCACCGGGCTGTTGCCGGGCGTCCCGGTGGCGGGTGCGCTCGGCGACCAGCAGGCCGCGCTCGTCGGGCAGACCTGCTTCGCCCCGGGCGAGGCCAAGTGCACCTACGGCACCGGGGCGTTCCTGCTCAAGAACACCGGGCCACGGATCGCCTCGTCGGCCGCCGGGCTGATCCCCACCGTCGGCTACCTGCTCGGCGACCGGCCGGTGTACGCGCTCGAGGGCTCGATCGCGATGACCGGCTCGCTGGTGCAGTGGTTCCGCGACGCGCTCGGGATGATCTCGACGGCCGCCCGGATCGAGACGCTCGCGATGTCGGTGCCGGACAACGGCGGCTGCTACGTCGTGCCGGCGTTCTCCGGGCTCTACGCTCCGCGGTGGAACCCGGACGCCCGCGGGGTGATCGTCGGGCTGACGTCCTACATCCATCGTGGACATCTCGCCCGCGCGGTGCTGGAGGCGACGGCCTGGCAGACCCGCGAGGTGCTGGACGCGATGAACCGCGACTCGGGGGTCGGTGTCACCCGGTTGAAGGTGGACGGTGGGATGACCGCGAACCACCTGCTCATGCAGTGCGTCGCCGACGTGCTCGACCTGACCGTCGAGCGTCCACTCGGGTCCGAGGCGGTCTCGCTGGGCGCCGCCTACGCGGCCGGCCTCGCCGTCGGGTACTGGCCGGACCCGGACGTGTTGCGCCGCAACTGGCACCGGGCCGCGGCCTGGGAACCGGTGATGGAACCGGGCCTGCGCGAGCGTGAGCACGTGAACTGGCGGCGGGCGGTGGAGCGCAGCATCGGCTGGGCGCGGTCGGGGTGACCGGCGCCCGGCCGCCGACCGCCGGGCTCTGGACGGCGGGTGGCTGCGGTGTGATGCTCGTCTCATGACGACGGGGAGTCCGGCCGTGCAGCGGTGGCGCGCGGGAACCGGGGGCGAGCTGCTGGCGGAGTTTCTCGGGACGTTCGTCCTGATCCTGATCGGGTGCGGCTCGGTCGCGGTGGCCGTCGCCGGGCTACCCGGCTCGGAGCGCCAGACCGACCCGTTCGGTGCGGCGAACTGGCTGATCATCGCCTGGGGGTGGGGCCTGGCCGTCGTGTTCGGCGTCTACGTCGCCGGCGGGGTCAGCGGCGCCCACATCAACCCGGCCGTCACCCTGGCCTTCGCGGTGCGCCGTGGCTTCTCCTGGGCCAAGGTGCCGCTGTACTGGCTGGCCCAGCTGGTCGGGGCGTTCCTCGCGGCCGCGCTCGTCTACGCGGTGTACGCGCCCGCCATCGACGCCTTCAACGCGAGCGAGCAGATCGCCGACCGGAGCGGTTCGCTGTCCACGTTCGCGATCTTCGCGACGTACCCGGCGCCGTACTTCAACGGGGGCCTGTGGGGTCCGTTGCTCGACCAGATCGTCGGCACCGCCATCCTGCTCGCGCTCATCGCCGCGCTGATCGACAAGCGCAACCAGGCTCCGGGGGCCAACACCGGCGCGTTCCTCATCGGGCTCGTCGTGGTCGCGATCGGGCTGACCTTCGGGACGAACGCCGGCTACGCGATCAACCCGGCCCGCGACCTCGGCCCGCGGCTGTGGACCTGGATCGAGGGCTGGGGGCGGCTGGCCTTCCCCGGCAGCGGTGACTACTTCGGCACCTACTGGTGGGTCCCGATCGTCGGGCCGCTGATCGGCGGTGTGATCGGGATCGTGGTCTACGACCTGTTCATCGGGCAGGTGCTGGCGGCCCGCAACCCCGAGGGCCCGGACGGCGGCGGTGCGAGCCGCGTCCCCGAGGAGTGAGGGCCCGGCGGGCCGCGGGCCGGTAGCGGCCCGGCCGCCCGGGCGGCAGTGCCCGGGACCGAACGCAGGAACGCCTCCACGGTGCGCACGGCAGTGTTGTGCGTCACCGGCGGGTGCTGTTAGCGTCGCCGCTACCAAACGACCGGTAGGCGCCGTGGGTGCCGGCCGGTCACGGTCGACGTGGACCGACAGTCCCGGAGGTGCCCCGTGTCCGCACCCGCTGCCCCGAGCGCGCCCGACATCCTCTCGGCGGAGTTCGCCGACGACCCGTACTCCGCCTACCGGATCATGCGCGAGGAGCACCCGCTGATCTGGCACGAGGCCACGCAGAGCTACGTGATCAGCCGCTACGCCGACGTCGAGCGCGCGTTCAAGGACCCGGTGTTCACCAGCCGCAACTACGACTGGCAGCTGGAACCGGTCCACGGCCGCACGATCCTGCAGATGGACGGCCGGGAGCACTCCACCCACCGCAACCTGGTCGCCCCGGCGTTCCGCGGGCGGGAGCTGGCCGAGCGGTTCGTGCCGGTGATCCGGCGCAACTCGGCCGAGCTGGTCGCGGCGTTCGCCGGCGACGGCGAGGTCGAGCTGGTCGGGCAGTACGCGACCCGCTTCCCGATCAACGTCATCGTCGACATGCTGGGGCTGCCGAAGTCCGATCACGAGCACTTCCACCGCTGGTACACCTCGATCATGGGGTTCCTGTCGAACCTCTCCGGTGACGAGCAGGTGGCCGCGGACGGCATACGCACCCGCGACGAGTTCGCCGAGTACCTGATCCCGATCATCGCCGCGCGGCGCGCGGATCCCGGCGACGACCTGTTGTCGGTGCTGTGCACCGCGGAGATCGACGGCCACCGGATGACCGATCACGAGATCAAGGCGTTCTGCAGCCTGCTGCTCACCGCAGGCGGCGAGACCACGGACAAGGCCATCGCGAGCCTGATGTCCAACCTGGTCGCGCATCCCGACCAGCTGGCCGCGGTCCGCGCGGACCGGTCGTTGATCCCGGCGGCGTTCGCCGAGGCCCTGCGGCTGACCCCGCCGGTGCACATGATCATGCGCCAGCCGTCGGAGGACGTCGAGCTCTCCGGTGGCGTCATCGAGGCGGGCCGGACCGTGACCTGCCTGATCGGTGCCGCGAACCGGGATCCCGGGCGGTTCGCCCGGCCCGACGAGTTCGACCTGCACCGCGACGACCTCGACCAGGGACGTGCCTACACCGCGGGCGCCAACCACACGTCCTTCTGCCTGGGCAGGCACTTCTGCGTGGGTGCCCTGCTCGCCCGCACCGAGCTGGAGACCGGGATCGCCGACCTGCTGGACGCGATGGAGGACATCGCGTTCGCCGACGGTGTCCCACCCCCCGAGCACGGGGTCTTCACCCGTGCCCCGTCCGAGCTGCGGCTCACCTTCACCCCGACCGGAGGAACCCGATGAGTGCCCGTGCCGAGATCGAGAACGTACTGGGCCGTGCGGCCTGGGGGTACGACGAGGACGACGTCGACCTCATCGCGGCCCAGTTCACCGAGGACGCGGTGATGACGCTGCAGATCGGACGGGACGGCGACACGATCGGACCGTTCGAGGGCCGCGCCGCGATCCGCACGATGCACGCCGACTCGCTGGCCGGGCAGACCGACCAGCGCCGGCACAACCTGAGCAACCTGGTGATCGTCACGGAGAGCGCGGACGCCGCGGAGACGACCACGAACCTCACCCTGCTCTCGGTCGAGAAGGGCGAGCTCCGGACGCTCTCCTCGGGCTGGTACCGCGACGAGCTGCGCCGCGGGCCCGGCGGCTGGCAGATCGCGCGCCGCCACATCTACCTCGACCTGCCGTACTGAGCGGGGGCCGCGGATGGTCAACATCGGACGGATTCCCGCCAAGTGGGCCGCGCTGACCCCCCGTGCCGACGCCGTCGTCGACGCCACCAACGGCCGCCGGACCGACTGGCGGACCCTCGACGAGCGGGTCCGCCGGCTGGCCAACGGCCTGGCCGGCACCGGTGACGGCGGGCTCGGCCTGGCCCAGGGGGACCGGGTCGCGATCCTGTCCCGCAACTCGACGGAGTACCAGGAGCTGTACTACGCCGCGGGCCGCGCCGGGCTGGTCGCGCAACCGCTGAACTGGCGCCTCGGGACCGCGGAGCTGTCCCGGATCGTGGCCGACGCCGCGCCCTCGGCGCTGATCGTCTCCGACGAGTGGTCGGAGACGGCGGACGCGCTGCAGTCCGAGGTGGACGTGAAGAACCGGCTGTCCTACGGCGACGCGAGCGACGGCAGCCTCGAGGACCTGATCGCGCGCAGCAGCGACGACGAGCCCGAGCGGTCGGCACACGTGGGCGACGCCGACCCGTTCTTCATCCTCTACACCGGCGGCACCACCGGCGAGTCGAAGGGCGCGCTGCACAGCCACACCTCGACGTCGTTCGGGATGCTCAACCAGACCGTGGCCGAGCGGATCGTGCCGACCGACGTCTACATGCTGACCGGGCAGATGTACCACATCCCGGTCGTGCTCTCGATGAACTACATGCGCCACGGCTGCCCGCTGGTGCTGATGAACTTCTCCGCCCGCACCGCGCTGGAGCTGATCGAGGCCGAGCGGGTGTCGGCGTTCCTCGGCATCACCACGATGCTCAACTGGATGATGGCCGAGCCCGGCTTCGGCAACTTCGACATCTCCTCGCTGCGCAACATCCAGTACGGCGGTGGGCCGATGCCGTCGTCGGTGGTGAAGGCGGCCCTGGACCACTTCCCGTGCACGCTGATCCAGGGGTACGGGCAGACCGAGGGCACCACGATGTGCTTCCTGTCCCAGGAGGACCACGCCGACGCGGTGCGCGGCATCCACCCCGAACGGTTGATGTCCTGCGGGCGCGAGGGATTCGTGACCAACATCCGGATCGTCGACCCGGACGGCAACGAGGTGCCCCGCGACGGCCGGACGGCCGGGGAGATCGTCGTCCGCTCCGAGGCCAACATGCTCGGCTATCTCAACCGGCCGGACCTGACCGCGGCGACCCTGCGGGACGGCTGGATGTGGACCGGTGACGTCGCCACCTGGGACGCCGACTCCTACGTGTTCATCGTCGACCGGGCCAAGGACATGATCATTTCGGGAGGGGAGAACATCTACTCGATCCAGGTCGAGGAGGCGGTCAACCAGCATCCCGCGGTCCTGGAGTGCGCCGTGATCGGCGTGCCGGACGACGAGTGGGGCGAGGCGGTGAAGGCGTTCGTCGTGCTCAAGCCGGACACGACGGCGACCGCCGACGACATCGTCGGGACCGCGAAGCAGCACCTGGCCTCTTACCAGAAGCCGCGGTCGGTCGAGTTCGTCGACTCGCTGCCCAAGGCACCCACCGGCAAGATCCTCAAGCGGGCGCTGCGGGACGGTTACTGGGCCGACCGGGAACGGTCGGTATGACCCGGGCCGGCAGTGCTCCCCGGGCGGGCGCTCCCCGGGTGTGCGTGCTCGGCACCGGCGGCGCCGGTCTGGTTGCCGCCGTCGCCGCGGCCGACGCCGGGGCCGAGGTCACGGTCCTGGAGAAGGGCGAGAAGGTCGGTGGGACGACGGCGCTGTCCGGCGGCACCACCTGGCTGCCGGCGGTCGAGGGAGGGCGGGACGACGCGCTCTCCTACCTCGGCTCGCTCTCGCACGGCCTGATCGACCCGGCGACGGCGGAGACGTTCGTCGACACCGGACCGGAGTTCCTCGAGTGGGTGCAGCGGACCACGCCGGTGCGGTTCCACGTCGTCCCCGGCCTGCCGGACTACCACCCGGAGCACCCGGGCGGGAAGCCGAAGGGCGGCCGCTCGCTGGACCCGGACCTGTTCCGGGTGGGCGCGCTGGGGGAGTGGGCGGAGCGGATCGTGCCCGCCGAGCGCGTGCCGCGGCTGACGCTGACCGAGGCCCCGCTCGGCGGCGGTCGCGGCGAGGTCGCGCCGGGCACCCCGGACCGGGCCCGGCGCAAGGCCGAGGACTGGCGCGGCTGCGGCCACGCCCTGGTCGGCGGCCTGCTCGCCGCGCTGCTCGAACGTGGGATCACCCCGCGGACCGGGACCGCGGCCACCGATCTGGTGCTGCGCGACGGCGCGGTCGCCGGGGTACGGACCGCCGACGGGACCGAGATCGGTGCGGACGCCGTCGTGCTGGCGACCGGAGGCTTCGAGTGGGACCCGGAGCTGGTCGCGGCGCACCTGCGCGGGCCGATGACCAGCCCGGCGTCGGTCCCGACGAACACCGGTGACGGCCTGCGGATGGCGATGGCCGCCGGGTCGGCGCTGGGCACGATGCGCGAGGCCTGGTGGGTGCCGACCGTGGAGATCCCCGGCGACACCGCGTTCGGCAGGCAACGCGCGCAGCTGGTGCTGGCCGAACGCACCCGTCCCGGTTCGATCCTGGTCAACGCGACCGGACGCCGGTTCACCAACGAGGCGGCCAACTACAACGCGCTGGGGGGTGCGTTCCACCAGTTCGATCCGGGGGCGTTCCGCTACGCCAACCTGCCGTGCTGGCTGGTCCTCGACTCGGCGCACCTGCGCCGCTACGGCTTCCTGTCGCTGCCGCCCGGCGCGCTGGCCCCGGACTGGTTCACCACCGCGGAGACCCTCGACGGGCTCGGCCGGGAGCTCGGCCTGCCCGACGGGGAGCTGGCCCGCACCGTCGAGCGGTTCAACGCCGGCGCCGTCGAGGGGACCGACCCGGACTTCGGGCGCGGCACGAGTGCCTACGACGGCTGGAACGGCGACCAGGACCAGTACCCGGGCCCGGCCGCGACGCTCGGGCCGCTGACCGAACCGCCCTTCCACGCGGTGCCGGTGCATTCCGGCTGCCTCGGCACGAAGGGCGGCCCGCGGACCACCGTGGACGGTCAGGTGCTGCACGTGTCGGGGGCGCCGATGGCGGGGCTGTACGCGGCGGGCAACGCGATGGCCGGGACCACCGGCATGGTCTACGGCGGCGCGGGCGGCACGCTCGGTCCGGCGATGGTGTTCGGCTACCGGGCCGGCCGTCATGCGGCCGGGGTGCGGGCATGACCCCGGACCCGACGCCGCTGGACCCGACACCGCTGGACCTGGGGCCCGAGCCGTCGGCCGGTCCCGCGGCCCCGGGCCGGTCGTCCACGGCCGGGGACCGGGACGCGACCGCGACCCTGCCCGGGATGCTGCGGACCACGGCCGCCGCGCACCCGGGCGCCGGTGTCGTCGCGGGGGAGCAGCGGTCCTCGTGGGTGGGCGTGCTCGCCGGCGCCGAGGCACTGGCGGCCCGGCTCGCCGACCTCGGCGTGCCGCCCGGCGGGCGGGTCGCGCTGCTGGCGGGCAACACGCTGACCGGGATCGAGCTGCTGTTCGCGTGCGGGCTGCTCGGCGCCGTCGCCGTGCCGGTGAACACCCGGTTCGGTGCGCCCGAGGTCCGCCACCTGCTCGCCGACTCCGGTGCCGACACCGTCGTGGTGACCACCGAGGAGCCGGAGCACGCCACGCTGCTGCGGGCGGCGCTGGACTCGGGTGGAACCGGTGCGCCGCCGGGGCTGCGCCGGATCGTCCGGGTCGGCCCGGAACCGGTCGAGCAGCCGGCGATCGGTGACTCGGCGATCGGTGACTCGGTGATCGCGGACTCGGTGCGGATCGATGCCGTATCCGGCACCGATCCGCACCGAGGCGCTGATCATGCGACCGAGCACCGGATCGGCGACGAGCCCGGCCCGCGTGCACCGGAGCGCGCCGCCGGGCCCGACGACCTCGCGCTGCTCGTCTACACCTCGGGCACGACCGCGCACCCGCGCGGCTGCGGGCTGACCCACCGGACACTGGTCCGCGCCGCGCAGGCGGTCGGCCGCGAGCGGTTCCGGTGCACGGCCGCGGACGTGCTGTGGGACGTGCTCCCGCTGTTCCACCTCAGCTTCGTCAACCCGCTGCTGGCGATCCTGGACGCCGGTGGCACGTTCGTCACCGAGCGCCGGTTCGACGCCGGGCGGGCACTGGCCCGGATCCGCGACGAGGGCGTCACCGTCGCGTTCACCTGTTTCCCGACGGTGATGGACGCGCTGCTCGCGCACCCCGACGTCGACCGGGACTTCGCCGGGGTACGGCTGATGCTCAACGTCGGCCCGCCCGAGACGCTGCGCGCGGTGCAGGCCCGGCTGCCCGGCACGGTGCAGCTCACCTCCTACGGCAGCACCGAGATGGCCGGGATCGCGGTGACCACGCTGCCCGACGACCCCGAGGACCTCCGGCTCGGCACGAACGGGCTGCCGTTGCCCGGCATCGAGGTGGTCGCCGCCGACCCGGACACCGGCACCCCGTTGCCCGCGGGGACGACCGGTGAGCTGCTGGTCCGCGGCACCGGCACGTTCACCGGGTACCACGGCGGTGCCCGGCACGGGCCGCACGACTGGTTCCACAGCGGCGACCTCGGCCTGGTCGGGCCCGACGGGCGGGTGCACTACCGCGGCCGGCTCAAGGACATGGTCAAGGTCGGCGGGGAGAACGTGGCCGCGCTCGAGGTCGAGGCGGTGCTCGCCACGCATCCCGCGGTGCACACGGCCGCGGTCGTCGCGGCACCCGACCCGCGCTACACCGAGGTCCCCGCCGCGTTCGTCGAGCTGCGCGACGGCGCCGGTGCCACCGCCGACGAGCTGCGGGAACACTGTGCGGCCGCGCTGGCCGGGTTCAAGGTCCCCCGCCACGTCCGCTTCGTCACCGACTGGCCGATGTCGGCCACCAAGATCCAGAAAGGTCCGCTACGGGAGCGGATCACCGCCGAACTCGAGGAGCTCGCATGAAGACCAGGGGCGCACTGCTGTGGGAGCCCGGCACGAATTCCGGCTGGACCGTGGAGGAGATCGAGGTCGACCCGCCGAAACGACGGGAGATCACCGTCGAGCTGGCGGCGTCCGGGGTGTGCCACTCCGACCAGCACCTCGACGACGGGGTGATCCCGCTGCCGTGGTCGCCGGTGCTCGGCGGCCACGAGGGCGCCGGGGTGGTGACCGAGGTCGGCGACGAGATCCACGACCTCGAGGTCGGCGACCACGTCGTGCTGTCGTTCCTGCCGTCCTGCGGGCGCTGCCGGATGTGCGTCTCCGGCCGCTCCAACATGTGCGACCTCGGCAACGGGGTGCTGGGCGGCACCGCACCGGACGGGACGCACCGGGTGCACGCCCGCGGCAAGGGCGTGGGCTGTATGTCCTACCTGGGTACCTTCGCGCCGTACGCGACGGTGCCGGTGGACGCCGCGGTGAAGATCCCCCAGGACATCCCGCTGGACAAGGCGGCGCTGATCGGCTGCGGCGTGCCCACCGGGTGGGGCTCCTCGGTCTACGCGGCCGACATGCAGCTCGGGGACACCGTCGTGGTCGTCGGCATCGGGGGCGTGGGGATCAACGCGGTGCAGGGCGCGGTCCACAAGGGTGCGCGCAACATCATCGCGATCGACCCGGTCGGGTTCAAGCAGGAGCAGGCCCAGGAGTTCGGCGCCACGCACGCGGTCGGGTCCTACGAGGACGCCGCGCCGATCGTCGAGCAGCTCACGAACGGCCAGGGCGCCGACCGCGTGATCATCACCGTGGGTGTCGCGACCGGGGACGTGCTCCAGCCCGCCCAGGAGATGACCCGGCGCGGCGGGGTCATGGTGCTCACCTCGGCCGCCCCGGTCATGCAGCGGGACATGGAGTTCGACCTGTTCACCTTCGCCATGTCCGGCAAGCGGCTGCAGGGCTCGTTGTACGGGACCACCAACTCGCGCAACGACATCCCGCTGATGGCCGAGCTGTACCGCAACGGTGACCTCAAGCTCGACGAGCTGATCACCCGCCGGTACTCGCTCGACGACATCAACCAGGCGTTCGCCGACATGCAGGCCGGCGCGAACCTGCGCGGCCTGATCGTCTACTGAACCGACCGGAGACCGGGAGCGATTCATGACCGACCGGGCCACCGACATCCAGAAGATCATCAACGCCACGCTGCTGTACGCCCGCGGCCTGGATCTGGCCGATCCGCAGGAGGCGCTCTCGGCCTACACCGAGGACGCCTACTGGGACGCCACCGCGGTCGGGCTGAAGCGGTTCGAGGGACACGAGGAGATCCTCGGATTCTTCACCGCCGACGCCGGTGCGATGGCCGAGCAGTTCCACATCATGACCAACCACATCGTCGAGTTCGACGGTCCGGACACCGCGCACGGCACGAACTACGTGTTCTCCGAGGGCACCACCAAGGCCGGCGCATCGATCAAGGCGATCGCGCTGAACCGGGACACCTACCGCCGGGTCGGCGACGACTGGAAGATCTCCGGACGGGCCATCTCGCCGCTGACCACACCGCAGATGGAGGGGTTCGACGCGTGAGCGGGGAGCAGGTCGTCCGGACCTACATCGACATCATGAACCGCCTCGATCTCGACGCCTTCGCCGAACTGGTGACCGACGACGTCGAGGTCGCGCTGCCGTACGCACCGGAGCCGGTGCCCCGGCACACCGCGGGCAAGGAGGCCGTGGTCGCGCTCTACGGCGGGTTCCCGTCGCTGGTCGCCCCGCTCGGCTTCCACGACCTCGAGATCACGCCGCTGCCCGGTGACGGCGAGTTCCTGGCGACCTACCGCAGCGACTCGACCATGCTCGCGACGGGCCTGCCCTACCGCAACGACTACATCAGCCTGTTCACGGTGCGGGGCGGTGCGCTGGCGGCGTTCACCGAGTACTTCGACCCGCTGGTGTTCCGGCAGGCCCAGGGGGCGACGGTGACCGGGCCGTGAGCGGCGCGGGGACGCGCGGGGGCACCGGAGGGCTGATCGTCGTCGCGCTGTGCTTCGCGACGATCGTGCTCGACGGCTACGACCTGGTCGTGTTCGGCGCGACGCTGCCGGTCATGCTGCGCGACCCGTCCTGGGGGATGACGACCGCCCAGGCCGGGGCGATCGGCAGCTACGCCCTGGTCGGGATGCTGGTCGGGGCGCTCGCGGTGGGGGCGCTGACCGACCGGTTCGGGCGCCGCAAGGTCGTGTTGGCCACGACCGCGTGGTTCAGCGTCTCGGCCGGGCTGTGCGCGGTGGCGCCGAACCCGGAGGTGTTCGGGCTGCTGCGCCTGCTCTGCGGCATCGGGCTGGGCGGGATGCTGCCCACCGCGATCGCGCTGACCTCGGAGTACGCCCCGGCCGCGCGGCGCCAGCTCTACAACTCGGTGGTGCACGTCGGTTACTCCACCGGCGGGGTGGTGGCGACCCTGATCGCCATCCCGGTGCTGCCGGTGCTGGGCTGGGAGGTCATGTACCTGATCGGGGCGCTGCCCGCGGTCGTGCTGCTCCCGCTGGCCTGGGCCTACCTGCCGGAGTCGCCGGCGTTCCTGGTCGCGCACGGCCGCCGGGACGAGGCCCGCGCGCTGGCGCTGCGGCACGGGCTGGACCCCGACGACGTCCTCGGCCGGGAGTCGGCGACGGCAGGCTCCGCGACGGCCGGCTCCCCGACGGCCGGGTCGAGTGCGGCCGGGTCGGGTGCGGCAGGGTCCGAGGCGGCCGGGCCCGCGGCGCCTCCGTCGCTGCGGTCGACCGTGCGCGAGCTGTTCGGGCCCGTCTACCGGCGCCGGTCGGTCGTGTTCGCGCTGGTCGGGTTCTGCGGCCTGCTGCTGACCTACGGCGTCGGCACCTGGCTGCCGGAGATCATGCGCTCGTCCGGGTTCGCGCTCGGGTCTGCGCTGTCGTTCCTGCTGGTGCTCAACCTCGGCAACATCGTCGGGAGCCTGCTGGTCGCCCGGCTCGCCGACCGGGTGGGGTCGCGGCGGGTGGTGCCCGCGGCGTTCGCGACCGGTGCGGTGTGCCTGGTGCTGATGGCGCTGTCCCCGCCCGCCGTCGTGCTCTACCTGCTGGTGGCGCTCGTCGGGTTCGGCGCGATGGGCGCGCAGATCCTGGTGAACGGGTTCGTCGCGGCGTCCTACCCGGCCCGGATCCGCGCCACCGGGCTCGGCTGGGTGGTCGGGTTCAGCCGGCTCGGCGGGATCGCCGGGCCGGTGGTGGCCGGGCTGGTGCTGGCCTCGGGCGTGGGGGTGGGCTGGAACTTCGCGTTCTTCGCCGCCTTCGCCACGGCCGCGGTGCTGCTCCTGCTCGCCCTCGGCCCGGCCGGCGTGCCGGCGGCCGGGGAGTCGGAGGACCGGTCCGGTGACAGTACCGGGGACAGGGACGGGGGAGTGCGACGGTGACGCACGACGTGATCGTGATCGGGGCGGGGGTCTCCGGGCTGGTGACCGCCTGCCTGCTGGCCGAGCGGGGCAAGCGGGTGCTGCTGCTGGAGCGCCGGGCGGACCTGGGCGGGCGGGCCCGCGAGTTCGTCCACCGTGGACATCGGATCGGCCTGGGCAGTCACCTGGTCGAGGACCCGGGGGACTCGCTGACCCGGGTGTGCGAGCAGATCGGGCACGAGCTGGTGCACTCCCCGCAGAGCGACTCGATGCCGTTCTGGACCAACGGCTCGGGCTGGGCACCGATCCAGGAGCAGTACGCCGGGACGTCGAAGGCGGCGCTCAAGCGCTGCATCACCGCGCTGGCCGAGACGTCCTACGAGGAGCTGGAGAACTGGAACCACGCCTCGCTGCGCGAGTGGATGGCGCAGCACACCTCCGACGAGGGCGTCTACACGGTGTGGGAGGCGATCTCGGTCCTGGAGCAGATCACCCTGCGGCCGCACGAGCACTCGGCCTCGGAGAACCTCTACACCCGCAAGCTGCACTACGGGAGCCGGCGCACCGCCGGGTACTCGTTCTGGCCGATGGGCGGCTGGGACGCGCTCTGGCACGCGATGGCCGGCCGGTTCCGCGCGCTGGGGGGCGAGCTGCGCACCTCGGCCGCGGTCTCCCGGGTGCGGGTGGAGGCCGGCGCGGTCCGCGGGGTGCGCCTGCGCGACGGCGAGGAGGCCGACGCGCCGCAGGTCGTGGTGTCGGCGCCGGTGTGGGACCTGCTGCGGCTGTTCGACGACGGCGCGCTGCCGTGGGAGTTCGCCGAGCGGGTCCGGATGCTGGCCCGCAACCGCAACCGGGCCTGCTGGATCGGCTACTGGATCGCGGCGCCGGAGCCGGTGGTCGCCGCGAGCGAGCGGGAGATGGCCTCGTTCCTGTCCACCCCGCGCTGCGGGCTTCCCGGGTTCACTCTCAACTTCACCGGCTACGACGCGGACGTCTCACCGCCGGGTGAGTACCTGACCTGCGTGGGGGCCTCGTTCGACGCGACCGAGCACTACGGCGACCGGGCCTGGCTGGACCGCAAGTTCGCCGAGCTGCGCGCCGACATCGAGGAGATGATGCCCGCCTCGCGCCGGGCGCTCTGGTGGAAACCGCACGTCGTCAACAACTACGGCGTGATCACCAAACCGGGCCTGGTCGGGCCGGTCCGCCCGGACACCCGGGTGCGCGGCGTCGAGGGGCTGTGGCTGACCGGGGACACCGTGCGGGCCCGCGGGATCGGCATCGACAAGGCCGCCCGCGCCGGGATCACCACCGCCGAGGCGGTGCTGGGGGACCGGCTGCCCGCGTTCGCGGGAACGATGCGGTACTGAACGCGAGTGCCGCTACCGGTCCGGGCGCAGGACGACCGGGTAGCCGTCCGGGTCGTGCACGCGCAGCGCGCCCGGGCCGTGCCCGGGGTCGGGACGACCCCCGCCCGGGACCGCCGCGGCGACCGCGGCCGGGTCGGTGGTCCGCAGGACCAGGCGCGACGACGCCGGGTCCGCGTCCCGCGCGATCGCCGGGTGCCGCTCGATGCCCTGGTAGGCGAACACCTCGATCGACGACGGCGCGCCCGGCAGGTCCAGGAACGCCGTGTCCAGGGACTCCGGCAGCAGCCCGACCAGTGCGGCCACCGACCGTCCGGACCGGGTACCGCGCTCGCGCAGCCGGGCACCGAGCGCCGTCCAGAACTCCAGCGCGGCGTCGAGGTCGGTCACCGTGATCCCGTGGTGGAAGAACCCGGTCACCGTCCCCGGCCCGCCGCCGGTGCCGCCGGCCGGCCGGTAGAGCTCGACGACGAACCCGTCCGGGTCGACGGTGTAGGCCGCCTCGGCGCCGGTGTGCGGGCCGCTGGTGATGCCGACGACCTCACCGCGGGTGCCGAACCCGGCGGCCCGCAGCCGCGCGGTGACGGCGGCGGCGTCGTCGACGTACAGGCACACGTGCGCGAAGCCGGGGTCGCACGGCCGCGCGGACGCCGGGTACCGCGGCACGTCCCGGTGCTCCTCGAGCCGCCAGGTCCGCCCGCCGGGCAGCGCCAGGTCGGCGACGGTCCGGCCGGCGACGTCCCGGATCCGCGTGACGCCCAGGCCGAGCCCGTCGCGGTAGTAGGCGAGCGAGGAGTCCAGGTCCCGCACGGTGATCGAGCTGTGGTCGTAGCCGGGCATCGGTGCTCCACAGGGTCTTGTCGGCGGCGCGATGGCGTGCGTATTTTCTACCAAACGAACGGTAGAGCAAGGAGGCTCGGCGATGGTCCGCTCGTTCGACACCGTCTTCGTCGGTGGACGCTGGGTCCCGCCCGCCGGCGACGGCCTGATCGAGGTCGTCTCCCCGGTGACCGAGGACCTGCTCGCGACCGTGCCGGAGGCCGCACCGGCGGATGTCGACGCCGCGGTCGCGGCGGCCCGCGCGGCGTTCGACGACGGTCCGTGGCCGCGGATGAGCCCCGCCGAGCGGGCCGGGTACCTGCGCCGGATCGGGCAGGAGGTGACGAAGCGGGTCCCGGAGATGGTCGAGTCCTTCACCGCCGAGATCGGTGCACCGCGGGCGGTGTCTGAGGCCTTCCACGCCAACGCGACCGCCATGTGGGACGACGCGGCGACCCTGCACGAACGGGTCGCCTTCGAGGAGCGGCGCACCTGGGCGAACCCGGACGGCAGTGCCGGTGAGGCCTTGATCGTGCGGGAACCGGTCGGCGTCGTCGGGACCGTCATCCCGTGGAACGGGCCGGTCGCGACCGCGTCGCTCAAGATAGCCCCTGCGCTCGCCGCGGGGTGCCCGGTGGTCCTCAAACCCGCGCCGGAGGGGCCGGTCAGCACCCTGCTGCTGGCCGAGGCGATCGAGGCGGCCGGGCTGCCCGAGGGGGTGGTCTCGGTGCTGCCCGGCGGGCGGGAGACCGGCGAGCACCTCGTCCGCCACCCCGGGGTCGACAAGGTCTCCTTCACCGGGTCCACCGCGGCGGGACGACGGGTGATGAGTCTGTGCGGCGAGCGGATCGCCCGGGTGACCCTCGAGCTCGGCGGGAAGAGCGCCGGGATCGTCTGCGACGACATCCCGCTCGACCGCGTGCTCGGGTCGCTGCTGCCCGCGGGCTTCGGTCACTCCGGTCAGGTCTGCGCCGCGATCACCCGGATCCTGGTCTCCCGTGCGCGGCACGACGAGCTGGTCGAGGCCGCGGCCGGGATCCTCGCCTCGCTGAAGGTCGGCGACCCGGCCGAGCCGGACACGGTGATCGGTCCGCTGGCGGCCGAGCGGCAACGGGACCGGGTCGAGGGCTACATCGCGGCCGGTCTCGCCGAGGGCGCCACGCTGGTCACCGGCGGCGGCCGCCCGGACGGGATCGGGACGGGCTGGTACGTCGAACCGACGCTGTTCGCCCACGCGGACAACACGATGCGGATCGCCCGCGAGGAGATCTTCGGCCCGGTCCTGACGGTGATCCCCTACGACGACGTCGAGCACGCCATCGCGATCGCCAACGACTCCGACTACGGGCTCTCCGGCGCGGTCTACACCGACGACCCCGCGCTGGGCGAGTACGTGGCCCGCCGGGTCCGCACCGGGCAGATGTTCGTCAACGACGCGTCGATGTGCGTCACCCAGCCCTTCGGCGGGTTCAAGCAGTCCGGGCTGGGCAGGGAGGGCGGCGTGGAGGGGATCGCGCCCTACCTCGAGACCAAGATGATCCAGGGGGTACCGGCGTGAGTGGACGGGTCGAGGGAAAGGTCGCGTTCGTCACGGGCGCGGCCCGCGGGCAGGGCCGCAGCCACGCGCTGCGGCTGGCCGGGGAGGGCGCGGACATCATCGCCGTCGACCTCTGCGGCCCGGTCGCGGCGATCGGGATGTACCCGCCCGCGACCCGGGAGGACCTCGACGAGACGGTCCGCCAGGTCGAGGCGCTGGGCCGGCGGGTGCACGCCCAGGTCGCCGACGTCCGCGACCGCGCGGCGCTGACCGACGTGGTGGACGCCGGCGTCGCCGAGCTCGGCCGCCTCGACATCGTCTG
Source organism: Pseudonocardia ammonioxydans (assembly GCF_900115005.1). Classification (GTDB taxonomy): domain Bacteria; phylum Actinomycetota; class Actinomycetes; order Mycobacteriales; family Pseudonocardiaceae; genus Pseudonocardia; species Pseudonocardia ammonioxydans. The sequence continues at coordinate 70,488 of NZ_FOUY01000021.1, read as the reverse complement.
CGCGAACGCCGGGGTCTTCGAGATCGCACCCTCGCTGGAGGTCTCCGACGAGGACTGGCGCGAGATCATCGACATCAACCTCACCGGCGTCTGGAACACCTGCCGGGCCGCCCTGCCGCACCTGACCGCCTCCGGCGGCGGCTCGATCGTGATCACCAGTTCCACCGCCGGGATCAAGGGCACGCCGAACACCGTGCACTACACGGCGAGCAAGCACGGCGTCGTCGGCGTCATGCGGACCCTCGCGGTCGAGTTCGCCGGGCAGGGCGTGCGGGTCAACACCGTGCACCCGACCGGTGTCGACACCGACATGATCATGAATGAGAAGACCTGGGGGTTGTTCCTGCCCGAGGTCGAGGGCCCGACCCGGGACCAGGCGGCGAAGGTCTTCGAGACCACCAACGCGCTGCCGGTGCCGTGGGTGGAACCGGCGGACATCTCCAACGCGGTGCTCTGGCTGGCGTCCGACGAGGCCCGCTACGTCACGGGCGTGATGCTGCCCGTCGACGCCGGTTACACGATCCAGTAGAGGGCCACCGTGCCTGGAGGAGGAACAGTGTCCGGACGGATGGAGGGCAAGGTCGCGTTCGTGACCGGGGCCGCCCGCGGCCAGGGCCGGGCGCACGCGGTGCGGCTCGCGCAGGAGGGCGCGGACGTGATCGCCGTCGACCTCTGCGCGGCGGTGGGCAGTGTGGACAAGTACCCGGCGGCGACGCTGGAGGACCTCGACGCCACCGTCGCCGAGGTCGAGGGACTGGGCCGGCGGATCGTCGCCTCGGTCGCCGACGTCCGCGACGGGGACGGCCTGGCCAAGGCGCTCGACGCCGGTGTGGCGGAGCTGGGCGGGCTCGACGCCGTCGTCGCCAACGCCGGGATCGCCACCTACGGCATGTCCTGGGAGCTGTCCGAGCGGCAGTGGCAGGACATGCTCGACGTGAACCTGACCGGGGTCTGGCACACGGCGAAGGCGGCCGTGCCGCACCTGCGCCGGCGCGGCGGCGGGTGCATGGTCTTCACCAGCTCGATCGGCGGCCTCAAGGGCATCCAGCAGGTCGGCCACTACGTCGCGGCCAAGCACGGGCTGGTCGGTCTCATGCGGACGATGGCCAACGAGCTGGCCCCGCAGCGGATCCGGGTGAACACCGTGCATCCGACCAACGTGGACACCCACATGATCCAGAACCCGGGGACCTGGGGGATGTTCGCCCCCGGCGACCCCGAGCCCACGAAGGAGAAGGCGATGGACGGGTTCCGGTCGCTGAACGCGATCCCGGTGCCCTGGGTGGACGTCGAGGACATCGCCAACGCGGTGCTGTTCCTGGCCAGCGACGAGGCCCGCTACGTCACCGGCGTGGCCCTGCCGGTCGACGCCGGCGCCAACGTGCGGTGACCCCACCGGGGACGTCGTCTACCGGTCGGACGGTAGACTCGCCCGATTCGTGACGGCGGTTCCTCCCGAACCGGTCGAAAGGACGTGACCAGGTGCGACAGCCGGCGGGACGGAGCGCGCGCCGCTCCGGCGGGGAGCGCAAACCCCGCGAGGAGCGCTGGGCGGAACTGATCGAGGTCGCCACCCAGGTGTTCTACGAGAAGGGGTACGACGGCGCCTCGCTGCAGGACATCGCGGACCGGTTGGGGATGCTCAAGGGCAGCCTCTACTACTACATCCAGTCCAAGGAGGACCTGCTCTTCGACGTCATCTCCTCGGTCCACAAGGACGGGCTGGCCGTGATCCGGGCCCGGGCCGGGGTCGAGGGCCCGCCGCTGTTCCGACTGCGGTCGGTGATCGTGGGGCACGTCGAGCACACCTGCCGCAACCTGGTGCCGACGGCGGTGTTCCTGCACGAGCTGTCCGCGTTGCCGCTGGAGCGGCGCGTGGAGGTGCTCGGCAGCGAGCACGCCTACCAGGGCGTGTTCCGGGACCTCATCGAGTCCGCCCAGCAGGCCGGCGACGTCCGCTCCGACCTGGACCCGCGGCTCGCCGCGCTGTCCGTGCTCGGCTCGACGAACTGGGTCTACCGCTGGTTCCGTCCCGGCGGGTCCTTCACCCCGGAGCAGATCGGCGCCGAGCTCGCCGAGCTGACGATCCGCGGGATCGCGACCGAGCAGGGCCTCGGCACGGTCTGACCCGCCACCCCCGGCGGGCACCCAGCCCCGTCGCCGGCCCCACACCCCCATGCTGTTCTTCACACCTGCTGCAACAGGTGTGGAGCGCAGCGAGCAGGTGTGAGGCTCAGCGAACGGGTGTGAGGCGCCGGTCGCCCAGCAGCTCCTACCGGCGCCGCTCGTCCGTGCCGCGCGGCGATGCCGTACCTCGCCGAGATGCAGCTCACGGAGCCTGCGGCACCGTGACCGGAACGCTCACGTGCATCTCGGCGGGGTTCGTGCGTGCCCGGACGGTCGAGGGGCCGACCCGGCCGTGCGCGCCGTGTCAGGTCAGCTCGACGAGGACCGCGCCGGCGGCGATCGGGGAGCCTGCCGTCACCGGCACCGCGGCGACCGTCCCGGCGGTACCGGCCCGGATCTCCATCTCCATCTTCATCGCCTCGAGCACGACGACGACGTCGCCGGCCGCGACGGCGTCCCCGGGGGCCACCCGGACCGTCACCACCGTGGCGTCCATCGGGGCCGTCGGGTCCCCGGCCGCGCCGGGTGCGTTCCCGGCGGCCGGCCGGTCGTCGGTCGAGCGGGTGGGCCGGAGCGGGGCGGCCGTGCCCGCGGGGCCCGGGGCCGCGCGGCCCGCGACGAGCAGGTCCAGCGGTCCGCGGTCGGTGGCGATGCGGACCCGGCGGACCGGGACGGCGTGACCCGGTGTCCCGGACCCGCCGGCCGCCCCGGGCTCCGCGGCGGGCCCGGGGGAGGCGGCGCCGGCGTCCCCGGCGGGCCCGAGCAGCGCCTCCGGGGCCCAGTCGCGCTCCACCGACCCGGTGTCGTGCGTGCCCGCGGCGAACTCCGCGGTGTCCAGGACCGCGCGCAGGTACCCGGCCGTGGTCGGGCGGCCGCCCACGACCAGCTCGTCCAGCGCGAGCCCCAGCCGGCGCCGGGCGGTGTCGCGGTCGGCGGCGTGGGCGAGCACCTTGCCGATCATCGAGTCGTACTCGGCGGGCACCGTGCCCCCGGCGACGACGCCGAAGTCGGTCCGCACGCCCGGCCCGGCGGGCAGCTCCAGCGCACCGATCGGCCCGGGGGAGGGACGGAACCCCGCGCGCGGGTCCTCGACCGCGATCCGGGCCTGGATCGCGTGTCCCCGGACCGTCGTGCTCCCGGGCGCGGCCGGGCCCCCAGGTGCGGCCGGGTCCCCGGGCGCTGCGGCCCCGGCGCTCGCGACCTCCAGGACGGTCGGCGACAGGGACTCCCCGCCGGCGACCCGCAGCTGCTCGGCCACCAGGTCCACGCCGGTGACCAGCTCGGTCACCCCGTGCTCGACCTGCAGCCGCGTGTTCATCTCCAGGAACGCGAACTCGGTGCCCGAGACGAGGAACTCGACGGTCCCGGCGCCGGAGTAGCCGACGCGGCGGGTGATCCGGACCGCCGCGTCCGCGAGCGCCGCCCGCAGCTGCGGGGACAGGCCCGGGGCGGGCGCCTCCTCGATCAGCTTCTGGTGCCGGCGTTGTACCGAGCAGTCCCGGTCGCCGAGGGCGACGACGGTGCCGTGGTCGTCGGCCAGCACCTGGACCTCGACGTGCCGCGGCCGCGGCAGGTAGCGCTCCAGGTGCACCTCGGAGCGGCCGAACGCGGCGGCGCCCTCCCGCGCGGCGGCGGCCAGGGCCTCGGCCAGCTCGTCCGGACCGGTGACCACGCGCATCCCGCGCCCGCCGCCACCGAACGAGGCCTTCACCACCAGCGGGTAGCCCAGCCGGGCGGCACGGGCGGGCAGCGCGGGGTCGTCCGGGTCGACGGTCCCGGTGCCCTCGGGGACGGGCACGCCGCACTCGCGGGCGATGGCCCGGGCCGCGACCTTGTCCCCCATCGTGGCGATGACCTCGGCCGACGGGCCGACGAACCGCATCCCGGCGCCGGTCACCGCGGCCGCGAACCCGGCGTCCTCGGAGAGCAGGCCGTAGCCGGGGTGCACCGCGTCCGCCCCGGCCGCCTTCGCCGCGCCGAGCAACGCCTCGACGTCGAGGTAGGAGTCGCGGGCCGGCGGTGGGCCGATCCGGTGCGCCTCGTCGGCCAGCGCCACGTGCGGTGCACCGGCGTCGGCGTCGCTGTACACCGCGACCGGCCGCAGGCCCGCCTCGCGGCAGGCCCGCACGATCCGGACCGCGATCTCCCCGCGGTTGGCGACCAGCACGGTGCCCGGCGTCCTGCCGTCCAGTGTCATGAAGCCTGTCTACCAATCGGCCGTCTGGTAGTCTAGCGTCGTGGCCGTGATCTTCCAGTACGCGAGCCACCGGTGCGGCGTCCGTCCGTGCCGGCCGACCGGGGGAGGGCGTGCATGAGCTCCACCGAGGCGTCCGCCCGGACCGGGGTGTCCGATGATGGCCCGATGACCGGCGTCGAGGATGACGGACCGCGCGGCACGGACATGGCCTCCCGGCTGGCCGTGCTGCGGGAACGGCAGGAACGGGCCCGCGAGATGGGCGGGCCGGAGGGCCTGCGCAAGCACCGCGAGTCCGGGCGGCTGCCGGTGCGCGAACGGGTCGACATGCTGGTCGACCCGCAGAGCTGGTTCGAGATCGGGGCGCTGGCGCTGCCCGAGCGGCGCACCGCCAAGCACGTCCCGGGCGACGCCGTCGTCACCGGGTTCGGCCGCCTCGACGGCCGCCGGATCGGCGTGATCGGGATCGACGCCAGCGTCGTCGCCGGCACCACCGCCCCGATCAGCATGCGCAAGCAGGGCCGGCTCATCGAGCACGCACAGAAGCACGGGTTCCCGCTGGTCCTGCTGTGCGACGCCGACGGCGGCCGGATGCCCGACGTGTCCGGCTGGCGGTTCTCCGGCCTGCCGCTGGACTTCGCGACGTTCCTCAAGCCCGAACCCGGACGACCGGTCGTCCCGCGGGCGGCCGCGGTGCTCGGTCCCAGCTACGGCGACTCCGCGCTGCACGCCTCGACCGCGCACTTCGTGGTGATGCTGCGCTCGTCGTCGCTGGCGCTGTCCGGCCCGTCGGTGGTCGAGCCCGCGATCGGGGAGAAGGTCACCGACGACGAGCTCGGCGGCCCGGAGGCGGCCACCGCCGCCGGGAACGCGCACCTGGTCGTCGAGACCGAGGCGGACGCGATGGACGCGATCGCCGCGTTCCTGTCCTACCTGCCGGCGAACTCGTCGCGCCCCGCGCCGCACGCCCCGGCCCGCCCGCCCGGCCGGGACCCGGCCGAGCTGGAGACCCTGGTGCCGACCGGGTCCCGGGCCGGCTACGACGTGCGCGACGTGTTCACCTGCCTGGCCGACGAGGCGAGCATCCTGCCCTGGGCGGACGGCTGGGGCCCCAGTGTGCTGACCGCGCTGGCCCGGATCGAGGGCCGCCCGGTCGGGCTGGTCGGCAACCAGCCGATCGTGCGGGCCGGGGCGCTGGACCCGGACGCGCTGACCAAGCAGCGGGCGTTCGTGGACCTGTGCGACACCTTCGGGCTCCCACTGGTGTTCCTGCACGACGTGCCCGGCCTGATGATCGGCACCCAGGCCGAGCGCGGCGGCATCCTGCACGGCTACGAGGGGCTGGTCTCGCGGATCGCCGAGGCCACGGTGCCCAAGATCGGCGTGGTGCTGCGCAAGGCCTACGGCGGCGGGCACTTCGCGATGGGCGGGCGGCCCACCCGGCCGGACTTCCTCTACGCCTGGCCGACCGCCGAGCTGGGCTTCATGGCCCCGGAGACGGGCGTCCGCACCGTGTACCGGCGGCGGCTCGAGGCCGCGCTGGCCGAGCAGGGCCCGGAGGCGCACGCGGCGCTGATCGAGGAGCTGACCGCCGAGTGGATCAGCGAGGCGGAGCCGTGGGAGGCCGCCGCGCACCTGTCGCTGGACGACGTCATCGAGCCGTCCCGCACCCGTGAGGTGATCGCGACGAGCATCGACATCGCGCTGGGGGACCCGGAATGAGCACGCGCAACGGCACGACGGCGTCCACCCTGCGGGTCGAGGCCGACCCCGCCGACGAGCGGGTGGCCTGGCTGACCATGGACGACCCGGCCCGGCTCAACGCGATGGGCCGCCGGTTCTGGCCGGACCTGCGCGACGCACTGGCCCGGCTGGAGGCGGACGCGCGCACCCGCGCGGTGGTGATCACCGGGGCGGGGGAGAAGGCGTTCTCGGCGGGTGGCGACATCGCCTCGTTCGCCGAGCTCGGTGACGCGACCGCGAAGCGGGCGTTCCAGCAGGACTGCATGCGCACCTTCGCCGCGGTGGAGGAGTCGCCGCTGCCGGTGATCGCCGCGGTGAACGGGTTCGCGATGGGCGGGGGCTGCGAGCTCGCGCTGGCCTGCGACGTCGTGCTGGCCTCCGAGACCGCGACGTTCGCGATGCCGGAGACCGCGGTCGGGCTGGTGCCCGGCTTCGGGGTGCTGCGCGCCCCGTCGGTGATCGGGCGGCACTGGACCAAGCTGATGATGTTCGCCGGGGAACGGGTGGACGCCGCGACCGCGCTGCGGATCGGCCTGGCCCAGCAGGTGCACCCCGCCGACGAGCTGCGCGACCGGGCGCGGGCGCTGGCCTCCCGGATGGCCGGCGCGGCCCCGCTCGCCGTGGCGACCGGCAAGAACCTGGTCAACGCGCACGTCGACCGCGGCGAGTTCGACCACTCCACGGCGGCGCTGACCGTGCTGCACTCCACCGCCGACGCCGCCGAGGGGATCGCGGCGTTCCTGGGGAAGCGCCCGCCCACGTTCGAGGGGCGGTGAGGATGGACCCGTTCGTCGCGCTGATGCGCCGCTACGTCGTCGACTACACCAACCGGCACGACACCGGTGTGTGTGCCGAGATCATGGACCCGGACTACGTCCTGCGGATGGGCCCGCACGTCGTCGCGGGCCGCGACGACGCCTACGTCCCCGCGGCCCGGGCCCAGTTCGAGCAGTTCCCCGGGCTGGGCCTGACCGTGCACGAGATCGTCACCGACGGGACCCGGCTCGCCATGCGGTTCTCCGAGCACGGCGCCTCGCGCAAGCACGGCGGGGCCGCCGCGACCTGGACCGGGCTGGGGCTCTACCGCTGGGACGGCACCCGGCTGGTCGACAACAGCGTCGAGCAGGACTACCTCACCCGCCGCCGCCGGCTCGCCGACGGCGACCCGGGCACGGTGCCCGCACCGGCCGTCGCGCCGTGGGACACCGCGGCCGTCGCCGCCACCCCCGCCGCGGAACGGGTGGTCCGCGACTGGCTCGCGGCCGGGGCACCCGGCGACGCCGTCACCTACGACGACGGCGGGCCCGGCAGCCCGGCCCCGGTGCTGGCCGGCGCCGAGGTCGTCGTGGACGACCTGTTCTCGGCCGGCCCCGCCGTGGCGTTCCGGCTGACCTGCACCGGGACCTATGCGGGTGGTCTGGACGACGTCACGGCCGCCACCCCCGGCAGCCCGGCCACCCTGCACGCGGTCGGGCTGGTGCACACCGCGGGCGGCCGGGTCGTGTCCGGGCACGTGGTCCGCGACCGGCTGGGCTGTGCGCGTGCGCTGGCCCGGAGCGAGGAGAGGAGATCGGCATGACCGGTGCGATCACCGACGAGCTGCTGGGGTCCGCCGCGGCCGCCGACCCGTACCCGATCTACGCGGGGCTGCGCGAGCACGCGCCGGTGCACTGGAGCGAGCGCCACCGGGCGTGGCTGGTGACCCGCTACGCCGACGTGGCCGCGGCGTTCGCGGACAAGGCGCTGTCCAACGACCGGGTCCGCCCGGTCCTGGAGCGGCGCCGGGCCGCGGGCGAGCCGGACGCCGCACCGGGCGCCGGCGAACGCGTCCTCGCGATGATGGCCGACTGGATGGTCGTCACCGACCCGCCGGCGCACACCCGGCTGCGCCGCCTCGCCGCCGGCGCGTTCAAGGGGCAGCGCATCTCGGCGATGGACGCGCGGATCACCGCGCTGGTCGACGAGCTGCTGGACGGCCTCATGGGCCGGACCGGTCCGCTGGACCTCATCGCCGAGGTCGCGTACCCGCTGCCCGCCACCGTCATCGCCACCATGCTCGGCGCCGCGCCGGAGGACCGCGACCGCTTCCGGGAGTGGTCCGACGAGCTGGCGCTGGTCGCGTTCGGGGCCGGTGGGGACGCCCGGGCCGACCGGCACGAGCGGGCGCTGGCCGGGCTGCGCGAGATGGACGCCTACTTCCGCGAGCTGGTCGCGCGGCGCCGCGCCGAGCCGGGCGAGGACATGCTGTCCGCGCTGATCGCCGGCCGGGAGGGCACCGACGCCCTCGACGACGACGAGCTGGTCGGCATGTGTGCGCTGCTGCTGTTCGCCGGGCACGAGACCACGACCAACTCGATCGCGAACGGGACGCTGGCGCTGCTGCATCACCCGGAGCAGCTGGCCCGGCTGCGGGCCGAGCCGGAGCTGCGCGACGCGGCGGTCGAGGAGCTGCTGCGCTACGACGGCCCGATCAAGGTGCTCAACCGGTGGGTGGTCGGCGAGACCTCGCTCGGCGGGCGGACGATCTCGCCGGGCGAGCGGGTGCACCTGGTGCTCGGCGCAGCCAACCGGGACCCGGAGCGCTTCGCCGACCCGGACGTGCTCGACCTGGCTCGCAGCCCCAACCCGCACATCGCGTTCGGCAAGGGCATCCACGCCTGCATCGGCGCCCAGCTCGCCCGCACCGAGACCCGGATCGCGATCGCCCGGATCGTCGAGCGGCTGCCGCGCCTCGAGCTCGCCGCCGAACCGGAGTGGAAGGACGCGCTCGCGTCGCGGGCGATGGAGCAGCTGTGGGTCTACCCGGAGGGGCGGCCGTGAGGATCGGCGCCGACCGGGACCGCTGCGAGGGCCACGGGCAGTGCTCGGTGGTCGACCTGGACCTGTTCCCACTCGACGACGACGGGTTCACCGCGCTCGGCACCGACGAGCCGGTCCCCGAGGGCGAGGAGGACGTGGCGCGGATCGGGGTGGACGCCTGCCCGGTGCGGGCACTGGCCGTCCGTGACGAATGAGGTCGGCGACGAATGAGGTCGGCGATGACGGGTGAGGGGCGGGCAGGAGTGACGGAAGACCACGACGTGCTGTTCACCCCCCTCCGGCTCGGCCCGCTGACCCTGCGCAACCGCCTGGTGATGGCCCCGATGGGGACCTGCCTCGACGAGTCCGGGCACATCACCGACGACACGATCGCCTACTACGAGCGGCGCGCCCGCGGCGGCATCGGGGCGATCACCGTCGAGGGCGTCCTGGTGTCGCCGGACTCGGTCGGCCCGGAACCGCGGATCCACTCCGACGAGTACCTGCCCGGCCTGCGCAAGCTGGTCGAGGCGCTGGCCCCGCACGACGTCGCGGTCGGCGTGCAGCTCATGCATCCGGGCCGGCAGGTGGTCGACGGGCCGTCGGTGGCGCCGTCGCCGGTGCCGCTGAACCCGCGTGCCCCGGTCCCGCACGAGCTGACCGGCCCGGAGATCGAACGGATCGTGGACGACTACGCCGCGGCTGCCCGCCGCGCCGTCGACGCGGGCTTCGGCTATCTCGAGGTCCACGGGGCGCACGGCTACCTCCCGTCGAACTTCCTGTCCCCGCACACCAACCACCGCACCGACGCCTGGGGCGGCGACCTCGCCGGCCGGGCCCGGTTCTCCGTCGAGGTGGCCCGGGCGATCGTCGACGCCGTCGGGCCCGGGGTGCCGCTGGTGTGGCGGCTCAACGGCTCGGACGCCGAGCGCGGCGGGCTCGGGATCGACGAGGCCGTGGCGACCGCGACGATGCTGGTCGACGCCGGGGTGGCGGCGATCAGCGTCAGCTCCGGCACCTGGCTGTCGTTGCAGGAGACCCTCGCGCCGATGTCGGTCCCGCGCGGGCACATGCGCGCGATGGCCGCGGCGGTGAAGCGGGCGGTCGGCGCGGTGCCGGTGATGGCCGTCGGCCGGCTCGACGACCCGGACCTGGCCGCCGACGTGGTGACCTCCGGCGACGCGGACCTGGTCCTGCTGGGCCGCGGGCTGATCGCCGAGCCGGACTGGCCGGACCTGGTCCGCACCGGCCGGCTCGCCGAGCGACGGCCGTGCATCGCCTGCAACGCCTGCGTCGACCTGGTCGGGCGCGGCGAGCGGGCGCGCTGCGCGGTGAACCCGGAGGCCGGGCGGGAACGGACCTGGCGGGTGACCCCGGCCGTCCGGCCGCGGCGGGTGCTGGTCGTCGGCAGCGGCCCGGGTGGGATGGAGGCGGCCCGGCTCGCGGCGCTGCGTGGGCACGAGGTCGCGCTCTACGAACGCGACCCCGAGCTCGGTGGCAAGCTCGAGGTGGCCGGGCTGGCGCCGAGCAAGCGTGAGGTCCTGCGCTACCGGGAGTACCAGTCCGCGCGGCTGGCCGCGCTCGGCGTCGCCGTGCACACCGGTGTGGAGGTCGACGCCACGCTGGTCGCGGCCCGGGCGCCGGACGTCGTCGTGGTGGCGACCGGGGCGAGCCCGCTGGTCCCGCCGATCCCCGGCATCGACGCTGCGCACGTGCACGACGCGCAGGCCCTGCTGCGCGGCGAGGTGCCGGTGCCCGCCGGGGCGCGGGTCGTCGTGGTCGGGGGGAGCGCGACCGGCTGCGAGACCGCGGAGACCCTGGTGGCGGGCGGCGCGTCGGTGACGATCGTGGAGATGGCCTCCTCGGTCGGGCGCGGCATCGAGGCGATCACCCGGCGGAACCTGGTGCGGTCGCTGCGCGCCGACGGCGTCGAGCTGCGGACCGGCACCACGCTGGTCGCCGTCGGCGCGGACACGATCCACTGCACCGGCCCGGACGGTGCGCCGGTGGAGCTGCCCGCGGACCGGGTCGCGCTGGCGATCGGCTGGCGCCCGTCCGGCGAGGAGTTCGCCGGGACCCTGCGCGACACCGGAATCGAGGTCCGCGTGCTCGGCGACGCCGAGACCCCGGCCGACTTCGTCCGGGCGGTGAACACCGGCGCCGACGCCGGCCTCACCGTCTGAGTGCCGCCCGGGCCGCGCGAGCCGGTCCGAACCGTTAGCGTCGCGATCATGAGTACCACCGGAGACGCCGTCGCCGCCGGACGTATCGCCCGCGCGCTGGAACCGCTGCATGCCCAGGTCTATTTCGCCCCCGAGTCCGAGCCCCGCTTCGCGCAGGCCGGCCTGGAGCAGGGGCACCGGATGACCTATTTCGCGCCGCGGGCCGCACCGATGGGGGCGGTCGGCCCGTCGGTGGTCACCGCGACGTTCTACAACTTCGCGCCCCGCCTCGTCGCCGACTCGATCCCGCGGGCGTGGGAGCTGGCCGCGCCGGCCGACCTGGTCGCGGCGCGGTTCGAGGTCGTCGACGCCGCCCTGCGCCGGCTGCTCGGGGACGACGCGGTCGGGTCGGCGGAGATGGCCGAGGCCGCCGGGCTCGCCCGCACCGCCGCCGAGGCCACGCCGGTCGAGGGCCGACCGCTGGCGGCCGGGCACCGGGACCTCGCGTGGCCGGCGGCACCGCACCTGGTGCTCTGGCACGCGCTGTCGATCCTGCGCGAGCACCGCGGCGACGGGCACATCGCGCTGCTCGTCGAGGCCGAGCTGTCGGGGCTGGAGGCACTGATCACCGCGACGGCGACCGGCACCGGTTTCACGACCGGGTTCGCCCGGTCCAGCCGTGGCTGGTCGCGGACCGAGTGGAACGACGGTGTCGCCCGGCTCGCCGAACGCGGCCTGCTCGAGCACGCGACGCCCTCGGACGAGGCCGTCACCCCGGTGCTCACCGAGGCCGGGTCGGCGCTGCGCCGGCGGCTCGAGGACGACACCCACCGGCTGGGGGCGGCGCCGTGGTCGGTGCTCGGACCCGAGCGCGCCGCCCGCCTGGGCGAGCTCGGCACGGCGTTCGCCCGGACCGCGCTGGCCAACGGCGCGTTTCCGGCCGAGGGGGTGTTCGCGAGCCGCCCGGCGCGCTGAACCCGATCCGGCGGCGCGCATCCAGATCGGGCGCGACGTCCCGATTGCCCGTTAAGGTGCTCTGCGCAATACCGGTGCGACAGGCCGGTGCCCTGATCGGCGTACGGAGGGAAGCCGGTGCTGGAGATCAGCGCGCTCGAATGGATCATCATGATCGGCCTGGTCGTCGGGCTGCTCGCGCTGGATCTGATCCTGGCGTGGCTCAAGCCGCACAAGGTCGGGTTCGGCGAGGCGACGGCCTGGTCGGTGTTCTACATCCTGGTCGCGGTCGCCTTCGGTGTGGTGTTCGCGATGGTGCACGGCTGGGACTTCGGGACCCAGTACTTCACCGGGTACATCGTCGAGAAGAGTCTCTCGGTCGACAACCTGTTCGTCTTCGTGATCATCATGACGACGTTCGCGGTCCCCGAGCAGCACCAGCACAAGGTGCTGACCTTCGGGATCGTGCTCGCGCTGATCATGCGCGCGATCTTCATCGTGGTCGGTGCGACGCTGCTGAACCTGTTCTCGTTCATGTTCCTGGTCTTCGGCGCGTTGCTGCTGTGGACGGCGGTCCAGCTCTACCGGCACAAGGACGAGGAACCCGACATCGAGGACAACATGGTCGTGAAGGGCGCGCGCAAGCTCTTCCCGGTCACCGAGGAGTACGACGGCGGGCGCCTGTTCAGCCGGGAGAACGGCCGCCGGGTCGCGACCCCGATGTTCATCGTGCTGATCGCGATCGGCGGCATCGACCTGCTGTTCGCCCTCGACTCGATCCCCGCGGTGTTCGGCGTGACGCAGGAGGCCTACATCGTCTTCACCGCCAACGCGTTCGCGCTGCTCGGCCTGCGGGCACTGTTCTTCCTGGTCAAGGGCCTGCTCGATCGCCTGGTCTACCTGTCCACCGGCCTGGCGATCATCCTCGGGTTCATCGGGATCAAGCTCGTCCTGCACTGGGGACACGTGGACATCTCCCCGGCGATCCCCGAGATCCCGACCATGCTCAGCCTGGTCGTCATCGTGGTGATCCTGGCGATCGTCACCGTCGCCAGCCTGATCAAGACCAAGGGCGACCCGTCGCTGACGGCCAAGCCGGGGTCGCTGAAGGCCCGCAAGGAGCGCAGCGAGCAGCAGGACTGAGGAGCGCGCAGCGAGCAGCAGGACTGAGGAGCGCAGCGAGCAGCAGGAGACGACGGACCGACGACGGACCGGGGCGCCGCGGCCCCGGTCAGCCGGCGGGTCTCAGCCCAGCCCCGGACCGCCGAGCGGGGTGACCTCGATGTACTCCGGCGGGGACGCCAGCAGCTCGAGGACGTCGGCGAGCCCGGCCTCGCCGATGTCGCGGCCGAGCGCCGCCTCGGAGGAGGCGGAGTCCGCCCAGATCTCGGTCACCCAGACCGCGTCCGCCTCGTCCGGCGCGGCGTTCACCACGTAGGCGAGGCAGCCGGGCTGCGCGGCCATACCGTCCGCGACCCGTAGCAGGGCCTTCGCCAGTTCGGGGCCCTGCCCCTCGACGGCGACCATTCGTACATACCGCCCGACCCGCTCGCTCGTCTCCACGGCCGCGACGGTAGCGGCCGGACCGCGCACCGGCGTCGGCGCCCTGCCGGCGACCCGACCCCGTCCCGGGTATCGCGGACGGGGGCTGTCCGCGACGGCGGGCACACTGGCTCCCGTGATGGAGACCTCGGCACGACTGCTGCGCCTGCTCGGGCTGCTGCAGGTCCCGCGTGACTGGACGGGTCCGGCACTGGCCGAGCGCCTCGAGGTCGACGTCCGGACCGTCCGGCGCGACGTCGACAAGCTCCGCACCCTCGGCTATCCCGTGCACTCCACGCCCGGGACCACGGGTGGCTACCGGCTGGGTGCGGGTGCGGCGCTGCCACCGCTGCTGCTCGACGACGACGAGGCCGTCGCCGTCGCGGTCGGGCTGCGGACCGCGGCGGGCGGCGCCGTCTCGGGGATCGAGGAGACCTCGGTGCGGGCCCTGGCCAAGCTGGAGCAGGTCCTGCCGAACCGGCTGCGTCGCCGGGTCGCCGCGCTCGGGGCCGCCACCACGACGCTGACCGGCCGCGGCGCCGTCGTCGACGCCGACGACCTCTCGGCGCTCGCTGCGGCCTGCCGCGACCACGAGCAGATCCGGTTCGACTACGTCGCGGGCGACGGCGGCGAGACCCGTCGCATCGTCGAGCCCGAGGGCCTGGTGCACACCGGCCGCCGCTGGTACCTGGTCGCGTGGGACACCGGCCGCGACGACCGGCGGACGTTCCGGGTGGACCGGATGCGGCTGAAGCTGCCCGCCGGCCCGCGGTTCACGCCGCGGGACCCGCCCGAGGGCGGGGTGGGTGCGTTCGCCCAGCGCGGGATCTCCTCGGGTGCCTACCCGTACCGGGCCCGGATCGTGTTCGAGACGTCCGCGGAGCGGCTCGCCGAGCACGTGACCCCGGCGTCCGGGATCGTGACCGACCTGGGCGACGGGCGCTGCGAGCTCGCAGCGGGGGCGTGGACGCTCGAGTCGCTGGCGGTGTGGATCAACTTCTTCGGCGTGGACTTCCACGTGCTGGAGCCACCGGAGCTGGTCGAGCACCTGGACGCGCTCGCGGCCCGGCTGACCCGGGCGGCGAGCGCCTCCCGGGCGGCCGGTGCCGCGGCGGAGCCCTGACCGGGTCAGAACCTGCGTCGGGGACGCGGGGCAGGATCTGGGTCAGGTCACAGCACGGACGGACCCGACCGGGCGGCCGTGCCCGAGCACGTCGACGCGGGCCGTCTCCGCCAGCTCCGGGGTGTCTGCGGCCCAGCCCCGCAGCACGGCCGCGGCGAGCACCGGCAGCGGGCGGGGCGAGCCGTCCAGCACCGTGATCGCGAACGCCCGCCCGTCGGGGAGCCCGGCGGCCAGGACGCCCTCGGCGCCGTCCTTCACGACCAGCCCGGGCACCGCCTGCGCCAGCCGGGTCACCGGGCGGCCGGTCCCGCCGACGCACCAGGGGTGGGCGCGCATCGCCCGCGCCACGCGGCCCTCCGGCGTCCCCGGCGCGGCGACCGCGATCCGGGCGAACGCGCGGGCGAGCCCGGCCGGGGTCGAGCCGAACAGCGGTGCACCGCACCCGTCGACGGTCGTGACGTCCGGGACGCGGCCGGTCAGCTCGGTGACGGTGTCGTGGATCAGCCGCTGCAGCGGGTGGTCCGGTTCCCGGTAACCGGCGGTCGGCCACCCGGCCGCGACGCACGCGGCCAGCATCGCGGCGTGCTTGCCGGAGCAGTTCTGCAGCAGCGGTGCCGGCGCGGTCCCGGCGGCGCGGGCCGCTGCGCCCGGTTCGACGCCCAGCGGCAGGTCCGGCGTGTTGTCCAGGTCGTCGGCGGTGAGCCCGGCCCCGGCGAGCACGCGGCGGACCCCGTCGAGATGCCCGGCCTCGCCGGAGTGCGAGGCGCAGGCCAGGGCGAGCAGCTCGCCGTCGAGGTCGAGGCCGGCCCGCAGCAGCGCCACCGCCTGCACCGGCTTGAGCGCGGACCGGGGTAGGAACGGGGTGTCCGGGTCGCCGTGCCCGGACACGGCACCGTCTCGCTCCACCCGGGCCAGGGTGCCGAGGTGCACGGACTCGACCGTGCCGTCGCGTTCCACGTACGCGAGCGGGACGGCACCGGCGAGCACCGGCGGGACGGGCAGGGGCACGGCGCCGACGCTACGTGAGGCCGCGCGGGCCGCCGGATCAGGCGGGGACCGGGGCGGGCCGCAGGTCGAGGGCGCGTTCCAGCCCGGGGCTCGGGACGACCGGGACCGGGCCGTACCCGTTGCGCCGGGCCGAGCGTCGGCGGATCGCCGGGATCCGGGTGAGCAGGCGCAGGAACCCCGGGGGCGCCACGGCCTTCCCGCGCTCGCGGGCGCGGGCCGCGGTCTGCTCCACCCGGACCTGCTGGGCCTGCACGGTGACGATCGCCTCCTCCCGGTCGGCCTGGATCGCGGCGAGCGCCTCGGAACCGGGGACGCCCGCGGTCAGCGCCGGGACCAGGTGGTTGGCCGCGGCCAGCGCGTCCTGGCAGGCCATGAGGATGCCGTTGCCGCCGACCGGGGAGATGACGTGCGCGGCGTCGCCGATCATCAGCAGGCCGGGGCGGTGCCAGACCGGCACCCGCGAGATGTCCACCGACAGCAGTGTCGTCTCGTTCATGTCGGTGAGCAGGTGGACCCGGTCGGCCAGCCACGGCACCCGTTCGGCGACCTCGCGGCGCACGTAGTCGACACCGGCGTCGCGCAGGGCGGGGTAGCCGCCCTTCGGCAGCGACAACCCGACCTGCCAGCGCCCGGGGCTGCCGAGGACACCCACGTAGTGCCGGCGGCCGAAGAACAGGTCGACGTCGGCGTCCGGCGGGTCGTCGTCGCGGCGGGGGAGGGCGAACCACAGCAGGTCCGTGGTGGCGCCCTGCGACTCCGCCTTCGCCCCGGCCAGCGTCCGGATCCGGGAGAACCGCCCGTCGGCGGCCACGACGAGGTCGGCCTCGATCTCCTCGCCGGACCGCAGCGTCACCCCGCGCACCGGGTCGCTGCCGAGCAGCCCGTTCACCGCCGCGCCGGTGCGCAGCTCGAACGACGGCAGGGTCTGCGCCTCCGCGGCCAGGAAGTCGAGGAACCAGGCCTGCGGCATCAGCGCGACGTAGTCGTACGGGGTGTCGAGCAGCCCGTAGTCCGACGTCGTGACCAGGCCCTTCGGTGTGCGGAACCGGAACTGGCGGGCCTTGACGTGCGGCTGCTCCAGCAGCCGTTCGGCCACGCCGAGCCGGTCGAGCAGCTCGAGGGTCCAGGGGTGCAGCGAGTCGCCGCGGAAGTCGCGGTCGAAGTCCTGGTGGCGCTCCAGCAGCGTGACCGGCAGCCCCGCGCGGGCCAACAGGTACGCCAGCAGCATCCCGCCCGGCCCGCCGCCGGCGACTACGGTTCTTCCCGGTGTGGTCACGCCGTCCATGTTAGCTCGCCGATTGAGTATCTCGCTCGTCGAGATAGTCGGGCCGGGCGAGTGGCCGTCGGCACAGGAAGGTCCGGGCCGGCGGCGGGTTGCGCCACTCGGTGGCGGTCTCGACCACCTCGTCGAAATGGGCGTCCAGCAGTGCGCGCAGGTCCCGGACCCGGTTCGGCAGCGCCATCCAGGTGATGATCATGCTGAGGACGCCGCCGGGCACCAGCCGGCGGGCGATCACGTCCAGCACCCTGGTGCGCAGGTCCTGGGGGAACACCGCCCACGGCAGCGTGGAGACGAACGCGTCCACCCGGTCGATGCCGGCGTCGTCGAGGATCCGTTCGAGGTCGGCGACGTCGCCCTGCACGACCTCCAGCCACGGCTTGTGCCGGCGCAGGTGGGCGACGAGCTCCTCGTCGATCTCGATGGCGAGGTAGCGGGCGCCGTTCCCGAGCCGGGCGCGGATCGGCTCGGCCAGCACCCCGGACCCGGCGCCGAGCTCGACGACGACGCCGTCGGTGCCGTACGGGACGACCTGGGCCAGTTGCCGGCACAGCCGCCGCCCGGTGAGGAACGGCGTGGCGAGCTGGTCCATCCGGGAGAAGGACCGTTTGAGGAAGACGGTGTGGTCGGGACGCGCCATGGGAACATCGTGGCGGGTCCGGGCCCCGCGGTCATGTCCGGGCGACCGGTGTCACGCGGCGTCACCCGTCGTGGCAGCCGGTGGACACGACAACGGCCCGCGGAGGCGGTTCCGCGTGCCGTCTTGTTGTCTTTGGTGCGCCGTCAGGGACTCGAACCCCGAACCCGCTGGTTAAGAGCCAGCTGCTCTGCCAATTGAGCTAACGGCGCATATTCATTTCTCGCATTCGCCGACCCCGGGCGAGAACGACCCCGGAAAACTAGCACGATGCTTTCCGGGATCGATCGCCAGGGTGGCGACCGGGTGAGTGACGGGACTCGAACCCGCGGCCACCTGGACCACAACCAGGTGCTCTACCAACTGAGCTACACCCACCATGCGATCTCCGCAGCCATTCCCTGCCGGATCGTGAGACCCGTCAGGCCGTGGCCGGAAGTGCTGACACAGCATAGCTCCCGGCCGTACGGGGGTTGCGCGGGGGGTTGTCCTAGTGGCTCGCGGTGCCCTCCACCCGGCCGTTCACCGGGGTCTCCACCTGGCTCGCTGCCTGCGGATCCGCGGGTGCGACGGCGACGTCGGCGACGGCGGCCGCCGCGGTCTGCGCCTGCTCGGTGCTCGGTCCGGGCGGGGCAACGAACAGCGCCTTGCGGTAGTAGGCCAGCTCGCGGATCGACTCCCGGATGTCGGCGAGCGCGCGGTGCGCCAGGCCCTTCTCCGGCTTGGCGTAGAACACCCGGGGGAACCAGCGCCGGGCCAGTTCCTTGAGCGAGCTCACATCGATCATCCGGTAGTGCAGGTAGGCGTCGAGCTCCGGCATGTCCCGGGCGAGGAAGCCGCGGTCGGTGGCGATGGAGTTGCCGGCCAGTGGCGCGGTGCGCGGGTCGGGGACGTGCGTGCGGATGTAGTCGAGCACCATCTGCTCGGCCTCGGCGACGGTGACCGTCGCGGACCGGACCTCCTCGGTGAGCCCGGAGCGCGCGTGCATCTCGCGCACGACCTCGGGCATCCCCTCGAGCTTGCCGGCGTCGCAGGAGATCACCACGTCGACGCCGTCGCCCAGGATGTTGAGGTCCCCGTCGGTGACCAGCGCCGCGATCTCGATGAGCGCGTCGGAACCCAGGTCCAGCCCGGTCATCTCGCAGTCGATCCACACCAGCCGGTCCGTCATCCGTGCAGACTATGTGACGTCGTCGCGGCGGGCCGGGCACCCCGGCGCCGCGCCGCCGGCGGTGCGGAGCAGCTCCCGGCCCGCCGGGTGCCCTACGCTGCGACGCCGTGGCCGAGAACACCCCCGCCCGAACCATCGCCGACGGATACGCCACCGACGGTGCCGCGCTGGAACTCGGCACGGTGCTCGTCGACGGCGTCTGCGACCCCGAGGCCCGGGTGCGCATCCCGCTCGCGACGCTGAACCGGCACGGCCTGGTCGCCGGCGCCACCGGTACCGGCAAGACGAAGACGCTGCAGGCGCTCGCCGGGCAGCTCTCCGACGCCGGGGTCCCGGTGCTGCTCGCCGACGTCAAGGGCGACCTGTCCGGGATGGCCCGGGCCGGTGAGCGCAACGAGAAGATCGACGAGCGAGTCCGTGACACCGGCGACGACTGGACCCCGACGGCGTACCCGGTGCTGTTCCTGTCGCTCGGCGACGGAGGTGTCGCCGTCCCGGTCCGCGCGACGATCACCCAGTTCGGCCCGATCCTGCTGGCGAAGGTCCTCAGGCTCAACCCCACCCAGGAGTCGACCCTCGGCCTGATCTTCCACTGGGCCGACCAGCGCGGGCTGCCGCTGCTCGACACCAAGGACCTGCGCGCGGTCATCCAGCACCTGACCTCCGACGCGGGCAAGGCCGACCTGAAGGGGATCGGCGGGGTGTCGTCGTCGACGGCCGGGGTGATCCTGCGGGCGCTGGTGAACCTGGAGGCCCAGGGCGGGGACACGTTCTTCGGGGAGCCGGAGCTCGAGCCCGCGGACCTCATGCGTCAGATCGGCGGCAAAGGTGTCGTGACGCTGCTGGAGCTCGCCGAGCGTGCCGCGAACCCGATGCTGTTCTCGACGTTCCTGATGTGGCTGCTGGCCGAGCTGTACGAGGAGCTGCCCGAGGCGGGCGACCTGGACGAGCCGAAGCTGGTCTTCTTCTTCGACGAGGCGCACCTGCTGTTCGCCGACGCGTCGAAGGCGTTCCTGGACCGCATCGAGCAGACCGTGAAGCTCATCCGGTCCAAGGGCGTCGGGGTGTTCTTCTGCACGCAGCTGCCCACCGACATCCCGAACGAGGTGCTGTCCCAGCTCGGTGCCCGGGTGCAGCACGCCCTGCGGGCGTTCACCCCGGAGGACCAGCAGGCACTGAGCCGGACGGTCAAGACCTACCCGCGTTCCGACGTCTACGACCTCGAGTCGGCGCTGACCTCGCTGGGCACGGGCGAGGCGATCGTCACCGTGCTGTCCGAGCGGGGCGCGCCCACTCCGGTGGCGTGGACCCGGCTGCGGGCGCCGCGCTCGATGATGGCCGCGATCGGCGAGGACGAGATCCGCGCCGAGGCCGCGGCGTCGCCGCTGCAGGAGAAGTACGGCGAGATGGTCGACCGCGACTCGGCCTACGAGCGGCTGACCGGGCGGATCGCCTCCGGCCCCGGAGGTGACGCGGTGCCGGTCGGGGCACCCGCCCCGCCGCCCGGTGACGCCCCGCCGCCGGCCGGGGCCACTCCGCAGGCCGGTGGGACACCGCCTCCGCCGCAGCCGCAGGACTCCAGCGAGAAGAACTGGTTCTCCAAGATCGGGGATTTCCTGCAGTCGCCGACCGGGCGGCAGATCACGAACACGGTGACCCGGGAGATCACCCGGAGCCTGTTCGGGACCCGCCGGCGGCGGTGACGGTCACGCCCGCAGGCCGGTGACCGCCTCCGGGGTGACCTCCGCCATCAACGCGGCGGCGTCGGCGGGGGACAGGTCGAGCACCTCCACCGCGCCGCTGCCCGCGGCCGTCGTCGCCTCGAGGGCGACGACGCCGGCCCGCCGCTGGAACAGGCTCTGCCGGATCCGCCAGCCGATGACGCCGTCGCGGCGCAGTGCCGAGGTCGTCCGGACCAGCGAGCCACCGCGGGCGACCAGGTAGCGCTCGTCGAGCCGGTGCCCGAGTGCGCGGTAGCGGTCCAGCGCCAGCGGGACGGCGAGGAGCACCAGCAGCACCGCGAGGAACAGCGGCCACACCGGGCCACCGACGTGGACGAGGACGCCGGCCGCCACCGGGAGCACCAGCGCGGGCCCGATCGCGCGGACCAACCGGCGGGTGCGGGCCCGCGGCGGGTGCGGGCGCAGCGGACCCGCGGTGACCTCGGTACCGGTGCGGGCCGCGGTCGCGGCGATCCGGTGCGCCTGTGCCCGGGCCACGGGTGGGCCGAGCGCTCCCGCGTGGCTCTGCTCGCCGTCCGCGCCGGCCAGCCCGACGGTGAGCGCCCCGGCCTGCGCACCCCGGCCGATGACGCGGACCAGCAGCGGCTCGGTGACGGTGACGCCGCGCAGCCGCTGCTCGGACACCGACAGCGACCGGCGGGTGAGCAGCCCGCGCCGGACGCGCAGGGTCCCGTCCGGTTCGCGGGTCAGCAGGAACCCCCACCACCGCTCGACGAACAGCACGATCGAGCCCGCGACCATCACGACCAGCAGCAGGAGCACCCCGACGAGCACCGACGCCCAGATCGGCACGGCGCTGAGCCCGCCGGTGACGACGTCGGCGCCGGGGAGGTTCCGGGGATCGACGTCGGCCTCGCGGAGCAGGTTCCAGCCGGCGCCCGCCGCGGCGCCGATCGCGGCGAGCGAGCTGACGGTGAGCGGCGCGAAACGCAGCGACGACCAGTCGATGCGGTCGATCTCCTCGGCGGCCTCCGGCTCCGGCGCGGCCCCGGCCGGGACCGCCGGGCCGGCACCGGACTCCGGGATCGTGCCGGTCCCCGGGATCGTGCCGGCCGCGCCCGGGCCGCCGGTCGCGTCCGCGCCGGCGGACGGGTGTGCCCCCGCCGGTGCGTCCGCGCCGGTGCGGGCCGGCGCCCCCGGCCGGGACAGCAGCTCGCGCCGCAGCCGTTCGGCCTCGGCGGTGGTGACGGCGTCGAGGTCGAGACCGGACTCCTTGCCCGCGCTCTGCCCCGAGCCGACCTTCACGACGCTGACGCCGACCAGCCGGTGCAGCAGGGGCGCGGTGAGGTCGACCGTCCGGATCCGGTCCCGCGGGACCGAGCGGCGCTGCCGGTTGAGCAGCCCGCTGTGCAGCTCGACGCGTTCGTCGGTGATCCGGTAGCGGGTCGTCCGCCAGCGGACCACCCCGGCGCCGACGGCGAGGACCGCGATCCCGGCGGCGATCCACAGCTGGACGTCGTTGCCCCGTCCCGCGCCGAAGAGCAGCAGGACGATCAGCGCGGGTGCGAGTTTGAGCAGAGCGGTCGCGGGCGCGACCACCAGCATCAGCGCGGGCAGGCGGCGCCACGGTGGCTCGTCGGGCCCGGTCGTCCCCGTGGGCGTGTTCGAGGCCGACCCGTCGGGGGCGGGACCACCGGTGCCGGACGGGGGCGGCATCGATGGGGAGGTGTCTGCACCGGACGCGCCGGAGCTCGGTGCTCCACCCTGCCCGGACCCGTGGTGCGGGTCGTCGGCGGCCGGTTCCCCGTGCCCCACCGCCGCGGCACGGCTCCAGGGCGGGGGCACACCGCCGGTCGCCGTGTCCCCGCCACCGTGGGGGCCGCGGTCGTCGGGCCCGCCCGCGGTCACGTGGCGTCCCCGGGGTGACGGCCGGTGGTCTCGGTGAGCCGCCGGGCCAGCTCGCGGGCCTGGTCGGCGTCGAGGCCGGCGATGCGGACCGGACCACGGGCAGATGCCGTCGTCACGGTGACGGTCGCCAGCCGGAGCGCCTGCTGCAGCGGTCCGTGCTCGGTGTCGACGGTCTGCACCCGCGGGATGGGGGCGATCCGCCACTCCCGGACCAGCCAGCCGGAACGGTGGTAGACCGCCTCGTCGGTGACCTCCCAGCGGTGCAGCCGGAAGCGCAGCGACGGGACGACCAGTACCTCGACCAGCAGCCAGAGCACGGTGAGCGTGATCGTCGCGATCAGCAGGCCGTGCCACGGCCGGGGCGGCAGGAAGTACCAGCCGACGCCCTGGGCGACCAGCAGGACGATCGGGAACGGCAGCGCGCGCAGCCGCCACCACCAGATCGCTCGCGGGTCCACCTGATGTGCGGGGGGACGCAGCGGGAGCGGCAGCGATGCATCGCCGGTGGTGACGGGCCCGGTCGCGGTCATGCCCCCACTCTGCCGAACGGGCCGACGGAGGTCAGCCACCCGCGCCGTCGGTGATCGTGCCGTGTCCGGAACCCGGCGAGGAATCAGAACGGCGGTGGGGCATCGTCGCGCACGCTGCTGTTGGCCGGGGGAGTGCGTGGTGGGGTGCCGCCCGGTGTGGTGTGCCGCCGGGGCGTGGGACCGGCCGGCTCGATGCCGTCCGTCGAGGTGTCGTTCTGGGCCGGCGGGCCGCGTTCGTGTCGGCGGAGGTCGGGTTGTTCGTCGTCGGCGTAGACGGGCCCGGGGGCGGGCGCGTCGAAGGCCGGGTCGTCGTCGCGGCGCACCGGTGTGATCGGTGGCGGCAGGATCGGTTCGGGGTCGACCCGGTACTGGCGTTTGAGCGGGCTGGTCCAGATGAAGTGGCCGGGTTCTGGCTGGTCGAGGCGCCAGTTGCCCTTGGTCTTCAACGTGTGGTCGTGCCGGCACAGCGGCCCGAGGCCGCCGCGGACGGTCGGCCCGCCGTGATGGTGATCGCGAGTGTGGTCCTGGTCGCAGCGCCGCGCTGCGGTACGACACCCGGGGCTGAGGCAGGTGCGATCCCGGACCTCGGTGTGGCGCCGTAGCGCGGCGTGCGGGAACCGGGCGTTCGGTTGGTTGTCGAGTGCGGCGTCGGGGTCGTCGTGTTCGGTGTGCTGCCGGTATTGGTCGGCGATGTCGGTGATCACCTTCGCCCAGGCGTCGTGCTCGGCGGCGTTCGCGGCGAGGGTGGTGAGTTGGGTGGCGGGGATGTGGAGTTCGACGATTCCGCCGGGTGGGCCGGTGGGGTCGCGGGGTGTCGGGCGGTGTCGGGTGATGCCTTCGGCGAGTAGGTGGCCGTGGTCGTCGACGACGACCCAGCGCCATGGGGCGCGGTGCTGGCGGGCGACGAGGCGTCGTGCGGCACTGGCCGGGATCGGACCCCAGCCGGGGAGTTCGCCGGCGCGCTGGTCGAGGCCGAGCAGAGTCGTGAGCGGGACGCGGACCTCGGTCCCGACACCGGCGCTCTTGCGGGGTGCGGTGTGGTCGTTGCTGCGGCGTTGTGAGGGCACGGTCGGAGATGGGTCGGGGTTGGCGTCGGGGGGTGCGGGTGTGCCGCCGCCGTTCGGGCCGCTGGGTCGGGGATCCCCAGGACCGGGGGCGGGGCCGGACGGTCCAGGCGGTCCCTGGTCGTCGGTGTCAGGATCGTCCGAGTCCGAGTCCGAGTCCGAGTCCGAGTCCGAGTCCGAGTCCGAGTCCGAGTTGGGATCGGAGTCGGCGCTACCGGAGGCCGGGTCGCCGGCCGCTGGGCGGCCCGCGGCCGGGGTGCCGGCTGCGGGCTTGTCGACCTCGCTACCGGTGGGGTTGTCGGCGTGGCCGGCGAAGCGTGCCATCAGCGCGCGCAGGATCCCGGCGCGGTCGAGGCCGTGCAGTGTCCCGTCGAGCAGGCCGAGGACGAGGTCGGCGCGGATCTGGTCGATCGTGCCCGGGTGCCCGTCACGCCGGGCGGCCTTGGCCAGGGCGTCGAGGCGTTCCCACGCGGCGGCGGCTTCCTCGGCGGGCAGGCCTTCGGCGGAGATGACGGCGGTGCCGGTCTCGGTCAGATACGCCACGACCAGCCGGTCGCGGATGGCTTTGCGGTAGCGGCGCTCGTAGTAGGCGGGGTCGAGTTCGAGGATCAGTCGTTTGATCCGTTCCCCGATCTGGCCGGTGGTGAGCTTCGGTGCGTGCGGCAGGACCGCCTCGCAGATCGCGGCGCGTTGGGCTTCCGGGAGGTCGGCGAGGTGCTGGGCGAACACCCGGGCCTTGGTGCGGTCGATCCGCCCCTGGCACAGGGCGGCCTGCACCTGCGGAAGATCGGACACCAGGGTGACGGCGAGGCCCATCTCGTACTCGGCGGCGCGGCGGTTCCAGGCCAGTGCGAAGCGGATCTCGTCCGACCCGTACTGGTCGGGCAGCGCACCGCGGCGGATCTCCAAGGGACCGGCGAACGGGCGCCGGTGCACCACCTCGGAGATCGCCGCGAACATGTGCGCTTGGTGGTGGGACAGCTGCCGGGAGTGGGCGAGCATGACCTCGTCGATGTCGTCGTTGCACACCTGGGTCAGGTCGATCGAGGCGAGGACGGCGGCCAGGTCGGGGCCGGGTGGCATGGTCGCCAGCCCGTCCGGTATCGCCTGCCCCAGCTGCATGGTTCGAACATACGCTCGACCCCTGACAGTTTCGGGGCAGTGAATCGACAGGGCAGCGAATCGACCCAGGGAGAAAGACGGTCACGCGAGCGTCGTCGACTACCCCGACCTGGTGATGATCGGTGCAGTCGCCCCGGGTGACCGCTACCTGTTCATCCTCGTCCCGGCGGGAGGCGCCCGGGCTGTGGGCCGGGGTGCCCCTGCCGCTGTCGGTGATGGGCGGGACCCGCACGGTCGCCGTCGAGTTCGACGATCTCGCTGTCGGCGGCGACACGGTCCTCGCCGACGTCGACGGCGCCGCCTGGCGCGAGCTCGACGCGGCCCGGACGGCGAACCCGACCCCGGCCTCGATCGGGCTGCTGCGCCGGGTGCTGACCGAGCTGGACCGGCTCGGCCACGAACGGGACCGGCCGGAGGCCGTCGAGCTCGCCGCGGCGCTGGGGCCGGGGGCCGCTCGTCGCCCCGACACTCGGGCCGGAGGCAGGCCCCAGCCGGTGCACCAGTCGGACCGGCCGCGGAGCCGCCACCCGGAGCCGTCCGGCTCGGCGGTCACCGCGGGCGCGCCAGGTCGGCGCAGGTGGGCGATCGCGATCCCGGCGCGGTGCGTCCTGGTGCTCAGCCCGGCGCGGTGCCGTGCGGCGGCGGGGCCGGTGCGGACGCTCCCCTCCGGCAGGTCCACCGGCCTGCCGCGGGCCGGCTGCAGCGGGGTGCGGTGCCTGGGTCCCGACGAACCACGTCGCCCCGCAGGCCCCGGCCAGCAACTCGACGGTCTCGGCGTCGACCCGGGCCCCGGCCCCGTGCCCGCCCTCGTCCGCCGGGACGGTCACCGACAGCAACCCGGCGGCGGCGACCGCCTCGCACGCCTCCCGGGTCACACCGCGGGCGGGGTCGTCGGCCGCGCCGGTCCGCGGGGCGAGGACGCGGTCGGCGACGTCGGTCGCCGCGACGACCGCGGGATGGGTGGCGAGGTCGGCGGGCGGGGCGAACGGGCCGACCGGGAGAGGCGACGTGCTCACCGGATCACCGCGGCACGAGTACCCGAATCAGGTGGCGGCCGCGTCGGCGGCACCGGCACGATCCACCCGTGCCCGAGCACACCACCGAGCCCGCCGGTCCCACCGCCGACCTGCGCACGGAGCGGCTGCTCCTGCGCAGCTGGACGCCCGAGGTGGCGGCCGCTGTCCTCGCCGGGGCCCGCGGCACCGGCTGGGCCGACGACTTCCCGGCCGACGGCGACCGGGTGATCGCCGGGCTGCTCGCCCGGGAGCCGGGCGGGCCGGGCTGGGGCCGCCACGGCCACCGCCTGCTCGTGGAACGGTCGAGCGGCCTCGTCGTCGGCGGGGCCGGGATGTTCCCGGAGCCCGGCGGGCCCGGGCTGGAGATCGGCTACGGCGTCGTCCCGTCCCGGCGGGGGCGCGGCTACGCCGGCGAGGCCGCCGCCGCCCTGGTCGGGTTGGCACGGGCGGACGGGGTGTCCCGCGTCGTCGCGGGCGTCGACCCGGGCAACCCCGCCTCGGTGCGGGTGCTCATCGGGCTCGGGATGCGTCACATCGGCACGGTCGACGGGGTGGAGCGCTACCTGCTCGCCTAGGGTCGGCGACGTGACCCGACCCCGACTGGTCGCCCTGGACATCGACGGCACGATCGTGCACGGCAGGCGCCCGCCGAGCCCGCCGGTGCTCGACGCGATCGCGGCCGCCGCGAAGCACGCCGCGGTGATGCTGTGCACCGGCCGCACGGTCCTGGGCGCGGGCACCGCGCTGGACCAGCTGGGGCTCGACGGCGGCGTCACGCTGACCTCGAACGGCGCCGTCGAGATGGACACCGCCTCCCGACGGGTGCTGTCGGTGGCCCGGTTCGACGTCACCGCCGGGGTGCGGCGGTTGCGGGAGGCGTTCCCCGGTGCGGTGTTCGGCGCCGAGCACGTCGGGGTGGGCCAGCGGGTCAGCGCGCCCTTCCCGGACGGCATCCTCGCCGGCACCGTGACCGAGGTCGGGCTGGACGGCGTGTCCCGCGAACCGACGCCCAAACTGATCATGTACTGGCCGGGCCGGACCCCGGCCGAGACCGCGGCCCGCGCCGCCGGCCTGGAGTTCGACGACGCCACCATGACCCTCGACCACGAGCTGCCGTGGGTGACACTGGTGCCGTCCGGGGTCTCCAAGGCGTCCGGCCTGGCCCGGGTGGCGCAACGGCTCGGTGTCGACCGCTCCGAGGTGCTCGCCGTCGGCGACGGCGACAACGACCGCGAGATGCTGCGCTGGGCCGGCCACGGCGTGGCGATGGGCCAGGCGCCGCCGGAGGTCCACGCGGACGCCGACATCAGCACCGGGACGGTCGCCGACGACGGGCTGGCCACGGTGCTGGAGCGGTTCTTCCAGCCGCGAGTCCTATGAGTACAGGAGCGGGGTGCCCGCGACCAGCGGTGTCACCGGCTCCAGCGCGGCCCCGCAGGACGGCGGCTGCGCCGGACGGCCGGTGTCGGCCCGGACCTCGACCGTCCACAACCGGCCGTCGCGGCTGCGGACCGTGACCGGCCCCGGGCCGTCGACCGGCTCGACCAGCAGCGCCGAGGCGTCGCCGATCCCGGCGTGCTCGCGCACGGCCATCTCCGCGACCTGCGCGACGGGGTCGAGCCCGACGTGCCCGCGGCACGACCACGGGTCCACGTCACCGCCGGCGGCGGCCTTCAGCGCGGCCAGCGCGCTGCCGGTGTCGAGCCGCCCGTAGGCGTAACCGGTCGGCAGCACCAGCGCGGTGGGGGCGAACCGGTGCCCGCCCAGGTGGGTGCACTCCCACACGTCGGCGCCCTCGCCGGTCAGCTCGGAGGCGAGCGCGCGGCCGCGGACCGCGCAGCAGACGTCGCGCCGGCCGTGCGCGCACACCAGCAGCACCGGGTCGGTGACCGGCTCGCCTGCTCCGGGGTCGAAGGCGATCGAGGCGAGGTCGTCGGTGCTGCGGACGGTCCGCGCGGTGACCCGGGACCCACCCGGCGCGAGGTCGGCGACGTACACGGTGCGCGCCCCGTCGCAGTCCCGTCCGGCGCGCCCGGGCCTGCGGATGAGCAGCAGCAGGACGTCCTCGCGGCGCAGCCGCCCGAACAACTCGGCGACGTCCGGGTCGGCGTGGTCGGCCACGGTGCGGGGCCAGGCCCCCACGTGTTCGACGGCGATCAGCCGGCGGGCCGCGGGTGCGGTCCCCTCGAGCGGTTCCCCGGCCTCCTCGCTGAGCGCGGAACACCCGGCGCGCAGGGGAGCCGCCGCGGCCCTCGGGCCGGCGTGCGGGGTGGTGACCGTCATCAGCCCAGTGTAGGCAAGGTTGCCCTAACTTCAAGCCCGGGCACCTGGTCGTGTCAGGAACGACCCGGAAGCTGTTTCCGCAGGACCTTACCGGTCTGGTTCCGTGGGAGCTCGTCGAGGAAGTGCACGTCCCGGGGGACCGCGAACGTCGCCAGATCGGATTTCACCCGATCACGGATCGTGTCGGCGGTGAGGTCCGCGCCCGGCTCGGTCACCACCCAGGCGGCGAGGCGCTGGCCGAAGTCGTGGTCGTCCACGCCGAGCACGCAGGCCTCCCGGACCCCGTCCAGCCCGGAGATCAGGTCCTCGACCGGCCCGGGATGCACGTTCTCGCCACCGGAGACGATCATGTCGTCGGCCCGGCCGGTGAGGAACAGCCGCCCCTGTTCGTCGAGGTGCCCGACGTCGCCGGTGCCGAGCAGCCCGTCGCGCTCCTCGAGGCCGGCCTCCCCGCCGGTGTAGCCCTCGAACGGCAGGTCGTTGCCGACGAACACCCGTCCCTCGACGCCCGGCCCGGCCGGCCGGTCCTGCTCGTCGAGGATCACCAGCGTGGTGCCGGCGGGGGCGCGGCCCGCCGTGCCCGGGGCGTCGCGCAGGTCGTCCGGGCCGGCGATCGACACCCACGACACCTCGGTGGAGCCGTAGAGGTTGTAGAGGTTGTCCCCGAAGCGGTCCATGAACGCGACTGCCTGCCCGCCGGGCAGCGCCGAGCCGGAGACGGCGACGACCCGCGGCGTGTGTTCCGCCCCCCAGTCGCCGGCCGGTCCGGTCGCGTCCGACTCGAGCAGCCGCTGCAGCATCACCGGCACCGCGAAGACCGTGTCGGCGCGGCGCTCGGTGACCGCGGCGAGGAAGCCCTCCGGGGTGAACCGGCGGCGCAGCACGACGGTCGACCCGTGCAGCGCCGCGAGCAGCAGGCCGGCGTTGCCCCAGGTGTGGAACAGCGGGGCGGCGATGTGCACCGTCTCGCCGGCGCGCAGCGGCATCGCGGAGAGGATCGACGCGGCCGGGGCCAGCGTGGACGGGTGCGGCCGCTTGGCGCCCTTCGGCGTGCCGGTGGTGCCGGAGGTCAGCACGATCTGCTTGGACCGCGGCGGGCGGAACGGCAGCTCGCCCGGCCCGCCGCGGGCGACCATGAGCTCGAGGTCGTCGAGCACCCGCCCGCCCGCCGCCCGCGGACCGTCCGGTGTGGAGGTCAGGACGAGCCGCGGGCCGTCCGGCACGACGTCGCGGAACTCCGGGTCGGCGACGATCGTGTGCAACTGCTGCTGGGACTGGACACCGCGCAGCTGCTCGGCGGAGAGCCCGGTGTTGACCAGGACGACGTCGGCGCCGACCTTCCCGGCGGCGACCAGCACCTCGACCGGGGCCGCGGAGTTGCGGCAGAGGATCCCGACCGGTGCCCCGGGACCGGCCCCCGAGTCGAGCAGCGCGAGACCGAGCCGGTCGGTGCGCTCGTCGAGCTCGGCGTAGGTGGTGAGCCCGTGGTCGTCGACGACGGCCAGCCGGTACGGGTGGCGCGCGGCGCCGACCGAGTAGGCGGCGGCGACGCTGTGGCCGTAGCGCAGCAGGGCGCGGCCCATCCCGTACAGCCGGCCCGGGCCCAGCGGCCGTACCACCCCGGACCGGGTCAGGGCCACGGCTGCGCGGGCCGTGCCGCTGCCGAGCTCGTAGGCCGTGCGCGCGGTGGCGGACAGGTTCTGGAGCAGCGGGGATGCGGCCATGGGTCGCAGTCTCGCAGGGCGCGGCGCGGGGGCGCCGGGCCCGGTCCGCAGCGGTGTGCGCGAGCCTGTGCGCGACGTCACGGTCCGCGCCCGTCATGTTCCGGTGCGTGATGACGATGTCCTTCACGTGGTGACCCACAGGTCGTCACGCCACCACCACACACTCCGTCGGGGATCCTGATGCGCCTGTACCTGCCTGCCCGCACGTCCGCTTCCGGCCGCACCCTCGTCCGTGCCGGGCGTCCGGCGAAGACCGTGCCCGGCACCGGCGGTCTCGCCGGTGTCTGCCGCTGCGGGGCCGCCCGCCCGGCCGACTCGCGGGTGCTGCCGTGGCGCGACTGCCCGTCCTGCACGCCGCAGCCGGCGCACGCCGGACGCTGAACGCGTCCTGCCGCTGAGCGAGTCCTGTCGGAGCCCCGCGCCGAGCCGGTGGACCGGCCGGCAGGGAGGGGGACCCGTCGGCCGGTCCACATCGGCGCAGCCCACGGGCGTGCAGCCGATGTGGACCGTACTAGCCGGAGCGGCATCGATGTCAAGGTTCGCCGGTTCGGCGCGGCCGACCAGCAGCGATCGCGGGCGTGCCGAGGAGTCGGCGATGTCGTCGTCCCGATCCGGGCCGTCCGGGCGGAGGCTGTCGGTCTGTCGGCGTATGTCCCCGCCGACCGGTTCGCGGTAGGGTCCCGCACCGATGCCCGGACCGACGCCGAGTGGGGACGAGTGCACCATCGACCGGCTCGCGGAGCGGGCCGGGATGACCGTGCGCAACGTGCGCGCGCACCTGTCGCGCGGGCTGCTCCCGGCCGGTGAGATGCGCGGGCGCACCGCCTGGTACGGCCCGGAGCATCTGGCCCGGCTCGAGCTCATCGCCGGGCTGCAGCGGCGCGGCTTCTCGCTCGCCGCGATCGGCGTGCTCATCCACCAGACGCCGTCGGGCAGCGCCGAGGAGGCTCTGCGGCTCTACCGCGGGATGCTCGCGCCCTGGGAGCCCGAGGAGCCCGTCGAGATCGACGAGAACGCGTGGCCCGGCTGGGTCGGTGGCGACGTGCCCGCGCGGGTGCTCGACGTGTTCGGCGCGACCGGGGTGGTGGAGCGCCCGGCCGAGGGGCGCCTGCGGATCCTGAACCCCGCACTGGCGCGGGCCGGGGCGCACGCCGTCGCGCTCGGGCTCTCCCCGGAGTCCGTCGCCGAGGTCGGTGTGGAGCTGCGGGAGCGGACCCGGGAGATCGCCGACGTCTTCGTCGGCCTGTTCCGCGAGCAGCTCTGGCAGGCGCACGTCGCCGCCGGGATGCCCCGCGACGGGGTCGCCGACCTGCGCACCACCGTCGAAGCGTTGCAGCCGGTCGCGACCCGGTCGCTGCTGGCGGCCTTCCGGCAGACGATGCAGGAGGCGCTGGACGACGTGGTCCGGGAGATCTCCGCGGACCTGGTCGCCGAGGCCCCGGCCGGGCAGGACCGCCGGCCCGGTCAGGATCGACGGCCCGCTCAGCGGGCCCGCCAGTACCCCGTCGCGTAGACGGCGCGCCGGTCGAGGCCGCGCTCGGTCAGCAGGTGCGCCCGCAGGTCCTTGACCGCGGCCGACTCCCCGGACAGCCACGCCTGGCCGCGCCCGGTGGGCAGCTCGGCCGCCGTCACGGCCGCGACCAGCGGTTCCCCGGCGGGTGTGGTCCCGCGGTGCACCCACTCGACCCGGGCGTGGCCCGGCAGTGCCTGTTCCTCGCCCGCGTCGGCGACCTCGACGATCGCCCGCACCGGCACGTCCGGGTGGTCGGCGGCGAGCGTCTCGAGCACGGTCGCGATCGCCGGCAGCGCCGACTCGTCGCCGATGACCAGGTGGTGCTCGGCGGCCGGGTCCGGGGCCCACCGCCCGCCCGGCTCGGACACCCCGACCCAGTCGCCGGGCCCGGCCCCGACCGCCCACGCCGCGGCCGGGCCGTGCCCGGCGTGCACCACGAAGTCCACGTCCAGCTCGCCGTGCTCGCCGGCGTCCGGGGCGAACCGGCGGACGGTGTAGGTGCGGATCGCCGGACGGGCCTCACCGGCCGGCCACACCGGCCCGCCGGTGGAGGCCCGGGGGATCGCCGGGCGGTCCTGCCCCTCGACCGGGAAGAACATCTTGATCCGGCGGTCGGGGCCGTGACCGGGGAATCCGGCCAGCTCCTCGCCGGTCAGGGTCACCCGGATCATGCCGGGTGTGATCCGCTCGGTGCGGGCCACCTGCAGCAGGCGGGGCGCGGTCGTGCTCATGGCCGTCCAGTCTCCCGGACGGGTGCTCAGCGCGTTCCGCGGAGTCCCGCGAGCCCGGTCCAGGCGACCTCCATCAGGTACTCGGTCGCCTGCTCCGCGGTGACGGTCTCGTCCTGCCCGCGCCACACCGCGAGCCGCTCGCAGGCCCCGACGATCACCTGCGCCCAGCCGGTCAGCCGCTCCGGCGCGGTGCCCGGGACCTGGGCGGCGAGCAGGCCGGCGATGAAGTCGGTCTGCTGGGCGCGGATCTCCTCGAGCGCGTCGTCGGCCACCCCGGCCTCGGAGCAGAACAGCTGCCAGGCCGGGGCGCGCCGGTCCAGGTAGGTGAAGAACGCGAGCGTGCCGTTGCGCAGCATCGACTCCGGGTCCTGCGCGGGGGCCGCGGCCTCGGTGATGACCTCCAGCAGCTCGGCCCGGGCCCGCGCGATGGCGGCGAGCAGCAGGCCCTCCTTGGAGCCGAAGTGGGTGTAGAGCACCGGCTTGGTCACGCCCACGCGCTCGGCGACCGCGTCCATCGAGGCGCCGGCGTACCCGCGCTCCCCGAACACCGCGACCGCGGCGTCCACGATCTGCTGCTCCCGTTCGGCGCGGGGGACGCGGCGCCGGGGGCCGGGAGCGGTCTGCGCGGTCACGACCGGAACCTTACCGGCAGTAGGTTACCCGTGGTAGGTTACCGCCGGTAACACCCGTGCGGTCCCGGAGGAGCCCATGTCCGAGCAGGTCGACACCCTCATCGTCGGGAGCGGTTTGCCGGTCTCGGGGCCGCGGTCCGGCTCGACGTGGCCGGCCGTCCCGACTGGCTGATGCTGGAGAAGGCCGACACGCTCGGCGGGACCTGGCGGGACAACGTCTACCCGGGCTGCGCCTGCGACGTCGAGTCGCACCTGTACTCGTTCTCGTTCTTCCCGAACACCGAGTGGACCCGCACGTTCGCCCGGCAGGGCGAGATCCGCTCCTACCTGGAGGACGTCGCCGACCACTACCGGCTGCGCGACCGGATCCGGTTCGGCGCCCAGGTGACCGGTGCCGAGTGGGACGGCGCGGCCTGGGACGTGACGCTCGGCGACGGCAGCACGCTGCGCGCCCGCTACCTCGTCCTCGGCACCGGGGCGCTGCACGAACCGGCCGTCCCGGAGATCGAGGGCATCGAGCGGTTCGCCGGCAGCGCGTTCCACTCCGCGCAGTGGGACCACACCGTGGACCTGCGCGGCAAGCGGGTCGCGGTGATCGGCACCGGTGCGTCGGCCGTCCAGTTCGTGCCCGCCGTCGCCGGGGAGACCGGGCACCTCACGCTGTTCCAGCGGACCGCGCCGTGGGTGCTGCCCAAGCCGGACAAGCCGATCCGTGAGCGGACCCGGCGCGCGTTCCGCCGCGTCCCCGGCCTGCGTCGCGCCTACCGGACCGCGCTGTACTGGCGGCACGAGGCGATGGTCGTCGGCTTCCTGCACCCGCGGATCATGCGGCTCGCCGAGCGGGCGGTGCGGCTGTACCTGCGCCGCACCTTCGCCGGCGACGCGACGCTGCGCCGGAAGGTCACCCCGGACTTCACGCTGGGCTGCAAGCGCGTGCTGATGAGCAACGACTACTACCCGGCGCTGCGCCGCGACGACGTCACCGTCGAGACGGCCGGGATCGAGCGGATCACCGAGCACGGTGTCGTCACCGCCGACGGGGTCGAGCACCCGGCGGACGTGATCGTGTTCGGGACCGGGTTCCGGGTCGGCGACGGTCTGGGCCGGATGTCGATCAGCGGCCGGGACGGGACCAAGCTGGCCGACCTCTGGCGGGACGGGCAGCAGGCGTTCCACGGCACGACGATCGCCGGGTTCCCGAACCTGTTCACGGTCGTCGGTCCGAACACCGGGCTCGGGCACAGCTCGATGGTGCTGATGATCGAGTCGCAGCTGAACTACGTCCTGGACGCGATGCGCCTGGTCGACGCCGACGGTGCCGTCGCGATCGACACCCGGTCAGATGTGCAGCACGCGCACAACGCCGACCTGCAGGAACGGCTCGGCGCCGCGGTCTGGGGGTCGGGCGGCTGCGCCTCCTGGTACCTCGACGAGCACGGCCGCAACCGCACGCTCTGGCCCGGCTACACCTTCAGCTTCCGGCGCCGGACCCGACGGGTCGACCCGGCCGCGCACGAGCTCCTCGCCTAGGCATTAGCGTGGGTGGGTGGACGGCTCCGTCTGGACCTATGCGCTCCCCATGACCACCCGCTTCCGCGGCATCACCGTGCGGGAGGGGATGCTGCTGTCCGGCCCGGCCGGGTGGGGGGAGTTCTGCCCGTTCACCGAGTACGACGACCACGAGGCCGTCGCGTGGCTGGCCGCCGCGCGGGAGGCGGCCGAGGACGGCTGGCCCGCACCGGTGCGCGAGCGGGTGCCGGTGAACTGCACCGTCCCGGCCGTCGGGCCCGAGCACGCGCAGCGGATCGTGCGGGCGTCGGGCTGCAGCACGGCCAAGGTCAAGGTCGCCGAGCGTGGCAGGCCCGCGGCCGAGGACGAGGAGCGGGTCGCCGCCGTCCGGGACGCGCTGGGGCCGGCCGGCCTGGTGCGGGTGGACGCGAACGGGGGCTGGTCCGCCGACGAGGCGGTCACCGCGATCGGCAGGCTCACCGCGGCCGCCGGCGGGCTCGAGTACGTCGAGCAGCCGTGCGCGGCGGTGGAGGACCTGGCGCGGGTGCGGCGCGCGGTCGACGTGCCGATCGCCGCCGACGAGTCGATCCGGCGCGCCGAGGACCCGATGCGGGTGGTGCGGGCTGGGGCGGCCGATGTCGTGGTGCTCAAGGTGTCGCCGCTGGGCGGCGTGCGCCGGGCGCTGCGGATCGCCGAGGAGTGCGGGCTGCCGGTCGTGGTGTCCTCGGCGGTGGAGTCGAGCGTCGGGCTGGCCGCCGGGCTCGCCCTGGCCGGGGCGCTGCCCGAGCTGCGGCACGCCTGCGGGCTGGGGACGGTGTCGCTGCTGGCCGACGACGTGGTCGCCGCCGCCGACCGGCTCGTCCCGGTCGGCGGGACGCTGCCCGTGCCGCGCCGGGCGCCGGAGCCGGCGCACCGGGACGCCGTCGCCGCGCCCGCGGAGCGGGCGGACTGGTGGCGGGCCCGGCACGACCGGATCCGGGGGCTGCTCGAGCGGGCCTGACCCGCCCCTGCCGGGGGCCGTGCGGGCCGGCGCGTCAGTACTGGTTGGCCTTCGCCTCGCGCCGGAACGCCGCGTCGATCAGCCGGGCCGGGCCCGGGATGCCGTACTGCCCCTTCACGAGCTTCCCGGCGCTGGGCACCTCGCCCTTCGCGGGCCACGTCGCGGGGTCCCACAGCGACGACCGCAGGAACGCCTTCGCGCAGTGCAGGTACAGCTCGTCGATGTCGACGACGACCGCCAGCTCCGGGGCCGACCCCCGCACCGTGAGCCGCTCGGCGAAGTCCGGGTGGTGCACGATCCGGGCCCGGCCGTTGACCCGCACGGTGTCGTTCGAGCCCGGGACCATGAAGAGCATCCCGACCCGGGGGTCGTGCAGGATGTTGCGCAGCGAGTCCAGCTTGCGGTTCCCCTTGCGGTCGGCGAACGCGATCGTGTGCTCGTCGAGCACCAGCGCACACCCGGCGGGATCGCCGCGCGGGGAGACGTCGACGCCGTCCGGCCCGGTCGTGGCCAGCAGGAAGAACGGTGACGCGGCCAGGAACTCCGCGGTCACCGGGTCGACGCGGTCCCGGGCCTTGTCCCGGATGGCGGCGCTGGTCTCGCCGATGATCTCGCGCAGCCGCGCCTCGTCGGTGACGTGCTCCATGGACGGATCCCCCTCGTTGATTGAGGTGACCCTAACTGTGAACGTGCTTCACGGAAAGGGGTCCTAGGGTCGGTGCGGTGGGTGTGATCGTGGTCGGGGCCGGGATCGCCGGCCTGAGCTGTGCCGGCGAGCTGGCCGCGCGGGGCGTCGAGGTGCAGGTCCGCGAGCAGGACGGCGAGGTCGGCGGTCGGCTCGCGGTGCACCGGCACCGGGGCCGCCCCGCCGACGTCGGCGCGGCCTACCTCACGGTGTCCGACGACGGGTTCGCCGCGCAGGTGGGGCGCTGGCGCGACGCGGGCCTGATCCGCGAGTGGACCGACACCCTCGCCGTGTTCGACGACGGCACCCGCGCCGCCGACACCCCCGGCCCGATGCGCTGGGCCGCGCCCGGCGGGCTGCGCTCCCTGGTCGCCGACGCGGCGGCCGAGCTCGAGCTGCGGACCGGGGTACCGGTCCACACCGGACGACCGGTGCGGAGCGTGCGGCCCGGGCCGGGCGGGCGGCCGCTGGTCGACGGGGAGGCCTGTGACGCCGTCGTGCTCGCGATGCCGGACCCGCAGGCCGCCCGGCTGCTCGCTCCGGACACCCCGGCGGGGGCCGCGGTCGCCGGCCGGGTGTGGGACCCGGTGCTGACGCTGACCCTCGGTTTCGCCCGCCGGGAGTGGCCGCGGCTGCCCGCGGCGTTCGTCAACGGTCACCCGGTGCTCGCTCTGGTCGCCGACGACGGCGACCGCCGCGGCGACGACGCCCCCGTCCTGGTCGCGCACTCCACCGCCGCGTTCGCGCGAGCGGCCGGTGACCCGGACAGCGCCGTGCCTGCGATGACCGCTGCGGTGCGGGAGCTGCTCGGGATCGGCGCCGATCCGGAGTGGACGCACGTGCACCGCTGGCCGTTCGCCGCGCCCGCGGCGCACCGCGACCCGGCCTTCCACCTCGACGACGACGGGATCGGCCTCGCCGGGGACGGCTGGGGCCGCCCCCGGGTGCAGACGGCGTGGTCGTCCGGACGCCGGCTCGGGCAAGCGCTCCGCCCGTGAGTGGTTTTCGCGGCTGGAGCCGCGAAAACCACTCACGGGGATGCGGACGGGCGGGACACGTCGATCTCCGGGTGGCCCTGGCCCGGCACGCGGCGGCGACCTACCGTCGCGGGAATGACCGATCGCGCGACCGAACCCGGCGCAGGGCTCACCGACGGCACACCCGTCGTCGTCGAACCGGAGGGCAGGCCGTTCGGTGACTCGACCGACCCGGCCGAGCTCGACGGCACCGGTCCCGGCCCGGTGGGCCTGGCCCTGCTCGCCGAACTGTCCGCCGCGCTCGGTCCCGCAGCACTGCTCACCGACCCGGACACCGTGCGCCCGTACGTGCGCGACGAGGCCGAGTGGGCCGACTACGGCACCCCGCTGTGCGTGGTGCGGGCCCGCAGCACCGCCGACGTCGCCGTGACTGTCGCCGCGTGCGCACGGGCCCGGGTCCCGGTGGTCCCGCGCGGGGCGGGCACCGGCCTGTCCGGCGGGGCCAACGCCGTCGACGGCTGCGTGCTGCTCTCGCTCGAGCGGATGACCGCGATCCGGGAGATCTCGGCGGGCGAGCGGCTCGCCGTCGTCGAGCCGGGGGTGGTCAACGACGACCTCCGCGTGGCCTGCGCCGAGCAGGGGCTCTGGTATCCGCCGGACCCGGCGTCGGCGCCGTGGTCGACGATCGGCGGCAACGTCGCCACCAATGCGGGCGGGCTGTGCTGCGTGAAGTACGGCGTCACCCGCGACTACGTGCTCGCCCTCGAGGTCGTCACCGCGGCCGGCGAGGTGGTGCGGGTCGGGCGGCGCACCGCGAAGGGCGTCGTCGGCTACGACCTGGCCGGGCTGCTGGTCGGCTCGGAGGGGACCCTCGGGGTCATCACCGAGATCACCGTCAAGCTGCGCCCGGCCCGCCCGGTCGCGCCGCACACCGTCGTCGGGTTCTTCGACACCCTCGCCGACTGCGGGGCCGCGGTCGCCGCCGTCACCGAGCAGGGACTGCAGCCTGCGGTGTTCGAGCTGGTCGACCGGGAGGTGCTGGGCGCGGTCAACGCCTGGCGCAACGCCGGGCTGCCGGAGGACGCGGCCGCGCTGCTGCTCGCCCAGACCGACCTGCCGGAACCGGCCGCGCGGGCGGAGGCGGAGGCGATCCTGGCGGCGTTCACCGCGCACGGGGCGACCGAGGCGATGGCCTCGACCGACGAGACCGAGGCCGAGGCGCTGTTCGCGGCCCGCCGGATGGCCTACCCGGCGCTGGAGCAGCTCGGGATGGGCATGCTCACCGAGGACGTCTGCGTGCCCCGCCCGCGGATGGCCGAGATGCTCGCCCGGATCGAGGAGATCGGCCGCGTCCACGACGTCCGGATCGCCACGGTCGCGCACGCCGGCGACGGCAACCTGCACCCGCTGATGCTCACCCCGCACGGTGACGACGCGGCGCGGGACCGGACCCGGGCCGCGTTCGACGCGATCATCACCAGCGCGGTCGACCTCGGCGGGACGGTCACCGGCGAGCACGGTGTCGGCCTGCTCAAGCGCGCGGGCATGGAGCGCGAGCTCGGGCCCGAGGTCCTGGCCCTGCAGCGCGCGATGAAGGCCGCGCTCGACCCGGACGGCATCCTCAACCCGGGCAAGGCGGTGTAGCGGACCGCGGGGATCGCCCGGATGGAGCCGAGTGGACACACCGGGCGCCGGGAACCCCGTGGGATGAACGCCGACCCGGCCTCGACCAGCACCCCGCCCGCCGCCACCCCGGGGGTCCGCGATCATCCCGGTGACCGGCTGACCTACCGGGGTCCCGCCCACACCGGCGCCCCCCGGCTGGCTGCGCTGTCCGGTGTGGACGACGTCCGGACGGTCACCGGGTCCGAGGTCGGCGAGCAGGAGCGCGTCGACACCGAGGACCTGCGGTTGTTCGGCGCCGGTATCGAGCTGCTGGTCGAGCGGGCGGCCCCGGACCGGGCGTCGGCGGTGCCGGCCTGCACGGTGTGGGTGCTGCGGCTCCCGGACGGCGACCCGGGGGCGGAGCTGCGGGCGAGCGTGTCCGGCGGCGACGGCGAGGGCCCCGCCGGGGGCGACCCGTACGCGGTCCCGCCCGAGTTCGAGGCCCTGCTCCGGCGGGTCCGGGGCGACGCCGTGCTGCGCCCGGTCGGGCGGGTGCGGGTCGTCCGCTCGGTCATGAGCCTGCACGACGACGCCGGCCGTGAGCTCGCGGTGCTGCAGCACGACGAGGTCGGGGTCTCCACGCTCGGGGCGTCGACGACCACGGAGAGCTGGAGCGAGGCCGTCGTCCGGCCCGGGACGGCGGGGCCCGCCGTGCTCGAGCAGCTCGACGCAGCCCTGCGCGAGACCGGCCTCGTGCGCGGGCCGGGACGGGCCGGCGCCCGGCTGGGCGCGCTGCTCGCCGAGGTGGCACCCGACGAGCCGCCCCGCCACCGCGGTCGCCGCGGCAGCGCCGGGCGGGTGCTGCTCGACTACCTCGGCCGCCAGGTCGACACCCTCGCCGAACGCGACGGCGACCTGCGTGCCGACCGGCCCGACGCCGTGCACCAGATGCGGGTCACCGCGCGGCGGCTGCGCAGCGCGCTGCGCACCTACGGCGGGCTGCTGGAGGGGCCCCGGCCGGGGCACCTGGTCGCCGAGCTGCGGTGGCTGGGCCGGGAGCTGGCCGGCGAGCGCGACGCCGAGGTGCAGGAGGAGCGGCTCGACGCGCAGCTGGCCGCGTTGGAGCCGGAGCTGGTGCTCGGCCCGGTGCAGGCCGCGCTCACCCGGCACTTCGCCCGCACCCGCGCCGGGACCGGTGCCGTGGTGCGCGAGGTCGTCGACGGTGAGCGCTACGCGGCGCTGCAGAAGGCGCTGCGCCGGTTGCTGGCCGACCCGCCGCTGTCGGCGCGGGCCGACGAGCCGGCCGAGGCGGTGCTGCCGGGCATGGTCGGGAAGACCGCCCGCAAGCTGGAGCGGCGCATGCAGCGGGCCCTGGCCGCGCTCGAGGCCGGGGAACAGGCACCGACCTCGCTGCACGACGCCCGCAAGACCGGCAAGCAGCTGCGCTACGCCACGGAGGTGGCCGCCCCGGCCGTCGGCTCCGACGCCCGCCGCTTCGCGAAGCGGCTCAAGTCGGTGCAGCGCGTCCTCGGTGACCACCAGGACGCCGTCGTCGCCCGGGAGACGCTGCGCGCCCTCGGCGCCCGCGCCGGTGCCGAGGGCGGTAACGGGTTCACCTTCGGTGTCCTGCACGGGCGTGCCACCGCCACGATGCTCGACCTGGAGCGGCGGCTGCCCGCGGTGTGGGAGGACGCGTGGACGCGCAAGGCCCGGACGTGGATGCGGCGCTAACCTGCCGGACGTGAGCTCCGACGACGTCCGCGACGCGGTGGCCGACCTGCGCCGGATCGCGTTCCTGCTGGAACGGGCGCACGAGTCGACCTACCGGGTACGGGCCTTCCGCACCGCGGCCGCCGCGCTGCGGGGCCGGGACGCCGAGGAGCTCGCGCGGCTGCACGCGGCAGGCTCGCTCACCGACTTGCGGGGTGTCGGCGAGGTGACCGCGCGCTGCATCGGTGAGTCGCTGGCCGGGGAGGAGCCGGTCTACCTGCGGCGGCTCGAGGACGCCGTCGCCCGCGCCGACGCCGACGGGGTGCCGCTCGCCGACGCCGCCGTGCGGCTGCGGGAGTCGTTGCGCGGCGACTGCCACAGCCACACCGACGCCTCCGACGGCGGTTCCCCGCTGGCCGAGATGGCGGAGACGGCGATCGGGCTCGGGCACGACTACCTCGTCGTGACCGACCACTCGCCGCGGCTCACCGTGGCCAACGGCCTGTCCGCGGACCGGCTGCGCCGCCAGCTCGACCAGGTCGCGGAGCTCAACGAGCGGATCGCGGGCACCGGCTCCGGCTTCCGCGTGCTGACCGGGATCGAGGTCGACATCCTCGACGACGGCGCCCTCGACCAGGACGCCGAGCTGCTCGCCGAGCTCGACCTCGTCGTCGCCAGCGTCCACTCGAAACTGAGGATGCCGCACGCGGAGATGACCGAGCGGATGCTCACCGCCGTCGCGAACCCGCACGTCGACGTGCTCGGGCACTGCACCGGCCGGATGGTCACCGGGCGGCGCCGGCGGCCCGGGTCCGACTTCGACGCGCAGGCCGTGTTCGACGCGTGTGCCGAGCACGGCGTCGCCGTGGAGATCAACTCGCGGCCGGAACGGCTCGACCCGCCGAAGCGGCTGCTGCGCCTCGCCGTCGAGGCGGGCTGCGAGTTCACCATCGACACCGACGCGCACGCCCCCGGTCAGCTCGACTGGCTCGACAACGGCTGCGCCCGGGCCGTGCTCTGCGGGGTGCCGCCGGAACGCATCCGCAACACCCGCGACGCCGCCGGCCTCCTCGGGGCCCACTGACCGCCGCGACACCCCCCCGGGCGCGCACCGACACCGCGCCGCGGGGGCGGAAGCGTGCTGATCACCGGACCCCGGCCGCTCGAGGTGCACTGTTCGGCCCCATGCGGGGCGACAGCGTGCTGATCACCGAGGCCCGGCCGCTCGAGGTGCACCTTCCCGCCCCATGCGGGGCGACGGCGTGCTGATCACCGGTCCTCGGTCGCTCGAGGTGCACTGTTCGGCCCCATGCGGGGCGACGGCGTGCTGATCACCGAGGCCAGGGGGCCGAGGTGCGCTCTTCTGCCCTGATAGGAGCGGGAGCGTGCTGATCACCAGCGCCCGGGTGTCCGAGGCGCACCGCTCCGCTCATCCGAGGGGCGACAGCGTGCTGATCACCGAGGCCAGGCGTTCGAGGTGCGCTCTTCTGCCTGGTGGGGGCGTCAGCGTGCTGATCACCGGTGCCCGGCCCCTCGAGGTGCACCGTTCGGCCCCATGCGGGGCGACGGCGTGCTGATCACCGGGGTCGGGGTGTCCGAGGCGCACCGTCTCGCCCTGCGCAGGGTGAGCGCGAACTGATCGAGCCGGTGCCCGACAGCCGGGAGCCGGGCGCGCGGATCAGCGCAGCTCGAAGTCGGCGAAGTCGAAGCCGGGGGAGACGACGCAGCTGACCAGGACGGGCTCGGTCCCCAGCGGCGAGGCCCGCTGCCAGACCCCGGCGGGCACCTCCAGCTGCGGCAGCGCCGCGGGACCGGCGGAACCGGGCAGCCCGAGACGCCGGACGTCCTCGGCGCCCGGTGCGTCACTATCGCCGCCGAGGACCAGCTCCGCCTCGCCGCGGTGCAGGAACCACAGCTCGGCCGAGCGGACCCGGTGCCAGCGCCCCGGCGCGTCGAACAGGTAGAGGATCGCGGTCGCGGACGGTCGCGTCCCGTACGGGGCCTCCACGGTGACCGGGGACGTCCAGAGTCGGCGGTACCAGCCGCCCTCCGGGTGCGGTGAGAGGTCGAGCGTGGCAGCAAGATCGGGGCGCGACACGGGACCACTCTGGCAGCCCGTCCGACGCGCTCGCGTAGTCCCGAGCCTCCCGTGACGGTCGGTGAGAGCCCCGCTGGGTTCGATCACCCTCCGTCGATCGATCGGTGTGCCGTCCCTGATCGTGGGTGCCCCGGTCGGGTGTTTCCACTGGCACTGCTCACCGAGCGCTCGTCTGATGGGGCAGTCGGTGCATGAGGGACGGGAGTGACTCACGGTGCGTACGAGGAACAGAGCCCGGCGGAGCACGGTGGCGGTGCTGGCGGCGCTCACGACGACCCTGGCGGTCTCGGCGGCGACG
Organism: Pseudonocardia ammonioxydans; assembly: GCF_900115005.1. GTDB lineage: Bacteria > Actinomycetota > Actinomycetes > Mycobacteriales > Pseudonocardiaceae > Pseudonocardia > Pseudonocardia ammonioxydans. The sequence continues at coordinate 27,662 of NZ_FOUY01000021.1, read as the reverse complement.
ACCGCGACCGCGCCCACCGCACTCGCCTCGGCAGGCGTGTCCGGAGCCGTCACGACCGCGCCCGCCGTGGCCGGGCAGCAGGATCCGCCGGCCACCGGGCCGGGGGCCGAGCCGCAGCAGGATCCGCCGCCCGCCGGGGACGAGCCACAGCAGGAACCGGCGGACGCCGGGGCCGGGGACGAGCCGCAGCAGGAACCGGCGGACGCCGCCCACGATGCGCCCGTCACCGGGGCACAGCCGGCGTCGCCGTGCACGCGGACCGCGGCCGCGACGCACGGCTGGGGTGAGCCCGACCGGCATTCCGCGTTCGACGGGACGACCGTCCCACCGGACTGGCACCCCTACGGGCCCGAGCCCGGCCACAACAAGAAGGGCACCCGCACGCCCGAGCAGGTGAGCGTCGCCGACGGTGCGATGACGATCCGCGGCGAGCAGGACGGCACGACCGGTGCGGTGAGCTGGCATCCCGGCCAGAAGTACGGACGCTGGGAGGCGTGCGTGCAGTCGGAGAAGGCGTCCGGCGGGCTGAACGCCCTGCTGCTGCTCTGGCCGGTCGCCGAGGACTTCCCGGTCGGCGGCGAGGTCGACTGGATGGAGATCCTCTCCGACGACCGGCAGGAGACATCCTTCTTCCTGCACTACGGCCCGGACAACGACCAGGACTACGGCTCCGTGCAGCACGACTCCACCCAGTGGTCGGCCTACGCGCTGGAGTGGACGCCGGAGAAGATCACCGCCTATGTGGACGGTGAGGAGTGGTACACCAACACCGAGACCGACCAGTTCCCGCCGCGGCCGATGAACATGACGATGCAGCTCGACTACTTCGGTGACGCCGGTGGGCCGACCGCGATGCACATGGACTGGGCGAGCCAGTGGGCGCTGCCCGAGAGCGAGCCGGCGCAGCTGAGCCTGCCGCCGGGGGCCCCGGCGACCGGGCAGCCGAAGGACTATCCGGAGCGCGCCCCGCGCGAACTGACCCCGGCCGAGCAGCAGGCACCGGAGCAGCCGGCGCCCCGGCCCTGATCCCCGGCCGGGCCCCGGCGCCCGGTCAGTGGGACCCGGTCAGTGGGGCCCGGCCGGTACCGGTGCGACCCGGCGTGCACGAACGACCGGGGGCGGCCCGCACCGTGCTCCCGGCTCAGGACCCCGCTGCGGCGGCCAGCTCGGCCCGGGTCGGCGGGTCGGCGCCGTGCCGCGAGCAGGTGATCGCGGCGGCGGTGACGGCCTCGCCGAGGACGCCGTCGAGGGACTCGCGGTCGATCCGGTAGAGGTCCTCGCGGGCGGCTGCGCCGAGCAGGCCGCGCCGGTGCAGGCCCGCCAGCAGCGCCGCGGAGAAGCTGTCCCCCGCGCCGACGGTGTCCACGACGTCGATCGGACGGCCGGGGAGCACGCTGTGCAGGCCGGACGCGGTGCCGGCCAGCACGCCGTCGGCCCCGAGCGTCACGACGACCACGGCCGGGCCCAGCTCGAGCCACTCGCCGACGATGTCGCCGGGCTTGCGGCCGGGGTGCAGCCAGGCCAGGTCCTCCTCGCTGACCTTCACCACGTCGGCCAGCCCGAGCAGCTCGTGCACGCCGGGCAGCACCTCGTCCGGGCTGCCCATCAGCAGCGGGCGGAAGTTGGGGTCGTAGCTGACGGTCGCGATGTCCACGGCTGTCGCCATCAGCTCGCGCAGCGTCTCGTGCCCGGGCGGCGTGGTCAGCGCCAGCGAGCCGGAGTGGACGGCGACGACGGGTCCGGCGGCGCCCTCGTCGAGCGCGCCGGTGAGCTCGTCGTCGGTCCACTGCCAGTCGGCCGTGCCGGCGATCCGGAAGTCGTAGGACGCCTGCCCGTCGCCGGCCAGCTCGACGATCGCCAGCGACGACGGCTCGGTGGCCGCCACGGCGTGCGAGAGGTCGACGCCGTTGGCGGCCAGGTGCTCGCGCAGCCTGCGGCCGAGCAGGTCGTCGGCCAGGCGGGCCAGCATCCGGGCCGGGACCTCCAGCCGGGCGAGGCCGACGGCGACGTTGGCGGGGCTGCCACCGGGGGCGAACTCCCAGTACCCCTGCGCCGGGGCGGGGACGATGTCGACCAGGGCCTCGCCGGCGACGGCGACGACCCCGTGCGGACGTCCGGCAGCTGTGTCGGGCATGAGGGCACCTTAGTCACGGCCGGCCCCGGGGTCCGCCCTCGGCGAACCACGGTCGGCGGCGACCCGCCCGGCCGCGGGCGTCGGTGGCACGTGGTAGTCATGTCGGGTGGCCCGGAAGATCCCGGTCGTGGTGCTGGCCGGGTTCCTCGGAGCCGGCAAGACGACCCTGCTGAACCACCTCCTCGTCGCGGGCGGGGATGCGCGTATCGGTGTGGTCGTCAACGACTTCGGGTCCGTCGGCATCGACGCGATGCGCCTGGCCGGGCAGGCGGGCGGGATCGTCGGCCTCGGCAACGGCTGCCTGTGCTGCGAGGTCGGCGAGGGCGGGGTCGCGCAGGTCCTCACGGACCTGACCCGGCGCCGCGACGAGATCGACGTGATCGTGATCGAGGCGAGCGGGATCGCCGAGCCCGGCACGCTGGTCCAGCTGGTGCTCGACGGGCTGGGACCGCACCTGAGCTTCGGCGGCCTGGTCGAGGTGGTCGACGCCGCGGAGTTCGAGGCCACCCGCCGCCGGCACCCGCAGCTGGACCGGCACGTCGGGCTGGCCGACCTCGTGATCCTCAACAAGATCGACAGGGTCGGCACGGGCGGATTGTGGCGGGTGCGCCGGCTGTGCCGCGAGGCGAACCCGCGGGCACCGATCGTCCCGGTCCGCGACGGCGCGGTCGACCCCGCGCTGCTGTTCGACATCGAGGTCGTCCCCGGGCGCCAGCTCATGCTCGGCGAGCAGGTCCGCGAGGACGGCGACCGCGGCGACCACGACACACACCTGCACGCCGGCTACCAGAGCGTGACCTTCTGCTGCGACGAGCCGCTCGACGCCGCCCGCCTGCAGGACCTGCTCGACGCCCGGCCGTCCGGGCTCTACCGGATCAAGGGCTCGGTGCGGTTCGCGGCCGCACCCGCCCGCGAGCGGTGGGACCTGCACACCGTCGGCCGCTACGTCCGGTTCCACCGGACCCGGTGGGACACCGGCGAGCCCCGCCGCACCACCCTGGTCCTGATCGGTACGGGCCTCGACGAGGCCGCCCTGGAACGGTCCCTGCACGCCTGCGTCGCCGGCGACGACGACCGCCGCGACGCCGACGCGCTGCTCCCGGTCGCCCGGTACGCGGTCTGACCGGCCCGGCCCGGCCCGGCCCGGCCGCGCGGGCCGGGCCGGAACCGGAACCGGGCTCTGGATCGGGTCCGGGGCTCAGACGGCCGTGAGGTCCGGGCCGGTCGCCGGTTCGGCGAGGGCGAGCAGGGCCTGCCCGGCCTCGTCCTGACCCTCGCCGACGGCCGCCCACAGCAGGCCGCCGAGGGTGCGGGCCGGATCGACCCGCCCGCTCTGCCAGGACCGGCTCGCGGCCAGCCGTTCGGCGCGGGCACACAGCTGCCAGTCCACCGACGCCCGGTCGGTGACGTCCACGGAGAACTCGGCGTGCCCGAACCGGTTGCGGTAGCTCCGCACCGGGTCCGTGGCGACGTGGATCAGCGACAGCACCGCGATCGCGATGCCGCACCCGACGAGCACCGCGCAGAGGAAGAGCAGGAGCATCCGCCCCCAGTCGTCGTGACTGAGGGTGAGCGCGACCGCGGCAGCGCCGAGGAACACGCTGGCGGACATCGAGCCGGCCGGGAGCCGGGTGTAGACGAGGTCGCCCTCGTCGTCGATCACGTAGCGGGTGCCGGTGATCAGTGCCGGGTCGTGCACGCGGTAGCCGCGCGCGGTACGGACGAGGGTGGGGAGCCGCTCGGTGGGGCCGGGGGCGGTGAAGTCGGTCATGGTCGTGCTCGATCTGTGAGAAAAGGCGGCTGGTCGCGGCCCACCAGATGGCCGTCGCGCCCGGACATCGCCCATGGTGCCCGTCGGTGTTACAGCGGCGCGACGCCGCCGGGGCGACTCACCGGTGTGATCTTCACCATGGCCGCCGGACGATCATCGTTCGGGCGCTGCGGGTGGCCACGGATCGCCCCACGCGGTGTCGCGAGCGGCCCGGTACAGCTCTTTGCGACTGCGCGGCACGGGGGTGTCGCGCAGTGTTCCGTCCGCCGAACACACACGGAGGGTGACGAGTCCTTTCCGGGTCTGCGGATGCCGGACGACCCGGCCCGGCGCCTGCTCCGCTTCCCCGCGGACGGCCACGACGTAGGAGAACTTCTCGTCCTCGTGCCCGAGGCTGCCGGCCTTGAGCGTGCGGTGCCGGGAGCTGCGGTTCACCCGGGCCGCGAAGTGGCACCAGTCGTCGCCGGTCACCGGGCAGGCGCCGTCGTGCGGGCAGGGTGCCGCGACCCGCAGGCCGGCGGCCAGCAGCCGGGACCGGGCGGCCAGCACCCGGGCGTAGCCGGCCGGCGTCCCCGGTTCGACGACGACCACGACGCGGGCGGTGCGGGCGGCGGCGTCGACCAGCGCGTCGCGGAGCGGCTCGGCCAGCTCGCCCAGCAGGTAACAGGCCGTGAGCAGGTCGGACTCCGGCAGTGCGGTGCCCGGGCCGAGCACGGCGGACTCCCAGCCCGCGGTGCGCACCGCGGGCCACGGCGCGTGCTCGGCGAGGCGGCGCCCGAGTGCCCGGGCCGGCGCCGCGGCCTCCAGCACGGTCGCCCGGTGCAGCGACGGCCACACCCCGGCGGCCGCCCAGACGGCCGCACCGGTGCCGCCGCCGAGGTCGACCATCTCGGCCGGCTCCGGTACCCGGCCGGCGGCCCGGGCGAGGACGTCGGCGACGGCCGCGTGCGTGGCCGGCATCCGGTAGGCGGCGTAGGCCGCGGCGTCGTCGGCGGTGCGCAGGATCGGCGACGACGGCACGGTGCCACTGCGGTAGTCGCGGATCAGCCGGTCCACCACGGGAGCCAGGCGCCCCGCCGGGACCGGGTCCAGGACCTCGTGCAGGGCTCGGTCCAGGGCCGCGGCGGTGTCGGTGTCGGTCTCCGGGGCAGGCACCCCGGTATTGCACCAGCCGCCCGGCGGGCGGCCCGGTTCAGCCCCGGACGCCGGCCAGCAGCGGGTCGTCGAGCGCGTCGAGCAGCGGGACCTGCATCCGGGCCCACGGCGACAGGCCGGACTCCGGATCGTCCGCGGCGGTGCGGAAGCGTTCCCAGCTCCACCACTGCACGTCCTCGACCTCGTCCGGGCGCGGGTCGGGTTCGCCGGTCAGGCGCGCGACGAAGACGGGGCAGAGCTCGTTCTCCTCGACACCGTCCTGGGAGGCCCGGTAGCTGAAGTGCGGCAGCACCATCCGCAGCTCGGTGGCCCGGAGGCCGAGCTCGCGGGACAGCCGGCGGCGCACCGCGTCGGCCATGTCCTCGCCCGGGGCGGGGTGCCCGCAGCAGGTGTTCGTCCAGACCAGCGGGAACGTGGCCTTCCCGCGCGCCCGCCGGGTCACCAGCAGGCGTCCGTCGTCGTCGACGCCGTAGCAGGAGAACGCCAGGTGCCGCGGGGTCGTCGCACCGTGCACGGTCGCCTTGTCGGCGACGCCGACCGGGTTGCCGTCGTCGTCCAGCAGCACGACCTGTTCCATGCGCTCCTGTCTACCCCACCGCGGGCCCGGCGGCCCGCCGGACGGCGCGGATCACGCCCCCGGCGCGCAGCGCGCTACCCGGCAGGTGCGCGGCCACCAGGGCCAGCGCGGACGGGGTGACCACCCCGCGCGCGAGCCCGAGGCGCACCGCGCAGTCGAACACGGACCGGTGGGCCGAGGCAGCGCCGATCGCGGCGTCCAGGAACGCGGGGCGGGCCGCCAGCCGGGCCAGGGCCGCCACGTGCCGGTGGTGGCGGCCGAAGGTGTGCTCCATCGCCGCCCGGTGCGCCGCGCCGGCGTCGGCGCCGCGCAGCGCGTTGCGGCCGGCCAGGATCCCGGAGGCGACGGCGTCGAAGATCCCCTCGCCGGTCAGCGGGTTGACCTTGGCGGCGGCGTCGCCGGCGAGCAGGACGCGGCCGTCGGGCTGGAACCGCGGCGTCGTCGACAGCGGGAGGTGGTGGGCGCGCAGCGTCTCCGGGTAGGGCTGCTGGCCGGGTAGCAGCGCCGCGATCCGGTCGAGGAACTCGGCCCGGGTCCCGGCGCCGCGCTTGTCGAACACCCCGTAGCCGACGTTCGCCCCGCCCCCGGCGACCGGGAACGACCACGCATAGGCGGGATAGGTGTCCCCGGCGTACTCGATGGTGAGCGTGCCCGGCTCCGCGGCGACCGGGGCGTACCCGCGGATCGCGACCGCGGTGCCCTCCGGCGGCGCGGGCGGGGCGCCCAGTGCCCGGCGCACGGCCGAGTGCGCGCCGTCGGCGCCGATCACCGTGCGGGCGGCGAGGGGCCCGTGCGATCCGCTGCTGCCCGGCCCGCCGCCGTCGAGGACCACCCGGTCGCCGTCGACCTCCAGGGAACGCACGCGGTGCCGGCGCAGCTCGGCCCCGGCGGCGACGGCGGCGTCCACCAGCGCGGCGTCGAACACCCGCCGGGTGATCACCCGGTTCGGCCGCGGCGCGGTGCGGTGCACGGCGCGCCCGGACGGGGTGCGCAGGCGCAGCCGCTGCGCCGGCTCGCCGAGGTCGCGGACTCCGCGCACCCCGAGGTCGTCGAGCAGGTCGAACACCTCGGCCGCGACGCCGTCGCCGCAGGTCTTGTCGCGCGGGAACGGCTGGGCGTCGAGCAGCAGCACGGTGGCGTCGGGGCGCAGGCGCAGCACGTTCAGCGCCGCCGCCGACCCGGCGGGGCCGGCCCCGACCACCGCGACGTCGTAGACGGACATGGGGTCATTCTGCGTTCACCGAGGGCGGACACCGCTCACGCGTCGCGGAATCCGGTGGTCGAGGGGGCCCGTCTGGTGTTCACTCGTGCGTACCGCATCACCGACTCCCGCCGCGGTCCCGCACGCCTGTTTCCGACGGCTGCCCGACCGTGGGCGGGGCCGAGACGACAGGAGGAACCCCGCCGTGACGACCGAGCCGACGACCGGACCCGCCCAGGAGGCGGACCGGCTCCCGGCGGGCGCCCCATTGATCATCTCGCTGCTGGTCGGGTCCGCCTTCGTCATGATCCTCAACGAGACGATCATGAGTGTGGCGCTGCCGGCGCTGATCGCCGACCTCGGTGTCACCGCCGCCACCGCACAGTGGCTGACCAGCGGGTTCCTCCTGACGATGGCCGTGGTCATCCCGATCACCGGGTACCTGCTGCAGCGGTTCCCGCCGCGGTCGGTCTACCTGGGGTCGATGAGCGTGTTCAGCGCGGGCACCCTGCTCTCGGCGCTCGCCCCGGCGTTCCCGGTACTGCTGGCCGGGCGCATCGTGCAGGCCTGCGGCACCGCCGTCATGGTCCCGTTGCTGATGACGACGATCCTGCGGCTGGTCCCGGCGACGCGGCGCGGCCAGACGATGGGCACGATCTCGATCGTCATCGCCGTCGCGCCCGCGGTCGGCCCGACGATCTCCGGTGTGATCCTCTCCTCGCTGGGCTGGCGCTGGATGTTCTGGCTGGTGCTGCCGATCGCGCTGATCGCGCTCACCGCGGGGGCGGTCTGGCTGAAGGTCACCGCCGAGACCACGCGGACCCCGCTGGACGTGGCGTCCGTGCTGATCTCCGTGGTCGCGTTCTCCGGGATCGTCTACGGGCTGTCCGCGATCGGCGAGTCCGCGGCGGCGGGGACGCACGCCGGTGTCCCGCCGTGGGTGCCACTGGTGGTCGGTGTCATCGCGCTGGCGGTGTTCGTGCACCGGCAGATCCGGTTGCAGCGCACCGGGGCACCACTGCTGGACCTGCGTCCGCTCGCGGTCCGCAGCTACACCCTGGCGCTGGTGCTGGTGGTCACCGGGTTCATGTCCCTGTTCGGGGCGATCATCCTGCTGCCGCTCTACATCCAGGACGTGCTGGGCGACAGCGCGTTCGTCGCCGGCCTGGTCGTGCTGCCGGGTGGTCTGGTGATGGGGCTGCTCGGCCCGGTCGTCGGACGTGCCTACGACCGGCTGGGTGTGCGGCCCCTGGTCGTGCCGGGCTCGCTGCTGCTGGCCGCGGTGATGTGGGGGTTCACCACGCTGGGCGCGACCTCGCCGATCTGGCTGGTCGCGGCGCTCTACGTCGGCATGTCCGCGTCGCTGGCGCTGATGTTCACGCCGCTGATGACCGAGGCCCTCGGGTCGCTGCCCGGGGACCTGTACTCGCACGGCAGCGCGATCCTCACCACCCTGCAGCAGGTGGCGGGTGCCGCCGGGACGGCGCTCTTCATCACGGTGATGACGGTCTTCTCCGGCGCGGGCGGGGTCGACGAGGCCGGCATCCACGCCGCCTTCCTCGTCGCCGCTGTGGTGTCGTTGCTGGTGGTCGCCGTCGCGTTCCTCACCGGTCGCCGGGCCGCGGCGCCCGCCGCCGACGCGGACGCCTGACCCCGGCCCGGGCCGCAGCACGCAGGCTCGGGCCGCAGCGGCGCCGGCCCGGGCCGCGCGGTGCCGGCTCGGGCTGCACTGTCGGCGGCCCGGGCTGCGGGCTCGCGCGGCCGCCGGTCCCGGTCCCCAACTGCCCAGCCCCGCTCGGGGGCGGTTTCCCACGACGCCACGCGGGACGTCACGAGAAGGGGCGGAAACGTGCCGCTCAGAGGCGCCGGCCGGGTGATGTGCACGGTTCCGTCCCCGCCAGGGCGGAAGCGTGCGCTTCACCGCTGCCGGGCCCGCTGATCAGCGCGCAAGTGCCCTGTCGAGGGCGGAAGCGTGCGCCTGGCCAGCGCCGAGCTCAACGATCAGCGCGCAGTTGCCCTGCACAGGACGACTGCGTGCACGTCGCCTGGACCGGGCCCGCTGATCAGCGCGCCAATGCCCTGGGGAGGGCGACAGTGTGCGTCTCACCGGCGCCGGCGCCGGGCTCGGTGATCAGCGCGTAGGTGCCCTGCCGAGGGCAGAAGCGTGCGCGTGGCCGGTGTCGGGCTCGGTGATCAGCGCGCAACTGCCCTGCCGAGGGCGGGAGCGCGCCTGGCCCGTGCGGAGTTCAGTGATCAGCACGTCAGCGCCCTGGCGCGGGGCGGTCCTGCGCCCCGCCCGCCCCGGAGCTGCGCCGGGGGAGCGGGGCGGGCGGCGGGGCAGTTGTCCGGACGGGTTCCCGATTCCCGATGGGAAGCGGCATCGTCGCAGGTCAGCGGCGTGATCCGGGGTGGTTCCCGACGCTGTGGTCTCGATCGGGTGATCCCTGCGGCGATCCTTCCGGCTTGCAACGGGGTGTCCGGTATCGGCCGGGAGTGGCGCCGGTCACTCCGGACGGCAGCGAGCGGCCCCTCGGCGCTCTGATCCCACGATGTGGACCCGGCCCGTGGCGCGTTGCTCCGAACGTGTCGGCAGACTGATCCCCATGCACCTCGTCTCCCGGTTCGCGAGTCGGCGCCACGTCGACCTGCGCCGCCAGGCGAGCGCGCTCTGTTCCGGCGCCTGACCGCGCCCGGTCCCCGGGGCGCGCCCGCCCCGCTCCGTGCGGACACGGCACCCGCCGGTCCGCACCCGCGCGACGCGGGACCGTCCCGCACGCCCTGATCCACGTCCGGTACCGCGCCGTCGCGCGCGGCCCCTCCCGCCCCGCCGTCCGGCGGCCCGGGAGGTGGAGGTCCGACGCCGCCGGATCCCACGTCCGGCCCGCCCGCGCCCCGGGCCGTCCTCTCCGACGGTTCCACCCGGCCCGCCGCCCGCCGAACGTCCACATCGGACCTCCGCTGCTCCCCGACGAAGACTCGCTCCCCGACGAAGACAGGAGACCCTCGTGCCCCAGCACCGCGCACGACCGGCGTCCCGGATCCGGCTGATCGCCGGTGGTGCCGCACTCGCCGGCACCGCCCTGATCGGTCTGTCCGGCGCGGCCCAGGCGGCCACGCCCGACCTGGTCCCGGACCTCGGGCCGCTGCTCAGCGCCCCGAACGACGACCAGCCGGACCCGGCCCCGACCGCCCCGTACGTCGAGCCGTCCTACACCGCGTTCGACTCGGGCGAACCGATCCAGCAGCTGCGTGACTTCGCGCCCGCCGGCGTGCCGGTCACCGGCCTGGTGGACGTGGTCACCAAGGCGCCGAAGCAGATCACCCCGACCGTCCTGCAGAACGGAACGGTCGGCGAATGAGACTGCTACCGAAGTCCCGCTGGGGACGGCGATCCGCGTTCGCCCTGCTGGGTGCGGCCGTCGTCGCCGGGGTGGTCGCGGTGCCCGCGACCGCCCAGAACGCGATCGACACGGTCCGCTCCGAGGTCGCCGGTGCCGACGGCAAGGACTACTGGGTCGAGAACAACCTCACGCCGGAGGCCCGGCAGCAGAGCGCCGACGGGCCCCGCAAGGAGTACGCGATCGTCTGGGCCGGTGACGAGAACGTCGCCGACACCGCGGTCTCCGACGTGCGGAACCTGCCCGGGTCGCTGACCGACCCGATCGACAAGGTGCGTGACACCCTGCCCGGGCCGGACTTCATGGCCGTCGTCGACGTCACGAAGGGCACCCCGGACTACGGCAAGGTCGTCAACACCGCCACCGTCGGGCCGCTGGTGGAGAACGAGCCGCACCACATGCAGTACACGTGGCGCAAGGGCGACAAGATCTACGCGGGTGGTCTGTTCACGGCGGCCACCTACGTGTTCGACGTCAGCGCGCTGCCGGAGCTCAAGCTCTCGGGCATCTCGCTGCCGTCGCAGACGCTGTGCGGTTCGGTGCCCGACGCCTACTGGGTCCTGAACGACGGCACCGCCTACGGCACCTACATGGGTGGCCCGGTCGCGCCGGGGCCGTGCCGCTACACCCACGGCGAGGTCCGCACCGGCAACGGATTCGCCGGGTCCCCGGGTTCGGTGGTCCGGCTCGGTGAGGACGGCGAGAACATGGTCGAGGCCCCGGCCGCGACCGAGACGCCGGAGGATCCGACCCAGTGCCTCAACATGCCGTCCCTGGGCAACCCGACGTGTGCCAACCCGCACGGCATCCAGGTCCGTGAGGACCTGAACACCATGGTCACCAGCGACTACGCCGAACCGCGGACGATCATCCTCGATCCGGTGAAGAACCCGTCGCCGTACCTGCGACGACCGACCGTGCGGACCTGGGACATCTCCGACCTCAACCACCCGAAGGTCAAGTCGGTGGCCTACCTGCCGACCGGTCCGCGCTCGAACGGCGAGGACCCGCTGCGCAACGAGAACCGCGCCGCGATGGAGACCACGGTCACCAACCAGCCGGGCAACAAGGGTGCGTTCGCGCAGACCATGCAGGGCGGCGCGATCTACTACACGCCCGACATCACCGTCGACAACCCGGAGTGGCGCGAGGTCTTCGACCTGTCCACGGTCGCCCCGGAGCTGGGTACCGGCGGCGAGAACGGCGGCCCGAGCGCCAACGGCGGCTGGCTGCAGACCAGCCCGGACGACCGGACGCTCTACCACGCCACGATCGGCCGCAAGGCCGGGACGCTGGGTCCGGACGACGAGGGCACCGCGGGCGGCGTGATCGCCCTCGACATCGAGAAGCTGCTGGCGGCCGGGCCGGGCACCGAGTGCTCGATCGACACCGAGGAGGAGATCACCGCCGGTGGTGCCGAGGCGGACTGCCCGACGGTCCGCGGGAGCACCGGCATCAACCCCGACCAGACCGGCGCCGGCCCGCACTGGGGCGCGCTGGACAACCTGGAGCTGGGTGAGGACGGGTTCTACCGGGAGACCGACCAGCCGAAGCGCCTGGCCACCGCGAACTACTTCGTGGCCCGGACCGGGCTCGACGGCGACCACCGGGTCTGCATGGTCGACATCGCCCAGGACGGGGCGCTGGCCCTCGACGAGTCCTTCACCGACGAGGACACCGGCGAGCCCTGCGTCAACTTCAACCGCGAGCAATGGCCGCACGGTGCGTTCGGCAACGCCAAGCCGCACTCGATGCTGTTCGTGACCGCGGACGAGGACATCAAGGACTGACGATGTCGCTGTTCCTGCTGGTGAACCCAGCGCTCGTGCCGGCCGGCGGGCTGCTGCCCGCCGGCCCGGCCGGGGCCGCCGCCCTGGGGCACGCGCTCGTCCCGGCGGCCGCTCCCGCGGGGCCGTTCGACGGCGCCCCGCTCGCGGTCACCCTGCTGCGGTCGGCCCTGCTGGTCGGGCTCGCCGTCGTCGCCGGTGCCGGCCTCGTGCGCCCGCTCGCCCGGGGCCCGGTGCCCACGGAGCGGATCGTGGCGACGGTCGCGGCCCTGGTGGCGTCCGGTGCCGCGATCGCCGCGACGGTCTGGTCCGGCAGCGGTACGCCACTGTGGGCGGCCGGGCTGGTCGTCGCCGTCGCCGCGGTCCCGGTGCTGTTGCACGGCGGCCGGCCGGCGACGGCGGTGCTGCCCGGTGCGGTCGTCGCCGCGCTCCTCGCGTCGGTGCTGTCCTCCGCCCGCGGCGCGCCGGTACCGGTCGCGCTCGACGCCGGGTACGCCGTCGCCGTCGCCCTGCTGGCGGGCGCCGTGCTGCACCTGTTCGCGCACCGCGCGGTCGCGGACGAGGCACCCCTGCGCGCCCTCGCCGATCCGGACACGCCCACGGCCGGGCCGGACGACCGTCCGGGCACGGGGCGGGTCCGGGTGCTCGCCGTCGTGGCCGGCACCGCGGCGACCGGTGCCGGGCTCGCCCAGCTGCTGCTCACCGGGCCGTTCAGCGTGATCGACCTGGTCGGCACCGGATACGGGCGCTCCGCGCTGGTCGCGGTGGCCGGTCCGGCGCTGGCGACGGTCCTGGTCGTGGCCGAGCGGGCCGTGACCGGCCGTGGCGGGCACGCGACCGGACGGGCCCGGGCCCGGGGCACCCGCGACCGCTTCCGGGCCACGGCCGGCGTGGCCGCGGTCGCCGGTGTCGCGGCGGCCTCGGTGTTGGCCGCGTTGCCGCCCCCGGCGGCGGCCGCGGAGCCGGGACAGTTGCTGGCCCGCACGGTCGACCTCGGCTCCGGCGCGCTCACACTCGTCGTCAGCCCGATGCGGCCGGGCCCGAACCTGGTGCAGCTGACCGACCCGGGCGTCGTGGTGCCCGCCGAGACGGGGGCCGCCGTGTCGACGGCCGCTGCCCCGATGCCCGGACACGGCGGGCCCGACGCCGGGCCGACCGCGCCCCTCACGGTCCGGGTCGGTGACCGCGACGTACCCGTCACCGGCCGGGCCGGGGCGCCCGGCGGGTGGGCCCTGGTCGACCTGCCGGCCGGGACGGACTCGCTGAGCGTGCACGCGGGTGGCGCGTCCCGGACGGTGCCGGTCGACGTCGGCACCGAGCGGACCACACCCGCGGGTGCCACGGGCGCGGACGGCCCGGAGTGCGCCTCCGCCGTGCTGGGCGCCGTCGTGGCCGCCGGACCGGGGTCCGGGGACGTCACCGACTGCCCGTCGGAGTCGCTGCGTCCGGGGGACGAGCAGGCGTTGCGGGAGACCGTCCGCGCGCTGGGTGCCCGGGGGATCCCGGGGATCGCGATCGCCGCGGACGCCTCACCCCGCTCCCGGGCGGCCGCCGAGGCGGTGCGCGCCGAGGCCGCTGCGGCCGGCGTGCCGGTGCGGCCGCGGGCCGGGGCCGACGGCGGGCTCGTCGTGGTCTCCGGCTGGCAGGACGCCGCCCGGGTGGCCCGCGAGACCGCGTACGCGGCGAACACCGAGCCCACCGCGCTCGGCGGGACCTACCTGGCGCCCTGGCTGCTCACCGGCGGCGTGCTCGGGTCCGCGCAGAGCGCGGTGCTCCCGCTGCCGTTCGGGCCGCAGGAGCCGCTGCCCCAGCGTTACGTCCGGGCGCTGGCCCTCACCGTGCCGGGCTCGGCCCCGTCCACCTCCGGGCTGCTGGCCTGGGCCGATGCCGCCGGGGAACAGGTGGAGCAACCCTACGGTTGGCACGGTGCAGCACCGGTGTCGGTACCGATGAGCGTCGAGCCCGGCGACGGCCCCGGCCACCACGGCGGGCCGAACACCGCCGCCTGGTTCCCCGGCGGGGCGGTCGCCGCGATCGGCCCGATCGGTGCCCCGGCCGCGTCGCCGACCCCCTGACCGCGCCCCGAGCAGCGCTGCTCGGCCGCCCCACGAATCGCTGAGGAGAGACCATGTCCGTCGTCCAGGAGCGCAGACCCGGCCCGCTGGTGCGGGCGCTGCGCGAGATCCCGGCCACCGAGCGGGCCGCGTACGGTCCGCGGGACCGCGCGGCGAAGCCTCCGCAGTGGACCGTCGTCGCGATCGGCCTCGTGCTGGCCGCGCTGTTCCTGTTCGGGGTGGGCGCGGTGGCGCCGGCCACGATGGTCGGTACGGCCGCGCTGGGCCTCGCGCTCGGCTTCACCCTGTTCCACTCGCGGTTCGGGTTCACCTCCGGCTGGCGCCAGCTCGTCGCGGTCGGCCAGGGTGCGGCGATCCGGGCCCACATGATCATGCTGGGGACCGCCGCGGTGCTGTTCGCGGTGATCCTCGCGTCCGGGGTCGCGCTGGCGGGCGAGCCGCGCGGGCTGACCTCCCCGGTCGGGATCGGACTGGTCGTCGGGGCGTTCCTGTTCGGACTCGGCATGCAGGTCGGCGGGTCGTGCGCGTCGGGCACGCTGTTCGCCGTCGGCAGCGGGCAGTCCGCGATCGTCCTGACGCTGTTCGGCTTCATCCTCGGCTCGATGCTCGCCGTGTTCACCCACACGTTCTGGACCGAGACGGTGCCGCAGGGGCCGAGCATCAACCTCGCCCAGCTGCTGGGCTACCCGGGCGCCCTGGCGATCACCCTGGTCGTGCTCGCCGCGATCACCGTCGTCACCTGGGTGGTGGCGCGGCGGCGGACCCCGCCGCCGGTCGAGCGGCCGCCGTCGGCCCGCGGGATCGCCCGGGTGCTGCGGGGCTCCTGGCCGATGTGGGTCGGCGCGCTCGTGCTGGCCGTGCTCAACGCCGCGGTGCTGTTCGTCTCGGCCGCCCCGTGGGGCGTGACGTCGGCGTTCGCGCTGTGGGGGTCGAAGTTCCTCGAGCTGCTCGGGTTCGACATGGCCGGCCTGGCGTACTGGCAGGTCCCGGCGAACGCGAAGGCCCTCGCCAACCCGGTGCTCGCCGACCGGATCTCCAACCTCGACGTCGGGATCATGATCGGTGCCCTGATCGCCTCCGCGGTGGGCGGCGCCTTCGTGCTGCACCGGCGGGTCCCCTGGAAGCTCGCCCTCGGCGCGGTGCTGGGCGGTGTCGCCATGGGTTACGGCGCGCGGCTGGCGGGCGGCTGCAACATCGGCGCCTACTTCTCCGGCATCGCCTCGTTCAGCCTGCACGGATGGATCTGGGCCGTCGTCGCACTCGGCGGTACCTGGGTCGGGCTGCGGCTGCGTCCGCTCTTCGGCCTGACCAACCCCAAGCCGGCGGACTCGCTCTGCTGAGCCCGCCGGACGCTCCCCGAGGAAAGAGGTACACACCATGACCGCACGCACGGCCGGTCGCGCCGCGCTCGCCGTCGCCGGTGCCGGGGCGCTCGCCGCCCTCACCGGCGGCCTCGCGCACGCCGACACCCCCGACGGCCCGGCCACATCGGACGCCACCGGCTCGGAGTCAGCGGGCACCGAGACGACTGGAGCCGAGGAAGCCGGTTCCGTCCCGGTGTTCCTGCTCGACGGCGTCCCGGCGCTGCCGCTGCCGGACGCCCTGGTCACCCCGGTCGACCTGACCGCACCCGTCTTCGGCGTGCTCGACGGCCTGACCTGATCCGACCCGCCCCGGGTACGTCGCAGGGCGCGCCCGGGGTCCCGGCTCGCCGGGGGACGAGCCGAACAGGTCACCCACCCGCCGTCGTGCCGGCCTCGGCGACGGGTGGGTGACCGCCCGGGGCCACCCGCACGGTCAGCCCTCGTCCAGGACCGCCTGGATGTCGATGTCGATCCGCAGCGTGCGGCCCACCGCGAGCACCCCGGCCAGCACCGACTGGTTCCAGTCGATCGCGAACTCGTCGCGGGAGACCTCGGTGGTGGCGGTGAAGGCCGCGCGGGTGCCGCCCCACGGGTCCGGCCCGGAACCGCCGTAGGTGACGGCCAGGTCCACCGGCGCGGAGACGCCCTTGAGCGACAGCGTGCCGTGCACGGTCCAGTGCGTGACGTCGTGCCGGGTGAGCCCCGATCCGGTGTAGCCGATCGAGGGGTGGGTGCCGACGTCGAGGAAGTCCGGGGCGCGCAGGTGCGCGTCGCGGTCCGGGTCGTCGGAGTCGACCGACCCGGCGTCGATCGCCACGTCCACCCGGCTCGCCTCGAACGGGTCGGTCACCTCGAGCCGGCCGGAGAACTGCCGCAGCCGCCCGTGGATCCGGCTCATGCCCAGGTGCAGGGCGGTCGCGCGGATGCTGGAGTGCCGGCTGTCGATCCGCCACGTCCCCGGTGCGGGGAGCACGACGCCGCCGGCCCGGGGCAGCTCGAACCGGCCCAGGTCGACGCCGGTCCCGTTCAGCACCACCGACCGGGCGGACGGCTCGTGCCCGGGCGCCGCGACGACGACCGTGTGCGGTCCGGCGGCCAGCCCGCCGATCGAGAACCCGCCGTCCGCGCGGCTCGCCGCCCGTCCCTTCTGCATGCCGGTGCCGTCCATGACGGTGACGGTCCCGCCGGCGACCGGCCATCCGTCGGGGCTGCTCAGTCGCCCGTACAGCTCACTCATGCGCGTTCTCCCGTGTCGTGCCCGCGGGGTCGGGGAAGTGGACCTGCACCGGTGTGGTCGCACCCTGGTCGACCTGCACCGCGGCGACGACGGGGGCGTGCCCGCTCGCGGTGAGCGAGTGCTGCCCGGGTGGCAGGTCCCACAGCTCGTAGCGCCCGTCCGGGCCGGTCGTCGTGGTCGCGATCGTGTGCCCGCCCGCGTCGCTGAGCACGATCTGGGCCCCCGCGACCGGGCTGCCGTCGGACGTGCGGGCGACGCCGGTCAGCCCCGCCGGCGCGGGCAGCCGGACCTCGATCGGGGTCCCGGGTGGCCCGGTGGTGACGGTGCGCGCCACCGGCTGGTGCCGGGGTGCGGTGACGGTCAGCGTGTGCGGTCCGGTGCCCGGGGTCTCCAGCCGGAACCGCCCGCCCGGACCGGTGGGGCCGCTCGCGACCACGTCGCCCAGCGGGTCGATCAGGGTGATCGACGCGCCCGGCACCCCGGCGCCGGTGCCGTCGGTCAGCACGCCCTCGACGGTCCCGCCGCCGGTCGTGACGACGTCGTGCCGGGCGGGGGTGTCGCGGACGGGGACCAGTCCGGCGTCCGGCCCGGAGCCCTCGGCGCGGACGACGACGAGGTAGGTCCCCCCGGTCCCGAGCCCGACGGCGTAGTCGCCGTCCGGTCCGGTCTCGGACCGCCCGTGCTGGCGCCCGTCCAGGTCGGTGACGGTCACGGTCGCGGCGGGGACGGGGGTCCCGCTGCGTCGTCGGACGGTGCCGATGATCGACGGCCCGGTTGCCACGGCGTCCTCCTCCATTAGTTGCGTATCGCAACGATATACCGCCGCCGCCCGGTCGGTGATCACCGGCCCCGCCCGGGCTTGCGTCGTGTGTAACCACTGGTAACGTTACCGGTGGTTACACCACTTGACGTCGTCGTTTGCGAGGGAGCCGACATGACCGCCACCGTTCCGGAGTCCCCGGCCGAGGTGACCGACGAGCGGCAGGACACCGCGCAGCGGCTGCTGCGTTCGTCCGCGGAGCTCTCGTTCGATCCGGCGACCCAGGTCGACTGGGACACGCCGCTGGACCGGACCCACCACGGGATGAGCCCGGAGTGGAGCAGCCTCTACGGCACCGCCTACTGGAACGAGCTGACCGAGGAGCAGCGGGCCGAGCTGACCCGGCAGGAGTCGGCGTCGGTCGCGTCCACGGGCATCTGGTTCGAGATGATCCTGCAGCAGCTGGTGCTGCGGGACTTCTACGCGAAGGACCCGACGGACCCGGCGTTCCAGTGGGCGCTGACCGAGATCGCCGACGAGTGCCGGCACTCGATCATGTTCGCCCGCGGCTCGGCGAAGCTGGGCGCGCCGGCCTACGTCCCGAAGCGCCACGTCGTCGCGCTGGGCCGGTTCTGCGCGCTGACCTACTCCGGCGAGGCGGCCTACGCGTCGATCCTGGTCGCCGAGGAGGTCCTCGACGTCATGCAGCGGGACTGGATGCGCGACGAGCGCGTCGCCCCGTTCGTGCGGACGATCAACAACATCCACGTGGTCGAGGAGTCGCGGCACATGCGCTTCGCCCGCGAGGAGACCCGCGAGCGGCTCCGCGCCGCCGGCCCGGCACGCCGCCGCGTCCAGGCGCTGCTCGTCGCGGCCGCCGCCTACCACATCGTGAGCAGCATGTGGAACGAACAGGTCTACGCGAACGCGGGCCTGGACACGCAGCGCGCGCTGCGCGAGGCGCGGGGCAACGAGCACCACAAGGCGCTGCTGCGTTCGTCGTGCGCCGGGCTGATGGAGTTCCTGTCCTCGTGCGGGCTGCTCACGAAGCCGGCGCTCTGGTTCTACCGCCGCGCCAACCTGATCTGACCCGGGGAGACCAGCCGTGGCCTTCGCGATCACCCAGACCTGCTGCACCGACGCGTCCTGCGTCGCCGCGTGCCCGGTCAACTGCATCCACCCGACGCCGGACGAACCGGACTTCGGGACCACCGACATGCTCTACATCGACCCGCGGGCGTGCATCGACTGCGGGGCCTGCGCGGACGCGTGCCCGGTCGACGCGGTGTTCCCGGTCGAGCGGCTCAGCGACTCGCTCGCCGGCTACGCCGACGTCAACGCGGCGTACTACGAGGACAAGCCGGTCGCCGGGAAGCTCGAGACCGACTCGCCGTTGTTCCACGACTGGTCCCCGCTGTCGTTCACCCGCTCGCTGCCCGCGGACATGGCGCCACTCGACGTCGCCGTCGTCGGGACCGGGCCTGCCGGCATGTACGCGGCGCAGGACCTGCTGCTGCACACCGCGTCCCGGGTGACGCTGGTGGACCGGCTGGACACGCCCGGCGGGCTGGTCCGCTACGGCGTCGCCCCCGACCACCCGTCGACGAAGCGGATCGGGGAGTCGTTCGCCCGGTTCCACACCCATCCGCGGGTGCGGATGCGACTGGGTACCGAGGTGGGCCGGGACGTCACGGCCGAGGAGCTCGCCCGGGAGCACGACGCGGTGGTCTGGGCGGTCGGCGCGCCGGTGCCGAAGGCCCTCGGTATCGAGGGGGAGGGCCTTCCCGGCAGCATCGCCGCGGACACCGTCGTCGGCTGGTACAACGGCCACCCCGAGGTGCCCCGCGACGCCGTCGACACCAGCCGGGAGCGGGTCGTGGTGATCGGGACCGGGAACGTCTCGATCGACGTGGCCCGGGTGCTGACCGCGCGGCCGGACGACCTCGAGGACACCCCGGTCGACCCGTCCGCGCTCGCCGCGCTGCGGGCCGGGGCGATCCGCGAGGTCGTGGTGCTGGGCCGGCGCGGCCCGGAGACGGTCGCGGCCACCGCGCCCGAGCTGCGCGAGCTGCTCGGCCGGTCCGGTGTGGACGTGGTGGTCGACGAGCACGACGTGCGCGTCACCGAGTCGATGGACGGCCCGGCGGCCTCCGAGGCGCACCGGCTGCTGCAGGGTGCGCGCCGCGAGAAGATCGACTGGTCGGTGCCCGCGGCCGCGCCGCGGGTGGTGTTCCGCTTCCACTCCGCACCGGACCGGATCGCCGGCGCCGACCGGGTGCAGGGCGTGCACACCGACGACGGCACCGAGATCCCGGCCGGGCTGGTCGTGCGCGCGGCCGGGCACCGCGGGCGTCCGGTGCCGGGACTGCCGTTCGACGACGACCGCGGCGTCGTCCCGAACGACGCCGGCCGGGTCGCCGACCGGCCCGGTCACTACGTCGTGGGCTGGGTCAAGCGCGGGCCGTCCGGGGGGATCGGCACCAACCGCGGCTGCGCCGCCGAGACCGTCGGGTCGCTGCTCGACGACGCCGTCGCCGCCCGGCTGCCCGCGCGCGAGCGCCCCGTCTCCCGGGTGCGGGCCCTGGCCGGGAAGCTCCGACGCTGACCCGTGAGTGGTTATCGCGGTCAGAGCCGCGATAGCCGCTCACGGGCTGCGAAGCCGCCACCCGGCTGCGCGGTGCCGGGTGCGCCAGTAGCGGGCGTAGTCGCCGTCGCGGGCGAGCAGCTCGTCGTGCGTGCCCTGCTCGGCGATGCCGCCGTGGCCGTCGAGCATCACGACCCGGTCGGCCGTGCGGATGGTCTGCAACCGGTGGGCGACCACCACGACCGTGCGGTCGCGGCGCAGCTCGTCCAGCGACCGGCCGACCGCCTCGTCGTTCTCGGCGTCCAGCGCCGAGGTCGCCTCGTCGAGGACGACGATCGGGGCGTCCTTGAGCAGCGCCCGGGCGATCGCGACGCGCTGCCGTTCGCCCCCGGAGAGCAGCACCCCGCCCTCGCCGACCGCGGTGTCCCAGCCGTCCGGCAGCCGGTCGACGATCTCGTCGACCCGGGCGTGCCGGGAGGCGGCGGCCAGCTGCTCGTCGGTCGCGTCCGGGCGGCCCAGCCGGATGTTGTCGATCACGCTGCCGTCGAACAGGTACACGTCCTGGAACACCGGCGCCACGAGCTCGGCGACCCGGGTGCTGCCCAGGTCCGGCAGCGCGACCCCGCCGATCGACACGGTCCCGGCGCCGGGGTCGTAGAACCGGGCCAGCAGCCGCACGATCGTCGACTTGCCCGACCCGGACGGCCCGACGATCGCGGTCATCGCGCCCTGCGGCGCGGTGAACGACAGGTCGTCGAGCACGGTCTCGCCGGCGGCGCCGTCCGCGCCTGCGTCGGCGGACGTGCCGTAGCCGAACCGGACCCGGTCGAACCGGACCTCGTGACCCCGCGGCTGCGCCGGTTCGGCGGGCTCCGGGAGGACGGGCTCGGCGAACAGCTCGTCGAGGTGGTCGAGCGTGTTGCGGGCCGCGGCGATCCCGCCGCCCAGCGCGCCGGAGTTCACGATCGGCTCGGTGAACCGGACGGTGAGCACCAGCAGCCCGATCAGCGCCGGGACGGCGAGCCCGCCGTCGAGGGCCAGCCACACCCCGAAGACCAGCACCGCGACCACGCACAGGTGCACGACCACGGCGAACAGCGCGGTTGCGCCCCCGGCGCTGAGGTGCGTCCGCCGCGCGACGGCGTCCCGGCGGCCGATCGCCTCGTCGAGCAGGCCCCGCGCGATCGTCGAGTCCGACGCGGTGCGCAGCGCGGGCTGGTGGCGGGCGTACTCGACGATCCGGCTCGACGCCTCGGCGACCACGTCGTCGTGCTCGTGGGACGCGCGGGCCGTGCTCGCCGCGATCGCGCGGTAGGTGAGCCACACGACCGGGGCGGCGACGAGGAGGACCACGGCGATCCGCGGCTCGACGACCGCCGCGCCGACGAGCACCGTGGCCGGGATGACGAACGCGGTGATGACCGGGCGGACGATCACGTAGGTCGTCGAGGCCACGAAGTTGAGGCCCCGGGTCGCGGCCTCGGACGCACGGCCGGTGCGGTCGGCGGCGACGAACCAGCCGATCGGCAGCTCGGCGAGCCGGTCGCCGAAACGCTCGAGCAGCGCGCTCAGCACCTCGGCCGCGGTGATCTGGGCGCGGCGGCCCGCGACCGTCCCGACCACGGCGTACCCGATGCCGACGACCGCGAGCCCGGTCAGCCAGTACGTCGTGCCGGGCCGGTCGCCGGAGAACAGCGCGGTCAGGAAGGGCACCAGGAGCACGAACCCGAGCCCCTGGAGCACCGCGCACGCGACGAACAGCGTGACCAGGATCCGCAGCCGCCTGCCGACGGCGGGCGGGACCAGCGCCAGCAGCCTGCCCACCAGGGTCCGGAGCGCGGTCGTCCCCGCGGCGCTCATCGGGCGTCCCGGTCGGTGCCTGCGGTGTCGGGGGACCCGGCGGAGCGGGCCCGTTCGTGCCGTTCCCACAGGTCCCGGTACCTCCCGCGCAGTGCCAGCAGTTCCTCGTGCGTGCCGCGCTCGACGATCCGGCCCCCGTCGAGGACGAGGACCGCGTCCGCGCCGGTGATCGTGTGCAGCCGGTGCGCGATCACCAGCAGGCCGCGGTCCACCGCCAGTGCCGAGATCGCGTCCTGGACGGCGGCCTCGGAGTCGGGGTCCAGCGCGGCGGTCGCCTCGTCGAGCACCAGGATCGGCGCGTCGGTGATCAGCGCGCGGGCGATCGTCAGCCGCTGCTCCTCACCGCCGGACAGGTGCGCGTCCTCGCCGACGACCGAGTCGTAGCCGCGGGGCAGCCGGAGGATGCGGTCGTGGATCCGGGCGGCGCGGGCGGCGCGCTCCACCGCGTCGTCGTCCGCGCCGGGGCGGGCCAGGCGGATGTTGTCCCGGACCGTGGTCCGCAGGATGTGCGCGTCCTGCAGGACGAATCCGATCTCGGCGTAGAGCCGGGACGGGGCGATCTCCCGCACGTCGGCCCCGCCGACGCTCACCCCGCCCTCGGTGACGTCGTGGAAGCGGGGGAGCAGCCGGGCCAGGGTGGACTTCCCGGATCCCGAGGGGCCCACCAGCGCGGTGACCGTGCCCGGTCGGCAGGTGAGCGTGACGTCGTGCA
This sequence comes from Pseudonocardia ammonioxydans, assembly GCF_900115005.1. GTDB lineage: Bacteria > Actinomycetota > Actinomycetes > Mycobacteriales > Pseudonocardiaceae > Pseudonocardia > Pseudonocardia ammonioxydans. The sequence goes on along the minus strand of NZ_FOUY01000021.1, from coordinate 5,047 downwards.
GGACCTCGCGGTCGGCCTCGTAGGCGAACGACACGCCGGTGAACTCCGCGGTCGAGTCCCGCGGCGCGACCGGCCGCGCGGGCAGGGACTGGGCGGGCTGCGCCAGGAACCGGGTCACCGAGTCACGGGCCTGCAGCGCGGTGCGCATCGCCTGGCCGGTGTAGCCGAGCTGCAGCAGCGGGGCGGTCAGCCCGAGCCCGAGCACCAGCGCGGGAAGGATGTCGACCGGGGCGACCGTGCCGTCGCCGGTCAGCCAGGTGCCGACCGCGGCGAGCCACACGAGGACCACCACCGGGGCGGTGGCCACCTCGATCACGGTCTGCATCACCGACGTCTCGTTCATCCAGCCGCGGTAGAACTGCAGGAACCTCCCGGTCTCGCGCTGGTAGCCGGCGTGCCGGCCGCGGCCCTGGCCGAAGCTCTTCACCACCGCGATGCCGTGCACGAACTCGACGGTGGCACCGTTGAGCCGCTCGACGGACTCGTCGTAGCGCACCAGCTGCTCCCGGCTGCCGGCCATCATCACGCCGTAGAGCACCACCGTCAGGACCAGCGGGACCAGGCAGGCCAGGGCCATCCGCCACTCGGTGGCGAACAGGTAGACCAGCGACAGGACCGGCACGACGATCGCGACGACGAGGTCGTGCACCGCGTGCCCGGTCAGGTGGTGCAGGGCCGACACGTCGTTCTCGACGGTCTTCTTCACCACACCCGACGAGCGGGACCCGAACCAGCCCAGCGGGAGCCTGCCGAGCAGGTCCACCATCCGGGTGCGGACCTCGCTCTGCAGCCGCGCATCGGTCAGGTGCCCCACCATGATCGATCCCCAGGCGGCGGCGAAGGACAGCGGCAGCGCGATCGCGGCGATCGCCACGATCCACCAGACCCTGGCCGTGTCGACCGGTTGCCCCCCGAGCGCGGGCCACAGCGTGCGGGCGAGCTCGACCACGGCCACCAGCGGGACCACCGTGGCGGCCGCGCCTGCGGCGGCGAGCACGACGATCCACACCAGCCGGGCCCGCACCGGGGCGAAGAGGTCCACCGGGGGTGGTTCCGGTCCGTCCGCGGGCACCGGGCCGGACGCGGGGACGGACGGGGACAGGACCGTGCCGGACACGGGCACCCACCTGCCAGGCGTGGCGCAGGCTGCTCGGTCCCGGCCCCGGGCCGGTGCACCTCAACGTCCCCTTCCGCGACCCGCTGCTGCCCGCCGCGGACCGCCTCGACGCCGCGGACCTCCCGGCCGGCCTGCAGGGCCGGGCCGGTGGCGCTCCGTGGACCCGGTCGATCACGGCCTCGGTGGCCGCCGCGGTGCCCGCGCCCGACGTCGAGCGGGGCGTGATCGTGTGCGGCGACGGCTGCCCCGACCCGGCGGGGATGGCCGCGCTCGCCGAGGCGACGGGCTGGCCGCTGCTGGCCGAGCCGACGTCCGGGGTCCGGCACGTGCGCAGTGCCCTGCGGGCGCCGCGGGCGCTGCTGGGCGACCCCGGGTTCGCCCGGGCGCACCCGGCCGACCTGGTCGTCACGTCGGGGCGGCCGGGGCTGTCCCGCGGCACGCTCGCCTACCTGCGCGCGGCCCGCTCGCACATCGTGGTGGAGCCGGGGCCGCGGGTGGCGGACCCGGTACGGACCGCGGACCTCGTGGTGGCGGCCCTGGCGCCGCCGACCCGGCCGGTGACGGCGGAACACTGGACCCGCCGCTGGCGGGAGGCCGACGAGGCGGCGTCGGCGGCGCTGGACCGCATCCCCGACGGGCGGGACCGGCCCGACCGGCTCGACGAACCGCGCGTGGCGCGGGACCTGATGCGGGCCCTGCCCGCGGACTCGCTGCTCGTGGCCGGGCCGAGCATGCCGATCCGCGACCTCGACCTGGCCGCTCCCGGCCGGCCCGCGGTCCGGGTGATCGCCAACCGCGGGGCCAGCGGCATCGACGGCGTGGTGTCCACGGCGGTCGGTGCCGCGCTGGCGCACGACGGGCCGGTGTACGCGCTGCTCGGCGACCTGACGCTGTTGCACGACCGCAACGGGCTGCTGACCGGTCCGGGGGAGCGGGTGCCGGACCTGACGATCGTGGTGCCGGCCAACGACGGCGGCGGGATCTTCGCCGAGCTGGAGCACGGGGAGCTCGGCCGGACCCCGGACTGGTCGGCCACCGTCGAGCGGCTGTTCGGCACGCCGCACGGCGTCGCGGTGTCGGCGATCGCGGCGTCGGCGGGTGCGGCGTACGTCGAGGTCCGCGGCCCCGGGGCGCTCGCCGACGCGGTGCGCGCGGCCCCGGCGGGCCTGCGGATCGTCGAGGTGCGTACCGACCGGGAGGAGCAGGCGACGCTGCGCCGGGAGCTGCGGGCCGGCGTCGCCGCCGCGCTCGCCCCGTTCGCGCCGGCCGGGGAACCGGACCGGTCGGACACCGTGCGGGCGTGATCCGGAGCGGCCGCGCGCGGTGAGGAGGGGGCCGCCACCGGGCGTGATCGGCGCCGATCACGCCCGGGGCGGCCGGTCCCGAGATCGGTTGACACGATGGGGCACGGCGTTCCGGCGCCGTGAGCAACGGTGGCGGATGTGAGGCCGACGCACGAGTACGTCCGTACAGAAAGGTGAACGGTGCTCCCCCTCCTCAGCCAACCGAACCCCGACGCCGCCCCGCCGGCTCCCGGCGTGGTGCTGCAACAGGCCGAGCCGTGGATGTCGTGGTTCACCGAGAACAGCAGCGCGTTCATCTCCGGGCTGATCAACATCGTGATCATCCTGGTGCTCGTGCTGGTGGCGCGCGCCGTGGCCGGGCGTCTGATCACCCACGGCGTCCGGCGGATGGTCACCTCGCACCAGCGGATCCGCCAGGTCAAGGCCCGGCGCGAGGGGGTCGTGCTGCACCGGTCCGAGGACTCGGTGGCGGACGCTCACACGCGCCAGGAGCAGCGGGCCCGGACGATCGGTTCGGTGCTGCGCAGCATCGCCACGGCGATTATCTTCGGCGTCGGGTTCATGATGATCCTCGGCGAGATGGGCATCAATCTCGGCCCGGTGCTGGCCAGTGCCGGCGTGCTCGGCCTCGCGGTCGCGTTCGGCGCGCAGAACCTCGTGCAGGACTTCATGTCCGGCATCTTCATGATGGTCGAGGACCAGTACGGCGTCGGCGACGTGATCGACGCAGGCGACGCGGTGGGCACCGTGGAGGACGTGACACTGCGGATCACCAAGATCCGCGACCTCGACGGTGGGCTGTGGCACGTGCGCAACGGCAACATCCAGCGCGTCTGCAACATGAACCAGGACTGGGCCAACGCCGTCGTGGAGGTCCCGCTGGACTACAGCGTCGACGTGTCCCACGCCGAGAAGGTGATCGGCGAGAGCATCGCCGAGTTCGCCGAGGACCCCGCTAACAGGATGAAGATCCTGGAGAAGCCGGACCTCAGCGGGGTGGTCGGCATCGGCAACGGATCCGTCACCGTCCGGATCATCGTCAAGACCAAGCCGGGCGAGCAGTGGGCCCTCGGCCGCGCGTTGCGCGCCCACCTCAAGAGCAGCTTCGACGCCGCGGGCATCAAGGTCGCCTACCCGCTGCTGCCCCTCAACGGCAGCGGTGCGGTCAAGCAGGGTTGATCGGCGGCCCCGGGGAGCCGGGCTCCCCGGGGCCGGGGATCACGTTGGGCATGAAGAACGCTGCACTCCACGGCGCTCGTCACGCGACGGGAACGGCCTGGGGTGTCCTCGAGTTCACTTCTGCAGGTCGAAGTGCTCGGAATCCTGTTCGCAGCGATCGGCTTCACGTCGCTTGCGGTCTATGCGGCCGTCGTCGCTTCCGCGCGATCGATGCTCGCCCACTCGGCCGTGAAGAAGTGGCTCATGCGGGAAGTGGCGCAGTACTGGCGAGCTTCGGGGTGGGGTTGGCCGCGTCGGCGAGGTGACTCGCACGAGCGAATCTGTTCGCTGTGGCCGCTTTCGGATGCGGGACTGTCTGGAAGATCGTGTGTGGGCGGTGATCGTCTGTGTCAGTTCAGGGCGATCCGGTCGCCGTAGAACAGTGAGCCTTTGTCAACCTGATCAAGCGTTGGCGATTATGAGTGCCTGACCTGCGGCGATGAGTTTGCCGGCTCGGCTCGGGTAGACCGGATCTTGCGGATCCAATGTCCACTTACCAGGCTATCGGTGTCGTCCGTATAGGCGTGGTGTCTGTCATCGGCGTGGCGGTGGTGTGGAGCGGGCGGATGCGGTCGCGGAGCACGGCGATGCCCAGCGGGATGAAGACCACGCAGATTGCGACGCCGCCGCCGAGGACGCCGAAGATGAGGTCGCTCTGCTTGAGCACGCCCATGAAGACCCAGCCGAACGACAGCAGCAGGACACCGCGTCCGAGGCCGATGGTGCCCGACCGGAAAGCGCCGATCGTCAGCAGCACGATGCCGACGAGAGCCCCCAGTGCGCCGGTGACCGGGATCCGCCACAGCCCGTAGGACAGCTCAGCATACGACTCGAGCACGACCTCGGTGGCCTGTTGGAGGCCGAGTGTGTCGACCAGTTGGAACGCGGTCAGGTCGATGCCGGAGTAGTAGAGCCGGGCGAACAAGGAGGCGCCGAAGATGGTTCCGCCCCACCATGCCAGCCGCGGACAGCGGGCGGCCACGATCCGGGCGAAGGTCAGCACGGCGGGGAACAGCAGGATCGTTCCACCCGCGAACAGGGCGTAGCCCGCCGTCACCAGCGCCGGTTCCTGGGCGTAGGCGGGTCACGTCCGGCGGAGTGGTGTATGAGATCGACTCCGCGTGATCTTGGTTCGGGATTCTAGGCGGTTATCGCCTCGGTTGTCATGAGTGCCTCGCTGCCGGTCGGTGCGGCTTCGGTGGTGACGATGCGGATGCGTGAGCGGGCCAGTAGATCGAGGCCCATGTAGCGGCGGTTCTCGGTCCACTCATCACTCTGTTCGGCCAGGACGGCGCCGACGAGGCGGATCAGGGAGTCGCGGCCGGGGAAGATCCCGACCACGTCGGTGCGACGGCGGATCTCCTTGTTCAGCCGCTCTTGAGGGTTGTTCGACCAGATCTGGCGCCAG
>NZ_FOUY01000046.1 GCF_900115005.1 Pseudonocardia ammonioxydans | reverse complement strand
TCAACATGCACGACCTCTGGACGCTGCGCGGCGTCGGGATCAAGCCCGACCAGTTCCCCATGATCCTCGGCTGCGACGGTGCGGGGACCCTCCCCGACGGCACCGAGGTCGTCCTCTACCCGATCATCGGTGACCCGGACTGGCGCGGGGACGAGACCCTCGACCCCCGGCGCACGCTGCTCACCGAGAAGCACCAGGGCACGATGGCCGACAGGGTGATTGTCCCGGCCCGCAACGCGATCCCCGCCCCGAAGGGCCTCACCCCGGCGCAGGGGGCGGTGCTCGGCACCGCGTGGCTGACCGCCTACCGGATGCTGTTCACCCGGTCCGGGCTGCAGCCGGGCCAGACCGTGCTCGTCCAGGGTGCCTCCGGCGGTGTGTCGACCGCGCTCGTGCAGCTCGGGAAGGCCGCCGGGTTCCAGGTGTGGGTCACCGGCCGCGACGAGGAGAAGCGGGCGCTGGCCGAGCGGCTCGGCGCGGACGCGACCTTCGAGTCCGGGGCGAAGCTGCCGGGCAAGGTCGACGCCGTGATGGAGTCGGTCGGCGAGGCCACGTGGAAGCACTCGATGCGCGCCCTGCGCCCGGGCGGCCGGATCGTGATCTGCGGCTCGACCTCGGGCCCGAACCCGCCGGCGGACCTGCAGCGGCTGTTCTTCCTACAGCTCGAGGTCGTCGGGTCGACCATGGGGACGCGCGACGAGCTGGCCCAGCTCATGGACTTCGTCGCCACCGCCGGGATCGCGCCGGAGATCGGGACCGAGCTGCCGATGGACTCCGCGGCCGAGGCGTTCGAGACGATGGCGGCCGGACGGACGGCGGGGAAGATCGTGCTCACCCGCTGAGGCGTTACGTGATCGGGGTGTGATCTAGTCGTGATCCACCCGGACGGTGGTCCCCCGGGACCATCGGCCCTGGTCCACGCCATGTTCGTCACCGCAGTGTGACGACCGCCCGGCGCTGTGAACGGGTTTCCCCAGGATAGTGTCGGATTTCGGCCGAATGACAAGTACAGTCCGTCATCGTGACCGAGCCTTTCAGTCGACGGGCGTCGGGGACGGCCACCATGGCCGCCCCGACGCCTGGAGCCGCGGGTGTCGTCGAGTTCCTGGACCGGGTCGACCACGCCGTGGCCAGCGCCCTGTCCACCAACCCGTCCTCGACCGATGTCAGCCGTGACGGTTGGCGGGTCCTGCTGATGCTCGCCCGCGGCACCGGCCGCAGCATGGGCGAGATCGCGGGACACACGTCGCTCCCCGCTCCCACGGCGACCCGCATCGTCGACCGCCTGGTCGAGAAGAAGCTGGCCTACCGGTCGGCCGACCCGCTCGACCGCCGCCGCGTCCTCGTGCACCTCTCCGCCGAGGGGCGGACCGTCGTCGAGTCGGTCTGCCAGCGGGTGCAGCGCATCCTGTCCCCCCGCCGTGCTCCCGCCGCGCGCCCCGCCGCCTGCGACAGCACCATCCCCGGCCCCCGCACGGGATCCGTCCTGTAGCTCCCTCCTCCCCCACGTACACGTCGGGCCCGACCCCCTCGGGGGTCGGGCCCGCTCCATATCCGGTGCCGGCGAGTGCCGGTCCCGCTACTTCTTGGGCTTCTCCGTGGCCTGGCCGCCGCCGGTGGACAGCGCGGCGACGAAGGCCTCCTGCGGGACGTCGACGCGGCCGATCGTCTTCATCCGCTTCTTGCCCTCCTTCTGCTTCTCCAGCAGCTTGCGCTTGCGGCTGATGTCGCCGCCGTAGCACTTGGCGAGCACGTCCTTGCGGATCGCCCGGATCGTCTCCCGGGCGATGATCCGGGAGCCGACGGCGGCCTGGATCGGCACCTCGAACTGCTGGCGCGGGATCAGCTCGCGCAGCTTCGTCGCCATCGAGGTGCCGTAGGAGTACGCCGACTCCTTGTGCACGATCGCGGAGAACGCGTCGACCGGCTCCCCCTGCAGCAGGATGTCGACCTTGACCAGGTCGGACGCCTGCTCGCCGGCCTCCTCGTAGTCGAGGCTGGCGTAGCCACGGGTACGGGACTTCAGGGCGTCGAAGAAGTCGAAGATGATCTCGCCGAGCGGCATCGTGTAGCGCAGCTCGACCCGCGACTCGGACAGGTAGTCCATCCCGCCGAGCTGGCCGCGCCGGCTCTGGCACAGCTCCATGATCGCACCGACGAACTCCGCGGGCGCCAGGATCGTGATCTTCGTGATCGGTTCCCGGATCTCGGCGATCTTGCCCTCGGGCCAGTCGCTGGGGTTGGTCACCTCGAGCTCGGTGCCGTCGTCGGTGGTGACCTGGTAGACGACGTTGGGCGCGGTCGAGATCAGGTCCAGGTCGTACTCGCGTTCCAGACGGTCCCGGGTGATCTCCAGGTGCAGCAGGCCAAGGAAGCCGCAGCGGAAGCCGAAGCCGAGCGCGCCGGAGGTCTCCGGCTCGTAGGTGAGTGCCGCGTCGTTGAGCTGGAGCTTGTCCAGCGCCTCGCGCAGCATCGGGTACTGCGAGCCGTCGATCGGGTACAGCCCCGAGTAGACCATCGGCTGCGGCTCGCGGTAGCCGGTCAGCGGGAACTCCGCGCCGCCGCGCTTGGTGGTGACGGTGTCACCGACCTTCGACTGGCGGACGTCCTTCACCCCGGTGATCAGGTAGCCGACCTCGCCGACCCCCAGGCCGTCGGACGGCTTCGGCTCCGGGGACACGATGCCGATCTCGAGGAGCTCGTGCTCGGCACCGGTGGACATCATCTTGATCTTCGCCCGCGGGGTGAGCTTGCCGTCCACCACACGGACGTAGGTCACGACGCCGCGGTAGGTGTCGTAGACCGAGTCGAAGATCATCGCGCGGGCCGGGGCGTCGGACTCGCCGACCGGCGCCGGTACCTGGGCGACGACGGCGTCCAGCACGGCCTCGACCCCGTCACCGGTCTTGGCCGAGCACCGCAGCACGTCCTCCGGCTCGCAGCCGGTGATGTGGGCGATCTCCGCGGCGTACCGCTCCGGCTCCGCCGCCGGCAGGTCGATCTTGTTGAGGACCGGGATGATGTGCAGGTCCTTCTCCATGGCCAGGTACAGGTTGGCCAGGGTCTGTGCCTCGATCCCCTGCGCGGCGTCGACCAGCAGGATCGCGCCCTCGCACGCCTCCAGGGCCCGGGACACCTCGTAGGTGAAGTCCACGTGCCCGGGTGTGTCGATCAGGTGCAGCACGTGGTCGGTCTCGACGCCGTCGGCATCCTTCGCCCTCCACGGCAGCCGCACGTTCTGCGCCTTGATCGTGATCCCGCGCTCGCGCTCGATGTCCATCCGGTCCAGGTACTGGGCCCGGTAGTCACGCGCCTCGAGCACCCCGGTCATCTGCAGCATCCGGTCGGCCAGTGTGGACTTGCCGTGGTCGATGTGCGCGATGATGCAGAAGTTCCGGATACGCTCCGGCGGGGTGAACGTGCGGTCGGCGTACGTCGTCACTCGGCTCTACTCGGCTTTCGCAGTCGCGTCGGGGCAGGTGGCACTCGCGCCCATCGTCCCATGTCGCGCGGGACGGGTGCGGTGGTACCGGGCACGGGCCACCGCGGGGCGGCCGGCGGGCCCCGACCGGGCTCCGGTGACCCGCAGCGGGACCCCGGCACGCCGCTGGTAACCTTGTGCGTCGAGCGCTCGGCGTGCTCGCCCGGAACGGCCCTGGACCCTCTCTCCAGCCATGCCGTTCGGTGCCGCCGGAGCGGACCGGACGCAGAGCAAGCCAGAGACGCAGAGCAAGCAGACCAGCCGTACTGAGCAGGCAGGAAGACCAGAGGCAGACGTGGCCAACATCAAGTCGCAGATCAAGCGGGTCAAGACCAACGAGAAGCGCCGGCAGCGCAACAAGTCGGTGAAGTCGTCGGTCAAGACCGCCATCCGCCACTTCCGCGAGGCCGCTGACCAGGGCGCCGACAACACCACCGAGCTGCAGCGCAAGGCGGCCCGGGCCCTGGACAAGGCGGCCGGCAAGGGCGTCATCCACAAGAACCAGGCCGCGAACCGCAAGTCGGCCATGGCGAAGCGCCTCAACCAGACGGGCGCCTGAGCCCCACGGTTCACCGCACGACGGCGCCGCCCCGCTCGGGGCGGCGCCGTCGTCGTTTGTGCAGCCGTCGTCTGTGCGGCCCTCGTCTGTTCGGCCGTCGGTGTGCGGCCGGTCAGCGGGCCCCGCGGGCGTCCACGACGGCGAGCACGGCCCGCTCGAGCGCGTACTCCGGGTCCGCGGCGACGCCCTTGACGTCGGCGTTCACCCCGGCGGTCGCGGCGATCGCGACCGCCAGCTGCTCGGGCCGCCACTGCCGGACCGTCCCCTGCGCCTTGCGGATCTTCCACGGCGGCATGCCCAGCTCGCTCGCCAGCCGGTTCGGGTCGCCGCGGCCGGCGGACCCCACCTTGGCGAGGGTGCGGACCGAGTCGGCGAGCGCGTCGGCGATCAGCACGTGCGGGACGCCCAGCACCAGGGCCCAGCGCAACGCCTCCAGCGCACCCCGGCGGTCACCCGCGACGGCGGCGTCGGCCACGGCGAAGCCGGACGACTCGGCCCGGCCCCGGTAGTAGCGCCGCACCCCGGCCTCGTCGATCCGCCCGCCGGTGTCGGAGACGAGCTGACCGGCCGCCGATGCGAGCTCGCGCAGGTCGGAGCCGACCGCCTCGACGAGCACCGCGAGGGCGCCCGGCGTGATGGACCCGCCGTTGCGCCGGACCTCGGCGTGCACGAAGTCGGAGCGCTCGTCGGCACGGGTGATCCGCGCACAGGTCGTGACGTGCGCTCCGGACTTCTTCATCAGGTCCACCAGCGCCTTGCCCTTGGCGCCGCCCGCGTGCTGGACGACCAGGACGATCCCCTCGGCCGGGTCCCGCACGTACCGCGAGATCGCCGTGACCATGTCCTTGGTCGCGTCCTGGGCGTGCGTGAGCACGATCACGCGGCCCTCCGCGAACAGCGAGGGGCTCAGGTGCCCGGCGAGCTCGTCAGGCGCGACCTCGGAGGTCCGCAGCCGGTGCAGCTCGACCTCGGAGTCGTGCTCGCGCACCCGTCTGACCAGGTCGGACACTGTCCGTTCGGCCAGGAACTCCTCGTCCCCGACGACCAGCTGCAGCGGTGCGGGTGGGGTGCCGGCGTCACGGGTCCTGCTCACGGTCCCCATCGTGGCGCACACCCCCGACGAGCGGTCGGCCGCGTCCGGGATCGAGGTGGCGGCTGGCCACGAACACACGACGTCACGTAACGTCCTCCTCGCTCCGGCCGGTCCCCGGCCCGGACACACAACCGAATACGGCTCATCCAGAGGGGCAGAGGGAACGGCCCGTTGAAGCCCCGGCAACCGGCGTCGCACGACGATCCGCCCGGCCGCGCGTCCACGCGTGTGCCCGGACGTCGACGAACACGGTGCCAATTCCGACCCGCCGCCCGGCGGGACAGATGAGGAGATCTCGTGACTCTCACTGCTGCGCCCGAAACCACCTCCTACGACCTGGGGCCGGCGCGTGCGCTGTCCTGCCGGGAGTGCGGGCACCAGGTTCCGCTCGCGGCGGAGTTCGCCTGCCCGCAGTGTTTCGGCCCGCTCGAGGTGGCCTACGACTTCCCCGCGGTGACCCGGGCGTCGATCGAGGCCGGCCCGAAGTCGATCTGGCGCTACAAGGACCTGCTGCCCGTGCCGAGCACCGTGCACGAGCACGCGAACACCGAGCCCGGGCTGACCCGGCTGATCGAGGCCGACAACCTCGCCGCGGCGCTCGGCATCCGCAAGGTCTGGGTCAAGGACGACACCGGCAACCCCACGCACTCGTTCAAGGACCGCGTGGTCGCCGTGGCCCTGGCCGCCGCCCGTGAGCTCGGCTTCTCGGTGCTCTGCTGCCCCTCGACCGGCAACCTGGCCAACGCCGTCGCGGCCGCCGCCGCCCGCGCGGGCTGGGACTCGGTCGTGCTGATCCCGTCCTCGCTGGAGCAGCCGAAGATCATCACCACCGCGGTGTACGGCGGCACCCTGCTCGCGGTGGACGGCAACTACGACGACGTCAACCGGCTCGCCACCGAGCTGGCCGCCGAGCACGAGGACTGGGCGTTCGTGAACGTCAACGTCCGCCCGTACTACGCCGAGGGCTCCAAGACCCTCGGGTTCGAGGTCGCCGAGCAGCTCGGCTGGCGGCTGCCCGAGCAGGTCGTGGTCCCGGTCGCGTCCGGCTCGCAGCTCACCAAGATCGACAAGGGGTTCACCGAGCTCGCCACGCTGGGCCTGGTCGAGCCGACCCCGTACACCGTGTTCGGTGCCCAGGCCACCGGCTGCTCGCCGGTCGCGCGGGCCTTCGAGGACGGTCACGACGTGATCCAGCCGCAGAAGCCGGACACGATCGCCCGCTCGCTCGCGATCGGCAACCCCGCGGACGGTCCCTACGTGCTGGACTCGGTGCGCCGCACCGGCGGCTCGATCGGGCACGTGTCCGACGAGGAGGTCGTGGCCGGGATCCGGCTGCTCGCCGAGACCGAGGGCGTGTTCGCCGAGACCGCGGGCGGGGTCACGGTCGCGACCACCCGCAAGCTGCTCGAGGCCGGCGCGCTCGACCCGGACGCCGAGACCGTCCTGATGATCACCGGTGACGGCCTGAAGACGCTGGACGCCGTGTCCGGCGAGGTCGGTCCGACGGCCACGGTGCCGTCGACCAGCGCCGCCGTCCGCGAGGCGCTCGCGCAGCGCGGCTGAGGCACCGGGGCTCCTCCGCCCGGCCTCGTTCCGCCCCCGGACCGGGCGCCGGGCCCCCGGCTGCCGCCGGTGGGGCCCGCGGCCGCGGCGGCCCGGGGCCGGGCGGGGGTCGCCGCGGGCCACCAGTGTCAGCCCGCCGGGGTCGTCACCGGTGACGGCGACGTCGCCGGAGCGGTCGGTGCGGGCGACGGCCACACCCGAGCGTTCGAGCCGGTCCACCAGCTCCGGGTTCGGGTGCCGGTAGGTGTTGCCGTTGCCGACGCTGATCAGCGCGGCCCGCGGCCGCACGGTGTCCAGCAACCGCGGAACGATCTTGCGCGAGCCGTGGTGCGGCAGTTTGAGCACGTCGGCCCGCAGGTCGCCGCCCGCGTCGAGCAGGTCGTCCTGGGCGGCGAGCTCGACGTCGCCGGTGAGCAGCACCGTCCCGGCCGGGGTGCCGGCCCGCAGCACCAGCGAGCCGTCGTTGACCGCGGTCCCGTCGTCGCCGTCCACCGAGGACGGTGGGTGCACCGGGCCGAGCACCTCCAGGCGCAGGCCGGGCCACCCGAGGACCGCACCGCGCGCGAGCCCGACGACCGGGGCCCCGGCGGCCCCCGCGATGCGGGCGATCTCACGCAGCCCGGACGCCGGGTCGCGCACCGGGCCCACGGCGACGCCGCGCGCCGCCCGGCCGCGCACCGCTCCGGCCAGGCCGCCGTCGTGGTCGGCGTGGAAGTGCGTGATCACCACGAGCTCCAGTACCCGTACCCCGAGCCGGTCCAGGCAGGCGTCCACGGCGTCGTCGGTGGGGCCGGTGTCGACGAGGACGGCGTGGCCGGGCACCCCGGTCGCGAGCACGAGCGCATCGCCCTGACCGACGTCGCAGGCGATCACGCGCCACCCGGCGGGCGGCCAGCCGGGTGGCACGAACCGGGTCGGCACCAGCACGATCAGCGCGCCGACCAGCAGCGCCACCAGCAGCGCCCGCAGCCGCGGCACCCGCCCCATCGCGAGCAGTCCCAGCAGCAGACCGGCGAGCAGCAGCGCGCCGCCCGTCCCGGCCGGCCACGGCACGGTCGCCCCGGGCACGGCGGCCGCGCGGTCGCCGACCAGCACCAGCCAGTGCACGAACGGCCCGGCCAGCCACGCGCACGCCCACGCCGCCTCCGGGCTCGCCGCCGAGAGCACGGCACCGAGCACCCCGAGCACGGTCGCCGGTGCCACGGCGGGGGCCGCGAGCAGGTTCGCCACGATCGTGACCAGGCCGATCTGCCCGTTCAGCCCGGCGATCAGCGGGGCGGTCGCCAGCGCAGCCGCCACCGGGACGACGAGTGCCTCGGCCGGTCCGGACGGCACGCCCCGGTCCTTCAACGCCGCCGTCCAGCCCGGACCGAGCAGCACCAGGGCACCGGTGGCGACGACCGACAGGGCGAACCCGGCGTCGACGCCCAGCGCCGGGTCGTACAGCAGCAGGCCGAGCACGGCGGCCGCCAGCGCCGGTACGGCGGAGCGGGCCCGCCCGGCCGCGAGCGCGAGCAGCACCACCGCGCCCATCACCGCGGCCCGCAGCACCGACGGCGACGGCCGGGCCAGCAGCACGAACCCGATCAGCGCGAGCAGCGCGGCCGCCGCGGCGAGCCGGGGGTCGGTGCGCAACGCGCGGAGCAGGAGCAGCACGGCGCCCGTCACGACAGCGACGTTGGCGCCGGCGAGTCCAGCAGAGGACATGTAGACGGCCCCGGCCGGCGGATCGCACCCGCGCGACCAGGGCCTTGACGCGACCCCCTGGAGGTCACGCCCGTGTCCGATCCTGCCCGACCCCTCCCCCAGCGCCGCCGGCCCGCCCGGCACCGCGCCCACCCCCAGACCTGGCCGCTGACCGCACGTCGGCCCGGCACCGCCCGGATCCTGGCCGCACTCGCCGCCAGCGCCGGCGCGGCCGCCGTAACGTTCGCCCTGACCGTCCTGCTGCTGCCGGTGGTGCTCGGATGACCGGCCCGGACCGGATCCGCGACGCCGTCCGCGACGTCCTGCACACCGGCCCACCCGACCGGGGGTTCCCCGACGACCGGCCGGGCGAGTGCCGCTGGTGCGGTGTCTCCGACGGCGACGTCCTGGCACTGGTGCACGCCTCCGGCCACGACACCGCCCAGGGGCACGGCGAGTGCGCGGAGCCCGGCTACGCGCCGACGCCGGCGTGCACCGGCTTCCCCGACGCCTGCGGTGCCGGGCCCGGCGAGCCGTGCCGGGACGCCGCCTGCCCGTCGCTGGCCGCCGAGCCGGCCCCGGCCGAGGTCGGCCCGCACCTGGTCACCTACACCCAGCCGCACCCGGACCACGGCACGTGGACGTCGCCGCCGCTGCGGTTCCCGACCCGCACCGACGCAGACGACTACGTCGCCGCCGTGACCCTGCTGGCCGGTCCGGGCGCGGCCAGCCGGCGCACCTGGTCGGTGCGGCCGGAGGGCTCCCAATGACCGGCCGGGAGCGGGTGTCCGAGCACCTGGACGGCGGCCGCCGGTACCGGGTCCGGGAGTCCAGCGACGGCGCGGTCACCGTCGAGCGCCGCGAGCACGACGGCTGGCAGCTCCTCGACGACCGGGAGGCGCGGGCAGTGGTCGACCGGCTGTCCGGCCGGCCGGAGAACGACCAGCAACCATGATCATGAAACGGGGCGTTGCACGCGTTGCGACGCCCCGTTTCACGTCCTGCGCCTCCGATCGAGCACGATCCGGCGCGACGTGACCCGCTGGCACAGCCTGCGCCACCCGATGATCCGGGCCCTGACCAGCAGGAACGGTCGCGGCGAGGGGGTGCGCCGGCGCAGCACCGACCTCGCCCTCGCGATCGCGCGTATCCGGGGAATCCGGCCCGGCGCGGCCCGCAACGGCCCGCAGGTGTCACATCCGGCCCCGGCTGACCCGCCGACCGACCCGATGCAACGCCCTGACCTGCACTAACAGCACGTGCAACGCCTCCCGTGACGGGTGGCGCACCTCGACCGGACGGAGCGTTTCGTGAACGTCCCGTGGTGGCCGATCCTGATCATGGTCGCCGCCGTCGTGCCCATCGCCTGGTGCACGGTGCGGCCCTGGGCAACGTGCCGGTGCTGCCGGGGTGAGCGCACCCACCGGCACCCACAGACCCGCCGGTTCGTCCGCCACTGCACCGCCTGCGCCGGATGGGGAACTGTGGAGCGGCCCGGCCGGCGGACGCTCCGCCGGCTCACCGGCAGCCGGGTGTTCCGCGAGCCGCCGGCCCGGCCGATCGACGGCCAGACCTTCGCCGGGAACGCACCGCTCGCCGGTGGTGGCCGTCGGCCACGCCGGGCCCGCACCGGCCACACATCCGGCCGGCCGGAACGCCCGAGCACCCGCCGGCGATGACCAGCACGGAGGTGGTCCCCGTGCCCGAGCCCTGCCCCGTCGCCGTCGCCTGCTGGTCCTGCCGGTCCACCGACGGCCTGCGCGCCGTCGTCGCCTCCAGCCCGGACGGAGACCTGTGCTGGACCGCCTGCTCCCGGTGCGCGGCCGGCGGGGTGCACCTGCGGATCACCCGCGACGCCGGGCTCCGGCTCGCCCGCGAGCACCGCGAGCACGCCGGACCGGGCCGGCCGTAGCGGCGCGCCTCGGTCGTGCCGCCGGCGCTGGTCGCGACCCTGGAGCGGTGAGCGCCCCCACCAGCACGACCAGCAGCACCGCCACCGTCGGCCCCGGCACCGTGACCGCGATCGTCGCCCTCACCGGCGTCGTCGACGACACCGGCGACCGGCTCGCCGTCGGATGCTTCGCCCGCACACTGCGGGCCCGCCGGCCCGGGTTCTGCGTCGGGCAGGACTGGAACCGCACCGCCGGCATCACCACCGACATCCGCGAGCTGCGCCCCGGCGACCCCGCCCTACCCGCGACCGCGCCGGACGGCACCCGCTGGCCGGCCGGTGCCGGCGCGCTGGTCGCCACCGCCCGCTACATCGACACGAGGGACGGCCGCGACGCCCGCGCCCTGGCCCGCGCCGCCGGCGACGGCCAGTCCTACGGCATCGGCTACCGGGTCCCCGACGGCGGCGCCCGCCACCGGGGCGGCGTCCGCGAGATCACCGACCTCGACCTCTACACCTGGGGACCCGTCCTCCACGGCACGTCGCCGTTCACCCGCCTCACCGAGATCAAGTCCCCGCACGAGGGCATGGAGGTCAAGGCCGTGGCCGGTACCGCGATCCGCTCCGTCGTCGACCCCGTCGACATGGCCGCCTGCGTGCTGTGCGGCCGCCCCGCCGTCGGCACCCCCACCGGGGACGGACCCCTCCCGCCGACCGCGACCGCCGCGCTCACCTGCGCCGGCTGCGCCGACCGGGTCGTCGCCGATCTGCTCGCCGAACGCGGCGACGACCAGACGGAGCGGGCCGCCGGCGAGCTGACCTGCGCGTTCTGCGGGGAACGGGCCGGCGGCCGGATCGGCGGCCGCGACCTCGGCCGCGACGTCATCTGCCCGGCCTGCGTCGCCCTCATGCGGGACCTGGCCGACGACAACCGGCGCGCCGCACGCGGCGACGTGCCGCTCACCGGGCCCGAGGAGTACGACGCCGCCCGGGCGTTCCAGCGGCCGCTGACGATGGACGCCGGCGCGAACCTGGTGCCCGACGACAGCGCGGCCGGGCTCGGCTGGTCGCCGACGACCTCGGCTCGCCGGCGCTACTGAGCCGGCGGCGGACCCAGCAAGCGGGCGGGAGGCGCGCGGTCAGGGAGGGAGACGCGAGTACGGGCCCGGCAGTGCACCCGGGTGTTCTCAGTCGAGCCGCCCTCGCAGCGCCGCGTACGCCAAGCGCAACCGACCCCGCCGTGGCCTGCGCGCATCCGGGTCCACCCCGGCAGGTACCGGCTCGTACGCCTGGCGTGCGTCGGAGTAGGTGAACACCACCGTCCCGCCGCCCACACGCTCGTCAACGTCGCGACCCTCGTTGCTGTAGGCGGACTGCCGCCAGCGGGCCAGCCGGGCAGCGTCGGTGAACTCGACGGTGCACATGATCGGAGGCTCGTCGGTCGGCCAGCCGGACCGGTCACCGTCCGGGAACGCCGCCGTCATCCGGCCGATGGGCACGTAGGTGTGCTCAGGCGTCGTCAGGATCGGCACGTCCAGCCCGGACGCCTCGGCGAGCACGACGCCGTCGCTGCGCCGAACGACCCGCACCGCCGACACGTAGCCGGAGTGCGGGGAGTCGTTGCGCAGCACCAGGTCAGCCACGAACGGCGACGATGTCACCCGCGCACCCCTCGGACTGATCGCGATGTAGTTCAGCTCCGGTCGGGTCACCCGCGACAGCGCCTCCGCCGCCCGGGCGGCCGTCTGATCGGCACGACCGGCGGTGCGCAACGACGCCTTCGCGCTCATCCACGATGCCCCTGCCGCGACGGCCGCGATGACCGGCCCGACGATCTGCGCCCACACCTGGAGCGCCACGAGCACGGTCACAGCCCCACGCCGGCCAGGGCGTTGTCCCGCCACCGGTCGACCGACCGCACGTAGGACAGCACTACCGGCGAGCCCGGCGCCCACCGGCCGTGGGCGGCGATCGTCGACACCGGCGCCCCGGCCCGGTAGGCGGCCGTCGCCCCGCCCGCGCGCAGCGAGTGCGCGGAGTAGCCGCCCGGGTTCGGCAGCCCGGCCCGCCGGGCGGCGGCCTGCACCAGGTCACCGAGCCCGTCGGCAGACAGCGACGACCCGATGCGGCCGTGCCGGGTCACCGACCGCAGCAGCCGGCCCGTCGTGTGCCCGTGCTCGGCGAGCATCGCCCGCCACGCCCGCACCAGCCGGGCCGGGTCGGTGTCGGCGTGCTGCCCGTGCGGGATCGCGACCTCGACACCGTGCGCGTCCTGGTCGGTCTTCGACGCCCGGATCAACACCAGCAGCCCGTCGTCGGTCTCGGTGACGTCGTCCAGGTCCAGTGCGACCAGCTCGGAGCGCCGGCCCATGAGGGCAAGTCCGAGCACCAGGGCGACCCGGTCCCGCAGGCCGCGCGCAGTGGCCGGGTCGGTGGTGTCGACCATCGCCCGCAGGCTGTCGATCGTGACCGGCACAGCCTGGCGGGCGCGGCCCCCGCTCTCGGCGCGCTGCCGACGGTGCCCGCGCAGCACCCGGCGGGCCGCCTCGGTGTCCGGGGCACCCCGGTGGCCGGCCGTGCGGTGCGCGGTGCGGACGGCGGCGATGGCCTGTTCGATCGACGTCGGGGCCTGGCCGGCGTCAGCGAGCTGGGCGACGTACTCGGCCAGCGTCTCCGGCGTCGCCGGCAGGGCGGTGCGGCCGGCGAGGTCGCACCAGTCGGTGAACGCGGCCCACTGGCGGGAGTAGGCGCGGCGGGTGTTGGTGGGCACGGACTCCACGATCCGCGCCCGGGTCGCCTCGGACAGGTAGGCGTCGACGGCGGGTCGCACCGCGAGGGCCGTGCCCGTCTCGGCCGGCACCAGGTCCACACCCGCGCTGTCGATCATGACCGTCCCCAATTCTGACTCCCGATAACATGCCTTATCGGGAGTTTAATCGGACGCAGGCAAGCGGCCGTTACCGCGACCGGCGAGCGCCTACGCCGCCCCCGGCCCGCCGTCGTCCGGCCCGGCGGTGCCGTGGAGCCACCCCACCCTGTACGCGACCCCGGTCCCGGTCATCGGCGGCGGAGCCTGCCCCGGCCCATCCGGCTCCGCCCACGCGCCCGCCCCGCCCTCCGACACCGGGTAGCCCTCCGCCGGCGTTCGCCAGGTCTGCGACTCCCGGGCACGCTCACTGGCCGGGTGCGGCCACGACCGGTCCGCCTCCTGCTCGCTCTGCTCCGCCATGCCCCCAGGGTCGCGGCCGGCGAGCCCCGACACCGGGAGGCGCCCCGGCCCCGTCACCGCCGGGTGCCCCGCCTCGACCAGCCGGCGCCGCCGCTCCACGTCGTCCACACCAGCCAGCACAGCACGGCCGCGACGCCGGCGGCACCGACCCCGTTCACCCGGTTCACGATCGCGAACCGGACCGCCACCCGGAGACGCCGCGCCGGGACCGGCCAGCCTGGTCTCGGCTGCGGGTCGTGGCGCCGCTATCGTCCCGCCGCATGGCGACCTACGTGCATGTCTTCCTCGACCTCACCCAGGAGGTCACCCTCAATGACGTCCGCGAGTTCGTGCGACAGGCCGAACGAGTCGGCGTCGCCGACGACCAGGAACTGCGCAAGCACAACGACGACGGTGACCTCACCGATCTGGAGGGCATCGGCGGCGTGCCCAGCGACGCCAGCGAGTAGCCGCCCGGGGCGGCGCACGCCCGGAGCAGCCCGGTCACGCCCACGTTCCGAACTCCCGGGCCAGCTCGGCGACGACCAGCGGCCCGAGGCGTTCGCTCTGGTCGCCGACCACCGGCCCGCCCGCAGCACGCGCCGCCGCCTCCAGTTCCGCACGCACCCGCTCCCGCCGACGGTTCGGCCGCGTCTCGGACACCACCAACAGCCCGCCGGCCGCCGCACGCAACCGCTGATCCACCGCCACCCGATCCCGGATCGTCCCCCGAGGCCGCAGAGCCCGCGCGAGCCGCCAGACCATCGACGTGGTCGGCCGGCGGTGCCCCGACTCCAACCGACGCACCGTGCTCGGATGCGCGTCCACCCGGTGCGCGAGATCAGCGCCGGTCCACCCCAGCGCCGCCCGCTCCGCCGCCAGCACCGACCCGAACCCGGCCCGCAGCGCCGACCGCTCGGCAGCCGGCACCTCACCCAGCTCACGGCGGCGCGGCCGCGCCTGCGGGATCACCGAGCACCCCGCGCCGGGCCGCGACCAGCGCCAGCCGGGCGCGGCGCCAACGGCCCACCCACCGGGTGCAAGCACGCGATCTCCCCGACCACACAGCGGCACGCGAGCAGCCGGGGCCCCGCCACCGTCGGCGTCACCGGCGTCACCCGCCCGCACCGGCGACACCGCCACCCGTCCCGGCCGGCAGGGAAGCACCGCGTCCCTGTCCAGGTCGGCAGGCCGTGCACACAGCCCGGCACGTCGGTCATGCCGGCCGTCACCGGCGGCGGCCGCTCCTCCGGACGCGGCGGACGCCCCGTCGACGGCCAGAACACCGGCGGAGGCCACGGCGCCCCACCGGCCACTGCCGCCGCCCGCAACCACGCCACACTCCTACGGCCCTCCGCGACCCGGTCCGCGTCCGGGGCCAGGGCGTCCGCGACGGCGGCCAGCCCGGCCGCCGCCACCGGCTCCGGCACGGCCGGCTCCGGCGGCCGCTCCCGCTCCGCCCGCTGAGCCCAGCGGGCCAGCGACCAGCGATCCGCGATCGCCACCCACAGCGTCGACGTCTCCGCGTTCCGCGACGGGCAGCGCGCCGTCCACACCGAGCCGCCCGCGACCTCCCCGAACTCCACGCCGAACCGGCGCCACCGCGACGTCCACGCGGCCAGCATCCGGGCCAGGATCGCCACGTCGTCCGGGTCGGCGACGTCGAACCGGCCACCCGGCACCGTCGACACCAGCGCGGCCCCCAGCCGCACCAGCGGCACCCAGCCGGCCGGGCTCGCACCGAGCACCGCACGGGCCGCCTCGCCGACGCGCCGCGACGCCGACGACTCCGGCCCCAGCCCGTGCCCGAGGGTGCCGACCTCCGCCGCCTCCGCGCCACGGCGCCGGTGCTCCGGCGCCAGCGCTACGGGCCCCTGAGATCGCCGCTGCCGGTCCGGGGATGCCGGGACATCGGGGCGGGCCGGAACGGACGGGAGCGCGGGAGCAGGGCCGGCGACCACGTCCACACGGGCCGCGCCCACACCAGCCATCACCCGGGGCGGTGTTGCCGTTCGCGCGCGCGCCGGGTCCCGCCCGCTCACGACACCGTCCACATGCACTCACCGCAGGCACCCGCCATGTACAGCAGCGGCCCCGCCTGGAGCGCCACCTGGCGTAGACCGTCACCGACCTCCACACCACCGGTGACCCGACCACACCCGTCACACCGCATGTCCGCGTCCGAGCGCGGCCGCAGCGCCAGCAGGTGCGTGCACTGCCGGCACACCACCAGCCCTGGCCGCCACGCCGCCGCCACGACCGGCCCCGGACGGACCGGAGTCGGCGCGTGCAGACACGTCTCACCGGTGCACAGCGCCCACCGCGCGAACGCGTCGGCCAGACCCAACCGCGCCCACGCCGGCACCGAACGCGGATCGACCGCCACCCGCTCCCCGTCCAGCGCACCAGCCGCGAGCGTCATGCTCTCCGCCTGCTCTGCCGTCGCCGCCTCGACCTGGTCCGCCAGCCCGGGCGGCAGCAGATCCGCACCGAGCACCGCGATCGCCGCGAGCACATCCGGAGGCGCCTCGGTCAGCAGCCGGTCGAACGCCAGCGCGGCCGGCCCCGTCGGGTCGGTAGTGGGCATGGTCAGAACCTCCGGTTGTGGATCTTGAGTCGGGATGTCACACGAGACCGGGGGACCAACCCCCCGAGACGACGACGAGACCGCCGGCGGTGGGCGCTCGCCGCCCCGATCGCCTGGCGTTGCGGGGCGAAACGCCCCTTTAGAGGAGGAGGAGGGGGGTGCTACCCCTACTTCGTGTGAGATCTCTGTGCGCCTCACGAGGGAGCAGCCCCGGCTTCGTGTGACAAATCCATGCAGGTCAGACCGGTCATCACATCGCGGACGACCTCGGCATCGGCATCGGCGAGCCGCCAGCGGGTCGACACCCGGCCGTCCGCCGCCGTACCGCTCTCCGTAGCCGGTGCGTCCGGCCCCTCCGAGCCGTCCCCACCGAGGACGATCGCGTCCACCACACCGACCGTGGACAGCTCCTCCAGCGCCCGTGCCGTGACGTTCCAGTGCAGCGGCCGCGCCCCCGGCGCCTCGCCGGCCAGACGCGCCACCTGCGCCGTGCTCACCGGCTCCGAGCACCCCGCCAGCGCCCGCAGCACCCCGGCCCGCTGCGCCGGCATCGAGTCGACCGCCAGGCGCCGGACCACCACGGCCGCGTCCTGCTCCGAGAGCCCGAGCGCCAGCACGCCGCGCGCGACGACGTCGAGCTGCCGCACCAACCGCATCGGCGCCTCGACCGTCGCGACACCCTCGACCTCGCGCCGGCCGTAGGCCGCGCGCGGCACCGACGCCCGACCCCACGCCGTCACCTGTGCCGCATCCTCGATCAGCGCCGCCAACGGCTCCGACAGGTCCGCGTCGTTGTCCAGACGGGTCCGCGCCGTCGCCACCAGCTCGGCGACCAGCTTCGCGCCGTGCGCCCGGTGCTCAGGCAGGTCCCGGGCCCGGCACATCCGGGCCGCCTCCCGACTCTGCGCCCGGGTCATGGGGTGCGGGCGGCACGACAGCCACCGGTCACCGAGCGCGGCCGTGTGGTTCGCGTACCGGTCGATCACCGATGTCGCGCCGCCGATGATGTGGATCCGGCCGGACCAGGACAGCGACCCGGGCACGGCCGCGCCCGACGGGGCCGCAACGTCCCGGACCACCTCGCCGTCGGCGACCCGGCGCAGCAGCGCGTACACCGCGTCCCGACCGCCGTGGTCAGAGCCGGCCAGCAGCGTCGACAGGTCCCCGAGCGTCAGCAGGCCGCGCCGGATCCGGGTCAGCACCCCGACCGGGTGCGGCTTCCGGCCCTTCGACCAGCTCAGCAGGCCAGCGACAGTCACATCGTCCAGACGCGCCTCCGCCACCGCGTCGAACAGCCGGATGATCTCCGTCTTCCCGGACGACGGGTCGGAGATCAGCAGAAGCCACGCCGGGTCGCCCTCGCCGTCCCGCGCGCCCACCGCGACCGCCAGCGCCGCCACCAGCGGCACGACGTCCGGCATCAGCAGCCACGTCCGCAGGAACGCCAGCAGGCCCGCGAGCAGGTCCGCCGGTGCCCGCTCGCTCGGCGCGATCACGACCGCGCGGGCGTCGTCCAGCGCCAGTGGCTCGGCGCGCTCTCCGATTGACTCAGCGGCCGCAGCGGTGCCGTCGGAGACCGGGCTCAGCGCCGGACGTCGCCGATCGCGGTCCGGCCGCTGCGCCTGGTACGCCTGCGCCTTCGCCCAGGATCGGTCGAACTCCACCAGCGCGCGCGGCGCGAACCGCCCGATGTGCGGTAGCGCGTGCTCCACCACCAGCGCGAACGACTCGTCGCGGCCGTAGCCGAACACCACGGCGAGGGACACGAGCTGCTGCCACGCGTTGGACTTGTTCGGTGCCTCGGTGAACCCGTCGACCGCGCGGCGCAGCCGATCGGGCAGGTTCGTCGGGGCCGGCACCGTCTCCGGGGCGTCCGCTGTCCCGCCAGCGGCTACGGGTAACGGCGGAGCCGGCTGGTCCAGATCGACCCCGAGCACGTCGGCCAGCTCCGCGAGCGACCACACCCGCCCGGTCCAGCCGATCGGCGCGACCGGCAGCGGCGGCCCCGTCGGCCCCGACGCCGGCACCGTCGGCTTCGCGTTCACCGTGCCCGGCAGCCGGAGCAGGTCGTTGTCGGCGATCTTGTCGTCGACCCCGCCCCCGAGCCGGTCGCGGAGCGCACGCTGGCACTGCACCCAGCGGGCCCGATCGTCCAGCGGGGCGTCCAGCAAGACGATGCCGTGCTCGTGCCCGTCCGTGCCCGACGCGGTCCGCAGCGACGCCAGCAGGTCGTACAACTCGCCGTCCGCCGCCGGGCCGTCCATGTCGGCGTGCAGCAGCGTCGGCGGGAGCGCGTTGCTGCCCTTGGGATTGGTCGGCCCGCGCCGGCCACGGCTCGTCCGCAGGTGCGGCGTCACGTAGACGTCGACCGACAGGTTCCCGTCGTCGGCAGCCGCCAGCAGCTCCGCGACCTCCCCGAGTAGCTCATCCCGAGACGCCGGCCACGCATACGAGCGCTCCACCCAGCGCCGATGCTCGTAGCGGCCCTCGGCGTTGCGGAACGGGTCGAGCCCCCAGGCCATCGCGACGTAGCCGCGCCGGTCGCCGAACACGACATCGAGCCACCGAGCGGCCTCCGCCTTGCGCAGATGCAGGCTCGGCCGCTTGTCGTCTACGTCGTCTAGGGGCCCGTCGTCCGGGTCCAGGTACGCCCCGGCCGTCATCGCGCCACCGCCGGAACGTCCGCGACCTGCGCCGAGAGGACGAGGCCGTCGTGCTCCACGACCCGCAGCAGCGTCGTCGGCGCGACCCTCACGACACTGACGACGGCGAGCCGGCGCAGCCGGCGCGGCACCGGCCGGCCGGCCATGATCTCCAGGGCGACGCACTCGGTCCACGCCAGCCGGCGACGCAGCAGCGGCCGCACCCCGGCCGCGCGCAGGCGGTCCAGCTCGGCTACGTCGTCGCGGGTGCGGTCGCGCTCGGCAGCCGCGACCGGGCAACCGTCACGATGCCAGCCGGTAGGGGCAGATTGGTGCCCGCCGGCGCCGACGGGCGGGGTCGCCTCGGCGCCGCAGTCCGGGCACGTCGGCGGGGTCGCCGGGCCGTTGCCGGATCGGCTAGTCTGGTCTCGCATCGTACGACCTCTCGATTGAGGTCCGCGCTGGTCAGAACGGTCGCCCGGGGAGGGAACTGGAACGCCTGACGAGCACGGACGATGGGACCGGCCCGGGTGGCGACCCGGGCCGGTTCTGCTTGTCAGGGGTGGGTGGCCGCGCCAGCACCGGCGAGCTGGCGAACCTCGGCCAGGACGTCCGGCCAGTGCGGACGCTCGTGAGACGACAGCGTCGGCATCCCGGCCGCCCGCACGACGCCCTCGGTGACCTCCACCGCGTCCGCCGGCAGCCGCCGGAAGATGTCCAGCAGGGACCGGCCCCGGTCGCCGCCGATCGGCGGGGGCACCGTCACGCCGGTACCGCCCCGGACCGGGTCGGCGGGGCCAGCCGGTCGCCACCAGCACCTACCGGCCTGGTCGAGCCAGGCGATACGGGAGGCGAGCACACGCCGGGCGACCGACTCCGCCAGCGACAGCGTCGTCGTCCGCGCGGCGCGGACGACGTCCCGCCGGACCAGGGCCGCAACCTCGTCTGCCACCTCGTCGGCGACCGCCTGGACGTCGGTGAGGCGACCTCCGAACGGGTCGTCGGGCACATGCCCGAGGGCGCGGTCCCGGCAGAATGCGGCGACCATCTCGCCGGTCAGGTCCCGCGAGGTCGACGCACCGTGGCGCGTGCCCACGATCCGGTCGCCGTCGGCGACTTCCCAGCGGTGTCCGGTGTGGACCGCGTCGGCGAGCAGGTCACGGGCCGTCGTCACCGACGCGACGTCGCCCAGCCTCGCCATCGTCGCCGCGACCCGGCGGCCGACCGGGCTCCCGTACGGCGGGAGCGGCAGCGCGGCGTTCACGCGGCCACCTCCCCGGTACGGGCCGGCGCCGGCTGCTCACCGGCCGGGACGGCGAGCATCGCCCGCAGCCGTGCGCGGGTCGCGTCGTCGACGGGCGGGGCATCGGCGACGGCAGCCTTCACGGCTGCCCGCCACTCCGGCGACGTTCGGTCGATCCCCCGGGTCCGAGCGGGGGCCCCGCCGGCCGTCACGCCGGCACCGCCTCGGGGCGGGCGACCTGCGGCAGCACTGCGACCAGGGAAGCGACCTCGTCGGGGTGGAGCGGGTCGACGCCGGCCATGAGGTCGGCGAGCACGTAGCGGGCGCGGATTACGGCGTAGCGGCGGGTGGCGTCACGGGCCACCGGGTGATCGGCGGGGTACGACTGGAGGGCCCTGGCCTTGACCATGCGGGCTCGGACCAGCGGCTTCGGAGCTGCGGGCATCGGTGCCTCCGGGCACGACGGATCGTCGTCCCGGGTCGGTGCCCGCTCCGGTGGATCATGGGCGGCACCCGATGGGAAGGGTGGCGGGATCGGTTCATGTCGGCCGCCCGCTCGCCGGCCGCCTGCAATGGCGACAGTCCAACCATACCGATGCGGTGGTGGTCAGCTCGCAGCGACGCGCGCCCGCCCCCGCACGATCGCCTCCGCCGTGCCCCGCCCGCCGTGGTTCGCGAGGTCGAACAGGTCGATCTCCGCCAGCCAGCAGGACGCCGCCCCGTCGAGCAGCAGCGCCAGCGACTCCCCCGCCAGCCGGTGCTCGCCCCGCACGGTGCGCCGGCCGCGCCGGTCCCGGGGCGCCCGGGAGCAGTGCTCGCAGCGCCCCACCCACTCCGGCCACGCCCCGCCCGCACGGTGGAACAGCCGAGACCGGCGGTGCTCCGACCGAGGTGCCGCCGGCTCCCGCTGGTACGCCTCCGCCCCGAGGTGCGGACGGACCGACCGGTCGTGCTGGTCGTACGGGGCCGGCGCGAGCGGCCCGCACGACGCCCCGTGCCACACGTCCATCTCGGACCAGAACGCGTCCACGTCGTGCACCCGGGCGCCGCCGCCGTGCCGGCACACGATCCGCGCCTGCTCGGCCATCGGCACGCCGGGTACCGGGCCCCAGTCGACGGCGGTCACGCTGCCGCCTGCCGTCCCGGCCGCCGCCACTTGATCCGGACCAGCGATGGGTCGAAGTCGGTGCGGCCCCGGTACGTGCCGGGCCGGCGCATGATCCGGATGTCGGCGAGCATCCGGATGATCTCCCGCTTCTGTTCCGGCTCCAGCGCCTCCCAGCGGGCGGCCGCGTCGGGGCCGGCGACCTCGTCCAACAGCGCCGGTACCTCGACCGGCTGCACGCGGCGTTCGGCGTCGGCGACGCGGGCGACCAGCCCGGGCTCCAGGTCCAGGAACGAGACGATCGAGACGGTGCGCGCCTTCGCGGCCGCGCGCAGCGCCTCCAGGTCGGCCCGGGCTTCCTCCAGGTCGCGGCGGGCAGCCGCCCGGGCGTCGGCACTGTCCTCCGGGGCGAACATGTCCAGCATGTCCGGCTGCGACAGCCGTTCCACGATCACGTCGGTGACGTAGGCGTCGACGAACTCGATCTTGCGGCTGACGCAGAACCGGCGGGCCCCGGCCATGTGCTGCGCCCGATTGCCCGCGCACGCGTACGACGGAGTTCCCCGGTTCTTGATCCTGCGGATCTTCCCGCCGCACTCCCCGCACGTCGCCAGCCCCGTGAGGAGGTACTTCGCCGATGCGTCGGTCTGCGACCGGCGGGCGGGGTCGGCGAGCATCCGCACGATCGCCCGGTGCGTCGCGAGCGGGATGATAGCCGGCCACGCAGCGGTGACCTCGTCGAGCACCTTGCCCTGGTGCACCCGCAGCCCCGCCATCGCCGGCGAGGCGACGACGTCCTCCACCTGGTCCACGCGCCACGGTTGGCCCGGCCCCTGCACCCCTGACCGGTGCATCCGGTGCGTCTCCGGCGAGGGCACGCAGTCGTCGTTCATCTTCCGGGCGAGCCGGTAGAACGCGACACCGCGCCGGACCTGCCCGGCCAGATAGCGGACGATCTTCGCCGTGTCCGGGTCGACCTCCTGCCGGATCAGCGCCTTCGTGTGCTGGTCGTAGACGCGGCGGTACCCGTACGGGATGCGACCGTGCGGGAGACCCTTCCGGGCGCGGGCGGCGACGTCGCGCCGGATCCGCTTGGACGTGGTGCCGGACTCCCGGACCGCCAGTGCCGCAGCGAGATCGAGCATGAACCCGTCGTCCGGGTCGCCCGGATCGTGCACGCGGCCGTTGACCGTGATCTTCACACCCTGCGCAGTGCACGCCCCGACCAGCGCGGCCCACACCGGCCGGTCCCGGGTGGCACGGCTGATCTCCCAGACCCACAGCTCATCCACGTCACCGGACATGATCATGTCCATTGTGGCCTGCCAGCCGTCGCGGACCTTGCCGCGCGCATATCGGGATGCACTGATGCCGTCGTCGCGGAACGTGGCGAGCACGTCCACCCCGTCCCGCTCGGCGAGCCGGTGGAGTTCGTCGAGCTGCTGGCCGACGGACTTCGCGTCGTGCTGGCCGCGCTCGTCGCCGGTCGCGAGCCGGGACACCCGGGCGTAGGCGACGGCCCGACGGGGTGAGGACGGTGGGTTCACCCTGCTAGCATGACATGGTCTCTGCTGGGTTGGCTCCGGAGACCGCCACCAGGTGCGCGAGCCCCGCGGTCCGGAAGTCCTGTTCGGTCTCCGCCAGCTGGGCCCGGGTGTCGCCGATCGCCAGGCCCGGGAGCAGCCCGGCGGGCGCCTCGGGGAGCGCGGACCCGGCCGCGGCCCGCAACCCGTCCCGCAACGAGCCGGCCGCGGTCTGCCACCACGGCGGTGGCCCCACCTCCTGCGGCGCCCCGCGCACGCGCAGCACGGCCGTCGTGAGGTCGGGACGCTGCGCCGGGGCCAGCAACCCGGCCGCGGAGAGCTCCTGGCCGGGCAGGAGCCCCGTCCAGGTGTCGGCGGGCGCCAGCAGCAGGATCTTCCCGCCGGTCCGGTACCGGGTGTCCCCCGCGGTGGCGGTGACGAGCGCGGCGGGGACCAGTGCGGTCGCCCGGGCGGCACCGGACTCGTCACCGCCGCCGGCGGTGCGCAGCACCCGCGGGTCGTCGGTGAGCACGACCCGCACCTCGGCCGCGGCGCCCCGCTCGGCCGGGGCACGCAACGGGTGGGCGGCGAGCGCGGACGCGTGCGCGGTCACCAGCACGGCCGCCACCACCGCGCACCCACCGGCCGCCAGGACCGTCGAGGAGGGAGCCGCCGCGCGGGCGCTGATCCGGGCCCGCAACAGCGCCACCGGGACCGCGGTCGCGGCGAGCAGCGCGGCCGCGATGCCCCCGGCCGGGCCGCCGAGCAGCCCGCACAGCACCGCGGCCCAGGTCGCGAGCGCCGCCGGTACCAGGCGCAGGTCCGGCGGGGCGGGCCGCTCGCCGGTGTCGCCGGCCCGGGAGCGCATCTCAGACCGTCACCAATGCCTGCAGGGTCGCGAACCGCCGCTCGCCGATGCCGTCGACCTCGCGCAGCTGCTCGACACGGCTGAACCGACCGTTCGCCGTGCGCCAGTCGATGATCTTCGTGGCGGTGACCGGGCCGACCCCGGGCAGTGCGTCGAGGTCCGCCGCGGTCGCCCGGTTCAGATCGACCTTCGCCCCGGCCGCGGTGTTCCCGGCCGCGGTGCCGCCGGCCCCCGGAGTGCCGGCCCCCGCCCCGCCCGGCGCCGCGCTCCCCGGTGCGCTCCCCGGCTCGGCGCCGGAGGCCGGTTCCCCGCCCGGGGCGGGCGCCCCCGGTGCGGCGTCCGGGGCCGGCGGGACGCCGACCGCGATCTGCTCGCCGTCGCCGACCCGGCGCGCCAGGTTGAGCACGGCGAGGTCGACCCCCGGCATCGCTCCCCCGGCGGCGTCGACCGCGTCGGCGACGCGCGCCCCGTCCGGGATCCGGACCAGCCCGGGCCGCGCCACCTTGCCGACGACGCTCACCACGAGCGGCCCCCCGGTCGCCGGGCCCGCGGCCACCGGGTCGTCCGGCGCCGGACCGCCGGGCGCGGCCGCGTCCGGCGCGGGGGTCACGGCGACCGGCGGCAGCCCGCCGACCGGCTCCGCGGTCGGCCGGTTCGACCACACCCCGACACCGGCGACGACCGCGCCGACCAGCACGACCACGATCAGGACCAGCGCACCCGGCCGGCCCGGGTCCACCCGGGCGCCGGCCAGCGAGGGCGGCAGCCACCGCAGCGCGACCCGGCGCGCCCAGGACGGGCGGCCACGGTGCGGGGCGGACCCGCCGGGCTCCGGGCTCCCGCGGCCCTCCTGCTCGGCGAGACGGGCGAGGGGGTGCCGCAGATCGTCGACCGGCCCGTCGGGGTCCGGCCACGCTCCGACGGGACCGTCACCGCCCGGCGGCGGGCCGAGGGCCAACGGCACCGTCGGCGGATCCGCCGGGTTCCGGGGCTCCGGCCGCGGACCCCACGGACCCGGCGGACGCCCTGCCACCGGCAGGGGCCCTGGCCCCGGCAGCCCCGCTGGACCCCCGGCACGCGGGTGCCCGTTCAACCCGGCGAGCCGCCGGGCCGCGTCACGGGTGCCGTCCGTCCTGGTCACACGCTCGACGCTAGGAGCGGACGGGCCCGCTGCCCCCGCGATCCGCGCACCTGTGGACGGTCCGGCCGATTGGGGACGACCGGGCCCACACGGGCCCAGGACGCCCCGAGGTGTCGGCGGTATCTGGTACCGGCGTCCGCTACGTCCCGGCGGGAACGACCACCACGCCGACCAGACCCGGCCCGACGTGCGCCCCGATCACCGCACCGACCTCCGAGACGTGCAGCTCGGCGGCGTCGGGAAGCTGCTCGCGCAACCGGTCGGCGATGTCCTCGGCACGCTCCTCGGCGCCCAGGTGGTGCACGGCCAGCCGGGCGCCCGGCCCGCCCGCCTCGGCGACCGCGAGCGCGACCAGCCGCTCGGTGGCCCGCGTGGTCGTCCGCACCTTCTCCAGCGGCGCGATCCGCCCCTCGGACAGGTGCAGCAACGGCTTGATCGCCAGCACCCCGCCGAGCAGCGCGGACGCCGCCCCGATCCGCCCGCCGCGACGCAGCCGTTCCAGGTCCTGGACCCCGAACAGCACCCGGCAGCGGGCCGCCACCGCTCCCGCCGCAGCCGCCACCGCGACACCGCGGGCACCGGATGCGGCGGCGTCGCACGCGGCGAGCACCGCGAACCCGAGCCCCATCGCGATCGCCCGGGAGTCGACGACCCGGATGCGTTCCGGATCGACCTCCTGCGCCGCGGCCCGGGCCGCGTCCCAGGTGCCGGAGAGCTCCCGGGACAGGTGCACCGAGACGATCTCCTCGGCGCCGTCGTCGAGCAGCTCCCGGAACATCCGGGCGAACGACGCCGGCGCCGGCCGGGAGGTCTGCACCAGCAGGTCGCGGTCGGCGAGCGCGGTGATCAGCTCCGCCGGGGTGACGTCGATGCCGTCCTGCGCGGTGCGCTCCCCCAGCCGGACCTCCAGCGGGACGACGTGCACACCGTGCCGCTCCGCCGCGCCGGGCGGGAGGTAGGCGGTGGAGTCGGTGACCACGGCGACCGGCGAGCTGGGCACGGCGGGACCCTACCGGGCCCCGGGCGACCGGAAGAGCGGCGCCAGCGCCTGCTGGGCGGCGCGGTAGCGCCCGTGCGCGTCGTCGAGCCCGGCGCGCACCCGCGGGTCGGGCACGAACTCGCGCTCCACCCGCACCATCCGTGCCACCAGCTCCCCGACCGACGCCCCGGCGCCGACCGCGAGCCCCGCGAGCAGCGCGGCGCCGAGCACGCCCGCGTCGCGCTCCGCGGTGCGACGCAGCGGCCGCCCCAGCACGTCGGCCTTCACCTGGCACCACAGGTCGCTGTTCGCGCCGCCACCGCACACGGCGAGCGCGCTCGCCCGCCGGCCCGCCGCCTCCTCCACCGGCCCGAGGACGTGCCGGGCGGCGTGCGCGACCCCCTCCAGCACCGCCCGGGCCAGCTCGGCGCGGCCGGTGCCGAACGTCGTGCCCAGCCAGTGCCCGCGCAGCTGCGGGTCCCACAGCGGCGCCCGCTCCCCCGCCAGCTGCGGCAGGAACAGCACGCCCCCGGCACCGGGGGCGGCCGTCGCGGCGAGCTCGAGCAGCTCGGGCACGGTGCCGCCGAGCGCGGCGGCCGCCCAGGTCAGCGCGTCGCCACCGGCCTGGGTGGGACCGGCGTGCACGTGCAGGCCGCGCCAGGGCGGGAAGGCGACGACGCCCGGCGCGCCGCCGCCGGGTTCGGCGGCCATCGCGAGCACCTCGGAGGTCCCGGCGACGTCGATGGCGTCCCCGGGCGCGGCGACCCCGCCGCCGAGCAGCGCGGACCAGGCGTCCATCGTGCCGACCGCGACCGGCAGCCCGGGCGGGAGACCGCCGGCGCCGGTGGTGTGCCCGGCGACCGTCGCCGGGTCCGCCAGCGGCGGCAGCAGGTCGGACAGCCCGGGGACGAGCAGGTCGAGCCAGTCCGGGTAGGTGCCGTCCGGTCCGACCAGCCCCACCGACGACAGCGGGTCGGCGACCGCCGTGCCGGTCAGCCGGTGCACCAGCCAGTCCTTCGGCGCGAGCAGCCGCTCGGTGCGCGCCCAGACCTGCGGCCGGTGCGCCGCGAGCCAGGCCGCGCGGGCGGCGGGGTGCGAGGCGTCGACCGTGCCCAGGCCGCCGCGGACCCGCGCGCGGTCCTGCGGGGCCAGCCGGTCGGTGAGCGTGGCCGCGACGGCGGCGCACCGGCCGTCCTGCCAGGTGATCGCCGGGTCCAGCGGGGCCCCGGCCGCGTCGGTCACCAGATGGGTGTTGACCTGCGAGCACAGCCCGACACCGGCGAGGTCGTGCAGGGCCCCGGCGGCGCCGAGGTCGGCGAGTACACCGGTGACCCCGTCCCACCAGTCGTCCGCGTGCTGCTCGGCGTGCCCGGGCGCCGGCCGGTGGGTGACGTGCCGGCGGGCCGCCCCGCCCAGGCGGGTGCCGTCCGGGGCGAACACGGCGGCCTTCACCGACGTGGTGCCCAGGTCGATGCCAAGCAGGTTCACGAGCGGACCGGCCGTCGTGCCAGCAGCTCGGCCAGCGCGGCGCCGACGGCCCGGTGTCCCTCCCAGCCCCAGTGCATGCCGTCGGGGTTGCCGTGCCCGCCGAGCACGTGCCCGCCCACGAGCGCGGCCACGTCGAGCACCGAGACCGCGGGAGCCCCGGCCGCCCACTCCCGGATCGCGGCGTCGGTGGCGGCCCGGTGCGGGTGGGCGAGCCCGTAGTCGGCCGCGCGGTGGACCGACGGCAGCAGGGTCACCACCGGGAGCCCGGGGCGCAGCGCGTGGATCCCGGCCCGGCACTGTTCCAGGTAGGACGCGGTGAGCCGGGCGGGCAGGGTGGCCGGGCCGCCGCCCGGGATCCGGGCGAGGGTGCGGGAGAGCACGGGCTGCGCCCGCCGGTACCCGGACCGCACCGCGCGGCGCAGCGGCACCGGGCGCAGCACCGGGATCAGCTCGCGCAGCGCGGTCGGTAGCGGCGAGGGCAGCGAGTCCATCCCGGACACACCGAGCACGACGGCGTCCACCCGGGGCAGCGCGGCCCACACCCGCGGGTCGCCGCTGATCGCCGACCAGGCGTGCCGGGCGGTCCAGCCGGCCCGGGCGACGAGCTCCGCGGTCCCGCCGAGACGGTCGGCCGCGAGGTTGGGCCAGATCCTCGGCTCGTCGGCCGGGTAGGCCCGGTCGGGTCCGTGGAACGCCAGCGAGTCGCCGACGACCAGCAGTTCAGGCACCGATGTTGTACCCGGACAGCCGCCAGCGCGGGTGGTCGTCGCGGCGGGCCACGACGGCCCACTTCGCGTTGCCCATCCCGCCGATGACCGGCCACGCCGACTCGGGCAGGTCGAGCAGCCCGCACACCATCCCGGCGATCATCCCGCCGTGCGCGACGAGCAGCACCGACCGCTCCTCGGGGTCGTCGGCGTAGGAGGCGTCGAGCTCGGCCACGACCGGCAGGGACCGGTTGACGACGTCCACCCGGGACTCACCACCGGGTGGCGCCCACCATGGATCGGAGCGCCACGCGCCGATCGCACCGGGCTGTTCGGACTCGATCTCGGACACGGTGCGGCCCTGCCAGTCCCCCAGGTGCGTCTCGCGCAGCCGCTTGTCCACCGACAACGGCAGCGCGCACGCCTCGGCGACGGCCAGCGCGGTGTCGTACGCGCGGGTCAGGTCCGAGCTGATGATCCGGTCGAACCCGACGGCGGCCAGCAGCGGCACGACCGCGGCCGCCTGCGCACGGCCCTCGGCGGCGAGCATGGTGTCCAGGTGGCCCTGCATGCGGCCGCCCGCGTTGTACTCGGTCCGGCCGTGCCGCAGCAGGGTGACCCGGCGCAGCGTCATTGATCGTCCCCGGCAGGCGGCTGCGCCTGCGGCACCTCGACCGCCGGGCAGTCCTTCCACAGCCGGTCCAGGCCGTAGAAGCCGCGCTGCTCGGTGTGCATCACGTGCACCACGACGTCGGTGAAGTCCAGCAGCACCCAGCCGTTGTCGGCGTCGCCCTCGCGCCGGGTCGGCTTGCTGCCGCGCTCGCGCAGCCGCTCCTCGACCTCGTCCACGATCGCCTGGACCTGCCGCTCGTTCTGCGCGGAGGCCAGCATGAAGCAGTCGGTGATCACCAGCTGGTCGGACACGTCGAGGGCGACGATGTCGACGGCCTTCTTCTCCGCCGCGGCGGCCGCCGCCACCTTCGTCAGCTCGATGGCCTCGGGTGATGCCGTCACTGCGCCTCACGTCTCCCGGGTTCGTCTCCCTCGGACTCCGATGGGTGTCGTCCGAGCGGGACCCAGTGTGTCAGCCGTACCACCCGGGGGCCCTCGGCGGGCTCCGCGCAGGGTTGGTGATCAGCGTCGCGCGGGATAGGTTCACCGCCACGCCTGCCCGTCGACGGACGTCCCGAGCGCCGAGGAGACCCCATGACCCTGGCCCCCGACCTCGCGGGCACGCAGTCCGAACCGGCCACGTTCGCCTGGGCACGCGACGACGTGCTGCTCTACGCCCTCGCGGTCGGTGCCGGTGGCGAGGACCCGGCGAGCGAGCTGGCGCTGACCACGGAGAACACCGAGGGCGTGCGCACCGCGGTGCTGCCGTCCTTCGCCGAGCTCATCACCCGCCACGCGCAGGTGGACCTCGGCGACATCGACCACGCGCGGGTGGTGCACGCCGAGCAGTCGTTCCGGCTGGCCGCCCCGCTGCCGGTGGAGGGCAGCGCCCGGGTGACCGCGACCGTGACCGAGGTGCTCGACAAGGGCTCCGGCGCGCTGGTGCGCACCGCGGCCGAGGCGGTCGACGCCCGGACCGGCGCCCCGCTGGCGTCGACCGTGCGCACGCTGTTCCTCGGCGGCGAGGGCGGCTTCGGTGGTCCGCGTGGCGCGCAGGCGCCGAGCCCGGTGCCCGACCGGGCGCCCGACCACGAGGTGACCTACCGGACCGGGCCGGCCCAGGCGCTGCTCTACCGGCTGACCGGGGACCGCAACCCGCTGCACTCGGACCCGGCGTTCGCGGCCCGGGGCGGCTTCGACCGGCCGATCCTGCACGGCATGTGCACTTACGGCTACACGGCCCGTGCGCTGGTCGCGACCGTGTGCGACGGCGACGCCGAGCGTCTCGTCGCGATGGACGCCCGTTTCACCCGGCCGGTCCTGCCCGGCCAGGCGCTGACCGTCTCGGTCTGGCGCACCGGCTCCGGGGCGGCCTTCCGGACCGCCGTCGACGGCGAGGTGGTCCTGGACCGCGGGACGGCCGAGCTGGCCGGCTGACGGCGGACCGGAGGGTCACCGACGCCGGAGCACGTAGGCCGTGTAGCCGTACTCCGCGCCGAACTGCTCCCGCACAGTGATCTCGCGACCCACCTCGTCGAGCGCGGCCGGGTCGGCGCCGCCGTCGCGCAGCAGCTCGATCCGGTGGGCCAGCGGCCGGTAGTAGGCGTCCCAGTCCGCGTCCGGCAGCAGGTAGAGGGCCTGCACGGTGAACCCGGCGCGCTGCGCGGCGGCCACGTTCTCCGCGGTGGTGCGCATCGCCGGATAGCCGGCGTCCCAGAACGCGCGGGCCCCGGGCGAGGGATCGGTGGTCGTCCACTCCGCCTCGGTCAGCACGAGCGCCCCGCCCGGGTTCAGCAGGCGCCGCCAGGACACCAGCGCCGCGTCGAACCCCATGATGTAGGCCGCGCCCTCGGACCAGACCAGGTCCGCCGACGCGTCGGGCAGCGGGAGGTCGTCCATCGGCGCGACGAGGGTCCGGACCCGTTCCCCGAGCCCGGACGTCGCCGCGCGGGCCTGCAACCGCCGCAGGTAGGGCTCGTAGAGGTCGACGGCGACGACCTCGCCGCCGGTCGCGCCGGCCAGCGCCAGCGTGGCGGGCCCCGTCCCGCAGCCGATGTCGACGATCCGGGGGGTCTCCGGCAGCGCCCCCGCCAGTCGCAACAGCAGCGCGGTGGTCTCCTCGGAGCCGGGCGCCTCCCGGGGCAGGTCCTCGTGGGCGGCGCGGAAGGTCCGCTCCAGCGGTGTGCTCACGTGCCGGGATGATGCCGCCACCGGGCCCGGTCCGCGACCCGATAGCGCGCGGGCGCCCCGGCGGTCGGCGCAGCGCAGCGCCGGGGCGCCCCGCCGGTCAGTGCTCGTGCACGGTGATCGCCGCGGCCGGGCAGCCGGTCGCCGCGTGCCGCACCACCTGGTGCTGCGCGGCGGGCGGTTCGGCGTCGA
Source organism: Pseudonocardia ammonioxydans (assembly GCF_900115005.1). Classification (GTDB taxonomy): domain Bacteria; phylum Actinomycetota; class Actinomycetes; order Mycobacteriales; family Pseudonocardiaceae; genus Pseudonocardia; species Pseudonocardia ammonioxydans. The sequence continues at coordinate 15,777 of NZ_FOUY01000046.1, read as the reverse complement.
GCAGTTCGACGATCGCGTCCTCGTCGCGCTGGTCGAACACGTCCGGGGCGGTGAGCAGGCACTGCCCCGAGCCGACGCACGCGTCCTGGTCGACCTCCACCTTCATCGTCGCCACCTCCGGGTTCACCAGGCGACCGGCAGGCTGCGGACGCCGCCGGTGATGTGGTCGGTACGGATGTCCAGCTCGTCCATCTCCACGGCCATCCGCAGCTGCGGGATCCGGCGGGCCAGCGTCGTGAACACCGCACGCAGCTCGGTGCGGGCGAGGCTGGCGCCGATGCAGAAGTGCGGCCCGTGCCCGAAGCCGACGTGGCCGCGCTCGGTGCGGTCCGGGTCGAAGTCCTCCGCGTCGGAGAACACGGTGTCGTCCCGGTTCGCGGCGTTGATCGAGAGGATCACCGCGTCGCCGCGCTCGATGGTCGCGCCACCGATCTCGACGTCCTCGTGCGCGTAGCGCAGCAGCCCGAGGTCGCCGGGCGCGCCCATGCGCATCATCTCCTCGACCACGGCGTCGATCCGGCCGTCCGGATCGGCGGCCAGCGACTCCCACTGGTCGCGCCGGGTCATCAGGAACAGCGTGCCGAGCCCGATCCGGTTCACGGTGGTCTCGTGCCCGGCGAACAGCAGCCCGACGCAGAGCCGGACCATCTCCTCGTAGCCGAAGTCCTCCTCCTCGGCCTGGGCCCGGACCAGGTCGGTGATCACGTCCTCGCCCGGGTCGGCCCGCTTGGCCTCGGCCAGGCCGGCCATGTAGCGGCCGAACTCGATCCGGGCGTCCTGGGCGTCCTGACCGGAGTAGGTGGCCATCCGGTCGGACAGCGAGCGGAAGTACTCGCCGTCGGCCTCCGGGACGCCCAGCAGCCGGCAGATCACCGCGACCGGCAGCGGGAACGCGAGGTGCGCGTGCAGGTCGACCTGCCCGCCACCGGCGTCGTGCTCGGCCAGCATCTCGTCGACGTAGCCGTCGACGAGCTCCTGCACGTGCCCGGACAGGGCCCGCATCCGCTTGGCGGAGAACGCCGGCGTGAGCAGCCGGCGCATCCGGGCGTGCTCGGCCGCCTCGGAGTCGTACGAGCCGCTCGGACCGTCCTGGATCCCGGCGAGGCTGATCCGCGCCGCCTGCTCGGGCTCCGGGTGCGAGCGGCCGAACCGCTTGTCCCCGAGCAGCTGGCGGACCTCGGCGTACCGCGTCGCGAGCCACGCCGGGTCGCCCGCCGGGGTGGTGACGGGCGCGATCGGCGCCTCGCGCCGGAGCACCTCGTAGAACGGGGCGAGCTCCAGCAGGTTGGGTCGCGTGAACGGCAGCTGGGGGCGCTGCGCGGCAAGGGTCATCGAGTCTCCTCCATCGTGGTGGTGACCCGAGCCTACGATTTGATGGCAGTCTCTGCCAGAAAGATGACCGATTAGGGTGGCCACGTCGCGAACATCCGGATCGGGGAGGGACCGTGGCCGAGCACCGGGAGAGCACCCGTCGCGGCCGCCCGCCGGTGACCGAGCACGACCGGCGGGCCCGACGCCTGGAGATCTCCCGCTGCGCCGTGCAGTTGTTCCGCGAACGCGGCGTGGCCGGCACCTCCGGTGCCGATGTCGCGGCGGCGGCCGGGGTCTCCGAACGCACCCTGTGGCGGCTGTTCCGCACCAAGGAGAGCTGCGTCGAGCCCCTGCTCACCGAGTCGATCGACGGTTTCCGCGAGGTCCTGCGCTCCTGGCCGCAGCACACCGAGCTGACCGACCACCTGCGCAGTGCCTACACCTTCCTGCGCGAGGAGTCCCGCTCCGACACCGAGGCGGTGCTCGCGGTGGTGCGCCTGACCCGGGCCACGCCGTCGTTGCGGGCCGTCTGGCTGGTCCTGCAGGAACAGGCCGAGCCGATCTTCGCCGAGGTGCTGGCCCCGCGGATCGGCCTGTCCCCGGAGTCGACGGAGGTGCGAATGCTGGCCGCCACGGTCAACGCCGCGTTCCGGGTGGTCACCGACGACATCGCGCTGGCGGCGGCCACCGGGGCCACCGCGCAGGTCCTCGACCGGCACCGGGACCGGCTGGCCGAGGTCCTGCACGGCGCCACCCGGTTCCCGGCGTCGCATCCGGGTGGCGACCGGGTCAGCCCGGCGTGATGACGACCTTGAGCGCCTGGTTCGCGGCGGCGTTGGCGAACACGTCGTAGGCCTCGTTCATCTGGTCGAACGTGAACGAGTGGGTACCCATCTTCTCCGCCGGGATCCGGCCGCTCGCCACCATCTTCAGCAGCGTCGGGATCGACACGGTGTCGACCAGGCCCATCGTGAGCGTCACGTTCGAGATCCACATGTCCTGCATGGGCAGCTCGACCGGGGTGCCGTGCACCCCGACGTTCGCGATCGTCCCGCCGGGCCGGACCAGTGACGCCGCGGTCAGCAGGGTCTCCGGGTAGCCGACCGCCTCGATCGCGACGTCGACGCCCAGGCCGTCGGTCAGCGCCGTGACGTCGCCGACGGTCCCCGGCCCGACCTCGACCGCGTCGGTCGCGCCGAACTCGAGTGCTTTCTCCAGCCGGAACTTGTTCGAGTCGATCGCGATCACCTTCGAGGCACCCCACAGGCCGGTGGTCAGCACCGCGGAGAGCCCGACCGCGCCGGCCCCGACGACGGCGACGGTGTTGCCCGGCCGCACCCGGCCGGCGAGCACCCCCACCTCGTAGCCGGTCGGCAGCGAGTCGGCCAGGAAGATCGCCTGCTCGTCGCTCACCCCCTCGGGGACCTCGTAGAGCGAGGTGTCGGCGTAGGGCACGCGGACGTACTCGGCCTGGGTGCCGTCGATGAGGTGGCCGAAGATCCACCCGATCCCGCCGACGGTCTGGCAGTGCGAGGGCATCCCGCGCTGGCAGTACTCGCAGCGCCCGCACTTGGTGACCGCCGGGACGAGCACCCGGTCGCCGACCGAGAAGCCGCGGACGGCGTCGCCGACGGCGGTGATCGTCCCGACCGCCTCGTGGCCGAGGATGCGGCCGTCGGTGACGGCGGGGACGTCGCCCTGCAGGATGTGCAGGTCGGTGCCGCAGATCGTGGTGGTCTCGACCTTGACGACGACGTCGGTCGGGTCCTGGATCGTGGCGTCCGGGACGTCCTCCCAGGACTTGCTGTCCGGGCCGTGGTAGACGAGGGCCTTCATCTGCTGCCTCCGCTGGGTCGCAGGATCGTGGGGTCGCGCCGCACCGACGGTAGTGACCCGGGACACAGTCGGGTGTAGCGATATGGGACGACCTCGACGGCGGCCACACCGGCCCGCGGCGCGGGTGTCCCGCGTGCGGGACACCTCAGCCGATGTAGCTGATCCCGAACGCGTCGATCTTGCGGTAGAGCGACGACCGGGCGATGCCGAGCATCTCGGCGGCCTTGTACCGGTTCCCGCGCGACTCGTAGAGAGCCTGGATGATCGCGTCGCACTGGGCGGTCTCGAGCATCGACATCCGCGGCGCCCGCGCCGCGAAGCACGACGCCGGCAGGTCCGGCGCCTGGATCACCCCGACCGGTTTGCGGGCGACGACGTAGCGCAGCACGTCGGCGAGCTCGCGGACGTTGCCCGGCCAGGCGTAGCCCTCCATCACGCGTACGACCTGCAACGACAGCCGCAGCGACCGGCCGCCGGAGAGCGAGTGCAGGATCGACAGCGCGATCTCCCCGAGCTCGTCGGCGCGGTAGCGCAGCGCCGGGACCCGCACGGTCTCGTGGAAGTGCCGCAGCAGCAGCCCGTACGGGCGGGTCGCGTCGATCGAGACCGAGTCGACGCACCCGGCGACGGTCGGCCCGCCGGGCAGCGCGACCAGGGTGCGCAGCGACTCGTCGAGCCGGCGGGCCGCGACCGGCCCGAGCAGGTTCATCTGGTGCAGCACCACCAGGTAGGGCCGGTCGCTGAGCTCGCGGCGGACCCGGGCGAGCGGGTCGGGGCCGTCGGCCCCGAGCGCCGCGCAGTCCACGACCCGGATCCGCCCGTCCGGGTGCGCCCGGCGGAACTGTTCGACGGCCAGAGTCCGCTTCCCGACCCCGGTCTCGCCGAGGAGCAGCTGGTTGCGGCCCTGCCCGACGGCCGCGGCGACCTCCTGACGTGCCCGCAGGTAGGGGCTGAGCAGCTCGCGGTTGGCACGGCGGCGGGCCTCGACGTGCGAGCCGGACGCACGGGTGCGCAGGTCGGCGGCGTAGTCGCGGCGCGCGGTCGGAGCGACGTGCGAGCCCTGCCTGCGGACCGCTTCCGGCACCGTGGCCACCCGCGACTCGGCGAGCGGACCACCGGCGACGACGCACCCGCCACCGGGGACCGGCTCCACCGTCACCTCCGCACAGCGGCCGGACAGCAGGTCGACGTGCCGGCTCGCGGGTTCGGCGAGCACCGCCCCGGCGAGGACGAGGTCACCGAGCACCCGCTGGTCCGCGGTGGGCAGCCGGCGCACCCCGGGCGAGGTCAGCAGGAACGCCCCGTCGGTGGCCAGCACCCAGGCGTGCCCCTCCGCCTCGGCGGCGGCGTAGCCCTCGTGGACGGCGCGGGCGCGGCGGTGCCCGCGGTCGCGGACCAGCGCGCCGACGTCGGCGGCGAGCCGGCGGGCGAGGGCGAGACCCAGCGCCCCGGAGCCGGAACCGCCGTGCTCCCAGACGACGACGGCGTCCGGCGGGCCGCCGTCGTCCCGCGGGACGACGGCGGCGGCCTCGCCCAGCCACACCAGGTCGGGGTGCAGGTGCTCGGGACCGTCGACCCGGGCCGCGCCGTCCAGGTGCGCGGCGAGCGCGGCGGCGGTGGTCCCGACGTCGTCCTCGCCGTGCCGGAACCCGGGCGTCAGCCGGACGGCGTCGAGCAGCTCGGCCAGGCCGTCGTCGCCGTCGTGGCGGACCCGCACGACGCCGTCGTACCCGACCAGCGCCAGCGCGCACGGCAGGTGCGGGGTGAGCCGGAAGAAGCCGGCGAACACCTCGTCGGCCTCGGCGACCGCCGAACCGGCGGGCTCGTGGCCGACGAAGACCGGCTCACCGGCGCGCGACCGCTCCCAGGACGCGAGGACCTCGGGGCGGAGCGCGCCCGGTGCCGGGTCGAGCCGGCCGTACCTCAGGAACCGGCGGCGGGCCGACTCGACCCGGACGACGTCCATCCCGGTCAGGCGTCGGCGTCGAGCAGTTCCTGCAGGTACTGGTCGACCTGGCCGATGTAGGTCGGGGCGACGCCGAACAGCCCGAGGTGGCCGAGCACGTCGTCGATCACCCGGATCGTGGCGTGCGGGGTCAGCTCCGCCTCGTGCTCGTGGTCGCGCACCGGGAAGAACATGTCCTCGTTGATGGGCATGATCCGCGCGAGGGCCTCGTTGCGGCCCAGTGCCTCGGCGAGGTCGCCACCGGCGTTGCGGGCGACGTCGCCGTGCTGCCACTTCCATGCCATGCACAGCAGGTCGTTCGGGTCCATCGCGGTGAAGTACGGCTCCAGGAAGCCCTCCATGAATGCCTCCTTCGAGTCGAACTCCAGTGCCCGCCAGACCTCCTGCTTCCAGAACTCGGTGGAGAAGCCCATCACCGCCCAGAGGCCGGCGTGGCGCTTGAGGCCGTCGACGACGTCGGCGTTCGAGGAGTACTCACCGCCCTTGAAACCCGGGTCGGAGGTGATCGCCTCGACCAGCGCCTTGGTGAACAGGTAGTCGTGCGGGGTGTTCTGCGCGGTGCCGGCGATCGGCGCGGCCCGCTCGACGCGGCCGGGGAAGCGCACCATCCACTCGTAGGTCTGCTGCGCGCCCATCGAACCGCCGACGACGAGCTTGAGCCGCTCGATGCCGAAGTGCTCGCGCAGCAGCTGCTCCTGGGCGCGGACGTCGTCCCCGATCCGGACCCGGGGGAACTTCGACATCGCGATCCCGGCGTTGGCGCCGGACGCGTTGTGCGGGCTCGTGGAGAGCCCGTTGCCGATCTGGTTGACCACGACGATGAAGTACTTCTCGGGGTTCAGCGCCCGGTCCGGTCCGATGTAGACGTCCCGGAAGATCTGGTGGGTGCCCGAGTACCAGGTCGTCACGAGGATGGCGTTGGTGCGGGCCTCGTTCAGGGTCCCGAAGGTGGCGACGGCGAGCTGGAGGTCCGGGATGACCCCGCCCTCCTCGAGCGCGAACTCCCCGAGGCCGATGAGCTCGTAGTCGCCGTGGAACTCGTGCGTGTAGTAGGGGTTCTCGATCGCCATTGATCCTCGTTCCTCGTCCGACGCGGGAGCCTGCACCGCGACTCTCCCCGCTTGTGACGCGGGGCACAAGGATCAACGACGGGGACCGACCGAACCGGTCAGCTCCAGAGCACCACGAGCACGAGCATCGCCACCACGACCAGCACGCCCAGCACCACCAGCGCCAGCCACGCCCCACCCGCCGCGGGCACCGTCGCCTCCGCCGGCGGCGGCGCCACCGGCTCGGCCCCGTGGCGGTCGGCCCCGTGGCGGTCGGCACTGTGGCGGTCGGCCCTCTGGCGGTCGACACCGTGGCGGGGCGGGCTCGCGCGACGCAGCTGCTCGACCTCGGCGCGGCCGAGGATCGGGGCGGTGAGATCGTCCGCATCCACGTTCATGCATGGTTCAACGCGCGAGGGGATCGCAAGCCACTGTGGTCCAGCCGCTCGTGTTCCGCGTGCACGACCGACGTCGCCGATCGTGTCAGCACTGGCCGGTTCGAGTGACGAGCGGAGGTCACAGCGACGACTGTCGGTCACGGACCGTAGTGGCGCAGCCGTCCGGAGCTCCACCGGCCGGCGAGCCGCACGAGCACCCACCCGGCCGCACCGACCACGACCCCGACCGCGACGCCGGTCAGCAGGCTGCTCCCAAACGCGAACGTCCGCAGCAGCAGCGACTCGACCGTCGGGGACACCGCACCCGCGAGGTTCCCGCCGAGCCGCGGCGGGGTGTCGAACGCCCACGGCCAGAGCAGCTGGTGGGCGACGCCGACCAGCACGCCGTAGGTGGACCCGATCGCGAGCAGCGTGGTGAACGGCCGCACGATTTCCGGCCGCACGAGGTGCAGCGACACGACAACACCCAGCCACACGAGGATCGGGACGAACACCAGCAGCGTGTTGGTCACGCCGCCGACCGGCCCGAGGTCGTGCGCCACCACGCGGGGCACCCCGAGCGCCGCGAGCCCGAGGACCGCCCACGGCGACAGCCCGAGCCGGGCGCTCACACCGGCTCCCGGACCGGGGCCGGCGCGCCGGTCCGCTCGAGCAGCCGCAGCAGCGCGGCGAACGCCAGCACGGCGGTGACCGCGCACAGCCCCAGCCGCAGCCAGTGCCCGGTCTCGAACTCCCACGCGACCCGCGCCAGCTCGCCCGCCGGGTGCACCGCGGCCCCCTCGGTGAACAGCACCTGGTTCCGCGGCCAGAAGTACCACGCGGAGAACCCGAACTCGCCGACGAGGTTGACCCCGACCGCGGCCAGCACCCGCAGCCGCACCGCGGGCCAGGGCCACACCAGGCCGGCGGTCACCGCGCCGGTCACGAGCGTGGCGGCCCCCAGGACCGGGAACACGTCGCCCGGGCCGACCTCGGAGAAGAACTCCGAGCCGCGCGCCAGCGACGCCGGGACGTCGCCGAAGATGTTCGGATACACCAGCCAGGTCTCCACCAGCACCCCGCTGAACGTCGTGATCGCGAGCCACGCGAACACGATCGACGCGAGCCGGGCCGGCCCCGGTCGTCCACCGCGCACGGTCATCCCCTCCCCCTGCGGTCCGGCCGTCTCCCGGCCGTACCGGCGACGCTAGGAGCACGGTGGGGCGCACCGAATCCGTCGCTGCGCGCGAGCGGGGTACGCACCTCGACGTAGCGGACCCGCACCCGGCTCTCGGGGGTTCCACGTCGCTGCGGTTCGGGGTCGGCCTACCGGCCGATCTCGAGCCCGCGCAGCACGATGTCCAGGCCCTGCCGGAACTCCTGCTCGGACCCGACCGATCCGGCGTCCCGGGCGGTCCGGGTGAGGATCGGGAACTCGTCGGACGGCAGGGCGGCCAGCGCCGCGGTCCCCGCCCCTTCGAGCGGCCCGAGCCGCTCGACCTGCAGCGCGCCGAAGACGTAGCTCAGGAACGCCCGGAAGGCGACGACCCGGCGGGTCCCGGTGAACCCCGCCTCGGTGAGGACGGTCAACACCGACTCCCCCCAGCGCACCGAGCTCGGTGCGCGATGACGATGGGTGAGCAGCAACGGCACGACCCCGGGATGACCGGACACGGCCACGCGGACCCGATCGGCGAGCGCACTCAGCCGATGGTGGGCCGAGCCCGGCGGCGGTGCCCCGTCGCCGCCCTGCAGGACCAGGTCGACCACCAGCGCCTCGACCTCGCCGCGATCGTCGACGTACCGGTACAGCGACATGGTGCCCATGCCGAGCTCGGTCGCCACGGCGCGCATCGAGAGCGCGTCGAGGCCGGACCGGTCGATCACGGCGAGCGCGGCGGTGGCGATCCGGGCGGGGGTCAGTGAGCGGGGGCGGGGCATCGCCTTGACAGCGTACAGCGTGCGCCTATCGTCGTACGAGTACGGCGTACGCCAACGGAGGGAGCCATCATGCACGAGGCCGGCGAGCACACGTTCAGCACCGTCTCCGGGGAACACGTCCGCGTTCCCGACGCCGAGCTCCTGGTGCACCTGCAGTTCCGGCGGTTCGCCGGGTGCCCCGTCTGCAACCTGCACCTGCACTCCGTCGTGCAGCGGCACGACGAGATCACCGCGGCCGGGATCCGCGAGGTGGTGTTCTTCCACTCGCCCGCCGACGAGCTGCGCACCTACGACTTCCCGTTCGCGGTCGTCGCGGATCCGGACAAGCGGCACTACCGGGAGTTCGGTGTCGAGTCGAGCCGGCGGGCGCTGCTGCACCCCCGGACGTGGAGCGCGATCGTGCGCGGCTCCGCGCTCACCCTCGCCGGCACCTACCGGCGCCCCGCCACGACACAGGACGGCGGGCGGCTCGGGCTGCCCGCCGACTTCCTGATCGCACCGGACGGCCGGGTGCTCGCCGCGCGGTACGGCACGCACGCGTCCGACCAGTGGTCGGTCGACGAGCTGCTCGCGCACGCCCGGGCCGGGGCGCACCGGTGATCGACGACGACACCGAGCCGTCGTGATCGGCGGAGGGCTCGAGGTGCAGGACCTCCCGGGAACCGGCTGCGCCGGCGGGAGGTCGCGGAGGCCCGGGCCCTTCTCCGGACCGCGTTGCAGTCCGGCCGACCGCTCGGCCGGGCATCGTCACCGGCGGGTCGCGTGCTCGCGCACGATCCTCCGGTAGGCGAGGTAGGCGGGCTTCGGGGCGTAGTCGGCCCTCAGCAGGCCGAACCCCGCGAAGAGGGAGCCGTCCGCGGCCGCGTCCCGCAGGCTGAAGTGCGTGTACGACGCGACGTGCAGGTCCGGCTGCAGGGCTGCGGTCACCATCGCCTCGACCATCGTGCGCTGGCGTTCCCCGGGCCGGGCCGGCCCGGTCGGCCAGCCGTGTTCGGTGATGTGGATCGGCAGGTGTCCGAGGCCTGCGGGCACGAGCGCGCCGGTGCGGTGCGTCGAGAGCAGCCAGGAGCACACCGCCACGGGGTCGGCGTCCGGCGGCAGCGGCGCGAAGACGTCCGGGAAGGCGTCGAGTCCGATGTAGTCCAGGTGGTCGACCACATCGGCCGGAGCCGAGGCGAGAAGTCGGCGGTAGAAGGCCGGATCACCGAGGAGCTGGGTGGTGTTCGTCCCGACGGGCACGTCCGGGCAGTGGCCGTGGGTCGCGTTCTTCGCGGCCACGATCCCGGCCCCGATCGCGTCGAGGACGCGCGGGAAGGCGCCGTCGAGGACCGCGTTGCCGGTGACGTTGGGCTCCTCCCCGATCTGCACGGCGCCGAGTACCGGTCCGTACTCGGCGATCATCCGCTCCACGAACACGCAGAACCCCGGGACGTCCCCGGACACCGACTGGTACTGCAGGACGAGGTCCAGGCAGGTGTCGCCGCCGAGGTGGCGCCGGGGGGCCCGTGGCTCCTGCGTCGAGAGGTCGTCGCGTTCTCGCCGGTCGGTGTACTGGGCGTAGGCCCGGACGTGGAACGGCGCGCCGCCGTGCAGCTCCGCGAGCGCGCTGCCGGTCGCCGCCGGATCGTCGGGGACCGATCCGATGATCTCGCCGTCCCCGCCGACGGGGCCGCCCGGGTAGATGCCGAAGCGCAACGCTGCCTCCAGGAGTCGTAGGGACCATCTAGGGAGTCTATTTAGACTACTACGATGGACCCCGTGCCCGGTTCGATGCTCGACAATCCCGCGATCACGTCCGTGCTGGGGCTGCTCGTCGAGCGCCCCCTCCATCTCTATGCCCTTTCCCGCGAGCTGCCGCGCCGGCTCGACGCCCACGGCCTGCCGGCCGGGCGCGGGTCGATCCGCAACCTGATCACCCGGCTCCGCGACGTCGAGTGGATCGAGATCGACCCTGCCTCCGGTCCTGCGGACACCACGAGCTACCGGGTGACACCGGCCGGCGCCGACGAGCTCCGGAACCGGGTCCGGCGGCAGCTACGGGACGCGTCCCCCGACCACGACCACTTCGTGCAGGCCGTCGCCTACCTCGGCCTCCTGGAGCCGCAGGAGGCGACGACGCTGCTGCGCGAGCGACGCGACCGGCTGGCCGCCGAGCTCGCGGCGACCACGCGCGACCGGGACCAGGCACTCGCCGACGGGCTGCCGTGGCTCCACCTCGCCGAGGTCGACTACGTCCTGCACCAGACCGCATCGGCGATCACCTGGCTGGACCGCACGATCACCCGGCTCGACGGCTGAGCCCGTGCACCGGGCCGCGACGAGGCGGCTGCGACCGTCCGGACGCCTGCCGACGGTCGGGCAGACTGGCCGGGTGGCAGCGGGGAACCGGGCCACGCCTTTCGTCCACAGTGTTCTCGTCGTCCTCGTCCGGATTGGAAGCCGTCGTGCTCACCGCTCAGCCCGGTCCCGAGCCGGCACCCGTCCACGTCCCGGCTTCGACCTGCCCGCGTCGGGCGCCCTCAGCCCGCAGACCGCGGCGATGATGGCGACACCCACCGATCTGACCGACATCAGCATCCCGGCCGGGTTCACGTTCGACAGCGAGGACGCCTACCGCGACGCGGTCGAGAGGTTCCGCCGCGACGTCGACAGCCGCTACCTCCGCCCGCTGTCCGAGATGATCGTGGAGCAGTGCCCGACGCAGCGGTCCACCCGGACGATCGCCGGCGTGCCGGTGGAGGAGTTCGTCCCCCGGGACGCCGACCCCGACCGCGTGCTCATCAACCTGCACGGCGGCGCCTTCTGCTCCGGCGCCGTCCACGTGTCCCGCATCGAGTCGGCACCGCTGGCTCATCGCGGCGGCTTCCGCATCGTCTCCGTCGACTACCGCCAGGGTCACGAGCACACGTATCCGGCCGCGACCGAGGATGTCGTCGCGGTCTACCGGGACCCGTTGGCGCACTACGCCCCGGGGCAGATCGGCATCTACGGGGGCTCCGCGGGCGGCATGCTGACCGCGCAGGTCACCGCGTGGCTCGTCCGGCACGGGCTTCCCGTCCCGGGCGCCCTCGGCATCTTCGGCGCAGGCACCGGCGGGGCGGGCGACGGGGACTACTTCTCGGCGATCGGCAACGGGAAGACCCCGCCGGACCAGATCATCAGCCGGCTGGCCGACGGCGACGTCGGCTACTTCTCGACCGCGGAACCCGGCGATCCGTGCGTCGATCCGACCCTCGCGCCGGTGGAGTTCCGGACGCAGTTCCCGCCGACGCTGCTGATCACCGGTACCCGCGCCATCGACCTCAGCCCCGCCCTCACCACGCACCGCGCGCTCTGCCGGGCCGGGGTCGACGCGGCGCTGCACGTGTTCGACGGCCTGGGTCACTGCTTCTACTACACCGCCGCCACCCCCGAGGCCCAGGACGCCTACGAGACGATGGTCCGGTTCTTCCGGAAGAACCTCAGCGGAGGGGAATGACCGTCCCGGCGACGTGGGAGTTCCCGTCCGGAGCGCCCGGTCCCGGCTCACCGAGGACGGGTCAGCCGACCTCACCCAGCGACGGCGGCTCGTCCGGATCCGGCGGCGCGGAGCGGCCGTCGACGACGGTCAGCGTGGGCGGGTGTTCGACGAGCTCCACCCGAGCCCACCCACGACGAGGACCGCTGACGACGACATCGTGGACCTCGTAGGCCGCGGCGAGTCGGGGGGCGAGCTCGGCGATGTCGGCGGCGAGCTGACCGGGCCGGAGCCGGACGGTGAAGCTGGTCGGTGGCCCGAGGTCGACGTCCCTGATGTGTGGGAATGCGCGCGGCCCGTCGTCCGGGAGCTCGCGGCGGGTCAGCCCGTAGCCGGCACAGAACTCCCGCCAGATCGCGCGGATCTCGTGCCGGGCCTCGGTGTCGAAGGCGGAGTCCTGGCCGCCGGGCGGACCGGCCCACCGCCACGTGGGCACCCTCAGGAACGGATTGGTTGCAGTGGCCATGACAAGGCTCGATTCGTGTGCACCGGACCGTGCAGACCGGGGCGGACCGGACTCGGAACGCACCGGGCGCCGCCACGTATCCGACATGGTGTCACCCTTCCGTCGGGCCCGGCCTCGTCACGTTTGCTGAACCATGTGCGGCCCTACCCGCGCTCCTCGAGCAGGTACGCCATGAGCAGCGTCGAGCGCAGGGTCCCGTCGCGACGGCGGTAGTGATCGCGCCGCACCCCTTCGACCCGGAACCCGACCCGGGCGTACAGAGCGATGGCGCGGGCGTTGTCCGGCCACACCTCCAACTCGACCTTGTGCGCTTCGTGCGCCCGGGCGTGGTCGAGGACGGCGCCGAGCAACGCGCGGCCTCCGCCGCGTCCGCGCGCCCGCGGCAGCAGCGCCATTCCGATCGCGAGGACCCCGGCCGGGCCGCTCTCGTACGCACCGGCGAGGCCCACCACCCGACCCTCCTCGTCGAGCACCCACATGCCGCCGGCTCCACCGTCCGCGAGCACGTCGCGGAACCGCTGCGCACGGGCCTCGATGTCCACCGGAGGCTCGGCACCGATCGACCCCTCCTCGGCCACGGCTGCGATCACCTGCGCCATCGCCTCGGCATCGTCGTTGCCCGCGGCCCGGACCATCACGGTCGCCAGTATCGATGCACGGGGCATGCCGAGCACAGGAGCTGGACCCGGACCTGGCCGCCCACATCGGCCTCACCCATGACGCGGTGCTCCACGACACCCGGTCGAGGGCCACGCCGGCGGCCGCTTGCCCCGTCGGTCAGCCGCTGTCGCGGCCCGTACCCCGGACCGGAGTGATGGGCGACCGCGCGTCGCCCGCATCGAGCGCTCCGCGCAACGCGGGCCCCGGCCCGGCCCCGGCAGAGGCACCAGCCCGCTCGAGCCACACGGCCCCGACCTCAGCGGCCCGGGCGAGGCGAGACGGTGCAGGCGCCGTCCGTCCGCAGCATCGCGCACGCGTTCGACTCGTATCGATCTCGTCGTTCTGGTACCCCGTTGCGCACGGGATCGCCATCCGGAGGTCCACGAACGGCACGGGAGACGCTGCGCGCTGCTTCCGTGCAGGAGAGCGATGCAGGCTACCGACGCGGTCGGGCGGAGTCGTGAGTCGTACGAGCGCCGTGCGTGGCGCGATGCCTACGACGCGTTCTCGGCGGCCGACCACCAGACACCGCTCGAGGCCGTCGATCTCGACCGGCTCGCGACGGCCGCCTACCTGATCGGCCGCGACGAGGTGGCCGTCACCGACCTCGAGCGCGCCCACCGCGGGTTCCTCGATCGGGGTGAGACCGACCGACGACGGCCACCCGGGTGCTCCGGCACTCGCGGCGGCGGGCGACACCCGGCGCCATCGCCACCCAGCGCAGCGTTCCGGGTGGATCGACCAGCCCGGACACCCGGACGAACGCCCGGCCGAACTCGGCGTCCCGCGCGGCCGCGACCAGGACGCGGTCGATGTAGCGGCCGGCCAGCCGGGTCCCGTATCGACGACGACCCATGGTGGGCGTCGCTGGTCGGACCGGTGTGTACCGGATTTGTACCCGCCGGCCGGAGCGACGCAGGATCGGACGCGTGGGAGAACACAAGCAGCGCATGCTCCGGAACGAGTGGTACCTCGACGAGCACGACCTGGTCGAGGACCGGCGCCGCTGCTGGCGTCTCCTCGACCGGTTCAACACCACCGGTGCCGATGACGACGAGCGCGAGTCCCTCCTCCAGCGGCTCGTCGGACAGCTCGGCGACGGCGCCGTGGTGATGCCCCGCTTCCAGTGCAGCTACGGAACCCACATCACCCTCGGCGACCGCGCCTTCGTCAACCACGACGCCTTGTTCATGGACGACGCCACGATCACCATCGGCGACGACGTCCGGATCGGACCGCGGACACAGCTCCTCACCGCACAGCACCCCGTCGCAGACCACGACCGCCGGCGCGAAGGATGGGAACGTCCCCTGCCCATCAATATCGGGAGCAACACCTGGCTCGGCGCCGGGGTCATCGTCTGCCCCGGCGTGACCATCGGGGCAAACACCGTCATCGGGGCAGGCAGCGTCGTGACGCGCGATGTGCCTGACCGCGTCCTTATCGCAGGGAACCCGGCCCGACTCGTCCGCGAGCTATAGGCGGGCCGCTGCTACCGCCCCATCGCGATCGTCAACGCTCCTACGGGCGCCGTCGGCTGCCATTGACTGCCGTTAGCTGGGTCGACGTCGCCACGTGGTCGTCGACTGAGAACGATGTGGCCCGACAATCACAAGCCCCGGCGTCGGACACAGACGATGCGCAGGACGACGACGAGCACCCCGAACAGCAGGGCAGACTGTCGCTGCATATCGCTGCTGGGGGACGTGCTGACGAACGCCTGCAGCGTTCCTCGGTCCCCCGGCAGACTGCCGAGATGCCGCCCGATCCTCGGCCCGTCGAGTCAGTCATCAACGATCTGATCGACAACCCGGTCCGCACCGAAGACGTCCGAACTCGGGCGCCGTCGGCTCCGGGCCTCTACGCCTGGTGGGCCCCTCCCGCCATCGTGCCTGACCTCGTGGGTGTCCCCCACCCGACCGTGCCGGATCAACGGCTCCTCTACATCGGTCTCGCGACCAAGCTGCGCTCCCGGCTCGCGTCGAACCACCTCCGTCGGACCGGCAGCTCCACCCTCCGACGAACACTCGCAGGCCTCCTACTCGACGAGCAGGGCTACCGGACTCGTTGGACCGATCGCGTTGTCCTCGTCGACGACGACGAAGCTCGGCTCACCGAATGGATGGGCAACAACCTCCGCGTCTCCTGGTGCGAGTACCCGACACCGGGTGAGGTTGAAGGCGACATCATCCGGGCCCTACGCCCGCCCCTCAACCTCGACCATGCCTCGGGCCCCTCTACTCAGGTCGTCAAGACAGCCCGACGCCGCTACCACGACAGTGCCGGGCCTCGTCCCTGAGCTAGAGCGGGACTGTAAGAACATCGGTGTAACTCCGATCAAGGAGTGTGGACCCGATGACAGACCAAGCAGCTGAGCCGGTCGACCTCGACAGCGTGACCGACGAGGAGCAGCTCGTCGATGATGACGGCGCGCAGGCAGGGCTCGACGCGGTCGACGAGCAGTTGATCGCCCAACTCGCCGGCCGCGCCCGCGCGAACGGGCTCGACCTGACCGGCGAGAACGGCCTGCTCGCGCAGCTCACGAAGCGGGTCCTGGAGTCCGCGCTCGAGGGCGAGATCACCGACCATCTCGGCTACCAGGCCCACGATCCGGCCGGACGCAACGGCGGAAACTCCCGCAACGGGCACCGGTC
>NZ_FOUY01000022.1 GCF_900115005.1 Pseudonocardia ammonioxydans | reverse complement strand
CTGCCGTCCTGCAACGCAGTACTCAGATCCGCCCGAATCGCCGGCAACGGCTCCGGATGCCCAGCAGCACGCACCTCACGAGCCAAACCATCCACACGCTCACACGCCGCCTGCGCCGCCGTCGGGTCCAACCCGGTCGCGGTGAGCGTGGCGGTGCCGTCCTCATCGAGGTAGCACACCAGCCGCCGCTGCTGCAGCGCCTTCCGATACCGCCGCCGCGCCGCCTCCGGATCGATCGCCAACACCATCCGCCGCAACCGCGCCCGCAACTGCCCCGTGGTCAGATCGGGCGCCGGCGGCAGCAGGGCGGCGCAGATACGGGCGTTCTGGGCATCGGTGAGGGGCTCGAGGTAGTCGGCGAACAACATCGCCTTCGCCCGATCAATGTTCCCCGCGGTGAGGGAGGCGTGCACCGCCGGCAGCCGGTGGATCAGCGTGTCGGCCAGGGCGTACTCCCGCCACGCGGTGACCTCGGTCAACGTCAACGCCGCCGCGATCTCCAACCCGCAATCGGCGGGTGCCTCCTCGAGCCGCGCGATCCGCCCGGCAGGAGCGAACGGGTCGCAGTGCCCGACCTCGGCCAAGATCGCCAACTCCGCAGCATCAGTGTGCGAACGCTGCCGCCGCCACGCCTGCAACACCACCACCGTGTCGTGATTGGCCACCCGCGTCGGATCGATCCCGGCCAGCAACGCACCCAGTTCGGGGCCGGGCGGGAGGTCCGCCAGCCCGTCGGGGAGCACCACCGGCTGCTGCATGGGTCGAACATATCTTCGAGGTCCGACACTTTCGGGGCGTCCGAGGGCCCCTGGAGGCGGACCGCGAGGATTTCTTGGTGAAAAGTTCGCGGCGGCCTCGAGCCGCGGACGATCGTGCGGCGCCACCCGGTCGGACCGGCGCGGAACTCGCCGAACCCGGCACCGGTCTCCGCACCGAGGAGCCCGGATTCACGTCGGAATCTGTCAGCCCAAGGTCGGTCGCCGGCCTCCCGTCCCAGCTGACCACGACGTGAACGCCGACACGGCACCCCGTCGACAAGCTGTCGAACTCACTGGAACAGAGGGACACACGACCAGCTCCCGATCATCCCGGCATCGATCCGGTACGCCCTCGCTGATTCCGCCGCGCGGTCAGCTCGTCAGCACAGAGGCGGTCCGCCAACGCGCGAAGCCGACCGTGATCCCGACGCCGTCCGCGGCGTCTCCGCCGTATCCATCGACACCGTCCCGGACGATCCGGCTCGACCGAGGAAACGCCGAGGACACGCCCATCCGTCCCACCCCGGCTCCCACCTCGGAGCGATCCCCCGACTCCCCCGCGCCCCTAGCGTCCTCGCCCTGGGAGGTGCAGCGATGCCGATCCGATCCGTCCTCGAGCCGGCCCCGGAACACCCACCGGCCGGCGAGCTGCCGTGCCGCACGCACGACCCCGACCTGTGGTTCGCCGAGTCACCGGTCGACCTGGAGCACGCCAAGGCGCTGTGCCACGGGTGTCCCGTGCGGACGGCGTGCCTGGCCGGCGCACGCCGGCGCGGCGAACCCTGGGGCGTGTGGGGCGCTGAGATCTTCGACCACGGCTCCGTCGTCGCCTTCAAGCGACCGCGCGGCAGGCCGCCCAAGGCCACCCGGACGGTGCCCCGTGAGCCCGCTGCCGGATGAGGCCCGCTACGAGATCCGCATCGCCGCGGAGCTGGACGACGGCTGGTCGGCATGGTTCGGCGGTATGGAGGTGCGCAACGACGGGCCCGGCCGCACCGTCCTCATCGGATCGGTTCCCGACCAGGCGGCCCTGCACGGGCTGCTGACCAGGATCGCCGACCTCGGTCTGCCGCTGATCTCGCTGCGCCGGATCGATCCGCGATGACCCCACCACTCCGCAGCCACGGTCATCGCAGCAGGCCCAGCCGGCGCGCCCGGCCGACCGCCTCCGTCCGGTTGGTCACGGCCAGCTTCCCGAGCACATGGGTGACGTGCCGCTTGACCGTGTCGAGGGTGATCACGAGCTCGGCGGCGATGTCCCGATTGGGACGTCCGTCGGCGATCAGCGCGAGGACCTCCGCCTCCCGGGCGGTCAGCGGTTCGACGAGCCCCGGGGCTGCGACCGCCCCGCGCCGGGCGGGCGGTAGCACGGGCTCCTCGAACCGTGCGAAGCCGCGGCTCAGGTGGTCGAGCACCTCCGCGGGGACGGCGTCGGCGCCCACCAGCTGTTCCAGCCGTCGTCCCACCAGCAGCTCACGCAGCAGTGTCGCCATCGGGGCGCCCTCGTCCAGGAACACCCGCAGGTGCCGGTCGGGCGCCGCCACGGCGAGCGCATCGGCCACCGCGGACAACGCCGCCGGCCGGTCGCCACGACCGTCGTGGGCCAGCCCCAGCAGTACCCCGATCTCGACGATGTCGCCCGTGCGGTCGTGCTCCCGGGCCGGCCGCTCCCACCGGTGCAGCAGCGCGGTCGCCCGCTCGGGGGCGCCGTCGGCGAGCAGCACGCGCGCGAGCACCAGGTACTCGCGTTTGCGCCGGTAGCTCGGCTCGTCATCGACCGCGATCCCCTGCCGGCTCACCCAGGCGGCGGCGTCGGCGCTCCGCCCGTCCGCCACCGCCAACCGGGCGGCCCACGCCTCCACCGGGTGACGCAGGTCGACCACGCCGTGCTGGGCGTCGACGGCATCGCCGATCGCCTCGGCCGCACCGGCGGCGTCCCCGCGGGCCTGCCGGATCCGGGCGAGCGTGATCAGCCCGTCGACCACGGGCGGGAGGTAGGTCAACCGGCGGGCGAGCGCGACCCCCTCACTCGCGTGTTCCTCCGCGGCCTCGAGCTCGTCCCGGTCGTAGAGCACCGATGCCAGCCCGACGCGGGCGATACCGGCAGGCGGCGCCGACGCACCGCCGATCACCTCGAGTCCGTGCCGGTAGGTCCGCACCGCCGCCCCGAGCCGGCCCCGGGCGTGCTGGACACCGCCGAGGTTGTACAGCGCCCGCGCCGCCGCGTACTGGCCGTGGCCGCGCAGACCCGGGGAACCGGTGGGCCCGGTCAGCCTCCGGACGACCTCGTCCAGGCTCCGTTCGGCCTCGGCGAGGCGACCGTCCACCCAGTCCGGGCCCGCGACGTGCAGCCGGGCGATCGCGTCGAGCACCGTGTCCTCGGTGGTCAGCCGGGCCGCCGCGGCCCGGGCGAAGTCGCGTTGCGCCTCCGGATCACCTCGCTGGCGGGCCAGATCGGCCCGGCAGATCGCGGTCATGGCCGCGACGTTGGCCAGGATGCTGGACTCGCGGCCGACCGACGGCTCGTAGGGCCCGTCCTCGACCGGCGCAGGTGTCCGGTCGATGCGGGCCAGGTGCGGTTCCGCCTCGTCCGGTCGCCCGCCCAGCAGCGCCGCGACCGCCCGGGCGAGGCTCAGCCGCGGCCGGCCGTCGACGACGTCGCCGGGAAGCTCCGCCATCCAGCGGGTGAGCGTCGCCGCCTCGTTGCGCCGCAGGATCCGGTCCTCGACGTGCTGCTCTATCAGCCGAGCGGCCTGCTCGTGCTCCCCCGCGAGCAGGGCGTGGTGAATCGCCTCGTCCGGGAACCCGTGCCGCTGATACCAGTCGGCCGCCGCACGATGCAGCTCCGGCTCCCGCTCGGGGTCTTCGCGCCGCAACCGCGCGCGCAGCAGGTCGGCGAACAGGTGGTGGTAACGCCACCAGTGGCGGGCGTCGTCGAGGCGGTGCACGAACGCGTTGTCCCGTTCGAGGGCCTCCAGCTGCTGCTGAGCTCCGCTGCTCCCGCGCAGCGCGTCGCACAGCGGCCCGCAGAGACCGTCCAGCACGGAGGTCTCGAGCAGGAAGGTCCGCGTCTGCTCCGGCTGCCGGTCGAGGACCTCCTCGCTGAGATAGTCGAGCACGAACCGGTGGCTGCCGGAGAACGCCGCCACGAACTCCTCGACGTCCGTGCGCCCCTGCATCGACAGGGCGGCCAGCGCCAGCCCGGCTCCCCAGCCCTCGGTGCGTTCATCGAGCGCGGCGACCGCGGCATCGGGCAGGTCGACGACGGTGCCGCGCAGCAGCTGCGCGGCCTCGGCGACGGTGAAGCGCAGGTCCGCGGCGCGCAGTTCGCTCAACCGGCCCTGCGCCCGCAACCGGGCCAGCGGTAGCGGCGGGTCCGCACGGGTGGCCAGGACCAGCCGGAACGACGGCGGCGCGTGCTCCAGGAGCAGCACGACCGACCGGTGGACCGCGGCCTCCCGGATCCGGTGGTAGTCGTCGACCACCAGGACGAGCTCGTCGGACGCCCCGGCCATCTCGTTGATCAACGCCGTCGCGGGCGCCGTGACCGGGGCCGCCGGGTCGAGCACCGATTCGATCCGCTCACCGGCGCCGGGCCGGGCGGTGTCCACCGCGAGCGCCACGTGCCGCCAGAACCGGGCCGGGTCGTTGTCGCCGTCGTCCGCCGACAGCCACGCCACCGGCACCCCGTCGGTCCGCGCCCAGTCGGTGACCAGGCTCGACTTGCCGTAGCCCGCCGGGCCGCACACCAGTACGGTCCCGCGGGCGACACCGGTGCAGAGCTGCCGGACCAGGCGGGGACGGGCCACGAATCCCGGGGGCGGGTGCGGCACGTGGACCGTGGTCGTCGGCAGCTCGCCGCAGTGCAGACCACCGTCCGGGTGCCGTTCCGCCGCCGGCATCCCACCTCCGCCGCGTCGCCGTGGGTGGTGTCGGTCGCCCGATGCTACCCACCGTGCCCCGGGTCCCCACACCATCATGGACTCCCACCCGGTCTCCCACCTCGGAGCGATCCGCGGCCGCCGCCCGCGTTCCTACCGTCCGTCCCCATGAGATCCCTCGCCCCGGCCGTCGTCGCCGTACTCGCCTTCGGGGCAGCCGCCTGCCAGAGCGCCCCCGCCACGATGTCGTCGGACGCCCCGGACACCGGTGACGCGGTCGTTGCGGCACTCGGGTCGGCGGCGTACCCGATCCGTACCGACGCCCCGCTCTCCGACACCGAGGACCTGGAGGCCTTCGGCGACATGATCGGTGACGCCCGCATCGCGAGCATCGGCGAGGCCACCCACAGCTCGCACGAGTTCGTCGCCGAACAGCACCGGATCCTGCGCTACCTGGTCGAGGACAAGGGGTTCCGCACCTTCGCCCGCGAGGTCAGCTGGACGACCGGTGAACGGCTCGACGACTACGTCGTGCACGGCATCGGTGACCCCGGCGCGATCATGAGCAACGAGCTGCAGACGTTCTACGGCGTCCACGACACCCGGGAGTTCCTCGAGCTCGTCGAGTGGATGCGCGAGCGCAACACCCGCGCCGAACCGGGCGACGAGGTCCGCTTTCTGGGCATGGACGCCGGCTTCGCCGGACTGAACGGCTTCGACGCACTCGACGCCCATGTCCACGCACAGCAGCCGGACCTGCGGCCGGTGTTCGACCGCCTCCGCGCCGAGCTCGCGCCGGCTCCGGGCTGGGGCCTGCAGCAGTACCTGGCCGACCGGATGAGCCTGCCGGTCGAGGAGCGCCGAGCGGTCGCGACACGGGCCGAGTCCGCCGCGGCGATGCTGCAGGACGCCGGACCGCGGCCGGGCGCGGACCCCGACGATCACGCCTGGGCGGTGCAGCGGGCGACCGCGATCGCCCAGGTGGCCCGCGAGTTCGCCTTCGACACCACGACCCCGGAGGGGACGGCCGAGGCGGGTCGGCACCGGGAGCACTCGATGCTCGCCAACATCACCTGGTGGGAGCAGCGGACCGGGCACAAGATCATGGTGTCCAGCTTCAACGCGCACGCCGCCTACGAGCCGATCGACCGCGGGTTCGTGCCGGAGCCGCTCGGCGGCCTGCTGCGCGACCGCTACGGCGACGACCTGGTCACCGCCGGTACGAGCTTCTCCAGCGGCTCGTTCAACGCCGAGGACGCCGACGGCTTCGGCGAGTTCCGGGTCGGCCCGCCGCCACCGGAGCACAACGGCCACACGCTCGCCGCCGTACCGCACGCCGCATACCTGGTCGACCTGCGGACGGTCGAGGACCCCGCCCGCTCCTGGCTGGCCGAGCCGCGCCCCGCCTACAGCGCGGGCAACTACTACGACCCGGCGGAGAACTCGGTGGACGTGGCCCTGGGCCGGGCCTACGACCTGCTGTTGCACATCGACGAGGTCGACGCCGCCGACCTCCGCAAGCAGCCGTGACCCCGCACGCCACCTGCCCCGGCGGAGGTAGCGCCGGCGTGGAGCAGCCGCCGTGCGTGTCCTGACCGTCGCCGCCCCGCTGCCGGGACACCTCCTCCCGCTCGTCCCGTTCGCCACGGCGCTGGACGAGGCCGGGCACGACGTGCGTCTCGCCGCGGGCGGCGACGTGGCGGGGTACGCGACCGGCCTGCGGGTCGACGACGTCGTGCCGGGCCTGTCCCTCGGCCGCGTCGCCGCCCGAGTGCTGCCGCTCCGGCCGCTTCAGGCCGTACGTGACCTGCGGGGACGGGCCGGCACCGACGGGGTGGGCGCGCTGTTCGGTGCGGTCAACGCCGAGCTGGCCGGGCCGCTCACCGCTCTCGCCGAGGCGGACCCACCGGACGTCGTGGTGCACGAGCCCCTGGCCGTCGCCGGGGCGGTCGTCGCCGCACGGCTCGGCATCCCGGCCGTCCTGCAGGACAACACCCTGTTCGACGGGCACGACCTCGTCGCGGCGACCGCCCGCAGCCCGCGGCTGCGGCGAGCGGCCCGCCGGCTCGGGGTGTCCCGGCTCCCGCCGCCCGCGGTGCGGCTGGTCACCGCACCGCCGGGCCTGGTCGGCACCCGGACCGGGGAGCCGCTGCGGCCGGTGCCGTTCTCGGGCACCGGGGGGTTGCCCGAGTGTCTGGCCCGGCCCCGGCATCGGCCGCGGCTGCTCGTCTCGCACAGCACGGCCGGTGGCTCCGGCGGTGCCGGGCACCTGCGACCGGTGCTCGCGGCCGTCCGGGGCTCGACGCCGACGTCGTGCTCGTCCGCGCGCCGGCCGGCCTGCACGTGCCTCCGGGCGTCCGCACCACCGGCCGACTGCCGTTGGCCGAGGCGTTGGCGCATGCGGATGCCGTCGTGCACCACGGCGGCGCCGGGACCGTGCTCGCCGCCCTGGCCACGGGCACGCCACAGCTGGCCGTGCCCGGGGCGGGCGACCGCCGCCACAACGCCGCGCTGGTCGCCGCGGCCGGAGCGGGCCTCGCCGTACCCGCGCGGCGGCTCTCCCGCGCACAGCTCGAACGGCTCGTGGGCGACCCCGCCCTGCGCTCGGCGGCCGGTGCGCTCCGCGCGGAGATCGCCGCCATGCCCGGCCCCGCCGCCGTCGCGGCCCGGCTGCCCGCGCTCCTCGGACCGACCCGATGACAGGAGGAGAACCATGTCCACCTCAGGAACGGCCACCACCACCGAACCGCCCCGGCTGACCCCGCGGTCCCGACGGTGGATCGCCGGCGGCCTGATCGCCGGCACCGTGCTGTACGTGCTGCCGTCCGCGGCACACGGCAACCCGCCGATCGAGTCGGCCGAGGCGACGCTGCACTACGTCGCCGAACGGTCGGCGACCTGGCGGCCGATACACCTGGTCAACATCGCCGCGGTGCTGCTGTGGGCCGTGTCGCTGGCTGCCCTCGGCGACCGGTTGCAGGGCCCCGCCCGCGACGTCGCGCGCGCCGGCCGGCTCACCGCGGCCGTCGCCACCGCGGTGTTCGCGGTCTACTTCAGCCTCCACGCGATGGCCCTGCCGGTGGCCGCCGCCCGCTTCGTCGGCGGCGCGGCCGACCCCGCCGCGTTGCTCACCCAGGTCGAGGCGGTGCTGCTGGTCCTGGGGGCGACGGCCTTCACCGCCCAGGCGCTGGTCGGTGTGATGATCGGCGTCCACGGCCTCGCCCTCACCCTGGATCGGCGACTGCCGCGGTGGCTGGGCGTCGTCGGCCTGGTGGCCGGGCTCGGCTGGCTGGCCGGGGCCGTGATCATCGACTTCGCGGTGATCGTCCCATTCACCGCGCTGACCTGGCTGTGGGCGATCGTGCTCGGCATCGTCGTGTGGCGGCGCGGCGCTCCGGCCCCCGCGGCGACATGACCGCCGCGTCGACGCGTCCGGCCGTGCACCTGCGCCGCCTCCTGGTGAGCATGCACGTGCTGGTCACCGGCGGGTGGCTCGCCACGGCCGTGGGCATGGCCGCCCTGTCGTTCCTCGCCCTGCGTACCGCCGACCCCGCCCTCACCCACGCGGCGCTGTGGATGGCGCACGTCCTCGACGACGACGTGCTGGTGCCGTTCGCGCTCACCACCGCCTACACCGGGGTGATGCTCGGGGTGCTGACGCCGTGGGGGTTCGTGCGACACCGCTGGGTCGTCACCAAGCTCCTGATCACCGTCGGCGGTCTCTACCTCGGCGTCGCGTGGCTCGGCCGGTGGCTCGAGGAGGCGGTCGCCGCGTCGGCGGCCGGTGGTCTCGGCCCGGTCGGGATCTACCTCGTCTGGGGCGCGCTCCTGATCGGGGCACTGATGCTCGCCACCTGGCTCGGCGTCGCCAAACCCGGCGGGCCGACCCGCTGGGGCCGCAACCGCACCCGGCGCCCACCGGCCCCGGGCACACCCACCTACCTGCTCGTGCTGGTCGCACCGGTGCTCGACTGGGCCGCCGGGGTCTACGGCGGGCTCATGGCGACCGTCGCACTGGCCTGTCTGGCCCAGCGCCGATGGCGGTCCCGGACGCCGCAGCAACCGGCAGCGACGCGGAACCGGTGAGTCTTCGTCACGCCCTTCCCGGTGTCGGGCCGCGGGAAGCGGGTAGCCGCGGCCGCACGGGAGGCGGTCATGACGGATCGGAACCGAGTTCGGGTCGTACGCCCGTCCACGCTCAAGCGGACGATCAGCGGTACGACGGTGGGCAACCTGGTCGAGTGGTACGACTTCGGCATCTTCGCGTTCCTGGTGCCGACGGTCAGCCAGGTGTTCTTCGCCGGTGGCTCCGAATCGCTGATCGCGACGTTCACCATCTTCGCGGTCGCGTTCGTCATGCGCCCGCTCGGCGGCCTGGTCTTCGGGCCGCTGGGTGACCGGATCGGCCGGCGCCGGGTACTGGCCATCACGATCCTCACGATGGCGATCGGGACCTTCGCCATCGGGCTGATCCCCGACTACGAGACCATCGGCATGTGGTCGGCGGTCCTGCTGCTGGCCGCGCGGATCGTGCAGGGCTTCTCCACCGGCGGCGAGTACGCCGGAGCCATGACCTACCTCGGCGAACACGCTCCGGACACTCGCCGGGGTTTCCTGGCCAGCTTCCTGGAGTTCGGGACGCTGACCGGGTACGTGCTCGGCGCGGCCGTGGCCACCACGATCACCGCGGTGGTGCCGCAGGAGGCGCTGCTGTCCTGGGGCTGGCGGATCCCGTTCCTCATCGCGGGGCCGCTGGGGCTCATCGGGCTCTACATCCGCTCGCGACTGGAGGAGACCCCGGAGTACGAGCAGCACGCCGAGAAACGCGACGAGCAGCCGTCGCTCGGCGAACAGGTCCACGAGACCGTCGTCCGGCCGTGGCGGCCGCTGCTGGTCTGCATCGGGCTGGTGTGCGCGCACAACGTCGCCAACTACACGCTGACCCAGTACCTGCCGACCTACCTGACCGAGACGGTCCGGCTCCCCTACACCCCGGCCCTGCTGGTCGTGCTGGTGGTCATGGTGGTGCTGGCCGTGCTGGTCACCGCGAGCGGGCGGCTCTCCGACCCGGGTGGGACGCAACCCGATCCTCTACACCGGTGCCGGGCTGCTGATCGTGCTCGGCCTGCCCGCGTTCTGGCTCATGTCCCTGGGCGGGTACGCGACGGCGTTCCTCGGCGCGCTGCTGATCGGCCTCATGCTGCTCTGCTTCAACAGCACCCTGCCCGGAACGCTGCCCGCCCTGTTCCCGGTCGGGACCCGCTACGGCTCGCTGGCCATCGGCTACAACCTCGCGGTCTCGGTGTCCGGCGGCACCACACCGCTGATCGCACAGGCCCTGGTCGCCGGCTCCGGGAGTCCGGTACTGCCCGGGATCCTGCTCGTCGTGGCCGGGATCGTCGGGGCCGTGTCGGTGTACGCGATGCGGGAACGGGCCGGGCGACCGATGCCCGGTTCCCCGCCGACGGCCGCCGACCCCGACGAGGCACGCCGGATGGGCCGCGATGACCGGAGCGAGTGACGCGTCAGGTCAGAGCGCACCCTTTGTCGACGGCACCCCGGTCACCCGCGGGTCGTCCTCGGTGGCCGCGCGCAGCGCGCGGGCGACCGCCTTGAACTGCGCCTCGGTGATGTGGTGCGGGTCGCGCCCGTCGAGCACCCGCACGTGCAGCGCGAGGTGCCCGTGGAAGGCGAGCGACTCGAACACGTGCTTGTTCAGGACGGTCGGGTAGTGCCCGCCGACGACGAAGCCGCGCATCATCTCCGGCTCGCCGGTGCACACCGTGTACGGACGCCCGGAGACGTCGACGACCGCGTGGGCGAGTGCCTCGTCCATCGGGACCCAGGCGTCGCCGAAGCGCCGGATGCCGGTCTTGTCGCCCAGCGCCTGCCGCAGCGCCTGCCCCAGCACGATCGCGACGTCCTCGACGGTGTGGTGGACGTCGATCTCGATGTCGCCGTCGGCGTGCACGGACAGGTCGAACGAGCCGTGCTTGCCGAACGCGTCCAGCATGTGGTCGTAGAACGGCACCTTCGTGTCGATGTCGGTCTTCCCGGTGCCGTCCAGGTCGATCTCGACGGTGATGCGGGTCTCCTTGGTGACGCGCTCGACGCGTCCTGTCCTGCTCACAACAACTCCTTGGTGGCGAGGTCGGTGGCGACCTGCAGAAAAGCGTCGTTCTCCTCCGGCGTGCCGATCGTGACGCGCAGCCGCTCGGGGATGCCGACGTCACGGATGAGAACGCCGCGCTCCAGGAAACCCTTCCAGGCGCGACCCGCGTCGGCGAACCGGCCGAAGAGCACGAAGTTGGCGTCGCTGTGCACCACGTCGTACCCGGCGGCGTCCAGCTCGGCCGACACCCGGTCCCGCTCGGCGGCGAGCACCGCGACCGAGCCGAGCGTGGCGTCGGCGTGCCGCAACGCGGCCCGCGCGGACGCCTGGGCCAGCACCGACAGGTGGTACGGCAGGCGGACCAGCTGCAACGCGTCGACGACCGCCGGCGCCGCCGCCAGGTACCCGAGCCGGCCGCCGGCGAACGCGAACGCCTTGCTCATGGTCCGCGAGACCACGAGCTTGTGCCCGTGGGTCGCCAGCAGCGTGGTCGCGCTCGGCCGGCCGGTGGCCTCGGCGAACTCGGCGTAGGCCTCGTCGACGATCACCATGCCCGGGGCGGCGTCGACCAGCCGGGCCAGGTCCTCGGGCGCGATCGACTGCCCGGTGGGGTTGTTCGGGCTGGTCACGAACGTGATGTCCGGGGCCCGGTCGCGCAGGGTCGCGACGGCGGCCTCGACGTCGATCGAGAAGTCGTCGCGCCGCGGGGCCGGCACGAACTCGGTCTGCGTGCCCGCGGACAGGATCGGGTGCATCGAGTAGCTGGGCACGAACCCGAGCGCGGTCCGCCCCGGCCCGCCGAAGGTCTGCAGGAGCTGCTGCAGGATCTCGTTCGAGCCGTTCGCCGCCCACAGGTTGCCCACGCCCAGCTCCACCCCGGTCTGCCGGGACAGGTAGGCGGCGAGGTCCTCGCGGAGCGCGACCGCGTCGCGGTCCGGGTAGCGGTGCAGCTCGCGGGCCGCCTCCTCGCAGGCCGCAGCGATGTCGGCGACCAGCTCCGGCGGTGGCGGGTACGGGTTCTCGTTGGTGTTCAGCCGGACCTCGACGTCGAGCTGCGGGGCGCCGTAGGGGCTCTTCCCGCGCAGGTCCGCGCGCAGCGGCAGGTCGTCGAGCCGGACATCGGCGGCGGCGGTCATGGGTTCTCCCCCTCGAAGCGGGCCGTGACGGCCTCGCCGTGTGCGGGCAGGTCCTCGGCGTTGGCCAGCGTGACCACCCGGCCGGCCACCTCGCGCAGTGCGTCGGCGGTGTAGTCGACGACGTGCACGCCCCGCAGGAACGTCGACGTCGACAGGCCACCGGAGTGCCGGGCGCAGCCACCGGTGGGCAGCACGTGGTTCGACCCGGCGCAGTAGTCGCCCAGCGACACCGGTGCGTACGCCCCGACGAAGATCGCGCCCGCGTTCCGGACGCGGGCCGCGTCGGCGGCCGCACCGGCCGTCTGGATCTCCAGGTGCTCGGCGGCGTAGGCGTCGACCACGGCGATGCCGTCGTCGATCGAGCCGACCAGGATGACGCCGGACTGCGGGCCGGTCAGCGCGGTACGCACCCGCTCGGCGTGCTTGGTGGCCGCCACCCGCGTCTCCAGCTCCGCCTCGACCCGCCCGAGGAGCTCCTCCGAGGACGTGACCAGCACCGACGCCGCGTTCGGGTCGTGCTCGGCCTGGGAGATGAGGTCGGCCGCGACGTGGGCGGCGTCGGCGGTGTCGTCGGCCAGGATCGCGATCTCGGTGGTGCCCGCCTCGGCATCGATCCCGACGGTGCCGCGCAGCATCCGCTTGGCCGCCGTGACGTAGACGTTGCCCGGCCCGGTGACCATGTCGACCGGTTCCAGCTCCGCGGTGCCGTCGACGGGGGCGGTGTCGGTCCCGCCGTGGGCCAGCAGCGCGACGCACTGCGCCCCGCCGACCGCCCACACCTCGTCGACGCCGAGCAGGGCCGCCGCGGCCAGGATCGTCGGGTGCGGGCGCCCCCCGAACTCGGCCTGCGGGGGTGAGGCCACGACCAGCGACTCGACGCCCGCCGCCTGTGCCGGGACCACGTTCATGATCACGCTCGACGGGTAGACCGCGAGCCCGCCCGGCGCGTACAGCCCGACCCGGCGGACCGGCACGAAGCGCTCGGTGACCGTTCCGCCGGGCACGACCTGCGTCACCACGTCCGGACGCCGCTGGTCCTCGTGCACCGTGCGGGCTCGCTCGATCGAGGTCTCCAGTGCGGCCCGCACGTCGGGGTCGAGCTCGCGCAGGGCCTCGGTGAGCGCGCCGGACGGGACCCGCACCGTCTGCGGGCGGACCTTGTCGAAGCGCTCCGTGGCGTCCAGCGCGGCGGCCGCGCCGCGCTCGCGCACGTCCTCGACCAGGGGGCGCACGGCGTCCGTCGCGGCGTCGATGTCGAGCTCGGCGCGCGGCATCATCCCGCGCAGGGTCGCCGGGCGGGGCAACGGTTCCCCGTTCGACGCGTCGGGTCGCAGATCGAGGCGGCGGAGCATGCCTCCAGGATACGGCGCAGGTCCGACAGGAACTCAGCCCGGCGGCGCCCGGGACTCGCTGTCGGTGCCCCGTGCCAGTCTGCGTCCGTGACCCCACACGTCAGCGACGAGCAGCGCCGGGCCCGGCTGGTGGCCCGGCACCGGCTCGCCCCGCACACCCGCACCGACGACGTCGTCACGATCGCCGACGACGTGGTCGCCCTGCACTCGACCGACCCGGTCACGGTGTACCTCTCGGCCACCGCGCGGATGGCCGAGCCGGACCGGACCGCGGTCGAGACCGCGCTCTACACCGACCGCACGCTGCTGCGCCACCACGCGATGCGCCGCACGCTGTGGGTGTTCGGGCACCGGCACGCGGCGCTGGCGCACCACGCGGCGACGACCGGTGTCGCGGCCGTGCAGCGCCGTGCCCTGCTGTCCCAGCTGGGCGGCACGGGGATCGCCGATCCGGAGGCGTGGTACGCCGAGGCGTCCGCGCGGGTGCTGGACGTCCTGACCGGGCGGGGCCCGACGACCGCGCGCGAGGTGGGGGCCGCGCTGCCCGATCTCGCCGGGCTCACCCTCACGATCCAGGTCGGCACCCAGCCCGCGCACACCCGGGTACTGCTGGTCCTCGGCTTCGAGGGCCGGGTGCTGCGGGCCCGCCCGACCGGCACCTGGATCAACGGCCAGTACCGGTGGGCGGCGGCCGACGACTGGGTGCCCGGCGGGATCGGGGCGCCACCGCCGGCCTCCGGCGCCCCCGGGTCCGGCGAGCCGGGGTCCGGCGAGCCCGGGTCCGGCAAACCGGGGTCCGGTGAGGCGCGCGCCGGCGGCCCGGAGGCCCGCGGGCCGGGTGCCGGCGGGGCACCCGGCCGGGCGCGGAACGGGGGTGCGGACCGCGGGGCCGCGGCCGGGCTGGCCCGGGCCTACCTGCGGGCGTTCGGTCCCGCGACCCGCGACGACCTGAAGTGGTGGGCGGGGTGGACGGTGGCGACCACGAGGGCCGCGCTGGCCGACGTCGGCGCCGTCGAGGTCACGCTGGACGGCACCGGCACCGGCTTCCTGCTGCCCGACGACCTCGATCCGGTGCCCGACCCCGGGCCGTCGGTGGCGCTGCTGCCCGGCCTGGACCCGGCGACGATGGGCTGGAAGGCCCGCGACTGGTACCTCGACCCCGAGCACGCCCGGCTGCTGTTCGACCGCAACGGCAACGGCGGCCCGGCGATCTGGGTCGACGGCCGGATCGCCGGGACGTGGGTGCAGCGTCGCGACGGCGGGATCGCGACCCGGCTGTTCACCGACGTCGGCCCGGCGGCGCGAGCGGGCGTGGAGGCCGCCGCCGAGCGCCACCGGGCGGTGCTCGGCGACGCCCGGTTCAGCGTCCGCTACCCCGCCCCGGTCCAGGCCGAGCTGCTGGCCGAGCCGTGACCGGCCGGGTCGGCGGTCCGGTCAGTGGTCAGGTCAGCAGTCAGATCGAGGCCCAGGTCGAGAGCCGTCACCGAGTGGGTGAGGCCGCCGACGGCGAGGAAGTCGACCCCCGTGGCCGCGTAGGCGCGGGCGTCCGGCAGCGTCAGCCCGCCGGAGGACTCCAGCAGCGCCCGGTGCCCGGTCGCCGCCGCGGCGGCGTCCCGGCTCCGGACGGCCGCGGCGGTCTGCTCGACGGTGAAGTTGTCCAGCAGCACCAGCTCGGCCGCCAGGCCGAGCACCTCCTCCAGCTGGGCCGGCGAGTCGACCTCCACCTCGCACGGCAGCTCCGGTGCCGTGGCCCGGGCGGCGGCGAGCGCCGCCGTCACCGACCCGGCCGCCGCGACGTGGTTGTCCTTGATCAGCACCGCGTCGCCGAGGCCGAGCCGGTGGTTCGTCCCGCCGCCGCAGCGCACCGCGTACTTCTCCAGCAGCCGCAGCCCCGGCAGCGTCTTGCGGGTGTCGCGGATGCGCGCCCCGGTGCCGTCGACGGCGTCGACCCAGGCCCGGGTCGCGGTCGCGACCCCGGACAGGTGGCAGAGCAGGTTCAGCGCGGTCCGCTCCGCGGTGAGCAGGCCACGGACCGGGGCGCGGACCACCAGGGCGGGCTCACCGGCGCGGAGCCGGTCACCGTCGGCAGCCGCGGAGAGGATCTCGTACCCGTGCGCCCCGTCGCCCCGCACTCCGTCGCCCAGCACCTCGTCGACGCCCAGCACCTCGTCGAGCACCGCGAGTGCCACCGGCAGCCCGGCGAGGATCCCGCCGGTCCGCGGCATGAACGCCCCGACCGCCACCGCATCCGCGGGCACGGTCGCGGCGGTCGTCGCGTCCGGGCCGTAGCGCAGGTCCTCGGCCAGGGCCGTCCGGACCACGCGGGCCAGGTCCTCGGGGTCCGGGGCGCCGATCTCGGACCCTCCCCCGACCCCGGCCGCAGTGCTGTTCCCGCCGTTCATGCCGCCCCCACCAGGGTGTCGGCGACGACCACCGGCCGCCCGTCCGCGTCGAGCCGCACCGGCAGCGACGCCTGCTGGTGGGTGTCGTCGCGCTGCGGGAAGTCGGTGCGCACGTGACAGCCGCGGGTCTCGCGACGGGTCCCGGCGGCGGCCAGCACCGCCTGGGCGAGCAGCGTCAGGGCGGCGTCCTCCACCCCGGCGCGGTCGACCGGCACCGCGGTCACGGTCGCGGCCTCGACCGCGTCGGACGCGCCCGCCAGGCCGGTCGCGTCCCGGCCGATGCCGGCATAGCGCGTCATCACCCGCTGCACCACCGCGCGGTCGGCGACCGGCAGCGCCGGGGCGGGCCGCAGCGGTGCCGAGCGCGCCGCGCCGCCGCGGTCGGCGAGCACCGCACGGACCACGCGCTCGCCCGTGACCAGGCCTTCGAGCAGGGAGTTCGACGCCAGCCGGTTCGCCCCGTGCAGCCCGGTCCGGGCAACCTCCCCGGCGGCGTAGAGCCCGGGCACACCGGTACGGCCGTCGACGTCGGCGACGACCCCACCGCACGCGTAGTGCGCCGCCGGGGTCACCGGGATCGGCTCGGTCAGCGGGTCGATCCCGGCCGCCCGGCAGGAGGCGTACACCGTCGGGAACCGGGTGGCGAACCCGTCGATGCCGGTCGCGTCGAGGTGGACGCGGTCGGCGCCGGTCTCGGCCATCCGGCGGGTGATCGCGGCGGCGACGACGTCGCGCGGGGCCAGATCGGCGAGCGGGTGCACGCCGGTCATGAACGCCGCGCCCGTCCGGTCGCGCAGGACCGCACCCTCGCCCCGGACGGCCTCGGTCACCAGCGGGCGCCGCCCGGCGCCGGCGGGGTCGGGGCCGGCGTGCAGCACGGTCGGGTGGAACTGCACGAACTCCAGGTCCGACGCCGTCGCCCCGGCCCGCAGCGCGAGCGCGATCCCGTCACCGGTGGCCGTGGCCGGGTTGGTGGTCGAGGCATAGAGCAGGCCGTACCCGCCGGTGGCGAGCAGGACGGCGGGGGTGTGCAGGATCCCGGGCCGGCCCGCGCCGTCGAGCACGGACAGCCCGGCGACCCGGCCTGCGGTGTCGCGCAGCGCGTCCACCGCGACGTGCCCGTCGAGCACGGTCAGCTGGGCCGAGCGGGCCGCGGCGACCAGGGCGCGCTCGATCTCGGCGCCGGTCGCGTCCCCGCCGGCGTGCACGACCCGCAGCGCGGAGTGGCCGCCCTCCCGGGTGCGGTCGAGACGGGCTGCCGAGGTCCCGCCGCCCGCCGGGGTTCCGTCGACCGCCGTGGTTCCGTCGAAGACCGCACCCCGCCCGCGGAGCCGGCGCAGCGCCCCGGGCCCGCCCCGCACGACCGCCTCCACCGCGGCCGGGTCGTTCAGCCCGCCACCGGCGGCCAGGGTGTCGGCGACGTGGGCGTCCAGGCTGTCCCCGGCGACGTCGCCGAGCACCACCGCGACCCCGCCCTGGGCCCAGCGGGTGGAGCCCTCGTCGACGCCGTCCTTGGTGACGACGACGGTCCGCAGCCCGGCCGCGACCGCGTCCAGCGCGGCGGTCAGGCCCGCCACCCCGGAGCCGACGACGACCAGGTCGGCGGCCGCCTCCCAGGGGGTGCGCGCCGCGGTGCCGGTCACTCGCCGCTCCCCGGGTTGCCGATCTCGATCATCCGCTGGACGGCGGCGCGGCCGCGGGCGGCCAGCTCCGGGTCCACGTGCACCTCGTCGGTCCCCTCGCGCACCGACCGCAGCAGCGCCTCGGGGGTGATCATCTTCATGTAGGTGCAGGACGCGCGGTCGTTCACTGCCCGGAACTCGATCTCCGGAGCGGCCCGGCGGAGCTGGTGCAGCATCCCGACCTCCGTCGCGACCAGCACCTCCTTCGCGCCGGTGGCGCGGGCCGCGTCGATCATCCCGCCGGTGGAGAGGATCTTGACCTGGTCCTCGGGCACCGCCCCGGTCCCGGCCAGGTACAGCGCGGACGTCGCACAGCCGCACTCCGGGTGCACGAACAGGTCGGCCTCCGGGTGGGCCTGTGACTGCTCGGTCAGCTGGCGGCCGTTGATCCCGGCGTGCACGTGGCACTCCCCCGCCCAGACGTGCATGTCCGACCGGTCCAGGACCCGGCGGACGTGCGCGCCGAGGAACTGGTCGGGCAGGAACAGCACCTCGCGCTCACGCGGGATCGAGGCCACGACCTCGACCGCGTTGGACGAGGTGCAGCAGACGTCGGTCTCGGCCTTCACCGCGGCCGTGGTGTTGACGTAGGAGACGACGGCCGCACCGGGGTGCTCGGCCTTCCACTCCCGCAGCTGCTCGGCGGTGATGGAGTCGGCGAGCGAGCAGCCGGCCCGCGCATCCGGGATCAGCACGGTCTTGTCCGGGCTGAGGATCTTGGCGGTCTCGGCCATGAAGTGCACGCCGCAGAACACGATCGTCGACGCATCGGCCTCGGCCGCGATCCGGGACAGCGCGAGCGAGTCCCCGACGTGGTCGGCGACGTCCTGGATCTCGGGCAGCTGGTAGTTGTGCGCCAGCAGGACCGCGTCGCGCTCGCGCGCCAGTGCACGGACCTCGGCGGCCCACCCGGGGCCGGCCGTCGTCTCCGCCGCGGTGCGGTCGGCTGCCGTGAGCGTCGGGACCATCTCGCCCTCCCGGGCCGTGTCAGGTTTTCGCCTAGTGAGCGGAAACTGGCGGGATCGTAGCACCGGGCCGTGGCCGGCGGCACCTGCGTGGTGACCGGGACCTCACCTGAAGGACACCCCCGCGTCACCCGCCGGTGCGGTGCGGGGGTGCTCCTAGGCTGGCCGCCGTGACGTCCCCGCCGGTCCTGCACGAGGTGCTCGCCGCCGTGCTCGGCATCCGCGACGGGCGGCTGCGGGTGCTGCTCTGGGAACGCGCGCTCGATCCCGATGCCGGCCGGTGGGCCCTGCCCGGCGGGCGGCTGGCGAGCGACGAGGACGTCGAGACCTCGGTGCGGCGCCAGCTGGCCGAGAAGGTCGATGTCCGCGAGGTCGCCCACGTCGAGCAGCTCTCGGTCTTCTCCGCCCCGGACCGCACCCCCGGCGCCCGGACGATCGCAACGGCGTTCGTCGGGCTGGTCCCGTCCGACGCCGACCCGGAGCTGCCCGCCGACACCGCGTGGCACCCGGTCGACGCGCTCCCACCGACCGCGTTCGACCACGCCGGCATCGTCGCCTCCGCGCGGGACCGCCTGCGCGCCAAGCTCTCCTACACCAACCTCGGGTTCGCCCTCGCCCCGGCGGAGTTCACGATCTCGGCGCTGCGCGAGCACTACGTCGCCGCGCTCGGGCACGAGGTGTCGGCGACCAACCTGCAGCGCGTGCTCACCCGGCGCGACCTGCTCGTGACGACCGGGGAGACCGCGCCACCGGGCCGGGCGGGCGGACGCCCCGCCGCGCTGTTCCGGTTCGCCGACCGCGCCCTGCGCGTGACGGACGCGTTCGCGGTACTCCGCCCACCCGCCCGGGCCGGCCGGTCGCGCCCGGGCGGTGCCGGCACCGGCGTACTACCGTGAGGCCGTGTCCGCGATCCTTCCGCTGTTCCCGCTGGGGACGGTGCTGATGCCGGGCGCGGCGCTCCCCCTGCACATCTTCGAGCCGCGCTACCGGCAGCTCACCGTCGACCTGCTCACCGACGAGGTCCCGGACAAGGAGTTCGGCGTCGTCGCGGTACGCGAGGGGCACTCGCCGGACCGCTCCGGCTCCGACGGCATGCACCTCGTCGGCTGCACCGCCGTCCTGCTCGACGCCCGCCGGCTGCCGGACGGCCGCTACGACATCGTCACCCGTGGCGCGCGGCGGTTCCGCGTGCTCGACCTCGACAGCACCGCACGGCAGTACCTGACCGGGACCGTGGAGTTCCTCCCCGACGCCCTCGGCGGGGAGGACCCGCGCCTGGTCACGATGCTGGAGCAGGCCGCCCGTGAGGCGCACCGGGTCTACTGCCGCACCGCCTGGCGCACCGGGGACTGGTCCGAACCCGAGGCGGACACCCCGCTCGCGGAGCTGCCCCACCTGCTCGCCGGGGACTGCCTGCTCCCGCTGCCCGACCGCCAGCGGCTGCTGGAACAGACCGACCCGGTGCAGCGGCTGCGCGACGTGCGCCGGCTGCTGGCCCGCGAGACCGGGTTGCTGGAGCGGTTGCGGGCGGTGCCCGCCCCGCACGGCACGTTCGGCGACCAGCCCAGCGCCAACTGAGCCCGCTCACCCGCCCGGGAGCGCGAGCTCGCGACCCGTCCAGCGCCGGCGCAGCCAGCGGTCGTGCGAGGTGACGACGACGGCGCCCGGTGCGGTCCCGATCGCCTCCTCGAGCTCGCCGGCCAGCCGCAGCGAGACGTGGTTGGTCGGCTCGTCGAGCAACAGCAGGTCCGGGGCATCGGCGATCGCGACGGCCAGCGCGAGCCGGCGGCGCTGCCCCAGCGACAGCTCCCCGACGAGGGTGCCGTGCTCGCGCGGGTGCAGCAGGCCCAGCTCGCCCAGCGGCAGCCGCTCGGCGAGCTCCGGACCGAGCAGCGCGGCGTAGGCCGCACGGGCCGTCCGGTCGAGGGGACCGACCTCCGGGTCCTGGGCGAGCAACCCGACCCGGTCGGCCCGCACGTCGACGGCCCCGGCGTCCGGGACGAGATCCCCGTGCAGGACGGCGAGCAACGTCGACTTCCCCGAGCCGTTCGGCCCGGTGACCAGCAGCTTCTCCCCCACGGCCAGGTCGAGCAGACCCAGCCGCACCCGTCCGGCCACGCGCAGGCCCCGGACCTGTACCGCGAGACCGCCACCGGCGCCGTTGCCGGGACCACCGGCGCGGTCCCCGGTCAGCCGGCCGGTGAACCGCAGCGGCCGCGGCGGCCGGGGCAGCGCCTCGCGCTCGGCAACGGCCAGGCGACGGCGGGCGTCGTCGATCCGGCGGGCCCGGGTGCGCTCGACGTTCGCCCCCTTGAACTTGACGATGAACTTGTCGTTGTCGCGCGGCCCCCGGCCGGGCGCGATCGCCCGGGTCGAGATCCGGGTCCGCTCGCGGAGCTCGCCGATGCGCTCCTGCTGCTCGGCGAACCGTTCCTCCCAGCGCCGGCGGCTCGCGGCCTGCTCGGCCAGGTAGTCGGTGAACGAGCCACCGAAGCGGCGCCCGCCGTTCCCGTCGGTGCCGAGCGCACCGGCATCGAGGTCGAACAGCTCGGTGCACACCCGGTCGAGGAAGGTGCGGTCGTGGCTCGCCGCCACGACCACGCCGGGCAGCTCGGGCAACGCGCGTTCGAGGAGGTCGAGCGCGTCGTCGTCGAGATGGTTGGTGGGTTCGTCGAGCAGCAGCACGGCCGGGCGGCGGACCAGCGCGGCGGTCATCGCGAGCCGGGTCCGCTGCCCGCCGGACAGCGTCGTGACCGGCCGTTCCCGGTCCAGGCCGGCCACACCGAGGGTGCCCGCGGTGACCTCGGCGCGACGGTCGGCGTCCCACGCGTCGTGCGCGACGGCCCAGGCGAGGACCCGGTCGTACTCCCCGCCGACGTCCTCCCCGCCGACGTTGCTGCCGTCGGCCATCCGCCCGGCGAGCCGTTCGAGCGCGGCGACCGCGTCGTGCAGCGGGCGCAGCGCGCCGTCGAGCAGCTCGCCGACGGTGCCGTGCTCGCCGGCGTCGGGTTCCTGCGGCAGGTACACCAGGTCGGCCGGCGCGGACACGGTGCCCGAGTCCGGGGTGTCCGCTCCGGCCAGCAGCCGCAGCAGCGTGGACTTGCCTGCGCCGTTCTCCCCGATCAGCCCCAGCCGGGTCCCGGGTGCGACGGTGAGGTCGATCCCGTCGAGGACGGGCGGGCGTCCGGCGCGGGTGGCGAAGGAACGGACCAGGCCGTGCGCGGTGAGGGCCTGCAGGTCGGTGCTGGATGACACGACGACGTCTCCGTGAACGGAGGGAGACCGGCGGGGGCGTGTGCCGCGTCCGCGGTCGGTGGCGTCGTCTACAGCTCCATGATGGCGGTGAGCCTAGACCGGTTGCGCCGTCCGGCGCTACCCGAATTCCGCCGTTCCCTCGTGGGCGTCACGCAGCCGGGGCCGACCCCACGGTCGCGGCCGGGACCGCGGGCACCCGGCGGAACCGCGGGTGCAGCAGGACGAACACGCTCATCAGGCCCATCACCACCGCCGCGACGACGACCGGCAGCGGCGCCCACACGCCGTACAGCACGGTGCCTGCGGTGGGGGCGATCACGAACGTCAGCCCGGTGGTCGCACTGGTCAGCCCGGCCAGGCCGCCCTGCTCCTCGCGGCGGACCAGGAGCGTCGGCCCGGCGGTGTAGCCGGGCATCGCGGTACCGAGCCCGAGCCCGATGAGCAGGACCGCGACGAACAGCAACACCCCGCCGGCATCCGGGACCAGCAGCGCGAACCCCGCGAACGCGACGGCACCACCGACTCGCAGCAAGGTCGGCGCCGTCCAGCGGCTGCGCGGCACGACGACACCCTGCGCGAGGACCATGCCGATCCCGGCGGTCAGCAGCGCGCCGCCGGTGACCAGGCCGGTGGTCTCGGCGTCGAGACCCAGCCGGTCCTGCACGAGGAACCCCGTGATCACCTGGATGAAGCCGAGCGAGGTGAACATCCCGAACCCGGCCAGCAGGAACGGCCAGACCCGCGGGTCCCCCGGCCGCACCCGGACGGGTTCCTCGATCAGCTCGGTGCGGGGCTCGCGGCGCAGCCGGACCACGAGCAGCACGAGACCCGCCGCGAGCAGCAGTGGGACCGCGATCAGCGGCGTGATCAGCCCGAACACCGACAGCACGCCGCCGACGACCGACCCCGCGATCATCGCGCCGCCCTGCACCGCACCGATGCCCGCCATGCCCTTCACCCGGGCCTGCTCGTCGGTGGTGACGTCGGCGATGTAGGCCTGCGCGGTCGGTGGGACCGCGGCGATCGCGGTGCCGAACCCGAGCCCGCGCAGCAGGACGAACAGCACGAACAGCACCGTGCCGGTCACGATCCCGGTCATGCCCAGCCAGGCCACCAGCGCGAACAGCGTCATCGTTCCCACGCCCAGGGCCAGCGCGCCGGCCAGGACCGGCTTGCGGCCCCAGGACTGCGAACGACGGCCCCAGAACTGGCTGGTGAGCACGACCATCACGGCCGCAGTGCTGATCGTGACGCCGATCTGCCACTCGGCCAGGCCGACCTCGCGGGAGAGCGGGGCGATGACCGGGTTGAGCGTCATCTGGCCCAGGAAGACCAGGAACACCGCACCGAGCAGCAGCCCGATCTGTGGTCGGGGCGTGGTGCCGTCCGGTGCGGCGGCGGGTCGTACGGTCATGGCCGATCCTTCGGGTGAGCAGGTGGTGGTGGGGAACGGCGCGGGCCGGGAGACCTGGGGCGCTGGAGCGGTGGGTGCGGGCTCAGGGCGGCCGGCTCACGGGCGGGGCCAGCTCACGGTCGATGCCGGCGAGCACGATGCGCAGCTTGCCGAGGAACCAGTCGATCGGCGACGCCCGGAGCGCGTGCACCATCTCGGCGCGGACCCCGGCCGCGGCCGCCGCGGGCGGCGCCGACCGCCACTGCTGTTCCAGCAGGTCGCGCTGCCCGCCGCCGGGCGCGTCGTAGACCTCGATGCCGCGCCGGTTGTCCGCGGCCAGGTCGAACACGAGGTCGACGGCCAGCACCGCGTCCGGCGCGGTGAACCCGCGCTCCACCAGGGCCGCACCGACCCGGTCGGCGAGCACCACGATCGACGGCGGCACGATCCCGCGCCCCACCTCGGCGACCGCGCCGGGGTGGCGTTCCCAGACCCGCCAGGACGCGACCGCCCAGCGCTCCAGCAGCGGCTTCCACGGGCCGGTCAGGTCCGGCCAGTCGGTGCGGCGCAGGGCGAGGTCGATGCCGAGCCGCACCAGCTCGTCCCGGTTGGCCGCGTGCCGGTAGAGGGTCGCCTGGCCGACACCCAGCCGCGCGGCGACGGCGGCGAAGGTGAGCGTGGGGAAGCCGACGGTCAGCACGGCGTCGGCGATCGTGTCCGGGGACAGCGCCGGCGGGCGACCGCGACGCCGGCCGCCGGTCGGTGCAGTGAGGCTCACCTCACCACATTACGAGAGCATGCTCTCGCAATTCAAACCCGAACCGGGATCATCGGAGGGTCAGCGCCAGCCGTAGCGCGACCGCAGCTGCCCGGCGACCCGGTCGAACAGGGCCCGGTCGAGCACCGCACCCTCCCGCCGGATCCCGTGCTCCTCGACCTCGAGCACCCGGTCCAGCCGGATGTAGGAGTCACGACCCGCGCGGTCCCAGGCACCCGAACCGATCCCGACCCAGTCCGGGTCGCCGGCCCGCTTGTCCTGGCTGGACAGCATCAGCCCGAGCAGGTCGGCGCCGGAGCGCCCGACGACCAGCAGCGGCCGGTCCTTGCCCTGGGCCGGGTCCTCCTCGTAGGGCACCCAGGTCCACACGATCTCGCCCGGGTCCGCGGCGCCGTCCGGCTCCGGCGCGTAGACGATCTCCCGGGCCCGGTCGCCGGTGGGTGCGGTGCGGACCGGCGGCGCCGGTGCCGGGCGGCCCCGCTGCGCGTGCTGTGCGGGCTGCGATTTCTGTGCCGGCTGGGACTTCCGTGCCGGCTGGGACTTCTGTGCCGACTGTGACTTCTGTGAGTCCTTCAGCAGCTGCACCGCCACCTCGGCGGCCTTGCGCAGGACCCTCCCCCAGTTGATCGCCATGCGTGCAGCCTGCCGCACCGGCCGGCGACCGGTACACGCGGTGGGCCCGGGCTGGGAACCTGGAGCCTCCGACGAGAGAGGAGCACGCCGTGGAGATCGTGTCGCTGACCGACGAGGCCGACCGGCACCTGGAACTCGCCCGTGAGGCCGGCAGCGGCCGGGCGGCGCACACGGTGCGCGGCGGCCACGACAACGTCCTGCGCCAGACCCTGATCGCGCTGGCCGCCGGGCGCGAGCTCGCCGAGCACGAGAGCCCCGGCGAGGCGACCCTGCAGGTGCTGCGGGGCCGGGTCCGGCTCGTCGCCGGGGACGACGCGGTCGAGGGGTCGGCCGGGGACCTGCTGACGATCCCGCCCCGCCGGCACGCGCTGCACGCCGTCGAGGACTCGGCGGTGCTGCTCACCGTCGCCGAGAAACTGTCCTGACACGGAACCGGCCCCGCACACGGTGTGTGCGGGGCCGGTCGGTGGACGGTGGGGCGGGTGGGTCAGCCCTGCTCGCCCTGCTCCTTCTCCTGCTCGGCGACGGCAGCCTTCACCTCGTCCATGTCGACCGCCTTGACCTGGCCGATCAGGTCCTCCAGGGCCTCGGCGGGCAGCGCGCCGGGCTCGGAGTAGAGGACGACACCGTCGCGGACCGCCATGACGGTCGGGATCGAGGAGATCCCGAACGCCCCGGCGAGGTCCTGCTGCGCCTCGGTGTCGACCTTCCCGAAGGTCACGTCCTGGTGCTTCTCGGACGCCTCGTCGTACACGGGTGCGAACTGCTTGCACGGCCCGCACCAGGACGCCCAGAAGTCGATCAGGACCGTCGCCCCGGGCGCGCCCACGACGTCGTTGAAGTTGTCGGTGGTCAGATCCACGGTGGCCATACGGGGGGCAACGAGCCGGTCCGGCCCGTTGTTCCCGCGGCGCGTGACCCGATCGGGCCGCACCGGGGCCGGGTCAGACCCGCAGCATCCGGCGGGCCGCCACGGCGATGCGGTACCCGGCCGCGGTCCGGTCCGCACCGATGGACCCGTCGCCCGGCTCGACCTCGACGAACCGCTGGGCGTCCTCGTCGAGCACCAGTACCCGGCCGGTGGCGGTGTCGTGGAACAGCCCCACGCTCTCGACGTCGGGGGCCCCGGCGACCGCCTCCTTGGCGCGCAGCATCTCCAGCTGCATGGCCACGTTGACCATGGCCAGCTGGTCGACCTCGTCGACACCGTCCCGGGCGGCCGCGACGGCGACCGGGTGGCCGGCCTCGTGCGCCCGCAGCACCGGGCGGGCCTGCCGCAGCCAGGTCGCGAGCGGGCCCTCCCGGCCGGCGGCCCCCGCGCGCAGCCCCGCCATGGCACCACAGCCCGAGTGCCCGCAGACGGCGAGGAGCCGCACGCCCGGCGCCGACGTCGCGACCTCGACGGCCGCCGCGGTGCCCGGCCCGACGACCAGGTTCCCGACGTTCTGCACGGTGAACACGTCGTCCGGCTCCCCGCCCGCGGGCAGGTGCGGCAGCGGTCCGGAATCCGCGCAGGTGATCATCATGACGGACGGCACCCGGCCGCTCACCGGTTCCGGCGTCCGCGGGCCGAGGGCCCCATCGGTTCCTCCCGCGGCATCGGTTCCTCCCGCGGCATCGGTTCCTCCCGCGGCATCGGTTCCTCCCGCGGCACTGCGCTGCCACTCGCCCCAGGCCAGGAAGCGGGCGGCGGGTGGACCGGCGTGCCCGGCCTGCTGCGGTTCGATCACCTCGACGGTCCCGCCGGTGCCCTCGTGCCGCGCCGTCCAGGCCGTCAGGTGGTCGCGGGCCGCGTGGTCGAGGTAGTCGGTGGCCAGCCGGACGGTGACGTCGACGCCGCGCGGCACCGCGTTCAGTTCGCGGGCCAGGCGCGGGACGGCCAGGAAGCTGACCGAGCCCTCGACGATCAGCTCGCAACGGCCGTCGTCGTGCCGGGTCAGCCGCGGGCGCGCCCGCACGGCCCGCCACAGCAGCATCAGCCCGGCCAGCACCAGCCCGGCCAGCACGCCCTCGAGCAGGTTCAGCAGCACCACCCCGGCCAGGGTGACGGCGTAGACGGGCAGCTCGCCGTGGGTGCGCGCCGTGCGGATGTCGGCCGGCTTGATCAGCCCGACACCCATCATGATCAGCAGGCCGGCCAGGGCCGCCATCGGGATCAGCTCGATGACACCGATCAGCGCGATCGCGAACACCGCGATCCAGACGCCGTGCAGCACGGCGGAGGCGCGGGTCCGGGCGCCGGCGTTCACGTTGGCCGCCGACCGGACGATCACCCCGGTGACCGGCAGCCCACCGATCAGGCCGGAGACGGTGTTGGCGGCCCCCTGGCCGAGCAGCTCGCGGTCGTTGTCGGTGCGCAGGCCCGGGCGCATCCGTTCGACGGCGACCGCGGACAGCAGGGACTCGACGCTCGCGACCAGGGCGACGGTCAGCATGCCGCCCAGCACGCCGGCCCAGTCGGACGCGGGCAGCACCGGCGTCGACAGTGCTTCCAGCAGCGAGCCGCCGAGCTGGACGCGGCTGACGTCGGTGAACAGCAGCGAGACGGCGGTGGCGAACACGACGGCGACCAGCGCGGCGGGGACCACGGTGATCCGTCCGGGGAGGCGCTTCCAGAACAGCAGGACGCCGATGACCAGGGACCCGAGCAGCAACGCCGGCCAGGACACGGTGGCGAGGGCTCCGGGGAGCGCGGCCATCGACGCGACACCGCCGGTCTGCGACTCACCACCGAGGACGACGTTCAGCTGGCCCAGCGCGATCGTGGCGCCGATGCCGGCGAGCATGCCGTGCACCGCGGCGGGCGGGATGGCCTGGGCGAAGCGCGCCAGCCGGGTCAGCCCGAAGACGATCTGCAGGACGCCGGCGCCCGCGGTGATCAGGCAGGTGACCTCCCAGCCGAACCGCGCGACGAGCTCGGCGACGATCACGGTGAGGCCGGCCGCCGGCCCGGAGACCTGCAG
This sequence comes from Pseudonocardia ammonioxydans, assembly GCF_900115005.1. GTDB lineage: Bacteria > Actinomycetota > Actinomycetes > Mycobacteriales > Pseudonocardiaceae > Pseudonocardia > Pseudonocardia ammonioxydans. The sequence continues at coordinate 102,190 of NZ_FOUY01000022.1, read as the reverse complement.
CGGGGAGCCGCCGAGCAGGCCGGCGACGACGGCACCGACGACGGCGGCGACGAGGCCCGCCAGGATCGGCGCGCCGGAGGCCACGGCGATACCGAGCGAGAGCGGCACCGCGACGAGGAAGACGACGATCGAGGCCGAGAGATCGGCCCGTGCGTGCGGGAACATCCGCCCGAACCGGCCACCGCCCGGCGGGGAGTGCTCGCCCAGCCCGGACTCGGCCGGGGCATGCTCGTCCTGTGTGGTGCGTACGGGGCTGGTGTTGTACGTGTGACTGGAGTGATCCTGCGGATGCACCGGTTCCTCCGTGTTCGACTGCTGAGTGGGCTCGGCTGCCGGGTGGGCTCGACTGCTGGGCGGGCTCGACTGCCGGGTGGGCCCGACTGCTGGGCCGGCTCGGCTGCTGGGTGGGGATGCCGGACCGCGACGATGCGACCGGTGACAGCGGTGCCTCGGGGGGACGGCCACCGCGTGGGCTTCGTGAGCGCCTCGCAGAGGGCTCAAGAAGGACAAACCACGCACGAACCGTACCCTCCACTGTCGACCCGCCGGGGCCTGCGCGAGGAGCCCGCGGGGCCGCGGTGGCGGCCCCATTCACCGGATGGGGAACCTCCCGGAACGCTCACCGGCGAGCGATCAGCTGGTCAGGGCCGCGTTCCCGGCCGCGAGGTGACCGGGAACACGGGCAGGTCCACCCGGACCGGTGGTTCGGATCGTCCGAGTCCTGATCCGGTCCGTGGCACCGGGCTCTAGGCTGGCCCGACCATGGCCACCCCGTTCCGTGACCCCCCCGCCGACACCGATCCGGACACCTCGGACGGATCACCGCTGCGCCGCCGCGAGCTCGGCCAGACCTCGGCCCGGTCGCTGCTGCTCACCGTGCTCGGCGAGTTCGTACTCCCGGCCGGCGAGCCGGTCTGGACGCGGGCGCTGCTGGAGGTGCTCGGCGCGCTCGGGGTGGAGTCCAAGTCGGCGCGCCAGGCGCTCTCCCGGACGGCGGCCGAGGGGGTGCTGACCTCCGACCGGGACGGCAGGCGGGTGCGCTGGTCGCTGACCCCCGACGGGGAACGGCTGCTGTCCGAGGGCGCCGCGCGGATCTACGGGTTCGGGGCGCCCGCCACCGAGTGGGACGGCCGGTGGCTGGTCCTGCTCGCGAGCGTCCCGGAGTCGCGCCGGCGGCTGCGGCACCGGTTGCGGACGCGGTTGGCCTGGGCCGGTCTCGGCTCCCCCGCGCCGGGGGTGTGGGTCTCCCCCGACCCGGGCAAGGAGCCCGAGGTCGCGGCGGTGCTCGACGAGCTGGACCTGCGCGGGATGAGCAGCTCGTTCATCGGGCACTACGGCGGCATCGGGCGCCCGTCCGACGTCGTCGCCCAGGCCTGGGACCTGGACCGGGTCGAGCAGGCCTACGAGCAGTTCCTCGACGAGTTCGGCCCCGAGCGCGACCGCGACGACGCCGACGACGTGCTCGCCCGCCAGGTCCGGCTGGTGCACGCGTGGCGGCGGTTCCCCTTCCTCGACCCCGAGCTCCCGGCCGAGCTGCTGCCGGACCGCTGGGCCGGGGCACGGGCGGCCGAGCTGTTCACCACGCTGCACCGCCGCTGGGACGCACCGGCCCGTACCGCCTGGGCCGGGCTGACCGGCACGCCCTGAACCGGCGGACGGGGCGGTGCTGGCCGGTCAGCCGCCCGGGCGGATGACCGGCCGGCCCGGTCAGCCCAGGCAGCCCGGCCCGAGCAGGGCCTTCAGGTCCCCCATCAGCGCCGAGGTGTGCATGACCTTCAGCGAGTCGTCGACCCGCAGCGCGGTGACCTTGCTGCCGTAGACCAGCGACAGGTGCACCTCGGAGGTGCCGGGGTGGTGGGTCAGCACCTCCTTGAGCTTCGCGACGCGCTCGGGCGTGCACTGGTCGGTGCGCAGGCTGACCCGGATCGGCAGCCCGGCGTCGCCCACGGCGAGCTCGGGCACCGCGAGGTCGTTGGCGATCAGCGAGATGCGGTCGTCGCGCTTGTTCACCCGGGCCTTGACCAGCACGATCGCGTCCTCCGCGACGTCCATGCCGACCACCTGGTAGGCGCGCGGGAAGAACAGCACCTCGATCCCGCCGGCCAGGTCCTCGATCTGTGCCGACGCCCAGGGTTCGCCGTTCTTGTTCACCCGGCGGTTGACGTTGGCGAGGATGCCGCCGACGGTGACCTGCGCGCCCTCGGCGACCGAGCCCTCGACGATGTCGGCGATCGAGGTGTCCGACTTCGCCGCGAGCGCCTGCTCCAGCCCGTCGAGCGGGTGCCCGGAGACGTAGAGCCCCAGCATCTCCCGCTCGACGGCGAGCTTGTGCTTGGTGTCCCACTCCTCCTCGGGGACCTTCACGTCGAAGATGCCGCCCAGGCCGCCATCGCTGTCGTCGCCGTCCCCGCCGGAGCCGTCCATCGACCCGAACAGGTCGAACTGGCCCATCGACGCCGCCTTCTTGGTGCTCATCACCGCGTCGATCGCGTCCGCGTGCACCAGCAGCAGGCCCTTGCGGGAGTGCCCCAGCGAGTCGAAGGCACCCGCCTTGATCAGCGACTCGACGACCTTCTTGTTGCAGACCACGGCGTCGACCTTGCGCAGGAAGTCGGAGAAGTCGGCGAAGTTCCCCTTCTCCCGGCGCGCGGCGACGATCGCGTCGACCACGTTGTGCCCGACGTTGCGGATGCCGCCGAGGCCGAACCGGATGTCGTTGCCGACCGGGGCGAAGTTGCGCACCGAGTCGTTGACGTCCGGCGGGAGCACGGTGACGCCCATCCGGCGGCACTCGGCCAGGTAGACGGCGGCCTTGTCCTTGTCGTCGCGGACCGAGGTGAGCACGCCGGCCATGTACTCGGCCGGGTAGTTCGCCTTGAGGTAGGCGGTCCAGTAGGACACGACGCCGTACGCCGCGGAGTGCGCGCGGTTGAACGCGTAGTCGGAGAACGGGAGCAGGATGTCCCAGAGGGTCTTGACCGCGTCCTCGGAGTAGCCGTTCTCCTTCATCCCGCCGGCGAAGGTGACGTACTCCTTGTCGAGGATCTCCTTCTTCTTCTTGCCCATCGCCCGGCGGAGCAGGTCCGCCTGTCCGAGCGAGTAGCCCGCCAGGGTCTGGGCGATCGCCATGACCTGTTCCTGGTAGACGATCAGACCGAACGTCTCGCCCAGGACGTCGCGCAGCGGCTCGGCCAGCTCCGGGTGGATCGGCGTGATCTCCTGGCGGCCGTTCTTGCGGTCGGCGTAGTCGTTGTGCGCGTTCGCACCCATCGGGCCGGGGCGGTACAGCGCACCGACCGCGGAGATGTGCTCGAACTCGCTGGGCGCCATCCGGCGCAGCAGGTCCCGCATCGGGCCGCCGTCCAGCTGGAACACGCCGAGCGTGTCCCCGCGGGCGAGCAGCTCGTAGGTCGGCCCGTCGTCCAGCTCGACGTGGTCGAGATCGACCGCCGGCTTGCCGTTGAGGGTGATGTTCTCCAGGGCGTCGTCGAGGATCGTGAGGTTGCGCAGCCCCAGGAAGTCCATCTTGAGCAGCCCGATGGTCTCGCAGACGCCCATGTCGAACTGCGTGATGATCGCGCCGTCGGACTCGCGGCGCTGGATCGGGATGACGTCGATCAGCGGCGTCGACGACATGATCACGCCGGCCGCGTGCACGCCCCACTGCCGCTTGAGGCCCTCCAGACCCCGCGCGGTGTCCATGATCTCCTTGACCTGCGGGTCGGTCTCGTAGAGCGCGCGGACCTCGGTGGCCTCGGAGTAACGCTTGTGGCTCGCGTCGAACACCCCGGACAGCGGGATGTCCTTGCCCATGACCGCGGGCGGCATCGCCTTGGAGATCCGGTCGGCGACCGAGTAGCCGGGCTGGCCGTAGAGCACCCGCGCGGAGTCCTTGATCGCGGCCTTCGCCTTGATCGTGGAGTAGGTGATGATCTGGGCGATCCGGTCCTCGCCGTACTTCTCGGTGACGTAGCGGATCATCTCGCCGCGCCGGCGCTCGTCGAAGTCCATGTCGATGTCGGGCATGGACACGCGGTCCGGGTTGAGGAACCGCTCGAAGATCAGCTTGTGCCGGATCGGGTCGAGGTCGGTGATGCCCAGGACGTAGGCGACCAGCGAGCCGGCCGCCGAGCCACGTCCGGGGCCGCACCGGATGCCGACCGACTTGGCGTGCTGGATGAGGTCGGCGGTCACCAGGAAGTAGCCCGGGTAGCCCATCTTGATGATGACGCCGACCTCGTACTCGGCCTGGCGGCGGTACTGCTCGGTGATGCCGTTCGGGAACCGGGCGTGCAGGCCCCGCTCGACCTCCTTGATCAGCCAGGACTCCTCGGACTCGCCCTCGGGGACCGGCGCCTTGGGCTGCAGGTCCTGGCCGGTGGTGAAGTCGATGTTGCACCGCTCGGCGACCCAGAGCGTGTTGTCGCAGGCCTCCGGGTGGATGGGGTCCCAGAGGTTGCGCATCTCCTGCGCGGACTTGAGGTAGAAGTCCTGCGCGTCGAACTTGAACCGGTTCGGGTCGGCGAGGGTCTTCCCGGTCTGGACGCAGAGCAGCACCTCGTGCGCCTTGGTGTCGTCCGGGTAGGTGTAGTGCAGGTCGTTGGTGGCCAGGCCGGGCAGGTCGAGGCGCTTCTTCAGCGCGAACAGGTCCTCCTGGACCCGCTTCTCGATCTCGATCCCGTGGTCCATCAACTCGCAGAAGAAGTTGTCCTTGCCGAAGATGTCCCGGTAGTCCGAGGCGGCCTGGCAGGCGCCCTCGTAGTCGTTCTGCTGGAGCAGACGGGCGACCTCGCCGGACGGGCAGCCGGTGGTCGCGATCAGCCCCTTGCCGTACTGCTCGAGCAGCTCGCGGTCCATCCGGGGCTTGTAGTAGTAGCCCTCGAGGCTGGCCAGCGACGAGAGCCGGAAGAGGTTGTGCAGCCCCTCGGTGTTCTCCGCCAGCAGCGTCATGTGGGTGTACATGAGGTCGGGGTTGCTGTCGCTGCCGTCACCGAGCGCGACGCGCTTGCGCTCGTGCCGCGACCCGGGGGCGAGGTAGCCCTCCATGCCGATGATCGGCTTGATGCCCGCGGCCTTCGCCTTGCGCCAGAACTCGAAGGCGCCGTAGACGTTGCCGTGGTCGGTCATCGCGACCGCCGACATGTCGTTCTTGACGGCCTCGTCGAACAGGTCGTCGAGCCGCGCCGCCCCGTCGAGCATCGAGAACTCGGTGTGGGTGTGCAGGTGGACGAACGAGCCTGCCTCGGATGTGGCGCCGGCCATGTCTGTTCCGCACTCCTCTCCCGCGCCCTGGGGCGGCGCGGTGCTTCCCCGTCGTGCCACTGCGCCCGCGGCGCACGTGCTCGGACGCGCGTCGCGGAGGTACTCACCACCGACCGTGACGGGACGCCTGCGGCGGGACGACCTCCCGGGCGCGGCGCCCCTGCGGGTGCCGCGCGGGACGCCGGTGGGACTCCTGCCGTGCGGCCGGACCGACCGGATCGGTGAGGTCCCCAGACTAGCCGCGGGGTCCGACAGTTCCCGAGACGGCGCCTGCGAGCCGAGCGGGCTCGGCGTGTCGCTCCAGCTCAGCGTCGTGCGGCCCCGCGTCGGCGTGTCGCGCCCCTGCTCGGAGGCCGGTGGGACCCGCCGCCGGCGCCGCTCAGCCGGTGGGGACGGGGCCGTCGTCGGGCGGTGGGAGTGCGGTGGTCCGCTGCTGCGGCAGCAGCGGGGAGAGCGCGAGCTCCTGGGCCGTCGTGCCGGGCGGCGCGGCCTGGACGGCGCGGACGCCGTCGCGCCCGGCCAGCGCCTCCAGCCCCGCGCGGTCGGCACGCACCACCAGCGCGATCACGCAGGCGCACCCCGGGTCGGCCAGGGCGCGGCGCTCGGCGGCGGCGACCGCGGCCCGCCGGGTCAGCGCCGCGCGCGCCTCCGGGGCCGTCGCCCCGGCCGCGGCCTGCTGCGCACGTCCGGCGTCGGCCTCGGCCCCGAACAGCGCCCGCTCGCGGGCCACCCCGAGCGCTCCCGTGACCTCACCGGTGCCGGTGACCGGTTCGAACCGCAGCGCCGTCTGCACCCGGTCGAGCGGCACCCGGAACACGGCGGTCTCGACCCCGGCCCCGGCCGGGCCGGCGGCGGCCGCGGCCCCCGCGGCGTCGAGGGGACGGTCGAACTGCACCAGCGCGGGCACCGCCGGTCCGGGCGGCGGGAGCGACCCGGGCAGGCCGGCGAGGTAGCCCGCCACGTCCTGACCGGGGTCGGGCCCGAGCCGTACGGACCCGGTCGCCGCGGGCGGGCCGGACGCGGGACCGGACCCGGCGGCCCACACCGCACCGACGAGTACGACGGCCATCACGGCCACGACCACCCACAGGCCACGGGTGCTCAGCCCGGTCATCGCGCTCCGGCTCCGGTCACGGCTCCCGCAGCGTCTCGAGCGCCGCGGCCAGATCGTCCGGGTACGGGCTGGTGTACTCGACGTGGCGCCCGTCGGCCGGGTGCTCGAAGCCGAGCCCGCGGGCGTGCAACCACTGCCGTGACAGCCCGACCCGCTTCGCCAGCGTGGGATCGGCGCCGTAGGTCAGGTCCCCCACGCACGGATGGCGCAGCGCCGAGAAGTGCACCCGGATCTGGTGCGTGCGCCCGGTCTCCAGGTGCACGTCGAGCAGGCTGGCTGCGCGGAACGCCTCGACCGTGTCGTAGTGCGTGATGCTGGGCTTGCCGCCCTGGAGGACGGCGAACCGGTAGTCGTGGCGCGGGTGCCGGTCGATGGGGGCGTCGATCGTGCCCGACGACGGGTCCGGGTGCCCCTGCACGACGGCGTGGTAGCGCTTGTCGACGGTGCGTTCCTTGAACGCGCGCTTCAGCGCCGTGTACGCGTGCTCGGACTTCGCCACGACCATGACACCGGTCGTGCCGACGTCGAGCCGGTGCACGATGCCCTGCCGTTCCGCGGCACCGGAGGTCGACAGCCGGGTACCGAGGGCGGCGAGCCCGCCGGTGACGGTCGGCCCGGTCCAGCCCGGCGACGGGTGCGCCGCGACCCCGACCGGCTTGTCGACGACGACCAGGTCGTCGTCCTCGTGCAGCACCGTCAGGCCGGCGACGACCTCGGCCGGACCCTGCATCGTCTCCGGCGCGCGCACGTCGGGGAGCTCGATCTCCAGCCACGCCCCGCCGGGCAGCCGGTCGGACTTGCCGGCCTCGCGGCCGTCCACCTGGACCCGCCCGGCCTCGGCGAGCCCGGCGGCCACCGTCCGGGACAGGCCCAGCAGCCGCGCCAGGCCGGCGTCGATCCGCATCCCGTCCAGCCCGTCGGGGACGGGCATGCTCCGCAGCTCTCCCATGCCTCAGCCCCGCGTTCCGTCGATCTCGATGCCGCGCAGCGCCATCAGCACCAGCAGGATCCCGCCGCACACGATGCCCGAGTCGGCGATGTTGAACACCGGGAAGATGCTGCCGTCCGGGCTGAACGCGGCGAGCATGTCCACCACGTGTCCGCGCATCGGGCCGGGTGAGCGGAAGAACCGGTCGATCAGGTTGCCCAGCGCGCCGCCGAGCACCAGGCCGAGCCCGACCGCCCAGCCGGTGGACGCCAGCCGGCGCGCGATCCGGATGATCACGCCGACGACGACCACGGCGACCAGCGTCAGCACCCAGGTGTAGCCGGTGGCCATCGACCACGCCGCGCCCGGGTTGCGCAGCAGGGTCAGGTAGAAGAAGCCGTCGATCACCGTGATCGGCTCCTCCCCCTCCAGCGTGGCGACGGCGGCGATCTTGGTGATCAGGTCGAGCGCGAGCACGGTGCCCGAGATCCCGGCCAGCAGCAGCACCCCGCGCCGCCGGACGACGGGATCGACGGGTGTCTCGCTGGCATCGGGATCGGCACTCACGGGCCCGATTATGACGATCGGCCCGCGCCCGGACACCGGCGGACCGGTACCGCCGGGCGTCAGGGCGTCCAGACGAGGGTCACGGCGGCGGTCCGGCGCGGCGGGATCGTCGCGAGCGCCTCCGCGACCTCCCCCACCCGCTCGGCCGGCAGGCACAACCGGCGGGCCACCCACTCGGGCCCGTGCGGCAGCCGGCGTTCGCGCTCCCAGCGGTGCACCTGCGCGGTGATGCCGAACTCCTCGCCGAGCACGGCGACCGCGTCCTCGGCGGTCGCCGGTGCCGGGCGGTGCAGGTCGTGGAACCGCGCCCACAGCGGATCGAGCCAGGCCATCGGATGCTCCGGCAGCATCTCGACCACGACACCGCCGCCGACACCGCCGCCGCGGACCGCGCCGGTCAGGGCGGCGAGGAACGGCGGCAGGTCGACGACGTTGTGCAGCACGTGGTGGCAGACGACGACGTCGTGCCGGCCGGCCTCCTCGGCGGCGTCCGGCCAGGACCCCCGCACGGTGCCGTACGGGATCCCCCGGGACCGGGCGGCGGCGGCGAACACCCCGAGCATGTCGGCCTGCCGGTCGAGCCCGACCACCCGCGCGACCGGGGACAGGTCGGGCCAGGCCGCCGCGAGCGACGCGTCCCCGCCCCCGCAGCCCACGTCGAGCACCGAGACCCCCGCGCAGGTGCGGGCCGCGGCCCGTTCGGCCAGCGCGCGGGCCGCGGTGCGGGACGGGGTGTCGGCCGGGACGTCCGGCGGGGCGAAGTCGGCGGGTACCTGCGTCCACGGGTCGGCCGGGGCCGCCCGCAGGATGTGCTCGGGGATGCCGCGCGCGGACTGGCGTTCCCGCCACCGCGCCGCCGCCCCACCCACGGGGCCGAGGGTACCTACAGCGGCGTCCAGTACCGGGTGCCCTCGCCGCGCACGATCCGCCCGAACGCCGCCTCCGGGAAGTGGCAGCACCCGACCGGGGTGCCGGTGCCCTCCAGCTCGTCGAGCAGCCGCTCCCGGGTCCGGCGCGCCGTGTCCGGGTCGACGTCGAAGAGCACCGCCCACTCCGGTTCGAGGAGCTGGGCCGGGCAGTGCGCCACGTCGCCGAGCAGCACCGCCCGTTCGGCGCCGGAGGACACGACGACCGACTGGTGGCCGGGGGTGTGCCCGGGTGTGGCGCGCACCGTGACCCCGGGGGCGACCGTCTGGCCGTCGCGGCAGAACTCCAGACGCGGCGAGAGCGGGTCGAGGACGGTCGCGACCGGCGGCGCGAACGGCGCCTCCGGGTTGGCCCGCCAGAACGCGACCTCGGCCTCGTCGCCGACCAGGTGGGCGGCGTGGGTGAAGGTCAGGCCGTCCTCGCCCGCGGTCCAGCCGGTGTGGTCGGCGTGCAGATGGGTGTAGAGCACGGTGTCGACGTCGGCGGGGGTCAGGCCCTCGGCGGCGAGGGACTCGAGCATCCGGCCGCTCTCGGCACGGGCGAAGCCGGGGATGTCGACCTCGGCGGTACCGAACCCGAGATCGACCAGGATCGTGCGGTCGCCGGTGCGGATCAGGTAGGCGCCGATGGTGGCGACCACGCGCCCGTCGTCGTCGAGCCACTGCGCGTGCCGCGACCAGGCGGCCTCGTCCGAGGCGGGGAACATCCCGACCGGGTCGAAGTGCCCCTCCCCGTCGGGGAGGTAGGTGATCGCGATGTCCCCGACGGTGATCGTGCGGGACGGTGCGGGCTGGGCCACGGCGGTGCTCCTCGGTACGACGGCGCTGTCGGTCGGGACGACCGTAGAGCCGCCGGCCGCGGAGATCCACGCGGCGTGCGGGGCCGCCGGGCACCGGCGCGGCCGGAGCCGTGCCGGTGCCCGGTCGCGGTCAGGCCTTCGCGACGGTGGCCCGCAGTGCGGTCGAGGTGCCGTCCGGGGCGACGACCTGGCCACCGGAACCGGCGGCGGCATCAGCAGCGGCAGCGTCGGCGGCAGCACCGGCATCGGCAGCAGCAACGTCGTAGGACACCGAGGTCGCGAGCACCTCCCCGGCCACGAACGCCTCGTGCGTCCGCACCGCGTCGAGGACCGCGCCCGGCCCGTGCAGGGTCAGCGCGATCCGGTCGGCGACGGCGAGCCCGGCGTCGCGGCGGGCCTGCTGGACGACCCGGACGACGTCGCGGGCGGTCCCCTCGGCGGCCAGCTCCGGCGTGACGGTGGTGTCCAGCACGACCAGCCCGGCGTTCCCGGGCAGGGCCAGGGTCCGCTCCGGGTCGGCGGCGACGAGCTTCTCACTGAACTCGCCGTCGACCAGGGTGATCCCGGCGGCGACGACGGTGTCGTCCGACTGCCGGCCCCACTCCCCCGCCTTGACCGCGCGGATGCACTTCTGCACGTCGGAACCCAGCCGCGGGCCGGCGACCCGGGCGTTGACCGCGATCTCGAACCGGCCGTGCGCGGCGACGTCGTCGGTCAGCTCCACGGTGCGGACGTTGACCTCGTCGCGCAGCAGGTCGGTGAAGGGGGCGAGCACCGAGGCGTCCTCCGCCGCCACGGTGAGCCCGGGCAGCGGCTGGCGCACCCGCACCTTCGACGACTTGCGCAACGACAGCGCCGCGCTCGCGACCTGCCGGATCCGGTCCATCCCGGCGACGAGTGCGGCGTCGTGCGGCAACCCGGCCCCGGACTGCTGCTGCGACACCGTCGGGTCGGCGCCGCCGGGCCAGTCGGCGAGGTGCACCGAGCGGCCGCCGGTCAGCCCGCGCCAGATGGCCTCGGCGGTCAGCGGCAGCAGCGGCGCCGCGATCCGGCAGGTCACCTCCAGCACCGTGTGCAGGGTGTCGACGGCCTCGCGGCGCGCGCGGTCGGTCTCGGCGGTACCGCTTCCCCAGAACCGGTCGCGGGAGCGGCGGACGTACCAGTTCGTGAGGGTCTCGGCGTGCTCGCGGATCCGTTCACACGCCCCGGCGATGTCGTAGGTGTCCATCGCCGCGGTGACCCCGTCGACCAGGTCGGCCGTCTTGGCCAGCACGTAGCGGTCCAGCACGTGCGTGCTGTCGGTGCGGAAGCGGCCACGCTCCTGCCCGGCGTAGAGCGACAGGAAGTACCAGGTGTTCCACAGCGGCAGGATCGCCTGCCGGACGCCCTCGCGGATGCCCTGCTCGGTCACGACCAGGTTCCCGCCGCGCAGGATCGGGCTCGCCATGAGGAACCAGCGCATGGCGTCCGAGCCGTCCCGGTCGAAGACCTCGTTGACGTCCGGGTAGTTCTTGCGCGACTTCGACATCTTCGCGCCGTCGTCGCCCAGCACGATGCCGTGCGCGACGCAGTGCCGGAACGCGGGCCGGTCGAACAGCGCGGTCGCCAGCACGTGCAGCGTGTAGAACCAGCCGCGGGTCTGGCCGTTGTACTCGACGATGAAGTCGCCCGGGTAGTGGTGCTCGAACCAGTCGGCGTTCTCGAACGGGTAGTGCACCTGGGCGAACGGCATCGAGCCGGACTCGAACCAGCAGTCCAGCACCTCCGGCACGCGGCGCATGGTGGAGGCCCCGGTCGGGTCGTCCGGGTTCGGCCGGGTCAGCTCGTCGACGTACGGGCGGTGCAGGTCGGTCGGGCGCACGCCGAAGTCGCGCTCGAGCTCGTCGAGCGAACCGTAGACGTCGGTGCGCGGGTAGCGCGGGTCGTCGGAGATCCACACCGGGATCGGGCTGCCCCAGTAGCGGTTGCGGGAGATGCCCCAGTCCCGGGCGCCCTCCAGCCACTTGCCGAACTGGCCGTCGCGGACGTGCGACGGCGTCCAGTCGATCTGCTGGTTCAGCTCGACCATCCGCTCCCGGAACTGCGTGACGCGCACGAACCAGGAGTCGACGGCGCGCTGGATGAGCGCGTTGCCGCAGCGCCAGCAGTGCGGGTACGGGTGGTCGTAGGTCTCGTGACGCAACAGCGTCGCAGTCACATGGGGCGCCCGCTCCTTGAGGTCCCGGATGATCTGCGGGTTCGCGTCGAACACCTGCATCCCGGCGTACGGCGGCACCTCGACGGTGAACTCGCCGCGGGAGTCGACCGGGTTGACGACCTCGATCCCGGCCGCGTCGGTGACCTCCTTGTCCTCCTCACCGAAGGCCGGGGCGATGTGGACGAGGCCGGTGCCGTCCTCGGTGGTGACGTAGTCCGCCGCGAGCACCCGGTGGGCGTTCTCCCGGCCGGTGAAGAAGTCGAACGGCGGGGTGTAGGTCGCGCCGAGCAGGTCGGCGCCCCGCAGCCGGGCCACCACCCGCGGCTCCTCGCCCAGCTCACGGGCGTAGGCGCCGACCCGGGCCTCGGCGAGCAGCCAGCGCTCGGCGGTGCCGTCCTTCGTCGCGGCCTCGACCACGACGTAGTCGACCTCCGGGTGGACGGCGACGGCGAGGTTCGACGGGAGCGTCCACGGCGTCGTGGTCCAGACCAGGGCGAGTGCCCCGTCGACGTCGGCGTTGCCGGTGCCGCTCAGCCGCAGCCCGACGGTGACGGCCGGGTCCTGACGGTCCTGGTAGACGTCGTCCATCTTGGTCTCGGTGGCCGACAGCGGCGTCTCGCAGCGCCAGCAGTACCAGAGGACGCGGAAGCCGGAGTAGACAAGACCCTTGTCCCACAACGACTTGAACGCCCACATGACGGACTCCATGTAGTCCAGGTCGAGCGTCTTGTAGTCGTTGTCGAAGTCGACCCAGCGGGCCTGGCGGGTCACGTAGTCACGCCACTCGCCGGTGTAGCGCAGCACGGAGGTGCGGCACGCCTCGTTGAACGCGGCGACGCCCATCTCGTCGATCTCGGACTTGTGCTTGATACCGAGCTGGTTCTCGGTCTCGACCTCCGCCGGGAGGCCGTGGGTGTCCCAGCCGAACCGGCGCTCGACCCGGTGCCCGCGCATGGTGCGGTAGCGCGGGACGACGTCCTTGACGTAGCCGGTCAGCAGGTGCCCGTAGTGCGGCAGGCCGTTGGCGAAGGGCGGACCGTCGTAGAAGACGTACTCGTCCGCGCCGTTGTCGCCCGCGGGCCGCTGCTCGACCGAGGCCCGGAAGGTGTCGTCGGCCTCCCAGGAGGCGAGTACGTCCCGCTCGAGCCGCGGAAACGTCGGGTGGGCGGGGACCTCGGGATACCCGGTGTCGCGCGCTGTCTCGCTCATGCGGCGTGCTCCTCGTGCGATGTCCGTCTCGCACGGGGACGACGCCGGCCCGCTCGGGCCGTGCCGCGGTACCACCCCGCTTGCGCGCGCGATGCCGCGCACGCCTCTCGTTCGGCGGCGTTGACGGGCCGCTCCCGTCCGGTTCTACTCCGGCCGCACGTGGCGTGCTCCGCTGGGAGCGGCGCCAGGCGGCCGTTTCTTCCGGAGGCTCCCCGGTGATGGCCGGATCCCTGCCTGTCGAACCAGGATAGCGCGGGCGGTCGACCGGATATTCCGCAGGCCCGCGCCCCGCCTACCGGACCTGGGCGGGGTGTCGCTCGCCGAGGGTCCGGTTCGGTGCACACCAGCCGCACGGGGTGAAGCCGAGCTCGACGGCCTCGCTCACCGGCAGCGGGATCACCGGGCGGCCGGACAGCGCCCGGCAGGTCTGCACGTGGTAGCGCGGGTGCTCGTCGATGACCAGCACCTCGTCCGGCAGCCGCGCTACCAGGTTCGCCAGCGTCGGGTCGCGCGGTTCCTCGGGGGACTCGCCGTCCGCCGCGGTCGGCTCCTGCCCACCGGCGGGCCCGCCGCCGGCAGCCTGGTCCACCGCGGCCGTCTGCTCCGCCGGGGGCGCCTCGCCCGCACCGGCGGGGGCTCCCGCGGCCGCGGACGGGTCCGCCTGCGTGACGTCCGGTCCGGGCTCCTGCCCCGAGGCCGGGACGGCCGTCGTGGCCGCTCCCGCCGCTGCGGCGGCCCCGGTCAGGGAGGTCTGGCCGGCCGGTCCGGTCCCTCCGGTACCACCCCCGGCCTCGGCCGGGGACTGTCCAGGGGCACCCGTGGAGCCCACCGCGCGGGTCTGCTCGCCGGCGCCCGCGCCGAAACCGGAGTCGTCGCCCGGCCCACGCTCACCCGGTCCACGCTCACCCGGCCCACGCGCGCCGGAGCCACGCTCGCCGGCGGCACCGTCGCCCGCTCCGGCCGTGGCCGCCGCGACCGTCGCGGCACCTGCCCCGGTCGCGGTCGCGGGCGTCACGTCGTCGTGCCCTCCGGTGCCGGGCGAACCCGGCCCGGCACCCTCGGCAGGAGCACCCGACGCGCCGGCAGCGGCCGCGGCGCCGCTCTGCGCCGTGCTCCTCCCGGGGCCACCCGGGTCGCCGCCACGACCCGCGCTCTCCCGGTCCTGGGCACCTGCTCCCTCGGAGCCGACGCCGGCCACACCGGCAGCGTCGTGCGCCCGCGCCTCTGCGTTCGCCGGTGCACCGTCGTCCGCCCGTGCACCGACGGGGGATCCGGCACCCGCGGGGCCGGATTCGGTTACGGACGGTGACGAAGAACCACTCGAACGGGAAGCGACGGGCGGTCCCTCCGCAGAGCCGGGCGGCCGGACGACCGGCATCCGGATGGTCGCGTCGGACGCGTTCCCGGCGTCCGGCGGCGCTGCGGCCGCCCCGGCAGGACGCCCGGGTGCACCGGCACCGCCGGTCTCCGGGCGTACGACCGGCAGGACCTGGGTCGCCGGCTCCATGTCCGGTCCGGGGCCGGCCCCGGACCCGTCCGGTGTCGCACCCGGACCGCCGGTCTCCTCGCCTCCGACGCCCCCGGACCGGTCACCGGCCCGGACGGCGGACCGGGTCTGCCACCAGTCGTAGAGCAGGGCGAGGGCGGCGAGCAGGCTGATGCCCACCGACGTCCAGGCCAGTGCCACCACACCCAGGATCCATCCTGCGAGCAGCAGCACCAGCGCGATGACCACGAGGATCAGGACCAGCACCAGCATCGGCGAACTCCGTCGGTCGGCAGCGGCACCCGGCCGCTACCCGGTCGTCGTCGGTCGTCTCGGGCGCGTCGTCGCGCGCCGAGCCTCAGCTCCCGGTATCGGCCCGTTGGCCGTAACCGGAGGCGGCGTACCCGCCGTTCGAGCTCGACCGGTTCGTGGTGCTGCCACCGCCGGAGTTGCTGCCGTTGCCCGAGCCGCTCTCCGACGACGGCGCGGCGGACCCACGGCCCTCCAGGTCACGCAGCTGCGACTCCAGGTAGGTCTTGAGCCGGGTGCGGTACTCGCGCTCGAAGGTCCGGAGCTCGTCGATCTTCTTCTCCAGCACGGACTTGTCGCGCTGGATGGCACCCATGATCTCGTTCTGCTTGCGCTCGGCATCGCTGACCAGGCCCGATGCCTTGTCACGCGACTGCCGCTCGAGCGTCTCGGCCCGGGTGCGGGCGTCGTTGAGCATCGTCTCCGACCGCGAACGCGCGTCGTTGACCAGGCCGTCGGCCTTGGTCCGCGCGTCCGAGAGCAGCTGCTCGGACTTGGTCCGGGCGTCCGACAGCATCGTGTCGGCCTCGTTCTTGGCCTCGGCGGTGAGCCGGTCGGCCATCTCCTGGGCCAGGCCCAGGACCTTGGCGGCCTGCACGTGGTGGTCGCCACCGTCGGCGTCGGCGGGGACGGCGCCGGCCAGCTGCGGCGCGGGCGCGTTCGCGCCCCCACGGCCCATCGGCGACGGCGACGCCTGCTGCAGCGCCTGGGTCTGCGCCGGAGCCGGCTGGCTACGGGCCTCCTCCAGGTCGGCCTCGGCGTCGCCGAGGCGCTGCTCCAGCTGCGCGACCTGGTCACGCAGGTCGTCGTTCTCACCGATCAGCCGGGCCAGCTCGGCCTCGACCAGGTCGAGGAAGGCGTCGACCTCGTCCTCGTTGTATCCCCGCTTACCGATCGGGGGTTTGCTGAACGCGACGTTGTGCACGTCGGCGGGCGTCAGCGGCATCGGATCACCTCATGCGGTCCTCGGCGGCACTCCCGGGTGACTGGGGCTCATCCCAGGAGCTGTGATCTGACGGCGGTCATCGCGATGAACACCACCAGCACCAGCACCATAATCGACAGGTCCAGTCCCACGCCTCCGATACGGACCACAGGGATCACTCTCCGCAACAACTTGACCGGAGGATCGGTGACGGTGAACACGACCTCGAGCGCCACCGCGGGCGGGCCGGCCGGCCGCCACTGGCGCGCGAAGGAACGGACCATCTCGACGACGATCCGGGCCGCGAGCAGCAGCCAGAAGAAGAACAGGACGTAATAGACCAGGAAGCCGATGGCGGTGGACACGCCTCTAATCCTGTCGGAAAGCCCCGCGCTCGGCGAGCCTGCGGGCGTCGTCGGCCGACACCTCGACGTCGGCCGGGGTGAGAAGGAACACCCGATCGGTCACCTTGTCGATCGACCCGCGCAGCGCGAACGCCAGGCCGGCGGCGAAGTCGACCAGGCGTTTCGCGGCCGCACCGTCCAAATCGGTCAGATTCATGATGACCGGGACACCGTCGCGGTAGCGCTCGCCGATCGTGCGCGCCTCGTTGTAGCTGCTCGGGTGCAGCGTGGTGATCGAGGCCGGGCCGGCGGCCGTGCGGTCGCGCTGCTCCGGGACCGGCGCGACGGGTGCGACGGGTGCGGCGCGCTCCTCGCGCTGCGCCTCGCGCGAGGGGCTCCCGAAGGCGTCCGGGTCCATCGCGAGCGAGCCGCGCACGGCCGCGCCGGGACCCCCGCCGGAGCCGCCCCCGATGGGGGTCGGCAGCGCACCCCGGTCCCCCGGGAGCGGTCCCGTGTCCCGCTCACCGCGGGAATCCGGCCGCACGGCGCGCGCCGGGCGGACCGGCTCACGCGACGTACGGCCGCCCCAGCCGTCGTCGTAGGCGGCGGGGGCGTCGTAGCGGCCGTCGTCGTAGCCGTCCGGGTCGGCGAACCGGCCTCCACCACCGGACCAGCGGTCACCGCGCGGGCCCGGGTGCTGGTCGTGGCCACCGTGCGCGGCTCGGAAGCGCTCCGGTTCGTCCGCGTAGTCCATCTCGTCGGCCGGGACCATGCCGAAGTAGGCCTTCAACCGGTACATCGCGCTCATCCGCTGTCCCCTCGCAGTACTGCTCGATTCCGTACGCGCACACCGGCGCGCGCACCCGCGTTCTGGCGACGGTCTCGCCGATGGCCCGGTACCCGCACCGACCAGCGATTACTCGGAGGCTATCCGCCGGTCCCCCACAAGAGCCGTACCGACACGCACCACGGTCGATCCGTGATCGACCGCGAGTTCCAGGTCCCCGCTCATCCCGGCCGACAGCTCGGTCGCCGACGGGTGCCGTTCGCGGAGTCGGCGGGCGGCCTCGGCGATCGCGGCGAAGGCGCGCGCGGGCTCGCGGTCCAGGGGGGCGACGGCCATCAGGCCGGCCAGTTCGAGGCCGGGCAGGCCCGCGACCAGGTCGCTCAGCTCGTCCAGGTCGCCGTCGGGAACGCCGCCGCGGTGCGGGTCGCCGTCCACACTGTACTGAACGAGCACCGGGAGCGGCCCGGACCGCTCACCGCGCTGCTCCGCCCGGCCGACCTCCTTGTCGATCGCCCGGGCCAGCCGGGGCGAGTCGACGGACTCGATCCGCGTCACCCACGGGAGCACCGCCCGTACCTTGTTCCGTTGCAGCCCGCCGACGAAGTGCCAGCGCGGATCGGCGTCCGGGCGCAGGGCGGCCACCTCGGCGACCTTGGTTCCGGCCTCCTGGGCCCGGTTCTCGGCGAAACCGGTCAGCCCCAGGTCGATCAGGTCGGCGACGTCGGAGGCCGGGACGGTCTTGGTGACCGCCAGCAGCGAGACCGCGCCGGGGGCCCGCCCCGCGGCCCGGCAGGCCGCGTCCAGGCGCGCGCGGACGGCGTCGAGCCGTTCCTTCAGTTCCGTCGTGCGTTCGGGAGGGTTCGAGTCGGCCACGGCCTCATCGTGCCGCGCGGCCCGGGGAACGGCGAGCGTCGCTCGTGTCACGCGGGTCGAGCCAGGTGATCGCGGCCTGCCGGCCGCAGCGCCCCTCCCGGCGGTGGCTGTACAGGTCCGGGTCCTCGACGGTGCAGCGCGGGTCGGTCCCGACCCGGCGGACACCGAGATCGGCCAGCCGCCGGGTCAGCCCGGCGCGCAGGTCGAGCCCCGCGGTCCCGGTCCGGGTGGTGGACGCGCTGCCCGGCAGCACCGCCTCGACCTCGTCGCGCATCGCCGCGGGGACCTCGTAGCAACTGCCGCAGACCGCCGGTCCGAGGAGCACCTCGATGCGGTCGGCCTCGGCGCCGAGCGCGGTCATCTCCTCGAGGACCGCGTCGAGCACGCCCGACGCGGCACCCACCCGGCCTGCGTGCGCGGCTCCCACGACGCCCGCGGCCGCGTCCCCGAGGAGGACGGGGACGCAGTCGGCGGCGAGCACGGCGATGCCGAGCAGCGGGACGTCGGTGACGACGGCGTCGACGTCGGGGATGTCCGGGGCGACACCGCCGGTCCCCGGCCGGGCCCGCGGCGGCTCACGGAGCACCGCCACGTCGCGGCCGTGCACCTGGGTGAGGAACACCAGCCCGGACAGGCCCAGCTCGCGGACGACCCGGGCCCGGTTCGCGGTGACCGCACCGGGGTCGTCACCGACCCCGAGGGAGAGGTTGAACCGGGCGAACGGGCCGGTGGACCGGCCGCCCGCCCGGGTCGTCATGACGCGGCGGACGCGCACGCCGGACGGTGACGGTTCGACCGGCACCGCCGTCAGCGCCGCATGAACGGCGGGACGTCCACCTCGTCATCGGCCTGGCCGGACTGGCCGGACTGGCCGGACTGGCCGGACTGGCCGCCCTGCTCCTGGGCCGGGCGGGACGACCCCGCCGCGGCGGTGCCGGACGTCCCCGGCGCCGGCGCGGCCGACGCCGAGCCTGCCGAGCCGTCGTACCCCGGTGCCGCGGCATCGCTGCGGACGTCGGGCTGGCGCGGTGCCGGCGCGGCCGGCTGGGCGGGCGGGAGCACGCCCGTGCGCTCCGGGGCGGCCGGGACCGACGTGGGCGCGTTCGGCGAGGTCGGCGTGCCCGCTGCCGGGGCGCCGGCACCGTAGGCCGGGCCGCCGCTCTGGCCCTGGGGCGGCTGTGCCTGGGGCGGCTGCGGCTGGGTGGGCTGCGACGCGGGAGCCTGCTGCTGCGTCTGGACCGGCTGCTGGGGCTGCGCCGGGGCCTGCTGCGCCGGCTCGGCGGGCTTCTCGGTGCCCTGCCGGAACACCGCGGGCTCGAGCTTCTTGTGGGTCGGCGTACCGCCCTCGAAACCGGCCGCTATCACGGTGATGCGCACCTCGTCACCGAGCGAGTCGTCGATGACGGTCCCGAAGATGATGTTCGCCTCGGGGTGGGCGGCCTCCTGGACCAGCGACGCCGCTTCGTGGATCTCGAACAGGCCGAGGTCCGAGCCGCCGGCGATGGACAGCAGCACCCCCTGGGCGCCGTCCATCGAGGCCTCGAGCAGCGGCGAGTTGATCGCGCTCTCGGCGGCCTGCACCGCGCGACCCTCGCCGCGGGCCGACCCGATGCCCATCAGGGCGGAGCCGGCACCGGACATGACCGACTTGACGTCGGCGAAGTCCAGGTTGATCAGACCGGGCGTGGTGATCAGGTTCGTGATGCCCTGCACACCGGAGAGGAGCACCTCGTCCGCGGAACGGAAGGCGTCCATCAGCGAGACGCCCACGTCACCGAGCTGCAGCAGCCGGTCGTTCGGGATGACGATCAGCGTGTCGCACTCGTTGCGCAGCTGCTGTATGCCCTCCTCGGCCTGCCCGGCACGCCGCCGGCCCTCGAAGGTGAACGGCCGGGTGACGACACCGATGGTCAGCGCACCGAGCTTGCGGGCGATCGACGCGACGACCGGCGCGCCGCCGGTGCCCGTGCCGCCGCCCTCACCGGCGGTGACGAAGACCATGTCGGCCCCCTTGAGGACCTCCTCGATCTCCTCGGCGTGGTCCTCGGCGGCCTTGCCACCGACCTCCGGGTTCGCGCCGGCGCCGAGCCCACGGGTGAGCTCGCGGCCGATGTCCAGCTTCACGTCGGCGTCCGACATCAGGAGGGCCTGGGCGTCGGTGTTCACCGCGATGAACTCCACGCCCTTGAGGCCGACCTCGATCATGCGGTTGACGGCGTTCACGCCGCCGCCACCGATGCCGACGACCTTGATCACGGCCAGGTAGTTGTGCGGGGGCGTCATGCGCGGCACCTTCCAGTCGCTCGGGGGGTCCGGTCCAGCTCCGGGTGCCCCGGGCCTTCGCGGGAGGAACGCTAGGTCGCGCCCCCGGCCCGGGTCCAGCAGGCGCGCCGCGCGTCGGCAACACCCCGCCCGGGTGGTTCGCGGTCCCCGGTCACGTGAATCGCACTCGGTTGCCGCGCGATCACACTACGCCGATCGGCGGTGCCGGTCCGTGCTGCGGGGAGGTAACCGTCCCTGCCCCGAGGGGCACCCTCGTAGCGCCAGGTGCCCCGAGGGTGCCCCTGGGGGCACACGGCGGGGCGGGCCCGGGCCGGAGCCGGGGCGTCACGGCGGCGCCGGGCCCGGCTCAGCCGTCGCGGACGGTGACCAGGGCAGGGCTGGACACGTCGTACACCGCGCCCTCGCGGGTCAGCAGCGGCTCCAGCACGGCGGCGCGCTCCGCCGTCGCGCCGGTGTCGGCCCACGGCCCCCACAGCACCCGGCGTTCCTCGGTCAGGACCAGCTCGAAGGTGCTGCCGCCCGGTCCCAGTGCCAGTGCCTGCACCTGCTCGCGGACCGGCTGCGGCAGGGCCTGCAGCACGGCGACGGCGGCGCGGGTGGCCGGGTCGTCCGGGGCGACGCGCGGCAGCTGCAACCGGGGCAGCCGCATGTCCGGCTGCGGGATCCGGTAGACGAACCCGCCCGCGTCGACCAACTGCGGGCCCTCGGGGGTGTCGAGCAGCGCGACCGGGACGCGTTCGGTCACCGTGACCGAGAGCGTGTCCGGCCAGGACCGCCCGACCTCGACCGCGGACACGCCCGGGATCGCGGCCACCCGGGCGGTCACGGCGCCCGTGTCGACGGCCGCCAGCGGGGTGCCCGGGTCGATGCCGGCGGCGTCCTCGACGTCGCGGACGGGGATCTGCCGGGTGCCGGTCACCTCCACGGAGGCGACGGCCGGGCCCCAGCGGGCCAGCGCCCACCAGCCGGCCGCGGACACACCGAGCAGCACGACGACGACGGTGGCGAGCAGCGCGATCGCGCGCCGGCGCCGGTAGCGGGGGTCGCGGGGTGCGCGGGCACGCTCGGCCGCCCGGGTGGCGGGGCGCTCGCGGACGGCCGCACCCCGGCCCCCGGAGCGTCCGGGACGACCGGAGCCGCCCGGGTCGCCCGAGCGTTCGGCCGCCCGGCGCTCGCGGATCCGGCGGGCCCGTTCGGCGGCGCGCCGCTCCTGCTCGGGGGTGCGGTGGGTGCCGCCGCCCGGGCGGTCGTCGCCGCCGCCGCCGCCGTCGTCGCTGCCCATCGCGCCCCCGTCCGTCGTCGTCCTCCGGGCCGTGCTCCCCGGCCGGTCACGTCCTGCTCAGTCCCCGCCTCCGGCGAGCTCGCGCAGGATCTCGGGGCCGAGTGCGGTCACGTCCCCGGCCCCCATCGTGATCACCGTGTCACCGTCGACGGCGAGCCCGGCGATCGCCGCGGGGGCCCGCTCCCAGGACGGCGCGCGGTGCACCCGCTCGGCCGGCAGCCGGACCTCGTCGGTGATCAGCGCCGGGCCGACGCCGGGTTCGGGGTCCTCCCGGGCACCGTAGACGTCGAGCACCATCACCTCGTCCGCGAGCGACAGCGACGCGCCGAACTCGCGCGCGAACAGCCGGGTCCGCGAGTAGAGGTGCGGCTGGAAGGCGACCAGCACCCGTCCGCGCCGGCCGTGCACGACCGGGGCCGCCTCGCGGGCGGCCCGCAGCGTCGCGGCGACCTCGGTGGGGTGGTGGGCGTAGTCGTCGTAGACGGCCACGCCGCGGACCCGGCCCTTGAACTCGAACCGGCGCTGGACGCCGCCGAACCCGGTGAGGCCCTCGAGCAGCGTGGCCGGGTCCTGGTCGACGACGACGCCGGCGAGGAACGCGCCGAGCGCGTTGAGCGCCATGTGCTCCCCGGGCACCGACAGGACGAGCTCGTGCTCGGTCCCGGCCCACCGGAACGTGACCCGGGCCCCGGTGCCGTCCGGGGCGAAGTCGAGCAGCCGGGCGTCCCGGGAGCCGACGGCGGTCCGGCCGTAGCGCAGCACGGTGATCCCGGCCCGCTCGGCGTGCACCGCGACGTTCTCGGCGCCGGGGTCGTCGGCGCAGGTCACGAGCGTCGCCCCCGGGACGAGCCGGTCCAGGAAGCGTTCGAAGGTCGCGTAGTACGCGGCGGCGTCACCGTGGTGGTCGAGATGGTCGGGCTCGACGTTGGTGACGATCGCGACCGAGGGGGCGAACGCGGTGAAGGACCCGTCGCTCTCGTCGGCCTCGACGACGAAGACCTCCCCGGAGCCGTGGTGCGCGCCGCTGCCGGACACCGACAGGTCGCCGCCGATGGCGAACGACGGGTCGGCGCCGGCGTGCTGCAGGGCGACCGTGACCATCGACGTGGTCGAGGTCTTGCCGTGCGTGCCGGCGACGGCGATCAGCCGGCGGCCCTCGGTGAGGTCCGCCAGCGCCACGGCCCGGTGGATGACGTCGAGGCCCTGCGCCCGCGCCTGCGCCAGCTCCGGATTGGTCTCCCGGATCGCGGTGGAGACGACGACGGTCGGGGGCTCCTCCCCCGCGGCCTGCAGATGACCGGCGTCGTGCCCGATCTCGATACGGGCACCGAGCGCGCGCAGCGCGGTGACGGTGCGGGACTCGCGGGCGTCGGACCCGGAGACGGTGATCCCGCGGGCCAGCAGGATGCGCGCGATGCCGCTCATCCCGGCGCCGCCGATCCCGATCAGGTGCACATGCGTGCCGAGCACGGTCACCGCCCGGCCACCTCCATCACGATCCTGGCCAGCTTCTCGTCGGCCTCCCCGTGCCCGGCCGCCTTCGCCCGGCGGCCCATCGCGAGCGCGAGGTCCGGGTCGGTGAGCATCGGGATCAGTTCGTCGACGGCCCGCTCGCCGTTCATGTCCTCGTCGGCCACCAGCTTCCCGCCACCCGCCTGCACGACGGGCCGGGCGTTGAGCGCCTGCTCGCCGTTGCCGTGCGGCAGCGGGACGTAGACCGCGGGCAGCCCGACGGCGGTCAGCTCGGCGACGGTGGTCATCCCGGACCGGCCCAGCACGACGTCGGACGCGGCGTAGGCCAGGTCCATCCGGTCGATGTAGGGCACCGGGAAGTAGCCGGGCCGCGGTTCGGCCGGGGTGCCGGTGCGCCCGTGGGCGTGCAGCACCGCGATCCCGCGGTCGGTGAAGGCGGGCAGCGCCTCGGCGACGGCCTCGTTCAACGTGCGGGCACCCTGCGAACCACCGAACACGAGCAGCACCGGCCCGTGCGGGGGCAGGTTGAAGTACGTCCGGGCCTCCGGGCGCAGCGCGGCCCGGTCCAGCGTGGTGATCGCCCGGCGCAGCGGCATGCCGACGACCTCCTCGTGCGCGAGGCCGGTGCCGGGTACGGCGGTGGCGACGGCCGCGGCGAACCGCGCGCCGACCTTGTTGGCCAGGCCGGCCCGGGCGTTCGCCTCGTGGACCACGATCGGCACCCGGTTGCGGGCACCGAGGTAGGCGGGCAGCGAGACGAACCCGCCGAAGCCGACGACGACGTCGGCCTCCACCGACTCCAGCACCTCGCGGACCCGCCGGACGGCGCCGCGGACGTTGCCGGGCAGCTTCAGCAGGTCGGCCGTGGGCTTGCGGGGTAGCGGCACCGGCGGAATCAGCTCAAGCGGGTAGCCGCGGGCCGGGATCAGCTGGGTGTCGAGGCCCTTCTCGGTGCCGAGTGCGGTGACCCGTGCGCCCGGGACGAGCCGGCGGATCGCGTCGGCGACGGCCAGTGCCGGCTCGATGTGACCTGCGGAGCCTCCGCCCGCGACGACCACGGACAGCGCACCCGACGCCGGCGCCGGTGCCTGCTCACCCGCCGGACGGGTGGTGGCGGGCGGGAAGGCGCGGGTGCCGTCCGCCCCGGGGTCGCCCGGTCCGCCCGGCCCGGCCGGGCCGCCGGGGGCCCCGGACCCGGCGGGAGCGCCGGGCATGCCCGGGCCACCGGGTCCTGCGGGGTGTCCGGGGCTTCCGGGCGCTCCGGGGCCGCCGGGCATGCCGGCACCGCCGGGCGCGCCCGGTGTGCCCGGTCCGCCGGGGTCGGTGAAGTTGACGGGTCGGCCGGGGCCCCACGGGCCCGGGCGATGCTGCTGGCCCGGCTGGCCCGGCTGGCCCGGCTGGCCCGGCTGGCCCGGCTGGCCCGGCTGGCCCGGCTGGCCCGGCTGGCCCGGCTGGCCCGGCTGGCCCGGCTGGCCCGGGAAGTGTTGCCGGTCTCCGGCCGGTCCCGGCATGCCGGGCTGGGACGGCTGCGGACCGGGCTGCTGGGGCGCGCCGGACGGTTCCGCGGAACCGGGCCACGGCGGCCGGCCCTGCTGTGGCCGGTTCGGGTACGGCCCACCGGGCTGCCCCGGCCCGCCAGGTGGGGCGAACCCGGGCTGCGGCTGACCGGCCGACGGCGCCCCGGGCTGTGCCCCGCCGAACTGGGGGCCACCGGCCTGGGAGCCGCCGGCCTGGGAGCCACCCGCTTGGGGGCCGCCGGCCTGGGGCCCGCCGAACTGGGGACCACCGGCTTGGGGACCACCGAACTGCGGCCCACCGAACTGCGGGCCACCCTGCTGTGGCCGGTCGAACGGCGGCCGGGCGTGCGGCGCCCAGCCGGGACGCGGCTGTCCCGGCTGTTCCTGTCCCGGCTGTGGCTGCCCCGGGTGCTGCTGGGGCCGGCCGTCCTGCGGCTGACCGGACGGCTGGGCGTAGGCGACCCGACCGTGCTGAGGCGTCCGGTCCGCCGCGGCGCGGTCGGCCCCGCCGACCGGAGCCTGGGCAGCACCGGCAGCGACACCGTTCGCGGCGGGATCATCGGCTCGTCCGGCCACACCGGACTCGTCCCCGGGCGCACCGGACCCGCCCGGTACGGAGGCAGGGCCCGCTCCGGTCGTCGGGAGAGCAGTGGTGCCGGCCTCGGCCGGGCTCTGCGCGCCGGTCCGGGTCTGCGGGTCGGTGGACGGACCGGACGCCTCCACCGGTCGCTGCGGACCGGTCCCCGACGTCGGGGTCCGTTCCGGGATCCCGCTCTGGTCCGGGGCTCCGGCCCGGTCCGGGGTCGACGCCTGCGCACCGGGCACCTCGGCACCGCGGGTCACGGCCGCCTGAGCACCGGAGCCGGACACCCCGGCCTCACTGGAACCTGCCGCCTGCGCCTCCGCGCCGGACACCCCGGTACCGCGGGGATCTCCCGGCGGCGTTTCCGCGCCGGGCACCCCGGCCTCGCGGGGCCCTGCCGTCTGCGCCTCCGCGCCGGGCACCTCGGTCCCGCGGTCCAGGCCCGCCTGCGCGGACCCGCCGGACACCTCGGCTCGCCGGGGCAGGGACGGCTGCGCACCGGGTCCGGGTCCCTCCGCGCGCTGCGAGCCGCCGTTCTGCAGGTCACCGTTCTGCAGGCCACCGTTCTGAGAGTCACGGTCGGCGGGTCCCGGACGCCCCGGCGCCTGCGCACCGTGCGGCCCGGTTCCCGTCGGCTCCGGGTGTCGCGGCCCGGACGGTGTGAAGAGCCCGCCCGGCGCCATCGCACCAGGGGGCACCGGGCCGGGCGGTCGCACCCCCGGCGGGCCACCGGGGCCACCGGGTGCTGTCCCCGCTCGGCCGGCTCCGGGCGCGGTGCGATCACGGTCGCCGGTGGGCCCGCTACGGGCGGCCCCGTGGGGGCCGGCCTCGTGCGGTCCCGCTCCATTCGGGCCGACGCCATGCGGCCCCGCACCGCGTGGGTCGGCGGCGTGCGGGTCGACACCGTTCGGAGCCGCTCCGTGCGCCTCACCCCCGTGCCGGTCACCACCGTCCGGGCCCGCATCGAACAGATCGGCACCGTGGGGTCCGGCACGGTGCAGGTCGGCACCGTGGGGGTCCGCACGGTAGGAGTCGGCGCCATTCGGGCCGGCCCGGTACGGGTCGACACCGTTCGGGCCCACACGGTCCGGGGCGGCACCGTACGGATCAACACCGTTCGATCCGGATTCGTACGGGTGAGCACCATTCGGACCGGCACCGTTCGGGCCGGCGCCATCCTGGCGCGCACCGTACGGGTCCGCACCGTTCGGGCCCACGCCGTTCGGGACGGCAGTGTTCGGACCAGCACCGTTCGGGCCAGCAGCGTTCGGACTGACACCGTTCGGACCAGCAGCGTTCGGGGTCGCACCGTTCACCCCGGCACGGGGGCCGTCGCCCATCGTGGGCCGCCCACCCGGCCGGCTGCTGTGCGCGTACGGGTCCCACCCGGTGCCCGGGAGCCGCTGCGGCCCCCGCGGCCCCGCCGGACGGTCCGACGGCGTTACCCGGGGCCCCTCCCCGGCAGCCCCGGGGGTCCCGGCGGGGCCGGGGTCCCCGGCGGCCCCGGAATTCCCGAGGGCCCCAGGGCTCCCGGCAGACCCGGAATTCCCGACGGCCCCAGGGCTCCCGGCAGACCCGGAGTTCCCGGTGAGCCCGGAGTTCCCGGCACCGGGCACGTCGCCCGCGCCGGGTCCCGGCGGCACCGCCCCGGCGACCGGCATCGCGGACGTGTCCCCGTCCGCCCCGAGCCCCTCCGGGGTGCGACCGTCCGGTCCCGGCCAGGCCGGACGCGAGACCGTGTCGGCACCGTCGTCCGGGGTGCCGAAGAGGACGCCGTCCGGCTCCACGACGGGCCGCTCCGGCGGGCGCCCCATCATCGGCCGGCCGCCGGGCGCTCCCGGCCCGGCCGCACGGTCGTCGCGGCCCGCGCCACCGTCACCCGATTCGCCGGTGCCGCCGGTCTGATCCGTGCCCGTCACGCTCTCGTGCCCCTCGCGTCGTCCGACTCCAGCTGCTTCCGCGGCGCGGAAGCGTCCTCATCGCGCCGCCCACCGCGACGCCGGCCCCGGCGCCCGGTACGGCTGCGGCAGCGGCAGGCGCAGCAACTTCGCCACGCGCCCCTGCCCGTCCTTCCGGAGCGCGGCGATCGCCTCCGGCTCGTGCCGGGCCGCGTTGGTGATCAGCCCGAACAGGAACATGGTCACCACCAGCGAGGTCCCGCCGGAGGAGATCAGCGGGAGCTGCAGCCCGGTCACCGGCAGCAGCCCCACGACATACCCGATGTTGATCGACGCCTGGATCACCAGGCCCGCCGTCGACGTCGCGACCACGATCCGCAGCCACGGGTCGACGTTGCGCGCCGCGATCCGCATGCCGGTGTAGGCCAGCGTCGCGAACAGCGCCAACACCGCGAACGCGCCGACCAGGCCCAGCTCCTCGCCGATGATCGCGAAGATGAAGTCGTTGTGGGCGTTGGGCAGGTAGTCCCACTTCGCCCGGCCCTGCCCGAGGCCCACGCCGAACAGGCCGCCGTCGGCCAGCGCGTACAGCGCCTGCGTCGCCTGATAGGCCGGGCCCAGCGGGTCCGCGGTGGCCGGGGACAGGAACGCGGTGATCCGGCTCACCCGGTACCCGGCGGTGAGCCCGAGCAGCACGGCCCCCGCGAGGCCCCCACCGGCGATCAGCGCGAGCAGCTTCACCGGCGCACCGCCGAAGTACAGCAGCGCGAGCATGACGATCCCGATCGAGACGGTCATGCCGAGGTCGGGCTGGAGCACGAGCAGCGTGAAGACCACCAGCGTGACCGGCACGACCGGGTTCAGCGCGTGCTTCCAGCGGTGCATCACCGCCCGCCGGGCGACGAGCACGTGCGCGCCCCACAGCGTCAGCGCGATCTTCACCATCTCCGAGGGCTGCAGCGACACCGGCCCGAGCGCGAACCAGGAACGGGCACCACCGCGGACCGCCCCGATGCCGGGGATCAGCACGGCGACGAGCCCGACCAGCCCGACGATCAGCAGCACCGGGGCCATCGCCCGCAGCCGGCCCGGCGGGATCCGCATGCCGATGTAGAACAGCACCAGCCCGATCCCGCAGAACATGACCTGGCGGGTGAACACCGAGTAGGACGATCCACCGGTCGCCACCGACGACGCCGACAGCACCATGACCAGGCCGAACAGGGTCAGCAGGCCGAACACGCCGAGGATCAGGTGCAGCGAGGTGAGCGGGCGGCGCAGCCAGCGCCGCAGCCGTCGTACCCCGCCCTGGACGCCGGTCGCGACCGTCCGCGCGGCCGGGGACGCCGGGCTCACCGGGGGGCTCCGCCGGTCCGCGCGGCCAGGCCGGCGACCGCGGCGGCGAACGCGTCACCGCGGTGGGCGTAGTCGCGGAACTGGTCCATCGAGGCGGCCGCGGGGGCGAGGAGCACGACGTCGCCGGGCCGGGCCAGTGCCGCCGCCCGGCGGACCGCGCCGGGCATCGGATCCTGCAGGTCGGAGGGCGCCATCGGACCATCGTCACCCGGTCGGGCCTCCTCCACCGGGACGTCGGGGGCGTGTCGCACCAGCGCCTCGACGATCGGTGCCCGGTCCGTGCCGATCACGACGATCCCGGCCAGCCGGTCGGCGTGGGCCCGCGCGAGCGCCGCGAGCGCATCCGGCGCGACCCCCTTGAGCAGCCCGCCGACGATCCACACCGCGCGCGCGCCGGGACGGCGGGCGGCGATCGCGGCCAGTGCCGCGTCGGCGGCGTGCGGGTTCGTGGCCTTGGAGTCGTCGACGTAGCTGACGCCGTCGTGCTCGCCGACCGGGGCACTGCGGTGCGGTCCGGGGGTGAACGACGACAGCGCCGCGCCGATGTCCGCGGGCGCCACCCCGTGCGCCCGGGCGAGCGCGGACGCGGCGAGCGCGTCGCAGAGGCCGGGCGGCCCGGGCGGCACGACCGCGTCCGCGGCCAGCAGCTCTCCCCCGCCGAACGCGCGGTCGGTCAGCACCCCGTCGGCGACGCCGAGCTGGTCCGGTCCGGGCGCGCCGAGCGTGACGCCGACCCGGCGCGGTGCCGGGGCGGTACCGAGCAGTCCGGCCGCGACCGGGTCGTCGACCCCGGCGACGGCGACGTCCCCGACCAGGGCGCGGGCCTTCGCCGCCGCGTAGCGGGCCGGTCCGCCGTGCCAGTCGAGATGGTCGTCGGCGACGTTGAGCACCACCCCGGCGGCCGGGCGGATCGACGGCGACCAGTGCAGCTGGAAGCTGGACAGCTCGACGGCGAGCACCTCGTAGCCGGCCGCCACCGCGCTGACCACCGGGTAGCCGATGTTCCCGCAGGCCACCGACGACAGCCCGGCCGTGTGCAGGACGGCAGCGAGCATCTCGGTGGTCGTCGTCTTGCCGTTGGTGCCGGTGACCACCAGCCAGGCGGGGGGCACGTCGCGCAGGGCACCGAGCCGCCACGCCAGCTCCGGCTCCCCGATCACCTCGGCCCCGGCCGCGACCGCGCGCCCGACCAGCTCGTGGTCGGGGCGGCGCCCGGGCGAGGTGACGACCGTGGCGACCCCGTCCGGCAGGCCCGCGTCGCGCCAGGCCTCCAGCCCGTCGGGCAGAGCGTCGAGCACGGCGGGCGAGTCGTCCGCGACGAGCACCCGGGCGCCCACGTCGCGCAGCGCCACCGCGGCGGCCAGCCCGGAGATCCCGGCGCCCGCCACGAGTACGGGACGGTCCACGAGGGACCCGGCCGCCGCCGTCACGCCGAACCCGAGGCCGCGAGCCACTCGCTGTAGAAGATGCCCAGCCCGAGCGCCGCGCAGATCGCGGCCAGCAACCAGAACCGGATGATGACCGTCGTCTCGGCCCAGCCGGCCAGCTCGAAGTGGTGGTGGAACGGCGCCATCCGGAACAGCCGTCGTCGCGCCGTGCGGAACACCAGGATCTGCAGCGACACCGACAGCGCCTCGACCACGAACACCCCGCCGATGACGACCAGCAGCAGCTCGGTGCGGGTGACCATCGACAGCCCGGCCAGCAGCCCGCCCAGTGCCAGCGAACCGGTGTCGCCCATGAAGATCCGGGCGGGAGCGGCGTTCCACCAGAGGAAGCCGATGCAGCCGCCCATCGCGGCCGCGGCGACCAGGCCGACGTCGAGCGGGTCGCGGACCTCGTAGCAGCCGGCCGAGGCGGCCAGCGCGCAGTTGTTGCGGAACTGCCAGAACGCGATGATCACGTAGGTGCCGAGCACCATCGCGGCGGTCCCCGCGGCGAGACCGTCGAGGCCGTCGGTGAGGTTCACCGCGTTCGACCAGGCCGCGACGATCAGGTTGCACAGCACCACGAACCCGACGACGCCGAAGCTGAGCACGGCGATGTCGCGGACGAACGACAGGCTCTCCGAGGCCGGGGTCAGGTTCCGCTCGTTGGCGAAGCGGACCGCCAGCACACCGAAGACCGTCGCGGTGGGCACCTGACCGACGATCTTGGACGTCTTGTTGAGGCCCAGGTTGCGCTGGCGGCGGATCTTGAGGAAGTCGTCGAGGAACCCGACCACGCCCAGCGCGGTGGTCAGGAACAGCACCAGCAGCGCCGAGGCGGTGATCGGTTCCCGGGTGAACGCGTGCGAGCCCAGGTAGCCGACCCAGATGGCGACCAGGATCGCCACCCCGCCCATCGTCGGCGTGCCCCGCTTGGACTGGTGGCTCTGCGGCCCCTCCTCGCGGATCTCCTGCCCGAACCCCTGCTTGGCGAAGAACCGGATCAGGTACGGGGTGAGCAGGATCGACACCGCGAGCGCCAGGCCCGCGGCCAGGAAGACGCCCCTCACCGGCGCACCAGCCCTTCGCTCTGCAGCAGTCCGGCCGCGACCCGCTCGAGGCCCGCGCTGCGGGAGGCCTTCACGAGCACCACGTCACCGGGGCCGACCTCGGCCCGCAGCAGCTCCAGCGCGGCATCGACGTCGTCGACGTGCTCGGCGTCGGGACCGTAGTCCGGGGCACCGACGGCGATCACCCGCCCGACGCCGGCGGCGCGGGCGTCCCGGGTGGTCGCGGCGTGCGCCTGCGCGGCGCCGTCACCGATCTCGGCCATCGGGCCGAGCACCGCCCAGGAGCGGCGATCCGGCCCGGCGACGGAGGCGAGCGCGGAGATCGCCGCGGTCATCGCCTCCGGGTTGGCGTTGTATGCATCGTTGACGACGGTGACGCCGTCCGCGCGGTCGGTGACCTCCATCCGCCAGCGCGAGGCCGGGGTCGCGGCCGACAGCGCGGCCGCGATCTGCTCCGGGCCCGCCCCCAGCTCGAGGGCCACCGCCGCCGCGGCGAGCGCGTTGGACACCTGGTGCCCGCCGACCAGCTGCAGCGCGACGTCGGCCGCCCCGGCCGGGGTGACCAGCCGGAACGACGCCCGGCCGGCCTCGAGCCGCACGTCCTCGGCACGCACGTCGGCCGTGGCCGACCGGCCGAACGTCACCACGCGCGCCGGCGTGCGGCTGCGCATGGCCAGGACGAGGTCGTCGTCGGCGTTGAGCACGGCCACCCCGCCCCGGCCACCGGGCAGGTCACCCGGGGGCAGCGCCTCGACCAGCTCGCCCTTCGCCGCGGCGATCCCGGCCCGCGAGCCGAACTCGCCCAGGTGCGCGGACCCGACGTTGAGCACGACCCCGATCCGCGGCGGGGCGACGGCGCAGAGCGCGGCGATGTGCCCGGCGCCGCGGGCGGAGAACTCCAGCACCAGGTGCCGGGTCGACGCGTCGACGCGCAGCGCGGTGTACGGGGTGCCGAGCTCGTTGTTGAACGACTCCGGCGGGGCGACCGTGCGGCCCAGCGGTGTCAGCACCGCGGCCAGCAGGTCCTTGGTGGAGGTCTTGCCCGCGCTGCCGGTGACCCCGACGACGGCCAGGCCGGGCACCGCGCCGAGCACGTGCCGGGCCAGCCGGCCCAGCGCCCCGAGCACGGCCGCGCCGTACCCGTCCGGGTCGACGGAGCCCAGGTAGGTGTGCGCGTCCCGGGCCCCGGCCTGCGGCGCGATCACCGCCGGGGCGTCGACCTCGCGGCCGGCCAGCACCGCCGCCGCGCCGCGGGTGACCGCGCCCCGGGCGAAGTCGTGGCCGTCGACGCGCTCACCCGGCAGGGCGAGGAACAGCCCGCCCGGGCCGACCGCGCGCGAGTCGAACTCGACGCCCGTGACCGTCGTGGTGGCGGCCTGTTCCTCCGTGAGCCGGTGCAGCGTGCCACCGGTCACCCCGGCGACCTCGGCCAGCGTCATCTCGATCATCGCCCGCTCGCCTCCACCGGCTCGGTCCGTCCTCCTGTCATGGATCCCAACACCCTCATGAGGCCGCCCGGATCGCGGCGACCAGCTCGTCGGCGTCGTCGAACGGGTACTTGACCCCGTGCACCTCCTGCCCCGTCTCGTGCCCCTTCCCGGCGATCACGACGGCGTCGCCGGGCCGGGCCGAGCGGACCGCGTAGACGATCGCACTGCGCCGGTCGCCGATCTCGATCACGTCACCGCGGGCCGGTTCGTGCAGCGCACCCTCGAGCATCGCCCGGCGGATCCGGCCTGGTTCCTCGCTGCGCGGGTTGTCGTCGGTGACCACCAGCAGGTCCGAGCGGATCGTGGCGGCGGCACCCATCAGCGGGCGCTTGCCGGTGTCGCGGTCCCCGCCGCAGCCCAGCACGGTGATCACCCGGGCGTGCGGGCGGATCTGGGCGCGCAGCGCGTCCAGCAGCGCGGCGACGGCGGCCGGCTTGTGCGCGTAGTCGACGACGCCCAGCCAGGGCTGCCCGGCGTCCACCCGCTGCATCCGGCCGGGCACCGAGAGCCGGGCGAACCCCTCGGCGGCGACCGACGGCGGGATGCCGTCGGCGTCCAGGCAGGCCAGCGCGACCAGCGCGTTCGCCACGTTGTAGCGGCCGGGCAGGGCGAGGGTGACCGGCTGGCCGAGGCCGTCCGGGCCGATCGCGGTGAAGGTCTGGGTGCCGTCCGGGTGGGCGGCGAGCTCGCGCACCGTCCAGCTCGCGGGCGGGCCGGCCGGGTCCGAGGAGACGGTCACCGCGTCCGGACGGCGGCCGGCCAGCTGGCGGCCCCACTCGTCGTCCAGGCAGACGACGCCGTGCCGGGCGGCGTCCACCCCGGCTGCCCCGCCGGCGAAGAGCAGGGCCTTGGCCTCGAAGTAGTCCTGCATCGTGGGATGGAAGTCCAGGTGGTCCTGGGACAGGTTGGTGAACGCCCCGACCGAGAACCGGGTCCCGCCGACCCGGCCGAGCGCCAGCGCGTGGCTGGACACCTCCATCGCCACGTCGGTGACCCCGGCCTCCACCATCACCGCGAACAGCGCCTGCAGGTCCGGCGCCTCGGGGGTGGTGAAGGCGCTGGGCAGCGCCCGGTCGTCGTGGCCGGGGACCCGCACCCGGGTCCGGACGGTGCCGAGCAGGCCGGTCGCCCGCCCGGCGGCGGCCAGGCCGGCCTCCAGCAGGTGACCGACGGTCGTCTTGCCGGAGGTGCCGGTGACCCCGAGCACCCGCAACCGGGCGGTCGGCTCGCCGTAGATCGCGGCCGACACCGGGCCGAGGACCTCGCGCGGGTCCGGGTGCACCAGCACCGGCAGCCGGGAGTGGCGGATCTCGGCGCGGTCGGCGCCTGCCGGGTCGGTCAGGACGGCGGCCGCGCCGCCGGCGATCGCCTGCGCGGCGAAGTCGGCGCCGTGCGCCCGGGCCCCGGCCAGCGCGGCGAACAGGTCGCCGGGCCGGACCGACGCGGCGCGCAGCGTCGCCCCGGTGACGGTGTGTGTGCCGGCGGCCGCATCGAGCAGCGGGCCGGGGCCGGCACCGGCGGTGCGCGGGTTGAGCTCGGCACCGGCCAGCCGCGCGAGCAGGGCGACGTCGACCGGACGCACCGCCTCCGGACGGTCGGGGAGCTGGTCGCCGATCACCGAACCGGCTCCCGTCTCGGCACGGGCGCCGTACGCAGCGTGGACGTCGGGCACAGGGCGGGAGGTTACCGACCGGCGGGGGACGCGCCGGGCCCGGCTCCACCGGTCCGCGACCGCTCGCGGGCCCGATCGCGCCGGACGGTCGGAGGCCACGCCCCCACGGTCGTCCGGCACACCGGATACGGCCATCCGGCGCACGCGGGCGCACGGTGGGCGGGTCGTCGCCGGCCGCGCGTGCCGCGACACGCGTGCCCCGCACGGGTGAGCGGTCCGGGTGACCGCCCGACGCTCCGGCGCGGTCACCGACCGTCCCCTCACTCGAGCTGCAGCCGCTGCACGCGGGGCGGTGTGGTCTGCACCGGGAGGTTGTCCCGCTGCGCCACGTACGAGGCGATGTCGTGGAACAGCGGGGCCGCGCTCGTCCCGCCCTTCGGCGCGTCGAGCATGATCCCGACCACGAACCGCGGGTCCTGGGCCGGGAGCATCCCGGCGAAGGTGATCCAGTACTGGGAGCGCGAGTAGGCACCGGTCTCCGGGTCGACCTGTTGCGCGGTGCCGGTCTTGCCCGCCACCTCGTACCCGTCGACGGCCGCGGCCGGGCCGGTCCCGGTCTGGCCCGGCTCGTCCTGGGTGACGGCGGTGAGCATCGTCCGCAGGGTCTGCGCGGTCTCCGGGGACATGACGTGCACCGGCTCCGGGCGCTCCGCCGGGACACGGACACCGTCCGGCCCGGTCGTGGAGGCCACCACGCGCGGCGGGATGCGCACGCCGTCGTTGGCGATCGCCTGGTACATCCCGGCCATCTGCAGGACCGTCATCGACAGCCCCTGCCCGATCGGCAGGTTGCCGAACGTGGAGCCGGACCAGGTCGCGCGCGGCGGCACCGACCCGGCGCTCTCCCCCGGCAGCCCGATCCCGGTCTTCATCCCGATGCCCATCCGCCCGAGCATCTCGGAGAACGCGTCCGGGCCGACCTTCTGCGCGGTCATCAGGGTGCCGACGTTCGACGACTTCGCCAGCACCCCGGTGAGGGTGTAGCGGTCGAGGCCGTGCGCCCACGCGTCCCGGATCGTCCGGTCGGCGAACTTGATCTGGCCCGGGACCTCGAGCACGTCCTCCGGCTTGGCCACACCGGTCTCGAGCGCCGCGGCCATGGTGACCACCTTGTTCACCGAGCCGGGCTCGAACGGGGTGGTGACGGCCTTGTTGCCCAGCGTCGCGGGGTCGGCGTTCAGCAGGTTCGACGGGTCGAACGAGGTGTTGTCGGCCAGCGCCCGGACCTCACCGGTCTCCCGGTCGAGCACGACCGCCGAGCCGCCGCGCGCCCCGGACTCCGCCGCGTAGTCGGCCAGCATCCGCTGGACCTGGAACTGCAGGTCCGAGTCGAGCGTCAGCTGGATGTCCGAACCGGACACCGCGGGCTGCTCGGAACGCACGCTGCCGGGGATGACGGTGCGGCTGCCCTCGGCGGTGTCGGCGACCTGGAAGCCGTCCCGGCCGGCCAGGAGCTCGTCGTCGGCGGACTCCATGCCGATCCGGCCGACGAGCTTCTGCGCGTCGGCGCTCCAGGTGGCGGCGCCGATGATGTTCGACGCCAGGTTGCCGCCCGGGTACTGGCGGGCCTCCCGGCTCTCCTCGGCGATCTCCGGGAACTTCTCGCGCAGGTCCCGGGCCGGGCCCGGGTCCACCGCGGTGGCCATGACGACGTAGCCGCGGTCGGTGTTCAGCGCCCGCTTGAGCTCCTCGGGGTCACCGCCGGCGACCGAGGCAACGGCCTCGGCCATCGCGTTCTTGTAGGCGGCGGCCTCGGGGCCCTTCGTCCGGTTGATCAGCCGGGGGTTCGTGACGAGCGCCTTGGACTCGGTGGAGAAGGCCAGGACGTTGCCGTCGCTGTCGGTGATCGAGCCGCGTTCCGCGGGGATGGTGATCCGGCTGGCGCGCTGCTTCTCCGCGTCGGCGGCGAGCGAGCCGGCCTGCACCGTCTGTACGAACACGAGCTTGGTGCCCGTGACGAGCAGCAGCGCGGCCAGCAGCACCCAGGCCAGCCGCAGCCGGTACCGCGGGTCGTCGGCCGGGGACCCGCGCCGGCGGCGGGGCGGTCCGGACCGCGGCGGCCCGCCGCCGGGGCGCCGGGGCCGCGGCGGGGCGTAGGCCATCAGCCCCGGCCCGCCGCGCGGTCGTCGGCCGGGACCTCGCGCTCGGTGCCCTCGGCGTTCTGCTGGGTCTCATCCTGCTGGGTCCCGTCCTGCTGGGTCCCGCCGCCGGCGGGCTGCTCACCGGCCGGCTCTCCAGCGGCCGGCTGTTCACCGGCGGGCTGCTCACCCGGGGCCTGCGCCTGCCCGGGCTGCTCACCGGGCTGCTGCTCCCCCGCGGGCGGGGCACCCGCCTGGGCACCGGCGGAGTTGGCGGCGTCGCCGCCGGTGGCGTTCGGGTCGGAGGTGTCCCCGCCCGACGCCGCACCGTTCGGGGCGGGGGCGTCCGGCGCGGCGGGCACGGCGGCCTGCGGCTCGCCGACGACCTCGACGCGCCCGTCCGGCGCGACCACCAGCCGCGCCGGGTCGGCCACCGGGACCATGCCGAGCGCCGCGGCCCGCTCCGCCAGCGGGCCCGGGCTCTGCAGCACCGTGACCTCCTTGCGCAGCGACTCGGACTGCTCGGTGAGCGCGGCCGTCCGCTGGCGGGCGTCCTGCAACGCGTAGGAGTCCGCCGCCGCGGCGGTCGAGAGCCACAGCGTGGCGACCAGTCCGGCCACCAGCAGCACCATCACGACCAGCACGAACTTCGCGCGCCCGGTGTTCTCCCGGACCGCGGTGCGGCGGCGCTGGTCCTGCGCCCGCCGGACGTCGCCCGGTCCGCGCTGCGCCGGGATCCGCGGGGGCGCCGCCGTCCGGCGGGTCTGCGGACGCGGCCGGTCGCCGCCCGGGGTCCCCGGGCGCTCGATGACGGGTGTGCTCATCGCCGTTCCTGCCTCTCCGCCGTGCGTGTACTGCCGGTGACGCCCGTGCCACGGGTCATGGCGCCACCCCCTCGGTCCCGGTGCCCGGTCCGCCCGTGCCGGACCGGTCCGCGAGTCGCTCGGCCGCGCGCAGCCGGACCGGTGCGGCCCGCGGGTTGCGGTCGATCTCCTCCTCGGACGCCGTCTCCGCGCCCCGGGTCAGCAGCCGGAACTCCGGGCCGTGGCCGGGCAGCTCGACCGGGAGGTCGACCGGGGTCCGGGAGCGGGTCCGCTCGGCGAGCGTCCGCTTGGTGATCCGGTCCTCCAGCGAGTGGTAGGACAGGACGACGATCCGGCCGCCGGGGGCGAGCGCGTCGAGCGCGGCGGGCAGCGCGTCCCGCAACGCGTCGAGCTCGCCGTTGACCTCGATCCGCAGCGCCTGGAACGTCCGCTTCGCCGGGTGGCCGCCGGTCCGGCGGGACGCGGCGGGCACCACCCCGTACAGCAGCTCGACCAGCTCGGTGCTGCGGGTGAACGGTCGCGTCTCCCGGGTCCGCACGATCGCCTTCGCGATCGGTCCGGCGAAGCGCTCCTCGCCGTACTCGCGCAGGATCCGGCGCAGCTCGGTCGCGGAGTAGCTGTTGAGGACGTCGGCGGCGGTCGGCCCGGTGGTCGGGTCCATCCGCATGTCGAGGTCGGCGTCGCGTGCGTAGGAGAAGCCGCGCCCGGTCTCGTCGAGCTGCAGCGAGGAGACGCCGAGGTCGAAGAGGATGCCGTCGGCCGGACCGGCACCGGTCTCGGCCAGTGCCTCGCCGATGCGGTCGTAGACGGCGTGTACCCGGTGCAGCCGGTCGCCGTGGGCCGCGAGCCGCCGGCCCGCGAGGTCCAGGGCCTGGGGGTCGCGGTCGAGCCCGACGACGGTGAGCTGCGGGTGCGCGGCGAGCAGTGCCTCGGCGTGGCCACCCATGCCGAGGGTCGCGTCGACGTAGACCGCGGGCCGGTCCGTGAGTACGGGAGCCAGGAGTGCGCTGACCCGGTCGAGGAGCACCGGGGTGTGCCGTTCGCCGGGGGCCTGCTCGCCGGTCTCCACGTCCCGACCGTCCACGTGCCACCCCCCGGTGCCGCTGTCCGTCCCCGTGGTGTCGTTCGTCCCCGTGGGGTGAGTACCGCCGCCCCCGGTCCCGGCCCGTGACGGGCCGGAACCGGACGGACCTGTCCGTGGTCGTACCGCGTCGCCGGCTCCCACAACCGGCCCGCCGCACGCCCGAAGACGCCCGGACGTCGCCGCGCCACCCGAACTCCCCAGTCGGGGTGGTTGCCGGCGCCGTCCCCACCCGGGGGCCGTGCCGGCCGGACCTGGCACCGGGGAAGTTGTGCCAGGGCCGGGCGATCACGGCACCCGGGTCGGGACGGCGACGGTGGCGCCGTCCGTGTCGTGCTGTCGCTCCTCACCCCGCCCGCCAGCGGAGGTCAGAACAACCCGGGCAGAACCTCCTCCTGGGCCTTGGCGAACTCGTCCTCGTGCCGCTCCTGGTACTCCTGCCAGGCCTGCGCGTCCCAGATCTCGGCACGCGTGAACGCGCCGATCACCACGCAGTCCTTGGTCAGTCCGGCGTACCGGCGCAGCTCGGACGCGATCGCGATCCGGCCCTGCCCGTCGGGGTTCTGCTCGTCGGTGCCCGAGAAGAGGTTGCGCTGGAACACCCGCGCCGACTCGTTCGTCAGCGGGGCCGCGGCGACCTTGCGCGCCATCTCGGTGAAGGCGTCACGGGTGAACACGTAGAGGCAGTGGTCCTGCCCTTTCGTGATCATGCAGCCGCCTCGCAACTCGTCGCGGAATTTCGCGGGCAACGTGAGCCGCCCCTTGTCGTCCAGCCGCGGGGTGTAGGTGCCGAGGAACACCGACCCCACCTCCACCTGGAGCCCCTGTTCGCCCCAGCGATCACCACACTACCCCACAACCCACCACCGTCAACCCGAACCGGGTCCACAGTCGCGTGTTCATCGCGCGTTTCCGCAGGTGAAATGGGGTGGGGCGCGGTGGGGTGGCCCGGCGTGCCACCCGGTAGCGCGACGCCGGGACCCCTCCCCGGGCCCGCTGCGGTCCTCTCCGGACAGATCACGATCCGCCCTGGTCAGAGCCGGATTCCGGCGGATCCGCGCGCCGGGGTGGGGAACGGTGGGGTGCGGGGTGGGGAACGCGGTGGGGGACGGTGGGAGGCTCCGGTGGCGGGAAGTGGGGAACCGCCGGGCCTCCCCCCGGGCCACCGCGGCGGGCCCCGTGTGGGCCACGCGCGGTCGGGCGGCGCACGGTTTGCCAGACTGGAGCCGCCCGTGCCACCACCCGAGGAGGCCCGTTGTCGTCGAGCGCACCGTCTGCGCCCTCCGTGCCGGGGGTACCGCCGGCGCCGTCCGGTCCCGTGCCCGGCCGCCGTCCCGAACCGGCCGGCGCCGCGGCGTACGCGGCCGAGCCGATGGACGCGGCCACCGTCGCCGACCTGACCGGCCG
Source organism: Pseudonocardia ammonioxydans (assembly GCF_900115005.1). Classification (GTDB taxonomy): domain Bacteria; phylum Actinomycetota; class Actinomycetes; order Mycobacteriales; family Pseudonocardiaceae; genus Pseudonocardia; species Pseudonocardia ammonioxydans. The sequence goes on along the minus strand of NZ_FOUY01000022.1, from coordinate 63,022 downwards.
GATCGCCTCGGCGGTGCAGCGGGTGATCGTCGGGAAGCCGGACGCGGTGCGGCTCGCGCTCGTCGCGATGCTGTCCGAGGGCCACCTGCTGGTGGAGGACGTGCCCGGTGTCGGCAAGACCTCCCTCGCCAAGGCCCTGGCCCGCGCCGTCGACGGCGCCGTGAGCCGGATCCAGTTCACCCCCGACCTGCTGCCCGGCGACATCACCGGCACCTCGGTCTACAACCGGCAGACCTCGGAGTTCGAGTTCCGCGCCGGGCCGGTGTTCGCCAACGTGGTGATCGCCGACGAGATCAACCGGGCGTCGCCGAAGACCCAGTCCGCGCTGCTCGAGTGCATGGCCGAGCACCAGGTCACCGTCGACGGCGGGACCTACCCGCTGGGCGACCCGTTCATGGTCGTCGCCACCCAGAACCCGGTCGAGATGGACGGCACCTACCCGCTGCCCGAGGCGCAGCGGGACCGGTTCACGATCCGGATCAGTGTCGGCTACCCGGACCCGGCGGCCGAGCTCGCCATGCTCGACGAGCACGGCGCCGGCGAACCGCTGGACCGGATGCGTCCGGTCACCGACCTGCACACGCTCCGCTCGATGACGGCCGCCACCCGCGCCCTGCACACCGCGGCCGAGGTGCGGCGCTACTGCGTCGACATCGTCGGCGCGACCCGCCGGCTCAGCGAGGTGCGCCTCGGCGCGTCGCCCCGCGCCACGCTGCACCTGCTGCGGGCGGCGCGGGCGTGGGCGATCACGTCCGGGCGCGGCTACGTCGTCCCGGACGACGTCCAGGCCGTCGCCGTGCCCGTTCTGGCGCACCGGCTGCTGCTCGGTCCGGAGGGGGTCGCCGCCCGCCGGTCGGCCACCGACCTGGTGCGCGCCGCCGTCGGCCGGGTCGCGGTGCCGTCCCCGCCGCGGAGCTGACGTGCCGCCCGGGCCCCGCCCCCACGGCCCGCCGGCCCGGCCACCGGTGGGGACCTCGGCCACCGCTCCCGGGCCGGACGCCCGCGCCCCCGGCAGCAGCACCGCAGCGGCCCCGGCTCCGTCCCCACTCGCCCCCACCGCGTCCACCCGCTCAGAACGCCGGGCCGGGCTGACCGTCCGGGGCCGCTGCCTGCTGGCCGGTGGGCTGGCGATGGTCGTCTCCGCGATCCTGCTCGACGAGCGCGACCTCGTCCGGATCGGCGCGTTCGTCGTCCTGCTGCCGGTGCTCGCCCTGGTCGTCGCGCTGCGGTCGCGGCGGACCCTGCACATCGAGCGCAGCCTCGAACCGTCCCGGATCGAGGCAGGCGGGTCCGGCACGGTGCTGCTGCGGATCGCCGGCGGCGCGCTGCTGGGTGCGCTGCGGATCGCCGACCACGTCCCCGACGCGGCGGGCCCGTCGGACCGCTACCCACCGCGGTTCACCGTGCACCGGCTCGGCCGGCGCGGGGCCCGGGTCGGCTACCCGCTGCGCCCGGCCGTGCGCGGCACCTACCGGATCGGCCCCCTGCGCGGCCGCGGCACCGACCCGCTCGGCCTGGCCGAGTTCCGGCACGACCTGCTGGCCCCCGACCGCTGGCTGGTGCTCCCCCGGGTCACCCCGCTGACCGGGCGCCCGTCGCTCGCGTCCACCGCCGTCGGCCGCGGCGCCGAGGGCGGCAGCCGCCCCGGGGCCGGCAACCCGGACGTACTGATCCGCCCCTACCGCCAGGGCGACGAGCTGCGCCGGGTGCACTGGCGCTCCAGCGCGCGCCGGGACGAGCTGATGGTGCGGCTCGACGACCGCCCCGATCCGTCCGGGGTGACGCTGCTGCTGGACCGCCGCGACGCCGCGCACCGTGGCCACGGCGCGGGTTCCAGCCTGGAGTGGGCGGTGGAGTTCACCGCGAGCGTCGCGGTGCACCTGCTGCGCCGCGGTGAGGTGGTCACCCTGGTCGACGAGTCCGGTGAGTCCCTCGATGAGGCGTCGGCCGGCCACGGCACGCACAGCGGTGAGGAGGACCAGGTGCCGCAGCGGCTCGAGTCGCTGGCCGTGCTGCGGCCCTCGGCCACGGCGGAGCTCGGCTCCGGTGGTCACACCCCCGGCACGTCCCGGCCCGACGGCGTGCTGGCCGTGCTCGGCGCCGTCTCCGCGCAGGACGTGACCGCCCTGATCGCGGCCTGGCCGCGGGGCGGGCACGCGGTCCTGCTCGACGTCGACGGCTGGGACGCCACCGCCGAGGACGGGCCCACCCACAGCCCCGGCGCGGCCGCCGCGACCGCCCTGCGGCGGGCCGGCTGGCAGGCGACCGTCGTGCGCGGCGGGACCAGCGTGCAGCGGGCCTGGGCCGACGCCTGCGACGAGCCGGCGACCGCGGGAGCGGCCCGGTGACCACCGACCCCTTCCCCCGCCCGCGCACCGGTACCGCCCCCGCACCCTGCCGGGCGGGCGAGACCTCCCGAGGTGTCCGATGAGCGCACCCACCGTCCCGCCGACCGCCACGACGCCCGCGAGCGGACGCCCGCCGGGTGCACCGGCCTGGACGAGCCTGCTCGCCCCGCTCGCGTCCGGGATCGCGGTGCTGCTGGCCGGGGCGGCGACCGGTGCCGTCGTCGGGGGCGGCGCCTGGGTCTGGCACGCGGCCGCCGCGGTCGCGCTCGTCGTCGTGACCGGGACGGTGCTGGTCCGGGTCCGTCCGTGGCTCGCCGCGCCCGGCCAGCTCGCCGCGCTGGTGCTGCTGGTCACCGGCTGGTTCACCGACAGCGGCATCGCCGCCGTGCTGCCCGGCCCGACCGCACTCGGTGAGCTGGGCACGCTGCTCCGGCAGGCCGGACAGGAGATCGACACCGGGCTCCCGCCGGTGGCGCCGACCACGGCGATCCTGCTGCTGGTCACGCTCGGGTTCGGGACGCTGGCGATCGCGGTGTTCGGGCTCGCCGTGACCGTGGCCGCGCCCGCCGCGGCCGGGGTGCCGCTGCTCGTGGTGTTCGCGGTCCCGACCGCGCTGCAGTCCGAGCTGCTGCCCTGGTGGTCGATGGTCGCGGCGGCCGCCGGGTACGGCGTGCTGTTGCTGCTGCGCCCGGACCGGCTCCGGCAGGCACCGGGCGGGGTCGCGGTCGTGGTGGTCGCCACGGTGGGCGCGCTGCTGGCCGGCCTCGCGGCCGGCGCCGTCGGGACCGCGGGCCGGTTCGACGCCGCCGGGGGCGCGGGCAGCGGTGCGGACGGCTCGATCGGGCTGAACCCGTTCACCTCGCTGCACGGCCAGCTGACGCGCGACGAGCCCCGGGAGCTGTTCCGCGTGCAGGGCCTGCAGCGGACGACCTACCTGCGCGCGCTGACCCTGCAGACCTACGTCCCGCAGGAGGGCTGGCAGGCCGGGCGGCCCGCGCCGGGGGTCCCGCTGACCGGGCCGCTGCCGCCGTCGACGTCCGGGCCGGCGGCCGAACAGACCGTGCAGGTCGAGAACCTGGGCTTCCGTGACTACTGGCTGCCGGTGTTCGGCGACCCGACCGCGGTCGGCATCGAGTCGGAGAGCTGGGCCTACGACGCGTCCGGCGGCATCGCCTACAGCGAGCGCCCCCGCGAGGAGGACGGCTGGACGCAGGCCATGCGGCTGCCCGAGCCGTCCGCCGACCAGCTGCGCGGCGCGTCCGGGCCGGTCACGGTGGACCGGACCTACTTCGACACCGCGGGCGTCGACCCCCGGGTGGCCGCCATCGCACAGGAGGTCACGTCCGGTGCCGCGACGCCGTTCGACCGCGCGATGGCGATCGAGAACCACTTCACCGGGCCGGGCTCGCCGTTCACCTACAGCCTCGCGACCGCCCCCGGTGCGGGCGGGGACGCGCTGGTCGAGTTCCTGACCCGCGGCCGGACCGGCTACTGCGAGCAGTACGCGTCGGCGATGGCGGTGATGCTGCGGGCGGTCGACGTCCCGGCCCGGGTCGCGGTCGGTTTCACCGCGGGCGACGAGGGCGGCTCCGGCCGCACCATCACGACCGAGGACGCGCACGCCTGGGTCGAGGCGTGGTTCCCCGGCTACGGCTGGATGACGTTCGACCCGACCCCGCTGGCCGACGGGCGCACCGTGCAGCCCGGCTACGTCGAGCAGGCGCAGGAGCAGCAGGGCGGCACCCCGGCACAGCAGCAGCCTCCGACGCCCGAGCCGTCCGCCGCTCCCCCGCCGCCCGCCGAGGGTGGGGGCGGCGCCCCGGAGCCCCCGCCCGGTGCGGACCCGGACCAGCCGGGTGCCACGGCCGGGGCCGGCTCCTGGTGGCTCCCCGCCGTCGCGGGTGCGGTGCTGCTGCTCGCGGTGCTGCTCACCGCCCTGGTCCCCGGTTGGTGGCGCCGCCGCCAGTACGCCCGCCGCGCCGGCCTGGCCCGCGCGGGCGGGGCCGGCGCGGCGACGGCCGCGTGGGACGAGGTGCTGGCCGCGTCGCGCGACCACGGGGTACCCGTGCCGCCCGGGGACACCGTGCGTGGTGCGGCCGCCCGGATCATCGACCGGCACGGCCTGACCGGGCGTCCGGCCCAGGCCCTGCAGGAACTCGCCGAGCGGGTCGAGGCGAGCTGGTACGGCGACGTGTCTCCGGAGCCGGGGACACTCGACACCCTGGTCGACGAGGTGCGCGCCGCGCTCGCGGCCGGCGGGTCGTCGCTGCGGGCGACGATGCTGCCGCCGTCGGTGGTGCCGGAGTCGGTACGGCGGAAGCGGTCCGCCCCGGACGACGAGCCCTCCGGCGAGGACGCGGGCGCGACGGACCCGGCCGATGCCGGGCACCGCTGACGTCGGTCCCGGGACCGCTTTCCGGCCTCGGCCGCACCGGGCCGCCGGGCCACCGGGCCACCGGGCCACCGGGCCACCGGGCCACCGGGCCGCCGGGCCCACCGGGTCACCGGGCCCACCAGCTCACCGGGCCCACCGGGCCCACCAGGCCGCCGAGCCACCGGGCCCCACCGAGCCACCGGGCCCCACCGGGCCACCGGGGCAACCACCCGGGCCGCCCGGGGCCACCCGGGGCTATTCGGGGCTCGAGCTCGGGCTCGAGTTCGGGCTCGAGTTCGGAATCAGGCTCGAGTTCGGGCTCGGGGCTCGGGGCTCGGGGCTCGGGGCTCGGGGCTCGGGGCGAGAGCGTGCAACTCAGCCGGCCGGACGCGCCGAGGTGCACGCCCGCGCCCGGTGCGGGGCGAGAGCGTGCACGTCGTCACCGCTCCGGCCGAGGCGGTAGCCGGGTCGGGGGCGTCGTTGGCCACCGGCACGTAGGCACCGCGGGGCCGGACACACGACGGCGGGGCGGGACATGTCCTGTCCCGCCCCGCCGGGCGTCATGGGAGCGGCGCGCCGACCGCTCTGCTCACTCCTGCTCGAAGCGGCGCCGGAAGCGCTCCTCCATCCGTCCGGTGAAGCCACCGTTCTCACCGCCGCCGGACTTGTCCTTCGACGGTGCGGCGCCCTCGGCCGACTCGGCGTCCTTCCCGGAGCGCGCTCCGATCGAGGTCACCGCGAGCAGGGCCCCTCCGAGCATGGCGAGGAATCCGACCACGCTGAGGACCGGGATGTCGCCCAGGTACAGCGCCTGGAACGGGATCCCGGCCACGAGCAGGACGAGGCCCAGCACGAAGAGCACAGCCCCTTGGATCCGGCGCCGACGAGCTGGCTTGCTCATCTTGCTGCCGCTCACCGAGGAGGCGAACTTCGGGTCCTCCTGGTAGAGGGCCCGTTCGATCTGTTCGAGCAGGCGCTGCTCGTGCTCGGAGAGCGGCATGCCTTCACCTCCGGCACACGAAATCGGACGGTAGGCCGCGTCGACCGGAACTGCTGCCCCGCTCGGCACGACGGGCGCCCCACCTGGGCGTCTGAGAACAAGAGTACGAGGCGAAGCGTGCTGCGACCACCCGGACCGGCCAACCCGCACGACTGATCGTCGAGCGGACGGCGTGGCGCGGCGTGTCGTTGCTCACCGACGGAGCACCGGAACGGCCCGGATGGACGAGCCGACCGGGACGAACGGCGGACGGCAGGTCACCGACGGCAGCCGTACGGGGGCGTTCCGGCGTCGCCGAGGTCACGCCCTCAGTACCGCCGGGCGAGCAGATGCAGCCGCGGGGCGACCTCACCGAGGGCCGGCACGGCGGACGCGAGCGCATCGAGTTCGTCCCGCTCGTCCCGGCCGGCCTGTTCGCTCTCCTGGCCCGGTCCCGGCAGCCACACCTCGAGGGTGCCGTCACCCTGCAGCGCCTCGATCTCCAGCCGTCCGGTGTCGGCGGCGAGCTCGCGCAGCAGCCCGGCGTCGAACCGGCGCAGCAGCCGGTCGTCCGGGCCGGTGCGGCCGTCCTCGTCGGTCAGCAGCTGCCGGGCCTCGGCCAACCGGCCGCTGGCGACGCGGCCGATGAAGGCGCCGTAGCGGCCGACGGTCAGCACCGAGACCGCCCCGCCGGGGGCCGCGGCGCAGGCGAGCGCGGTCAGCACCCGGCCCGGCTCCTCGACGACCTCGAGCAGGCCGTGTCCGAGCACCAGGTCGGCGCCGTCGGCCGGGGCCACGTCCGCGAGGGTGTCCACGTCCCCGTTCACCGGGTTGACCAGCTCGGTGACCCCCGCCTCGTCGGCCCGGCGGGCCAGCGTCGCGAGGGCGTTCGGGCTGGTGTCCACGACGGTGACCGGGCACCCGGCGGACGCGAGCGGCACCGCCCAGGTCCCGCTGCCGCCCCCGACGTCGAGCACCCGGGGGGTGCGGCCGGTCTCCCGGCGGACCCGGTCGATCTCCCTGTTCAGCAACCGGAACACGGCGGCACCGCGCGCTGCTCCGGCCTGCTCCCGTGTCGGCGATCCCACGCTCGCAGCCTAGTGGTCACCGCTGCGTGCACCACCCGCCACGCCCGGGTGGGCGCACCGGTGACCGACGGTACGACGCCGCGGACCGCCGGCCCCGGGCGACACGGTAGGTTGCCCGGATGCAGGTCGTCGCCACGCTCAGTCTCAAGGGCGGTGTCGGGAAGACCACGGTGGCGCTCGGTCTCGCCGGTGCGGCGCAGCGGCACGGAGTGTCCACCCTGGTGGTCGACCTCGACCCGCAGGCCAATGCCACCACCGCGCTGGATCCGGAACCGACCACGGCCACGGTCGCCGACGTCCTCGACGAGCCGCGGCGCGCGGTCGTCGAACGGGCGATCGCACCGTCGGCCTGGGGCGAGGGCCTCGACGTGATGGTCGGGGCGGAACAGACCGAACGCCACAACCATCCCGACCCCGGAGCCGCCCAGCTGCACCGGCTGGATCGGGCGCTGCAACGGATCGCGGGAGAGCTCCTCTCCGACGGCGGCGAGGACGGCCCGGGTCAGGAGCGCTACCGGCTGGTGGTCGTGGACTGCCCGCCGTCGCTGGGGCAGCTCACCCGCAGCGCGCTGTCCGCCGCGGACCGCGCGATCCTGGTGACCGACCCGACGATGTTCTCGGTGTCCGGCGTGCAGCGGGCGTTCGACGCGGTGCAGACCGAGCGGGAACGCTCCAACGACCGGCTGCAGCCCCTCGGTGTCCTGGTGAACCGGGTGCGCCCGCGCAACACCGAGCACGAGTTCCGGATCACCGAGCTGCGCGAGCTGTTCGGCCCGCTGGTGTTCAACAGCGTGCTACCGGACCGGTCGGCCGTGCAGCAGGCGCAGGGCGCCTGCCTGCCGATCCAGGCCTGGGACACGCCCGGCGCCCGCGAGGTCGCCGCGGTCTTCACCTCCCTGCTCGGCCGAGTGCTGCGCAGCGCGTCCAGGAACCGCCCGGCAGCCTCGGCCTGACCCGCTCACGCAGCCTGACCCGCTCGCGCACCGTCGAGGTTCGCGCCCGCTCAGTGCGGCAGGAGCAGCTGCACCCGCGCGACGAACTGCTCGGCCTGCCGGAGCAGGTCGTCGGCGCCGCGCCGGTCGACCAGCCGGTCGATCCCGGCCTCGGCTGCTGCTCGGGTCCGCGAGCAGGACGCGAAGAACACCGCCCACTCCTCGAGCTCCGGCGCCACCTCGGCGAGCAGCCGCCAGACATCGCGCGGGGCCCCACGCCGCGGCCGCGGCCGGGCCCGCATCGCCAGCACCGCGGCCCCCGCCCGCAACGCGGCGAGGTACGCCGCCGGGTACCGGCGCACCGGTTCGGGCTCACGGTGTGCCTCCGCGAGCTGATCGGCCGCCTGGCGGAGCAACGCGAGCGCATCCCGGGCGGGCGGCGCCGTGGCTCCGCGACCGGCCGACCTGCGACCGACCGGCCTGCGACCGGCCGCCCCGGGACCGGCTGCCCCGCGAGGAGCTGTCCCACGGGAGGCCGTCCCGGGAGAAGCCGTGCCGGGAGAGGCCGTGCCGGGAGACGCCGTGCCGGGAGACGTTTTGCCCGGAGACGCCGTGCCGGGCGACGCCGCCGCACTCCCCCGACCGGCCGGCCCGCCCACTGACAACTGCCTCGGCACCGCACCGTCCGTGCCCCGCCCGGCCGACGTCGCGCCGTCCGCCCGGCGACGGGCGGCGGCACCGCCCCGACGTGCCGCCGCACGCTCGGGCCGCCGCTCGGGCGGCGGCTCGGGCGATGCCCCGGGCGACGGCTGGGCCGGCACAGCGCCGTCCACCGTGCCCCCGCCCGACACCGCACCGCCCCGGTCCGGTCCGCTCGGGGCCGCGCTGTCCGTCCCGCTCGCGGCCGGGCCCGGGGCCGCCGCCCCGGCGTCCCCGGCGGTCCCAGCCCCACGTGGTGCCGGGACCGCCGTGCACTCCAGCGGCCACAGCCCGTCGGTGGCCGCCCGCGTCCCGGCCCGCCGGGACCGCGGGCCGCGACCGGACCCCGGCCCGGGCGGCGGCGTGCGGGCCACCCGCCCGTCCCGCGCCGACGGCAGCCGCAGGTCCAGCTCCATCGTCCTACCCATCACGCACACCTCCCGTGTCGTGCCGTCTCGTGCCGTGTCGTGGCGTGCAGGCGGGCCCGGGCGGTCACCCCCGGTCGGCCGGCTTCACCAGGTCCCAGACCCCGGGACCGGCCCGCATGCGCAGCACCACCTCATGGGGTGGCTCGTGCGGTTCCTCCACCGAGCGCGCGAGCACCCGCCAGCAGCTCAGCCGGTCGCCACCGATCGGCATCGGTGACGGGAACGGCCACGGCGACTCCTCGATCCACTGGTCGCGCACTCCCGTGATCAGGAAACGCTCCCCGCGGCGCGTGGGGCGCCGCTGGAACTCGACCGGCTCACCGTTCTGCCAGCGCACGTCGATGGCCGCCGGGTGCCGCCCTCGGAACAGTCGCGAGAAGCCGCCCACTACCACCACGCCCCTTCCCGGTCGGCGGGCCTCGGCTCCCGCTCCCCGGTCTCGGTCCCGGGCGCCCGGCGACGGGGTGCTTCCCCCACCCCGCACACCGGACGCCCGGACATCGAACGCGCGTTCGACCTCTCTAGTAGAACGCGCGTTCGACCCGGCGTCAAGTCGGCCGTCCGGGCGTTCGCCGGGCGGCCCGGGCACGCGCCGGGCGACCGTGGCGACCGCCGGGCGCGGCAGCCGGCGGTCCCGGCCCGCGGACGTCGGCCGGGCGTGATGTGATGGGGCCATGCATCCGGACACCGACCGCGCGGCCGGCACCGGCCACGCCGGGCGGTGGGGCTCGTGACCGCGGCTCCGGCCCGCCCACGCCTGGTCGGTCTCGGCCGGGGCGAGTTCGCCGACCGGCTGGCCGAGGCCATCGACGTCTACGTCACCGCCATGAACTATCCGCGCTCCACCGCGCGGCAACGCCGCTCGCTCTGGCTCGAGCACTCCTACCGGCCCGGCTGGCGTGCGGTCGGCTGGCTCGACGAGCACGACCGGCTCACCGGGATCGGCTACGGCTACTGGGGCGGTCCCGGTCAGTGGTGGTTCGAGGAGGTCCGGCGTGGGCTGCGCTCCCGGCGCGGGGATCCGGAGGCGGCCGGGACCGAGTGGCTGACCGACTACTTCGAGCTCACCGAGCTGCACGTGCACCCGGGCGCCCAGGGCTCCCGGATCGGCGAGCGGTTGCTGCGCGCGCTGGCGTCGGACACCGGGCGCTCGCGCATGCTGCTGTCCACGCCCGAGTACGGCCCCCGGACCCCCGGCCGGGCGTGGCGGCTCTACCGCCGGGCCGGCTTCGAGGACGTGCTGCGCGAGCACCTGTTCACCGGTGACCCGCGCCCGTTCGCCGTCCTCGGCCGGGAGCTCCCGCTGCTCCCCCCGGAGCAGGGAGCGGATCACCCGACACACGCCCCGGCGTGACACGGGAGCTGTCGGGGCCGGGTGGCACGATGACCGGCATGCCGTTCCCCAGCACCGCCGACGTCCCGCGCCGCCGTACGAGGGCCCGGTGGAAGGCCGCGGTACTGCTCGCGGTGCTGACCCTGATCACGCTCACCGGTTGCACCCGCGTGCAGGTCGCGATGGCCGTGCAGCCGGACGACACGGTGGACGGCGAGATCGTCATCGCCACCCCCGAGGGGAACGGCCCCGAGGTGACGGTGCCGCCCGAGCTGGAGGACAAGGTCGAGCTCTCGCCCTACGACGAGGACGGCTTCGTCGGGTCGCGGGCGTCGTTCGACGACCTGACCTTCGCGGAGGTCTCCGAGCTGGCCGCGCTGGGCGGGTCCGCCTCGAGCCGGGCGAACCTGGAGATGCGCCGGGTGGGCGAGCGGATCTCGGTGCAGGGCCGGGCCGATCTGACCACCATGGCGGTGGACCGCTCGGACGTCCGGCTGGCGATCAGCTTCCCGGGCGAGATCGTGGAGACCGACGGTGAGGCCGACAGCGGCACCGTCACCTGGAACTTCGCCCCGGGCGAGGTCACTCCGCTGAACGCCTCGGTGGTCTCCACCGATCCGAACGCGCCGTCGGCGGTCGGCTGGACGCTGCTGCTGACGGTGCTGGTCGGGGTGGCGGCCGGCGCGACCGTCCTGCTCGCGCGCCGCGACCGCAACCCTGTGTTGCGGCGGTAGCGGTCCCGTGCGGGGCCCGGTGACCGGACCCCGCACGAGACACGGGGATCAGACCGGCAGGACGGCCTCGGACTCGACCCGGTCCGCGGTCCCGCGCGGCACGGCGAGCCCCAGTCGCTCGACGAGCTCGGTCGTCGCCGTCGAGCGGTTGAGCGAGTAGAAGTGGATGCCCGACACGCCCTCGGCGATGAGCCGCTCGCACAGCTCGCCGGTGACCTCCATGCCGGCCGCCCGGAACGCCTTGGCGTCCCCGGTGTAGGGCTCCAGCCGCTTCACCAGGTCCGGCGGCAACGGCGAGCCGGACAGCTCCGGCCCCTTGTGGAAGGTCTTCTCCGAGGTCAGCGGCATGATCCCGGGGATGACGGGCTGGTCGAACCCGGCCGCGGCGACCCGGTCACGCAGCCGGAGGAAGCCGTCGGGCTCGAGGAACAGCTGGGTCACCGCGAACTCGGCGCCCGCCCGGAACTTCCCGATCAGCCGCTCGGTGTCGGCCTCCAGGTCGGCCGAGCGCGGGTGCCCGTACGGGAACGCCGCCACCCCGACGCAGAACGGCCCGGAGCGCTTGATCAGCGAGACGAGCTCGTCGGCGTACTCCAGTCCCTCGGGGTGCTTGACCCACTCGCCCAGCGGGTCACCCGGGGGGTCACCGCGCAGGGCCATGATGTTGCGCACGCCGGCCGCGGCCAGCGATCCGATCACGTGTCGCAGCTCGTCGGTCGAGTGCGACACCGCGGTCAGGTGGGCCATCGAGCACAACGTGGTGTCGGTGGCGATCCGCTCGACGGTGCGCACGGTGCGGTCGCGGCTGGAGCCGCCCGCACCGTAGGTCACCGACACGTACGCCGGGTCGAGGACCTCCAGCCGGCGGATCGCCCGCCAGAGATCTGCCTCGCCCTGGTCGTCCTTCGGCGGGAAGAACTCCACCGCGAAGAAGGGGCGGTCGACACTGATCCGTTCGGTCACCGTGGATACAGAAGTCGTCGTCACGAGGGAGACCTTACGTGCCGATCCGTCCCCTGTAAGCCCGGAGAAAGATCACCGCACCCCCTTGCGACAGGTCCCACCTGCGGTCGACCGGCGCCCGACGATCTCGCCGGATAGCCTGGAACCGTGGTGCACCGTCCCGCTTCCATGCCCGATTCGTCCGGCTCGACCCCTTTCGTGGGGGCCGGTCCGGCTCCGCTGGACGACGCCCTCCCCCAGCACGTCGAACGCGTACTGGCCGGGTACCTGGACCAGCGCCGGGCCGACGTGCTGGGCGTCGATCCGGCGGTGACCCGGGTCGCGGACGCGCTGGCGGGGTTCGTGCTGGGCGGCGGCAAGCGGCTGCGGCCGACGTTCGCCTGGTGGGGCTGGCGCGGCGCGGGCGGCGATCCGCAGGCCGAGCACGCCCAGGGGGTGTTGACGGCGATCGCGTCGCTGGAGCTCGTCCAGGCCTGCGCCCTGGTGCACGACGACCTGATGGACGCCTCGGCCACCCGCCGCGGCCGGCCGACGGTGCACGTGGAGTTCGCCCGCACGCACGCGACGAACGACTGGTCCGGTCCCGCCGCCCGGTTCGGCGCGGCGGTGGCGATCCTGGCCGGTGACCTCGCCCAGGTGTGGGCCGACGACATGTTCCGCTCCGCGGCGCTGCCCGAGGGGGCGCACGCACGGGCGGCCGAACCGTGGCAGGCGATGCGGACCGAGGTGTTGTCCGGGCAGTACCTGGACGTGCTGGCACAGGCGTCCGGGGACACCTCGGAGGACACCGCACTCAAGATCGACCGGTTCAAGACGGCCGCCTACACCGTCGAGCGGCCGCTGCACCTGGGCGCCGCCATCGCCGGTGCCGACCAGCAGGTCGTGGGTGCCTACCGCCGCTACGGCGCGGACATCGGCGTCGCCTTCCAGCTGCGCGACGACCTGCTCGGCGTGTTCGGCGACCCACGGGTCACCGGCAAACCGGCCGGTGACGACCTGCGCGAGGGCAAGCGGACCATGCTGATCGCCTCCGCGCTGCAGCGGGCCGAGCAGCGCGGGGACCGGGCCGCGCACGACATGGTGACCGGCGCACTCGGCAACCCGGAGCCGGACCTGGAGCGGGTGCGCTCGGCGCTGTCCGAGCTCGGCGCGGTCCAGGCGGTCGAGCAGCGGATCGCCGCGCTGACCGGGTCCGCCCTGGACGCGCTCGACGCCGCCCCGGTCGCCGAACCGGGCCGGCGCAACCTGTTCGAGCTGGCCGAGCGCGCCACCCGGCGGGCCTGGTGAAGCGGATCGAGGGGCGCACCGACCACGTCGTCGTCGTCGGCGCAGGCCTCGCCGGGCTGTCCGCGGCCCTGCACCTGCTCGGGTCCGGCCGCCGCGTGACGATCGTGGAACGCGAGACCTTCCCGGGGGGCCGGGCGGGCCGCCTCGACGTCACCGACGACCACGGCGAGTACCTCCTCGACACCGGCCCCACCGTGCTGACCATGCCGGAGCTGCTCGACTCCGCGCTCGCGGCCGTCGGCGAGACGACGGCCGACCGGCTCGATCTCGTCCGGCTGGACCCGGCCTACCGGGCCGAGTTCGCCGACGGTTCCGCGATCGCGGTGCACACCGACGCCGCGGCGATGGAGCACGAGATCCGCGAGACGTGCGGTCCGGACTCGGCAGCGGGCTACCGGCAGCTGCGCCGCTGGCTGACCGACCTGTACCGGGCCGAGATGACCTCGTTCATCGGCGCGAACATGGACTCCCCGTTCTCCCTGCTCGGACCGGAACTGGCCCGGCTGGCCGCGCTCGGCGGGTTCGGGCGGCTCGGGCGGCGGATCGAGCGGTTCCTGCCCGACGAGCGGTTGCAGCGGATCTTCTCGTTCCAGGCGTTGTACGCCGGGGTCGCGCCCCGGCACGCGCTGGGCGCCTACGGCGTGATCGCCTACATGGACACCGTCGCCGGGGTGTGGTTCCCGCGCGGCGGGATGCGGTCGGTGGGGACCGCGCTGGCCGCGGCCGCGGTCGACGCCGGCGCCGAGATCCACTACGGCCGCACGGTGACCGGGTTGCTCCGCTCGGGCGACCGGGTGGCCGCCGTACGCCACACCGGACCGGACGGGGACGACGGCACGGAGACCGCGTGCGACGCCGTCGTCCTCACCCCGGAGCTGCCGGCCGTGTACGAGCTGCTCGGCGGTGCGCCGCGCCGGCCGGCCGGCCTGCGCTGGTCGCCGTCGGCGGTGGTGGTGCACGCGGGGATGCCCGCGTCCACGCCGGGCACCGCCCGGGAGCACCACACGATCTCGTTCGGCGCCGCGTGGGACGGCACCTTCCGGGAGATCATCGACGACGGCCGCCTCATGAGCGACCCGTCGCTGCTGGTCACCCGGCCCGGGTCGACCGACCCCGGCCTGCAGCCCGCCGGGCGGGAGCTGCTGAGCGTGCTGGCGCCGTGCCCGAACACCGTCGTCGCCCCGGGCGTCGACTGGGGCCGGGTCGGCCCGGCCTACGCGGCCGAGCTGTTCGGGGTGCTCGCCGAGCGCGGGCTGGTCGACTCCGCCGCCGAGCCGAGCTGGACCCGGCTGTGGACACCGCAGGACTGGGCGGACGCCGGGATGGCCGCGGGCACGCCGTTCTCCGCCTCGCACACCCTGGCCCAGACCGGGCCGTTCCGGCCGCGCAACCTCGTGCGCGGTGTGGCGAACGCGATACTCGCCGGCTGCGGCACGACGCCCGGGGTCGGCATACCCCCGGTGCTGATCTCCGGACGGCTGGCCGCCGAGCGGATCACCGGTCCGCGTCCGGCCGAGCGCTCCGACCGGGCCACGAGGCCCCGGGTGGTGCACTGAGGGCTGCGACCCCGCTGCCCAGGGCCGCAGCGATCGTGCGGACCGGCACGTGGGACGATTCACCCACGATGACCGCCCAGCCCTCGCCCCCGCTCCCCCGCCCGGCGGACCCCGGTCCGGCGGTCCCGGCCGGGGACGCGAGCGATCCCCGGGACGGCGCCCCGGCCTCCTCCCGACCGGGTCTCGTCGACCGGCTGGGCCGGCCCCCGCGTGGTGTCCTGCTGCTCGGCCTCGCGGGCACGGTGCTGATGTTCCTCGGTGCCCCCGGCGGGGGCGGCATCCCGATGCGGGACCCGCTCCTGGGCAACTCCTGGCTGTCGTTCTGGCGGTACGGCCACGGCCAGATGCTCGCCTCGATCGTGATCTACGCGGGCCTGGTCCTCATGGTGTGGGCGTGGGTCCGGCTGGGACGGGAGGTCCTCGCCGGCCGGGTCGGCGGGCGCGCGGTGCTGACGCTGTCCGGGGTCTGGGCGCTGCCGATGCTGGTGACGCCGCCGCTGTTCACCCGGGACCCGTACAGCTACCTCGCACAGGGGGCCCTGCCGCTGGCCGGGTACGACCCGTACGTCTTCGGGCCGGACGCGATGGGCGGGATCTTCACCGACAACGTCCACTTCTTCTGGCAGGACACCCCGGCGCCGTACGGGCCGCTGTTCATCCTGCTGGCGCAGGGCATCGTCCTGCTCGTCGGCAAGAACGTGCTGCTCGGCGTGATCGCGATGCGACTGGCGCTGCTCACCGGTGTGGCGCTGCTGATCGCCGTGCTCCCGGCCCTGACCCGGCGGCTCGGCGGGCGACCCGCGGTGGCGCTGTGGGTGGCCGTCGCGAACCCGGTCATGATCGTCCACATGGTCGGCGGGGTCCACAACGACCTGCTCGTCGTCGGGCTGCTCCCGCTGGCCGCGGTGCTCGCCCTGCAGGGCCGGGTCGGATGGGCGGTCGCCGTCGGCTCGCTCGCCATGGCGGTCAAGGCCTCGGCGGGGTTGATCCTGCCGTTCCTGGTGCTGATCGCGGCGGCCCGGCTGTCCGGTGGGTTCTGGTCCCGGCTGGTCCGGGCCGGGGTGCCCTCGGTGGCGGTGTTCCTCGTCGTGTTCGGCGGCTGTACCTGGCTGAGCGGGTTCGGGCTGGGCTGGCTGCCCGCGCTCAGCGCGCCGTCCATGATCGTGAACTGGCTGTCGTGGTCCACCGGGGCCGGGCAGGCGACCGCCGCGCTGGCCGGGATGTTCGTCGAGGAACTGAACGAGCAGGCGTTCGTCGACACCTTCCGGGCGATCGGCGGCGGGGTGCTCGCGCTGCTGATCGTGGGCCTGTGGTGGACGGCGCGCCAGGGCGGCACGGTCGCGATCCGGAACGCGGCGATCGCGATGGCGTTCGCCGCCGTGCTGTCGCCGACGACGCTGCCCTGGTACCTGAGCTGGGGCTTCTGCCTGCTCGCGATGACCGCGTGGAGTGCGCGCGGCATGCAGTGGGTGGTCTTCGGCTCGATCTGGCTGATGATCGTCTACTTCCCGAACGGCGAGACCGCGCTGTACGCCTGGCCGTACCTGGTGCTGTGCGCCGCCGCCGGCGTGTTGGCTGCGGTGTCGCTGCTACGCCCCGACCCGTTGGGGCTGCGCCGTACCCGGCTCCGGGACAGCCCGGCCGATGCCACCGCCGTCCCTGCCGCACCCGCCGACGCACCCGAGGTCCCCACGGTGAACGATGCCCTCCCCGGCCGCGGCTGAGCGGGCCACCCGCGTCGAGCTCGACGCCGCCGGCCTGACCGATCCCGTACTGCGCGAGGCGTACGCCGGCTGTCGCGCGCTGCACGCCCGGCACGGGCGGACCTACTACCTCGCGACCCGGCTGCTCCCGCCCGGACGGCGGGTGGACATCCACGCGCTCTACGGCTTCGCCCGGTTCGCCGACGAGATCGTCGACGACCCCGACGGGGTCGGAGGGGGCGACCCGCACGCCACGCTGGACGGGCTCGACCGCCAGCTCGCGGCAGCGCTGGCCGGGACCCCGCTGTCCGACTCCCGGCCCGAAGTGATCGCGGTCGCCGAGACCGCCCGCCGGCACGACCTGGACCCGCAGCTCTTCCGGGACTTCATGGTCTCGATGCGGATGGATCTCACCGTGACCGACTACCCGTCCGACGCCGACCTCGCCGTGTACGTGCACGGTTCGGCCGCGGTGATCGGCCTGCAGACGTTGCCCGTGCTCGGGACGGTGGCGCCCCGCGCCGAGGCGGAACCGCACGCTGCGCTGCTCGGGGTCGCCTTCCAGATGACGAACTTCCTGCGCGATGTCGCCGAGGACCTCGACCGCGGCCGGATCTACCTGCCGGCCGATGAGCTCGCGGCGTTCGGGGTCGACCGTGAGCTGCTGACCTGGTGCCGACGTACCGGGCGTGCCGACCAGCGGGTCCGCCGGGCCCTGGCCCACCTGGTCGCCCGTACCCGCGCCACCTACCGGCGGGCCGACCCGGGGATCCCCATGCTGGAACCGGTGTCGCGGGCCTGCGTCGGCGCGGCACGAACACTGTACTCGGAGATCCTCGACGAGATCGCCGACGCCGACTACGACGTGCTCGGCCGTCGCGTCGCGGTGCCGCACCGGCGCCGCGCCGCCGTCGCCCTCCCGGGGCTGGGACGGGCGCTCGCCGAGCGAGGACGGCAGTCCACCCGCGCCCGCTGGGGCCGTCTCGGGCGGTGATCCGCTGCGGCCTCGCCGCGCGGCCGGGCACCGCCTCGGTCCACGGCGGTCCGCGCCTCGACGGCACGGTGATCGCTCGGTCCGGCGGGCGCATGGCCTTCGGCGCGGCAGCACACCCAGTCGTCCCGCGGGCCGTGTGATCGACACCGATGCGCCGGCGCGGCGGCCTCCGCAGGTGGCGCCGGGGTCGGTCGCCGATGTGCCGGGGGCGAACCGCGCACACGGGCGCCCCGGTCCGGACGCCCCGCAGGCCGGCGCGTGCTCCCTCCTCGGAAGGCTCCGGGGCTCACGGCGCCCGCGAGCCCGACCGCGCCGGTTGCGGGCCGGCCCACCCGGTCGCCCACCGTCCGTGCGATGGCCTCGGAGCCGCGCCGGGCCGCACTGCACGCGGCGCAAGGTCGTTCGACCGGGTCGGCGGCACCGCGGTCAGAACGGCGGTTCGTCCGGCGGTGCGCGGTCGGTCGCCGCGGACTCGGGATCGGTGGCCGGCGTCGCCGCCTCGGTCGAGGTGGCCGCCGGCTCCTCCGGTTCAGGTTCCTCCGGTTCGGGTTCCTCCGGTGGGGTCGGGAACAGGGGCCGTTCGTCGAACTCGGCCTGCAACGGACTCCCCAGACCCGGCACGGCCTCGACCTGCCCGACCTCGGCTTCGGGGCCGGGTAGCGGGTCGGGTAACGGTGGGCAGACCGGTTCGCCGCGGGCGGTGTAGAACCGGCCCAACGGGCTACGCCACCGGAACACCCCCGGCACCGGTTGCCGCACCCGCCAACGTCCGGCGGTCTTGATCGCATGATGAAACACGCAGAGTGGACCGAGATTATCGCTGGTCGTCGGCCCGCCGTACTGGTGATCGTCCGTGTGGTCCTGCTGGGCCTTCCGCGCCGGACGACGACACCCGGGGAACACGCACGTGCGATCCCGGACCTCGACATGACGCCGCAGCGCCGGGTGCGGGAACCGCTCCCCGGAGCGCCGATCCAACTCCGCCAGCAGGGTGGCGCGGTCGGCATACTGGGCGGCCAGGTCGGCGATCAACGGCCCCCACCCGGGTGGCGGGTCCACAGCGAGCTCTTCGAGCAGGGTGGCGGGGACCTGCAGTTCGACGGTGCCGCCATGAGCCTGCCGGATCAGTGGACGCCCACCCGGGCCGGGAGGTCGGGGTGGGCGGCGGCGGGTGGTGCCGGCCAGAACCAGGTAGCCGTCGGCGTCGGTGATCGCAAAGCGCCACTCGGCGTACTGCTGGCGGGCCAGACAGTCGCGGGCGATGTGGGCGGGAATCGGGCCGAGGCCGGGGATCTCGCCGGGGTGGTCGTCGTGGCCGAGCAGGGTGGACAGACGTAGGCGGATCTCGATACCCGGCCGGGCGCGTTCCGGGATGGGGCGTGCGCCGCCACCGCCGCTGCCGCCACCGGGTCCACCGCCCCGGGGACCACCACCGCCGCCGTCACCATCGCTGGGGCCGCCTGCGTCGGGACCGTCATCGTGGGGGCCGCCGGAGTTGCCGTCGCCGGGGTCGGGGCCGGGGTCGGGGTCGGGGCCGTCGTTGTCGCCGCCCTCGGCATCGCCGGGATGGTCACCGTTGTCGTTGCCTCCGCGGTCACTGTGACCGTCGTCCTCACCCCCGTCGACACCCCCAGAGTCGGAGTCGGAGTCAGAGTTCGGGGCGGGGTCGGAGGCCGACTCGGAGTCACCGGCACCGCTGGTGTCGCCTCCGGCATCGGAACCAGAGGCGCCGGGACTGGTCGCGTCGTCGTCTTCGCCGGGGTTGTCGGTATCGCCGTCGGCCTCGGTGCCGGCCCGGCTCGACCGGCCACTGTCGTCGCTGTCGCTGCTGTCCGCACTGTGCTCGCGGCTACCGCCATGCCGCGCAGCGATCCCGGTGGACCCGGTGCCGGCGTTGGTGCCGGTGTCGGTGGCGGACCCGGATGCTGAGCCGGGGTCGCAGTCGGCGTCGGTGCCGGTGCAGGAAGCCGAGTCAGAGTCGGCGTCGGCGTTCGTATCGGTGCCCGAGTTCGAGTCGGAGTCGTGGTCGGAGCCCTCGCCGGTCCCGGTAGCGGCATCATGGTGCGCTCCAGTCGCGGTCTCCGTGCCGGCACCGGTGTCGGAGCCGGTACCGGTACCGGTACCGGTGGCGGAGTCGAACTCGGAGCCGGTGCCGGTGGCCGCGTCGGTACCGGTGCCGCTCGACTCACCGGTCTCCGGGTCAGGTGCAGTGGCCCGGGCCAGCATCACCGCGATGATCTCGTCGTGGCTCAGCGTGTGCAGACTGCCGTCCTGCAACGCAGTACTCAGATCCGCCCGAATCGCCGGCAACGGCTCCGGATGCCCAGCAGCACGCACCTCACGAGCCAAACCATCCACACGCTCACACGCCGCCTGCGCCGCCGTCGGGTCCAACCCGGTCGCGGTGAGCGTGGCGGTGCCGTCCTCATCGAGGTAGCACACCAGCCGCCGCTGCTGCAGCGCCTTCCGATACCGGCGCCGGGCGGCCTCCGGGTCGATCGCCAACACCATCCGCCGCAACCGCGCCCGCAACTGCCCCGTGGTCAGATCGGGCGCCGGCGGCAGCAGGGCGGCGCAGATACGGGCGTTCTGGGCATCGGTCAAGGGCTCCAGATAGTCGGCGAACAACATCGCCTTCGCCCGATCAATGTTCCCCGCGGTGAGGGAGGCGTGCACCGCTGGCAGCCGGTGGATCAGCGTGTCGGCCAGGGCGTACTCGCGCCAGGCGGTGACCTCGGTCAGCGTCAACGCTGCCGCGATCTCCAACCCGCAGTCGGCGGGTGCCTCCTCGAGCCGGGCGATCCGCCCGGCGGGGGCGAACGGGTCGCAGTGCCCGACCTCGGCCAAGATCGCCAACTCCGCAGCATCACTGTGGGAACGCTGCCGCCGCCACGCCTGCAGCACGGTCACGGTGTCGTGATTGGCGACCCGGGTGGGGTCGATCCCGGCCAGCAACGCACCCAGTTCGGGGCCGGGCGGGAGGTCCGCCAGCCCGTCGGGGAGCACCACCGGCTGCTGCATGGGTCGAACATATCTTCGAGGTCCGACACTTTCGGGGCGTCCGAGGCCGCTGGAGGCGGGATCGACAGAATTTCTTGGTGAAAAGTTCGCGGCGATCCCCGGAACAGCGGGCTGCTCGCGCAGGGAGGCTCTGCTCGAACCCGGCACGGGCACTCGACCGAGCCCGCCCCGCGCTTCGACCTCAGATGATCGTCGGCGTCCTGCGCGGGCTGACCACCGCCGGGCCGCGGGTGCCCGCGGACGTCGGCTGCGGGTGCCCGCGGACGTCAGCGTCGTGGGTTTCGACGACACGGTCCTGGCCGGGCGGGCCCGACGAACGCCCGCCCGGTTCTGCTCGTCGAGGCCGTCCGTGCCGCCGTCGACGGCGGCACGCTGATCTCCCCGGAGGAGCTGTGCAAGCCGTGCTGGACCGGCCGCCCGCCGGCATCAGCGCGACCTCGCCCCACCACCGAACGGATGTCGGGGCACGCGCAGGAGAAGCCCCGGAAGCCGGGCACGCGCAGGACACCGGCCTCACCGGAGTGACCCGGATCGCCACGAACCCGGCGTCGAGGACGGACGCCATGCTGATCCGCCGCCGACGCGGGCCACGGTGGAGCGTGTGTAACCCGGCGAACCCCGAGCGAGTCAGAACGCCATCGCCTGCGCGCGGCGCTTGACCTCCTTGTGCCGCCCCGCCCGGATCGCCCCGATCGGCGAGCCGGGCAACGACTCGTCGTCGGTGAACAACCAGGCCAGGATGTCGCGGTCGTCGTAGCCGCCGTCGCGCAGCACCATGATCGTGCCGGACAGGCCGCGCACGACCTCGTCGCCGTCCAGGAACACTGCCGGGACGACGACCTCGCCCTCGTGCTTGAGCGACAGCAACTGACCGTCGCGCACCAGCTGGATGACGCGGGAGGCGGGGATCGACAGCCGGGCGGCGACGTCGGAGACGGCCAGCGTCTCCTCGGTGACCGCCGCGGGGAGGGACTCGTTCACAGCCGAACACTGTTTCATACGGACCCGCCGCCGCCCACCGTCCGTACCCGCCGGTTCACCCCGTTCCGCGACGCACCGCCGCGTGCGAGCCCGCCACACCCCGCGGACCACCCGCACGGACCGTGACCGACGCTGAAGTAGCCTTCCCGGCGTGAATGCACCGTCCGGACCGGCCGATCCCGGCACGCCGGGTGGGGCCGGGCGGATGGTCGCCGACGGCCCCTCCCCCGCGCTGCTCGACGGCCGCTACCGGATCGGACCGGTGCTGGCCCGCGGCGGGATGTCCACTGTGTACCACGGCACGGACACCCGGCTGGAGCGCGCAGTCGCGATCAAGGTCATGGACCCGCGGATGGCGGGTGACCAGGCGTTCCGCACCCGTTTCGACCGCGAGGCACGGCTGGCCGCGCGGATCGACCACCCCTCGGTGGTGGCGGTGTACGACCGGGGGACGGTCCCCGCCGGGCCTCTGGGCGAGCCGAGCCTGTTCGTCGTCATGGAGCTCGTCGACGGGGGCACGCTGCGTGACGTGCTGCGGGCCCGCGGCGCGCTCGGGCTGCCGGCCGCGGTCCAGGTGCTCGAACCGGTGCTGGCCGGGCTCGCCCGCGCGCACCGGCTCGGCATGGTGCACCGCGACGTGAAGCCGGAGAACGTGCTCATCGCCTCGTCCGGCGAGGTCAAGGTCGCCGACTTCGGGCTGCTCACCGCGGCCGCCGAGGCGGGCGTGAGCCACGCCGGGATGATCCTCGGGACGATGGCCTACCTCTCCCCCGAGCAGGTCGAGACCGGCCGGGCGGACGGGCGCAGCGACGTCTACGCCGCCGGCGTCGTCCTCTACGAGATGCTCACCGGCCAGCCGCCCTACACCGCGGACAACCCGCTGTCGGTGGCCTACCGGCACGTGAACGAGGACGTCCCGCCGCCCTCGGCCCTGGTGCCGGGGCTGCCGCGCGAGATCGACGACCTGGTCGCGCGGGCCACCGCCCGCGACCCCGAGCACCGCCCGGTCGACGCCGAGCACTTCCGCCAGGAGCTGATCGCGGTCGCCGAGCGGCTGGGGCTGCCCCGTACCGGTGTGCCGCGCCCGCCCGGCCCCCCGCCGCCCGACGACGGCGCGACCCTGCCCGCGTCCCCGCGGCGGGTCCGCGCGGACGCCGCCGAGCGACCGTCCGGCACCCGGGTGCAGCCGCGCGGCGCGCACGGCACCGCGGTGACCCCGGCCGGCGAGCCGGAGGCGCTGTCGCGGGGTGAGCTGCGCACGCAGCGCCGCCGCGGCCGGCGGGTGTTCGCGCTGTGGATGGTGCTGCTGGTGCTGCTCGCGGCCTTGGCCGGTACCGGCGCGTGGTGGCTGGGGTCGGGCCGCTGGACCACGATGCCCGCCGTCGCCGGCCTCGACCGGGAACGGGCGGCGACCCTGATCGCGGAGGCGGACCTGACGCCGTCGGTGGACGAACGGGCCGACGACCAGGTCGCCCCGGACGTCGTCGCCGAGGTCGACCCGGCCGCCGAGACCCGCGTGCTGCGCGGCTCGACGGTCACGCTCATCGTCTCGACCGGTCGCCCGGCCGTGCCCGACGTGCCGGCCGGGAGCGCCGTCGCCGACGTCGAGGCGGCCGTGCGGGAGGCCGGGCTGACCCCCGTCCGGTCGACGAGCGCCGAGGAGTACAGCTCGGACGTCCCGGCCGGTGCGGTGATCCGGACCGACCCCGCGGCCGGGACCCGGCTGCCGGGCGGGTCCGCGGTCACGCTGGTCACCAGCAGCGGCCCGGAGCCGGCCCCGCCGCCACCGGCCCCGACCCCGGAGCCCGAGAAGCCGTCCGGGGTGCCGTTCGTGATCGGGGAGTCGGTCGACGACGCCGAGGAGCTGCTCGAGTCGGAGGGCTTCGACGTCGACGTCGAACGCAGCTTCCCGTTCGGGCGCCGTGACGGCCGGGTCGTCGGTCAGGAGCCCGGACCGGGCGACGACGCGGAGCCGGGCGACACGATCACCCTGACCGTCCTGTAGACCGGCGAGTCAGAGCCCGAACGAGGACCGCTCCCGCGCCCCGATCGCCGGGAGCTGCGCCCCCACCACCGTCACCGCGAACGCACCGACCCGGACCGCGTGGCGGGCCGCGTCGGCCAGGGGGTCGCCTGCGGCGAGCCGGACCGCGACCGCGGCGAGGAACGCGTCGCCGGAGCCGGTGGTGTCCACCGGCTCCACCGCGAGCGCGTCGACGACCGTCCGCACGCCGGCGTCGTCGACCACACAGCCCTGCGCGCCGTGCGTGACGACCGTGCGGGCGACCGGGTGCTCCCCGAGCAGCGCGGCCTCGTGCTCGTTGACCACGAGCACGTCGGTGACCTCCAGCAACCCGTCCGGCACCGGGCCGAACGGGGAGAGGTTGAGCAGCACGGTCGTCCCGGCCGCGCGGGCGGCCCGGGCCGCGGCCAATACCGTTGCCTGCGGGATCTCCAGGGAGAGGGTGAGGACCGCGACGCCGTCGAACGGCGGCAGGTCGGCCGCCGAGAGCGTCCGGTTCGCCCCCGGCGACACGACGATCGTGTTGTCCGCACCCGCGTCGACGGTGATCACCGCGGTGCCGGTGGCGGTGTCCGGGCGGGTGGCGACGCGCGCGACGTCGACGCCCGCCGCGGCCACGGCGTCGCGCACGAGCGCGCCGTGCGCGTCGGCGCCCACCGCACCGACCATGGTGACCTCGCCGCCGAGGCGGGCGGCGGCGACGGCCTGGTTGGCCCCCTTCCCGCCGGGACCGACGACGAGGTCGGCCCCCGCCACCGTCTCCCCCGCCGACGGGAACCGTTCGGTCCGCACCACCAGGTCGGCGTTCAGCGACCCGACGACGAGTACCCCGTTCACCGCACGTCCTCCAGCTCCCGCGACTCCCGGCCGTCCGCCTCGGCGGTCGCCGGCCGCGGGATCAGCAGCGACAGCGCCAGCGCACCGGCGGTACAGGCGGCGCCGACCAGCATGCCCGCCGTGTACCCGGCGGCCGTCGCCTGCTCGCTCCCACCGACCGCCACCTGCACGGCGGGCAGGATCACGAAGCTGATCCCGGACCCGAGGTTGAACGCGCCGGCGTTGAGCCCGGGCAGCATCCCCGGGTTCTCCGGCGGCGACAGCACGACACCCAGGCCGTTGAGCACGATGTTCGCGATGCCGGCATAGGTGACGCCGAGCAGCAGGGTCGCGATCACCAGCACGGTGAACGACTGCACACCGGCGAACGCCATGACCAGTGTCGCCAGCACGCTGCCGGCGAGCCCGATCCGCAGGACGAACCGGTAGCCGAGCACCGGTGCGAGCCGCCCGGCGAAGGGCCCGACCAGCCATCCGACCAGCGCGTACGGGGCGAGCAGCACCAGCGCGGTGAGGTCGGCCTCCAGGCCGAACCCGGCCCCGGCGTTCTGGGCGAGCGAGGCGACCAGCCCGTTCACGACGGCGAACACGCCGGTCATGGTCAGCAGCGTGGTGCCCAGCGTGGCCCAGGTGGCACGGCGGCGCAGGTGGCGGGTCGCGATCAGCGGCTGCTCGGTGCGGTCCTGCAGCCGCCAGAACACCACGAACGCGACCAGTGCGACGACCGCGTACCCGCCGACCAGCGGCCAGTCCGCCGCCGCCAGGCCGCCGGCCTCGTCGAACGCCAGCAGCAGCGCGCCCACCGAGACGACCAGCGGGACGACGCCGCGCCAGTCCATCCGGGTCCCGGCCGACGGCGCCGAGTCGACGCCCCACACGGCGACGCACACGAGCGCGACGACCGTCGTCGCCGCGATCACCAGGAAGATCGCGCGGAAGCCGTACGCGGTGGCGAGCCAGCCCCCGAGCAAGGCGTCGACCCCGGCCACCCCGCCGTTCACGGCGGTGATCAGGCCGAGCGCGGCGCCGTAGCGGCGCGGGTCGGCGATCTCGCTGCGCAGCATGAGCAGCCCGATCGGCACCACCGGCCCGGTGATGCCCTGCAGGATCCGGCCCGCGAAGAGCATCCCGACGTTCACCGCCAGTGCGGCGATCACGCTGCCGACGAGCATCACGGCCAGCATCACCAGCAGCACCCGCCGCCGGCCCGCGATGTCCGAGAGCCGCGGCAGGAACAGCGAGAACATCGCCGCCAGCGTGAAGAACATCGTCTGCGACAGGCCGATGGTGGCCTCGTCGGTGCCGAGCTCGCCGGCCATCGTGACCAGCGCCGGGCTGAGCATCGAGGCGTTGAGCTGGAACGCGACGCAGGCGGCCAGGACCGCGACGACCAGGGTGACGACCGGGCGTCGGCCGGTGGCGCTCATGCCGGACGCTCCGACGCGGTCAGGCTCGGCTCGCCGATGCGGGCCAGCGCGCCGGTCACCAGGTCCCAGAACCGCCCGTGGTCGAGCTCGAGCGCCGCGTGCGTGCGGCAGCCCTGCGGGGCCGGGCCACGCAGGTCGGTGACCGTCATGCCGGCGGTGTACCGGCCCGCGGTCTCGACGACGATCGGCGCCGGCACGGTGCGCACGACCGTCGGGTCGATGACGTGCGCGACGGCGCAGGGGTCGTGCACCGGCGGCGCGTCGAACCCCTGCGCGGCGCGGTAGCTGTGCTCGAAGAACTCCAGCAGCTCGTCGACGAACCGGGCCGGTCCGGTCCCCACGGCGCGGATCGCGCGGCGGACCTCCGGCGTGGCCAGGGCCTGGTGGGTCAGGTCGAGCCCGACCATGACGACCTCCCAGCCGGCCCCGAAGACGATCTCGGCGGCCTCCGGGTCGATCGCGATGTTGAACTCCGCGGCGGGGGTCAGGTTGCCGCCGTGCACGGCGCCGCCCATCAGCACGACCCGCCGCACCCGCTCGACGATCTCCGGCGCGCGCCGGGCGGCGAGGGCGATGTTGGTCAGCGCACCGGTGGGGACCAGGGTGACGGTGCCCGGCTCGTGTGCCAGCACGGTGTCGATGATCAGGTCGACGGCGTGGGTGTCGACGACGTCGAACGCGGGCTCGGGCAGCTCCGGCCCGTCCAGGCCGGTGTCGCCGTGGATGTCCGCCGCGACCGCGGCCGCACGCAGCAGCGGGCGGTCGGCACCGGCCGCGAACGGGACACCGGTGATCCCGGCCAGCGTCGCCACCGACAGCGCGTTGCGGGTGACCTTGGGCAGGGTCTGGTTGCCGGCCACGGTCGTGACGGCGAGCAGCTCGATCCCGGGGTCGCCGTGGGCGAGCAGCAGCGCGATCGCGTCGTCGTGCCCGGGATCGCAGTCCAGAATGATCTTCTCCGCCATGCGCGGAACTCCACCTCGTCGTAGATCGGGTCGCCGATCGGGCTGTGGGCCGGATCGGGCGGCGGGCGCCCGGCCGGTCGGGCCGGACGTCGAGCACTGTGCGGCGTCAAGCGCTTGACGTCAAGCGGTTGATGCGTGATCCGCACCCGGTACTCTCGACCGATGGACGGAGCGGGGGCGTCGCGGGTGACCGCGGCGATGGTGGCCGAGCGCGCCGGGACCAGCGTCTCGACGGTGTCACTGGTGGTGAACGGCAAGTCCCGCGGGCGCGTCTCGGCGGCGATCACCGAGCGGGTGCGTGCGGCGGTGGACGAGCTCGGCTACGTCGTCGACCACGCCGCCAGCTCGCTCGCCCGCGGCCGCACCGACCTGGTCGTGCTGCTCGCCCCGGACCTGCCCAACCCCTACTTCGGCCGGGTCACCACGGGCATCCGGGACGGGCTCGGCGACCGGCACCAGCTGATGCAGTCGGTGATCGCCGGGGGTGAGCAGCCCACCGCCGAGGACGTCCGCCGGATCGCGGCCTTCCGCCCGGCCGGGTTGCTGGTGCACGCCCCGGCGCCGTCGTTCCTCGACGAGCTCGACCCGTGCGGCCCGCCGCTGGTGCTGCTCGACGCCCCCGGGTTCGAGACCCGGGCCGCGACCGTCACCTTCGACCTGCGCCCGGGGGTGCGCGCCCTGGTCGGGCACCTCGCGGCGGCGGGGCACCGCACGGTCGCCTACCTGGACGGGACGACGCCGTCGGCCACGTTCGCGCTGCGCCGGTCGCTACTGCGCGAGACCGCCGCCGAGCACGGCGTGACGGTGCTCGACGGCGGCGGTGGCGACGTCCGGGCCGGGCTCACCCTCGACGCCGCCGCCGACACCGCCGTCACCGCGCTGCCCGGCTGGCTCGACGACGGCGCCACCGCTGTCGTCGCCGCCGCGGACACACTGGCCTACGGGCTGCTCGCCGCCGCCCACCGGCTCGGGCTCGACGTGCCCGGTGACGTCGCGGTCGCAGGCTTCGACGACCTGCCGTACTCGCAGGTGACGGCGCCGTCGCTCACCAGCGTGGCGTTGCCCGCCGAGGAGCTGGGCCGGGCCGCGGCGCACCGGCTGACCGCGCTGCTCGCCGGCACGGACACCCCGGGCCCGCCCCCGCTGCCGACCCGGCTGGCGGTGCGGGCCAGCACCGCCCCCTGACCGGAGGGCTCACAGCACGATCACGAGCACCAGCAGCAGCACCGCGCCGATCCCGTATCCGGCGGCCCGCCGGATCGCCGCACGGCTGCCGGTGCGGCCGGCCTCGAGGTGGTCGGTGCGCTCGCCCGCGCTCAGGGTCAGGGGCAGGCCCGGTGCGGCGGCGAGCCGTACCTCGTGCGCGTCGGGGCCCCCACCGAGGCGGGCCTCGCCGACCACGGTGAGCCGGCTGCCCGGCTCGATCCGCCACTCGGTGTGCTCGTGGCTCAGCGTCGTGTCGAGGATCCGGAAGATCCCGAAGTCCCGCTCCCCCGAGTGGTCCGGGTCGTGCGCGTCGCGGCGCCGCTCGGCGACGGGGACCTCGACCCGCGCGTCACGGGGGTCGACGACGACGGTCGCGTCGCCGTCGCGGAGCAGGAACGGGCTGTCCCACCGCCGGTCGCCGACGACCTCGCGCTCGGTGCTGCCCTTCTCGCCGCGGGAGAGCTTCTCCTCGGTGACCCGGAACCACACCGACCCGATGTCACTGACCGGGGCGGGCCGGGTGCCGGCCCCGCCCGGCTCGACCATCCCGGTCAGCGCCACGACCTTGCGGAACGCGCCGGTCCCGAGGTCGACGCGCACCGCCTCGGCCATCGCCACCAGCTCGGCGACCCCGGTGTGCGTCGCGCCGAGACCGCGGGTCCAGCGGGCGTGCGCCGCACGCGCCTCACCGAACGCCGTCCAGGCCCGCCAGCCGAGGATCCCCACGAGGAACAGCAGCACCAGCTCCATGCGCGGAGCCTAGACGGACGAACCGGACACCGGCTCCGTAGTGTTACCCGCGCAGCATCTCCGCGACGAGGAACGCCAGCTCCAGGCTCTGCTGGGTGTTCAGCCGGGGGTCGCAGGCCGTCTCGTACCGGCCGGCCAGGTCGCTGTCGGAGATCCGCTGCGCGCCGCCCAGGCACTCGGTGACGTCCTCACCGGTGACCTCGACGTGGATGCCGCCCGGGTGCGTGCCGAGCGAGCGGTGCACCTCGAAGAAGCCCTGCACCTCGTCGACGATCCGGTCGAAGTGCCGGGTCTTGTAGCCGGTGGAGGCCTCGTGGGTGTTGCCGTGCATCGGGTCGCACTGCCAGATCACCTTGTGCCCGGAGGCGGTGACCTTCTCCACGATCGCCGGCAGCACGTCGCGGACCTTGTCGTTGCCCATCCGGGAGATCAGCGACAGCCGGCCGGGCCGGTTGTGCGGGTCGAGCCGCTCGACGTACTCGACGGCCTGCTCCGGCGTCGTCGACGGGCCGATCTTCATGCCGATCGGGTTGGCCAGCAGCTCCGCGAGCGCGACGTGGGCGCCGTCGAGCTGGCGGGTGCGCTCACCGATCCAGAGGAAGTGCGTGGACAGGTCGTAGAGACGGGGCGGCTCGCCGGTCGTGTCGTCGGCGCGCTCGAGGTCCAGGCGGAGCATGGCGCGCTCGTAGTCGAGAAGCAGCGCCTCGTGGGACGCGTAGAACTCGACCTGGTGCAGGTTGTGGTCCTGCACGCCGCAGGCGTCCATGAAGCGGACCGCGCGGTCGATCTCGGCCGCGACCGCCTCGTAGCGCACGCCCGCCGCCGAGGTCCGCACGAAGTCCTTGTTCCAGTCGTGCACCTTGGTCAGGTCGGCCATGCCGGTGGCGGTCAGGCCACGGACCATGTTCATCGCCGCGGACGCGTTCGCGTAGGCGCGGATCATCCGGGACGGGTCCGGGATCCGGGCCTGCGGGTCGGGGGCGAGCGCGTTGACGATGTCGCCGCGGTAGGACGGCAGCCCGCTCGCGTCGACGGGGCTGCTGCGCGGCTTGGCGTACTGGCCGGCGATCCGGCCGACCTTGACCACCGGCAGGGACGCCCCGTAGGTCAGGACGACGGCCATCTGCAGCAGCGTGCGGATGGTCGCCCGGATGTGCGGCTCGGTGTTGTCGACGAAGGTCTCGGCGCAGTCGCCGCCCTGCAGCAGGAACGCCTCGCCGTTCGCGACGTCGGCCAGCCGCGTCTGCAGCCGGTCCACCTCGGGCGGCAGCACGACCGGCGGCACGGACTCCAGGACCGTCCGCACGTGGCCGACGTTCTCCGGGTCGGGCCACTCGGGCTGCTGCGCGGCGGGGCGGGAGAGGGCGTCGTCCAGCGCGGAGCGCAGGTCCGCCGGCAGCGGCGGCAGCTCCGGGAGGACGTCGATCGGCGCGTCGACGGACCAGTTCACGGCCTCCAGCCTAGGCCCGCGCCCCCGGCGCCGGCGCCTCGGCCCCCGCGGCGAGGACCTCGGAGATCACCTCCCACCGGCGCAGGTTGTGCCGGGCGTCGGCGAGCGCGTCGTGCGCGTCCGGGGGCGGCGGGGGCAGCGTCGGCCGCCCGGCGTCCTCCCAGCGCTGGCGCAGCTCACGGGTGAACCGCGGCATCGCCCGCGGCAGCGCGGGCATCGCGCCCCAGAGCTGGCAGAGCGCGACGTGGTCGTAGGCGGCGATCCAGGCCCACAGCTCGACGTCGCCGGAGGCCGACGTGCAGAACTCCAGCAGCTCCTCGCGGATCCGGGCCCGCGACATCCACGACCGGTCCGACGGCGGCGGCAGCTTGGGCAGCACGTTGGCGCGCACCCACTTGCCGGCCCGCTCCGGGTCGAACTCGGTCGAGACGGCGTAGAACTCGCGACCGTCCTCGCCGACCATGCCGATCGATACCAGTTCGATGGTGGTGCCGTCCTCGATGAACTCGCAGTCGTAGAAGAAGCGCATTCCTGTCCTGTTGCCGGCGGGCGGTCGTGGGCCCGGACAGCGTACGTGCGGGACGCGGTGCTCAGCTGGCGCGGGAGTCCGGCACGTGCGCGTCGCTCCATCCGGACCCCTGCTGCGGGCGGGCCGGCGGCGGGCCGGCCGGGGGCTGGGTGGGCGTGGGCTGGGCGGCGAGTGCCTTCTCTTTGACCGACGCCGCGTAGAGGTCGACGTAGGTCTGCCCGGACAGCTCCATCAGGTTGTACATGATCTCGTCGGTCATCGAGCGCTCGATGAACCGGTCACCGGCCATGCCCTCGTAGCGGCTGAAGTCCATCGGCTCCCCGATGACGATCTTCACTTTCCGCGGCCGCCACATCTTCGAGCCGATCGGGTTGACCTTGTCGGTGCCGACCATCGCGACCGGGATCACCGGGACACCGGCCTCGAGGGCCATCCGGGCGACACCGGTCTTGCCCTTGTACAGCCGCCCGTCGGGCGAGCGGGTGCCCTCCGGGTAGATGCCCAGGAGCTTGCGCTCGCCGAGCAGCCGCACCGCGGTGTCCATCGCCGCCCGCGCCGCGGACCCGCCGGAGCGGTCCACCGGCACCTGGCCGACGCCGGTGAAGAACTGCTTCTTGAACCAGCCGCGGATCCCGGGCTCGGTGAAGTACTCGCGCTTGGCCAGGAAGGTCACCCGCCGGGGCAGCATCAGCGGCAGGAAGAACGAGTCCGCCACCGCGAGGTGGTTGCTGGCCAGGATCGCGCCACCGCGCTCGGGCACGTTCTCCGCGCCGCGGACCTCGGGTCGACAGAACATCCGCATCAGCGGGCCGAGCAGCACGAACTTCGACCACCAGTACAGCACCCTGCGCTGCCTCCCTACCGACGTCGGCGACAGCCTACGGAGCGTCCCCGAATCCTCACAACGGGGCCGTGATCAGGCCCTCGCCCGCGTGCCCGGCGGGGGGTGGCCACG
This sequence comes from Pseudonocardia ammonioxydans, assembly GCF_900115005.1. GTDB lineage: Bacteria > Actinomycetota > Actinomycetes > Mycobacteriales > Pseudonocardiaceae > Pseudonocardia > Pseudonocardia ammonioxydans. The sequence goes on along the minus strand of NZ_FOUY01000022.1, from coordinate 31,460 downwards.
GCGGCGCGGCATGACAGGATGGGCGGGTCACGAGCCGGAAGGACGGGCATGGAGCCAGCACGTGGCCGCGGGCCGGACGACGAGTTCGAGTCGATCGTCGCGGGCTGGCGCAGCGAGGGGTCGGTCCCCGACTGGCCGACGGAGCGCACCGAGTCCGCCGAGCCGCCCGCCCGGCCGGGCGACGTCCCGGTGCACCGGCCCGGGCCCGCGGAGCCGATCGACGCCGACGAGGACCACTACCACCCGCCGGAGCCGCCGCCGCTGCCCCGGCCGGGCCCGCCGGCCGTCGTCGGCGGCGGTCTGATCCTGCTCGGCCTGCTGCTCTGCGTCGCCCCGGGCGTGCTGGGCGCGGGCGGCACCTGGCCGCTGCCGCTGGGCCTGGTGCTGATCGCGGCCGGGCTGGCCTGGCTGGTGCTGCGGCTGTGGACCGCCGACCCCGACGACGAGGGCCCCGACCCCTACGACGACGGCTCGCGGCTCTGAGGGGCGCTCTCCCGGGCGAGCGTCGCCGCCCCCACGACGGCCGCCATCCCGCCGAGCTGCGCGGTGCGGATGCGGGCCAGCGGCCGGTTCGCCGCCCCGGTCGCGATCCGGGCGTAGTGCTCGCGGGCGGCGTCGAGGAACTGCGGCGCCGAGGCCGAGACCCCGCCTGCGACGACCACGAGTTCCGGGTCGAAGACGTCCGCGACCAGTGACAGCCCCTCCCCCAGCCAGCGGCCCAGCTCGTCGAGCGCGGCCCGGCCGACCGGGTCGCCCTCCCGGGCGGCGGCGGCGACCCGCCTGCCGGTGATCCGGCCCGGGTCGCGGGCGGCCTCCCGGGCGAGCACCGACGGCCCGGGCGTGCGGCCCGCGGAGATCAGCTCGCACGCGGTGGCGGCCAGCGCGGTGCCGCTGCAGTAGCGCTCCCAGCAGCCGCGCTTGCCGCACGGGCAGGCGCGCCCGTCCGGCACGACGCGCAGGTGCCCCAGCTCGGGGGCGACGCCGTGGGCCCCGCGGAACAGCTCCCCGTCGAGCAGCAGCGCACCGCCGATCCCGGTGCCGATCGCGACCAGCACGACGGTGGCCACCCCGGCCGCGGCCCCGTACCGGCGCTCGGCCAGCGCGGCGGAGTTGGCGTCGTGCTCGACGACGACCGGCAGCCCGCCGAGCCGCTGCGACACCCGCTCGGCGACCGGCGCGTCGCGCCAGGACAGGTGCGGGGCGTAACGGACCAGGCCGCGCGGGGCGTCGACGAACCCGGCCAGCGCGAGCCCGGCGGCGCGGACCCGGTGTCGGCCGCGGAGCTCGTCGACGGTGCCGGCGATCGCCGCCTCGAGGGCGTCGTCGGTGCGCGGGGTCGGGGCGGTCGCGGTGTCGAGCACCTCGCCGTCGGTGTCGACCACGCCCGCCCGCACGCTGGTCCCGCCGACGTCGACCCCGATCGTGAGCTCGCGCGTCACGTCCGGTGCACCACGATGCGCTGCACCGAACGGCCCCGATGGTGCGCACGGTGCCCGTTCGCCGAGTGCCCGTTCGCCGGGTGCCCGTTCGCCGAGTGCCCGTTCGTGGGCCGGCCGGTCGTGGGCTGCCCGTCGGACCGGTCGCTCGCCGGCGTCCCGGCCTCCTCCAGCGCCGTGACCAGCACGCCCAGCAGGCCCGTGGTGTGCTCGGCGAGCCGCGCGGCCAGCTCCGAACGCTCCCCGCGCAGCACGGCGAGCAGCGCGCACACCGGGCACGCGGTGCAGGAACCGGGGCCCGGTTCACCAGCGGCGTCACGTCCGGGGCCGGAGTCCGGGGCGGGGTCGGCGGTAGGGGCGGGGCCGGGGGCCGCCAGCGGTTCCACCACCGCCCGCACCCGTTCCAGCAGCTGGAGCGCCGTGACCCGCAGGTCGTCGGGGATCCCCGCGTGGGTGCCGCAGCTGCGATCGCTCACGAGGTCATCCAGGTACCCGGGTCGGGGACGAAGCTGATCACCAGGCGGGCCTCGGCGCCGGAGCCCTCCAGCCGGGCGCCGGTGGCCTCGCAGCGGCGCAGCACCGACGGCAGCGACACCACCCGCCGGGAGAACCCGATCCCGACGACCATGTCGTCGCCGATCCGGGCCAGGTCCAGCGGGGCGTCCTGGGCGCCGGGGAGCGCGATGTCGAGCTCGAACTCGGTGTCGGAGGAGACGCCGTGCCCGGCGGTGCGGCGCATCTCCATCAGCGGGCGCTCCGGGGCGTCCTCCGGGGCCCCGGCCGGGTCGGCGTCGCCGTAGATCGAACGGCCCAGCTCGCGCAGCGACCCGACCCCGGTCGGCTCGGCCGCGGTGTAGCGCACCGCCGTCACCGGGACGTCCGCGCCGAGCTCGCCCAGCTCGGCCAGCACGGCCTGCTGCTCGGTGGCGCGTTCGCGCAGCCAGCGCGCCGCGGGCCCGCGCAGCGACGGCGGCGGGCCGGGCATCACCCGGTTCGCCATCAGCGCGTCCACCCGCAGCTCGTGCAGGGCGAGCGCGGTCAGGGTGCGGCGGGTCTCCGCGGCGACCACCCGTTCCGGGGTGAGGACGAGCCGGATCGAGGTGCGGGTGCGGTCGGCCAGCAGCGCGCGCAGACCGGAGAGCTGGTCGGCGAGCCCGCCGAGCGCCTCGACCGTGCGCTCCCAGCCGCCGTTGTCGCCCTTCGCCCCGGCCAGGTTCGCCACCAGCCCGCGGACCGCCCGCCGGTGCGCCGGGAACAGCCGCTCCAGGTAGTTCGACAGCGCTTCGGGCAGGGTGAGCAACCGCAGCGTCTCGGCGGTCGGGCCGCAGTCGACGACCACGACGTCGTACTCCCCCGAGTCGGCGAAGCGCTGCACCTCCACCAGCGCCAGGAGGTCCTCGACGCCGGGCAGCACGGTCAGCTCGTCGGCGACGAGCTCGTCGACACCGGCCCCGGCCAGCATCGTGCGCAGATGGCCCTGCAGCTCGCCCCAGGCGCCCTCGAGCAGGTGGCGGGCCTCGATGTGGGCGGCCCACAGGTGGTCGGCGACCTTCGTGGGCTCGGCACCGACCTCGGCGTCGAGCGCGTCACCGAGCGAGTGCGCCGGGTCGGTCGACACCACCAGCGCGGAACGCCCGGACCCGGCGACCAGCGCGCCGGTCGCCGCGGCGAGAGTGGTCTTGCCGACCCCGCCCTTGCCGGTGAACAGCACGACGCGCACGGGCGGAGGGTAACGATCGTCGCGGAGCCCGCGCCCGGGACCCGCCGGAAGCGGCCCGGTACCGGCGCGCCGACCCTCGACCGTGGCCCCTCAGGCCTTCTCGACGCGCCGCTTCAGGCCCTTCAGCGCGGCGTCGATGATCACCTTCTCGGCCTTGCGCCGGAGCATGCCGATCATCGGGAAGTTCACCTCGACCGAGAGCTCATAGGTCACCGTGGTGCCGGAGCCGTCCGGCTCGAGCCGGTAGGCGCCGTCCTGCGCCTTCTGGATGCCGCCCTTGACCAGCGTCCAGGACACCGAGCGGTCGTCGTCGGCCCAGGTGTAGTCGAGGGTGTAGGAGTCCTTGATCGCCCCGGCGTCCATCGAGAACCGGACCTGCTGTGCGCGCTCGCCCGATCCCGGGTCGAGGATCTCCACCGCGGTGATCTGGTCGGTCCACTCCGGGTACGACGCGAAGTCCGCGATGACGGCCATCACCTGCTCCGGCGGGGCGTCGATGTGGATGGAGGAGGTGGTCGCGTCGGCCATGGCGGCGAGGTTATCCGGTGCCTAGAGGTGCAGCACGTAGGGCCGCTCCAGCGCGCGGAAGTGCCCGACGTTCACGCACTCGGTGCGCCCGACCCGGGCCCGGCGCGCCAGCGGCTGGTGGACGTGCCCGAACAACGCGTGCGTCGGCTCCTCGGCCCGGATCCGGTCGGTCAGCGGAACGCTCGCGATCTCGCCCCGGCGGGTGACGACGTCGTAGGTCAGCACCGGGTGCTCCGGCGGGACGTGGGTGCAGAGCAGGTCCGCCGGTCCGAGCGCCTCGAGCCGGGCGGTCCAGTCCTCGTGCTCGAGGAAGTACGGCTGCCACGGCCCGGCGCGGCGCGGGTCGATCCCCGGCGGGAGCGGGACACCGCCGAGGAAGCCGACCCGCCGCCCGGCGATCTCGATCACGCGGCCGTCCGCGGGGAGCACGCCGTCGGTCTCCGGCCACGCGCCGGGCATGTCGACGTTGCCCGGGATCGCCCACACCGGGACGCCGAGGCCGCCCAGCACGCCGAACAGTTCCGCGTACTGCTCGCGGACGGCCTCCTCGACCGCACCCGCCGGGTCGCTGAACCGGGCCCAGGACCGTTCCAGCAGGCCGAGCACCTGCGCCCGCGGGGCCCCGATCCGGCGCATCCGGCCGAACTCGGCGGAGACCGCCGTGCCGAGCAGCCGGGCGACGATGCCGTTCTGCGGGTCGCGGTAGTCGATGAACTCGAGCAGGTCCCCCAGCACGATCAGCCCGTCGGCCCCGTCCGCGGCGCGGGCCAGCGCGGCGGCGTTGCCGTGGACGTCGGAGACGACGTGCAGCCGCATCAGTGTTCGCCGCCCGCGGGGGCACCGCTCCCGGCCGGGGCCACGCCGGCCGGGCGCCCGCCCTCCAGCCGACGCTTCAGCGCGAACGCGTGCGCCTTGAACTCCCGGTGCCGCCGGTCGCTCTCGGCCCGGTTCCCGCGGCGGCGCGGCGGAGCCTCGGCCCGCAGGAAGAAGTGCAGGACGGTGCCGTCGAGCACCTGTTCGCACCAGACCTCCATGGTGCCGGTGAGCGCGCCGGTGACCGTCCAGCGGATGCCGGCGGGCCCGCGGTCGTGCGCGATCTCCGGACGCAGGTCCGGCCAGTACGACGGCCACCGCGCGGGGTCGGCGAACTCGGCCGCGACCCGCTCCCGGGGCACGGCCAGGAACGTCTCGTCGATCACGTCGACCGAGGGCGCAGCCGGCACGGCGATCAGCGTGCCACCCGGCCCGCCGCACGCCGCCGGGGGTACCGTCCCGCGACGAACAGGGTCGTTCCCCACCCGTTATGCCCCTTTCGGTGTACGCGCCCCCTACCAGCCGGTAAGTTGGGGGCCCAGCAGGTCGGCGTGCCCCTCGCGCCGGCGACTACAGCCCTGTCGAGGCCGCCAGGAGGTCGATCCCCGTGCGTGAGTACAGCGTCCCCGCCACGGTGTCCGTGGGTGCCGAGGAATCGCTCTCCGACGCCGTGTTCGCCAACGCCGCGCAGCACCCCGCCGACGTCCTCTACCGCCGCAAGGGTGCGGACGGCACGTGGACCGACGTCACCGCGCGGGAGTTCGCCGAGCAGGTGACCCGGGTGGCCGCCGGGCTCGTCGCCGCCGGGGTGCAGGCCGGGGACCGGGTCGCGGTCCTCTCGCGGACCCGCTACGAGTGGTCGTTGTTCGACTACGCGATCCTCGCCGCCGGCGGCGTCACCGTGCCGATCTACGAGACGTCCTCGCCGGACCAGATCGCGTGGATCGTGTCCGACTCCGGCGCCGTCGGCATCGTCGTGGAGACCGCCGAGCACGCCGCGTCGGTGGACAAGGTCCGCGCCGACCTGCCGGAGCTGCGCACCATCTGGCAGATCGAGCCGTCGCCGGCCGCGCCGGACGCACCGTCGGCGGTCGAGCAGCTGACCGGGCTCGGCTCGGACACCCCCGACGACGTCGTGCACGAGCGCCGCAACGCCGTCCGCGCCGACGACCTCTGCACCCTGATCTACACCTCCGGCACCACCGGCCGGCCCAAGGGCTGCGAGCTCACCCACCGCAACCTGGTCACCGAGATCCGGACGATCGCCACGACGATCCCGGACCTGCTCGTGCACGGCGGCTCGGTGCTGCTGTTCCTGCCGCTCGCGCACGTGTTCGGCAAGGTCATCCAGTGCGGCGCGCTGACCACCCGGACCACGGTCGGGCACACCCCGGACGTGAAGAACCTGCTGCCCGACCTGGCCGACTTCAAGCCGACCTTCCTGCTCGCGGTCCCGCGGGTGTTCGAGAAGGTCTACAACGGTGCCCGGCTCAAGGCGCACAACGAGGGCAAGGGCAAGATCTTCGACGCCGCCGCGGACACCGCGATCGCCTACTCCGAGGCGCTCGACACGGGCGGGCCCGGGCTGGTGCTCAAGGCCAAGCACGCGCTGTTCGGCGCGCTGGTCTACGGCAAGCTGCGGGCGGCCGTCGGCGGCAACGTCGTCGCGGCCGTGTCCGGATCGGCCCCCCTGGGCGCCCGGCTGGGCCACTTCTTCCGCGGGATCGGGCTGCCGGTGCTGGAGGGCTACGGGCTCACCGAGACCTCGGCCGGCATCACCCTGAACACGCTCGACGCCCAGCGGGTCGGATCGGTCGGCCGCCCGGTGCCCGGGTGCGCGGTCCGGATCGCCGAGGACGGTGAGGTCATGCTCCGCGGCGACATCGTCTTCCGCGGCTACTGGCACAACGAGCAGGCCACGCAGGACGCGATCGAGAGCGACGGCTGGTTCCACTCCGGTGACCTCGGGGAGCTCGACGACGCCGGGTTCCTCACGATCACCGGCCGGAAGAAGGAGATCATCGTCACCGCGGGCGGCAAGAACGTCGCCCCGGCGGTGCTCGAGGACCGGCTGCGGGCGCACCCGCTGGTCGGGCAGTGCATCGTGATCGGTGACCAGAAGCCGTTCATCTCCGCACTGGTCACCATCGACCCGGAGGCGCTGCCGGGCTGGCGCGAGCGCAACGGCAAGCCGGCCGGTGCCGGTGACTCGGCCTCGGACCTGATCGACGACCCGGAGCTGCGCGGTGAGATCGCGGCGGCCGTCGAGGAGGCCAACCAGGTGGTGTCGCGGGCCGAGCAGATCCGCAAGTTCCGGATCCTGCCCACCGACTTCACCGAGGCGGGCGGCGAGCTGACGCCGACGCTGAAGGTCAAGCGCAAGGTCGTCGTCGACGCCTACGCCGAGGACATCGAGTCGCTCTACTCCGGCACCACGGCCGACCGGAGCTGATCATCCACCTGCGGGGCCGGTCGCCGCGGCGGCCGGCCCCGCAGGAACGCGTGCAACCGGTGTGCCGCCTCCGGGCTGCCCCAGATCCGCCGGACCCGGTCCCGCCCGGCCCGGCCCATCGCCGTCGCGCGCTGCGGGTCGGCCAGCAGGGACGCGACCCGGTCGGCGACGGCCCGGGTGTCCCGGCCCGGCACGACGTGGCCGGTGACGCCCTCGGCGACGGTCTCCGGCGCCCCGCCCGAGTCCCCCGCGACCACCGGCAGGCCGGACGCCGCGGCCTCCAGCAGGGCGATGCCCAGTCCCTCGACGTCGAGGCCGCCCAGGTGGGTGCGGCAGGGCAACGCGAAGACGTCGCCGGCCGCGTGGTGCGCGGCCAGCTCGGCCGCCGGCACGCCACCGGTGATCACGACAGCGTCGGCGACCCCGTGCCGGTCGGCGAGGGCCCGCAGCCGGTCCCGGTACGGTCCCCCGCCGACCAGCAGCAGCCGGGTGCCGGGGACCTGCCGCCGGATCCGCGGCAGTGCCGCGACCAGCACGTCCTGGCCCTTGCGCGGGACCAGCCGGGACACGCAGCTCACCACCGGCGCGGCGCCGAGGCCGTACCGCGCCCGGACGGTGGCCCGGGCGGCCGGGTCCGGGGCGAAGCGGGTGGTGTCGACGGGCGGGGGCAGCGGCTCCAGGGCGGCCTGCGGGCCGAACGCGGCGGCGAACCGGTCGCGGGTCCAGCGGGAGACCGTGGTGACGACGTCGGCGTCGGTCCCGATCCGGCGCAGTGCCCGCCGCGCACCGGGCAGCATCGACCAGCCGACCTCGTGGCCGTGCGTGGTGGCGACGACCCGGGCGATCCCGGCCCGGCGCCGCAGCGACGGCCCCAGCAGGCCGAGCGGGGCGGCCGCGCCGAACCAGACGGCGTCGGCGTCGTGCTCGCGGGCCAGCTGCGCGGCACGGCGGGCGACCGCGGGGACCGGGAGCATCAGCGAGGTGGGATGGCGGTGCACCGGGAACGGCAGCGTCGCGTCGAACTCCCGGTCGCCCCGCCAGGACGGGGCGTAGACGGCCAGCTCGCCGGCGGGCAGGGCACGGGCGAGATCGTGCAGGTAGCTCTGGATCCCGCCGGGGCGCGGCGGGAAGTCGTTGGTCACCAGCAGCGTGCGCGCCACGGTCGCCGACCGTAGCCCGGCCACGGCTCGGTCACCCGAGGGGCCGGGACGGCGACCGCACGCGTCCGGGGACGCGTCGGGGACGCGGACCGCCGTCCGGCCTCTCGGGGAGCGGACGAACCGCTCACCCCACCGGCTCCCCGGGCGTGGTGCCCGTCGGGGCGGGACCACCGGGGCCTGCCGTCCGGGTGGCGGGGGAACCACCGGCGGCACGACCGGTGAGGAGGTCGTGCTGTTCCGGTGAACGAGCGACGGGCGGCCCGGGTTACGGATCGACAACGAAAAGGTCGTCCGGCGGCCCGGGCCGGACGGCGGCGACCGCATTCTGTCGGACCCCTCCCCTAGCGTCCGCCCCGATCGCACGAACGCTCCACGAGGGAGGCGCAATGATCGTCGACTGCGACCGCTGCGAGGTCCGCGACACCGCCTGCGGTGACTGCGTGATCGGTGTGCTCATGAACGTGCCGGAGATCGACCGGCCGATCCCGTACCTGCCGGTCGCGCTGCCCGGTGAGGCCACCGGGCCGGGCGGCGCTCCCGGGGTCACGGGGCGGCCCGCCCGGTGGGTGGACCGCCGGGCGGCGGCCGGTGGCCCGGTCGACGGCCCGGTCGAGTTCGCCGAGCCGGAGCGGCGTGCGCTGCAGGTGCTCGCCGACCACGGCCTGATCCCCCAGCTGCGGCTGGTGGAGGCGTCCGCGCGCCCGGAGCCCCGGGCGGACCGGCCGATGCTCCCGGTGCCGGTGGTGCCGCCGCACGCGGCACGCCACCGTGACGCGGGGTGAGCCGGCGGGCTCCTCAGCCGCCGAGCCGGCGCAGCAGGACGGCCGAGGGCACGGTGTGCGCCCCGCGCCGCCGGACCGAGCGCACGACCTCCTGATCGGAGGTGGCGACGAGCAGCGGGCGTCCGCACGGCTCGGCGGCGACGAGGTCGCGCACCACGTCGTCGGCGATGACCCCGGCCTCGCTGAACAGGACCCGCACCCCGCGGGTGCCGCGCAGCGGTGCCGCGTTGACGGCCGCGCCGTCGAACACGACGGTGACCTCCACCCCGGTGCGGGCACCGAGCGCGCCCAGCTGGCCGACCAGCCGGGAACGCTGGTCGGCGAGCGGCAGGTCCGGGTAGCCGGTCTTGCTGACGTTGTAGCCGTCGACGATCAGGTGCACCGACGGCATGCCGAGCAGCGTGTCGAGCGCGGCGAGCCCGTCGACCGGCAGCCCGGCGCGGCCGTGCCCGACGGCGCCCGCGGCCTCACCCGCGGTCCCCGCGACGAAGTCCGCCGGGCGCGGGCCACCGGCCCCGACGTCCAGCTCCCGGCGCAGGCCCGCGATCGCTCCGCCGACGGTGTCCAGGAGCAGCTCCAGGCGCACCTCGTCACCGCGCCGGGCGTCCCGTGCGGCCTGCCGTGCGGCAGCCACCTCCCGGGCGGCGGCCTCGGCCCGGTGGTGTTCGCGCTCCGCGCGCTCACGCTCGGTCTCGCACGCCGCACGGGCCTCGGCCAGCCGGTCGTCGGCGCCGGAACGCAGCCGGGCGACCTCGGCCTCCAGCTCACCGCGGGCGTCGAGCGCCGCACGCAGCCTGGCCCCCTGCTCGCTGACCCGGCGCCGCATCTGCTGGTACTCCGCCTCGCGGTCGGCGCCCCGGGCCTGTGCCTGCTCGCGTTCCTCGGTGAGCTCCGCCCGGGCCCGCTCGAGCTCGGCGGTGACCTTGTCGACCTTGGCGAGCGCCTCGTCCCGCTCGGCCCGCAGCGCCGCGATGTCACCGGACTGCTCGACGTCGGCGACCCGGCGTCCGGCCAGCGGGTCCCCGGTGAGCAGCGCGACCGCGGCGGCGTCGAGCTTGTCGACCGGAGCGGGCAACCGGCCGGAGCCGGCGGCGGCCCCGGTCGCGGTGACCGGGCGGGAGCCGGACGCGGGCCCCCGCACGAGAGCCGGACCGGGGCCGGACGCGGAGCCTGCGTCGGGATCGGAATCGGATGCCGGGTCAGGGCCGGAGCCGGTCACGGGATCGGCGCCCGCCATGGCCCCGGAGCCGGCCCGGGACTCGGAGTGGGGCGTCGAGGCGGAGCCGGTGCCGGCCCGGGAACCGGCCGTGGGCCCGGAGCGGGTCGTGGGCCCGGAGCCGGTCGCGTACGCCGAGTCGGCCGTGTGCGCCGTGTCGGTCGTGTGCGCCGTGTCGGTCGCGGATTCGGAGCCGGTCGCAGCATCGGGGGACACAGCATCGGGGGACACAGCATCGGGGGTCGCCGCTCCGCCCGACCGGTCGGCGGGCCGGTCCGGGCCGCCGGGCACCCCCTGCTCCGCACCGGTACCGGAGCGGGCGGGGAGCTCCAGCTCGCCCGGACGGTGCTCGGCCCACCAGGCGACGACCGCGGCCCGGAACGCCGGGTCCTGCTCGAGGCGGGCCACGATGAGGTGACCGCCGAGCCGGGCCCGCTTGGCGGGCGTGAACTTGGCGAAGCGCCGCAGCGGCGCGGGCACGTCGGGGGGTGGCATGCCGCCCAGCGCGGTACCGCCGATCTCGGCGAGCCGGGCCCGCAGCGGGGGCGGCAGTGTCGGCCACGGAGCGTCCGGCGCCGCGCCATCGGAGTGCGAACCTTCGGAGTGCGAACCTTCGGAATGCGAGTCCTCGCCGTGGCAACCCTCGGCGTCGGAGGCCTCGGCGTCGGAGCCCTCCGCGTGCGGGCGCTCGGTGCGGGTGTCGTCGACGCTCCCGGCCCTCCCGGCCCGGTCCGCGGCATCACCACCGCCGGACCCTCCGGCCGGAGCACCGGCGGCGGTGCCGTACACGGCCTCGGCCGCACCCTCGGTACCCTCGCCGCCCGCCGGCCGGCCCGGGCGCGACGGGGCGCCGGTGCCCGTGGGGCCCGGTGTCCGTCCGTCGTTGCGCGCCATCGGTCCAGGCTATCCCCGACGGCCCCGGCCCGCCGATGCGCGCGCCGCGCCCGGATCGCGTGCGCCCCGATCCGGTCGTCGGGTCTCCGGCGCCCCACCTTCGAACATACTGTCGGACGTCGGCGCTACCGTGCGTGCGTGACCACCTGCTCCCCCCAGCTCACGTTCGACGAGCTGGGCACCCCGTTGCGCGACGTCACGTTCTGCGTCCTGGACCTGGAGACCACCGGCGGAAGCCACCGCACCGACGCCATCACCGAGGTGGGCGCGGTCGCGGTCCGCGGCGGGCAGCGGATCGGCGAGCTGTCGACGCTGGTCGATCCCGGCGCACCGGTCCCGGCCGACGTCACCCGGCTGACCGGGATCACGAACGCCATGCTCGCCGGGGCACCACCGCTCGGCGCGGTGCTGCCGTCGGTGCTCGACCTGATGCGGGGGTCGGTGCTGGTCGCGCACAACGCCCCCTTCGACACGGGCTTCCTGCGCGCGGCCTGCGCGCGACACGACCGCCCGTGGCCCGCCCCGCCGGTGCTGTGCACCGCCCGGCTCGCCCGGGCCGTGCTCACCCGCGACGAGTGCCCGAGCGTCCGGCTCGGCGCCCTCGCCGGCCACTTCGGGTGCACCACCACGCCGGACCACCGGGCCCTCACCGACGCCCGGGCCACCGTCGAGGTGTTGCACCACCTGCTCGAACGCATCGGGAACCTCGGGGTGCAGAGCCTCGAGGAGACCCTGCAGCTGGTGAAGGACCGGGCACCGCACCGCCCGACGACCGCGCAGCGCCGGCGCCGCCACCTCGCGGACGACGTCCCCTCGGCACCCGGGGTGTACCTGTTCCGCGGCGGCGGCGAGGAGGTGCTCTACGTCGGCACCAGCGGCGACCTGCGCCGCCGGGTGCGGTCCTACTTCACCGCCGGTGAGCGGCGGCGCCGGATCCGGGACATGGTGGCGCAGGCCGAGCGGGTCGACACCGTCGTCTGCGCGCACGCCCTGGAGGCCTCCGTCCGCGAGCTGCGCCTGATCGCCGCGCACCGCCCCCGCTACAACCGCCGCTCCCGCAACCCGGGCCGGAGCTGGTGGGTGGCCCCGACCAGCGAGGCGTTCCCCCGGCTGTCGGTCGTGTCGGCCCCGCGGGAGGGGGCGCTCGGCCCGTTCCCCGGGCGCGCCGCCGCGACCGAGGTCCTCGACGCCGCGCTGGACGCGGTGCCGCTGCGCCGGTGCACGATCCGGATCCCGCTCCGCAACCCGTCCGGCACGCCCTGTGCCCTGCACGAGCTGGGACACTGCGCCGCCCCGTGCGCCGGGCTGCAGCCCCCCGCCGACTACGCGCCCGCCGTCGGTGCCTGGCACGACCTCGTCGCCGGGCGGGACGATGCCCCGCTGCGCGCCCTCGCCGCGGCCGTCGAGGTCCGCTCGGCCGACGGCCGCTACGAGTCCGCCGCCCGCCTCCGTGACCGGCTGGCCGCGCTGGCCTCCGGGATCGACCACGGCGGCACGCTGGCGGCGCTCGCCGCCCTGAAGGAGGTCGTCGGCGCCCGGCCGGACGGCCACGGCGGCTGGGAGCTCGCCGTGCTGCGCCACGGACGCCTGGCCGCCGCAGGGAACGCGCCGCGCGGGGTACGCCCGATGCCGGTCGTCGAGTCGCTGCGGGCGGGGGCTCAGACCGTGCTGCCCGGGGACGGACCGCTGCGCGGCGCCCCGCCGGAGGAGGTGCGGCTGCTGTACCGCTGGCTCACCAGCGGCGGCACCCGGCTCGTGTACAGCACCCCGAACTGGTCCGAGCCCGCCCGGGGCGGCGGCCCGTGGCGGGCGTGGGCCGAGCGCGCCCGCGCCGCCGCGCACCGCACCGGCGACCGCGCGCCCGACGAACCCGCCCGCTCGGCCTGAGAACGCCGACGGGCCCCGCCGGAGAACGCTCGGTTCTCCGACGGGGCCCGTCGTGCGTGGCTGCGTGCTACTCGGTCGGCTGCTGCGGACGACCACCGTCGTCCGGGCGGCCGGCGAGCTCCGACTCACGCGCCTCCAGCTCGCGACGCCCGGTGCGGCGCTCCTCGAGTTCGCTCAGCTCGCGCTCGTGCTCCTCGTGCCGGGCACGGGCCAGCGCCCGCGACTCGTCGACCGGGTCCGGCTTCAGCAGCGAGCCCGCGACGGGCTCACCCGCCGAACCGAGCTGGTTCATCCGCTTCGGCACGGACGCACCCTGGTACTCCAGCGGGATGGCGTGCCCGTGGTCGTCGACACCGCCCAGCGGCTGGTGCACCTCGATGAACTCACCGTGCGGCAGCCGCTTGATGATGCCGGTCTCGATGCCGTGCTCGAGCACCGCACGGTCCGACTTCTGCAGGCCGAGGCACCAGCGGTAGGTCACCCAGTAGACGATCGGCGGGATGATCAGCAGGCCCAGCCGGCCGGCCCAGGTCGTCGCGTTCAGCGAGATGTGGAAGAAGTACGCGATCCAGTCGTTGAACCCGCACATCACCAGCCACAGGTAGAACGAGATCGCCATCGCGCCCAGCGCGGTACGGACCGGCACGTCCCGCGGCCGCTGCAGCAGGTTGTGCAGCGCCTCGTCCCCGGTGAACCGGCGTTCGATGGCCGGGTAGGCGGCCGCCAGCACGAACAGCACCGGCAGGAAGCCCGCGGTCGGGATGAACGCGGACGGGATCGTGTACTCGCCGAACAGGTAGAACTCCCACGGCGGGAAGATCCGGCCCATCCCCTCCGACCACAGCATGTAGAAGTCCGGCTGCGACCCCGCGGAGATCTGCGCGGCGTCGTACGGGCCCAGGTGCCAGATGCCGTTGATCTGGAACAGGCCCGAGATCAGCGCCAGCACGCCGGCGACGACGGCGAAGAACGCACCGCCCTTGGCCGCGAACTGCGGCATGATCCGCACACCGACCACGTTGTTCTCGGTGCGGCCGGGGCCGGGGAACTGGGTGTGCTTCTGGTACCAGACCAGCCCCAGGTGTGCCGCGATCAGCGCGAGGATGATCCCGGGCAGCACCAGGACGTGGATGATGTAGAGCCTGGGGATGATCTCCGTCCCGGGGAACTCCCCGCCGAACAGCGCCCAGTGCACCCAGGTGCCCAGGATCGGCACGGTCATCGTGATGCCCGAGGCGATCCGCAGGCCGACACCCGACAGCAGGTCGTCCGGCAGCGAGTAGCCGGTGAAGCCGTTGAAGGTGCCCAGCAGGATCAGCACGATGCCGATCGTCCAGTTGGCCTCACGCGGCTTGCGGAACGCGCCGGTGAAGAACACCCGGAACATGTGGATGATCATCGCGGCCATGAACAGCAGCGCCGACCAGTGGTGCAGCTGGCGCATGAACAGGCCACCGCGGACCTCGAACGAGAGCTCGAGGGTCGACTCGTAGGCGCGCGACATGTGCACGCCGCGGAGCGGGTCGTACGGGCCGTTGTAGACGACCTCCTCCATCGAGGGGTCGAAGAACAGCGCCAGGTAGGTGCCCGACAGCAGCAGGATGATGAAGCTGTAGAGCGCGACCTCGCCCAGCATGAACGACCAGTGGGTCGGGAAGACCTTGTTGAACTGCTTGCGCAGCCCGGACGCCGGGTGGAAGCGCTGGTCCAGCTGGTCGAGGGCCTCGGCGGCCTTCGCGGACGAGCCTCCCGAGGGGCCCGTCGGAGTCGTGATCGAACTCATGTCGTCTTCGGCCTCTCCCAGAACGCGGGTCCGACGGGCTCGACGAAGTCGCTCCGGGCGACGAAGTAGCCCTCCTCGTTCACCGTGATCGGCAGCTGCGGCAACGGACGGGCGGCCGGGCCGAAGACCGGCTCGGCGTCCAGGGTCGCCAGGAACTGCGACTGGTGACAGGGGCACAGGATGCGGTTGTCCTGAGCCTGGTACAGCGAGGTCGGGCACCCGAGGTGGGTGCAGATCTTCGACCACGCATAGAAGTCCCCGTAGTTGAAGTCCTCCTGGCCGGGGCGCGGAGTGACCTGCGTGTTCGGACGGAGACGGATCAGCATGACCGGCGCGTCGGAGGCACGCTGGGCGTGCAGCAGCTCCTCCTCGTTCCCGCGCTCGCTCTCGCGGAAGGGGAAGACCGTCATCATCGATCCCGGTTCCATGTCCTCGGGCCGCACCCGTGCGATGTCACCGACGATACCGGTGTCGGTGCGCAGGTACACGGTCTCGCCGTTCTCCGGGCGCCAGCCCGTGTGCCACAGCGGGGCCTCGTCGCCCTCGGCCCACGGGTTGCGCACGATCCCGCCGAGCGCGACGACCCCGGTGCCGACACCGAGCACGGCCGCCGAGAGGCCGGCCGACCGGACGATCAGCTTCCGGCGGCCGAGCGTGGTCTTCTGCCCCGCGTCGGCCAGCTGGGCCATGATCGTGCGGCGGTCGATCTCGTCCGACGGGCCGTCGTGGCGCTGCTGCACCGCGACCTCGTTCGGGAACAGCTTCTTGACCGCCTGGATCACCGCGATCCCCAGCGCGAGGATCGAGAACCCGAACGTGAAGCCGATGACCGGGGTGTACAGCGAGTAGATCGCGTGACCGGGCTCGCCGGCGTTGACGTACTCCCACGGCCACCAGATGAAGGCGACCAGGAACGCGAGCCCGGACAGCGCTGAGATCAGGAACCAGAGCGCGACCGAGCGCTCGGCCCGCTTCTCCGCGCGCGTCCCCTCGATCGGGAACGCCGCGGTGTTGTGCACGACGTCGACGTCGTCGAGCTCACCGGCCAGGCGGGCCAGCTGCTCGGGCGTCATCTCGTCGAGCTCCTCCTGGGTCGGGCGGCGGCCCGACCCGGTGCTGACGTCGCTGCTCAACTCTTCGCCCCCAACCAGATCGCGAACCCGACCAGACCGGACATGACGACCATGAAGATGAAGACACCCTCCGCCGTCGGGCCGAGGCCCATCAGCGCATTGCCGCCCGGGTCGTTCGTGTTGTTGACCGACTTGATGTACGCGATGATGTCGCGCTTCTCCTCCGGCGTGAGCTGCTGGTCGGAGAACCGCGGCATGTTCTGCGGGCCGGTCTGCATCGCGGTGTAGATCTGCGACTCGCTGGCCGGAGCCAGGGCCGGTGCGTACTTCCCGGACGACAGCGCGCCGCCGACACCGGTGAAGTTGTGGCAGGACGCGCAGTTCAGGCGGTACAGCACGCCACCGCGACCCGGGTCGTCGCCCCGCAGGGCCTCGCCCGACGCGGCCGGGGTGACCGGGCCGCCGCCGTTCGCCTGGATGTAGGCGCCCAGCGCCTCCAGGTTCGCGCGGCCCTCGGCGGTCTCCGGATCGAAGATCGGCAGGGGTTCCTTGCGGGCGGCCTGCGCCTCCTGGCGGGCCATCGGCATCCGGCCCGAGGAGACCTGGAAGTAGACGGCGGCGTCGCCGACACCGATCAGGCTCGGCCCGCGGTCCTGCTCGCCCTGCAGGTTCGACCCGTGACAGGTGATGCAGGTGTTGTTGTAGAGCTCCTCGCCCTTGGCGATCAGCGCGGCGTCCGGCTGCGCCTGCGCGACCTGCGGCTGGGGCGCGAAGGCGGCGTAGAGGAAGCCGACGGAGAGCAGGCCCAGACCGATGGCGAGGGCACCCGCGATCCGGCGGCGCATCTTGCCGTGCGGACGGGTTCGGGCCGCCGTCTTCTGGTCCGGGGCCGCACGATCCGGCCCGTGGCCGGATGGGGGGTTCTGGGCTGCGGAGTTCTCAGCGCCCTCGGGATTCTCGGTCATCGCTGGGGTCTTCCAACCTCGACGTCGTGGCGGGTGGCTGTCTTCGGGGGACTCGGGACGGGCTCGGCGGGCACCGTCGGCTACCGGATGAAGTAGATGACGGCGAACAGCCCGATCCACACCACGTCGACGAAGTGCCAGTAGTAGGACACGACGATCGCTGCGGTGGCCTGGGCGGGGGTGAACTTGCTCAGCTTCGTCCGGATGATCAGAAAGACGAACGCGACCAGACCACCGATCACGTGCAGGCCGTGGAAGCCGGTCGTCATGAAGAAGACCGACCCGTAGGCGCTGGACGAGATGGTCGTCGCGTGGTCCACGGCCAGGACGTAGTACTCGTAGCCCTGACCGACGACGAAGAAGGTGCCCATCAGCAGGGTCACCACGTACCAGCGGCGCAGCCCGAAGACGTCACCGCGTTCGGCGGCGAACACGCCGAACTGGCAGGTGAACGACGACGCGACCAGGACGATCGTGATCGTCAGCGCGTACGGGACGTTGAGCTCGGTCGGCGGCGGCGGCCAGGGGCCGTCGTTCTGCGCCCGCGCGGTGAAGTACATCGCGAACAGCCCGGCGAAGAACATCAGCTCGCTGGAGAGCCAGACGATGGTGCCGATGCTGACCAGGTTGGGGCGGTTCAACGAGTGGATCCGCGCGCTGATGTTGGGTGCCGCTGTCGTCACGCCGGGCATTATGACCCGAGCCGAACTTCTACGGCTTGTCGGGATACCCATTGCCACATCACGATCGGCGAACGGTGCCCGTGATCAGCGGGTCTCCGGCCGGACGGCGACGCCGCTCACACCGCCCGGAGCGCCGGGTCCGGCGCCGGGCGCTCGCCGCCGGGCCACCGTGTCCGGGCGGGGGATTAGTATCTCCGAGCGTGGCGAGCGGAGCAGCGGCAGAGATCGGCAGCGCGGCCGGATCGGTGACGGGGACCAGCACGGTGCTGGTCTACAGCCACCGCCCCGAGGTCCGCGAAGGCATCATCAACGCGGTCGGGCGTCGCCCGGCGCCGGACGTGGGCCGGGTGCGCTACGTCGAGGCCGGCGGCATCGCCGAGGTCCTCGCCGCCTGCGACGCCGGTGAGGCCGACCTCCTGGTGCTCGACGGGGAGGCGCAGCCGACCGGCGGCATGGGCGTGGCGAAGCAGCTGCGGCACGAGATCATCGACTGCCCCCCGATCGTGCTGACCGTTCGCCGGCGCGACGACCGCTGGCTGGCGACCTGGTCGGAGGCCGACGCGGTGCTGGTTCACCCGCTCGACCCGATCGAGGCCGCCGAGGTGGTCGCACAGGTGCTGCGCGACCACCAGGCCGGCACGCTCACCGAGAAGGAATAGGACACCCCGCGGCGTGACTGCACCGACCTGGCCCTCCGTGATCGGCCGCCTGATGGGCGGCGAGGACGTGACCGCCGAGGAAGCGACCTGGGCGATGGGCCGGGTCTTCGCCGGCGAGGCGACCCCCGCACAGCTCGCGGGCTTCCTCGTCGCCCTGCGGGCGAAGGGCGAGACGGCGGCCGAGATCTCCGGCATGGCCGACGCGATGCTGGAGCACGCGCTGCGGGTGGAGGTCCCGGGCCGGGCCGTGGACGTCGTCGGGACCGGCGGCGACCAGGCCCACACGGTCAACATCTCGACGATGGCGGCGATCGTGGTCGCCGCGACCGGGGCACCGGTGATCAAGCACGGCGGCCGGGCGGCGTCGTCCCAGTCCGGGACGGCGGACGTGCTCGAGGCGCTCGGGGTCGCGATCGAGCTGACCCCGGACGCGGTGGAGCGCTGCGTGGCCGAGCTGGGCATCGGGTTCTGCTTCGCCCAGGCGTTCCACCCGGCCATGCGCTACGCCGGGGGTGTGCGCCGGGAGCTGGGCGTCCCGACGGCGATGAACCTGCTCGGCCCGCTGTCCAACCCGGCCCAGCCCGAGACCGGTCTGATCGGCTGCGCGGACCCGCAGCACGCCGCGACGATGGCCGAGGTGTTCGCCCGGCGGGGCAAGTCGGTGCTGGTCGTGCGGGGCGACGACGGCCTGGACGAGCTCACGACGACGACCACCAGCACGGTCTGGATCGCCGACGGCGGCGCGGTGCGCCGCGAGCGGCTCGACCCGGCGGCGCTGGGCGTGCAGCCGGCCACCGCCGAGGACCTGCGCGGCGGCACCCCGGACGTGAACGCCGCCGTGGTGCGGGACCTGCTCGCCGGCAAGACCGGCCCGGTCCGCGACGCGGTGCTGCTCAACGCCGCCGGGGCGCTCGCCGCCCACCGCGGGATCCGCGGTGAGCTGGTGCCGGCCATCGGCGACGCGCTCGACACCGTCGCCCGGGCGATCGACTCCGGCGCCGGTGCGGACCTGCTGGGCCGCTGGGCGGCGCGCTCCACCGAGCTGGCGCGGGGCTGACCGGCCCGACCGGGCCGGACCTCCCCGGGCGGGACGGATCAGTCGAGACCGATCGAGTACGCCGCGTCGGTGTCGGCCTTCGAGTACGAGCGGAAGGCGATGTGCGTGTCGGTCCCGACGACGCCGTCGACCTTGCTGAGGTGACCGGCGATGACGTCGGCCAGCTGCTCGTGCTCGCGCACCTTGACGATCGCGATCAGGTCGACGTCCCCGGCGCAGGAGTAGACCTCGGCGACGCCGTCGAGATCGGCGATCGCCTGCGCGGTCTCCGGGATCCGGTCGGCGGCGGTGTGCACCAGGACGATCGCGGTGATCACGACGGACTCCCCCTCGGGACGGTGGTCCGGCACGCGCTGCCGGTCGGTCGTGATCAGGCTAGTGCGGACGGCCCCTGTGGCGCAGGCCGCACCCGCTTGCTACGGTGATCGCATGCGCCCCGTCGAGCTCACCCTTGCTCCGAGCGCAGTGTCGGCCGCACGACTTCTCGCGGTAGTAGCACTGCGCGTCGGCTGATCCAGGCCGCCGACGCGCCGCGCCCGATCCAGGCGCACTCCTCTCGTATGCCGAGACCTGGCTCGCGTTCAGAGCATCTCTTCTCGCGCAACGCACGGAGCCTTCGCATCATGAGCATCACCGCCGACCGCCCGACCACCTTCACCTTCCCCGCCGGTTCCGGTGGCCCCGAGGACATCGCGTCCCGGATGCCGCGCCGGCACACCGTCGTCACCGGCGACGGCATGGACGGCGTCATGCGCGTCGCCACCGCACTGCAGAGCTGCGGCCGCATCCTGCGGGAGTTCTGCGTCGACGTCCGCGAGGGCGTCGCCTACGGCTCGGTCACCTGCACGATGTCGATGACGCCGGCCGAGGCCGACGAGTTCGAGAGCCGGATGCTGGCGATGCCGTGCGTCCTGGCCGTCGACCCGTACTGACCCCGGCCGCGTCCGCTCAGCGGGCCGAGGTGTGGCTGCCCCGGGCGGCCTCGAGCATCGCGGCCCGTTCGGCGATCTTGACCCGTTCGGTGCCGCCGCGCCGCTCCCCCAGAGCGATCTCGGCGGCGTCGAGGCGCCGCCAGTCGTCCCACTGCACGGGCTCGATCCCGAACTCGCGCAGGCGTTCCAGCACGGCGTCGCCGCCCGGGCGGGGCGGGCAGCCCAGGTCCGGCAGGTCGGCAAGGACCGAGGCGGCGGTCTCCGCGCCGTCGCCCTTGTTGGTGCCGATCACCCCGGTCGGGCCGCGCTTGATCCAGCCGGCGACGTAGCTGCCCCGGACCGGTTCGCCACCGAGCATCACCCGGCCCGCCTCGTGCGGGACGGTCCCGGTGGCCTCGTCGAACGGCAGCCCGGCGATGGGTTCACCGGCGTAGCCGATGGCGCGCACGACCAGGCCGGCGTCGACGGTGTCCGTCTCCCCCGTCCCCCGCACCCGGCCGTCGTCGCCGACCTCGTTGCGCTCGATCTCGACCGCGGCGACCCGGCCCTCGTCGTCCCCGACCAGCCGGGCCGGGCTGCGCAGGAACCGCAGGTGGATGCGCCGCCGGCCGCCCGCGCCGGGCGGGTCGGCCGCCCATGCGGTGAGCGTCTCGATGTTCTGCCGCATCCGGCGTTCCCCGGGCTCCTCGACACCGGCCGCCAGCAGGCCGTCGTCGTGCACGCGCACCTCGACGTCGTCGAGCTTGGCCAGCGCCCGCAGCTCCGCCGGGGTGAACTTGACGTGCTGCGGGCCCCGCCGGATCAGCACGTGCACGTCGGTGACGGCGCTGTCGCGCAACCGCTCCAGCACCTCGTCGTGCAGGTCGGTGGCGGCCAGGTCCTCCGCCGGCCGGGCGAGCACCCGGGCCACGTCGATCGCGACGTTGCCGGCGCCGACGACGACCACCCCGGACCGGTCGAGCGCCGGGGCGGAGCCGGTCGCGTCCGGGTGCCCGCAGTACCAGGACACGAAGGCGCCGGAACCGACCGAGCCGGTCAGGTCCTCGCCCTCGACGCCGAGGCCGCGGTCGATCGCGCTGCCGATGGCGTGCACGACGGCGTGGTAGTGCTCGCGCAGGACCTCGCCGGGGATGCCGGCGTCACCGACGTGGGTGTTGCCGAGGAACCGGACGCGGGCGGCGTCGTCGAACGTCGTGACCAGCGCGCGGATCACCGACTTCATCTTGAGGTGGTCGGGGGCCACGCCGTAGCGCACCAGGCCGTACGGGGCCGGGAGCCGGTCGATCACGTCGACGTGCAGCTCCGGGTCGCCCTCGAGCAACGCCTCGGCGGTGTAGAGGCCGGACGGGCCGGAGCCGATCACCGCGACCCGACGGGGACGCGCGCTGGGCGGGGACGTCACGATCACACCTCCGTGTACGGATGGTGACGACGCTAACAGCAGGCGCCGTCCCCGGCGATCATGCCAAGTCGCGCATGCCGCCGCCCACCGCCCGTACCGCCGCGCGCCCGTCGGGCAGCAGCAGCTCGGTGCGCACGGACCAGAACCGGCGGCCGTCCCGCACGATCTCCGAGCGCGCGCGCAGTGCGGCGTCGACCTGGACCGGGCGCAGGAACTCCACGGTCAGCGACAACGGCCGGACCGTCCCGGCCCCGGTCCGCTGCAGGTGCGCGGCCTGCGCGGCCTGGGCGAGCCCGGACAGCACGGCGCCGTGGGTGGTGCCGTTGAGGTTCACCGTCGACGGACCCGGGGTGAAGACGACGTCACCGGTCAGGTGGTCGATCTCCAGGCCGTCCGGGTCGAGCCGCGCCGGGTCGAACGGGGGCAGCACCGTGCGGAAGTCGCCACCGTCGGCCGAGCGCGCGTCCGGGTCGACCGCCCCGCCGGGGGTGGCGAGCCCGCCCGGCCGCGCCGGGGCACCGGTGAGCGCCATCGTCACGACGGCGTGCGCGACCAGCACCCCGGTGTCGTCGCGCATCTCGGCCCGGCCGACGCCGATCTCGTCGTCGAGGTGCAGCAGGGCCAGCTCGGCGGTGAGCCAGCGCGCCTCCGGCGCGGGGCTGCCGGCGAGATCGAGTCGCAGGTCCAGGGTGGGGGCGCCGGCGGCGAGCCGGGCCGTGGAAAACACGAGGTAGCCGATCCCGGAATCGGCGAGCAGCGCCGGCAGTACCGGCTGGACGCGGCCGTCGGCGGCGCGGACGCCGTCGTGCAGCCGGGCACGCAGCCGGGTCCGCTCGCGGCTCGACGAGGGGTCGGGCTCCATCCCGAGGCCGATCTCGACCGGCGCCCGGCGCATGCGGTCGCGGGCCGACGGGCCGGGCCGCGCGGTGGCGGGCGCGCCGCTCGACTGCACAGTGCTCGACTGCGCGGTGGTCGGCTGCTCGGTGGTGGACGACGGGGTCGTTCCGGACATGCCCGTCATCGTGCGGCACGCAGCCGCACCACCGGGTGTGCGGGCCCTGTGCCATCGCTCACGCGGGCTGGGCGTCCCGATTGCAGCGGAAGGTGCTGCGGTAGTCGGCCGGGGCCACGCCGAGCGCCCGCCGGAAGTGGTGGCGCAGCAGCGCCGCCGTGCCGAACCCGGCGCGGGCGGCGACGGCGTCCATGCCCAGGTCGGTCTCCTCCAGCAGGGTGCGGGCGTGCAGCACCCGTTGCGCGGAGATCCACCGGTGCGGGGTGGTGCCGGTCTCCTCGACGAACCGGCGGGCGAAGGTCCGCTCGGACATCGCCGCCCGCCGGGCCAGCGCGGCAACGGTGTGCTCGTCGTGCAGGTTCTCCAGCAGCCACGCCAGTACCGGCGCGAGCGAGTCGGCGGTGCACTCCGGGACCGGGAGCTCGATGAACTGGCGCTGCCCGCCCTCGCGCTGTGGCGGGACGACCATCCGGCGGGCGATCCGGTTCGCGACGGAGCCGCCGAGCTCGCGGCGGACCAGGTGCAGGCAGGCGTCGATGCCGGCGGCGGTGCCGGCACCGGTGACCAGGTCCCCGTCGTCGACGTAGAGCGCGTCCTCCTCCACGACCGCCTCCGGGTGGGTGTGGCGCAGCTCGTCGGCGTGCTTCCAGTGCACGGTGCAGCGGCGCCCGTCGAGCAGGCCCGCGGCCCCCAGCACGAACACCCCGGAGCAGACCGAGAGGATCGTCGCGCCCCGGTCCCGCGCCTCCCGCAGCGCGGCCAGCGCCTCCGGCGGGAACTCGCGCAGCGCGGTGGCGGCGACGCAGACCAGGTCGGCACCGGGCAGCGCGTCGAGCCCGTGCTCGGGCGTGACCGTGACCCCGCTCTTGGTGCTCACCGGGCGCCCCGCCTCGAGCCCGCAGATCGCCCAGTCGAACACCGGCAGGCCGTCGTCGGAGCGGTCCACCCCGAACACCTCGCAGAGCACCCCGAACTCGAAGACGGCCAGCTCGTCGAGCACCAGCACGGAGACGCTGCGCAGCATGCACCGACCGTAGGACGGCAGGAAGGCCCGGTCCAGCGAGATCCTGCCGGGCACCGGCGATATCCGGTCAGGTCGATCCGGTCAGGACGCGTGCCAGGCGGCGAGCCGCTCGGCCTCCTCGGCGACGGCACGGCGCTCGGCGGCGCCGGGGTCGGTGAACGGCGCGGTCACGATCCGGCCCTCGCGATGGGTCCAGGTGCCGGCGACCCGCCCGTCGACGAGGTACGTCGGCGCGGAGCGGGGCCTCGTCGTCGCGAACACGTGGTGGCGGTGCTCGGCGGGCAGGATCCGCGCGCGGGCGGCGTGTCCCCCGAGCAGCACGGCGTCGAACGGTCCGAGAAAGCGGACCGGCAGCGGGGTCGACGGCCCGGGCAGCGGCGCCCGGCCGACGTCGACGAGCTCGGTGCCGTCCTCGGCGGCGAACCGGCGCAGCGTCAGCTCGCCGAGCGCGGCCCGGGCGACGCCGACCGGCCAGCCGGCGAACCGGGCGACGTCGGGTGCGGACGCCGGGCCGAACGCGCGCAAGTAGCGGCGGGCGAGCTCGACCTGCTCCGCGCGCACGACGTGTTCCGGGTGCCCAGCGTGTTCCGGGGTCACTGCCTGTTCCGGGCGCACCGCCTGTTCCGGGTACGGACCGGGCTCCGGCCGGGCGTCCGGCTCCGGGCCGCCGCCGTCCGCGGCCAGGCCGTACACGTGCGCCCGCGGTGTCTCCCAGGTCCCGGCGGGCGGCACCCGGACCAGGCGCACCCAGTGCTGCACCCCGGGGAACGTCCCCGCCGGCACCCCGCGCCGGGCCAGCTCCGCGGTGATCTCGGCCTGGCGGAGCGGCCCGCCGGCCAGCAGCTCCCGCACGACGCGGGCCGCCGCGACCATGTCGTCCCCGGTCACGTCGCGGCGCAGCCGCAGCCAGTCGGCCCGCTGCTCGGCCCGGACCGCCGCGGCGAACAGGGCGTGGTCGCGCCGGGCGAGCATGTGGATGGTCGAGCGCATCGCCCAGGCCTGCACGACCCGGCCGTCGTGCAGCAGCCGGGTCAGCTCCGCCCGGTCGAACCCCGTGAGCCGGGCGTGCAGGCCCAGGTAGCCCGACGGCGCGTGCTGGGTCTGCAGCCCGCACAACCGTTCCAGGGCCCGCGGCACCGGCAGGTCGGCCCGGTCGAGCAGCAGCTGGCGGGCGAGCAGGGCCCGCAGCGAGTCGTCCGCGGTCAGGACCCGCACCCGGCTCCTCCTGTGATCGTCCGTCGGGGTGCGCAACGCCCCGTCACGCGCGCCGCGCCCCACGACGGTCGATCATGTCACCGCGTACCGGTTCGCCGGGCGGGCGAGGCCGAACCGGTCGCGCAGCGAGCCGTCGTACGGGGCCGGGACCACGGCGTCCCCGAGCGCGGGCAGCAGGCCGTCGACGATCTCCCCGATGCCCGACGGGAGCGCCAGCGGGACGAACACGAACCCGTCGGCGGCGCGCTCCCCGACGGCGTCGCGCAGCAGCGCCGCCAGCTCCTCCGGCGCGCCGACGTGGCGCAGCGTCGACGGCGCCGGATCGGCACCGGCCGGCGCCAGCGCGTCCAGCCGGCCCAGCCGCTCGGCGGCGTCGGGCCCCAGCAGGGTCTCGACGTCCAGCAGCACCGCGACCCGGTCCGGGTCACGGCCCGCCTCGGCGACCGCGGCACGCACCCGGTCCCGCGCCTGCGCCGCACCGGCGATCGTGTCCGCCGCGACCCGGACGACGTCGGCGTGGCGCCCCACCACCGGCAGCGCCTCGGGCTCGTCACCGCGCAGCACCGTCAGCGGCTGCCCCTGCGGGGACCGCGGTGTGATCGACGGGCCCTTCACCGAGAAGAACTCGCCGTCGAAGTCGATGTAGTGCAGCTTCTCCCGGTCGACGAACCGGCCGGTGGGCGCGTCCCGGATCTCGGCGTCGTCCTCCCAGGAGTCCCAGAGCCGGGCGACGACCTCGATCACCTCGCCGGTCTCGCGCCACAGCGCGGCCGGGCCGGCCGGGCCGGTGCGGCCGAAGAGGTCGGCCTCGGCGCGGGTGCGGGAGACCTCGGGTGCCCAGCCGGCCCGCCCGGTGGCGACGAAGTCCAGCGTGGCGATGGCCTTGGACAGGTGGAACGGCTCGGTGTGGGTGACCGTCACCGTCGGGACGACGCCGATGCCGGGCACCGCGGGCGCCACCCGGGCGGCGATCGCGACGGCGTCCAGGGTGCCGGGCAGCGCGGCCGGGTCGTCCGACGGCGGGAGCAGCGAGTCCGGCAGCGCGACCAGGTCGAGGCCGCCCCGGGCCGCGGTGCGGACCAGGTCGACGTGGTGCTCGGCGCCGAAGAGCCGGTCCGGGTCCACCCCCGGCAACCGCCACGCGCCGGGGTGGCGCCCCGCCGCTCCGAGCTCGACCGCCAGGTGCAGACGTCCGCTCACCGTGCCTCCCGCTCCGTACCCGGCGTCCCGCACCGGGCCCCCGGCGACGGGTCACCGGCCTCGTGTCACCGGTGTGGTCCCCTCGGACCGGGTAACCCGGCCCGGCCGGGCTATGTTCCCGCGACGGCCCCGCGATGTTCCCGCGACGGGCCTGCGACCGCAGGCCGGCACCGGTCAGCGCGGCCGGGCGACGGCCCGCTCCAGCCCGTCCGGCCCCGCGTGCCAGGCGACGATGCGGTGCAGGCGCACCCGCACCGGCTGCGCGAACACCTGCCGCCAGCCCGCCAGGTCCTGGTCGCCGAGCATGTCCCGGTACTTCTCGCCGAAGGCCCGCAGCTCGGCCGGCGCGGGTTCGCCGGACAGTGCTGCGTCGCCGTCGGCGAGGACGACGTCGGTGCCCGACACGGCCGTGTCCAACGACAGGCAGACCCCCGGCCGCGTCCGGATCCGGGCGATCTTGCGGGTGTCCGGGCGGCTGAACAGCAGGATCTCGGGGTCGGTGAACAGGAACCAGACCGGGACCGAGTGCGGGCGCGCGTCGTCGTCCACGGTGGTCAGCCAGGCGATCGCCTCGGCGGCCAGCCGGGCCGCGGCGTGGTCGTGCCGGGGGTCGGCGGGGTCGAGCAGCGGGGCCGTCATCGCCGGACTCCCGCGTCACCGGCGCGTCGCGGATCCGGGGTGATGTGCGTCACGGTGGTCATGCCGCGCATGATTCCTCATCCGGACGCCCGGAGGTCGGCCTCGATCGCCGACGCGCAGTTCCGCAGCTCCGGCAGCACCTCGGCGCGCAGCGCGGCGGCGTCGCGGCGGGACGCGTGGGTGGACACGTTGACCGCCGCGGTGACCCGTCCGGCGCGGTCGTGCACCGGCACCGCGATCGAGCGCAGACCCGCCTCCAGCTCCTGGTCGACCACGCAGTGCCCGTCCGCGCGGACCCGGTCCAGCTCGGCGCGCAGCTCGCCGGCGCCGGCGACGGTGTGCTCGGTCAGCGTCTCGGGGTGCAGCGCGGCGAGGTAGGTCTCCACGGTGGACTCCGGCAGCGCGGCCAGCAGGACGCGCCCCATCGACGTCGCCCAGGCCGGGAAACGGGTGCCGATGGTGATCGTCACCGTCATGATCCGGGAGGTGGGCACCCGGGCGACGTAGACGACGTCGTAGCCGGACCCGGGGTCGCCGTCCAGAACGGACACCGAGGCAGACTCCCCGACGGCCGCCACCAGGCGTTCCAGGTGCGGGGCCGCGACCTCGGGAAGCCCCATCGCGGACAGATAGGACCAGCCGAGCTCGAGGACGCGCGGGGTGAGCGCGAACAGCCGCCCGTCCGTGCGGACGTACCCCTCGTCGGTCAGGGTGAGCAGGAACCGGCGCGCGGCAGCCCGGGTCAGGCCGGTGCTGCGGGCGACCTCGGACAGGGTCTGCTGTGGATGGTCGGCGTCGAACGACCGGATCACGGCCAGCCCGCGCGCCAGCGAGCGGACCTGTTCCCGGCGCTCCCCCGGCGCCTCCGGCGTGGCGGCGTCCGGGTTCATCGCGGCCGTCCCGCGAGGACCCGGTCCACCAGCTCGCCGGCGTGCCCGGAGCCGGACCCCTGCACGCCGGCGGCGAGTGCGAGGTTGCGGGCCATCGCCGTCTCGTGCACCTGCAGCCCCTCCAGGCAGGACCGCAACCGCGACGCCGCACCCGCGGTGACACGCAGCAGGCCGGTCAGCGTCTCCCACTCGGCGTGCCAGGCCCCGGCCGCGCGCTGGAACTCCTGCTCGGCACCCGCCAGCAGGCCTGCCACCAGCCCGGGGGCACGTTGCGCGGACCCCCGCGCGGTCACCGCCGCCGCCGGGTTGCGCTTGTGCGGCATCGACGACGAGTCGCCCGGCGCCGCCTCGGACACCTCGCCGACCTCGGTCGCCGAGAGGAGCACGACGTCGGTCGCGGGCTTGCCGCACGCCCCGGCCGCGACGCCGAGCGCCCCGGCCAGCTCGCCGATCCGGCTGCGCTCGGTGTGCCACGGGACGCCCTGCGGGGCCAGGCCGAGCCGCACCGCGAGCGCGTCGGCGACGGCCGGGCCGTACGGGTGCGACGCGGCGAGCGTGCCGGCGGCGCCGCCGTACTGGACGGGCAGCTCGTCGAGCACCTGCCGCAGGCGCACGCGGGCCCGGTCCAGCCCCGCGCACCAGTTCGCCGCGACCAGGCCGAACGTGGTCGGCAGGGCCTGCTGCCCGAGGGTCCGGGCGGCGCACGGGGTGTCCCGGTGGGCCCGGGCCAGCACGGCCGCGGCGTCGGCACACGCGCCCAGGTCCTCGACCACCCGGTGCCCCGCCCGGCGGGTGAGCAGGACCAGCGCGGTGTCCATGACGTCCTGGCTGGTCGCGCCGGGGTGCACGGCCCGCTCGGCGCCCGGCTGGATCCGCGCGGCCGCCGCTCGGAGCCGCTTGACCAGCGGGATGACCGGGTTGCCACCCTCGACCGACTCGGCGGCCAGCTCGGCCGGGTCCACCCCCGCGACGGCGGCGACCGCGCGTTCCACACCGTCGGCGTCGTCCTCGGAGACCGCGCCCTGCTCCGCGGCGACGGCCGAGAGCGCCAGCTCGACCTCCAGCAGGGCGGCGATCCAGGCGCCGTCGTCGAGCAGCCCGTCGACCCGGCAGGACCCGGAGAGCGGACCGAAGAGCGTGTTCGCCATACGGACGAGTGTACGTAGCACGCACACGACGTCGGGGATACTGGGAGCCGTGCTGACCCACATCCTGCTCGACCTCGACGGCACCCTCGTCGACTCCGCGCCCGGGATCCTCGGCTCCCTGCGGCGCGCCGTCGACGAGGCCGGACTGGACGTCCCCGACTCCGCGCTGGGCACCCACCTGCTCGGGCCCCCGCTGTACCGCTCGCTGCCGCCGATCCTCGGCGACGAGGGCGCCGCGACCGTGCTGCCGATCTACCGGCGGATCTACGGCGACGAGGACGGCTGCCTCGACTGCACCCCCTACCCCGGCATCGAGGAGCTGCTGCGCGCGCTGCACGACGCCGGCGTCACGATGGCGCTGGCGACCAGCAAGGCCGAACCGCCCGCCCACAAGATCATCGCCCACCACGGCTGGACCGACCTGTTCACCGAGATCGTCGGCGACACCCGGGCCGCCGAGCGGCCGACCAAGGCCGCGGTCGTCGGTGAGGCACTGCGGCGGCTCGGCCACCCCGGCGGGGCGTCGGCGCCGGTGATGGTCGGCGACCGGCTGCACGACGTCGAGGGGTCGGCCGAGCACGGCCTGCGCTGCCTCGGCGCGGGCTGGGGGTACGCCGAGCCGGGCGAGCTGGAGGCCGCCGGAGCCGCGACCGTGTACGCATCCGCGGACGAATTGCGGGCGGCGCTCCTCGACTGAGGGAGTGCTCGCGTGGGGGCCGTCGCAGCAGGTAGACACCGTGCATGACGGTCGTGTCGCTGCACCGCTATCCGGTCAAGTCCATGCTCGGCGAGTCCGTGGAACGCTCGGTGG
Source organism: Pseudonocardia ammonioxydans (assembly GCF_900115005.1). Lineage (GTDB taxonomy): Bacteria > Actinomycetota > Actinomycetes > Mycobacteriales > Pseudonocardiaceae > Pseudonocardia > Pseudonocardia ammonioxydans. Next base: position 2,079 of record NZ_FOUY01000022.1, on the reverse strand, counting down.
TGACCGGGCGCGGACTGCTCGGTGACCGGGCGCTGGCCGTGTACGACGTCGAGTCCGGCACCATCGCCAGCGCCAAGGTGCCGCGACTGTGGGCCGGCCTGCTGGGCTTCTCCGCCCGGTTCGCCGCCGAGCCGGAGCCGGAGCGGCCGCTGCCCGAGGTCGAGATCCGGTTCCCGGACGGCTCGATGCTGCGCTCGGACGACCCCGGCATCGACACCGCGCTGTCGGCCGCCCTCGAGCGGGACGTGCGACTGATCGCCGAACCGCCGGCGGGCAGCCAGTTCGAGGAGGTGTGGCCCGAGATCGACGGCCTGCCCATCGACCAGCTGGCCCCCGGGAACCTGATCGAGGGCACGACTGCACGGCGCGAGGACTCCGGTGAGCCGGTGAGCCGGTTCGACGTGTCCGCCTTCGGCGCGCCGGGCACCTTCTTCGATCTGTCCACATTGCACGTCCTCACCGAGTCCACCCTGGACCGGCTGCGGGAGCTGGCGCCCGAGGCCGGCTTCGACGCCCGCCGCTACCGGCCGAACGTCGTGCTGGGCGGTGCCGCCCCCGGCTTCGTCGAGAACGACTGGCCCGGCGCGGACGGGACCATCGGCGGCGTCGGCGTGCGGTACTCGTTCGCGACCATGCGCTGCGTGATGACCACCCTCGCCCAGGGTGACCTGCCCCGCGACCCCGACACCCTGCGCACCGTCGCCAAGCACAACCGCATCGAGATCCCGCAGGTCGGCGGGGTCTGGGCGTGCGCGGGGGTGTACGCCGACGTCACCAGCGACGGCGAGATCGCGGTGGGCGACGAGCACTCCGCACCCGCCGTCGCCGCCTGATCCACCGGGGGCGCTCCGTCCCCCACCTGCGCTGCGCCCCGCACCGTGCCCCGCGCCGCGCCCTGCACCGCGCGGTGCTGTGCCACGCCGTGCCATGCCGTGCCCGGCGCGGCGCCCGCTGTGCCGCGCCGCGCCGTGTCACGCCCCCAGGGGCACCCACGTAGCGCCCCACGCCCCGAGGGGCCCCCTGGGAGCGCCCGGCCCGGGCCGCGGCGGGACCTGCGTCGCGGCTCCGCGCCTCCGGGGGCACCCTCGTAGCGCCCGGCGCCCCGAGGGGACCCCTCGCGACGCCCCGCGCCGTGAGGAGCGCCCGTGGCGGCGCACACTGCGTCCCGCCGAGCTCGTTCGCAGCGGTTCCGCGCCGCGCGGGGCACCCCCGTAGCGCGCTACGCCCCCAAGGGGCCCCTGGGAGCACCCGGCCCGGGCCACAGTGGGACCTGCGCCCCGCGTACGCGCCCCCGGGGGCACCCTCGTAGCGCCCCACGCCCCGAGGGGTGCCCTGGGAGCGCCAGGCCCGGGTCGCGACGGACCTCCGCGGCTGTGCCGCGCCGTGTCGTGTCACGCCCCGAGGGTGCCCCTGGGGTGTGTGGCGCGGGATACCGAGGCGCGCGACAGGCACACCCGCGCAGGCTATGCTGTTCGCAGAGCGAACGCTTGTACGTTTCGCGAACGACGCGCTACCCTGTCCGCAACGGAGGTGTGTGATGAACAAGGTGGTGGCATCCGCCGCGGAGGCGGTCGCCGACATCGGCGACGGGTCCTCGCTGGCGGTGGGCGGGTTCGGCATGTCCGGCGTGCCCACCGCACTGATCGCGGCGCTGCTGGAGCAGGGTGCGACGGACCTGGAGACGATCTCGAACAACCTGGGTGTGGACGGGTTCGGGTTGGGCACGCTGCTGGCGGCCGGGCGGATCCGGCGCACGATCGGCTCCTATGTGGGTAACAACAAGGAGTTCGCCCGCCAGTACCTGGCCGGGGAGATCGAGCTGGAGCTGACCCCGCAGGGCACCCTGGCCGAGCGGTTGCGGGCCGGGGGTGCGGGGATCGCGGCGTTCTACACCCCGGCCGGGGTCGGGACGCTGGTCGCCGAGGGCGGGCTGCCGTGGCGCCACCACCCGGACGGGTCGGTGGCGGTGGCCTCGCCGGCCAAGGAGGTCCGCGAGTTCGACGGGGTGTCCTACGTGCTCGAGCGGGCGCTGGTGCCCGACTTCGGGCTGGTGCACGCCTGGAAGGGCGACCGGCACGG
>NZ_FOUY01000003.1 GCF_900115005.1 Pseudonocardia ammonioxydans | reverse complement strand
GGTGAGCGGATCATGTTGGAGGCGGCGAACCGGGCGGCGACGGTGCCGGGGGCGCCGCGGATCCAGTTGTACAAGAACAACGTGGACGGCAAGGGTGCCAGTTACGGGTCGCACGAGAACTATCTGATGGCGCGGTCGACGACGTTCCCGTCGATCGTGACGGGGTTGACGCCGTTCTTCGTGTCGCGGCAGGTGGTGTGTGGGGCGGGTCGGGTCGGGCTGGGTCAGCAGGGTGACGAGGCCGGCTATCAGATCTCGCAGCGGGCGGACTACATCGAGGTCGAGGTCGGGCTGGAGACCACGCTCAAGCGCGGGATCATCAACACCCGCGACGAGCCGCATGCCGATGCGGACAAGTACCGGCGGCTGCACGTGATCATCGGGGATGCGAACCTGTCGGAGGTCGCGACGCTGCTCAAGGTCGGTACCACCGCGCTGGTGCTGGACATGATCGAGCACGGGCGGTCGTTCGAGGACCTGCGGTTGGCCGAGCCGGTCAAGTCGGTGGCCCGGATCAGCCACGACCCGACCCTGCAGGTCACCGTGCCGCTGGCCGACGGCAGGCACCTGACCGCGCTGCAGCTGCAGCAGGAGTACCTGGCCCGCGCGGTCGCGTACCTCGAGGAGACCGTCGGTCACCAGCGCGCCGACTGGGACCCCGACACCCGGGAGGTCGTCGAGGAGTGGGAGTCGGTGCTCACCGACCTGGCCCGCGACCCGATGCTCACCGCGGACCGCCTGGACTGGACCGCGAAGCTGAAGCTGCTCGAGGCCTACCGGGAGCGGGACGGGTTGTCGTGGGCGTCGGGCCGGCTGGGGATGGTGGACCTGCAGTACTCGGACGTGCGGCTGGCCAAGGGGCTCTACAACCGGTTGGTGACGCGGGGGTCGATGCGGCGGTTGGTGACCGAGGAGGAGGTCACCGCGGCGATGACCGAGCCGCCGCAGGACACCCGGGCCTACTTCCGCGGCACCTGCATGAGCCGCTACCCGGTCGACGTCGCCGCCGCCTCCTGGGACTCGGTGATCTTCGACCTGGGGCGGGAGTCGCTGGTGCGGATCCCGACGCTGGAGCCGTTGCGGGGCACCCGCAAGCACGTCGGCGAGCTGTTCGAGGCGGTCGCGAGTGCGGAGGAGCTCGTCGACAAGCTCACGGCGAACTGAGCGACGTTCACCGGACGCACCGGCGCCGGACAGGCGATTTTGTCGGTGCTGATCGGTAAGGTGAACGGGTACCGGATCCGGTCCGGCGCACGGGAACCGCGTGCGGCGCCCGGAACGGTGGGTCATGTGACCGACGAGGAGGAGACGTCATGTCGCAGGAGCAGACCAAGCGCCAGGGCGGTGGCGACGGCGACGACGAGTCCGGCGAGAACGAGTCCGGATCCGGCCAGGAGCGCCGCGAGAAGCTCGGCGAGGACGTCGACACCATCCTCGACGAGATCGACGACGTGCTCGAGGAGAACGCGGAGGACTTCGTCCGGTCCTACGTGCAGAAGGGCGGTCAGTGACCGCCTAGCGGGCACGACCGCGTCCACAGCAGTACCGTCCCGGCCGGGTCCGCACCAGCGGGCCCGGCCGTGCCGGAGATGGCCGCCGCAGGAGCAGCACCGCAGTCGCAGCGCTGCACCAGCCCCACTGTGGCGGGACCGCCGGCGAACGCAGTTCGAACGAGAGGCACGTCGAAGAAGATGGAGTTCCGGCCGTCGGTCACCCCCGGGCTGATGCCCGGGCACCACACGGGTCAGCTCGGCACCTTCCTCACCGGATCCGAGTCGTTCTCCGATTTCGTGGGGGTCACGGCACCGCACCTGATGCCCGGTGCGGGGATCGGGTCGGCGGGCGCCACCGGGCCCCACCCCGCGAACGCCGCCGAGTCGCTCGGCGTGCCGCACGGCACCACGATCGTCGCGCTGACCTTCGCCGGCGGCGTGGTCATCGCGGGCGACCGGCGGGCCACCTCCGGCAACGTGATCGCCCAGCGCGACATCGAGAAGGTCTTCGTGACCGACAACCACTCGGCGGTCGGCATCGCCGGCTCGGCCGGGATCGCGCTGGAGATGGTCCGGCTGTTCAGCGTGGACCTGGAGAACTACGAGAAGCTCGAGGGCGTCCCGCTCACGCTCGACGGCAAGGCGAACCGGCTGGCCGGGATGGTCCGGCAGAACCTCGGCGCGGCCATGCAGGGCTTCGTCGTCGTCCCGCTGTTCGCCGGTTACGACACCGCGATCAGTGACCCCGCGCAGGCCGGGCGCATCGTCACCTACGACCCCACCGGGGGGCGCTACGACGAGAACCTGGGCTTCCACGCCGTCGGGTCCGGTTCGGTGTTCGCGAAGTCGTCGCTGAAGAAGCTGTACGACCCGGCGGCGGACCTCGACGGCGCGGTGCGCACCGCGCTCGAGGCGCTCTACGACGCCGCCGACGACGACACCGCCACCGGCGGCCCGGACACCGTTCGCCGCATCTACCCGGTCGTCGTCGGGATCACCGCCGACGGCGCCGTCCGCCGGAGCGACGACGACGTCGCCGCGGTCGTCGAGCAGGTCGTGGCCGGGCGCACGGAGCGCCCGGGCGGCCCTCGCCGCTGATGCCGAGCCGTCCCCCCGCACGAGCACGAGCCTGGAGCGCCCCCCGATGACGATGCCGTTCTACTCCTCCGTCGACCAGCTGCTGCGCGACCGTTCGGAGCTCGCCCGCAAGGGCATCGCCCGCGGTCGCAGTGTGGTCGTCCTGACCTACGCCGGCGGGGTCCTGTTCGTCGCCGAGAACCGGTCGACCGCACTGCACAAGGTCTCCGAGATCTACGACAAGATCGGCTTCGCGGCGGTCGGCCGGTACAACGAGTTCGAGAACCTGCGCACCGGTGGCATCCGGATGGCCGACTTCCGGGGCTTCACCTACGACCGCCGCGACGTCACCGGCCGGATGCTGGCCAACGCCTACGCCCAGGCCCTCGGTACGGCGTTCGTCGAGCAGCAGAAGCCGTTCGAGGTGGAGCTGTGCGTGGCCGAGGTCGGCGCCGAGTCCGGCGGTGACCAGCTGTACCGGATCACCTACGACGGCTCGATCACCGACGAGCCGCGGTTCGTCGTGATGGGCGGCCAGACCGATCCGATCTCGACCAAGCTGCAGGAGACCTACGAGCACGGGCTCGAGCTCGGCGCCGCGATCGAGGTCGCGCTGGGCGGGCTGCAGGTCCCCGGCGCCGACCCGGCGGCCTCCGCCAACGGCGCGAACGCGGCCGCGCGGGTGCTCAGCGCCGAGGCACTCGAGGTCGCGGTGCTCGACCGGACCCGGGAACGCCGCACGTTCCGCCGGCTCGAGGGGGCCGCGCTGACCGAGCTGCTGCCGGCGGCCAACCGCGGCACCGAGCCGGAGCCGGACGTGGCCGGTGGCGACGACACCCCGGCCGCCGGAGGTGCACTGGGCGAGGGCGGCTCCTCCTGACCCGCTTCTCCGCGACGACCACGTCCGAGGCGGTCGTCACCGCCGACCGGACGGACGTGTGGGGCGTCCTCACCGACCCGGCCCAGCTGCCACGCCTGACGCCGCTGCTGAGCCGGATCGACGCGTCCACCGAGGGCGACCGGACGTTGTGGCGCTGGCACATGGTGCAGCTCGCCGTCCTCGGGGTCGGGATCAAGCCGGTGTTCACCGAGCAGATGACCTTCACCGAGGGCAAGCGGATCGAGTTCACGCACACCCCGCCCCCCGGTGTCACCGAGTGGGCCGGTGCGGAGGGCTACTACGCGCTCGGCGACGCCGACCCGGAGGCCGACGGGACACCGGCCACCCATCTGGAGATCTCGCTGACGCTGGCCGTGGACATGCCGCTGTCGCGGCTGGCGTCCCCGGTGGTCACCCGCACGATGCGGGCGACGATGGACGCGACCGGGGACCGGTTCGGCGCCAACCTGCTGCGCCACCTGCACGCCCGGCAGCGCTGACGACGCCGGGCGCCCGGCCGTCCTCGACCGCCCGCACGCACGTCCGGCGCGACCCTGGCATGATGGTTGAGACATCAACCAGTGAGAGGGTCGTATGAGCGACACCGTGTTCGGGATGGACACCTTCGGCGACGTGCCGACCGACGACGACGGCCGGCTGCTCAGCCATCCGCGGGCGATCCGGCAGGTCGTCGACGAGGTCGTGCTGGCCGACGGCGCCGGCGTCGACGTCGTCGCGCTGGGGGAGCACCACCGGCCCGAGTACTCGATCTCGACGCCGGAGACCGTGCTCGCCGGGATCGCGACCCGGACCTCGCGGATCCGGCTCTCCTCCGGGGTCACCGTGCTCAGCTCGGACGACCCGGTGCGGGTCTACCAGCGCTTCGCCACCCTGGACGCGCTGTCCGAGGGGCGGGCCGAGGTGATCGTCGGCCGCGGCTCGTTCACCGAGTCGTTCCCGCTGTTCGGGTACTCGATGAGCGACTACGAGGTGCTGTTCGAGGAGAAGCTCGACCTGTTCGTGCGACTGCTCGACGAGCAGCCGGTGACCTGGCGGGGGAGCACCCGGGCCGCGCTCGACGGTGCCCAGGTCCACCCGACGACCGGGCACCGGATCCCGGTCTGGGTGGGTGTCGGCGGGTCGCCGGAGTCGGTGGTGCGCACCGCCCGCCACGACCTGGGGCTGATGCTGGCGATCATCGGGGGCGAGCCCGGCCGCTTCGCGCCGTACGTCGATCTCTACCACCGCGCCGTCGAGCAGTACGGGCACGCCGCGAAACCGGTGGGCATGCACGCGCCGGGCTTCGTCGCCGACACCGACGAGGAGGCGAAGGAGATCTTCTTCGAGCCGTACAAGGCGCAGATGGACCGGATCGGGGCGCAGCGCGGCTGGCCGCCCATGTCGCGAGCCCGGTTCGAGGCCGACGTCGACGGTGGGGCGCTGCACGTCGGGTCCCCGGAGACGGTCGCCCGCAAGATCGCGGACTCGATGCGCGCGGTCGGTGCGCAGCGCTTCGACCTGATCTACACCGTGGGTCCGCAGCCGGTCTCGGCCCGGCTCACCGCCGTGGAGCTCTACGGCACCAAGGTGATCCCCATGGTGCGCGACATGCTGGCCTGAGCAGTGCCCCGCTCACCCGTCACGGGAAGTCCCCACGGGGCCGGAGCGCGCTGATCGACAGGCTCGTGCCGGGTGAGCTGCACGCTCCCGCCCTCGACGGGGCGGGAATGTGCTGATCGACAGGCCGTGGTGCGGTGAGGCGCACGCTTCCGCCCGCCGTGGGGCGGGAGCGTGCTGATCGACCGGGCTCCGCACGGCGGGATGCACGGTTCCGCCCCGGTCGGGCACCGGCGAGGCGGCCGCTCCCCGCAGAGCGGCGCCACGGGTGCCGTGATCAGGCGTCCGGGCCGGGGGCGGTGCGCACGACCCGGCCGGCGGCCGCGCGCAGGGTGGCGGAGAGGGCCTGCAGGGCGGGCAGGTCGGCGTCGGACTCCCGGCTCGCGAGCACCAGCGACCGCCCGACGGTGGGCCGGCACCGCAGGAACCGCACGCCGTCGACCACGGCGGGCACCCGGCCCGGCGCGTCCGGGGCCCGGGCGGGGTCGTCACCGCCCGGGCCGACCACGGCCATGCCCGGCACCAGCGCGATCGCGATCCCGGCGCGGACCATCGCGAGCTGGGTGGCGAAGTCGCCGAACAGGTAGCGCGCGTCGGGCTCGATCCCGGCGGCGCGCTGCAGCTGCTGCAGTGACTCGTAGGGCTCGGTCCCGACCGGGCTCGAGGCCCACACCTCGCCGTCCAGCGTGCGCAGCGCCACCGGGTCGTGGGCGCCGGCCGGATGTCCGTCCGGGACGGCGAGCAGTACCGGCTCGGTGACCAGGGTCGCGACCCGCAGCCCGGCGGGGAGCCGCGCCGGGCGCTGGGTCCAGCTCTCGAGGAGCACCGCGTCCAGGTCGCGCGACCGCAGCGCGGGGAGCAGGTCGACGACCTCGCCGTCGGTCACCGTCGGGACCAGCCGCGGATGCTCGGCGATCAGCCGGCGCAGCACGTCGGGCAGCAGGGCCCGCAGGGCGCTGGCCACGGAGCCGATCCGCAGCGGCCCGGCGGCGTCGTCGTGCAGGGCGGCCAGGTCACGCTGGGCGTCGGCGACCGCGGTGGCCGCCGCGGACGCGTGCCCGGCCAGGACGTGCCCGGCGGCGGTGAGCCGGATCCCGCGCCCGTCCGGCTCGACCAGCCGGGCGCCGGTCTCCCGTTCCAGCTTGCGCAGCTGCTGGGTGACGGCCGGCCCGGTGATGTGCAGTGCCGCTGCGGCCGCCCCGACCGAACCGTGGTCGGCGACGGCCGCGAAGACCCGCAGTCTCTCCCATCCGATCACATAGCGCAGCTTAGCTGTATCGGACAGAAACATTCATTGGATCTTTCCGGTGGCCGCGGGGAGCGTGGATGTCGTGACCACACGTGCCGCCACCGATCCGTCGTCCGCAGGGTTCCTGCTCGCCGGCGCCGCCGTCCTGGCCTGGACCGGCATCCTCGTCGCGCTGGCCGGGACCGACCCGGCGACGGCGTCGTTCTGGCGATGCGTGCTCGCACTGGTCGTGCTCGGCCCGTGGGCGCTGGCCGAGCACCGGCGCCTCGGCGGGGTGTCGCTGCCGGTGGCCGGGTGGGCGCTGGTCTCGGGCGTCTTCCTCGGGGCAGACTTCCTGTTCTGGACCCGCGCGGTGCTCGACGCCGGCGCCGGGATCGCGAACGTCGTGCTCAACGTGCAGGTCCTCGCGCTGCCGCTGATCGCCTGGGCGGTCGCCGGGGAGCGGATGCCGCGCCGGCTGGTGCTCGCCGCACCGGTGCTGCTCGGCGGGATCGCGCTGGCCGGTGGTGCCCTCGGTGCCGGGGCGGGCGGCCCGGAGCCGGTGCGCGGGGCCGTGCTCGGCACCCTGGCCGGCATCGCCTACGCCGGGTTCCTGCACCTCAACCGGTCGGCGTCCCGGCGGCACCCGCGCCACCTGGTCACCCCGGTCACGCTGGCCACCGTCGGCGCCGGGATCACCACCGGCGGGGTCGGGCTGCTGGCCGGCGGCATCGAGGTGGCGCTGCCCGCGCAGAGCTGGGCGTGGCTGATCGTGCTCGCGCTGGCCGGGCAGGTGGTGTCCTGGGTGCTGATCGGCCGCGGCACGGCCGGGCTGAGTTCCGGCACCGCCGGGGCGCTGTTGCTGGTGCACCCGGTGCTGTCGGTGCTGCTCGGCATGCTCGTGCTCGGTGAGACGCTGACCGCGTGGCAGGTCGCCGGCTGTGTGCTCGTCGTCGCGACGGTCGGGTGGGTGACCCGGCCCGAGGGCCGCGGCGGCGGGCTGCTCGAGCGCCTGCGCGCCCGCTTCGGCCGCGAGCCGGCCGCCGCGACCGGCTACGGCTCCAGCCGCTCCTGACCGGTGTAGACGTTGCCGGTCGCTCCGCGCAGGAAGCCGACCAGCGTCATCCCGGCCTCGTCGGCCAGCTCCACCGCCAGCGACGACGGCGCCGACACCGCTGCGAGCATCGGCACCCCCGCCATGACGGCCTTCTGCACCAGCTCGAACGACGCCCGCCCGGACACCATCAGCACGGTCCCGCCGGCCGGGATGCGGTCGTCCATCAGCATCCGGCCCAGCACCTTGTCGACGGCGTTGTGCCGGCCGACGTCCTCACGGGCGGCCAGGAGCTCCCCGTCGGCGTCGAACAGGCCGGCGGCGTGCAGCCCCCCGGTGGAGCCGAAGACCTTCTGCCGCTCGCGCAGCCGGTCGGGCAGCTCCAGCAGCACCTCGCGGCGGATCCGCAGCGGGTCGCCCGCGGGGGAGTGCCGGGTCTTGAGCCGCACCGCGTCCAGCGAGGCCTTCCCGCAGACCCCGCACGACGACGTCGTGTAGAAGTTCCGTTCCACCGACACGTCCGGCGGTGCGACGCCGGGGGCCAGGTCGATGTCGAGGACGTTGTAGGTGTTGCGCCCCTCGTCGTCGACCGAGTCGCAGTAGCGGGCGGAGGCGATGTCGTCGCGGGAACCGACCACACCCTCGGTGAGCAGGAAACCGTGCGCGAGCTCGACGTCGTGCCCCGGCGTGCGCATGGTGACGCTGAGCGGGGTGCCGCCGACCCGGATCTCCAGCGGCTCCTCCGCGGCGAGCGTGTCCGGCCGGGACCGCGTCGTGCCGTCCGGGTTGAGCCGCAGTACCGGCCTGCGGACCGTCAGCCGTCCCATCACGATCTCCCTCCGGGCCGCGACGGTGGGCAGGCGGCCGGACCTCCAGGGTAGGAGCCCGGCGGGCGGGACGCCGACGGTGCCGCCGCCCGCCTACGATCACCGCCGTGCGTGGCTACGGGGGACGCCGCCCCGGTGCGGGGATCGTCCTGGCCGGCGGCCGGTCGTCGCGGATGGGGTCGCCCAAGGCCGGGCTCGACTGGCACGGCGCCGCCCTGCTCACCCGCACCGTCGCGGTGCTGGGACGGGCGGTCGCGGGGCCGGTCGTCGTCGTGCGGGCGGCCGGGCAGGCGCTGCCCGCGCTGCCGCCCGGCACCGAGGTGTTCGACGACCCGGTGCCCGACCTGGGGCCGTTGCCGGCGATCGGGGTCGGGCTGGCCGCGGTTGCGGCGGCGTCGCCCGGGCACCCGGCCGCGTTCGTCGCGTCCACCGACCTGCCGCTGCTGCACCCGGCCTTCGCCGCCCGCGTGCTGGACCTGCTGCGCGGGCACGACGTCGCGCTGCCGGTCGCGCACGGCCACCACCAGCCGCTGGCCGCCGCCTACCGCACCGCCCTGGCGGCCCCGATCGCCGAGCTGACCGCGGCCGGGCAGGGACGCCCGCCGTCACTGTTCACCCGGTCCGACGTGCACCGGGTCGGGGAGCAGACGCTGCGGTCCGACCCGGTGCTCGCCCGGCTCGACCCGCGGCTCGACTCGCTGACCAACGTCAACACCCCCGCCGAGTACGCCGCCGCCCGGGCCCGGCCGCTCCCGGCGGTCAAGCTGCACGACGGCGACCGGGTCCGCACGGCGCGGGCGGCCACGGCCGGGCAGCTGGGTGTGCCGGTGACGGCGTACGGGGAGATGATCGGGCCGGACGGGCCGCTGCCGTCCTGGTTCCCGATCGTCACCGGCGACGAGGTGGCCGTCCACGGCGCCCGGCGACCGCACTGACGAACGCGGCGCCGCCCCGGACGGCACCCGCCGCACATCGTTGCCGATCCGGATCATGTGATGCGCGTCTCGCGCTTGCTACGGTGGATGTGGTCGATGACTGCACCACCCCGGAGGTCGACGATGACCCGCACCACCCGCTCCGCCCGTCGTGGGTTCCGCCCCCGCCACGTCCGGCTCACCGAACCGCTGGTCCGGGAGAACGGCGTCCTGCGTCCCGCGTCCTGGGAGGAGGCACTGGACCGGGCCGCCGCCGGGTTCCGCGACGTGCCCGGCGAGCGCTTCGGGATGTTCAGCTGCTCGAAGGCCACCAACGAGATGAACTACACCGCGCAGAAGTTCGCCCGGGCGGTGATGGGCAGCAACAACGTCGACAGCTGCAACCGCACTTGACACGCTCCCAGCGTCGTCGGTCTGACGGCGGTGTTCGGTGCCGGCGGCGGCACCTCCGCGTACGTCGAAGCGGAAAACGCCGACCTGCTCGTCCTGTGGGGCAGTAACGCCCGCGAGACGCACCCGATCTTCTTCCACCACGTGCTGCAGGGCCTGCAGAACGGGGCCCGGATGTACTCGGTGGACCCGCGGCACACCTCGACCGCGCACTGGGCCGACGGCTGGCTCGGGCTCGACGTCGGCACCGACATCGCGCTCGCGAACGCGATCGGTCGCGAGATCATCCACGCCGGCCTGGTGAACACCTCGTTCGTCGACCGGTCCACCAGCGGGTTCTCCGACTACCGGGCCTCGGTGGAGCCCTACACGCTCGAGCGGGCCGAGGAGATCACCGGGGTGCCCGCGGCGTCGATCCGGGAGCTGGCGCACGCCTACGCCCGGGCCGACCGCGCCCAGATCTGCTGGACGCTCGGCATCACCGAGCACCACAACGCGGCCGACTACGTCTTCGCGCTGATCAACCTGGCGCTGCTGACCGGGCACGTCGGCCGGTACGGCTCCGGGCTGGTGCCGCTGCGCGGGCAGAACAACGTGCAGGGCGGCGGGGACATGGGCGCCATCCCGGCCAAGCTGCCCGGCGGCTACGACCTCGCCGACGACACCGCGCGCGCCCGGTTCCAGGCCGTCTACGGCGGGCGGACGATCCCGGCGGCCAAGGGCATGCACCTGTCGGAGATGTTCGAGGCGATGGAGCGCGGCGAGATGTCGGCGCTGTACTGCATCGGCGAGAACCCCGCCGAGTCCGAGGCCAACGCCGTGCACGCCCGGGAGATGCTGGAGTCGCTGGACCACCTCGTCGTCCAGGACATCTTCCGGACCGCGACCGCGGAGCTGGCCGACGTCGTGCTGCCGGCCGCCGCGGACTGGTGCGAGTACGAGGGCACCGTCACCAACTCCGAACGACGGGTGCAGCGCTGCCGCAAGGCCCTCGACCCGCCGGGGCTCGCCCGCCCGGACACCCACATCATCTGCGGGATCGCGGATCGTCTCGGCCACGACTGGGGCACCCCGACGGCTGAGCAGGTGTGGGACGAGCTGCGGTCGGTGTCGCTGAACTGGCACGCCGGCATGAGCTACGCCCGGCTCGACGCGCTCGGCGGCATCCAGTGGCCGTGCCCGTCCGAGGACCACCCCGGCACCCCGCTGATGCACGCCCGGTTGTGGGAGGAGGACCCCGGGCTGCGGGGTGCGCCGGCGCCGTTCACGCCGGTCGAGCACGTCGCGCCGATCGACGAGCTGACCGAGGAGTTCCCGATCCGGCTCACCACGGTGCGGCTGCTCGACGCCTACAACTCCGGTGTGCAGACCGGCGGCTACGCCTCCCCGCTGCGGCGGCGGGAGTCGCTGCGGATGGACGCGACCGACGCCGCCCGGCTCGGGATCGCCGACGGCGAGCGGGTGCGGGTCAGCTCCCGGCGGGGTTCGGTGGAGGCCCCGGTGGCACTGGACCCGTCGCTGCGGCCGGGGCTGGCGTCGTTCACCCCGCACTTCTCCGAGGAGGTCGACGTGAACGCGCTGACCAACGACGCGTGGGACCCGAAGTCCGGGACGTCGGAGTTCAAGGCCACCGCGGTACGGATCGAGAGACTCGCCGGGCTTCCGGTGGCGGGGGAGTAGCGGATGGATCTGCACCTGTCGACGGCGGAGCCGAGCACGTCCGAGCGCGACGCGGTCGACGCGGCGTTCGCCCTGCTCGCTCCCGCGGCGGTCGAGGCAGCCGCGGCCGACCGGCCGACCCGGTCGGTGCACGCGGGCCACGCCGCCCGCTCGCGGCGGCACCTGCTGCTGCCGCTGCTGCACGCCGTGCACGACGCCGAGGGCTGGCTCTCGGAGGGCGCGCTCAACCACGTGGCGCGCACGCTGCAGGTTCCGCCCGCGGAGGTCTACGGCGTCGCCACCTTCTACGCGATGTTCTCGGTCGAGCCGCGGGCGCCGCGGGTGGTGCACGTGTGCGACGACGTCGCGTGCGGGCCGAACGGCGGCGAGGAGATCGTGGCGGCGCTGACCGACGCGCTCGGGCCGCCGGCCGGGAACGGCGAGGCCGACCCCGCCGGTGGCGGGGACCCGGAGCGGCCGGGGGCGTGCTGGGTCCGCAGCCCCTGCCTGGGCCTGTGCGAACGCGCCCCGGCCGTGCTGCACCAACGCGCCGGGGAACCGGACCTGTCCCAGGCACCGGCCACCCCGGACGGCACCGTCGCCGCCGCGACCGCACCGTTCGACACCGCCGGCGCGCAGGCGAGCGCCGCCGACGACGCGTTCGCCGACACCGCGGTGAGCGCCCCGCAGACCCGCACCGGCGAACGTCTGCGGCTGCTGCGCCGGGTGGGCGCGGTGGACCCGTCCTCGTTGGACGACTACCGCTCCCGCGGCGGCTACGCGGCCCTGCGCCGGGCGGTCGACCTGGGCCCGACCCGGGTGATCGCCGAGCTGAAGGACTCCTCGCTGACCGGGCGCGGCGGCGCGGCGTTCCCCACCGGCGTCAAGTGGGAGGCCGTCGCGCAGTCCCCGGAACGCCCGCACCACCTGGTGTGCAACGCCGACGAGTCCGAACCCGGCACGTTCAAGGACCGGGTGCTGATGGAGGGCGACCCGTACGGCCTGGTCGAGGCCATGACGATCGCCGGCTACGTCACCGGCGCGACCGTCGGCCACCTCTACCTCCGCGGCGAGTACCCGCTGGCCACCCGCCGGCTGCAGGACGCGATCGCCGCGGCGCGGGCCCGCGGGTACCTGGGCGCCGACGTGATGGGCGAGGGGTTCGCCTTCGACATCGAGCTGCGCCGCGGCGCCGGTGCCTACATCTGCGGTGAGGAGACCGCGCTGCTGGAGTCGATCGAGGGCTACCGCGGCGAGCCGCGCAACAAGCCGCCGTTCCCCGCGCAGCAGGGGCTGTTCGGCAAACCGACCGCGATCAACAACGTGGAGACCCTCTACAACGTCCTGGAGATCCTCGACATCGGCGGGCGGTCCTTCGCCGCGGTCGGCGGGGACCGCTCGACCGGCTCGAAGCTGTTCTGCGTGTCCGGGGCCGTCGGCACTCCCGGGGTGTACGAGGTGGACTTCGGGACGACGCTGCGCGAGCTGCTCGAGCTGGCGGGCGGCGCCCGCGGGACGCTGCGCACGGTGCTGCTCGGCGGGGCGGCCGGCGGGTTCGTGATGCCCGACGACCTCGACGTGCCGCTGACCCTGGAGGGCGCGCGCGACATCGGTGCGACCCTCGGGTCCGGCGTGGTGCTCGTGTTCGACACCGCCGCCGACCTCACCGGGACGCTGCGCCGGATCGCCGCGTTCTTCCGCGACGAGTCCTGCGGGCAGTGCGTGCCCTGCCGGGTCGGCACGGTGCGCCAGGAGGAGGTGCTGGCCCGGCTGGAACGCGATACGCCGATCGGGTCGCGGGAGACCGAGCTGGCGCTGCTCGACGACCTGGCCCGGGTCATGCGCGACGCCTCGATCTGCGGGCTCGGCCAGACCGCGCCGTCGGCGGTGAT
Organism: Pseudonocardia ammonioxydans; assembly: GCF_900115005.1. Lineage (GTDB taxonomy): Bacteria > Actinomycetota > Actinomycetes > Mycobacteriales > Pseudonocardiaceae > Pseudonocardia > Pseudonocardia ammonioxydans. Next base: position 246,275 of record NZ_FOUY01000003.1, on the reverse strand, counting down.
GTCGGCGATCGACCTGGAACTGATCGCGGCGCCACGTGGTGCCGCCGACCCGGCCACGAACGGGAGGGGGACGACCGCATGACCACCACCAGCGGAACGGGCCCGGCGGGCCCCGGAGGCCCCCACGGTGCCGGTGTCGACGTCGACGGGGCCCCGGAGGCCGACGCCGGCCGCGGCTCCGAGGCCCCCGGCACCGAGACGCCCGACCCCGGCCCCGCGGCCGGTGAGGGCGTCGCCACGCTGCACCCGACCAACGGCGCGCGGCCGCTCGGCGTCACCGTCGCCGACCCGGCCGGGGCGGCCCCCGGACCGGCCGAGACCCTGGCCGGCGGACCGGTGATGCTCGGCGAGATCCGCCGCCTGGTCGCCGTCACGCTCGACGGCACCGAGGTCCGCGTCCCCGAGGGCTCCACGATCCTCGACGCGCTGCACCGCGAGGGCACCCCGCAACAGGCCGACACCCCGACCCTGTGCTGGGCGCCGAACATGGACCCGATCAACGCCTGCCGGGTCTGCGTGGTCGAGGTCGAGGGGTCCCGCACGCTCGCCCCGTCCTGCGCGCGCCGGTGCGAGGACGGGATGCAGGTGCGCACCGACAGCGAGAAGGTCCGGCACAGCCGCCGGATGGTGCTCGAGCTGCTGGCGTCGGCGGCCGACATGAGCCAGGCCAGCGACGACGTGCAGCGCTGGATGGCCGACTACGGCGTCGACCCGGCCCGCTACGGCCCGCCCGCCCCGCCGACCGCCGACGGTGAGCGGGAGCGTCGCCCCCCCGGTCACCACCCCACCCCCGACGGGGCACGGGCGGCCACCATGGCCCAGCCGGTCAAGGTCGACAACGACCTCTACGTGCGGGACTACTCGCGCTGCATCATGTGCTACAAGTGCGTCAACGCCTGTGGTACCGACGCCCAGTTCACGTTCGCGATCGCCGCGGCCGGGCGCGGGTTCGACGCCCGCATCGCCACCGAGCACGACGTCGAGCTGCCCGACTCCGCCTGCGTCTACTGCGGCAACTGCATCGGCGTGTGCCCGACCGGGGCGCTGAAGTCGGTCGCCGAGCACGAGAAGCGCGAGGCGGGCGACTGGCACCCCGAGGAGGAGACGGTCACCACGACGATCTGCTCGTTCTGCGGCGTCGGCTGCAACCTGGAGCTTCACGTGCAACGCAACGAGATCGTGAACGTGACCAGCCCGTCGGACCACTCGGTGACCCACGGGCACCTGTGCATCAAGGGCCGGTTCGGGTTCCGGCACGTGCAGAACCTGCCGGAGGGCTGAGCACCGTCGCGAGGAAGCGGGTCAGCTCCTGCTCGACGTGCGTGGTGACCGGCTCGCGCGGGTCGAAACCCCACCACGTCAGGGTGCCCTGCCAGTAGGTCGCGACGGCGTCGCCGAGCCCGGGCGGCCCGTCCAGGCACGCGTCGAGGACGCCGGCGAGGGACGCCCGCCACGCCGTGCCACGGCGGCGCGCCTGCGGGTCGCGGAGGTCCTCGCGCAGCACCAGCAGGGCGTCGGCGTAGCTGTCGATGCCGCCGTACTGCTCGGAGAGCCCGACGAGGAACGCGACCGCCCCCCGCGGGGTGCGCTCCACGGTGGCCCCGAGCTCGTCGGTGCGCCGTTCGAGGCGGTCCCACGCGTGCAGCAGCACCCGGCTGAGCAGGTCGGGCTTGCTCCCGAACCGCTGGACGAGCGTCGCCGGGGCCAGCCCGCTCGCCTCGGAGAGCGCGGCGAACGTCAGGGACTGCGGGCCGCCGGCGTGCAACACGTCGAGGGCGACGTCGAGGACGTCGGAATCGGGGACCTGCTTGCGGCGGGGCATGGCACCATCGTATATAAACGAATAGACGTTCACATACGAGGAGGGCACATGGACCTGACGGGACGGGTGGCGCTGGTCGCCGGGGCGACGCGCGGCGCCGGGCGCGGGATCGCCGTCGAGCTGGGCGCCGCCGGGGCGACCGTGTACTGCACCGGGCGCACCACGCGCGAGCAGCGGTCCGAGTACGACCGGGCGGAGACGATCGAGGACACCGCCGACCTGGTCACCGCGGCCGGTGGCACCGGGATCGCGGTGCCCACCGACCACCTCGACACCGAAGCCGTCGCCGCACTCGTCGACCGGATCGGGCGCGAGCACGGCCGGCTCGACGTGCTCGTCAACGACATCTGGGGCGGCGAGCTCATGGTCGAGTGGGAGACCCCGGTCTGGGAGCACGACCTGGCCAACGGGCTCCGTACGCTGCGGCTGGCGATCGACACCCACCTGGTCACCGCGCACCACGCGCTGCGGCTGCTGTCGCGGACGCCCGGCGGGCTCGTCGTCGAGGTCACCGACGGCACCGACGGGTACAACGCCGACAACTACCGGCTCAACGCCTTCTACGACCTCGCGAAGATCGCCCCGATCCGGCTCGCCCGGTCCTGGGCGCACGAGCTGCGCGAGCACGGCGGCACGGCGGTCGCCGTCACGCCCGGCTGGCTGCGCTCGGAGATGATGCTGGAGCTCTTCGGCGTCACCGAGGACACCTGGCGCGACGCGCTCACCGCCGAGCCGCACTTCGCCATCTCCGAGTCGCCGCGGCTCGTCGGGCGCGGGATCGCCGCGCTCGCCGCGGACCCCGACCGGCACCGCTGGAACGGCCGCTCCACCTCCTCCGGGGAGCTCGCCCGGGAGCACGGCCTCGACGACGTCGACGGCTCGCGCCCGGACGCCTGGCGCTACATCGTCGAGGTGCAGGACGCGGGGAAGCCGGCGGACGTCACCGGCTACCGCTGATGCCACCGGACCCCACGGCACTCGCCGTCCTGACCGCCGTCGTCGCGGCCGGGACGGCGGTGCAGGTCCTGCTCGGGTTCGGGGTGAACCTCCTGCTCGTCCCGGCGGCGCTGCTGGTGTGGCCGGGTCTGGTCCCGGTTCCGGCGATGGTGGTGAACCTGCTGCTCTCGGCCGGGGTCGCGGCGCGCTGGGGCCGGCACACCGACCCGCTGGTGACGCGGTGGGCGCTGGCCGGGGCGGTCCCCGGGCTCGCCGTCGGGGGGTGGCTGCTCACCGTGCTGAGCCCCGCCGCGCTCGGGGTGCTCGGGGCGCTGGCGATCCTCGGTGCGGTGGCGTCGACCGCCCTCGGGCCGGCCGCGGTGCCGGCCGGGCCGGTGGCGAGCGGTGTCGCGGGGGCCGGGTCCGCGGTGCTGGGGACGACGGCGGCGGTCACCGGCCCGCCGATCGCGCTGCTGCTCGCCGGGGCCGATCCCCGCCGCGCCCGGGCGACGGTCGCGGTGACCGGCACGCTCACCGCCCTCGTCGCGCTGGTCGTCCTGCTCGCCGGCCCGCTGCGCGCCGCCGCGGGGGAGGCGCTCGCGGGGACGCTGTGGCTGGTGCCCGGGATCGTGCTCGGCTGGGCCGCCGGGCACGCGCTCACGCACCGGGTCCGCGCGGCACTGCTGCGGCCCGCGGTGCTGGTGGTGTCGGCCGCGTCGGCGGTGGCGGTGCTGGTGCGGGCCGTGGTCTGAGCCTCTGCCCCGGACACCGGGTCCCGCCGCGGACGCTCAGGTCAGAGCCGCCGGCCGGGGTCAGGGCCGCCGGCGCAGCACGTGCAGATCCACCCCGTGCGGCAGCGGCCGGGTCCGCACCGTCCAGGTGTCCCGCTGGGCGTCGAGCCAGCGCGGGGTCTCCGGGCGCCCCGGGTCGGCCAGCCACACCGCGGCGCGGCGGCTGGTCACCCGCGGCAGCAGCCTGCTCAGCGCGTCGGCGGCGGCCGCGCCGTAGAGCACGTCGGAGGCGAGCACCAGGTCCCAGCGCTGCTGGTCGAGCAGCGGGTCACGGCCGTCGAACGCCGCCGCGACGGCGTCGACCCTCAGGCCGGAGCGCCGGGCGTTCGCGGCGACCCACGCCACGGCGGCGGGGGACCGGTCGGTCGCCACGACCGGGACCGCACCGGCCCGGGCCGCGACCAGCGAGGGCAACCCGAGCCCGCAGCCGAGCTCCAGCACCCGCCGCCCGGCCAGCCGGCCCGGCCCGGCCTGCTCCAGCGCCGCCGCCAGGGCCCGCGCCGACGGCCACAACCGCGCCCAGTGCGGCGGGTGCAGCTCCTCGACCCCCTCGGCGACGGTGACCGGGTCGAACTCGACCGCGTCCGGGTCGGCCGGCCGGATGATCGTGAGCGGGCCGCTCGGCAGCGCGATCTCCTCGAGCACCGCGGGCCCGGTCGGCCCGGCCGGGCCCGGCCGGCGTGCGGAGCCGCCCCGACCGGATCGGCCGGGGTCCTCGGAGCCGCCCGGCGGCGCCGCGTCAGATCCCGGCACGGTGCGTCCAGCGGCCGCCGACGAGCGTCCCCGCCACCGGCATCGCCCGCAGCGTGGCCGGGTCGCAGGTGGTCGGGTCGGCGTCGGTCAGCACCAGGTCCGCGCGGGCGCCCTCGGCGAGGGCGGCGACCGAACCGGGGGTCACCCCGTACGACGCGCCCAGCGCCACGGCCCGGTCGATCTCCTGCTCGGGGTGCCAGCGGTCGCGCCCGTCGGAGCTGCGGTGCACCGCGGCCGCGAGCGCGATCCACGGGTCCAGCGGTGCGACCGGGGCGTCCGACCCGAGCGCGAGGCGGGCACCGGCGGCGTGCAGCGAGCCGTAGGCGAACGCCCGCCGCGTGCGTCCCGCCCACAGCCGGTCGGCGACGTCGCGGTCGTCGAGCGCGTGCTCGGGCTGCACCGAGGCGACCAGGCCGAGCTCGGCGAAGCGCGGCACGTCGTCGCCGGTCAACAGCTGGGCGTGCTCGATCCGCCCGCGCACCCCGGTGGCCGCGAACGCGTCGAGCACCAGGGTGTTCGCGTGGTCGCCGATGGCGTGCAGGGCGGCCTCCAGCCCGGCGTCGCGGGCCCGGGCCAGCAGCGGGTGCACCTGCTCGGGCGGGACCAGCAGCAGCCCGCACGGGTGGTCGATCACCGCGCCCGGCGGCTGCGGGTACGGGTCGTAGCAGTAGGCGGTGCGGGTGTTCAGCGACCCGTCGGTGATCACCTTCAGCGGGCCGGCGGTGAGCAGCCCGCCGGTGCCGGGGACGACGTCACCCGCCCGCAGCCCGGTCGCGACCAGGTCGTCGAGCCGCTCCGGCCACACCGACGCCTCGACCCGCAACCCGGTCGTGCCCGCCTCGATCCGGCGCCGCCATGCCGGTAGCGACCACGGAGCCTCGAAGTCGACGATCCCGACCACTCCGCGCGCCGACGCGGCCGCCGCGGCGTCGGCGACGAAGCCGTCGAGCGTCTCGTCGGGCACGTCCTGCAGCGCGACGGTCACCGCGAAGAACTCCGACTCCCGGATCCGGCCGGTCGGGTGCCCGCGGTGCCCGAACCGGGCGCACGCGGCACCGTTGAGCCAGCCCTGGTGCAGGTCACCGGACACCAGCACCACCGGGACGTCCCCGCTGATCGCGTCCAGCAGCGACCGGTGCGCCTCGTCGGGCCACAGCGAGTCCCGGAACCCGAACCCGACCAGCACCTCACCGGCCGCCGGTGGGGCCGTCGCCAGCCGGTCGGCGACCAGCGCCGCGCAGGCCGCCGCCGACCGGGCGCCGGACAGGTCGAGCCGGCGCCGGGCCAGCGCCCACTGCGCCATGTGCACGTGGTGGTCCCACATGCCGGGCAGCAGCGCGCGCCCGTCGCACTCGACGACCTCGGTGCTCCCGGTGTCGCCGGTGCTCTCGCTGCTCCCGGTGCCGGCCGGGACGATCGCGGCGACCCGGTGCCCCGACAGCAGCACGTCCACCGGCTCGCCGAGACCGGTGCGCTCCGGCCGCAGCACACGGACCGTACGCAGCAGCACGCTGCCGATGCCGGCGCTCATCCCTGGTACGGGCGGTCGCGGCCGGTCCAGCGGTCCTCGTCGCGCCGGTAGACCGGGATGGGACGCTCGGCCACCCGGAAGGTGTAGCGCCCGGCCTCCTCGACCACCTCGCCGTCGGTGGCCAGCATGCTCGGCTCCAGCAGCTCGACGTCGAGCCGCGGCACCTCACGCTGGTGGTAGACGCGGCTGTGCCCGAGCGCGGACAGGATCAGCGCGAGCACCACGCGCAGCCGGGAGAACCGGACGTCGGCGCGCAGCCAGCGGACGTCGAGCAGCCCGGAGTCCAGCGTCGGCCGCCACGCCGGCACCGCGCCACGCGGGTGGTAGGGGCCGTTGCCGACGAACAGGAACCACACCTTGTACCAGCGGTCCTCGATCCGCACCGAGATCTTCTCCGAGCGGCGCAGCACCGTGATAAGCGCGGCCGCGAACGCCGGCCACTTGCCGTAGCGGGGCTGCCAGCGCTCGCGCAGCTGCACCAGCTCGGGGTAGGAGCCGATCGAGGCGGTGTTGATGAAGTAGCGGGTGCGGGTGACCGAGACGTCCTCCGGGTCGTCGAGCCGGCCCGGGTGCGCCTCGACCAGCGCCAGGTCCACGGCCACGGCCTCCCCGGCCTGGGTGGCGTCGACGGCCTCCTGGGTGTCGTAGACGCCGACGTCGCGGGCGAAGTGGTTGAGCGTGCCGCCCGGCACGACGACCAGCGGGAGCCCGTGGTGGTCCGCGACGGCCGCGGCGGTGGCCACGGTGCCGTCCCCACCGGCGACCCCGACCGCGCGCACCCAGCGCCCGCGCTCGGCGATGGCGTCCTCGAGCATGTCCTGCACGGCCACCCCGTCGCCGACGACCAGGTGGTGCGCGGCGGGCAGCCGATGGCGCACCTCGTCGGACACGTCGTGGTCCGGCGGGCCGGAGAACGGGTTCGACACGATCACCAGGCCGTCGCCCTGCGGCAGCACCGGCACGGTGTCCATCGGCCGCGCCCGTGCCTCGTCGCTGGGACGCACCGGCCACCAGCGGCGGGTCAGCTGGGCGACGGCGGTGCCGACCGCGGCGCCGGCCAGCACGTCGGAGGTCCAGTGCACGCCGACGTGCACCCGCGACCAGGCGACGGCCGCGGCCAGCGGCACGACCACCGGCGCGGCCCGCCGGTTCTCCATCACCACCGCCGTCGCGAACGCGGCCGCCGACGCGGCGTGCCCGGACGGGAACGACGAGGACGACGGCGGGCAGTCCACCGTCCGGTACACCGGCAGCTCCGCGGCGGCCGGGCGGCGGCGCGGCAGCATCGGCTTCAGCACCGCGTTGGCGGTGAAGCTGGTCAGCGCGATCGAGGCGACCCCGCGCAGGGCCGCGTGCCGCTCCGTACCCCGCCGGGCGGCCAGGATCGAGGCCACCGCGAACCACAGGACGCTGTGATCGGCCGAGCGGGTGAGTCTGCGCAACGTGGTGTCCACCCGGCTGGGCGGGCGGCTCGCGATGAACCCCGTGATCGCCCGGTCCACCAGGGAGACGGTCGCGATACCCCCGTCCACTCGGCGGGACCGGCGTGCGACGCGCTCGAACCATCCGCTCACAGCACTGACAGTAGAGGGGGTCCGGCGCATACCCTGAACGGCATGCAGCGTCGGATCTTCGGGGTCGAGACGGAGTTCGGTGTCACGTGCACCTTCCACGGACAGCGCCGCCTGTCCCCGGACGAGGTGGCCCGCTACCTGTTCCGGCGGGTGGTGTCGTGGGGCCGTTCCTCCAACGTCTTCCTCCGCAACGGTGCCCGTCTCTACCTCGACGTCGGATCCCATCCCGAGTACGCCACCGCCGAGTGCGACTCGCTCACCCAGCTCGTCGCCCACGACAAGGCCGGCGAGCGCATCCTCGAGGACCTGCTCGTCGACGCGGAGCGGCGACTGGTCGACGAGGGCATCGGCGGTGACATCTACCTGTTCAAGAACAACACCGACTCCGCGGGCAACTCCTACGGCTGCCACGAGAACTACCTGGTCGCCCGGCAGGGCGAGTTCTCCCGGATCGCCGACGTGCTGTTGCCCTTCCTGGTCACCCGGCAGCTGATCTGCGGTGCCGGCAAGGTCCTGCAGACCCCGCGCGGCGCGGTGTACTGCCTGTCCCAGCGGGCCGAGCACATCTGGGAGGGCGTCTCCTCGGCGACCACCCGCTCCCGGCCGATCATCAACACCCGGGACGAGCCGCACGCCGACGCCGAGCGCTACCGCCGGCTGCACGTCATCGTCGGCGACTCGAACATGTCCGAGGTCACGACCCTGCTCAAGGTGGGGACGGCGACGCTGGTGCTGGAGATGATCGAGGCCGGCGTCCAGTTCCGCGACTTCACCCTCGACAACCCGATCCGCGCCATCCGCGAGATCAGCCACGACCTCACCGGCCGGCGTCCGGTGCGGATGGCGGGCGGCCGGGAGGCCAGTGCGCTGGACATCCAGCGCGAGTACCACGCCCGGGCCGTGGAGTTCCTGCAGAGCCGCGGACACCAGGGCCAGGAGGACAAGGTCATGGAGCGGGTCGTCGAGCTCTGGGGCCGCACCCTCGACGCCGTCGAGACCCAGAACCTGTCGCTGATCGACCGCGAGATCGACTGGGCGATCAAGCACCGGCTGGTCGAGCGGTACCGCAACAAGCACGACCTGGACCTGTCCAGCGCCCGGATCGCGCAGCTCGACCTCGCCTACCACGACGTGCGGCGCGGGCGCGGGCTGTTCGACATGCTGCAGCGCAAGGACCTGGTCGACCGCGTGACCGACGACGGCGAGATCGAGGCCGCCAAGGACACCCCGCCGCAGTCGACCCGGGCGAAGCTGCGCGGCGACTTCATCGCCGCCGCGCAGGCGGCCGGGCGCGACTTCACCGTCGACTGGGTGCACCTCAAGCTCAACGACCAGGCCCAGCGCACCGTGCTGTGCAAGGACCCGTTCCGGGCGGTCGACGAGCGGGTGGACCGGCTGATCGCGTCCCTGTAGGCCGTGAGTGGTTGTCGCGGTTCCAGCCGCGACAACCACTCACGGGCGCGGCAGCGCGACTCGGCCGAACCGGGACTCGGACGGGTCGGCGAACATGTGCAACCCGAACCGGGCCGACAGCTCCCGGCAGACCGCGACGCCGCGCACCGAGTTGCCGTGCCGGTCCAGGCCGGGGGAGTAGACGCCGAGCCCGAAGTAGCTCGGCAGGATGCCCATGATCCCGCCGGACACGCCGCTCTTGGCGGGGATGCCGACGTCGTGCGCCCACTCACCGGCCGCGTCGTACATGCCGCACATGCTGGTCACACTGACCACGGTGCGCAGGTGCTCGCGGGCGAGCGCCCGCACCCCGGTCTGCGGGTTGACGCCACCGTTGGCCAGGGTCGCGGCCATCATCGACAGCTCCGGCGTGGTGACCGTGATCGAGCAGGCGGCCAGGTAGACGTAGAGGTTGTCGTCGATGTCGCCGTGCAGCATGCCGAGGCTGCGCATCAGGTAGCTCAGGCCCAGGTTGCGGTCGTTGGACACCAGCTGCTCGGCGAGCACCTGCTCGTCCACGGCCAGGTCCGGATTGCCGGTGTAGGCGCGGTTGCGCTCGAGGAGGCGCTCGACGCGTTCCTCCCTGGTCGCGCCCTTGATCAGGTTCACCGCGACCAGCGCCCCGGCGTTGATCATGGGGTTGAACGGCCGGTGGTGCACGTCGTCGAAGCTGATCGAGTTGAACGGGTCCCCGGAGGGCTCCACCCCGACCCGGCGCAGGGTCTCGTCGAGGCCGTTGTCCTCCAGCGCCAGGCCGTAGGTGAACACCTTCGAGATCGAGTGCAGCGGGAACCGGACGTGGCAGTCGCCGACCTCCCACCGGGTCCCGTCGACGTTCGTGCCGGCCAGGCCGAACTCCTCGGCGCGCCGCGCCATCTCCGGTGGGTAGTAGCTCACGACCTCCTCGCCCGGCAGCAGCATGCGGCCGCCCGCCGTGCACGTCGACCGCAGATCCTCCAGCTGTTCCTGGACCAGTTCCCGTTCCGCCTCGGCAACCACGTGCCGTCTCCTTCCTGGCCTGTGAGTGGTTTTCGCGGCTCCAACCGCGAAAACCACTCACGGGCCTACAGCCCCTCCGGCAGCCAGCCGTCACCCGAGGGGTACATCTCGGTGGCGTCCTCGCGCCGGCCCGGGCGCACGATCCGGCCCAGCCGCGACTCCGACGGGTCGGCGAACACGTGCAGCCCGAACCGGTCCGACAGCGCCCGGCAGACCGCGACCCCGCGCCCGGAGTTGCCGTGCCGGTCCAGCCCGGGGGAGTAGACCCCGACCCCGATCGCGTCCGGGATCGGGGCCAGGATCGCGCCGGAGACGCTGGACTTGGCGGGGATGCCGACGTCGTAGGCCCACTGGCCGGCGGCGTCGTACATCCCGCACATGATCATCACGCTGAGCACGTCGCGGGTGTAGGTCCGCGGCAGCGCCGGGACACCGGTGAACGGGTTCGCCCCGCCGCGGGCCAGCGTCGCGGCCATCGTGGACAGCTCGAGCGCAGTGACGGTCACCGAGCAGGCGGCCAGGTAGACGTAGAGGTTGTCCTCGATGTTGCCGTGCAGCATCCCGAGGCTGCGCATCAGGTACGACAGCGAGACGTTGCGGTCGTTGGACACCAGCTGCTCGGCCAGGACGTCCTCGTCGACCGCGAGGTCCGGGTTGCCGGAGTAGATCCGCAGCCGGGTCAGCAGCCGCTCGACCTTCTCCTCCTTGCTCGACCCGTGCACCAGGTTCGCCGCCACCAGCGCCCCGGCGTTGATCATGGGGTTGAACGGCCGGTGGTTGACCTCGTCGAAGCTGATCGAGTTGAACGGGTCGCCGGACGGCTCCACGCCGACCCGCAGCAGGACCTCCTCGCGGCCGTTGTCCTCCAGCGCGAGGCCGTAGGTGAACACCTTCGAGATCGAGTGCAGCGGGAAGCGCTCCTCGGCGTCACCGACCTGCCACTGGGTGCCCTCGATGTCGGTGGCCGCCAGCCCGAACAGGTGGGCCCGCTCGGCCATCGCCGGCGGGTAGTAGGCGACGACCCGGTTGTCCGGGATGCCACCGGGACGCCCGATGACCTGGTGCAGCTCGTCGAGCTGCTGCTGGATGATCTCGCGCTCGGTCTGCTCCACTCCCGCCCCTCCGCCGTGTCGTACGGCCCGTGCGGAGCGGAACCTAGATCACCCCGGGCGTCCCGGGCACGTCAGGGCGCCGCGCACCCCGGCGTCGCTACTCGATGCCGGGCATGATCCGGCGCCGGAGCTCGGTCAGCTCGTCCTGGATCTCGGGGTCGGCGGGGCCGGACTTCTCCGGTGCCGGCTCGATGCCCATGGACCGGAGCAGCTGGGTCGCCGCGCTGGCCGGGTCGCCGGTCTCGCCGAGCACCGGGTGCAGACCCTCCCCGGCGAGATGGTGGAACACCAGGTTCACCACGGTCCACGGGTTGAACGTCTCCTGCTCCGCCGTCATCAGGCCCACCTCCACGTACGTCGGGGCGGCCGCGTCGCCGCACCGGTGCCGACCCTTTCTGTGGCGGCGACGGGCGTCAACCGGGCTGTCGCAGGATGAGACACCCGCGGTTCCCGGTGCCCGACGATCGGGGCGCCCGGCTCCCGGCCGGGTCCGCCGATACGATCGCCGTCGTGTCCTCCGCCCGCGCCGAGCGACTGGTGAACCTGGTGCTCTGCCTGATGTCGACGCGGCAGTACCTGTCCGCGGAGCGGATCCGTGCGACCGTGCCCGGCTACGCCGAGGCCCCCAGCGACGAGGCGTTCTTCCGCATGTTCGAGCGCGACAAGTCCGAGCTGCGGGAGCTGGGGGTGCCGCTCGAGACCGGGCACACCTCGATGTTCGACACGGTCGACGGCTACCGGATCGCCCGCGCCGACTACGAGCTCGGTGCGATCGAGCTCGAGCCCGACGAGGCCACCGTGGTCGCGCTGGCCGGGAACCTGTGGAACTCCCCGGACCTCGCCGGCGCCGCGCACGGCGCCCTGGTCAAGCTGCGCGCCGCCGGGGTGGAGGTCGCCGAGACCCCGGCCGCGACCGTGCGCCTGCACGCCGGTGAGCCCGCGCTGGCGCCGCTGCTGGCCGCGACCCGCTCCGGGCGCGTGGTGACCTTCGAGCACCGCCGCGGGGGCCCGGCCGACGCGCCGGTGCAGCGCACGGTCGAGCCGTGGGGCGTCGTGTCCTACCGCGGCCGCTGGTACCTGGTCGGGCACGACCGCGACCGCGAGGACGTCCGCTGCTTCCGGCTGTCCCGGATCACCGGTGAGGTCCGTGCGACCGGCCCGGACCGCGCGGTCACGGTGCCCGACGGCGTCGACCTGCGCGCGATCGTGCGGTCCTCGGCCGGGCCCGGCCCGGTCACCGGCACCGCCCGGGTGTGGGTCGCCCAGGGGCGCGCGGCCGGGCTGCGCCGGATCGGCCGCGAGCAGGGGCCGCACGAGCACACCGGGCGCCCGGGCGTGCTGGTCGAGCTCGACGTCCGCGACCGCGACACGGTCGCCCGCTGGCTGGCCGGGCACGGGCCGGACGTGGCCGTGCTGGACCCGCCGGAGCTGGTGGCCGCGGTGCGCGAGCTGTGGGCCGGCGCGGCCGCGCTCGCCGGCTCGGCGGGGCTGCCGGGGTGAGCCGGCAGGGGGTCGCGCAGCGCCTGCCCCGGCTGCTGTCGCTGGTGCCCTACCTGCGGGCGCACCCCGGGGTGCCGGTGGCCGAGGCGGCCGCGGACTTCGGGGTCGACGAGAAGCAGCTGCGCCGGGACCTGGAGCTGCTCTGGATGTGCGGGCTGCCCGGCTACGGGCCGGGCGACCTGGTCGACCTGGCCTTCGCCGGGGACACCGTCGACGTCGTGTTCGACGCCGGGCTGACCCGCCCGCTGCGGCTCACCACCACCGAGGCGACGGCACTGCTGGTGGCGCTGCGGATGCTGCACCAGAGCCCGGGCGTGGTCGACTCCGACGCCGTCGCCCGCGCGATCGGCAAGATCGAGGCGGCGGTGGGCGAGGCCGCCGGTCCGGGTGGGCTGGTGACCGTCGAGTCCGGGATCGGCGAGCGGGGGACCACGGCGGTCGTGCGCCGGGCGCTGGATCGCGGGCGGGCGCTGCGGATCGTGTACTTCACCGCGAGCCGGGACGCGGTCTCGCGCCGGGACGTCGACCCGATGCGGCTGGTGGTCACCGAGGGCCGCGGCTACCTGGAGGCCTGGTGCCGGCGGGCCGAGGGCGTGCGGATGTTCCGCCTGGACCGCGTGGAGCAGGCCGAGGAGCTCGACGAGCCCGCCCGCGCGCACCCGGAGGCCGAACCGACCGACGTCTCGCACGGCCTGTTCGGGCGGCGGGCCGGTCAGCGCCACGCCGTGCTCGAGCTCGCCCCGCCGGCACACTGGGTGGCTGAGTACTACCCGGTCGACGAGGTGCGGACGTACCCGGTCGACGACGTGCAGACGTACCCGGTGGACGAGGTGCGGACCCACCCGGCCGACGACGTGCGGACGGCCGACGGCGGCGCCCTCGGGGACGGCCCTGTCGAGGACGGCGCTGTCGAGGGCGGCGCTGTCGAGGGCGGCACCGTCGAGGGCAGCGCTCCGGCGGGCGGCGATCCGGCGGGCGGCGCCGTGGAGGGCGAGCCGCCGCCCGGTGCCGCGCAGCGACCGCCGGCCCCGCACCATCCCGCCCGGCACCGGCAGCCCGGAGCACTCGGCCGGCCCGGAGCACTCGGCCGGCCCGGGGCCGATGACCCGGAGCCCGGACCGGACGGGCGGCTGCGCGTGCTGCTGCGCTTCGCCGACCCGGACTGGCTGGTACGGCTGGTCCTCGGGCTCGGCGGGGCGGCCCGGATCGTCGAGCCGGCCGAGCTGGCCGACGTGGTGCGCGAACGGGCACGGGAGGCCCTGTCCCGGGTCGACGGACCGTGACGGTATGGTCACCCCGGGTGGTGTGACGCCGGATGATCTCGCAGGTGAACATCCGGGGCGCAGCTTCCCACCACGGCCCGGGCCCGCGGGCGCGCACCACGGCGGTGCGTAGACTCGGCCGCGTCCCGGTGAAGACCGACGGAGGTTGACCATGCCCGGTGGCTACGAGTGGCTGATCATCATCGCCGTGCTGCTGCTGCTGTTCGGCGCCAAGAAGCTGCCCGAGATGGCGCGTTCGGTCGGTCAGTCCGCCCGCGTGTTCAAGGGTGAGATGAAGGGCCTCAAGGACGACGAGGCCAAGGCGAAGAACGCGCCGGAGGGCAAGCCCGCGGCGGAGAACCAGGCCCCGGCCGCGCCGCAGGAGCTCCCGGCGGCGTCGCAGGCGCCGGCCGACCCGGCCCCGCAGGTCGCGCAGCCGCAGGACCGCGGCACCGCGAACTCCAACTGAGGTACCCGGCGTCGTGAAGTCCCCGTTCCGTCGGAAGCGCAGGCTCAACCCCGACGGGACCATGACCCTGGTCGAGCACCTCTACGAGCTGCGCAACCGGCTCGGCATCTCGCTCGCCGCGATCCTGGTGACGACGGTGTTCGGCTACATCTGGTTCGAGGTCGCGTTCCTCGGCTTCCCCAGCCTGGGGGACCTGCTCAAGGAGCCGTACTGCTCGCTGCCGGACTCCGCGCGGGCGGTGTTGACCGCCGACGGGAGCTGCCGGCTGCTCGGCACGACCCCGTTCGACCAGTTCATGCTGCGGCTGAAGGTCGGCGCGACGGCCGGGGTCATCCTCGCCTGCCCGGTCTGGCTCTACCAGCTGTGGGGTTTCATCACGCCCGGGCTGATGCGGACCGAGCGCCGCTACGCGCTCGGGTTCGTCTCGGTCGCGGCGGTGCTGTTCGTCGCGGGTGCGGTGCTCGCGTACCTGATCATCCCGCAGGCGCTCGGCTTCCTGCTGACGATCGGCAGCGAGATCCAGACGACCGCGCTGACCGGGACGTCGTACTTCTCACTGGTCGTCAACCTCATCGTGATCTTCGGGGTCAGCTTCCTGATCCCGCTGCTCGTGGTCGCGCTCAACGCGGCCGGGGTCGTGTCCTATGCGGCGCTGAAGAAGGCACGCCGGGGCCTCGTGTTCGGCCTGTTCGTCTTCGCCGCGATCGCCACCCCCGGCCAGGACCCGATCTCGATGCTGGCCCTGGCGTTCGCGCTGTCGCTGCTGTTCGAGGCCGCCATCCAGGTCTGCCGGCTCAACGACCGCCGGCGGGCCCGCAGACGGTCCGCCGAGGGATGGGACGACGCGGACCTCGACACCCCCTCGCGGATCGACACGACCCCCTCCGAGCTCGACGGCCCGTCGGACATCGGCAGCCCCTCCGAACTCCGCAGCCCG
Organism: Pseudonocardia ammonioxydans; assembly: GCF_900115005.1. Classification (GTDB taxonomy): domain Bacteria; phylum Actinomycetota; class Actinomycetes; order Mycobacteriales; family Pseudonocardiaceae; genus Pseudonocardia; species Pseudonocardia ammonioxydans. The sequence goes on along the minus strand of NZ_FOUY01000003.1, from coordinate 231,137 downwards.
TCGGAGATCGGTTCGCCGACCGGCGCCGCCGGAACGGCCGCCCCACCGCAGCCGGCGACGGATCCGCAGCCGCGCCCCACCGCGGGCTACGACGACATCACCTGAGCCTCCCGCGGCGGCGGGCGACCCGCACGGCGGGCGGCGCCGGGGGTGTCCGTACGCTCTGCCCGGACCGGAACGGCGGCCAGCACAGGCGAGGAGTGGGTCGGGCGCGCATGAAGTACACGCGGGTGGTCATCAAGCTCAGTGGCCAGGCGATGGCGGGGGACGACGGCTTCGGGTTCTCCGCGAAGGCGCTCGCCCACCTGGCCACGCAGATCAAGCAGGTCCGCGAGCTGGGGGTGCAGATCGCCGTCGTCGTGGGCGGCGGGAACGTCTTCCGTGGCAACCGCTCCGACTCCTGGGGCATCGACCGGGTCGAGGCCGACAACATCGGCATGCTCGGCACGGTCATCAACAGCCTGCTGCTGCGCGGCAAGCTCTCCGCGGGCGGCGAGGAGAACGTCCGGGTGATGACCGCCATCCCGATCAACGCGGTCGCCGAGCCGTTCCTGCGGCTGCGCGCAAAGCGGCACCTGGACAAGGACGCCATCCTGATCTTCTCCGGCGGCAACGGCCAGCCGTTCATCACCACCGACTACCCGAGCGTGCAGCGGGCCCTGGAGATCGGCGCGGACTCGCTGCTGGTCGCCAAGCACGGCGTCGACGGGGTCTACGACACCGACCCCCGCACGAACGTCGACGCGCGCCGTTACGAGCGGCTGCCCTACGACGAGGTGCTCTCGCGGCGGCTGGCCGTGATGGACCAGACGGCGTTCATCCTCGCCCGCGACCACGGCCTGCCGCTGCACGTGTTCGACATCGAGCAGGACGGGCTGATGGCCGCGATCTGCCGTGGCGAGCACCACGGAACCGAGATCAACCCCGACATCGTCGAGGCCGAGTTCGCACAGGCGCCCTGAACCCCCGTGCCCGGGCCGTCCGCCGCGGCGCGGACGGCGCGGGCTGTCGGGGGTGTGTGACAGCCTGTGGACGTGAGTGGTTCCCGATCCGGTGTGAGCGATCCGGCGGCCGCGTACGCGGCGGCGAAGGCGCGCGCCGCGCACCCGCGGCTGGCCGAGTTCACCGGCCTGCTGCCGTTCGAGCTGGACGGTTTCCAGCGGGAGGCCTGCGAGGCACTGGAGGACGGGCACGGCGTCCTGCTGTGCGCGCCCACCGGGGCCGGTAAGACGGTCGCCGGCGAGTTCGCGGTGCACCTGGCCCTGTCCGAGGGCCGCAAGTGCTTCTACACCACGCCGATCAAGGCGCTGTCCAACCAGAAGTACGCCGACCTGGTCGCCCGCTACGGGGCGGACGCGGTCGGCCTGCTCACCGGTGACACCGCGGTCAACGGCGACGCCCAGGTGGTCGTGATGACCACCGAGGTGCTCCGCAACATGATCTACGCCGATACGGATGACAGGGCCAAGACTTCCGCACGACGCCTGGACCTGCTCGGCTACGTGGTGATGGACGAGGTCCACTACCTCGCCGACCGGTTCCGCGGCGCGGTCTGGGAGGAGGTCATCCTCCAGCTGCCCGAGCACGTCGCCGTCGTCGGGCTGTCGGCCACGGTCAGCAACGCCGAGGAGTTCGGTGACTGGCTGATCGAGGTCCGAGGCGACACCACCGTGGTCGTCGACGAGCACCGGCCGGTGCCGCTGTGGCAGCACATGATGGTCGGCAACCGGCTGTTCGACCTGTTCGGCGAGCGCCGGGCGAAGGGCCGGCGCGACCGCTCCGCACCCTCGAGCGGCACCGCAGCCTCGAGCGGCTCCGGCGCCGGTACCGGGTCCGACCGGCCGGAGCTGGTGGTCGACCCGGAACTGGTCCGCTACACCCGCGAGATGCAGCGCCGGGACGTCGGCGGGTCCCGGGCCGGCGGTGACCGGGCGGGGGACCGGGGCCCGCGGCCCCGCGGCCGTGGCGGACCCCGCGGGCGGACGCGGGGCGGCAAGCCCGACCGCACCGCCGTCGTCGGCCGGGGGCCGGGCGGGCCGTCGCGCGGCGGGTTCCGCCCGCCGTCGCGGGTCCAGGTGATCGACCGGCTGGACCGCGAGGGGCTGCTGCCGGCGATCACGTTCGTGTTCTCCCGGGCCGGCTGCGACGCCGCCGTCGGGCAGTGCGTGCGGGCCGGGGTCCGGCTGACCGAGCCCGACGAGGTCGAGGAGATCCGCCGGATCGTCGAGAAGCACACCGGTGACCTCCCGCAGGACGACCTCGGCGTGCTCGGCTACTGGGACTGGCGCGAGGCGCTGGAACGGGGTGTGGCCGCACACCACGCCGGCATGCTGCCCGCGTTCAAGGAGACGGTCGAGGAACTGTTCGTCGCCGGGCTCGTGCGCTGCGTGTTCGCGACCGAGACCCTCGCGCTCGGCATCAACATGCCTGCCCGCACCGTGGTGCTCGAACGCCTGGTCAAGTTCAACGGCGAGGCCCACGTCGACCTGACGCCCGGGGAGTACACCCAGCTCACCGGGCGGGCCGGGCGGCGCGGTATCGACGTCGAGGGGCACGCGGTCGTGCTGTGGACCCCCGGCATGGACCCCGAGCAGGTCGGCGGCCTGGCCTCGACCCGCACGTATCCGCTGCGCAGCTCGTTCCGGCCGGTCTACAACATGTCGGTCAACCTGGTCGGCCGGCTCGGCACCGACGCCGCCCGCGAGCTGCTGGAGCGGTCGTTCGGCCAGTTCCAGGCCGACCGGTCGGTGGTCGGGCTGGCCCGGCGGATCGACCGCAACACCGAGGCCCTCGAGGGCTACCGGGAGTCGATGACCTGCCACCTCGGCGACTTCACCGAGTACGCCGACCTGCGCAGGCGGATCACCGAGCGGGAGAAGTCGCTGCGCCGCCAGAACACCGCGGCGGCCCGCGACGAGATCGCCGAGTCGCTGCGCGAGCTGCGCCCCGGCGACGTGATCGCCATCCCGGCGGGCAAGCGGGCCGGGATCGCCGTCGTGCTCGACCCGGGCGTCGGCGCGTTCGCGGCCAGCGGGCGCGACGCCGAGCCGCGCCCGCTGGTGTGCACCGAGGACCGCTGGGCCGGGCGGCTGTCCGCCTCGGACTTCCCCACGGCGGTCGACGCGCTGGGCCGGATCAAGCTGCCCAAACGGGTCGACCACCGGTCACCGCAGGTCCGCCGGGACCTGGCGTCGTCGCTGCGCAACTCCCGCATCACCCCGCCGCACGGCAACGAGCGCCGCAGGCGCCACGGCGTGCAGGACGACCCGGAGCTGGTCACCCTGCGCCGCGCCCTGCGCGCCCACCCCTGCCACGGGTGCGACGACCGGGAGGCCCACGCCCGCTGGGCGGAGCGCCACACCCGCCTCGAGCGGGAGACCGAGTCGCTGCGCCAGAAGGTGCGCGCCACCACCCACTCGCTCGCGCGGGCGTTCGACCGGATCCGGGCGCTGCTCACCGAGCGCGGCTACCTGATGCCCGCCGGGCAGGTCGCCGAGGGCGGCGAGGAGGTCACCGAGCACGGCCGGGTGCTGGCCCGGTTGTGGGGCGAGTCCGACCTGCTCGCCGCGGAGTGCCTGCGCCACGGTGCCTGGGAGGGCCTGGCCCCGGAGGAGTTCGCCGCCGTGGTCTCCGCGCTGGTGTACGAGTCCCGGCGCGACGACAGCCCGATGCCGCGGCTGCCGCAGGGCCCGGTGGCCGACGCCCTGGAACGGACCGTGGCGATCTGGGAGGAGCTGGAGGCCGACCAGCGCCGGCACAAGGCCGAGCGCACCCGGGCCCCGGATCTGGCCTTCGCCTGGCCGATGCACCGCTGGGCGCGCGGGGAGTCCCTCGCACAGGTTCTGGAGGCCGCCGAGCGCAACGGGCACGAGCTGTCCGCGGGTGACTTCGTACGCTGGGCCCGGCAGGTCCTCGACCTGCTCGATCAGATCGCCGGTGTCGCCGGTCGGTCGAGCAGTGTCGGGAAGGCCGCGCACCGGGCCTCCGGTGCGGTGCGCCGCGGCGTGGTCGCGGCCGGGATCGAATGACGGACGAGACGAACACCCACGACGGCGAGAGGTCGGCGATGAGCAACCCGCAGGGACGGGATCGGCATCCGGAAGATGCCACCGAGCGGACGGGGGAGCTGCCCGCGTGGGGCGACACCCCTCCGGGCGGGTGGGGCGCCGACCCCGCGGCCACGGGTGCCTGGTCCCCCGAGCGGGACGCGCGCGACGGGTGGGCCGGCCAGGGTGCCGCGGACGCGGGCTGGGACCCGCAGGCCGGCGCGCGCGATGCCGGGCGGGACGCCGGTCCGGGCGCGACCGGCGCGTGGGGCCCGGACGACACCGGCGGCTGGGCACCGGGCGCGACCGGCGGTCGGGCCGCCCAGGACACCGGTTCCTGGGCTCCCCAGGACACGGGTGGGTGGGCGGCCCAGGACCCCGACGGGTGGGCGGCCCCGGGTACCGGCGGGTGGGCGGCCCCGGGCCCCGGTGAGCGGCCGGGCCAGGAAGCCACGGCCGGGTGGACCGATCACGACACCGACGGCTGGAACGTCCAGGGCGGTGACCGGCCCGACGCCGGTGACCCCGGCAGGACGGCGCAGGCGGCGCCCGTGTGGGGCGACGAGGCCGCGCAGGAGGGCGACGGCTGGGCGATCCCGACCGGGCGGCGCCGCCACCGCAGCCCCGACGACCCGGACGGTGTCGCGCCGACCGACGCCGTCCCGGCCGGGTCCCCCGCATCGGTGTGGGCCGGGGACCAGGCGACGACCGCCCAGCCGGCCGACGACGCCGGGCACGGCGCGACCTCGTGGGCGCCGCAGGAGTCCGGTCGCGCCCCGCTCGACCGCAGGAAGTGGGGCCTGATCGGGGGCGGTGTGCTGCTGGTCGCGCTCGTGCTGGCCAGCGCGTTCCTGTGGCCGGCCTGGGCGATCCCGCCCCGGCTGGACCAGACCGCGCTGCAGACCGGGGTCAACCAGGTGCTCAGCGAGGACTACGGCCTCGAGGTCGGCGCGGTGCAGTGCCCCGACGACGTCGTCGTCTCGGCCGGCACCACGTTCAGCTGCCAGGCCGTCGTCGACGGCGAGCAGGTCGAGGTGCCCGGCGTGGTGACCTCCGACGAGGGCGACTACCAGGTCAACCGGGTCTGACCGGCCCGTCCCCGGAAAGCGGTGGCGGGGCGCGGCCCGGTCGAGGAGGCTCCTCGGACGTGAGCAGAGCGCACGACGGCGGCACAGGCCTGGGAAGCACGGGCCGGGCACACGCGGTGCAGCCCCTGACCGATCCGGCCGACCGGCGCGCCGCCTGGGACCTGTTCCTGGCCACCGTGCACCAGCCGCCGTCGACCGAGGACGCCTGGCAGGCGCACGGCCAGTCCGCCGACGAGCACTGGCTGGGCGTCCGCACCGCCGACGGCGAGCTCGCCGGGAGCGCCTACTCCTTCCCGACCCGGCTGACCCTGCCCGGCGGGGCCCGGGTCGACGCCGCCGCCGTGAGCGGGGTGGGCGTGCGCGCCGACCACACCCGGGCGGGCCGGCTGAGCGCCCTGATGCGCGCCCAGCTGGCCGCTGCCCGGGAGCGCGGTGACGTCGTCACGGTGCTGCGGGCCAGCGAGGCCGTGATCTACGGCCGGTACGGCTACGGCGTCGCCTCGCGGGGTGACCAGGTCCGCGTCACCGCCCGCGCCCAGTGGCGCCCGGAGGCCCCGGCCGGGGGCACCGTGCGGATGCTCGGCATCCCGGAGGCCCTGAAGGTGCTGCCCGACCTGCAGGCCCGCCTCGCCGCCGGGCGTCCGGGCGGGCTGACCCGCACCGACCGCTGGTGGCGGCGCAGCATCGACCCGGCCGGACCGTCCGCCGGGGAGTACCGGGCCGTCGCGGTGCACACCGGCCCCGGCGGCGACGACGGTTTCGCGGTGTGGGGGACCGCCGCCGGTGAGGGCGGCCGCGACGAGATCCGGGTCCACCAGCTGTGGGCGGGCACCCGCGGGGCGACGGCCGGGCTGTGGCGGTTCCTGACCGGCGTGGACCTGACCGAGGCGGTCGTGTGCGGTGCCCGCCCGCTCGACGAGGACCTCGACCTGATGCTCGCCGACCCCCGCGCGGTCCGCCTCACCGGCCGCTACGACGACCTGTGGCTGCGGATCGTCGACGTCGCCCGCGCGCTCGGCGCCCGGGCCTGGGGGCCGGGCGAGCCGGTGGTGCTGCGCCTGCACGACCCCCTGTTCGAGGACACCGGCACGTGGCGGATCGGCCCGGACGGAGCCGCCCCCGCCGGGGACGCGCTGCCGGATCTGGAGACCGGGCTGGAGTCGCTGGCCCCGGCCTTCCTCGGCGACCGGGCACCGTCGGCGCTGGCCGCGGCCGGGCGCTGGACCGAGCACACCGCCGGTGCGGCGGCCCGCGCGGACGCGCTGTTCGCGGTGCCCGGCCCGGCACCGTGGGGCGGCACGTTCTTCTGACCCGTCCTATCGGCGCCGGCGCGCGACGAGGACGGCGTCGTACACGGTCACCTCGTGGCCGTCGGGATGGGTGCCCGGGTGCGGGCGGGCCTCGGCGACCAGGACATCCCAGCCGCTCTCCCGGTCGTACCCGTCGAGCGCGGCGGCCAGCTCGTCCTCGTCGGCGAACAGGTCCGGATCCTGCGGGCGCGGCATCGGCCCGTCGAGGTCACGCGGGTGGTGCCCGACGAGCAGCAGCGTGCCGCCGGGCGCGACGGCGGCGGCCAGCGCGGCGTAGGCGGGCCGCCGGACCGCCGACGGCAGGTGCAGGTACTGCGCGCTGACCAGGTCGTACGCTCCCGCGGGTGGGATGTCGGCGCGCAGGTCACCGAGGCGGAAGGTGATCCGGTCGGCCGCCCCGGCCCGCTCGGCGGCGGCCCGGGCGCGGTCCAGCGCGACCCCGGAGACGTCGGTGCCGGTGACCCGCCAGCCCCGCTCGGCCAGCCAGAGCGCGTCGGCACCCTCGCCGCAGCCGGCGTCCAGCGCGCGGCCCGGCGCCAGTCCGGCCGCCTCGGCGACCAGCCACCGGTTCGGATTGCCGCTCCACAGCCGGTGCTTCGTGGCGTAGTGGGCGTCCCAGAAGCCGGCCGAGAACTGGTCGGCGGCGGGGTCGGGGCGTCCGTGCCGGTGCTGCGGGGAGCGGGCGTCGGTGGTCTCGTTCACGGTGCTCTCCAGGTGCACAGCGTTGTCCGGGTTCACGGTGTTGTCCGGGTGCACAGGGTTGTCCGGGTGCACAGGGTTGTCCGGGTGCACAGGGTTGTCCGGGTGCGCAGAGTCGTCCGGGTGCGCAGAGTCGTCCGGGTGCGCAGAGTCGTCCGGGTGCACGGTGTTGTCCGAGTGCACGGTGTCCTCCAGGTTCACGGTGTCCTCCACATGCACGGTGTCCTTCGGCTGCACGGTGTCCTCCGTGCTGGTCGGGTGGTGTGGGGCGGTGCCGGTACGGGTGGTGCCGGCGCGGGCGGAGCGGGTCACGGCGTGAGCCCGTGGACGCGTTCGTCGGCAACCCGCTCGGCGCACGCGCGTTCGCCCGCGGCCGAGAACGGCGCCGCGGCCGGGGACACCGCGTCGGTCGGGGGCGGCGCGAGGGCCGCAGCCGGCGCGGGGGCCGAGGCCGGCGCAGCGCCCGACAGCGGCGCGTCGGCCGAGAACCGCACTGCCCGGTCCCGGACCGCCTGATCGAGGTCGGCGGTCAGCAGGTCCCGGGTGATCGCCGCGGCCGCGGTCGCCCCGGCCGCGACGGCCACCGGGACGGTCGCCATCGGGTCGGTGACGTTGCCGGCCGCGTACACCCCGGGGAGCCCGGTGGCGCCGACGGCGTCGACCGGCAGGTGGTCGCCGAGCCCGGACGGGTGCCCGACGGTGACCAGCCCGAGGCCGTCGAGGAACCCGGCGCGGGCCCGGGCCGGCGGGGAGATCGACAGCGCGTCGACCGGGACGGTCGTGCCCGAGGCCAGCCGCACACCGGTGACCCGGTCGCCGTCGCCCAGCAGCCCGGCCACCTCCCCGTCGACGACGGTGATCCCGCCTGCCGCGAACCCGGCCCACTGCTCGTCGTCGGGTTCCGGGCCGGTGTGCAGGAACAGCGTGACCCGGTCGCTCCAGCGGGTCACGAGGTGCGCCTTGAACAGGTCGTGCGGGCCGGTCGCCAGGACGCCGATGCGGGTGTCGCGGTGCTCCCAGGCGTGGCAGAACGGGCAGGCGAACACCGCGCCGCCCCAGTGCCGGGCCAGCCCGTCGATCGGCGGGAGCTCGTCGGTCAGGCCGGTGGTGACCAGCAGCCGCCGCCCGACGACCTCGGTGCCGGTGCCGCCGGCATCGGGACCGCCGGTCACCGTCACGGCGAACCCGCCGCCGGGCAGCGCGCGGGCAGCACCCACCCGGGCGTCGCGCACGGTGCCGCCGTAGCCGCGCACCTCGGCCCGGCCGATCCGGCCCAGCTCGGCCGGCGGCAGCCCGTCGCGGGTCAGCCAGTTGTGCACCCCGGCGGCGGGCGCGTTGCGCGGGGTGCCGTCGTCGAGCACGAGGACCCGCCAGCGGGCCCGGGCCAGGGTCAGGGCGGCCGAGAGCCCGGCGGCACCGCCGCCGAGCACGATCACGTCGTAGGGGGTCACGGGTGGGTTCGCCGAGGTCGTCATGGGATCGAGCGTGGACCCGCGCGCCGCACAATGGCAAACATCGTTGCCGAAGTGGCAAACTGGCGGCATGGACGAGGCGATCGCGGACACCCTGGCCGGCGTCGGTACCCGGCTGGCCGGGCTGCGCGCCGCGCGCGGCATGACCCTGGCCGAGCTGGCCGAGGCGACCGGCATCTCTGTGAGCACCCTGTCGCGGCTGGAGTCCGGTGGCCGGCGCCCGACGCTGGAGCTGCTGCTCCCGCTCGCGGCGGCCCACCAGGTCCCGCTCGACGAGCTGGTCGCCGCGCCCCCGGTCGGCGATCCGCGGGTCCGGCTGCGGCCCCGCCACGAGCACGGCACCACGATCGTGCCGCTGACCGAGCGGCCCGGCGGGTTGCAGGCGTTCAAGATGCTGATCCCGTGGCGCGGCGACGCCCCGGACCCGCGGGTGCACGAGGGCTACGAGTGGCTCTACGTCCTCGACGGGCGGCTGCGCCTGGTGCTCGGCGAGCACGACGTCGTGCTGCGGGCGGGGGAGGCCGCCGAGTTCGACACGCACGTCCCGCACTGGTTCGGCGCCGCCGAGCAGGGCCGGTCGGTGGAGCTGCTGAGCCTGTTCGGCCCGCAGGGGGAGAAGATCCACACCCGGGCGGCGCCGCGCGACCGCCGGTGAGCGGCGTTTGTGCCGGAGCGCGCCGGCTCGGAGCTCAGGCCGTGTCGAAGAACGACGGCACGTCCACCGGGCCGCCCGCCTCGGCGAACTCGGTGGCCACCGCGGCACGCAGGCCTGCGTCGTGCAGCAGGTCGGCGACGACCAGCGCCAGCCCGGCGGCGCCGTCGAGCACCGCCCGGTCGGCCGCCGGCCCGGCGGCTGCCTCGGCGAACGCCGTGGTGTGCAGCGCCGTCCCGGGCTCCGCGATCGCGATCATCGGGTGGATCGAGGGCACCCGCACCGACACGTTGCCCAGGTCGGTCGAGCCGGTCTCGGACTCGGGCACCACACCGCGGGGGTACACCGTCCGGCCCCGGGCGGCCTGGTGCTGTGACCAGCGGGCGGCCAGCGTCCGGTTGTGCCGGATCGGCAGGTACGGCGGGTTCGGGTCCCAGGTCAGGGTGTACCCGCAGCCGGTCATCGCGGCCGCGGCGACCGCGATCGCCCGCACCCGCTCGGTCAGGTCCTGCAGCGTGTCCGGGTGCTGCGAGCGCAGGTAGTAACGGGCCGCCGCCCGCTCGGGCACGACGTTGGGCACCTGGCCGCCGTCGACGACGACGCCGTGCACCCGGTCGCCGTCGGGCAGGTGCTGGCGCAGCATCGCCACACCCTGATAGCCCATGACGACGGCGTCGAGCGCGTTGCGGCCGCGGTGCGGGTGGGCCGAGGCGTGCGCCGCGACGCCGTGGTAGGTGACCTCGAGCTGGCGCCGGCCCAGGAACGGGTGGTCGGCGATGTCGTGGGCGAACGGGTGCAGCATCACCGCGGCGTCGACGCCGTCCAGCGCGCCGTCGCGGGCCATCGTCTCCTTGCCGCCGCCGCCCTCCTCGGCGGGCGTACCGAGCAGCAGCACCGTCCCGGGCACGGGCGAGTCGTGCAGCTGCCGGGCCAGCGCCAGGAACGCCCCCACCGCGGACGCGCAGATCACGTTGTGCCCGCAGGCGTGCCCGATGCCGGGCAGCGCGTCGTACTCGGCGAGCACGGCGATCGTCGGCCCGGCGGCAGCATCGCCCTCGCCGTCCCCGTACCCACCGTCCCCGCTGACACCGCCGCTGCCGCCGCCACCGCTGCCGATGCGGGCCCGCAGCGCCGTGTCGAGGCCGTGCACCCCGACCTCGGCCGGGATGCCGTGCCGGGCCAGCAGCTCGGCGACGGCCGCGACCGAGCGGTGCTCGGTAAACGCGGTCTCGGGGTCGGCGTGCAGCCGGTGCGAGAGCCCGATCAGGTCCGCGGACAGCGCCTCGACCGTGGCCGTGAGCTGCTCCCGGACCGGGCCGGGTGCCCCGTCGTGCGGCGAGGTCAGCGGTTCGGCGGCCGCGGCCCGCGCCGCCGTCTCGCGGGCGACGGCGTCGTCGTGGGCCCGGCTGGGCTGCTCCGGGAGCTGGTCGGGGCGCGTCACGCCCCGATCATCGCACCGACGCCCCGGCCGTGGCGGCTCACGCGGGCTCGGTGGTCTCCAGGGACTTCAGGGCCTTCACCAGCCGCGCCACCGAGGACTCCAGGCCCCAGCGCCGGGCCAGCTCGTCGAGCCGCTCCGGGTCCGCCGGCGCGCTCGGCAGCGCGGTGTCGTCGTGGCTCAGCTCCACCGGCGCGCCGGTGACCACCCGCACCACCGGCTCGACGACGTCGAGGTAGTCCTTCGCCGCCACCAGCTTCGCCCGGACCCCGGCCGCCAGCCGGGCGTCCCCGCCGGTGCCGACCGCGTCCACCAGCTCGGGCCACGAGCCGAACCGCCCGACCAGCGTCGCCGCCGTCTTCGCACCGACGCCGGGAACCCCGGGCAGCCCGTCCGAGGGGTCGCCGCGCAGCATCGCCATCTCCGCGTACGCCGCCCCGGCCCGCTCACGCGGCAGCCCGTACTTCGCCGCGACCTCCTCTGGGCCGAGGTACTCGGCCCGGTTCAGCCCGCGCCCGATGTAGAGCAGCCGGACCGGCGGGCCGGGGTCGTCGCGCACGATCTGCATCAGGTCGCGGTCGCCGGACACGGCGAGCACCGGGTCGGCGCCCTCCCGGTCGGCGAGCGTGCCGATCACGTCGTCGGCCTCGAAGCCGTGGGCACCGCCGGTGCAGATCCCGGCCGCGCCGAGCACCTCCATGATCACCGGGACCTGCGGGGCGAGGGTGTCCGGCACCTCCTCCGGGACCCCGGCGGGGACCTCGTCACCCGCCCGGCCGGCCTCCACCCGGTGTGCCTTGTACGACGGCAGCGCCGCCACCCGGAACGCCGGGCGCCAGTCCAGGTCCAGGCACGCGACCAGCCGCGCCGGACGGTGCTCGGTGACCAGCCGGGCGATCATGTCGGTGAACCCGCGTACCGCGTTCACCGGTGTGCCGTCGGGGGAGGTGATGCTCTCCGGGACCCCGAAGTAGGCGCGGAAGTACATGCTCGCGGAGTCGAGCAGCATCAACGGGCGGTCGCTCATGGCCGCAGAGTCTGGCATCGGTGCCCGCGGGACGGGTCGGCGCTCGGCGGTGCGGGCATGATGAGGTCGTGGAGCGCAGCGGGACGACACGGGCCGGACGCGGTGAGCAGGCCTGGGCCGAGGACCGGGTGCGGTTCGTGCAGACCGGCGACGACGCGGGGCCCGGCCCGGCCGGCCTGGCCGACGCCGGCCCGCTCGCCCGCGAGTTCGCCCGGCTCACGGCCGTGCTGCTGTCCTCGGGGTCGGTCGGCGAGGTGCTGACCCGCGTCGTCGGGGCCGTCCGCCGCGTCGTGCCGGCCGCCGACCTGGTCAGCGTCACCCTGCGCGACGAGACGGGCGGCTTCCACACCCCGGTCGAGTCCGGCCCGGTCGCGTCCGAGATCGACGCGGCCCAGTACCGCAGCGGGCGCGGGCCGTGTGTCGAGTCCGCCCGGGCCGACGGCCCGGCCCTCGCGGTCGCCGACGACCTGCGCACCGACGGGCGCTGGCCGGAGTTCGCCGAGACCGCCACCCGGCTCGGCTACCGCTCCGTGCTGGCCACCTCGCTGGTCCCGGACGTGCACCCGCCCCGGCTGCCCGGCGCGCTCAACGTCTACGCCCGTCCCGCGGGCGCGTTCGTCCCCGCCGACCGCGACCGGATGCTGCTGCTGGCCACGCACGCGTCGCTGGCGCTGGCGACCTGCGCCGCGGTGTCGGCGGCCGAGCTGCAGGAGGTCCAGCTGCGGCAGGCCATCACCTCCCGCGACGTCATCGGGCAGGCCAAGGGGATCCTGATGGCCCGCCGCGGGCTCACCGCGGACGCCGCGTTCGACGTGCTGCGCCGCACCTCCCAGGACCTCAACGTCAAGCTCGTCGAGCTCGCCGCGACCCTCACCGCCGACCCGGGGGCGATCGACGCCGAATGACCACCGTGGTGCGCTGGGCGGCGCTCGCGCACCCCGGGCCCACGCCTACGCTGCGGACCATGACCGACGCCGTCCCCACCGAGCTGCTCGCCGACCGGCTGCGCCGGGCGGGTGAGCACGCCGCCGAGCAGGGCACCGACGTGCTCTTCCTGACCCCGGGTACCGACCTGCGCTACCTGACCGGCTTCGACGGGTCGTCCCACGAGCGCCTGACCTGTCTGGTCGTCCCGGCCGCCGGGCACCGTGCCCCGCCCGCGCTCGTGGTCCCGTCCCTGGAGGCACCCGGGTTCACCGGCGTGCCGCTGGAGGCACTGGGCATCGACCTGGTCACCTGGACCGACGGCGAGGACCCCTACCTGCTGGTCAGCGACCTGGCGGGCGGCCCCACCCGGATGTCGGTGGACGACGACATGGCGGCCCGGCACGTGCTCGGCCTGCGCGGCACGTTCCCGGACGTCCCGCAGGCACTGGCCGGCTCGGTGCTGCGAGAGCTGCGCATGCGCAAGGACCCCACCGAGATCGCCGCGCTGCGCGCCGCCGGCGAGGCCATCGACCGGGTGCACGCCCGGATGGGCGAGTGGCTGCGCCCGGGGCGCACCGAGGCCGAGGTGGCCGCTGACGTCACCGCCGCGATCGTCGCCGAGGGCCACACCGAGGCCGCGTTCGTCATCGTCGGGTCCGGCCCGAACGGCGCCAGCCCACACCACGACGTGTCCGAGCGGGTGATCGAGGCCGGTGACGTCGTCGTCGTCGACATCGGTGGCCCGCTGCCGGGCGGGTACAACTCCGACTGCACCCGCACCTACGCCGTGGGCCGCGAGCCGGACGCCGACGTCGCCCGGACCTACGCGGTGCTGCAGGAGGCGCAGGAGCGCGCGGTCGCCGCGGTGAAGCCGGGCGTGACCGCCGCGGAGATCGACCGGGCCGCCCGCGAGCACATCGCCGCCGCCGGGCACGGGGAGCACTTCATCCACCGGACCGGGCACGGGATCGGGCTCGACGTGCACGAGGAGCCCTACATCGTCGACGGGAACGACCTCGTCCTCACCGAAGGCATGGCGTTCTCCGTGGAGCCGGGGATCTACCAGTCCGGACGGTGGGGCGCGCGGATCGAGGACATCGTCGTCGTCACCGCCGGCGGCGTCGAGCGGCTCAACTCCAACCCGCGCGACCTGGTCGTTCTCTGAGGGAGAACCCGGAGGCGGTTCCGGGGTGTCCCCCGAGCGGAACCGCCTCCACTCCTGCCAGGGTGGGAGCTGTACCCGTCACCCGTTCCGAAGGAGCCCTCCGGTGAACATGCCCCAGTCCCGCAGCCTCGTCCGCCCCCGCAACGGGACGGTGATCGCGGGGGTGTGCGCCGGCCTCGCCGAACGATTCGGCCTGGGGCGCAACACCGTCCGGCTGCTGTTCGTGCTGTCCTGCCTGCTGCCCGGCCCACAGTTCGTGATCTACATCATCCTGTGGATCATCATGCCGAAGGCCGCCTACTGAGCCACCGCCCGGCAGGTGTGGCCGTTGTCGCAGGGACCCCACGTGGTCCCGCGACGGCGGGCCTGCCATGATGTGCCGCGTGATCGCCCCGACGACCGCCACCGCGCGCGCCGAGCTGCGTGCCGCCGTGTGCTGCTGTCGTCCGGGTCCGTGCCCGCGCGGCTGAGGTCCTCCGCTTCCGCGCCGCGGCACCGACCCGTCCCCGGTCCCGTTCGAACCGGCCCCCGCGGCCCCGGCACGCGAAGCGATCACCCAGGTGCACTCTCCCGATCTGTTCGACTCCGGCTCTGTCCGCTCCGACCTGCCCGGATCCGGCCTGCCCAGCGCCGGCCTTCCCGGCTCCGCCCTGTCGGGGCAGACCGTGCTCGCACTGCACGCCCACCCCGACGACGAGTCGATCTTCACCGGCGTGACGCTGCGGCGCCTCGCCGACGCCGGCGCCCGGGTCGTCCTCGTCCTGGCCACCGGCGGTGACCTCGGTGGCTCCCGCGTCCCGCTGGCTCCCGGCGAGGGCATCACCGACCGGCGCCGGCGCGAGCTCGAGGACGCCGCCGCGCGGCTCGGCGTCTCCCGCCTGGTCCTGCTCGGGCACCGCGACTCCGGCCTGCCCGGCGGTCCGGACGCCCGGCACCCGCGGGCGCTCGCCACGGCCGACCCCGTGCTCGTCGGGCGCGCGGTCGCCGAACTGGTCGACGCCGAGGGCGCCGGCACCGTGGTCCACGACGACGACACCGGCATCTACGGCCACCCCGACCACCGCGCCGCGCACGCCGCCGGTGCCGTCGCCGTCGCCCTCACCGGGGCCGTGGGTTACCGGATGACCGTCGACCGCGAGCACCTCGCCCTCACCGCCCGCGACCGGCACCTGGTGCACGGCGCCGCGCACGCCGCCGGGGTCGGGTTCGGACGCGTCACCGCCGAGATCGCCGTCGCCGTCCGCGGGACGGAGGCCGAGCTGGCCGCCAAGCGGGACGCGATGCTCGCCCACGCCAGCCAGATCGGGCCGGACCAGGTGCCCGCCGACACCTTCGCCGACGCCTACGGACACGAGTGGTTCCTGCGCGGGGAACGCGACGGTGTCACCCAGGAGCCCGGGGTCCTCGACGCCCTGGGCAACGCGCACCTGCTCGCCGGGGCCCGCTGACCCACCCGGCCCGCGTCCGGGACCGGGCCGTGCCCGCGCCGCGTACCGGGCCCCGACGCCCCGGCACCCTGACGCCCCGAGGGGCACCCTCGCGGCGCATCGCGCCACGGGGGTGCCCCTCGTGACGGGCCGGGGCGCGGCGCCCACCGACGCGGGGAGCCCTGTACGGCCCGTGCCCCGCATCCTGGCGCTCCCAGGGGCACCCTCGCGGCGCACAGCGCTACGAGGGTGCCCCGGGGCCGGGGGCGGCGCTCCGAGGCCCCGTTGTGCGTCCGCGTCGTCCCCGTACCCGATGCCCCCAGGGCCCCCTCGGGGCGCAGGGCGCTACGAGGGGTCCCCTCGGGGCGCCCGGGGTGGGAGACGGCTGGCGCCGGGCGCCGGGGTCGAGCCGATCACCGGGGGCTCACGACGGCCGCCGTAGGCTCGGGGCGTGGCGTCCCTGCGCGTTTCCCCGGCCGCCGAGGCGGTACCCCCCGGCCCCGCGCCGACCCGGTCGCGGCGGTGGCTCGACTCCGGCGTCGCCGCGGGTGTCGCCCTGCTCGGCGGGGTCCTGCTCTACCTCTCGTTCCCGCCGCGGGACGGCCTGTGGTGGCTGGTGCTACCGGCATTCGCCCTGTTCGGCCTGGTGCTGCGCGACGCCCGACCGGGCCGCGGGTTCCTGGCCGGGTTCACGTTCGGGCTCGGGTTCCTGCTGCCGCTGCTGGTGTGGACCGGCTTCTTCGTCGGCTCGTTCCCGTGGATCGTGCTCGCGGCGTTCGAGTCCCTGTTCCTCGGCCTGACCGGCGCGCTCATGGCACTGGTGTCGCGGGTGCCGGGCCGGCTCGGCGCGCTCTGGCCGGTGTGGGCGGCGGCGCTGTGGGTCGGCGGGGAGCTCCTACGCGGCAGCGTCCCGTTCGGCGGGTTCCCGTGGGGCCGCGTCGGGTTCGGCCAGCCCGAGTCGCCGCTGCTGCCGGTCGCCGCGATCGGCGGGGTACCGCTGCTGAGCTTCGCCACCGTGCTCGCCGGGCTCGCGCTCGCCGAGCTCGTGCGCCGCCTGCTCCCGTCCGGCGTCTCCGGGGCGTACCGGCCCGGCCGTCCGGCAACGGGGGGTACCCGCGTGACACGGGGCGTCACGAACGGCACCCCCGGGACACCGGACCCCGCAGGCGCCACGGACGCCGCGGACGCTTCGGCAGGCACCACCCGGGCTGCCGCGAGGGGACCCCTGGGGGCACATGCCGCTACGAGGGTGCCCCTCGGGGCCGGTGGGGCCGGGGACGGGCCCGGCACGGACGGGGCCGGGACCGACGCCGAAGCCGGGTACGTCGCCGAGGCCGGGAACCCTGACGGGCCCGGGAAGGACACCGGGTCCCGCAACAACGACCCCGGGTCTCGCAACGACCCCGGTTCCCGGAACGACGCTGCGGCCGGGAGCGATGCCGGCACCGGCCCCGGCGGGCCCCACGGGAACGACAGCGGGGCCGGGCACGACCGGGCCAGGCGGGGGCCGGCCACGAGCCGGATGCGCGCGATCGCGGTCCCGGTGGTGCTCCTGATCCTGGTGGGCGTGGCCGGGCCGCTGGCCGCGCTCGTCCCCCCGGCCCCCGGTGAACCGACGCGCGCGGTCACGGTCGCGGCGATCCAGGGCAACGTGCCGCGCCTCGGGCTCGACTTCAACGCCCAGCGCCGGGCGGTGCTCGACAACCACGCCCGCGAGACCGAGCGCCTCGCCGCCGAGGTCGCGGCGGGCCGGCAGCCGCAGCCGGACGTGGTGATCTGGCCGGAGAACTCCTCCGACATCGACCCGCTGCGCAACCCCGACGCCGCCGCCCGGATCGACGCCGCGGCCCGCGCGATCCGGGCTCCGATCATGGTCGGCGCGGTCCTGATCAACCCGGAGGGGACCACCAGCAACGCCGCGCTGGTCTGGCAGGCCGGGACCGGCGTCGTCGACCGGCAGGACAAGCGCCGCATCCAGCCGTTCGGCGAGTACATGCCGTGGCGCTCGTTCTTCCGGCTGTTCTCGTCCTACGTGGACCGGGCCGGGTTCTTCGTGCCCGGTGGCGGGGACGGTCTGGTCACGCTCGCCGGGGTGCCCACGGCCGTCGCGATCTGCTGGGAGATCGCGTTCGACGACGCCTTCGGGGACGCCGTCGCCGCGGGGGCCCAGCTGCTCGCCGTCCCGAGCAACAACGCCACGTTCGGGCTCACCGAGATGACCTACCAGCAGATGGCGATGTCGCGGGTCCGCGCGGTGGAGTTCGACCGGCCGGTCGTCGTCGTGACGACCAGCGGGGTCTCCGGGATGATCACCCCGGACGGCACCGTCACCCGTCGGACGGGGCAGTTCGTCCCGGATGTGCTGGTCGATCGCGTCGAGCTGCGCACGACGACTACGCTGTCCGCACGATTGCGCTCCGGGCCGGAGTGGGCGCTGGCCGTGGTCGGCCTCGCCGCCGCCGGACTCGCCCTCGTGGTGACCCGACGGGAACGCGGCGACGCAGTAGGGTCTTCCGGTCGGCGTGCACGGGCGGGGAAGGACGAGAATGGCTGAGCCACCGGGACCGGTCCTGGTCGTCGTACCGACCTACGACGAGCGGGAGAACCTCGGTTCCGCGGTGGCGCGGCTGCAGTCGTCGGTCCCGGACGCCGACGTCCTCGTCGTCGACGACGCGAGCCCGGACGGCACCGGTGAGCTCGCCGACCAGCTGGCCGCCGCCGACGACCGGGTGCGGGTGCTGCACCGGTCCGGCAAGGCGGGGCTCGGCGCCGCCTATCTCGACGGGTTCCGGCACGCCCTGACCGGCGAGCACCAGGTCGTGGTCGAGATGGACGCCGACGGCTCGCACGCCCCCGAGGACCTGCCCGCGCTGCTGACCGCGCTGGAGGACGCCGACGTCGTCCTCGGCTCCCGCTACGTGCCCGGCGGGCGGGTCGTGGACTGGCCGTGGCACCGCGAGGTGCTCTCCCGTGGCGGCAACCTGTACTCCCGGCTGGCCCTCGGCGTCCCGATCCGCGACATCACCGGCGGGTACCGGGTCTACCGCCGCGCCGTGCTGGAGGAACTCGACCTCGGCGGCGTCGCCTCGCAGGGTTACTGCTTCCAGGTCGACATGGCCTGGCGCGCGGTGCGGGCGGGCTTCCGGGTCCGCGAGGTGCCGATCACCTTCACCGAACGCGAGCGCGGCTCGTCGAAGATGAGCAGCACGATCGTCGCCGAGGCGCTGTGGCGGGTGACCTGCTGGGGGCTGTCGCACCGGCTCGGCCGCGACGTCCCGCAGTACCCCTCCGGCCCGGTCACCGAGGGCGCCCACCCGTCCTGACCGGCTCCTCGCCGGCCGGCCCCGCGGCGGGCGGCAGCACGACGCCGATCCGGCTCCCGTGCCCGCCCGCGGCCTCCGGCACGGCCCCGCCGACAGCGGGACCCCGCCGACAGCGGGACCCGCTGCGGCGCAGGGGACGGAAGTCCCTGGCCGGATCATCTCCGGCTCGGGACCCTCCCCGGCACGGCGGCGATCGCCGCAGGACCGGGGGAGAGGGCCGAACATGACCGACGAGCGACGGACCGACGACGCGCGCAGCGAGCACATCCTGGTGGGGATCGACGGCTCCGACGGGTCCCGCGCCGCACTCGCCTTCGCGATGGACGAGGCCGTGCTCCGGGACCTGCCGGTCCGTGCCGTCCTGGCCTACGACGTGCCCTCGTCGTGGGTGCTGACCCTCGGTGCGACCGTCGACCTCGACGAGCTGCGGCGCGCGGCGTGGGACAAGGCAGTCGAGCAGGTCGGCTCCGCGACGAGTGCACGGGCCGCGAAGGGCGGCACCGTCCCGCCGGTGGAGCCCGAGGTGCACCGCGGGCCGACGGGCGCGGTGCTCGAGCGCCTCTCCCGCGCCGCGAACATGCTGGTCGTCGGCCACCGCGGACGCGGGGAGGCGGCCAGCATGATGATCGGCTCGGTCGGGTTGAACAGCGTCATCCACGCGCACTGCACGGTCGTGGTGGTCAGGGGCTTGTGAGTGGTTTTCGCGGTCCTGACCGCGAAAACCACTCACAGGCGTTCGAGCTCCGGGACGAGGTCGTCGAGGCCGAGCGTGCCCTGGGCGAGCGCCGCGGCGTGCCAGGCGGCCAGGTCGAAGCTCTCCCCGCGCGCGGTGTGCGCGGCCCGTGCCCGTTCCCGGCCGGTCAGCCAGGCCCGCTCGCCGAGCTTGTACCCGATCGCCTGCCCCGGCCCGCCGAGGTAGCGCAGCAGCTCGGAGTCGGCCATCGCATCGCCGGCGCCGACGTGGCGGCCGAAGAACTCCCGGCCCAGCTCCGGGGTCCAGACCTGCCCGGCACCGACCGGGGAGTCGTCGGGCACCCGTAGCGACAGGTGCATGCCCAGGTCGATCACCACGCGGACGGCGCGCAGCATCTGGCCGTTGAGGTAGCCCAGCCGCGAGCCCGGGTCGGCGTGGTGCCCGAGCTCGTCCATGAGCAGCTCGGCGTAGAGCGCCCATCCCTCGACGTCCGCGCTCACCGCGCCCACCAGCGACGTCTGGAACGTCGAGAGCTCCGAGGAGCGCAGCGCCCAGGACGCCAGCTGCAGGTGGTGGCCGGGGACGCCCTCGTGGTACCAGGTGCTGATCAGGTCCCACATCGGGTAGCGGTCGTCCGGGGTGGCCGGCAGCCAGGTGCGCCCCGGACGGGAGAAGTCCAGGGTCGGCGGCGTGTAGTAGGGCGCCGCGGCGCTGCCGGCGGGCGCGAGCCGGGACTCGACCTCACGGATCCGCCCGGACAGGTCGAAGTGCGTCCCGTCGAGCTCCGCGATCGTGTCGTCCATGATCTTCTGCAGGTGCGTGCGGGCCGCCTCGCCGCCCTCGACGACGCCGGTCGTGCCGCCGTCGGTGTCGAGCAGCGTCATGGCGTCGCGGACCGAGCCGCCCGGCACGATCCGCCCGGCCTCGACGGCCATCTCCTCGCGCAGCCGGCGGAACTCCGACCAGCCCCAGGCGTAGACCTCGTCGGGGTCGATGTCGGCGCCGTTCCAGAGCCGGGAGGCGATCCGGTAGCGGTCGGCGCCCACCGCGTCCGGGGTGCCCTCGGCGGCCGGGAGGTACTCGGTCCGCAGCCAGCTCCCGAGCTCGGCCAGCGCCGCGGACGCCGCCGCGGCACCGCGGTCGAGATCGGCCCGCACCGGTGCGCCGACCTCGGCGGGCGCGGCGAAGGCGGCGAACCAGCCGCGGCCGCCGGCGTCGGCGTTCCACGCGTCGATCTGCTCGGCGACCCGCACGACCTGGCGCGGTGCGGCGAGCAGCCCGCGCCGGCGGCCCTCGCTCAGTGACGCGCGGTACTGCTCGAGCGCCGCCGGCACCCGGGCCATGCGGGCGGCGACGGTCGCCCAGTCGCCGTCGTCCTCGACCGGCATGAGCGTGAACGCGGTCCGGACGGTCGCCAGCGGGCCGAACAGCTCCTGCACCGCCCGCAGCGGCTCACCCGACTCGACGTGGTCGATCTGGGCGCCGAGGCGCTCGGTGAGCAGCCGCGCGCAGCGCCGCTCGTCCGGGTCGGTGGGCTCGGCGAGCGCGGCGAGCCGGTCCAGGGTGTCCCGGGCGGCGGCGACGAGGGCGGCGGTCCCGTCGGGGGAGAGGTCGGGCAGCTCGTCCTGCCGGTCGTCGAACCCGAGGTCACCGGCGACGATCGGGTCGAGCTCGGCGAGCCGGCGGACGTGGTCGTCGGCGAGATCGCGCACGGCCCGGTCGGCGCCGACGGGGCTGGGGTGGGTGTGATCACTCATCGACGGCCATCATGCCCCTCGACGCGACGGAGCCCGGACCCCTGTCGCGGGATCCGGGCTCCGTGCGTGTGTGTTCCGAGCTCAGGCGATCTCGGCGCGCCGCTCGCGCAGCAGCTCCAGCCGCTCGTTGAGCAGCTCCTCGAGCTCGGCGATCGACCGGCGCTCGAGCAGCATGTCCCAGTGCGTGCGCGGGGGCTTCTGCTTCTTCTGCTCCGTCTCGGTCCCGTCGACCCGCCGGCCGAGGCCGCCCTGCGGCGACTCCCAGGTCGCCGGGGCCTCGGCGTCGTTCGCGAACGGCACCTCGAACTCGTGACCGGACTCGGACACATAACGGACCATCTGCCGCGGCGCCAGGTCGTGGTTGCGATCGGTCTCGTAGCTGACAGCCCCGAGCCGGCTGCCACGCAGAACGCGGTCGGCCATGCGTCGTCACCCTCCTTGCTGCTCTGTCGAGGCGGCGGCACCTCGACGGTCATGTCGCCGCCACCGGGTGTAACGTTCGTGGCGTCACGGAATTCCGGCGGCGGGGCAGTGAGTTTCCCCGGTTCTTACCCGGCGGTAACCCGCTCTGCGCCCGATGCGCCAGTGTTCCCTACTCCGGCCCGTTACACACGCTGATGTGACGTGTCAGCCATGTGTGACGCTAATCACCCTCAGGTCGCCGAGTGTTCACACCCCGGTCCGGGGAGCGCACCGGCAGCAGCGCGACCAGGCCCAACACCAGGACGACGACGATGCCGACGGTGCCCGCGCGGTCCGATCCGAACAGGTAGGTGAACAGCCCGATCAGCGCCGGGGCGAGGAACGAGACGGCCCGCCCGGTGGTGGCGTAGAGCCCGAACAGCTGGCCCTCCTGCCCGTCCGGGCACACCCGCAGCAGGTACGACCGCGATGACGCCTGCGCCGGGCCGACGAACACGCCGAGGACCAGGCCGAAGACCCAGAACATCGTCGGCCCGGACACCAGCAGCAGCACGATCCCGACGACCACGAGCCCCACCAGCGACCCGAGGACGACCGCCTTGGGCCCGAACCGGTCGTCGAGGCGACCCCCGGCGAGGGCGCCGAGCGCGGCGACGACGTTGATGGCGGCACCGAAGACGAGCACCTGGCCGGGGTCGAGGCCGTAGACGGTCACGGCGAGCACCCCGCCGAACGCGAAGATCGCATTGAGCCCGTCCCGGTAGAGCGCGCTCGCGCCGAGGAAGAACACCGTGTGCGGGCTCGCGCGGTACAGCGCGCGCAGGTCGGTGAGCAGCTTCCGGTACGAGCCGGCGACCCCCAGGCGCGGCGCCCCGGGCGCGGGCGGGGCGGTCTCGGGGAGCACGAGGAACATCGGCGTGGCGAACACCGCGAACCAGATCGCCGCGACCAGCACCGCGATCCGCACGTCGAAGCCGTCCGCGGTGGACACCCCGGCCAGGCCGCCGTCGCCGGACAGGAAGGCCACGTAGACCCCGAGCAGCAGGATGATCCCGCCGATGTAGCCCAGCGCCCAGCCGAACCCGGACACCCGCCCCACCGTCGACGGCGTCGCGACCTGGGCCATCAGGGCGTAGTAGGACACGGCGGCCAGCTCGATGAAGATCGATGCGAGGCCCAGCAGGAGCAGGCCCGCCCAGAGGTAGGTCCAGTCGTCGCGGACCCAGAACATCCCGATCATGCACAGCACGACCAGTGCGGTCCAGACGCCGGTGGCCCGCAGCCGTCGCCCCTTGCGGTCCGCGCTCTGCCCGAGCACCGGCGCCATCACCGCGATCAGCAGCCCGGCGGCCGCGGTGGACCAGGCCAGCCAGCTGTTCGCCGATACCTCGCCGGGCAGGTCCGCGCCTACCGCGTCGGTCAGGTACACCGAGAACACGAACGTCAGGGCGACGTGCTGGAAGCCCGACGACCCCCAGTCCCACAGGCCCCACGCCCACACGCGGGATCGGCGCGGCCCGGCCTCGGGGAGCACTGCTGCGGTCACCGGGCGAGCGTATCGGCGGGCCCCGGTCGCGGCCTCGGTGTGATCACGCAGATCCGGCCCGCTCGCCGATCACCTGCAGCAGGCGGTCGGGCCGGTCCGAGAGCAGCCCGTCGGCACCGTGGTCGAGCAGCCGGTGCATCTGCACCGGCTCGTCGACGGTCCAGACGTGCACCTCCCGGCCCGAGGCGTGCGCGGCGCGCACGAACCGCCGGTCCGAGGCCACCGGGATCCGCCCGAACGCGGGCGGGACCTGCGCGAGCTCGCCGCTGAGCCGGGGCAGCAGCCGCTGCGGGGCGCCCCACGCGCGGGCCCGCAACGCGGTCACCGCGTGCTGCCCCATCGAGGTGCAGAGCTTGGGCCCGGCCGCCAGCCGGGCCGTGACGAGCCGGCGGTCGTGGAACGCGCCCAGGCACACCCGGTCCCAGGCGCCGGCGGCGTCGACCGCGGCGAGCGTGGGGGCGACCACGGCGTCGGACTTCAGCTCGATCGTGATCCGCACACCGGGGACGGCGGCCAGCACGTCGGTCAGCCGCGGCAGCGGCTCCCGGCCGCGCACCCGCACCGCGTCCAGCTCGGCCGCAGGCAACGCGTCGATGCGCCCGGTCCGGTCGGTCGTGCGCTCCAGGGTCGGGTCGTGGTGCACGAACGGGACGCCGTCGGCGCTGGCGTGCACGTCCAGCTCGACGTAGCGCAGGCCGTGGTCGGCGGCGGCGACGAACGCGGCGAGCGTGTTCTCGCAGCCGTCGAGCTCGCCGACGTGCCAGCCGCGGTGGGCGTAGGCGCGCGGGTACGGGCCGTCGAGGTAGGGGTGCGGCACACCGGTCAGCCTGGCACCTCGAAGATCGCGCCACCACGCGGCAACCGGAAACCCTCGGTGTCGAGCAGGGGGCGCAGCAGATCGCCGTGCTCCTCGAGCCGCGCGGGCAGATCGTCGCAGGTGAACACCAGATCCTCGGGCTCGCGGCAGGCGTGCACCTCGTCCCAGGTGAGCGGCGTGGCGACGGTCGGGCGCTCCCGCCCGCGCAGCGAGTACGACGCGATCGTCGTCTTCGCGGTGTTGTTCTGGCTCCAGTCGACGAACACCTTCCCGCGCCGCCGGGCCCGGGTCATCACCGCGATCGTCTCCCGCGGGTGCTCGGCCGCGAGCCGCTCGGCGACCTCACGGGCGAACTCGGCGGTGCGCTCCGGCTCGGTGACCCGCACCGGCAGGTAGAGCTGCATGCCCTTCCCGCCGGAGGTCGACGGGTACACCGCCAGCCCGTGCTCGTCGAGCAGGGCGCGCAGCCGCTCCGCGACCCGGCAGCAGTCGACGACGGTCGTGCCCTCCCCGGGGTCGAGGTCGAACACGACCCGGTCCGGCGGGTGCCGGCCGTCCCGCGGACCCAGGCGCCACTGCGGTACGTGCAGCTCCAGCGCCGCCAGGTTCGCCGCCCAGGCCAGCCCCTCGGCGTCGGTGATCACCGCGAAGTCGGCGGACTCGGACCGGCCACCGGGCGTCCCGACCCGGGCGGTGCGCAGCCACGGCGGCGCGTGCCCGGACACGTTCTTCTCGAAGAACGAGGACTTCTCCACCCCGTCCGGCCAGCGCTTGAGCGTGGCGGGGCGGCCGTCGACGTGCGGCAGCATCACCTCGGCGACGGCCAGGTAGTGGGCGAGCACGTCGGCCTTCGTCGTCCCGGTCGCCGGGTAGAGCACCTTGTCCGGGTTGGACAGCGACGCGCGGCCGTGACCGGTCCGCGGTGCCGCCCCGCCCGGGCGCTCCGGTCTCCGGGCGCTCCGCCGGGGCGCCGGCGTCGTGTCGTCCACCCGTACCTCCACCCAGTCGTCCGACGGGCCACCCGGTTCCGGGTAGGCCGACCCCTCCCGCACCGCCACGACCCCCGGCAGCCCCTGCCCGCGCACGGCGTCGAGCAGCGGGCCCCCGGAGTTCGGGTAGAGCGGGACGACGCGGCGGTGCGGCCCGTCGAGGGGGAGTGCCTCCAGGACCGCGCGCCGGTCGGCGAGCGCGAGCGGCCGGACGTCGCGACCGCCGGTGTGCAGCACGTCGGCGACCCACAGCTCCCCGGCGTCGGTCAGCTCGGCGTCGAGCAGGTGCCCGCCGGCGCCGAGCGCGGGGCCGAGGTCGCGCAGGGGAGCGGGGGCCGGGACCGCCGCACCGGGGACGCCGCCGTCGGCCGGGTGCAGGGTGAGCCGGCCGCCGTCGCTGCGCACGAGCACCCGCTGCCCGCCGAAGACCGGGCGTACCTGCCAGCCGTGCCCGGACGGGAGCCGGTCCGCCGGCGTGGGGACGGCGAGGGAGACGGCACGGGGGAGCGGTGCCCCGCCCGGCGCCGCGGAGCCAGGCTGTTCGCGGGTGCGGCGCAGCAGCCAGCGGTCCTGCCGCTCGCCCGGGCGGTGCAGGAGGACGAACCGCCCGCGGGCGCGGGTGCCGTGCAGCACGAACGCGACCTCGCGGTCGTTCCACTTCTCGGTCTCGTAGTGCCCCGAGTCCCAGACCGTCATCCGGCCGCCGCCGTACTCGCCCCGCGGGATCTCGCCGTGGAAGTCCAGATACTCCAGCGGATGGTCCTCGGTGCGCACGGCCATCCGCACGGTCTCGGCGTCCTCGGGCAGCCCCTTCGGCACGGCCCACGAGGCCAGCACTCCGCCGCGCTCCAGGCGCAGGTCCCAGTGCAGCGCCGTGGCGTGGTGCTCCTGCACGACGAACCGGTCGTCGCCGGCGGTCTGCGGGACGTCCTCGGGCACCGGCTCCGGCGTGCGCCGGGGGTCGCGCTTGCGGCGGTACTCCTCCAGCGGCACGGGGCCAGCGTAACGAGCCGGGTCTTGTGGGGCCCGCCGTCGCAATGTCAGGATAGGGTTGCCTATCCCGAAGCAAGGGGCTCCTGAGATGAGGGGTTTTGAAGCAAGGGACACTGACACAAGGGGACACCGTGTTCGCGTGCATCTGTGCTGCGGTCACCGAGACCGAGGTTCGTGACAGCATCCGTGGCGGCGCGCGCTGCGTGGACACGATCGGTGACGCCTGCGGTGCCGGTACCGGCTGCGGGAGCTGCCACCATCGGCTCGAGACGATCCTGATGACGCACTCCGCCGGTGAGCGGATCGGCGAGCTGCCCGCCGCCGGATGAGCGCGCGACCTCGCCTCTGTGCAGGTGAGCCTGTACGACGGTGAGTCGGTCCTGATCGTCGGCGCCGCTGTGTGCTGGCTTACATTCGTCGTCCGACAGCACCGGACCGACGGATCGGATCAGCCATGCGCGGCGACGACGAGATCATCAGCCTGCTGAACGAGCAGCTGACCAGCGAGCTCACGGCCATCAACCAGTACTTCCTGCACGCCAAGCTGCAGCAGAACTGGGGGCTCACGAAGCTCGCGGCCTACACCCGCAGCGAGTCGATCGACGAGATGCGGCACGCCGAGGAACTCACCGACCGGATCCTGTTCCTGGAAGGCCTGCCGAACTACCAGCGGCTGTTCACGATCAACGTGGGGCAGACCGTGCGTGAGCAGCTCCAGGCCGACCTGGCGATCGAGCAGGGCGTGGTGGAGCGTCTGCGGCCCGGGATCGCGATGTGCCGCGAGAAGGGCGACATCACCTCGGCGAACCTGTTCGAGAAGATCCTCGCCGACGAGGAGCACCACATCGACTACATCGAGACCAACCTCGAGCTGATGGACACCCTCGGCGAGCAGCTGTACCTGGCCCAGCTCGTCGACCAGCCGCCGACGGCGGGCTGAACCCGCCCGGACGCCTCCGGTGCGCGGAATTATGACAGTTTCCGCGTTCCGAGGGGCGGGTGCGGGGGTGCGGCGGTGGAGGGTCGACGGCGCCGTCGACCCCGTACCTGACGCTGCTGGTCCCGGCGTGCCCGGGACGACCCGCGAGCACCGGAGGGCCGGCGGCGAGCCGATCACCGGGCCGCAGCGTTCGTACCTGGAGACGTTGCTGCAGCGGGCCGGTGCGGCCGCGCCGGCCCGCCCGGAGTCCGCGCCCGGTGGGTCCCGCGCACGGCGAGTTCGCGCCCTGCACCGAGCCCGACGCTGTCCCGAGGGGCACCCTCGTGGCGCCATGTGCCTCCAGGGTGCCCCTCGGGGCGTTTTTCGCGGCTCTGCGACGTTGCATCGTGCGCGGAGGCTCCTGTCTCCGGTAAGCCGATAATGCACGTTATGACAATATGAGCGGCGGAGCGTGCCGCCGACCCCCCTCCCTGTCGGGCGCGAGTGAACGTTGCGTTCCGTATCGACGGGTCGTACCGTCACCAGTGAACGGTTCGTTCACTACGAGCGAAGACGAAGGGCAGCATGACGCACGCCCCCACCCGGCCACCTGCCGCCACCGGACACGTCCTCCCGCTCACCGCGCTCGGCCGCGACGACCTCGCGGTCGCCGGCGGCA
This sequence comes from Pseudonocardia ammonioxydans, assembly GCF_900115005.1. Classification (GTDB taxonomy): domain Bacteria; phylum Actinomycetota; class Actinomycetes; order Mycobacteriales; family Pseudonocardiaceae; genus Pseudonocardia; species Pseudonocardia ammonioxydans. The sequence goes on along the minus strand of NZ_FOUY01000003.1, from coordinate 203,746 downwards.
AGGGAGCCAACCTCGGTGAGCTGGTCCGCGCCGGTCTGCCCGTACCCGAGGGCGTGGTCGTCACGACCGACGCCTACGCCGCGGTCGTCGAGGCCGCCGGTCTCGGCCCGGACCTCGCCGGAGCGGACCAGGACGCCGGTGCCGCGCTGCGGGCCGCGTTCGCCGCCGTGGAGATCCCCGGCGAGCTGCGCACGGCGATCCTCGACGCCTACACCGGCCTCGGCGCCGGTCCCGTGGCCGTGCGCTCCAGCGCCACCGCCGAGGACCTGCCCGGTGCCGCCTTCGCCGGTCAGCAGGACACCTTCCTCAACGTGCTCGGTCCCGAGTCGCTGCTCGACGCCGTCCGCCGCTGCTGGGGCTCGCTGTGGACCGAGCGGGCGATCGCCTACCGGGCGGCGCGCGACGTCGACCCGGCCGGGGTCGGCATCGCGGTGGTGGTGCAGCGGATGGTGCCGGCCGCGTTCGCGGGCGTGCTGTTCACCGCCGACCCGGTCAGCGGCGACCGGGACAGCGTGGTGATCGACGCCGGTCGCGGGCTCGGCGAGGCCGTGGTGTCCGGGCTGGTCACACCGGACCACTACGTGCTCGACGGCACCGGGCGCGTGCGCGAGCGGCGGCGCGGACGGCAGGAGGTCGTGGTGCGCGGTGTCGCCGGTGGCGGCGTCGAGCACCGGCCCGGCACGGCGCCCGGGAACACCGGCCCGGCCTCCGAGGAGCTCCCCGACGCGACACTCGCCGAGCTGGCCCGGCTCGGCCGGGCGGCCGCCGCACACTTCGGCCGCCCGCAGGACGTCGAGTGGGCCTGGGCCGACGGGCGCCCCTGGCTCGTGCAGGCCCGCCCGATGACCGCACTCCCCCCGCCGCCGCAGCCGTTGTCGCGGTTCCAGCGCTTCGCCGGGCCACAGTTCCTCGAGATGCTGCCGAGCCGGCCGTACCCGATGGACGTCAGCGGCTGGATCCGTCCGGGGATCGGCCGGATGGTGCAGCGGATGCTGGCCGAGATCCCCGGGCTGCGGATCGACTTCGCCGAGATCCTGCCCGAGGTGGACGGGGTGGTCGACCGGCTCGTCCCACCACGGCCGCGGCCCACCCGCCGGCTCCTCACCGCGCCGGCCCGCAACCTGCCCCGGATCCGGCGGTTCCGGCCGCGGGAATGGACCCGCGACCCGCGGTTCGAACGCTTCGAACGGGAGATCCGTGAACTCGGAGCGGTGGACCCGCGCGCGCTCGGCTGGGCCGAGCTGCGTGAGATCCCCCGGCGCGCGCTCGCGACCGCGGACCTCGTCACCGACCTGCGGGTGGACTACCTGCCCCGCTCCGGTGTCGACCTGGCGGCGCTGAGCGTCCTGCGCACGCTGCTGGGCCGGCGGGACGGGACCGGGACCGTCGGTACCCGCACCCGCACCGAGGACGCCAACCGGGCGCTCGCCGACCTGGCCGGGCTGGTGCGTGCCGATCCGGCGCTGCGCGCGGCCGTCGAGACGGAGCCGTCCGCGCTCGGCGAGCGGATCGAGTGCGACCCGGCGTTCGCGGCGTTCCGCACCGCCCTCGCGGCGTTCCTCGACGAGTACGGGCACCGCGAGACCGCGAGTGCCCTGCTGCTGTCCGCGCCCACCTGGGGTGAGGCCCCGCAGGTCGTGCTGGGGATGGTCCGGATGCTCCTCGACGAGCCCCCGCCGGCACGGTCACCCGGGACCCGGGCCGAGGAGCGGCTGCTCGGTCATCCCCTGGTGCGGCTGACCCGGTCCGGACCGTGGGTCGGCGACCTGCTGACCGCGGCCCGGGCCGGCGTCGCGTTCCGCGAGGACACCCACTTCCACGGCACCCGCGTGCTACCGGTGCTCCGGCGGGCCGTACTGGAGACGGCCCGCCGGCTGACCGGCTCCGGTGCGCTCGGGGCCGTCGAGGACGTCTGGCACCTGCGCCTGGAGGAGCTCGAGGCCCTCGACGATCCGGCCGCGCTCTCCCCCGCCGCGGCCGAGCGGGTGCGCGCCACGGTCCGGGACCGCGCGGCACGGCGCGCGGAGCTGGCCGGGGTCCCGCTCATCGCCCCGTCGGCGTTCGGATCCGGGCACCCCGGCGACGGTGACGCCCTGCTCGGCGGGACCCCCGCCGGTGGCGGCCGGGCCACCGGGCCGGTCCGGGTGATCCGCGACGCCACCGATGCCGGCCGGCTGCGCAGTGGCGACGTGCTGGTCTGCCCCTACACCAACCCGGCCTGGACGCCGCTGTTCCAGCGCGCGTGCGCGGTCGTGGTCGACACCGGCGGCATCGGCTCGCACGCCGCGATCGTCGCCCGCGAGTACGGCATCCCGGCCGTGATGGGCACGGTGACCGGCACGAGCGTGCTGACCGACGACCAGGTGGTCACCGTCGACGGGGACACCGGCCGGGTCACCGGGGCGGACCGGTGAGCCCGTCGTCGACGACCGCGGACGGCACCGACCACCGCAGGCGGCCGCGCCGGCGCGGCGCGGCGCTGGAGGCGGCGATCCTCGACGCCGTGCTGGCCGAGCTCACCGAGGTGGGCTACGGGCAGCTGTCGATGGAGCGGGTGGCCGAACGGGCCGGCGCCGGCAAGGCCTCGCTGTACCGGCGCTGGCCGAGCCGGGTCGAGCTGGCCATGGACGCGGTGTACCACGCGTTCCCCGACCCGGCCGCCCCGCCGGACACCGGCAGCCTGCGCGGGGACCTGCTCGCCGTCGTACGCGGGGTGGCCGAGCAGCTGGCCGGACCCGCCGGCCGGGCACTGGCCGGTGTGCTGAGCGACGCCCTCGGCGACCCGGAGCGGGCGCGGCAGGTGCGGTCCCACTCGCGCGGCTCGAGCCAGGCCGGCATGCGTGAGATCGCCCGGCGCGCGATCGCCCGCGGCGAGGTGGATCCGGCCGTGGTCACCGAACGTCGGCTCGAGACCGGGCACGCCCTGGTGCGGCACCACTTTCTCAGCCACGGCGCCCCGATCGCGGACGACGTGCTCGTCGAGATCACCGACGAGGTGGTGATCCCGCTGCTGCAGCTCCGATGATCGGTGAGTCGTGTCGGGTCGGTGCCGGATCCGGCACCGACCCGACACGAGCCCGCGATCACGTCGTCGGGTCGAGCACGCGCCGCGCCGCGAGCGCCAGCGAGGCCCGGAGCAGCCCCGCCGGTTCGGTCAGCTCGATGCCCGAGGTCCGCGCGATCCGACCGAGCCGGCGGGCGACGCTGCTGTGGTGCAGGTGGAGGACCTCGGCGGCCCGGCGGACCGAGCCGGTGGCGCAATACGCCTCCAGGGTCCGCAGCTCGTCCGGGTCGCCGGCGATCCGGTCGATCGCCACCACGTCCGGGTTCTCGCGGGCGAGGTCCTCGGGCACGTGCGCGAGCAGCGCGAGGGCCCCGAGCTCGTCGTGGTGCACCACCGGACGGTGCGCGGTCGCGAACCGCAGGGCGGTGCGGGCCTGTTGCCAGGACCGGCTCGGGTCCCCGGCGTCGCCGACGCCCGCGCGGAGATCGGCCGGGAGCCGCGCGGCCCGGTCGACGGTGGTCGCGAGCAGGACCCCCACGTCGGCGAGCTGCGCCGCCTTGACCGGACGGTCCGGGCAGACCAGCCGCCCGACCCGGTCGAGCGGAACCCGCGTGCGAACGGCCACGACCCGGACCGGCCGGTCCGGGTCGAACCCCAGCAGCCGCAACGCCCTGGCCCGGGCCATCGGGTCGCTGTCCGCGCTGGTCACCAGCTCGACGAGGGCGGGATCGGCCATCGTGGTGCGGGCGGGGCCGTACCGCTCGACGACCGCGGCGGCGGCGATCGCCAGCCGCTCGAGCAGCACCTCGTCCAGCGGCGCCGCGGGCCCGGGCCGTTCCAGCCACACCGTGCCGATCTCCTCGCCGTCGAGGACGATCGGTACGCCACCGTCCGCGGCCGACGACGTACCGGGGACGTCCCGCCCGTCGGGTGCGACGCGGAGGACCTGCCCGGTGCCGTGCAGCCGGATCCCCGCACCGCACTCGGCCAGCGCCGCCGAGGCCCGGGCCAGCGCCGCCAGATCCACCCGGCGGCGCATCAGGGTGTCGTAGGAGGCGACGACCCGGATCGCGCCCTCGGCGTGCGGGTCGAGGGCCGAGAGCCGCACCGCCAGTGCCTCCATGACGCCGAAGGATAGGACGCCGGAGGACGGGCCGGACCCGCCGATCGGTGCGTGAACCGAGCAGGACCCGCGACGATCGGCGGGTGATCCCGGGGTGCCGCGCCGGAAGGATCGACGGCATGGATCCCGAACTCGAGGCATTCCTCCCGTTCTTCCCCCGCGAGGAGCTCGACGACCCGGTCGAGAACCGCCGCAACTTCGCCCGGCGGGCCGCCGCGATCCCGGAGCCCGACACCGGCGGGCTGGAGATCGAGGACCGCACGGTGCCCGCGGACCCGGACGTCGCGATCCGGATCTACCGCCCCGCCGGCGCCCGCGGTGCCCTGATCTGGCTGCGTGGCGGCGGCTGGGTCATGGGCGACCTCGACACCGAACGGCACTGGACCACCCGGCTGGCGGCCGGCTCGGGCGCGGTGGTGATCTCGGTGGACTACCGCCCGTCCCCGGAGCACCGGTTCCCGGCCGCGCTGGACGACGTCTGCGCCGTGCTGTCCTGGACGGCCGCGCACGCCGGGGAGCTCGGCATCGACCCGGACCGGATCGCCGTCGGCGGGCACAGCGCCGGAGCGGGGCTCGCGGCCGCGGCGAGCCTGCGCTGCCGCGACAGGCAGGGTCCGCCGCTCTGCTTCCAGCTGCTCAACCAGCCGGTGCTCGACGACCGCCAGGACACCTGGTCGCAGCGGAACTTCACCGACACACCCCTGCAGAACCGCGACACGCTCACCGCGGCGTGGCGGCACTACCTCGGCGGCGGGACCGCCACCGCGTACGCCGCCCCGGCCCGGGCCACCGACCTGTCCGGACTGCCCCCGGCCTACATCGCCACCGCCGAGTTCGACCCGCTGCGCGACGAGGACATCCACTACGCGCTGCGCCTGATGGAGGCCGGGGTGCCGGTGGAGCTGCACCAGTGGCCCGGCACCTTCCACGGGTCGCAGGCGCTCCTCTCCGCCGAGGTCTCCCAGCGCCAGGTCGCCGAGATCAACGCGGTGCTGCGCCGCGTGCTGACCGCCTGACCCGCGTCCCCGATCACGACACGACACGACACGACACGAGAGGACATCCGACATGACCCTCACCCCGGCCCCGCTGCTCGGCTCGCTGGTCCACCTGCACCCGGACGGCGCCATCCGCACCGAGCGGCCCGAGGCGGACACCGATCTGGACCGGGACGGCTGGCTGCTGATGGTGGCGCGCGCGGAGAGCGACGACGACGTCCACGGCGACCACTGGGAGTGCCACACCGGCGGCGACGAGCTCGTCGCCTGCCTCACCGGCGGGCTGCGCCTCGTGCTGCGCGCGGACCGGCCGGGCGAGGCGGACGAGGAGATCGTGCTGGCCGCCGGGACCGCAGCCGTCGTGCCCCGCGGGCGCTGGCACCGCCTCGCCCTCGACGCCCCGAGCGACATGGTGGCGGTGACGCTGCCGCGCGGCACCCGCACCGAGGAGCGGACAAAGCCCCGCGTGTCGGGGAGACCGATCTCGCCCTGAGGTCCCACGAGGGCCCCGACGGGCTTAGGTTGGTCGCCGTGAAGGTTCTGTTGCTCGAAAACATCCACCCCGGCGCCGCCGAGGCGTTCGAACGCGCGGGCTTCGAGGTCGAGACCCGGCCCGGCTCGCTGTCCGGCGACGAACTCCTCGACGCGGTATCCGGCGTGCAGTTGCTCGGCATCCGCTCCAACACCACCATCACGGCGGAGGTGCTCGACGCGGCGAAGGACCTGCTGGCGGTCGGCTGCTTCTGCATCGGCACCAACCAGGTCGACCTCACCGCGGCCGCCGAGCGGGGCATCGCGGTGTTCAACGCCCCCTACTCCAACACCCGCAGCGTCGTCGAGCTGGTGCTGGGCGAGATCGTCGTGCTGGCCCGCCGGCTGACCGAGAAGACCCAGCGGATGCACGAGGGTGTCTGGGACAAGTCGGCGCGGGGCAGCCACGAGTTCCGCGGGCGCACGCTGGGCATCGTCGGCTACGGCAACATCGGTACCCAGCTGTCGAACATGGCCGAGGCCGTCGGCCTGCGGGTGATCTTCTACGACACCGCCGACCGGCTCGCGCACGGCAACGCCCGCCGCGTCCCGACCGTGGACGCGCTGCTGGAGGAGGCGGACATCGTCTCGATCCACGTCGACGGCCGCCCGGGCAACGCCGGGCTGTTCGGCGCGGAGCAGTTCGCGAAGATGAAGCCGCGCTCGATGTTCATCAACGCCTCGCGCGGCATGGTGATCGACGAGCAGGCTCTGCGGGAGAACATCCTGTCCGGGCACATCGCGGGTGCCGCCGTGGACGTGTTCCCGATCGAGCCCAAGGCCCAGGGCGACGCGTTCGACTCGCCGCTGCGCGGCCTGGACAACGTCATCCTCACCCCGCACATCGGCGGGTCGACGCAGGAGGCCCAGGAGGAGATCGGCTACTTCGTCTCCACCAAGCTGCGCGACTTCGTCACCGGCGGCGCCACGCCGCTGTCGGTCAACCTGCCGAACGTGGCGGCGCCGCGGCCGGCGGGCGTGTTCCGGACCTGCTACCTGCACACCAGCGCCCCGGGTGTGCTGGCCGACATCAACCGGCTGCTCGCCGACTCGGGGGTGAACGTGACCGGGCAGGCACTGTCCACCGCCGGGGAGCTCGGGTACGTCCTCACCGACACCGACCGGGTGCTGCCCGACGACGTGCTGTCCGCGCTGCGCAAGGCGCCGGAGACCGTCTGGCTGCGCTCCTACGAGCTCTGAGCGGTCAGACGCAGGTGCCGTACTCGGCGACGTCCGAGGGGTGCATCGGGCCGTGCTCGCCGTGGTGCACGACGAAGTCCACGCTGGACGGGCGGCGGAACAGTCCGCCGCCCGTCCGCCGGCGGTAGACCAGGGGCGCGCACCGGTAGCCGAACAGCGCCCGCGCCCAGCCCTCGGCCTCGCCCCGGGGCAGCGCGTCGCCGTCGGGGACCGTGATCGTCAGCTCCCAGATCCCGACGCCGGCGGCCGGGGCGGCACCGTCGGGTGCCGTGGCGGCGACCAGGGTGAGCCGGGAGCCGCCGCCCAGCGCGGCGACCGCCACCTCGCTGCGGTGCCAGTCCGGCAACGCGTGCGGGTACGGATAGTCCAGCAGTCCCCGGCGCAGGGCGGTCACGGCGTCGCCGTGCCGCTCCTGGATCAGCTGGGCGAGATCCACCGAACGCTTGCGGCGCAGGTCGGCATTGACCAGGCCGGATTCGACGGTCATCCCCGTGGCCCCATTTCCGCCCCGCCGCCGGGGGCCGATGCGCCCTCTCGGCGCGGCCGGCGTCCTGGTGGGGGACCTCGCGCGGTCTGGCGTCGGCACCGTGTTCTACGGCACGTAGAGCATTCTAGATCACACCTCGCGTGTGGGCGAGAGCGGGATCACATGATCGTCCGGTCACACCCGGTCGGCAGGTCCAGCCGCATGTGGACGCTGTTCGGATCATCCGGGTAGTCGGCGAACGGCGGGCACCGGACGAACCCGTGCCGCGCGTAGAGCCGGCGTGCGGGCGCGAAGAACGCCGTCGTCCCGGTCTCCAGGTACAACGACCGGTACCCGCGGTCGCGGGCGACACCGATCAGGTGCCCGAGCAGGGCCGAGGCCACCCCTCGTCGCTGCGCCTGCGGCGCGGTCCGCATCGACTTGATCTCTGCGCCGTCCGGGTCGAGCTCCTTCAGGGCGCCGCAGCCGACGAGCGTGCCGGCGTCGTGGACGGCCCAGACCGAGACGCCGGGACGGCGCAGCGCATCCAGGTCGAGCGCATGGCTGCTCTCCGGCGGCGACTGCGCGCGCACCTCCGCGAGATGCCCGGCCAGCAGCTCCGCGATCCCGGTTCCCGACAGGTCGTCGATCGCGATGCGCATGCCGGTTATCGTGCCGCACGGGCGGCGGGAACGGGTGTCGCGGCGATTTCGTGATTTCGCGGGACCGTATTCTCGCGAGCCACTCCCGATTCCGTCCCGTACCGGGGCGCCGGGCGCCGCCCGATTCCCGGCGACCGTGCGTGCCCGTCCCGGCCCGGCGGATCCCGGCCCGCCCGCGTCGCCGCGCCCGGATGATACCGGCGGCCCCGCGAGCCCGCCGAGATGCAGCTCAGCGTCGTGCAGAGATCGACAATTCACCCGGAGCCGCATCTCGGGGAGGATGGTCCGGGTACGAACGGTCGTCCGGGGGGCGCGTACTCCCGGCTCGCTCCGGGTGTCGGGACGGAACGGCGTCGTGGATATGCTCGGGCGGACGCCGGACACACTTCCGGACGGGCGACACGAGAGGAACTGCAGTGGCGAAGGTCGAGACGATCCGGCTCGTCGATGACATCAGTGGCGACGAGGCCGACGAGACCGTCGATTTCGGTCTCGACGGTCGCCTTTTCGAGATCGACCTCACTTCCGCCCATGCCGATCGGCTCCGTGCGGGACTCGCCCCGTTCGTGTCGGCCGCCCGGCCCTCCGACACCCCCGGGGCCCGCCGGTCCCGCGGCCGCGCCGCGGCGCAGCCGACCACCCCCGCTGCGTCCCCGGGCACCGGCTCGGACGCCGCGACCCGCGAGCACAACCGCGCCGTGCGGGCCTGGGCCCGGGAGAACGGCTTCACCGTCTCCGAGCGCGGCCGGATCCCCTCCGAGGTCGTCGAGGCCTACCGCCGGGGTACGCCCGCCCCGGCCTCCGCCGGTACGCCGACCCCGGCCGGGACCGCACGCCCGGAGCCGCAGCAGGCCACGGAGCAGAAGCCGGCCACGCAGCAGCCCGCGGCCGGGGAGAAGGCCGAGGGGAAGGCGGCGGAGAAGCCCGACGAGAAGGCGGATGCGAAGGCCGAAGAGAAGGCCGACGAGAAGGCGGATGCGAAGTCGGACGCGAAGCAGGCGCCGACGGTCCAGTTCAGCGGCTGAGGACGCGGTGTCGCACAGCCAGGGTGCGCCCGGCACCGTCGGCACCCGGGACGGCCGCACGCTGTACCTGCAGCGCACCCCCGGCCCGGCCGGGGTGCCGACGGTCGTGCTCGAGGCCGGGATGGGCGCCACCCGCTCGTCCTGGGCGGCGGTGCAGCGCGCCATCGCCGGACGGGCGCCCGTGGTCGTCTACGACCGGTCCGGGCTGGGCCGCAGCGCACCCGACCCGCGACCCCGCACCCTGCACCGGCTCGCGGCCGACCTGAACGACCTCCTCGACTGCCTCGACGACGGCCTCGACGGGCTCGCGGAACCGGCCGGGCCCGGCCCGCTCCCCGGCGGCCGGTACGTGCTCGCCGGACACAGCTGGGGCGGACCGATCGTGCGGAGCGCGGCCGCCGACCGCCCGGACCGGGTCCGCGGCCTCGTCCTGGTCGACCCGACCGACGAGGGCTGCGACCTGCTCCTCTCCCCCGCCTTCGCCACCCGCCAGCGCCGCACCGCCGCCGTGCTGCCCCTGTTCACCCGGCTCGGGGCGGCCCGGCTCGCCGCCGGATACCTCGCCCGCGCGCTGCCCGCCGACGCGGCCGCGGACCTGCGGGCCGAGTGGCTCACCCCGTCCGGGATCGCGGCCTACCTCGCCGAGTCCGCAGCGGTCTCCGAGGACCTGCAGCGGCTGCGGGACGAACCCCCGCCGAGCGGGCGGACACCGGTCACGGTCGTCTCCGGGGCGGCCCCGGCCCGGACGGGCCGGCGGGAGCGGGCGGCGCTCAACGCCGCGCACGCCGCCCGCGCCGCCGCGGGCCCCGAGCAGCGGCACGTCCTCGCGCTGCGTTCCGGGCACCTGGTCCCGGTCACCGAGCCCGAGCTCGTGGCCGGGGAGATCCTGCGCCTGACCCGGGCCTGACGCCTCCGGCGCGCCACCGTCCCGGCCGGGCAGGCTGGTGGTCCGGCACCGACAGCCGGTTCGACACGTGCCCGTGGTCCGACCCGGGCAGCACGAGAAGGAGACGACGATGGCGGTGGTCGCGGCGGCGACGTGGATGTGGCTGGGCATGGTGCTGGCGATCTCGTTCCTGGAGGCGCCGCTGAAGTTCCGCGCCCCGGGCATCACCACCGTGCTCGGCCTGGGCATCGGCCGGCTGGTGTTCCGCGCGCTGAACACCGCCGAGCTGGTGCTGCTGGTGGTCGTCGCGATCGCGCTGGTGGTCGCCCCCGGCACCGCGGTGACGGTCGGGCTCACGGCCGGCGCCGCCGTCGTGCTGGCGGCCCAGCTGCTCGCGGTGCGCCCGGCCCTGAGCCGGCGCACCGACGCCGTGCTGCACGGGTCCGACGCCCCGCGCAGCCACACCCACCTGGTCTACGTGGCCCTCGAGCTGGTCAAGGTCGTCCTGCTCGTCTGCCTCGGAGTGACCGCGCTCGCCTGATCAGCGGCTCGGCGAGGGGATGCCCGGCGGCGGGGCCGGCAACGGGCCCGGGGTGTACAGCCCGGAGCGCAGCACGTCGGTCTCCTGCAGCGTCGGGCCCACCGCGTTCGGCCGGTAGGGCTGGATCGCCTGCACCTTGCCCCAGTCCCGCCCCGGGTCGCCCTCGAGGTAGGTCGGCAGCTCGGTCTGCTTGCCGAGCACGGTGATCCAGCCCAGCGGGCCGCCGGCCTGCGGGGCCGACCAGCCCTCGCCGTCGGCGCGCATCCGGCTGCCGTCGGCCTGCAGCCGGTACGCCGGGATCTCGGCGATGCCGCCCGAGGTCTCGAACGGCCGCAGACACGGGCTGGCCAGCGACACCGGGTACTCCAGGAACATCGGCTGCTCCCCGACGATCCGCGACAGCGGCGCCAGCTGCGGCGCCCGGATCGGGGCGACGGCCAGCCAGCCGTCGGCGCCGAGGGAGTTGTCCTGGGCGACCAGCCGCACCTCGGTCGCGGCGCGGGCCGGTTCGGGCAGGTCGAACCGCAGCTCCCGCCACGGCATCTCCTCGCCGCGGCCGTCGTCCAGGGTGGTCTGCTCGACCACCTTCACCCGGCCGTCGGACAGCCGCGTCGCGTACTGCACGGTCAGCTTGTTCCCGCCGCCGAGGCGTCCGGCGGCGGTCACCACCAGCGGCGTCGTGCCGTCGCGCTGCTCGTCGGTCAGCGACGCCCACGGCGTGCGCAGCACACCGGTGTTCTCCCCGGACGGGTCGAAGCTGCCGAACGCGGGCGCCGCATCGGTGCCCAGGCCACCGGAGAGCACGTACTCGAACCCGGACACGCCCGAGCCGCCACCGGTCGGCGGGACGCCGTCGCGGTGGAAGCCGGAGCCGCCGCTGGCCGGATTCCGCAGCTCGGCCTCGGGACTGTTCGCCGGGACCGTGCCGGGCGGCAGCGGGGCCGGCGTCGTCGTGGACTCGCCCCCGGGCGGGGGTGGCGGGGCGACCTTCGGCAGCAGGTCCGGGTCGGCGGGCGGCGCCATCCCGGACGGCTCGGGGGCCGGGGGCAGCACGCCGTCCACCGGCCGCCGCTCGGCGTAGACCTGGCTGGCCAGGCCGCAGGAGCCGCCGAAGGGGTTGGACAGCGCGTCCGCGCCCATCGACCACGACCCGGCCTGGTTCTGCATGGCCGCGGTCACCGACCAGAGGTTGAACGTCACCAGCAGCCCGCACAGCACGGCCAGCGGAGCCGAGGTGAGCCGCAGCCGGCGCGTCGCCGCCAGGGCCGTGGACGCGTCCCGGCGCCAGTCCCGGGCCCGCCACCAGCGCCCGACCAGCGGGAGCCTGCCGATCGCGCGCTCGACCCCGGCGAGCTGGTCGGGATGGCGTTCCTCGCGGATCCCGCGCAGGTGCTCGACGCCGGCGCCCGCGGCCAGCAGCAGCGCGGCGACCAGCAGCAGCGTCGATGCCTCGTAGCCCCCGATGGTCACCTGCTCGCCGGCCCAGGGCACGCCCCAGTTGTTGGTGTACCACCACATGTTCGGCCCGGCCGCGGACAGCGCGGCCACCAGGAACGCCGCGGAGAGGAACGCCAGCCGGTTGCGCAGCGAGCGCAGCGCGTCGGACCCGGTGGCGATCGCGGCCAGGGCGACGATGCCCGAGCCCAGCCCGACCAGGTCGCCGAAGTGGTGGGTCCACTTGGTCGGCGTCATCGCCAGGATCAGCAGCGAGATGACCGTGCTGCCGATCAGCCGCTGCGCCGGCCCGAGCGCAGCGCCCGGGATGCGGGAGCGGCGGATCAGCACCACCACGCACGCGAGGATGCACAGGATGACCAGCAGCACCGGGAAGCGGCGGGCGATCGAGCCGTCCGCACCCTCACCGAACAGCGGCGCGTAGCGCTGCGCGATCTCGGTGTACCACTCCCAGTCCGGCCCGATGTCCGAGCGCAGCCGGGTCGAGTCGACGACCGCCGCCCAGCTCTGGTCGGCCCAGGCGATCATCAGGATCGCGGTGCCCGCGCCCAGCAGCGGCGCCAGCACCGGGATCACCCCGAACGCCCGGACCCGGGTGGCGAGCAGGTGCCACAGCGGCCGGATGCCGGCCAGGAACGGTGCGACCGCGATCAGCCCGGCCGGGTTCGCCCCGACCGCCATCGACGCGGCGAACAGCCCCAGCGCCACCGGCAGCACCCGCTGCAACGCGATCGCCCGCTCGACGCACACCAGCGCCAGCAGCGAGCAGACCACCACCACCGGCTCCGGTCGCAGGCCCGAGTTGTAGGCCATCCAGAACGCGAGGAACACCGCGGCCGCGGCCCAGGTGGCGGCGCGGGAGCGGCGGCCCTGCCTGCCGAGGCGGGGCAGCAGGCCGCGGGAGACCAGCCACCACGCGGTGACCGCCATGAGCACCGAGGGCAGCCGCAGCCACAGCAGCGAGTCCGAGACCTGCACCCACAGCGCGTAGAGGTCGTAGAACCAGCCGAACGGCGCCTCGGCGGCGTTGTACCAGCGGTAGTAGTTGCCGACGTAGCCCGAGCTCGGGACGTTGCGGACGATGCCGAGGGTGAACCCGTCGTCGGTGGTCTGGGTGCCGATCGCGGCCCACAGCCCCAGCACCGCGGTGACGGTGAGGTCGACCGGGCGCGGCCGGGCCCGGGTCCACCAGCGGCGCAGCCGCGGCGGCCAGCGTTCGGCGAGCCCGCCCGCCTCGCGCCCGGCGCGGTGCGGGCGGCGGCCGAGGTGCCGGTCCACCCCGGCCAGGGCCAGCAGCGAGGCGACCAGGGCCACGGAGGCGACGACGGTCGCGAGGGACTTCCAGACCGACGGGCTGGTGTCGAAGCGGGTGTCCGGGCTGATCCGAACGGCGGCCCCGTCGAGCGGGTCCGCGCTCTCGTCGAGGTCGGAGTAGACCCCGACCGACTGCGGCCGCAGGTCGCCCTCGAAGGTCTGCGCCCCCAGCCCGAGGTCGACCGTGCTCGACGCCGCGTCCGAGGTGATCCGCACGTCGAAGGGCCCCTCGCGCACCGGGGCAGCGGAGAGCTGCTGACCACGGTTGATCAGCAGCAGCTGGCCGTCGGCGACGGACAGCGCCATCCCCGAGCGGGCACCCTCCGGGGACTCCGGGGGCACGGTGGAGAGCACCGTGGCGGGCGCCGAGCTGCGGTCGTCGAGGCTGCGGATCGCGTCCGCGGGGATCGTCACCGACATCGACTCGGGGCGCAGCGCGACCAGCGGGGCGTTGACGTCCTGGGCCCCGGTCTCCGGGGACGGCCAGACGATCGTGTTCTCGTGCTGCACCACCGGGAGGAACGGGACCGCGACGGCGAGCACGAACGCGAGCAGGCCGAGCCCGCCCGCCCACTGCAGACGACGCCGGTCACGTGACGTGTCCGCAGTGTCCCGCTGCGTGATCGTAGGTTCCTCGGTGAGCACCGAACGACGGTAGCGACCCCGCTCCGGGGGGTACCGGCAGCCCCCGTGGGTCACCCTCACGACGGACGGTCACGACCGGTACCGGCTCCGTAGTCTCTCCACCGTGTGCCGCGTCCCGTCCCTCCTGCCGCCGGTCGCCGGGCGCGGTGGCCCGCGAGGGCAGGCCCGTGCCTGACGGCGCCCGTCGCGCCGCGACCGTCGCGGTGTCGGTACTGGACCTGTCCCCCGTGCCCGCGGCGGGCACGCCGGCCGAGGCCCTGCGCGCCACCGTGGACCTCGCCGTGCTCGCCGACCGGCTGGGCTATCACCGTTACTGGACGGCCGAGAACCACGGCAAGCACGGGGTCGCCGCGGGCGCTCCCGCCGTGATCGCGGCGGCGCTGGCCGGGCGGACCGGGCGACTGCGGGTCGGGGCGGGCGGGGTCCTGCTCCCGCATCACGCGCCGCTCGTCGTCGCCGAGCAGTTCGGGACGCTGGAGGCGCTGTACCCGGGCCGGATCGACCTCGGTCTGGGCCGTGCCGCCGGTGCCTCGCCACGGATCGCGGCGCACCTGCGCAGCGACCACGACCGGCCGTTCGCCGAGCAGGTGCAGGAGGTGCTCGGCTGGTTCGGCGACACCTCCCCGGCCGTCCCGGCGGCGGGGAACCGCCCGGAGATCTGGCTGCTGGGTTCGTCGGCGACGAGCGCGGGCATCGCGGCCGAGCTCGGGCTGCCCTACGCGACCCGGGTCGCGAACGACCTGGACGCCGCGGGCACGGCGCTCGCCGCGGCCCCCGGGGTGCCGACGCTGCTGGAGGTCCCGGTCCTCGCCGCGCCCACCGACGCCGAGGCCGACCGGGTCGCCGCCCCGGTCCGCGCCCGGACGCTGTGGCGTTCGCGGGGCGAGCGCCGGACCCGGCTGCCCGACCGGGAGACCGCGCTCGCCGCGCTGGCCGACCCGGCCGAGCGCGCGCAGGCGCAGCGGCTCACCGCGCGACACGTCGTCGGCGGACCGGAGACCGTGCGGACCCGCTTGCAGGAGCTGATCGACCGCACCGGGGTGGGCGAGCTGATGGTCAGCGGGTTGTTCGGCGACCGCGGCGACCGCTGCCGGTCCCACGAGATCGTCGCCGACGTGGCCCGCGAGCTGCGCGCCCGGTGAGCGCGCGGTCCGGGTTCAGCGCCCGGTCGCGCGGATCAGCCGCTCCTCGGCGTCGGCGCCGTACCCGACCTCCGGGAACCGGGTGAGGAAGTACAGCCCGGCCAGCCACCACCCGCCGACGATGATCCACTCCGGGGCGCCGAGCGCGGCCGGCATGCCGGGCAGGTAGAGCGAGAGCAGCACCAGGCTCGCGACCGCCGCCACGGTCCCGACGACCGGTCCCGCGCTGACCCGGAACGGCCGCTCCAGGCCCGGCTCGCGGCGGCGCAGCACGAGGAACGTGATCGCGACGATCGCGTACGCCATCGTGATCGTGATGCCGCCGGCGTTCACCAGCCAGGTGAGCATGTTGTCGCCGAACAGCGGCGCCAGCACCGACAGCCCGCCGATGAACAGGACCGCGTGCGACGGCGTCCGGTAGCGCGGGTGCACCGCCGCGAACCAGCGCGGCAGCATCCCGGACGCCGCCATCGCGTACACCAGCCGGCTCGCGCCGATCAGGAACGCGTTCCAGCTGGTCAGGATGCCGGCGATACCGCCGAGCACGAGCAGCGTGCCGAATGCCGGGTGGCCCCACAGCGTCGCCATGCCGTCGGCGGCCGCGAGCTGGGTGCCGGCGAGCGCGTCGTCGTCGAGCGCGAAACCGGTCCCGACGACGATCACCACGTAGAACGCGATCGCCATCAGGACCGACACCACCAGCAGCCGCCCGATGTGCCGCTGCGGAAGCTTGATCTCCTCCGAGGACTGCGGGATGACGTCGAACCCGACGAACAGGAACGGCACCGCGACGAGCACGCCGACCATCCCGGCCATGCCGCCGGTGAACCACGGCTCGGCGGTCTCGGCGCTGCCGCCCACGACGGTCCCGGTGAGCATCACCAGCGCCACGCCGACCAGGAAGGCCACCGCGATCGTCTGGGCCACGGCGGCCGGGCGGATCCCGACGTAGTTCAGCCAGGTCACCACCACGGCGCCGACGACCCCTACCAGCACCCAGGTCGCGTACACGTCGTACCCGGCGACGGTCCACAGCAGACCGGCCTGCAGGTCGGGGAACAGGTAGAGCGCGGTCTCCGGCAGCGCGACGGCCTCGAACGCCACCACCGACAGGTAGCCGAGCACCATCGCCCAGGAGGTGACGAAGGCCCAGCGCGCCCCCAGTCCCCGCAGCACGTAGTGGTGCTCGCCGCCGGCCTTCGGCATCGCCGAGACGAGCTCGGCGTAGACGAGGCCGACGACGGCCATCACGGCGCCGCCGATCACGAACGCGAGCGCGGCGCCCGCGGTGCCGGCTCCGGTCACCCACTCCCCGGCGAGCACCACCCAGCCGAAGCCGATCATTGCGCCGAACCCGACGGCGAGCACGTCCGCCCGGCCGAGCACCCGCACGAACGTCTGGTCGTCCTGTCGCGTCACACGCCCTCCCCCACGCCGATGATCCGCGCATTCCACCGGACCGGCGGGTCGGGCGTCGAGCCCGATTTCCGGCTCGCTCGTCCGAGCGGGTTTTTCGTTGTCGTTGTTTGGTTGACGATCTGTTGGCGTCAATGGATCATTGACATATGAACTTCGACGAGGCCCAGCGGTGGCTCGAGCGGGCCGATCCCGCCATCGCCAAGAAGCGCCGGTCAATCACCGAGCAGCTCGAGGACATGAAGACCCAGGCCGCCGACGGGGTGCTGACCCGTGATGCGGCCGCGGCCTGGTACGCCCTGGTCCAGGAGCTGCACCGGCTGGCCGACGCCTACGAGCGCGACCTCATCCGCACGCTGCGCTCGGACGGCCTGACCTGGCAGCAGGTGGCCGACGCGGTGCAGGCGCAGATGTCGAGCCGGCAGGCCGCGCAGGCCAAGTGGAAGCGGCTCATCGATCCCACCCGGCGCACCACCAACGGCAACATGCGCCGCGGCGGGCGACCGCCGCAGGCCCCGTCGGCGTGACGCTCGGTGTGACGCGGGGTTCTGCCGCGGCTACCGCGATCGGCACACGATCCCGTCGAGCAGTGCCCGCAGGGGGCCCCGCTCCCCTGCCGCCGCGGCGCGGGACGCCTCGGCGTTGACGGCGGGGTCCACCCGGTCCCAGGCGAGCGACCACCCGGCCTCGCGGGCGAGCTGGCGCAGCAGCGTGCGCTGTGTGCGGCCGTTCCCCTCCCGGAACGGGTGCAGGTCGTTCAGCTCGGCGAGGACCGTGGTCAACCCGTCCACGAAGGACGCCCGGTCGCGGCATCGGTGATACCGAGACGATTGCGGAGTACGCCGTGCTCGAGACCGAGATACGGGTCGAGCGTCACCGGTAGGCGGCGAGGAGCTTCTCGACCGCTTCGTCGGGCGTCAGTTCCTCGCGCGCGACCGCGTCGAGCAGGGCCCGCCCCTCGGCGTCGACGTGGAGGCCGTCGACCGCCAGGATGGCGACCGCATCCTGGACCGCCTCGGCCCAGCTCGGGGCCGCTGCGGCGGTCGCGGCCGACGGCGTCATGCCGCTCACGGTACCGCAGCCCCCAGAACGCGCCCCGTCCCGAGCGACCCCACAGCGCCGCACCCGCACCGCCGCCCCTGCTCACCCGGACAGCCCTAGGTCGTCACGGGGCGCAACCTTTCACTGCTCCGCTCGTTGTACCCCGCGGTAACCGGCATGCGAGGAGGCGGCGGGATGGACGGGCGACGTTGGGGTGCGATCGCGTCGATCGCGGTGGCGACCATCGTGGTGGGGATGGCGCTCGTGGCCCCGGCCCAGGCTGCGCCCGCACCGGCCGGCCCTGTCCCCGGTGAGCCCGCACCGGCCGCTCCTGCACCGGCACAGCCCGGGCAGGACCTGCTCGACCCGCCCCCGCCCGGCTCCAACGACTGGGACTGCGAGCCCGGCGCCGAGCACCCGAACCCGGTCGTGCTCGTCCACGGGCTCTCGGCCAACCAGTCGAACAACTGGGGCTACCTCTCCCCGCAGCTCGCCCAGCGCGGGTACTGCGTGTTCTCCCTGACCTACGGGCGCAACCCGCTCGCGCCGCCGCCGCTCACCCAGGTCGGCGGGCTCGCGCCCATGGAGTCCAGCGCGCGCGAGCTGTCCGACTTCGTCGACGAGGTCCTCGACGCCACCGGCGCGGAGCAGGTCGACATCGTGGGCCACTCCGAGGGCTCGCTGATGCCGAACCACTACGTGAAGTTCCTCGACGGCGCCGAGCACGTCGACCGCTACGTCGGGCTGACGCCGCTCTGGGACGGCACGAACACCGCCGGGCTCGCGTTCCTCAACCGCACTGGCGAGCAACTGGGGCTCGGCCCGGCGATCGGGACCGTCCTCGACCCGCTGTGCGCGTCGTGCCGGCAGTTCCTGCGCGGCTCGGACTTCCTCGAGGACATGAACTCCGACGGCGGCCCGCGGGTCGACGGGGTGGACTACACGATGATCCTCACCCGGTACGACGAGCTGGTCGTCCCCTACACGTCCGGGCTGATGGACGGTGCGGACAACATCGTCCTGCAGGAGGGGTGCCCGGCGGACCTGGCCGAGCACGTCGCCGTCGCGTTCGACCCGGTGACGCTGCAGCACGTCACCAACGCACTCGACCCGGAGCATGCGCAGCCGGTCCGCTGCCTCCCGATGGGCCCGGACGCCCCGACGGCGTCCTGACAGCGGCCTGACAGAGCCGTACACACCTGGCACCGAGGGACCACGGCCGCGGCGCACACGCTGCCGTCGAGGGTGTCGGTGGGTCGTGCGAGGCTGCGCCGGTGACCGCCGACGTGACCACTCCCGAGGAGCTGCTCGCCGCCGTCCGGTCCGGTGCGGCGGTCCGGGACCCCCTGCTGGACGAGGACGACCTGCGCGACACCGACCTCGCCGGGCTCGACCTGCGCGGCGGGTCGCTGGCCGGTGCCGACCTGCGCGGTGCCCGGCTGGATCGGGCACACATCTCGGCGACGACGCTGACCGGCGTCGACCTGCGCGAGGCGGACCTGACCGACGTCGTGCTGACCGGTGTCGACCTGTCCGGGGCGCGGTTCGCCGGCGCCGTCCTGGGTGACACCCGCTTCGAGGGCTGCCGGATGATCGGCACCTCGCTGCGCGGGATGCGCGGGCTCACCGCGTCGTTCGTGCTGAGCGACTGCAACCTCCAGCTCGCCGACCTCGGGGACCTGAGCCTGCGCGGCCTGCGGATCTCCGGGTGCGACCTGTCCGAGGCGGACCTGTCCGGCTCCGACCTGCGCGAGGTGGCGTTCGAGCGCTGCCGGTTGCGGGGCACGGTGCTGCGTGCGGCGCGCATGGAGCAGGCGGACCTGCGGGGCTGCGACCTCGGCGAGATCACCGCGGACACCCCGCACACGCTGCGCGGCGCGATCGTGTCCCCCGCCCAGGCCGGTGCGATCTGCGAGGCCCTGGGGCTGAGCGTGCTCGAGTAGCTCCGCGCTCGGGCGAGGCCCCGTCAGTCGTCGTAGTCCTCGACCTGGCCGGCGTCGCTGTCCTCGACCTGGCCGGCGACCCACGGGTCGACCTCGCACTCCGGGTCGTCCGGGCCCGCGACGCTCAACGGCCCGAGCCGGAGCATGTCGGTCGAGGTGCACTCCACGCCGGGGTCGGCGACCGAGTCCTCGTCCGGGGCCGGGACCACCGGCCGGGACGACGCCGCCGCCCGCTCCTGGCGCTGCGCCTCCTCCTGCAGGTACGCGGCGAGCTCTGCGTCGCCGTCGGCCCGGGCCTGCTCGGCCCGCTCGGTGGCCTGGGCGCGGAGCTCCTCCGCGACGGTGGTGACCCGCTGGGCGGCGCGGGCGTCGGCGGTCTGCTCGGCCTGGATCGCGTCCTGGGCACCGGAGACGACGTCGATGACCGCCTCGCCGCGGCCCGGCAGCGAGTCGACCCCACCGGCGCCGGGTCCCGCCGCGGTGGGCGGTGGTGGTTCCGGTGTCGCCATGGCGACCGGGGCGGCCGGCTCGGGGGCCGCGCCGGCCAGCAGGCCGGTCACGAGGCCGGCTCCGCCGACCAGGGGAACCGTGCTCCGCAGGGCACGCCGGGCGGGTGTGCAGCCTGCTGGTCTGTGCCGTCCGCTCATCGTGATCGCCTCCCGTCCCGATCTCCGTATCCGGTACGGGCCGGGGCGAAACACCACCCCGGTCAGCCGCGCCGTGCCCGGCAGCCGCTCCCCCGTGCCGTCCGGCCCCGGGGCGCATCTCGGCGCGGGACGACGCACTCGTCGGGACGGGCACGACGGCCGAGGAAGGGCACGGTGGTCGGCGGGCGCTACCTGGTGGGGAGGCCGGCGCCCGGCCCTGTCCTCCCCGGTGCCGCGGGTCGGGCCGGCGGCGTGACCGATGCTGGCGGCGTGCTCGAGACGGTCGGTGGCGCCGGCAGCGTCGTCGGCGCAGCGGGCGATGCGGTCGATCCCGTGTCCGGGGTGATCGGCCCGGTGGCCGGTACCTCGGATGCCGTGTCCGCGGTCGTCGGCGCCCCGCTCGGCCGTGGCTCGCCGGACGGAGAAGGTGCAGGAGGTAGCGGAGTCGTCCGCCGGGCGAGCTGGTCGGCCCGTTCCCGCTCCCGCTGCTGCTCCTCGGCCCGCTGCCGTGCCGCCCGTTCCTGTGCAGCGCGTTCCTGTGCAGCGCGTTCCGCGGAACGCCGCACCTGCGCCGCGCGTTCCGCGGAGCGCCGGGCCTGCACCGCCCGCGCGGCCGCGGCCCGCTCGTCGGCGACCCGGATCGCTGCGGCCCGGGAGGCATCGCCTGCCACGTCGGCCGCCGCCCCTTCCCGGGCCGCGACCACGGCCGGAGCCCCTGCGCGCGCGGGCGGCCCGGTGGTGGAGGTCGGCGCGAGCTCGGAGGCGGGCACGCTGCCGGACGAACCCGCGTCGGTGGTCCCGGACCGGTCCCCGTCCGGGTCCGGCGCCGGCCCCTCGAAGGTCGGGATCGCGACGGCCTGCCCGGTCCGCTGCTCGGCCGGTGCGACGCCGCCCAACAGCCCGGCACCGAGCAGGGCGGTGGCCAGCGAGAGAACGAGGAGTACCGGCACCGCACCGGTCAGCACGGTGCGCAGCAGGCGGCCCCGCGCCGCCGGGGCGGGCCGGACCGGCGGTACGGAGCTCCGATGCCGTCCCTCCATCAGCCACACCCCGTTGGGCCGTTCGGCGCAGTCATGCCCATGATCGTCACCCGGCCCGTCGGGAACGACCATGGGCCGAACGGGTGGGCGGACCGGGGCCGGGCGTCCTCACCGGGTGACGTCGGTGAGCGGCCGCACCGGCAACCGGGCCGCCCACGACCTGCCCGAGCGGTGCGGTACTGCGTCGCACCGATCCCAGCCGATACCCACGGGCGCTGACCGCCGTCCACGCCTCGGTGTCCTCCCGCTGGGTGGAGGTAGCCGGCTGAGCGCGGAGTCCACCCTCGCCGTCCGGTCGGCCGGGCCGCACGCCCGTGCCGGCCACGCCCGGCACGGGCGACAGCGTGCATGTCGGCCGGTCATCCACGCTGAGCCGCGCGTTCTCGCCCTGCGAGGGGCGACAGCGTGCGTGTCGAACCAGCCGCGGGTGTCGAGTGGCACCTTCTCGCCCTCGGACGGGCGGAAGCGCGCATGTCGTGCGGGCCGGGCGGACCCGTGGCACCGGACCGCATCCCGCGCCCTCCCCCGGACGCCGATGGCCACGCGCACCGGGCCGGTCCCGAGCACCGAGCCCCGACCCTCCCACCGGAAGCGGCGCGCGCTGCGGCATCGAGGCCGGGTTGGTTGTCGCTGTTTGGTTGACGATCTGCTGGCGTCAATGAACCATTGACATCAAGGACAACAGCGCGGGCAGGTGGCCACGGCCCACGGGCCGAGCCATTCAGGGGTGGCGTTCCGCGGAACGCGGGTCAGTCGTCCAGCAGCGACAGGGCCGGTCCGGGGACGCGGACGTCGACCTCCTGGTCCTCCAGCAGCTTCAACCGCAGCCGCAACAACGCATCACCGGAGCCGGAGCCGGTGTCCCGGTCGGACCGGGTGTCCCGCACCTCGTCACCGGAGCCGGGCCCGGAACGGTCGGACGGCGCAGAACGGTCGGACGGCTCGGCGGGGATCGACGGTGCCGGACGTTGCCGCGAGACCGACGGCTCCTGCGGCACGGACGGCTGGGGCGGGACGGACGGCTTCGGTCGGATCCGCGGGGCGGAACGCTGCACCGGCTCGCGCGGCTCGGCCGCTCCCGGCGCGGTCGTGTCCCGGGGTCCGGTCCCCCCGGCACCCGGCGACCCTGCCGAACGGGAGTCCGGGGATCCCGGGTCCCCGGTGACCGATCCCGCGTCCGAGGGGCGCGCGCCCGGCCGCGGAGGAACCGCCGCCTGAGCGGACGACCCGGCCCCGCGGGAGGACGCCCCGGCCGGGGACCCGCCGCGCAGGGCCAGGGCTGCCGCGCCGGTCGCATCGACCGCGGCACGGCACGCGTCCCCGGAGTGCCGGCCCGCCGCATCGGCGGCCCGGACCGCGTCACCGGCATCCCGGCCGGCATCACCGGATTCCGGAACAACGCCACCCGGAGCACGGGCATCCGGAGCAAGGCCGTCCGGAGCACCGTCGCCCGGAACAGCTCCGTCCGGAACGGAGTCGCCCGGGGCAGACCCGGCCGTCCCCGGCGAGGACGCCGGCCCACCCGGGCCCGGCCCGGCCGGGTCCGGATCGACCGGCCCGGCCGCCCGGTCCGACCCCGGCCAGTTCCCGAGCCCACTGCCGATCGCGACCGCGGCCGCCAGCGCGACCACCCCGATCGACGGCACGGCGACCGCGAGAACCTTCCGCACCAGGCCCGCCCGGGCCGTCCTCCGGTGCCTGCCCGTCATCGCCCGCACCGCCTCCCCCGCCGGAACGTCCGTGTCACCGGGCGTCGAGTGTGGACCAGATGGACGAGTTCGGCTACCCCGGACGGGTGGGCGTCCTGCAGCGGGACGGCGCCGGCCTCAGTCCGAGAGCGCGGCGTACATCCGGGCGATCCGGTCCTTCCGCTCGGCCCGCAGCTGCAACGCCGTCTCCAGGTCCACCTCGACGAACCGCGTCCTCGTGCGCGGCGCGGACTGGGCGACGATGTCGAGGTCCCCGGACAGCACGGTCGCGACCATCATGTAGCCGCCGCCGGACACCGCGTCGCGGTGCAGCACGATCGGCTCGACGCCGCCCGGCACCTGGATCGACCCGATCGGGTACGGCGAGTCCACGATGTTCGACGGGTCCTGCCCGGCCCCGAACGGCGGCTCCCGGTCGACGGTCTCCAGCTCTCCCCCGGCGTAGCGGAAGCCCATCCGGTCGGCGACCGGGGTGAGCGTCCAGGTCGTGTCCAGGAACGTGGCCCGGCCGCGGTCGGTGAGCCGGTGGTCGTAGAGCCCCATCACGACCCGCACCTCGACGTCCTTGGACATCGCCGGGCGCAGGCCGTCCGGCACGACCAGCCCGGCGCGTCCGGCGGCGCCGGTGCCGACCGGCAGCACGTCGCCCTCGGCGATCGGCCTGCCGTCCACCCCGCCCAGCGAGCCGATCACGTAGGTGGAGCGGCTGCCCAGGTCGACGCGGGTGTCGAAGCCGCCGGAGACCGCCAGGTAGGCCCGCGAGCCCGCCTTGAGGTAGTCGAAGTCGAGCACGTCCCCCTCGGCGACGGCGAACGACTCCCACAGCGGCCGGCTCTCCCCGTTCACCCGCGGTGCGATCTCCGCACCGGTCACCGCGACCACGGCCGGGCCGGTGAACCGCAGCTCCGGTCCCATGTAGACGATCTCGAGCACGGCGTCGTCGGCGCCGTTTCCGACCAGCGCGTTCGCCGCGGCCAGCGAGTACTGGTCCAGCGCCCCCGAGGGCGGGATGCCCAGGTGGTAGTAGCCCGAGCGCCCGCCGTCCTGGATCGTCGTGGACAGGCCCGGCTTGCGGACCTCGATGGTTGTCGCCGGTGCGGTCATGCCAACTCCCCCAGCAGGCGCTTGTTGTAGCCGTCCGGGTCGTCCAGGAACGGCTGCAGGTCGAACGAGACGTCCCGGGCGGTGATCCGGTACTCGCCCGCCTCCGCCTTCGCCTGCGACTCGTCGTACTCGTCGCGGTCGATCGGCCGGAACTTGACCATGTCGCCGGGCCGCATGAACACCTTGTGCTCGGTGAAGTCCGGTTTGGTCTGGCGCGGGTCGTAGATCGGGGCCGGGGTGATGCCGAACATCTGGTAGCCGCCGGCGCCCCGGACCGAGTAGATGCAGGAGAAGCAGCCGCCGTAGCCGACGGTCTGCTTGGGGGTGTCGGTGCGCGGGCGCAGGTACTTCGGCACCACGATCTGCCGCTCCCGGGGCACCATCTGGTACTTGAACGGCAGCCCGGCGACGAACCCGACCATCGAGGTGAACCAGGGCGAGCCGGAGTGCGCGGCGATGAACTCCTCGACCGAGGAGTAGCCGTTGATCCGGGCAGCGTACTCGATGTCGGTGGCCTCGGGATCCTGGTGACGGTCCCGGAAGCGCATCAGGGTCTCGGTGGTCCACGGGTCCTGGTAGAGCACCGGGATCTCGACGACCCGGCAGTCCAGCGTGACGCCCAGCGCGTCGCCGACCCGGTCCTCGAGCGATTTGAGGTGCTCGAGGAACGCGTGCGGCTCGAGCACGTCGGGGTCGTAGCGGACCTGGTAGGACGCGTTCGCCGAGCAGATCTCGAGGATGCCGTCCGGCCGCTCCTCGCGGAGCAGGTTGGTGATGGCGACGGCCTTGAAGTTGGCCTGCAGGCTCATCTCCTCGGCCAGTTCGACGAAGATGAACTCGTCGCCGCCCCAGCTGTAGCGGGCGCTCATGAGGTCTCCTTCCGGGAGGTGAGCCACTGTTCCAGCGTGGAGGTGTGGAAGTCCGCCGACGCGACCCACGGCTCGTCGGTGAGCTCGCGCAGCAGCCCGGCCGTGGTCGCGATGCCGGACACCGAGAACTCGTCGAGCGCGCGGCGGGACCGCGCGAGGGCCTCCTCGCGGTCGGCACCCCAGACGACCACCTTGGCCATCAGCGAGTCGTAGTACGGCGGCACGGTGCCGTCGGGCTCCAGCCAGGTGTCGCAGCGGACCCACGGCCCGGACGGCAGCGTGACCCGCCCGACCGGGCCGGGCTGCGGCAGGAAGTCGCGCGCCGGGTCCTCGGCGCAGACCCGGTACTCGATGGCGTGGCCGCGGCGCTCGATCTGCTCCTGGGTGAACCGCAGCCGTGAGCCCGCCGCGATCCGCAGCTGCTCGGCGACCAGGTCGATGCCGGTGACCAGCTCGGTCGTCGGGTGCTCGACCTGGATCCGGGTGTTCATCTCGATGAAGAAGAACGCGCCGGAATCGTCGTCCACGAGGAACTCGACGGTGCCGGCGGAGGTGTAGCCGACCTCGCGGCACAGCTGCACCGCGGCCGTCGTCATCGCGTCGCGGACCTGCTGCGAGATGCCCGGCGAGACCGCCTCCTCGACGACCTTCTGCCGGCGGCGCTGCAGCGAGCACTCCCGCTCGAACAGGTGGACCGCGTCCGTGCCGTCGCCGAGGACCTGCACCTCGACGTGCCGGGCCCGCTCGACGAACCGCTCCAGGTACATCGTCCCGTCGCCGAACGCCTTCTGCGCCTCGGTGGAGGCCTGCCCGAACGCCGAGCGCAGCCCGTCCTCGTCGTGCACCACCCGGATGCCGCGCCCGCCGCCGCCGGCCGCGGCCTTGAGCATCACCGGGTAGCCGGTCTCGCGGGCGGCCTCGACCGCGGCGTCGACGCCGGACACGCCGCCGGGTGTGCCGGGCACCGTCGGGACCCCGGCCGCGCGCGCGACCTCGCGGGCGGCGACCTTGTCCCCCATCCGTTCGATCACCGACCCGGCGGGCCCGACGAAGGTCAGCCCGGCCCCGGCGACGGCGTCGGCGAACGCCGCCCGCTCGGAGAGGAACCCGTATCCGGGGTGGATCGCGTCCGCGCCGGTCTCCTTCGCCGCGGCGAGGAGCGCGTCCGCCACCAGGTAGGACTTCGACGCCGGCGACGGCCCGATCTCCACGCTCGTGTCGGCGAGGCGGGTGTGCAGCGCGTCGGCGTCGGCCTTCGACGCCACGGCGACCGTCGAGATCCCCAGGTCGCGGGCGGCCCGGATGATCCGGACGGCGATCTCCCCGCGGTTGGCGACGAGCAGCCGTCTCACGGTGCTCCCCTCATGCCGTCTCCACCACGGCCACCGGCTGCCCGGCGTCGACCTCGTCCTCGTCGCCCACGAGGAACTCGACCACCGTGCCGGACGCGCCGGCCGGGATCTGGTGGAACGACTTCATGACCTCCACCAGGCCGACCGGCGAGTCGTCGGTGACCGAGGCACCGTCCTCGGCGAACGGGGGGCTGTCGGGGTCGGGCCGGCGGTAGAACACGCCGGGGATCGGGGAGACGACCTCGTGTCGGGGCACCTGGACTCCTTCGTGCTGTGCTGGGTCTTACCTGTCGAGGTGGGGCTGCAGGGCCTGGTTGACCGCGCGGGCCAGCTCGACGGCGTTCGGGGTGTCGGAGTGCACGCAGACCGAGTCCGCGCGCACCGGGATCTCCTTGCCGCTCTCCGAGGTCGCCTTGCCCTCGGTGACCGCGCGCAGCGCCCGCTCGGCCGAGCGGGCCGGGTCGAACGCCTGGTGCTCGCGGGTGATGATCAGCGATCCGTCGTCGCGGTAGTCGAGATCGGCGTAGTACTCGGCGATGAAGCCCGCCTCCCGGCCGCCCCACACCTGCTCGTGGACGCTGCCGGTCAGCCCCATCAGCGGCGCGCCGAACACGTCGGCCGCGTCCGCGATCGCCTCGGCGACCTCCGGGTCGCGCGCGGACATGCCGTAGAGCGAGCCGTGCACCTTGACGTGGTGCAGCTCCATGCCCTCCGAGCGCAGGAACCCCGACAGTGCGCCGATCTGGTACACCACCGCCGCGGTCAGCTCCTCGCGGTCCATCTTCATCTCGCGCCGGCCGAACCCCTCGCGGTCCGGCAGCGACGGGTGCGCCCCGACCTTCACCCCGTGCCGCTTGGCGAGCTTCACGGTGCGGGTCATCACCCGCGGGTCGGACGCGTGGAAGCCGCACGCCACGTTGGCGACGGTCACGAACGGCATCAGCCCCTCGTCGTCCCCGCAGTGGTAGATCGAGAACGACTCGCCCATGTCGCAGTTGATGGCCACCATGGGAATGTCTCCTCTCCTCGGGCGTGTCAGGCAGTCTGCTCCGCGGCGGGCCGGTTGTCTCCCCGCCTCGCGGCGCTGATGGCCCGCCAGACGGCCTGCGGGGTCGCGGGCATGTCCACATGGGTCACACCCAGGTGCGCCACGGCGTCGATCACCGCGTTGACCACGGCCGGCGACGAGCCGATCGAGCCGGACTCGCCGATGCCCTTCACCCCGAGCGGGTTGGTCGGCGAGGGCGTCACCAGCTGGTCCAGCTCGAAGCTGGGCAGGTCGGACGCCGCGGGCACGGTGTAGGCGGCGAGGTTGCCCGCGGTGGGGTTGCCGTCGGCGTCGAACGTGGCGTGCTCGTAGAGCGCCTGCCCGATGCCCTGGGCGATGCCGCCGTGCAGCTGGCCCTCCACGATCGTCGGGTTCACGACCACGCCGCAGTCGTCCACGGCGACGTAGCGGCGGATCCGGGTGAAGCCGGTCTCGGTGTCCACCTCGGTCACGCAGACGTGGGTGCCGAACGGCCAGGTGAAGTTCGGCGGGTCGAACGCCGAGTCGGCGGTCAGGTTCGGCTCCATGCCCTCGGGCAGGTCCGCGGCCAGCGAGGCCGCCCCGGCGACCTCCTGGATGGTGACCGACGGCGACGCGGTCCCCGCCACCCGGAACGTGCCGGAGTCGAACTCGAGGTCGGTCTCGTCGGCCTCGAGCAGGTGCGCGGCGATCCGGCGCGCCTTGTCCAGCACCTTGCCCGCCGCCAGGTGCACGGCCGAGCCGCCGACGGCCAGGCTGCGCGAGCCGTAGGTGTCGCGGCCGAACGGCGCGATCAGCGTGTCGCTGTGCAGCACCTCGACGTCGTCGGGGTGCACGCCGAGCCGGTCGGCGACGATCTGCGACCACGCCGTCTCGTGGCCCTGCCCGTGCGGCGAGGTGCCGGTCACGACCTCGACCTTGCCCGAGGTCGTCATCCGGACGGTCGCCTGCTCCCAGCCACCGGACTGCAGCCGCACCCCGGCCGCGACCTTCGACGGCGACAGGCCGCCGGACTCGGTGAAGTTGCCGAAGCCGATGCCGAGCTGGACCGCGTCACCGGCCTCGCGCCGCCGGCGCTGCTCGGCCCGCAGCGCGTCGTAGTCGGCCAGCTCCATCGCCCGGCGCATGCAGGTCTCGTAGTCGCCGGAGTCGTACTGCACGCCGGAGGGCACCGTGCGCGGCTCGTCGAACTTCGGGTGCAGGTTGCGCAGCCGCACCTCGGCCGGGTCCATACCCAGCTCACGAGCCAGGTCGTCCATGATCCGCTCGTGGCCGTAGGCGGCCTCGGAGCGGCCCGCGCCGCGGTAGGCGTCGGTCGGGGTGAGGTTGGTGAACACCCCGCGGCAGGTGAACGAGTAGCTGCCGAAGTCGTAGAGCCCGCAGAAGGTGAAGGCCCCGAACACGGCGATGCCCGGGGTGAGCAGCTGCAGGTAGGCGCCCATGTCGGCGAGCAGCTCGATCTTCATCCCGAGGATCTTGCCGTCGGCGGTGGCCGCGACCGAGATGTCCTGGATCTGGCCCCGGCCGTGCGTGGTGGCCTGGTGGTGCTCCGAGCGGGTCTCGGTCCACTTGACCGGCTTGTTCAGCTTCCGCGCCAGGACCAGTGCGAGGTACTCCTCGGCGTAGACGTTGAGCTTGGCGCCGAAGCCGCCGCCCACGTCCGGGGCGACGACACGGATCTTGGTGTCGGAGATCCCGGTGACCGCGGCCAGCAGGTCGCGCACGAAGTGCGGCACCTGGGTGGCGGTGTAGACGGTGAACCCGCCGCCGACCTGGTCCGGCACGCAGACCACGGCGCGCGGCTCCATCGGGGACGGGATCACCCGCTGCTGCAGGTACTGCCCGGACACGACGACGTCGGCCTCGGCGAACGCGGCGTCGACGTCACCGGTGGCCAGCGGCCAGGTGTAGCAGTGGTTGGTGCCCAGCTCGGCGTGGACCAGCGGGGCGTCCTCGGCGAGCGAGTCGGCCATGTCGACCACGGCCGGCAGCTCGGAGTACTCCACGTCGACCAGGTCGGCCGCGTCCCGCGCGGCGGCGGCGTCGGTGGCCAGCACGACCGCGACACCGTCGCCGACGTGGTTGACCTCGCCCCGCGCCAGCGGCCGGTGGTCCGGGATCTTGATGTCCTCGGTGACCGGCCAGCCGCACGGGATGCCGACCAGGAACTCGTCGTCGACGTCCTCGGCGGTGAACACGGCGGTCACGCCCGGGTGCTCCCGGGCGGCCGTGGTGTCGACCGAGACGATCCGGGCGTGCGGCAGCGGGCTCCGGACGAACGCCATGTGCAGGGTCCCCGGCGGGACGATGCCGTCGGTCCAGGTCCCCCGGCCGGTCAGCAGGGCCGGGTCCTCCTTGCGCAGCATGCTCGTACCGACATAGCGCGGCGGCGTGGTGGTGGTCACGCTGATCCTTCCCGACGATGGCAGATCCGTGCCGGACAGCGTGATCGACGACACCGGGAGGCGGTAGTGTCCGGATCGTCGAGTTCGATGTTGCCGACACTCCGGTCTGTCAGGGGGCTCCGTGCCGTTCACGCTGCGCGATCTGTGCGCCGACCGCAGACTCGGACTGCGGGCCGTGTGTTCCTCCGCGGATCTGGATCGACGTATCTCCTGGGTGCATTCCAGCGAGCTGCGCGACCCCACCCCGTACCTGGACGGCGGCGAGCTGCTGCTGACCACCGGGCTCGGTCCGGCGGGCGACCCGCAGCGCTACGTCGCCCGGCTGGCGCGGCACGGTCTGGCCGGGCTCGGCTTCGGCACCGGCCTCGGGCACGACGAGCACCTGCCGGCCGTCACCGACGCCTGCACCCGGGCGGGCCTGCCGCTGCTCGAGGTCCCGGAGCGGACGCCGTTCCTGGCACTGACCCGCGCGGTCACGGAGGCCCGCGCCGCCGAGCGCTTCGCCGAGGTCGTGCGCACCGATGAGGCCCAGCGGGCGCTCACCGCCGCCGCTCTCGGCGAGGACCGCGACGGCAGCACCGGGCGGGTACTGGACCGGCTCGCCGACCGGCTCGGGGCCTGGGTGCTGATCTCCGACGCCGACGACCGGGTCCGGCACGCCGCCCCGCCGCAGGCCTCCCCCCGGGCCGCGGCCCTCGCCGGCGAGATCGCCCGAGTGCGCGAGCACGCCGGGCCGTCCAGCGTCACGGTCTCCGCCGGCGGCGGGCAGGTGGTCCTGCAGCCGGTCCGCCTCGTCGGGCCCGCCGTGCTCGCGGTCGGCCGGGACCGGCGGTTCAGCCCGGTCGACCGTCAGGTCATCGGGTCCGCGGTCTCGGTGCTGACCCTGGCCCACGCCCGCAGCGCCGCCGCCGGGCGCGCCGAGCAGCGGCTGCGCACCGCGGTGCTGCGGGCCCTGGCCACGCTGCCCGGCTGCGGCGCCGAGGAGGTGCTGGCCGATACCTGGGGCCCGCTGCCCGACGGCGACCTGGTCGTCGTCGCGCTCGGCGGACGGCCCGCCCCGGGGCGCTCCGAGATCCTGCTCGACGCGCTCGAGCGCGCCTCGGCCGGCTTCCACGCCGAGCTGGACGGCCACGTCGCGGCCGTGGTCGGGGCGGACGCGGTGGAGCCGGTGCTCGCGCTGGCCGCCCGGGTCCGCGGCATCCGCGCCGGCATCTCCGACCCGGTGCCGGTGACCGGCCTCGGCCGGGCGCTGCGCGAGGCGGGCCGGGCTCTCGACGCGGCCGGCCGGCGGGACCGGGCGGTGCTGCGGTTCGCCGACCTGGCCGGCAGCGGGCTCGCCGCGCTCATGGCCCCGGAGGACGCCACCGCCTTCGCCGAGTCGGTGCTCGCTCCCCTGGTGCGGCACGACGCGCAGCGCCGGGGCGACCTGATCGGCTCGCTGCGCGAGTGGCTGGCCCACCACGGCCAGTGGGATCCGGCCGCGGGCCGGCTCGGGGTGCACCGGCACACGCTGCGCGCCCGGATCGAGAAGGCGGGCTCGCTGCTCGAGCGGGACCTCGACTCGCCGGGTGTGCGGGCCGAGCTCTGGTTCGCGCTGCACTCGCGGGAGGCCGGCGACCCCGCCCATCCGAGCTGAGCTTGACCTGAAGTGAGATCGAGCTTTTAGCGTGGTCCGGGAGCGGGCGGAAGGGCCGCCCGACGATCCCGAGGAGCGCACCCGTGTCCACCTCCGGCACCACCCTCACCGGCACCACCACCTCCGGCACTTCCGGCTCCGATACCACCGCCTCCGGTGTCACCGGCTCCGGTACCCGGACCGCCGCGGCGGCCGATGACGGCGGGCGCGACGGTCCCGTCCGGATCGCGGTGATCATCGGCAGCGTCCGCACCGGCCGGTTCGGGCCGACCGCGGCCCGCTGGTTCGCCGGGGAGCTCGCCGGGCGCGACGACGTCGTCACCGATGTGGTCGACCTGGCCGCGGCGACCCTCTCCCCCTCCCTCGACACGGCCGACGACGACCTGCGGCGCCGGCTCGACGCCGCCGACGCGTTCGTCGTCGTGACCCCGGAGTACAACCACTCCTATCCGGCCGGGCTCAAGTCCGCGATCGACGCGTTCCACGCCGAGTGGGCGGCCAAGCCGGTCGGGTTCGTCAGCTACGGCGGCCTGTCCGGCGGGATCCGCGCCGTCGAGCACCTGCGTACGGTGTTCGTGGAGCTGCACGGCGCGCCGGTGCGGGACGCGGTGAGCCTGCACGAGTTCTGGTCGCTGTTCGACGCCGACGGCCGCCTCACCGACGGCGG
Organism: Pseudonocardia ammonioxydans; assembly: GCF_900115005.1. Taxonomy (GTDB): domain Bacteria; phylum Actinomycetota; class Actinomycetes; order Mycobacteriales; family Pseudonocardiaceae; genus Pseudonocardia; species Pseudonocardia ammonioxydans. The sequence continues at coordinate 171,898 of NZ_FOUY01000003.1, read as the reverse complement.
CGCCGGGGCGGCCGCCGCCCACGTGCTCGCCGGCCAGCTCGTCTGGTGGGGCCGCGCCCTGCGGAACGCCCGGGCGGCGCACGGCACGCCGGCCTGACCTGTCGGCTCCGGTACCCGCACCCCCGGGGGCCGCCCCGCCCCAGCTCTTGCTGCAGAGCTTGCCGGCCCTCGGTCCGGTACCCGCGCGCCCCCCGGGGCCGCTCGCCCCGGACCGCCGGCTCCCGGACCGCGGCCCAGGCAGCGCGGCTCCCGAGCCGGCCGGGACACGGCCCGGTCGGCGTCGCCGGAGCGCATCGCCGTCGGGCGTCCGCCGCGCCGGATGGCCGGTCGCGAGGCGGCCGGGCCGGGGCACACCGAGCCGGCTGCCGCCGCGCCCGGCCAGCCCGCCCCGGACGCCAGGGGGTGCGGCGCCGGTCCGGGCGATGCCGGTTCTGCCGGTGAGCCGGACCCGGGCCAGGCCGGTGGGCGCGGCGGCTGTGGGCTGTGGGCTGTGGGCTGTGGGCTGTGGGCTGTGGGCGACAGCGTGCACGTCGGGCCGGGCGTCGGCACCGAGCGGCACGTTCTCGCCCTCCAAGGGGCGACAGCGTGCATCTGGGCGGACCGCGGGTGGCGAGTGGCACGTTCTCGCCCTCGGACGGGCGCAAGCGCGCGTGTCACAGCACCAGGGCCCGACGATCAGCACGTTCTCGCCCGGTCCGGGGCGGAGCGCGGCCGGGTTCCGGCCGCTCCCCCGGCGGGCCGGGGGTCGTCGGTTCGTTGACGAAATGCCGGCGTCAACGAACCATTGACAACGAAGCAGTGACACCTAGGCATCGACACCTAGGCATCGACAACGAAGCGTGACCACAGCACCGCCGGCATGTCGACGCCGTACGGCTCGGCACGCACGCCGACCTGCGCCGCGCCCCTGGCGTAGTCGGTCACCTCGGCGGCGTGCAGCAAGGCCTCGGTCGGGATGCCGCCCCGGTGCAGGCAGGTGCCACACCCAGCTCGTCCTTCTCCACCAGGACGAGCTGGGCGACGCGCTACACGCAGGCGTAGCGGCCGGAACCCTCGCCCAGGACGACGAGGTCGACGCTGCGTCCGGCGGTCACAGGTCGGCCATCGCGGAGGCCGGGGACTCGACGGCGTCGGCGACGAACCGGAGGAACCCGCCCGCCGTGCCGCCGTCGCACACGCGGTGGTCGAACACCAGCGACAGCTGCACGATCTGCCGGGCGACGATCTCGCCGTCGACGACCCACGGGCGCGGCAGGATCCGGCCCATGCCGAGGATGGCGGCCTCGGGATGGTTGATGATCGCGGCGCTGCCGTCGACGCCGAGCACCCCGTAGTTGTTCAGGGTGAACGAGCCGCCGCTGAGCTCGGCCGCGGTCGCGGTGCCCGCGCGGGCCGCCGCGGTGAGCCTGCGGATCTCGCTGTCGAGGCCGCGCATGCCGAGCCGGTGCGCGTCCCGGACCGCGGGCACCACGAGTCCGCGGTCGGTCTGCGCGGCGATCCCGAGGTGGACGCCGTCGAGGTGGGTGATCTCGCCGCGTCCGGTGTCCACACGGGAGTTGAGCTCGGGGAAGCGGGCCAATCCGGCGACGACGAACCGGGCGACCATGGCGAGGACACCCGGTGCCGCACCACGCGCCCCGAGCTGCGCGCGCAGCTCCAGCAACGCGGTCGCGTCCACGTCCACCCAGGTGGTGGCCTCGGGGATCTCGGAACGGCTCCGCGACAGGGTCTCGGCGACGGCCTTGCGCAGGCCCGTGAGCGGGACGCGGGTGCGGATCGGGAGGCCGGTCCGGCGGTCCACGCCGTCCTCGGCGACGGGAGCCGGCGGTGCCGTCGGGCCCTGCTGTGTCGTCGGGCTCTGCTGTGTCGTCAGGCTCTGCTGTGTCGTCGGGGGCTGCTGTGTCGTCGGGGGCTGCTGTGTCGTCGGGCTCTGCGGAGCCGGCGGGCTCTGTGGCGCCGCGGCGGCCACGGCGGCCTCGACGTCCCGGCGGGTGATCAGGCCGGCCGGACCCGTCCCCGCCAGCGCAGCGAGGTCCACTCCCTCGAGCCGGGCGAGCCTGCGGACGATCGGCGAGATCACCGCGGGCCGGTCGCCGTTCCCCCGGGGATCCCGCGGGGCGGGGGCGGGCACCGCGGAGGTGGGAGCGGCGCCCCGGCGCCGGCGCCGGGACGACGGGGCACCGCCGGAGGTGCCGTACCCGATGAGGACGTTGCCCGACCCGGCCCGCTCCTCCTCCACGTAGGTCTGCTCCGCGGCGCTCGGCGTCTCCTCGGTGGTGGCAGCCTCCTCGGTGGTGACAGAGATGAGCGGCTCGCCGACGGCGAGCGTGGCGCCCTCCGCACCGTGCAGCTGAGCGACCACGCCGCCGAACGGCGAGGGCACCTCGACCATCGCCTTGGCCGTCTCGACCTCGGCGACGGGCGCGTCGACCGCGACCGTGTCACCGACCGCGACCAGCCACCGGACCAGCTCCGCCTCGGTGAGGCCCTCCCCCAGGTCGGGCAGGGTGAAGACCTGCGCGCTCACGCGGCGTCCTCCCAGTGCAGGGTGTCGACGGCGTCGAGGATCCGGTCGACGCCGGGCAGGAAGTGGCGCTCCAGCTTCGGAGCGGGATAGGGCACGTCGAACCCGGTGACGCGGCGCACGGGGGCCTCGAGATGGTGGAAGCAGCGCTCGGACACCCGCGCGGCGATCTCCGAGGCCACCGAGGCGAAGCCCGGTGCCTCGGCGACCACGACGGCGCGCCCGCTCCGGCGGACCTCGGCGGCGACCGTCTCGTCGTCGAACGGCACGATCGAGCGCAGGTCGAGCACGCCCAGGTCCCGCCCCTCGGTCGCGGCCTGCTCGGCGGCGGCCAGCGCCACGGGCACCGAGGGTCCGTAGGCGATCAGCGTCGCGTCCGCGCCGGGCCGGCGCACGACCGCGCGGCCGATCGGCGGCACCCCCGCGCCGACGTCGACCTCCTCCTTGGCGAAGTAGTGCTTCTTCGGCTCCAGGAACACGACCGGGTCCGGACTCTCGATCGCCGCCCGCAGCAGGCCGTAGGCGTCCGCGTTGGTGGCGGGGGCGACGACCGTGAGGCCCGGGGTGTGGGCGTAGTAGGCCTCGGAGGAGTCGCAGTGGTGCTCGACCCCGCCGATCCCCCCGGCGTAGGGGATCCGGATGACCATCGGCAGCCGCAGGGCGCCCCGCGTGCGGTTGGCCAGCTTCGCGACGTGGCTGGTGACCTGCTCGAAGGCCGGGAAGGCGAACGCGTCGAACTGCATCTCGACGACCGGGCGCATCCCGTTCATCGCCATCCCGACCGCCATCCCGACGATCCCGGACTCGGCCAGCGGGGTGTCGAAGCACCGCCGCTCACCGAAGTCGCGGTGCAGCCCGTCGGTCACCCGGAACACCCCACCGAGGGCGCCGACGTCCTCGCCGAACACCACCACCGCGTCGTCCGCGGTCAGGGCGTCGCGCAGCGCGGTGTTGAGGGCCTGCGCCATGGTCATCTTCGGCTCGGACATCAGGCCTCCTCGAACGCGAGCTCGGTCCGCAGGCCCGCACGTTGCTCGACCAGCTGGGGTGTGGGCGTGGCGTAGACGTGGGCGAACAGCTCCTCCGGGGCGACCGCCGCCTCGGCGCCCAGTCCGGCCCGGACGCCGGCGGCCATCTCCTCCGCCACCGCCGCGATCTCGTCCTCGCGGGCGTCGTCGAGGGCTCCCGCCGCCCTCAGGTAGGTCTGCACACGGCGCAGCGGGTCGCGGCCCACCCACTCGGCGACCTCGTCGTCGGTGCGGTAGCGGGTGGCGTCGTCGGCGTTGGTGTGCGACTCCATCCGGTAGGTGTCCGCCTCGACCAGCGTCGGGCCCTGCCCCGCCCGGGCGCGCGCCACGGCCTCGCCGAGGGTGTGGTCGAGGGCGACGAGGTCGTTGCCGTCCACGCGGACCCCGGGCATGCCGTAACCGATCGCCTTGGCCGCGAGCGAGGGCGCGACCGACTGGCGGGCCAGCGGCACCGAGATCGCGTACTTGTTGTTCTGCACGAGGAACACCACCGGCGCGGCGAAGACGGCCGCGAAGTTGCACGCCTCGTGGAAGTCGCCCTCGCTCGTCGCGCCGTCCCCGCACAGCGCCATCACCACGGTGTCCTCGCCGCGCAGCCGGGCGGCGTGCCCGACGCCGACGGCGTGCAGGAGCTGGGTGGCCAGCGGCGTGGCCTGCGGGGCGACCTTGTGCACGACCGGGTCGTACCCGCAGTGCCAGTCCCCGCGCAGCATGCTCAGCACCTCGACCGGGTCGACCCCGCGCGCGGCGATCGCCGCCGTGTCGCGGTAGGTCGGGAACAGCCAGTCCCCGTCGCCGAGCACGGACGCGCACGCCACCTGGCAGGCCTCCTGCCCGCGCGAGGACGGGTACACCGCCAGCCGGCCCTGGCGGACGAGCGCGCTCGCCTGCTCGTTCAGCCTGCGGGCGAGCACCAGCCGCCGATAGCCCTCGACCAGGGCACCGGTGTCGGGCGCCGGCACCCCCTCGACGAGCTCGCCGGTCTCCTCCAGCGCCCGGGCCACAGTGATGGCCTGCGCGAGCGGGTCGGCTGTCATCTGGACCTCCATCGGCACGACGTCGAGGCACGATCCTCGCGAGCCGAACGCCCATTCGGCTACGGTTGCGTGGAATTCCGAGACGACCGGACGAGACGAGTCGCTGTCGCGCAACGAGTGGCTCACCCGGCGCGCCGTACAGCGGGACGGGAGAGACGATTGGACGCCCCTCTGGACGCCGTCGACCACCGGATCGTCGCCGAGCTGCAGGCGGACGCCCGGCTGTCCGGCCGGGCGCTCGCCGAACGCGTCATGATCTCGCGGGCCAACGCCTACGCCCGCCTCGAACGCCTGGTCGCCGACGGCGTGATCACGGGCTTCTCCGCCCGGGTGGACCCCGCCAAGGTCGGCCTGACGACCTCGGCCTACGTGACGATGACGGTCCGGCAGAGCAACTGGCGGGACCTGCAGGAGCGGCTGCGGACGATTCCCGAGGTCCGGCACATGGCCCTGCTCGGTGGTGAGTTCGACGTGATGCTGCTCGTGCGGGCCGCGGGGAACGACGCGCTGCGCCGTGTGGTGCTCGAACAGCTCCAGGCGCTGCCCGGAGTGATCGCGACCCGCACCTTCCTGATCTTCGAGGACGCGGAGAACCTGCCCGCCCCGCCCCACCACTGACCCGTTGCGCGGGCCGCATCCGTCCTGGGACGCCTGTGCGGTGTCGGTGGTGCCAGGTGTGCCAGGATGATCCCGTGACCAGGTCGTGGGGGCGTCGGCCGCGGTGACCGACCGGTAGGCGTGGACGGGCATCGCATTCGTCGCGCTCGGTGCGCCCGGTGACCGCGACCGGGGCCGCGCTGCTGTTCGCGGCCGGGGTCGCCGCCGGGCTGATCGGCTCCGTGGCCGGCCTGGCGTCGCTGTTCTCCTACCCCGCGCTGCTGGCCGTCGGGCTCCCGGCGACGACGGCGAACGTCACCAACACCGTCTGCATGCTGTTCCTGGGAGCCGGCTCGGTCTCCGGGTCCCGGCCCGAGCTGCGCGGGGCCGGGCACCAGGTCCGGCGCTGGGTGCTGCCCGCACTGCTCGGCGGGGCCACCGGCGCCGGCCTGCTGCTGGTGACGCCGGAGGGCGGCTTCGAACGCATCGTGCCGTTCCTGGTCGCCGCCGCCTCGGTGCTGCTGCTCGTCCCGCCGCGCCCGGCCGCGACCCGCCGGCCCGGCGCGGGGGTCGCCCTCGGCGTCTTCGGGATCGCCATCTACGGCGGCTACTTCGGCGCCGCCGCCGGGGTCCTGATGCTGGCGCTGCTCGCCGCGCTGCCCGGGGCGACCCTGCTACGGGCCAACGCGCTGAAGAACGTCCTGACCTGGGCGGCGAACGCGATCGCCGCCGTCGGGTTCGCCGTGCTCGGTGACGTGGCCTGGGCTGCGGTCCCGGCACTCGCCCTCGGCCTGCTCCTCGGCGGGCGGCTCGGACCCGCCGTCGCCCGGCGGCTCCCGGGCCGAGCCCTGCGGGTCGCGATCGCGCTGGCCGGGATCGGCCTCGCGGTGCACCTGTTCGTCGATGCCTGGATGTGACGGCGTGGATGCGACCGCGTGGATGCGACCGCCTGGATGCGACCGCCTGGATGCGACCGCCTGGATCCGGCCGCCTGGATCCGGCCGCCTGGATCCGGCCGCCTGGATCCGGCCGCCTGGATGCGAGGGCCTGGCTGTGGCCAGCCCGTTTGTGACCGGCCCGCCGGCCCCCGACGGCCGCAGCGCCCGGCCACGGGCCGCCCGGCACGGCACGGACCGCTACTGGCGCTCGAACACCGCGGTGACCGGCCCGTCCGCCCGGTAGCCGTGCCGCTGCAGCCAGCCGTCCAGCTTGGACTGCACCGTGCGCAGCTCCGGACGCCGCTGCGGCTCGGTGCGCATCGCCTGCTTGAGCAGCGACAGGTGCGCCGTCCGGTTCGGCAGGTGGGTCAGCTTCGCCCCGGCCGCGGCCGCCCGCAGGCCGGCCACCGCGTCGCTCGACTCGCCCCGCGGCGGGTGACCGCTCAGCGCGAACGACACCGCGGCCGCGAGCTGCCAGCCGTCGGACGCCGGCGACGCCGGCTTGCCCGCCGCCGTCTCCGGGGCGAGGTAGTCCGGGGTACCGAGCACGTACCCGGTCTGGGTCAGGGTCGAGTCCCCCTGCTTGCGGGCGATACCGAAGTCGATCAGGTGCGGGTGCCCCTGCGGGTCGACGACGATGTTGCCCGGCTTGATGTCGCGGTGCAGCACCCCACCGCGGTGCGCGGTGTCCAGCGCGCCGGCGATCCCGGTCCAGATCCTGGCCGCGGAGATGTCGTCGACCGGGCCGCGCTCGCCGACCAGCTCGCCCAGCGACTTGCCGTCGACGTACTGCATGACGATGACCAGCCCGTCCATCCCCTGCAGCCCGGGGTCGGACGACGCGTGCAGCAGGTCGTAGATCTCCACGCAGCACGGGTGCCGCATGGAGCCGAGCGCGGCGGCCTCGCGGCGGATCCGCTCCTCGGTCTCCGGGTCGGCGGCGTGCGCGGACTTGACGGCGACGGTGTGGCCGAGCTTGGCGTCGTGGGCGAGCCAGACCCCGCCGAAGCCACCGGCCCCGAGCCGCTTGAGCAGCCGGAACCGCGGCCCGCGCGGCGGCGCTCCCGGAACGGGTGCGACGAGCGTCGGGTTGCGGGGCGGCCGGCCCGGGGGCGCCGGCGGCGGGTAGGGCCCGCCGGACGGTGGCCCGTGCGGGCGCAGCGGCCCGGCCGCGGGGTGCGCGGCGGGCCCGGTCGGGGGCCGGCCCGGGCCGCTCGGCGGGGCCGCGCCCGGCGGGCCGCCGTGGTAGGCCTGCGGCGGTCGCCCGCCCGGCCCGGGCCCGGGCGGCGGCGCGTGGAAGCCGGCGTACGGGGCGGACTGCGCGACCGGCGGCGCGCCGGCCGCCTGCTCCGCGCCCCGGCCGGCGGCGGTCCGTCCGGACAGCTCGACCGGGTGCTCCGGCTCGCGCCGGCCGAAGCGCTCGGCCAGCCGTTCGGCCACGCTCGGGGTCGCGGTGACCCGGCTCTGCGGGGCGACGCCGGTGCCGCTGCCCCGACCGGCCCGCGACGACCCCGTGCCCGCCTGCGGCGCAGCCGGCGACGCCCGCGACGAGCGCGCCTCCGCCCGCCCGGCACGGATCTGCTCGATCCGCGCCCGCGACGGGGCCGGGACCATCGGGACGACCAGCACGCCGGCGAGGCTCCCGCCGAGGATGCCCACCCACAGGTGCTCGGCGGTACCGGCCGGCACCGCCGCGGTGAGCACGATCAGCGAGAACAGCGACAGCCAGAAGAACTTGGCGGGCCAGCGCGGCCCGCGGCGCAGCGCGGTGCGGGCCTGGACCGCGACCAGCGCGACGGCCAGCAGCGGGACGACACCGAGCAGCGCCACCGCGGTCACCGAGGTGACGACGTCGCCGCCGCCGATGGAGCCCGCGACGCTGCCCCGACCCAGGTAGCTGCTCTGGGTGCCGACGATGTCGCAGGTGGTGACCCGGATCGAGCTCGTGGCCGCGGCGCTCAGCCCGGGGACCGCCTCACCCTGGGTGGCGAGCGAGAACGCGCCACCGGCGCCGAGGAACACGGCGAGCGGGAGCAGCCCCGCGGCGAGCACGCCCACGCCGCCGATCAGCACGGACTCGGCGGCGTTGTAGCCGGACGCCGAGCCGGACCCGATCCGGCGGCGCAGCAGCGCCACGGTCAGGGCCCCGGCGGTCGGCAGCAGACCGGTCAGCACCCCCAGGGCGGTGACCGACCATGCCCAGTCGCCGGGGCACGCGTCCGGGATCCCCAGACCCCGGATGCCGTCCAGTACCCCGGCGACGAGTGCCACCAGCGCATCCACGCTCGCACCGACCCCCCGTCACCGGTTCCGCGTCGCCGGGCGTGACCGCCCGGCCCCCCACTATGGCATCACCCGGAGGGCGGACCGCCGCGCGCACCGGGTAGCGACACCGATGAGCCGGTCGGGTGCGGGCGCGGCGGCGGGCCTACCGCAGGTACTGGTCCAGGTCGGTGTTGAACCGGTCGAGGAGCCCGGCGAGGGCGTCGCGGTCGGCGTCGGGCCAGTGTGCGATCACGTCGCGCAGCGGGGCCAGCCGGGCGGCGCGGACCTGCTCGCGGGCGGCCAGGCCGGCGGGCGTGAGCGTGACGCTCACCGAGCGCGGGTCACGCTCGTGCGGCGAGACGTCGACCAGCCCGGCCCGGGACAGCCGCGACACCTGGCGGCTGGCGGTGGGCTTGCTGACGCCCAGCTTGCCGGTGAGCGCGGTGAGCGAGAGCGAGCCCTCGTCGTCGAGCAGCATCAGCACCGGGTAGGTGTAGCGGTCGACGGCCTCGTTGGTGCCGTAGCCGTGCGCCCACACCGACTCCATGGTGCGCCGCACGAGCAGGGTGATCTGCTTCTCCAGCGAGTACAGCGACTCCTCGGCGGACGAGCGCCGGGGGCCGGTCGGGGCGTCGCGCTCGGCCGTGGCGACACCGCCACCGGTTCCGCCGTCGTCAATCGGGCCAATCGGACGTTCCGTCATGATTCGCATGCTACACACGTTGCGGACCGCAACATTGACGATCGCAATCACGTAAGCGGATCGAAAGGTTCCCGTCGGCCCGGCCGCCGCGGACTGCGCCGTCCGGCCGTGATCATCGTCAGCCGTTCGCCATGTTGCGTTACGCAACGATTAGCGATGCAATCGACTTCGCGGAGGATCTTCACCCAACCCACGAGGAGGCGCCCGTGTGCGGAATCTGCGGCTGGATCGACCACCGCCACGACCTCGGTGCGGACGAGCACGCCCGCACCCTGGCCGCGATGAACGAGACGATGGCCTGCCGGGGACCGGACCAGCAGGGCGTGTGGGCCGAGGGCCCGGCGGCGCTGTGCCACCGACGGCTGGCGGTCATCGACGTCGAGGGCGGCCGCCAGCCCATGTCGCTCGACGACGACGGCGAGCCGGCCCTGCACATCGTGTACTCCGGCGAGACCTACAACTTCCGTGAGCTCCGCGAGCAGCTCGCGGCCGCGGGCCACCGGTTCCGCACGGCCAGCGACACCGAGGTCGTGCTGCGCGCGCACCGCGAGTGGGGCCGGCGCGACCCGCGCGACGTCGCCCGGCGGCTCAACGGCATGTTCGCCTACGCCCTGTGGGACACCGCGACGCAGGAGCTCGTGCTGGTCCGCGACCGGCTCGGGATCAAGCCGCTCTACTACCTCCCCACGCCGCACGGGGTCCTGTTCGGCTCCGAGCCCAAGGCGATCCTGGCGAACCCGCTGGCCGACCGGACCGTCGACGCCGACGGGCTGCGCCGGGCGCTGGTGTTCGTCGCCGACCCGTCGAACGCGGTCTTCCGCGGGATGCGGGAGGTGCCGCCGGGCTGCATCGTGCGCATCGGGCGCAGCGGTGACAGCGGCTACGGCGGCTGCAGCGGTTGCAGGGAAGAGCGCTACTGGCAGCTCGCCGACACCGGGCACACCGACGACGTCGACACCACCGTCGGGCACGTCCGCGAGCTGCTCGAGGACACCGTCGAACGCCAGCTCTACTCCGACGTCTCGCTGTGCACGCTGCTCTCCGGCGGGCTCGACTCCTCGGCGCTCACCGCGCTGGCCGCCCGGCACGTGCCGGAACCGGTCCGCTCGTTCGCGGTCGACTTCGCCGGCCACGCCGACAACTTCACCGCCGACGACGTGCGCGGCACGCCGGACACGCCCTACGTGCACGAGGTGGCGAAGTGGGTCGGCACCGACCACCGCGACATCGTGCTGCGCACCGAGGACCTGATGGACCCGGCCGCGCGGGCCGCGACCCTGCACGCCCGTGACCTCCCGGCCGGCATCGGGGACATGGACACGTCGCTGTACCTGCTGTTCCGGGCCGTGCGGCAGGAGTCGACGGTGGCGCTGTCCGGGGAGTCGGCCGACGAGGTCTTCGGCGGGTACCGCGACTTCCACGACGCCGACACCATCGCCGCCGACACGTTCCCGTGGCTGGCCGGGCGGATGCTGAACCAGGACCAGCGCGATCCGGGGCTCTTCGACCAGGCGCTGTGGCGGGCCCTCGACGTACCCGGCTACGTCGAGGACCAGTACCGGGCCGCGCTCGCCGAGGTCCCGGAGCTGACCGGCCCGGCCGCCGACGATCCGCACGAGCGGCGGATGCGCGAGGTCTGCTACCTCTACCTCACGCGGTTCCTGCCGGTCCTGCTCGACCGCAAGGACCGGATGAGCATGGCCGTCGGGCTCGAGGTGCGGGTCCCGTTCTGCGACCACCGCCTGGTCGAGTACGTCTTCGGCACCCCGTGGGCGCACAAGACCTTCGACGGCCGGGAGAAGTCGCTGCTGCGCCACGCCACCACGGACCTCCTGCCGGAGTCGGTGGTGCAGCGGGTGAAGAGCCCGTACCCGTCGACGCAGGACGCGGGCTACGAGACCTCGCTGCGCGAGCGGGTGACCGCGATCCTCAACGAGGGCGACGACGCCCCGGTCGCGCCGCTGGTGGACCGCGCGGCGGTGCGGGCCCGGCTGGACGCCCCGGCCGGTCGCACCCCGATGGGCGAGCGGATGCAGCTGGAGCGGATGGTGGACCTGAACACCTGGATCCGTGACCTGGACGTCACGCTCGCCGTGTGACACGCCGGCCCCGGACGGGACCGGCGGAGAGGAGGACCCGTGGGACTGACCCGCCGTCCGGGGCCGCTGTCGTCGTACGCACCGGAGACGGTGAACTACGCGATCGACGGCCCGCCGCACAAGCTGCTGCTGCACCCGTTCCCGCGCCGGGTCCGCGCCGAGTTCGCCGGGCGGACCGTGCTCGACACCCGGCGCGGGTTCCTGCTGCACGAGTCGAACCTGCTGCCGGTGCTCTACGTGCCCGAGGAGGACCTCGACGCGGGCGTGCTCGTCCCGAGCGGGCACACCACGCACTGCCCGTTCAAGGGTGACGCGACCTACCGGTCGCTGCGGGCCGGGGACCGCACCCAGGACGACGCGGTGTGGACCTACCCCGAGCCGGTCGCGGCCGCCCAGTGGCTGCGCGGGCTCGCCGCGCTGTACTGGGGCGCCGCCGACGCCTGGTACGACGAGGACGAGCAGGTCTTCGCCCACCTCACCGACCCGTTCACCCGGGTCGACATCCGCCCGACCCGCCGCCACGTCGTCGTCACCCACACCGCGCCCGGTGGCACCCGCACCGTGCTCGCGGAGTCGGATGCGCCGGCCGTGCTGTCCGAGACCGGGCTGGGCAACCGCTGGTACCTGCCGCCCGCCGACGTCCGCACCGACGCCGTGGAGCTGGTGCCCAGCGAGACCCGCACCCGCTGCCCGTACAAGGGCGAGGCCCACTACGAGCACGCGGTCCTCGGTGACGGCACGACGCTGGCCGACGCGTTCTGGCACTACCCGGACCCGCTGCCGGAGTCGGCGCGGATCGCCGGGCTGCGCAGCGTGACCGACGGCCGGCGCGACGACGGCTCGGAGATCACCGTGACCGTGGACGGCGAGCCGGCCTGAGGTCCCGGGCCGTTCGGGCCCGGTCACGAGCGGTCGGGAGCGTCAGAGCGGGCTGTGGGCCACCTCGGCCCGCACCCGGTCGGCCGCGCCGGGCTCGGGTGAGACCGCGCGGACGTGCAGCACCGCGTCGAACGCCGCCGCCGCGGTGGGCACGGTGAGGTGCTGGAACGCCTTGGTGTCCACGCCGTCCGTCGTGCCCGGCGGCAGCCGCCGCAGGTCGGTGAGGTGCAGCGGCCCGAACCCGTCCATCAGGTGGTCCAGCGACCCGGGAGCGGCCCGCGGGGCGGGCACCACGACCGCGTCCTGCGGGACCAGCGGCTCGTCCGGGTCGGCTCGCAGCTCGATCACCTCGCCGCCGGCGAAGGTCGTCCCGACGACCACGACGTCGCCACCGAGGCGCGGGGCCAGCAGCGTCCCGAGCGACGGCGCGCCGAACACCGGCAGGCGCTGCACGTGCCCGTCGTGCGCGGCCACCACGACCCGGGCGTGCGGGCCCAGCTCGTCGAGCAGGCCGAGCACGGTGTCGGCCATCAGCTCGTCGCGCGGGTTGGAGTCCGGGGCGATCACCGGTCCGTCGGTCAGCCAGTCCGCCACCAGCGCGGCGCCGCGGGCGCACCGCAGCGCCACCGGGTCCCCCGCGGCGCGAGCGGGCAGTGCCCGGATCGCGGCCACCAGCCGGGCCCGGTCGGCCGGCGCGAGCGCCCGGAACCGGCGCAGGGCCCGCGACCGCGGGCACGTCGGCGCCCGGTCCCCGAGCGTGGCCAGCGCACGCAGCTCGTCGTCGCCGGGCTGCGGCGGCACCCGGTCCAGGCACTCGCGCACAGCGGGGCCGGGGTCGGTGCCGGACCCGGGCAGGTCCATCCCGGCCACCCGCACCCCGCCGTGGTCGCGCAGCCATCCCAGCTGGGCCCGGGTCGCCGGGTTGTCGCCGAGCCCGTGCCCCACCGCGTGCACGCCGAGCTCGGTGACCTCGCCCGGGCCGCCGGCGACCCACCGGTCCAGGGTCAGTCCCTCGGCGTAGCCGGACTCCAGCACGAGCACGGTGAACCCGAGGTGCCGCACCAGGAACCGGGTCAGCCGGTCGCGGGCCTGCAGGAACTCGTGCGCCAGGTGCGCGCTCTCGCCCAGGCAGACCACGCGCGCGTCGCCGACGATCCGGGCCAGCGCCTGCAGGTCGGTGTCGTCCGGATCCGCCGGTTCGAGGGTGCGCAGCGCGCTCACGGCATCCGGCGGCGGGTCACCGCGCTCACCCCGGCCCACGACCGCGGGACCTCAGTCCTCGTCGGGGACGATCAGGGCCTCCAGCGCGGGCAGCGCCGCCTCCAGGGCGTCCCGCTGCCCGGCGTCGAGCCGGTCCAGCCGGCGGGCGATCAGCGCGGTGCGCTGGTTGCGGACCTCGCGCAGCTTGGCCCGGCCGTCGTCGGAGACGGACACGAGCACACCGCGGGCGTCACCCGGGTCCGGGGCGCGCTGCACCATCCCCTGGTCGTCGAGGGCGGAGAGCACGCGCGACATCGTCGGGGCCGTCACGCCCTCGCGGCGGGCGAGCTCGGAGAGCCGCAGCGGACCGTGCTGCTCCACCGTGACCAGGGTGGACAGCTGCAGCGGCGGCAGCGACTCGCTGCCGTCGATCCGGATCCGCCGGTGCAACCGGCCCACCGCGAGGCGTAGCCGGGCCGCCACCTCGTCGTCGAGCGTCTCGAATCGGCTGCTCACCGCAGTGGCGGCGTCGGCACCGCCGGAGTTCCCACCCATCCGCACATGGTGCCAAAGAACTGCTGAGCAATGGCATCGGCCCCGGCGCGTGTCACAGTCGGTGTCCGACTCCCCCCTCGGAAGGAGCACCCCGTGTCCGACAGCAGCTCCGGGCCCGACCCCGTCGATCTCGCCGGCCGCCTCGTCGCCCTCGACACCTGCGGCGGTGGTGAACGGGCCGCCGCCGACCTGCTCGCGAACCTGCTCGACGACGGCGGGTTCGCCGTCGACGTCCGCGAGGAGCAGCCCGGCCGGGCCAACCTCGTCGCCCGCCGCGGCAGCAGCGCGCCCCCGACCACGCTGACCGGTCACCTCGACACCGTCCCGGCGGACCCGGCCGGCTGGTCGTTCGACCCGCACGCCGGTGACGTCGTCGACGGGCGGCTGCGCGGGCGCGGCACCACCGACATGAAGGCCGGGGTCGCCGCGATCACCGCCGCGGCCCTGCGCAGCGCCCCGGCGACCCCGCTGCAGCTGGTGTTCACCTTCGGCGAGGAGACCGGCTGCGACGGCGCCCGCACCCTGACCGGGCTGGAGCCCTCACCGTTGCTGGTGGTGGCCGAGCCGACGTCGAACCGGGTGCTGCACGGACACAAGGGTGTGCTGTGGCTGCGCCTGGTGCAGGACGGCGTCAGCGCGCACGGCTCGCGGCCCGACCTCGGACGGAACGCGCTCGTCGCGCTCGGCCGGGTCGCCGCCGCGCTGCACGACCACACCTGGCCCACCAGCAGCACGCACGGCCCGGCGACCTGCAACCCGGGCGTGTTCCGCGCCGGCACCCAGCCGAACCTGGTGCCCGACCACGCCGAGCTCGAGCTGGACCTGCGGCTGGTGCCCGGGGTGGACGCGGCCGCCGCCCGCGAGCAGGTCGAGACGATCGCCCGCGCCGCCGCGCCCGGGCCACAGCCGCGGGTCGAGGTGCTGGTCGACCTGCCCTCGGTCGCCACCGACCCGGCCGACCCGCGGGCCACGGCGGCCGCGCGGGCACTGGGCCACACCGGCCCGGGCGCCGGCGCGGCGTACGCGTCCTACTTCACCGACGCCTCGGTGCTGGCAGGGCTGCTCGGCGACCCGGCCGTGCTGGTGTACGGGCCGGGCGACCCGGAGCTCGCCCACGTGACCGACGAGACCTGCTCCGCGTCGAACATCGTGGAGTGCACGGAGGCGCTGACGCACCTGTGAGTGGTTTTCGCGGTCGGAGCCGCGAAAACCACTCACGGGTCACAGCTTCCGGAGCCGCACCCGTGTGACGTCGTGGTCCGCTCCCTTGGTCAGCACCAGGCTGGCCCGGGAGCGGGTCGGCAGGATGTTCTGCTCCAGGTTCGGCGCGTTGATCGACGACCAGATCGTCTCGGCGCGGGCGACGGCGGCGTCGTGGTCCAGCTCGGCGTAGCGCCGGAAGTAGGACTGCGGGTCGCGGAACGCGGTCTCGCGCAACCGCAGGAACCGTTCCACGTACCAGCGCCGCACGTCCGCGGTGGCGGCGTCGACGTAGACCGAGAAGTCGATGAAGTCCGACACGGTCAGCGCCCCCGCCACCGCGGGCTGCAGCACGTTCAGCCCCTCGATGATCAGGATGTCGGGGCTGCGCACGACCAGCCGCTCGTCCGGGACGATGTCGTAGACCAGGTGGGAGTAGACCGGTGCGGTGACCTCCGGCCGGCCTCCTTTGATCTCCGAGACGAACCGCAGCAGCTTGCGGCGGTCGTAGGACTCGGGGAAGCCCTTGCGCTCCATCAGCCCGCGCTGCTGCAGCTCGGCGTTCGGGTAGAGGAACCCGTCGGTGGTGACGAGCTGGACGTTCGGGTGCTCCGGCGAGCGGGCCAGCAGCAGCCGCAACAGGCGCGCCGTCGTCGACTTGCCGACCGACACCGACCCGGCGATGCCGATCACGAACGGGGTCCGGGCGTTGGCCGCGCCGAGGAAGCGGCGGTAGGCGCGGTAGAGCCGTCCCCCTTCCTCGACGTGCAGGTTGAGCAGCCGCGACAGCGGCAGGTACACCTCGCGGACCTCGTCGAGGTCGACGAAGTCGCCGAAGCTGCGCAGCTGGTCGAGCTCCTCGGCCGAGAGCGGCACCCGGGTCGAGGAGGCGAGCTGTGCCCACGAGGCCCGGTCGAAGTCGACGAACGGTGACGCGCTGCCCTTGGCCAGCCCGGACGGCTTGCGTCCCCGGTAGTACGGGGTCGAGGCCGCCGCCGTCACGGTGCCACCGACGTCGGCGCGTGCCGGTCGGCCCGGGCCGGGCCGGGCAGGGGCTCGCGGGCGGAGGGCGTCGTCGCCGTGGTCATGGCAGACCAACCTAGACCCCGTACCGGGGGCACGGACCGTGAGATCACTCGCAGCTCCGGCGCGCGGGACCACCCGTCCGGCCGTATCGTCGCCCCCGGCCGTATCCGTCCGCATCGATCCAGGAGAGCCTCCCGGTGTCCGTCGTCCTCGCGTTGCTCGGCCTGCTCGCGGTGGTGGCCCTGACGCTGGGCACGGCGGTCTCGGTGGCCTCGGAGTTCTCGCTGACGGCGCTGGAGCGCAGCCGGATCGACGCCGCCGTCGCCCGCGACGACGACCGCCGCACCCGCGCGCTGCGCGACGCCCACGCGACGCTGTCGTTCCAGCTCTCCGGCTGCCAGCTGGGCATCACCGCCACCACACTGGCGACCGGTTACATCGCCGAGCCGGCGATCGCGCAGCTCATCGCACCGGTGCTCGGGGCGGCCGGGCTGCCCGCCGGCTGGGCCTCCGGGACGGCGACCGTGCTGGCCCTGGTCGTCGCGACGGCCCTGTCGATGGTGTTCGGCGAGCTGGTGCCGAAGAACCTGGCGATCGCCCACCCGCTCGAGGTCGCCCGCGCGGTGGTGTGGCTGCAGGCCGGGTTCGCCCGGATCTTCCGGCGGCTGATCACCGGACTGAACGGCGTGGCGAACGCGATCGTGCGCCGCCTCGGCGTCGAACCGGCCGAGGAGCTGCGCTCGGCCCGCTCCCCCGGCGAGCTGAGCTCGCTGGTCCGGGCCAGCGCCGAGAGCGGCAGCCTCGACGCCGCGACCGCGACCCTGCTGGACCGCTCGCTGCGCTTCACCGACCGGGTCGCCGAGGACCTGATGACCCCGCGGGTGCGGGTGGCGACGATCGACGGCGACGACAGCGTGTCCGAGCTGATCGCGCTGGCCCGCCGGTCCGGGTTCTCCCGGTTCCCGGTCGTCGACGGCGACCCGGACCTGCCGCTGGGGCTGGTGCATGTCAAGCAGGCGTTCGCGGTGCCTGCGGACCGGCGGCCGTCGACACCGGTGCGCGAGCTGGCCCGGCCGCTGGAGACCGTCCCGTCGTCGCTGGACGGCGACGAGCTGATGACCCGGCTGCGCGCGGCCGGGCTGCAGACCGCGGTGGTGGTCGACGAGTACGGCGGCACCGCGGGCCTGGTGACGATGGAGGACCTGATCGAGGAGATCGTCGGTGACGTCCGCGACGAGCACGACCGGCCCGAGCAGAGCCCGGTCCGCCGGCTCCGCGACGGCGTGTGGGCGCTGTCCGGGCTGATGCGGACCGACGAGGTCGAGCGGGCCACCGGGGTGCGGCTGCCCGAGGGCGACTACGAGACGCTGGCCGGGCTGGTCAACGCCGGCCTCGGGCGCATCCCCGACGTCGGCGACCGGCTGGTCGTGGACGGCCGGGCGCTGACCGTGCTGCGCCGCGACCGCAACCGGGTGGCCGAGATCCGGCTGCACCGCTCGGCGGGCCAGGAGGCGCCGGTATGAGCACCGACCTGGCGGCACTGCTCGCCGCGCTCGCGCTGCTCGGGGCGAACGCGTTCTTCGTCGGCGCCGAGTTCGCGCTGATCTCGGCCCGCAAGGACCGGCTGGAGGCGATGGCCGAGGCGGGGTCGGCCGGGGCGCAGCGGGTGCTGCGCGCCGCGCACGACCTGTCCCGGATGCTGGCCGCCTCGCAGCTGGGCATCACGATCGCCTCGCTGCTGCTCGGCCGGCTGGGCGAGCCCGCGGTGGCGCACCTGATCGACGGCCCGCTGGCCGCGGCCGGGATCCCGGATGCGGTGGCGTTCCCGATCGCGTTCGCGGTGTCGCTGGTGGTGGTCGTCGTCGCGCACATGCTGCTCGGCGAGATGGTGCCCAAGAACATCTCGATCGCCGGCCCCGAGCGCGCGGCGATGCTGCTGGTCCCGCCGTTCCTGGTGTGGACGGCGATCGCCCGCCCGTTCATCGACCTGTTCAACTTCCTGGCCAACGGCACGCTGCGGCTGGTGGGGGTCACGCCGAAGGACGAGCTGGAGACGGCGTACACCACCGGCGAGCTGTCGGAGATGATCGACGACTCACGGCGCGAGGGCCTGCTCGACGACGAGGAGTCGACCCGGCTCGCGCGCACTCTCGCCTCGGCCGAGTCGACGGTGGCCGACGTCGTCGTCGCACTCGACGACCTGGTCTGCCTCCCCGCCGACCCGACCGTGCGGGACCTCACCGAGGCCGTGGAGCGCACCGGGTACTCGCGGTTCCCGATCCGCGGCGCGCGCGGGCGGCTCACCGGGTACCTGCACGTCAAGGACGTGCTCGACCTGGCGGGGGCCGGGTCGGCGGTGATCCCGCCGCAGCGGGTCCGCGGGCTGCCCGCGGTGCCGGTCGCGGCCCGGCTCGACGAGGCGCTCGCGACCCTGAGCAGCGGTCGCGCGCACCTGGCCCGGGCGGTCGACGCCCGCGGCGACACCGTCGGGGTGGTGGCGATGGAGGACGTGACCGAGGCGTTCGTCGGGACCGTCCGGGACGCCACCCACGCGCCGGGGACACCGGCCTGAGCTCCTACCCGTGGGCGAAGCCGGTGCCGGTGCGGTCGAGCGGGTCGGGCTCGAGGCCGAGGTGGGTGCGGCGCAGCGCGTCCCAGGCGGCGAGCCGGTCGTAGCGCGGCTCGGGCAGGATCTGCTGGAGGTCGTCGAGGAACGGGCCGGGCAGCATGACGGTCAGCTGCTGGTCGCCGACGCCGTTGAACAGCCGGATCCCCCAGGACGTCGGCGCCCCGTCCGAGATCCGGCGGTAGAACTCGGCCCGGGCGCACCGGCGCTGCCTGCCCAGCTCCGGTCCGCTCGCGGTGTGCTCGCCGATGCAGATGTGGAAGTGCCAGCGTCCGAAGTCGATGGTCGCGTAGCCGTCGTAGGTGCTGATCCGCTTCGGCGCGTTGGGGGCGGCCACCTCCAGCGCCGAGCCCGGGATGAGCACGCCGAAGAAGATGTGCTCCCAGTGGTCGGTGAACACGTCGGTGAGCAGCGCGAGCAGCGACTGCTCGTCGGTGGGCACCGGCCAGACGTGCAGCAGGCCGTTGCCGGGCTCGTCGACGACCTGCGGTTCGGTGGCGGGCGAGGCGGTCATGGTTCCTCCACTGGCTCCCCGACCGGGTGGTGGCCCCGGTCGTGATCTCGATCCGGCTCGCCCCCGGTGGGGGGCACCGGTGCGGGCCGTGTACGCGGCCCGGGCGCGCGGGCCCCGGAGCGCCCGGGTGGGGTCTCGGCCAGGGCGCAGTCGGCGCAGTGTCCCCCGGCCGCGGTGCGGTAGTACAGGCAGCAGGACCGGCGCCGGAACGGCGGCGTCGCCCCCGGGGCCGCGAGCGTGCCGGTGCCGGCCAGCGGCGGCCGCGCCAGCAGGTGCTCGACGACGGCGCGTACCCGGCTCGCCGCGTCCGGGGCCAGGTGGGTCTCGAGCATGCGCAGCGCCCCGGCCAGCGCCGAGGCGACGTTGCCCCACAGCAGGCCGGGCGTGACCGGGCAGCTCCGGCGCAGCGCGTCGATCATCGGGGCGAGGTGGGCGTCGAGCAGCCGCTCCCCGACCCGCTCGGCCAGCTCCGCGGCCGGGAGCCGCTCGGCGCCGGCCCAGCCCCCGGGGCGTGCGGACCGCAGCCCGGCCGCCTCGCCGAACCGGTTCTGCACGGCGAGGTCGCCGGGATCGAGGTCGAGCAGGATCCCGCGGGCCGCCGCGGCCAGCATCGGCGAGGCCAGCCGGGCCGCCAGCCCGAGCTGGAACACCGACACCGCCACCCGGGGCTCGTCGTTCCCCAGCCGCCGGCCGACGGCCTCGAGCAGGTCGTCCGGCGCCCCGGAACCGCCCCGGTAGAGCTCGGCCAGCGGCCACCAGCCTGCCGGGTCGGCGTCGTCGTGACCGCACTCGACGGCGAACCAGGCCCCGACCGACGCCGCGGCGCGCAGGCAGGCGGCGACGTCCGGCGCCGCGGCCCGGTACAGCGCCCAGCCGCCGGGCGGACGCCGGTCGTGCTCCTCGCGGGCCCACTGCGCCAGCGCGGTCCAGTCCGGCAGGTGGGTGGCACGCCCGTCCACCCCCGCCAGGAACCCGGAGCAGGTCGCCGTGACGGCGATGTCGGCGGATCCGGGACCGGCGGGACTCCCCGCACCGGCTGGACTCCCCGCACCGGCCGGACTCCCCGCACCGGCCGGGTTCGCAGTCACGACCGTCCAGCCCTGGCGGCGCAGCGCCCGGGTGACCAGCGGCGCGCGATCCGCAGGCGCGTCGACGTGTGCGGTCGCGGTGACCGGGCCGGTGAGCGCGAAACCGCCCGAGCGCGGGTCGAACGCCAGGTCGGCGGTGTCGAACACGGTCGCGACCGCCCCGTCGGCGATCAGCTGTTCGGGCCCGCCGGTGTGCAGCCGGCGATCCCGGTCGATCAGCCAGACGTGGTCGGCCAGGCGCAGTGCGAGCTCGAGGTCGTGGGTGGAGAGCAGCACGCAGAGCTCGTGCTCGCGCGCCAGCCGGCGCAGCAGCCCCAACAGCTCGACCCGCGACGTCGCGTCGAGGAACGCACCGGGCTCGTCGAGCAGCAGCGCCGAGGGGTGCTGGGCCAGTGCCCGGGCGGTGAGCACCCGCTGGCGTTCCCCGTCGGACAGCTCGGTGACCCGCCGCGCGGCCAGGTGCTCCGCGTCGACCGCGGTGATCGCCGCGTCCACGGCGGCGTGGTCCTCGGCGCGCAGGAACCCGCCCGAGCCGGTGTGCGGGTGCCGGCCGAGCTCGACCAGCTCCCGGGCCGAGAGCAGCCCGGCCTCGACCCGCTCGGTGAGCACGACCGCCAGCTGCTGCGCGCGGTCCGCGGGCCGCATCCGCGGCAGGTCCGCCCCGTCGAGGGTGACGGACCCGCCGAGCGGGGGCTGCAACCCGGCGACGGTGCGCAGCAGCGTCGACTTGCCCACGCCGTTCGGGCCGAGCAGCACGGTCAGCTCCCCGCGGGCGGCCCGCGCCACCTGGCCGGACAGCACCGGCGTGACCCGGCGCCTGCCCGCCCGGTAGCCGACGGTCAGCTCGTCCAGCCGCAGTCCGTCCGAGGCACTCATCTCACACCGCCCCCGCCGTCGTGCGCCTGCCCCGCAGCAGCACCCCGATCACCACCGGCGCCCCGACCAGCGAGGTCACCACGTTGAGCGGGATCACCGTCTCGGTCCCCATCGGATGGCTCGCGATCGAGCAGGCCAGTGCGGTGAGCGCCCCGACCACCAGGGTCGCCGGGACCAGGACGCGGTGGTTGGAGGTGCCCAGCAGCGAGCGGGCCAGGTGCGGGATCGCGATGCCGATGAACCCGATCGGCCCGCAGAACGCGGTGACCGCCCCGGCCAGCACCGCGGCGCTCACCATGATCAGCATGCGGACCCGGCGCACGTTCACGCCCATGCTGCGCGCGTAGCCCTCGCCCAGCAGCATCGCGTTCAGCGGTTTGATCAGCAGCAACGCCACGAGCAACCCGGCCACCACCACGGGGACGAGCACGGCGAGGTCGTCGTGGTTGGTCGCGTCGAAGCTGCCCAGCCCCCACACGATGAACTGCTGCGCGACGCGCGGGTCGGTCCACACCAGCACCAGGCTGACCACCGCCGTCGTCACCGACCCGATCATCACCCCGACGATCAGCAGGGTCACCGACGAGCGTGCCCACCGCGACAGCACCAGCACCAGGGCGAGTACGGCCCCGGCGCCGGCCGCCGCGGCGCCCACCGCACCGATCCGGCCCAGCCCGACCAGACCGCTGCCGAACGAGCCTCCGAACGCCGCCGCGCTGGTCGCCGCGACGAAGACCGCCACGCCGAGGCTGGCGCCGGAGCTCACGCCGAGGATGTAGGGATCAGCCAGCGGGTTGCGGAACAGGGTCTGCATCATCAGCCCGGCGACGCCGAGCGCGGCGCCAGCGAGCATCGCGGTGAGGGCCCGGGGCAGCCGCACCGTGCCGATGACCACCTCCCACCGCGGGTCGGACGGGTCGGCGCCGACCAGGACCCGCACGGTGTCCGCAGGCGGCACGGTGACCGGCCCGAGCGCGACCGCGGCCACCAGCCCCGCCAGGCCGGCCACGGCCAGCGCCGGCCAGAGCAGCCGGCGGCGGGCCCGGCCCCTTCCGGGCCGTGCAGGGGCGGCGGGCGGGTCGCGGTCGGCCTGGTCACGGTCGGTCTGGTCACGGTCGGCCTGCAGGGTCATCAGGGCGCCCCGAGCCGCTGGAAGTAGACGAACTCGTGGCCGGGCAGCAGCTCCGGGTGCAGGATCGCGATCAGGTCGGCCAGCACCTCGTCGGGCCGGGTGACCCCGCGCTCGTGGAACTCGTTGCCGCCGGTCGGCCCGAGGCACTTGTTGCTGTTCCACACGTTCGGAGACCGCACGGCGGCGAACTCGCCGTGCCGCGGGTCGGCCGCGGTGACGTCGGCCATCGACGTCCAGGACGTGGTCGCCAGCCAGACCGGTGCGGCCCCGTCAGCCGCGTAGACCCGCTCGAAGTCCCGCTCCACGCTGCCCGGCGCCGGGTTGTCGGCCTCCGACCAGGTGCCGCCGGCGTCGCGGACCAGCGTCCCGGTGGTGCTGCCGCCCGCCGCGAGCGACCAGCTGCCCTGGAACAGGCCACCGAGCACGACCGGCACCGCGGGGGCGTCCGCGGCGGTGGCCGCCATCGTCTCGTACCGGCTCTCGATCTCGCCGAACACGTCGGTGGCCTGCTGTTCCCGCCCGGTCAGCGCACCCATGGCCTTGATCCACTCGGCCTTGCCGAGCGGGCCGCCGTCGAGGTACTCGGCCCAGCCGATCACCGGGATCCCGCCCTCGCGCAGGGTGGGGAACGCCGGGTTGTCGACGCCCTGGCTCAGCAGCACGTCCGGGCCCGCGGCGATCACCTGCTCGGTGGCGAGCTGCTGGTTCTCGGCGAACCCGGTGACGCTGCCGTCGTCGATCCTGCCCCGCACCTCGGCCCCGGACACGAAGGCCGGGTCCCCGACGCCGGTCAGCACGTCGGTGGCGCCGAGGTCGACCAGCAGCGGCAGCTGGGTGGTCGATTCGGCGTACAGGCTCCGCACCGGTGTCTCGATCACCGGGGCGCCGGCGAGCTCCGGCGGGACGACGGACGCCGGGGCACCGCACTTGAGCAGGACGTAGGACTCGGGCGCCCCGCCGGGGTAGGGCTGGTTCACGGTCAGCACCTGGTAGGCGCGCTCGTAGCGCAGCGAGAAGTTCGTGGCGTGCTCGACGCGGGACTTCACCGGGAAGTAGTCGACCGCGGGGTCGAAGTCGCTGATGCAGCCCTCCGCCGCGGGGTCGGCCCGTTCGGCCGGCGGTGCGCCCGCCGAACACGCCGACGCCGCGAACACGGCCACACACCCCACCACGACCGCGACGCGCCGCCACCACGGCGCCGCCGTCACCCCTCCGGATCCGATCACCCCGACGACATTAGACATGAAGAGTTGTTCAACCAAGCCGGTCGTGTGGGCGGTCACGCCCGCGCTGCCCGGCGCGCGCCGAGATGCGGCTCACGGTCCTGGGAAGATCCACAATTCGCGCTGTGCTGCATCTCGGCGGGCCCCGGGCGTCCCGCGAGCGTCGCGCGCCCGGCCGGGCCCGGCACCGCCCCCGGGCCCGGACCCGCAGGCCGGCGGGACGTACCGTCACGACCGTGACCACGGACGCCGCCCGCACCGGCCCCGGACCGGCCGCAGAGTGCGCGGGCGCGGTACACACCGTCCTGGACGCCCCGGCCCGGCGCGCACGGGCCCGGGCACACCGCGAGCGGGTCGCGGCGTGGACCGGCCCGCACCGCGAGCGCCGCCGGCGCGGCGAGCCGCACCCGGTGTGGGACTTCCTGTTCACCTACTACTCGCACCGGCCCGCCCTGCTGGAACGCTGGGATCCCGGCCCGGGCGTGCTGCTCACCGGCGACGGCGCCGAGGAGTTCCTGGACCGGCCCGGATACCGCCGCACGGCGGGCAACGGCCCAGCGGGCGCCGGTGCAGGGGACGACGGCGTCATCTTCGATCCGGCCGCCGTGCCGCAGCGGTTGCGCACCACGGCGGGTTTCGTGCACCGGCTGCTCACCGCGACCCGGTCACGCGCGCCGCAGCTGGGCTGTTTCGGGCTGCACGAGTGGGCGATGGTCTACCGCACCGACCAGCCGCGGCACGGCGCCACGACCGGGCTGCGGCTGGGCGCCCGCGGCACGGACGAGGTCGTCGAGTCGATGTCGATCAACTGCTCGCACGTCGACGCCTACCGGTTCTTCACCGAGGCCGCCGCACCCCGCAACGCGCTGCGGCCGACCCGGGAGTCGCAGGTCGACCTGGAGCAGCCGGGCTGCCTGCACGCCACGATGGACCTCTACAAGTGGGCCTACAAGCTCGCCCCGGCGGTGCCCTCGGAGCTGGTGGCGGACTGCTTCGCGCTCGCCGCGGACGTCCGCGAGCTCGACATGCGCGCGAGCCCGTACGACCTGACCGCCCACGGGTTCACGCCGGTGCGGATCGAGACCCCGCAGGGCCGGGCCGACTACGTCCGGGCCCAGGCCGGGTTCGCCGCCCGCGCCGAACCGCTGCGCGAGCGGCTGATCGAGATCACCGAGCTGCTCACGACCTGATCCGGCACGGGCGGCGGCCCGGTGCTCAGCCGGCGACGAGCTCGTCCAGCACGCCGGTGCGCGCGGACGCGACCAGGTCGGAGAACTGGTCGACGCTCATCTGCACCCGCTGTCCGAAGTCGTCGGTGATCACGATGCGCTTCTCCGGCGCGGCCGTGTCGTCGACGTGGAGCTCGGGGCAGCCGCAGTTGCAGCTGCCGCAGAAGGTGGCGATGTGACGCACGCGGGGTCTCCCCTCGTCGGTCCGCGGTCCGGGCGGACGCCCGCACCACCGGCAGTGGTCGACCGCGCTGCCGCCGCGGTTCCCGCCGTCACCCGATGGAGGACGTGTTCGGCCGGTCGGGCACGGCTGCTCGCCCCGCGTCGGCAGGTGCGGCTGCGGGCCGTACCCGGCGGTGTGATCTTGTGAGCTGCCACTGATCACATGGGCACCAGCGCCGCCCGTACGGGGCGACCGGCCGCCTCGCACGGAAGGCCGGTGTCCCGGACATGATCTCGAGAGAACCGCGGCGGGCGGGGCTGCGGGCCCTGCTGCTCGTCGGCGTGGCAGCGGCACTGATGGCGGTACCGGTCCTCGTACCGGTGCCTGCGGTCGCCGCGCCGCAGGTCGCCACGTCGCAGGTGCCCGGGCCGGACCGCTCCGGTCCGGGACCGGAGTTCGCCCCGACGATGGTGGTCCTGGACGCGTCGGGCTCGATGACCGGGCCCGACCCGTCGGGCGGCACGAAGATGCAGGCCGCGCAGCAGGCCGTGCACACGATGATCGACGCCACGCCGGACGCCGCGCAGGTCGGGCTCGCGGTCTACGGCACGCAGACCGGCAACTCCGAGGCCGAGCGGGACCGGGGCTGCCAGGACGTCTCCGTCCTGGCGCCCCCGTCCGCCCTCGACCGGGCCGCGCTCACCGGCGCGGTCGACGCGATGACCCCGCGCGGCTACACCCCGATCGGGCAGGCGCTGACGGTCGCGGCCGAACAGCTGCCGGCGGAGGGCCCGCGGTCGATCGTGCTGGTCTCCGACGGCGAGGACACCTGCGCCCCGCCGGAACCCTGTGACGTCGCGCGCGACCTGGCCGGCCAGGGCCTGGACCTGGTCGTGCACGCCGTCGGCTTCGGCGTCGACGACACGGCCCGGGCCCAGCTCAGCTGCGCCGCCCAGACGACCGGCGGCACGTACACCGACGCCCTCGACGGGGAGGCCCTCTCCCGGGTCCTGCCCCGTATCACGGCCACGGCACTGCGCAACTACGAGCCGACCGGCAGCCCGATCGCCGGTGCTCCCGCCGTCGACGGCGCCCCGGTCGCGGCCCCGGGCCAGTACCTGGACACGCTCGGGCAGAAGGAGACCCGCTACTACTCCGTCGACGTACCGGCCGGGGCCACGGCCTACGTCACCGCGACGGTCTCCTACCCGCGGGTTCCCGGCGTCGGGGTCCTCGACGACTTCAACGGGCTGAACCTGCGCACCTATGGCGAGGCGGGCGAGGACTGCAACCGGTTCGAGGCCGCGCAGCAGTCGCGGTCCAGCGACGGGGCGACGCTGACGGTGGCCACCACCTGGGCCGGGGCCACCGAGGAACGGACCGGCGGCGGATCGGACCGGTGCAAGGGCCCCGGCCGCTACACCTTCGGCCTGACCTGGAACCGGGTGTCCGAGGGCGTCCCGGCCCGGCTGCCGGTGGAGCTGCTCGTCGGCGTCGAGCAGCCGGTCACCGACCCCGGCCCGGTCGAGGTGCTCCCGGCACCCACCCTCGCCGCGACCGAGGCCGCACCGGCGCCGGTGGCCGGCGGCGGGTCCTTCGCCACCGCGGGCGTGCTCGACGGGTCGGGCAGCTACACCGACACCGTCCGGCGCGGCGAGTTCGTCTTCTACCGGGTGCGCCTGGACTGGGGACGGTCGCTGGCCTACCGGGTGCGGTTCGCCGCGACCCCCGGCCGTGGGCTCGCCAACCTCTCGCCCGTACGGACGACGCTGTACGCGCCCACCCGGGAGGAGATCGACACCGATTTCGCCTCCTACACCGGCCGGGACACCGTCCTGCCCAGCAACGACCCGGCGCTCACCACGGTCGGCGTGCGGTACCTCAACCGGGAGGCCGACGTGCGGTCGGCCCGCTCGCAGAGCCTGCCCGGCTGGTACTACATCGGGGTCCAGGTGTCCCCGGCGCACGAGGACGACGGACGGGCCGCACCGCTCCCTGTCCGGATCGACCTCACCGTCGCGGGCGACCCCGAACCCGGGCCGGTCCACGCGACCGACCAGGACACGCCGTTCGAGCCCGCCGCAGGGACCGGCGGTGGGCTCCCGGCGGCCTCCGGGACCGACGAGCCCGCCGCCGGCTCCGGCACCGTCGCGCTGGGTACACCGGTCGTCGTGGCGGGACTCGTCCTGCTCGTCGTGGGAGCCGGCGGGCTGGTCGTGCTGCGGCGGCGCCGGCGCGGCTGAGCGCCGCCCGGTGCCGTTGCGCCGGTCCCGCTGGGCCGGTGCCGCTCAGCCGCTGCCGTCCCGCTCCTGGCGCGCGACCCGGGCCGGGCGCAGCCGGTTCAGCGCCGCGGCGACCTCGTGCCGCCGCGGCACGGCGAAGTCGGCGAGCGAGCCGTGCGCGAGGGCGGCCGCTCCCCCGCGCGCCACGTCCGCGTCGAACCGGTCGAGGGCCTCGCCGAGGGTGACGCCGTCGAGCGCGAGGTGGGCGAGCGCGAGCCCGACCCCGGTGGTCTGCGACGGGTCGGCCAGCTGGGACACCGCGGACAGGTCGATGTCGTCGCCGCCGAAGGTCAGCCGGCCGCGGCCGCGGGCGGTCGTCTTGCGCCGCCCGCGCACCTCGGGGTCGACGCTCGCGGCATCGAACACCCGGTGGCCGTACCCCGGGAACGGGGTGTCGTCGTCCTCGGGAACCGTCCCGGCGATCTCGCGGGCCCGGCCGGTGATGTCGGAGACCCGGTAGTCCTGCAGCAGGATCACCGTGTCGGCCCGGTCGAGGTAGTCGCCGGACCCGCCCATCACCAGCACCGTCGACACGCCGCGGCCGCGGTGCAACGGCCGCACCCGGTCCACGAACGGCACCAGCGGCTCGGCCTCGATCAGCTCCCGCATCCGGGCGTCGCGGATCATGACGTTCGTCGCCGAGGTGTCCTCGTCGATCAGCAGCACGTCCGCGCCGGACTCGAGCGCCTCGATCGTCGACGCCGCCTGCGAGGTCGACCCGGACGCCGACTCGGTCGAGAAGTCCTCGGTCGGCTTGCCCGACGGGAGCCCGGACACGAACGCCCGTACGTCCACCCGCTGCACCGAGCGCTCGTCCTCGGCCCGGACGGCGACGGCGTCCGGGCGCGCCACGACGAGCTCGCGCCCGTCCCCGGGGACGTGGTCGTAGACACCGGTCTCCAGCGCCCGCAGCAGCGTGGACTTGCCGTGGTAGCCGCCGCCGACGATCAGCGTGACGCCCTCCGGGATCCCCATCCCGGTCACCTCGCCGCGGTGCGGCACCGGCAGCGTCACCCGCATCGACTCCGGCGCCGCGAACGGCACCCCGTCACGGAGCCTGCGGTCGTCCACACCGGACGCCCGCGGGAGCACGGCGCCGTCCGCCACGAACGCGACGAGCCCGTTGTCGCGCAACGCGTCCCGCAGCGCACACGAGTCCTCGACGGTGTCCACGAACTCGGTCGCCGCGTCCTGGTCGGCGCGCTGCCAGGTCAGGGCCGCGTGCACGGCAGCGGGCAGGTCACCGGCGAGGGTGCGGGCCGCGTCGTGCCCGGCGATGCGGCGCCCGTGCCCGGGGAACGGCGCGCCGAGCTCGACGACCACGGTCCCGGCGGCGTCACCGCTGCGCTCGATCCGGACCGCGCTGCGCTCGAGCACCTCCTGACCACCCGCGTCGACGGTCACCGGGGTGCCGCGCAGGGCGCGACGCAGCGCGCGCAGCAGGAAGCTCCCGAGCGCGCGGGCCCGGACCGGGGACCGGTACAGCTCGGCCGGCAGCTGCGCGGTGGCCGGCGGGACGGTCACCCGCAGCCGCGACGGTGGGGCGAACGGGTCGGCCTGGACCTTGCGGATCTCCAGCTCGAAGCCGTCCATCGCCCAGCGTCCGGCGAGGCCCTTGTAGGCGCCGTAGCTCGCGCCGTCGAGGTCGTGCAGCCGGGAGCCGAGCTCGTGGCCGTCCCCCCGGATGCCGGACGGGGGCGGCCCGTCGTGGCGGCGCGGTCCGCCCCGGCGGGGCGGACCGCCCGACCGGGAGCCGGGACGGGAGCGCTGCGGTCGGGTCATGCGGTCCTCTCGGGAAGGGGGCGGGCCGTTCCACGGTAGGTACCCGTCGTCGGCCGCCCGAACCCCGTGTCCATCTCGGACGCCCGCACGCGACCGGTCGGGCGCGGTCGGTACTCGGGAGCCCGGCAGCGGGCCCCGCTCGCCGGGTGAGTGCCGACCGGCGCCCCCGTGGTGCCGGGTGCTGCACACCACCGCCCGGCCGGATGGCCGATACGGGTGGTCGGTACCGTTCCCGAACGTGTTGTCGCGTATGTCCGGAGTCCACCTCGCCCGTGGGGCCGCCATCGGTGTCGTCGAGACGATCCCGGGGGTCAGCGGCGGGACGATGGCCCTCGTCGTCGGGATCTACGAGCGGCTGATCGCCCAGGCGGGTCACCTGGTGGGCGCCGTGCGTGCACTGCTGCCCGGGGGTGGTGACGCGCGTCCGCGGGAGGAGCTGCGCCGGCTCGACTGGGGCCTGCTGGTGCCCGTCGCGGTGGGCATGGTGCTCGCCGTGGTCCTCGCCTCGCAGGTGCTCCCCGACCTCATCGAGGACCACCCGGTCGGGGCGCGGGCGGTGTTCTTCGGGATGGTCGCGGCGTCGGTCGCGGTCCCGCTGCGGATCACCGGGATGCTGCGCGGGGTGCGGGAGTGGGCGGTCGTCGCCGTCGCGTTCGTCGGGACGTACCTGGTCAGCGGCCTGCCGCCGGCCGCGGGTGACGGGCGGCCGCCGTACCTGCTGATCGCGGTCGCCGCCGCGATCGCGATCTGCGCCCTGGTGCTGCCCGGCTTATCCGGCTCGTTCCTGCTGCTCGTGTTCGGCCTCTACGAGCCGACGCTGCGGGCGGTGCGCGACTTCGATCTCGCCTACATCGCCGTGTTCGGGCTCGGCGCGGTCGTGGGGCTCGGCACCTTCGTCTCGCTGCTGCAGTGGCTGCTCGAGCACCACCGCCGCACGCTGATGGTGATCATGGTCGGGGTGCTGCTGGGGGCGCTGCGGGCGCTCTGGCCCTGGCAGGACGACGCCCGCGGCATCCTCACCCCCGACCCCGGCTGGTACGCGATGCTCGTCCCGGCGCTGCTGGGCGCCGCGCTCGTCGCCGGGATCATGGTGCTGGAGCGTCGCCTGGAGGGCACCACCACCGACGCCGCCCCGGCCGCTCCCGCCGAGGGCCCGGACCGGCGGGACGGGGGCGCCGCGGGTCCGCTCGCGCATGGCCCCGCGACCGGCCTCGCGACCGGCCCCTCGAACAACACGGACGCCGGGACGGAGCGGCTGGCCCCGGTCGAGCCGGGCAGCACCGACGCGACCCGCCCGCTCCCCCGGGTGGACCCGCGGTCCTGACCGTCGTCCGGGGGTGATCGGGCAGTGGTGGCGGTCCGGTGCCGGATCCGGCACCGGACCGCCGCAGCTCCCAGATCATGCCGGTCAGGGTCGCGGCAGCCACTCCGGCCTGCTCGACCCGCGGGGCACCAGCACCGTCCGGTACTCCCCCGGTGTCGCCGACATCCGGACCTGGTCGGTCACGCCCTGGTAGCACCCGAGCGGGGTGTCCGCGGTGAACGTCTCCGGGTCGAGGTAGGCGTGCTCCTCGCCGCTCCCGGCGACCTCACGGGCGTAGCCGAGGTCGAACACGCCGAGCTCCAGCATCCACAGCGCGGCCCGGACCAGCGAGACCTCGACCGCCCAGGACCCGCCCTCGACCGCGCGGCGGCGCAGCGCGGCAGCGACCCCGGCCGCGGTCAGCCAGGACACGATGTAGTCGTTGACCACGACGATCGGGGACAGCCGCGGTGGGGTGCGGCCGTCGACCGCGGACCCGCCCTCCAGCGTCATCATCCCGACCAGCGTGCCCGCGGACTGGTCGAACCCGACCCGCCCGGCCCACGGCCCGACCGGCCCGTGCAGCGAGTTGGTGGCGTGCACGATCCCCGGCCGCACCGCGGCGGCCTGCTCGGCGGAGAACCCGATCGAGTCCAGGTAGCCGGGCCGCCGGTTGGCGTAGAACACGTCCGCACCGGCGAGCAGGCCGTACAGCCGTTCCCGGCCCTCGGCCGCACGCGGGTCCACGGTGGACGACCGCACCCCGACGTTGGCCGTGGCGTAGATGGTGTCGTGCTCGAACTCGGTGGGCCGCCAGACGTTGAGCACGTCCGCCCCGTGCAGCGCCAGCGCGCGGCCGGTGCCCGCCCCGGCGATCACCCGGCCCATGCCCAGCGCCCGCAGCCCGTCCAGCGGCAGGTTCGGCCGGGACCGGGCGGGGAACGGCTCCGGCGGGGCGTCCCCGATCCGGCGCAGCGTGATCGGCGGGGTGCCGGCGATCGCGGCGTGCTGGGCGGTGTCCAGCCATTCGCCCGGCGTGCGCGCCATCGGCATGACGATCCCGGCGGCCGATCCGGCCTCCTCCAGCTCGGCCGCGTCCCACTGGCGGACCGCCGCGTCCACGGCGGCCGGGTCGTCCGGCACGCCGAGGAACTGCTGCGCCGCCGTCCGCAGCCGCGGGTACCCGTTGAGCGGCATCACCCAGCGCCCGTCGCGGGTCTCGTGGAACCGGAAGCCCAGTGCCGGGGTGACGTTGACCGGGCTGGCCGGTGGGTGGCCGCCCAGCAGCTCCCAGCGCCGGTCGTAGAACGGGCACAACCGGTGCGGGGCGCTGCGCAGGTCGGCCACGACGTCCTGGCCCGGCCCGCCACGGTCGCGGTGCACCGCCGCCATCGCGACCGACTTGGCGGCCAGGGCGATCGCGGCGCCCCCGCCGAGCCGCAGCGCGCTGGGCACCACCGGGTCGGCCCCGCGGAAGCTCACCCGTCCGCCGGCGTCGGCCGGGGACAGCCCGACGCAGCCGAGCAGCTCCGCCAGCGACGCCCCCGGGTCGAACGCGTCGTCGGTGGCGGGGGCCGCGACGGCCGCGCGGACGCGGTCGGTGACGCTCACGCGGGTCCCGCCACGTGCTTGGCCCGCAGGTACTCCCCGACCGACTTGCCGATCTGGTCCACGCGCAGGTTGGCCGAACCGCCCGACCCGAGCAGCCCCACCAGCACCAGGTGCACCGCACGCAGGTGCGGGAACTCGTGCCGCACGATCGCGCCCTGCGCCTCGGGCAGCAGCTCCTTCGCCCGCGCGGTGGTCAGCGTCGCCCGCAGCCAGTCCCAGTGCGCGGGGTCAGGGGCCCAGACGCCGACGTTGGCGTTGCCCCCCTTGTCGCCGGCCCGGGCCCAGGTCAGCGCGCCGAGCTCGATCGGGTCCCCGCCCGGGGCCGGCAGCTCCGGCTCCGGATGCACCGGCTGGGCCAGCTCCTCGGGGGTCGCGGTGCGGGCCGGGCGGGGGACGTCGACGCGGGTGCCGTCGTCGAGGACGGCGTGGTGGTCGAGCTCGGCCGACTCCAGCAGCGCGGGCCAGTACTCGATCCGCGGCCACGGCTCGGACGCGCGCGGGGCGTGGCCGTCGTGGTGGAAGCCGGGGAAGCCCTGCAGGTACAGCGAGCCGACGGCGGGGGCGAACCGGCGCAGCGGCTCCTTCTCCCGCGCGGTGGCGATCACCCGCACCGGCACGGTGGCCGCCCACTGGTCCGGCGGATCCACCGCGGCGACCCCGAGCGGGGTGACGTCGAGCTGGTCGACGTGCCCCTCCAGCTGCGCCCGCAGCTGGGCCCGCAGCAGCTCGACCTTGCCCTCGACGTCCGGCGCGGTGCAGAACAGCATCGTCGAGATCTCGTAGCCGATCGGCGCGAACACCGCGACCTTGGCCGTCGGCGGCGGCGGGGACCCGGTCACGGGGCCGATCGCGACCCGGTCCGGGCCCTGCTGGGACAGCTGCACGGTGTCCAGGTGCACGGTCGCGTCCGGGTTGAGGTAGCGCGGGCCCTGGATCTCGTAGAGCAGCTGCGCGGTCACGGTGTCGACGGTGACCGTGCCGCCGTCGGCCGCATGCTTGGTGATCACGCTGCTGCCGTCGGCGGCGATCTCGGCGATCGGGAACCCGGGCCGCACCATGCCCGGCACGGTGCGGAACCCGGAGAAGTTCCCGCCGGTGGCGTGCGCCCCGCACTCGATGATGTGCCCAGCCGTGACGGCGCCGGCGAGCGCGTCGTGGTCCTCGGGGGTCCACCCGTGCCACCAGGCCGCGGGGCCCGCGGTGAGCGAGGCGTCGGTGACCCGGCCGGTGACGACGATGTCGGCACCGGCCGCCAGTGCCGCCGCGATCCCGAACCCGCCCAGGTAGGCGTTCGCCGCGATCGGCTCGAACCCCCAGTCCTTGAGCGGGGCACCGGTGTCGAGGTGCTCCATCCCGTGCCCGGCCGCGTGGAACTCGCCCAGCCGGCCGTGCACCGCGTCGCCGGCGACGTGCGCCACGCGCAGCCCCTGCGCCCCCTCGGTCCCGGCGATCCGCTCCCGCAGCTCGGCCGCCATCCCCGCGGGGTCGAACCCGCCGGCGTTGGTGACGACCCGGATCCCCCGCCGGGCGATCTCCGCCAGGTGCGGGGTGAGCTGGTCGAGCGCGTACTCGACGTAGCCGGGCCTGCCCCGCCCGGCCGCCGCCGCGAGCGCGGCGAGGGTGACCTCGGCCAGGTAGTCGCCCATCAGGACGTCGACCGGGTCACCCGCCATCGCCTCGTCGACCGCGGTGAAGCGGTCGCCCAGGTAGCCGGAGACGTTGCCGATCCGCAGTGATCGAGATGCCATGCCGGGCACGCTACGTACGCGCCCCGAGGGTGAACAGGACCGGCCCCGGCCCGCCCACCGCGCCCCGAGGGGCACCCTCATGGCGCCATGTGCCCCGAGGGCGCCCCTGGAGGCGGGCCCGCGCCGGAATCGCGCTGTCACCGCGGCTCCGAGGGGCACCCTCGTAGCGCCATGTGCCCCGAGGGTGCCCCTGGGGGCAGGGGCAGGGGCAGGGGCGGGCCCGCGCCGGGACCGGCCCCGGGGTCAGACCCGGGCCGGCGCCGGGCGTCGGTGGTCCTGCACGGTCTCGATCTCCTGCAGGCTCAGGTGTGCGGTCTCCCGGGCGCTCAGCGCGGACCCGGCGGCGACGAGGCAGATCACCGCACCGAACACCGAGACCGGCAGCCACCCGGCGGGCGAGGTACCGGCCAGCGCCGCGGCGATCGTCGGGGAGAACCCGCCGAGCGCGAAGCCGATCTGTGTGCCGACCGCCGTGCCGGTGAGCCGGACCCGGGCGGGGAACATCTCGCCGTAGAACGAGGGCCACACCCCGTTCGCGGCGCTGTAGACCACACCGGACAGCAGGATGCCGGTCACGAAGATCAGGACCCAGCTACCGGTCGAGACCGACCAGAAATAGGCCGCCAGCAGCACCGCGCTGCCCAGCGCGCCCCCGATGAACACCGGGCGGCGCCCGATCCGGTCGGCCAGCGAGGCGAGCAGCGGGATGGCGACCAGCGCGACGACGTTCGCGGCCACGACCACCCACAGCATCGTCGAACGTTCCAGCCCGACGTTGTTCACCGCGAACGACAGCGAGTACACCGTCATCAGCGTGCTGACCGATGCGACGGTCGCGGCGAGGGTGACCCGCAGCAGGTTCGGCCAGTGCCCGGTCAGCAGCGCCGCGATCGGCAGCTGCCCCTTCGCCGACGGCAGCGGTGTGCCGTCCCGGCGGGTCTCGGCGATCTCGGTGGCGAACACCGGGGTCTCGTGCAGCGAGCGCCGGATGAGCACGCCGACGACGAGCACGAGCAGGCTCGCCCAGAACGGTACCCGCCAGCCCCAGCTCAGCAGGGCCTCCTCCGGCAGCATCGCCACCGGCAGGAACACCGCGGTCGCGATGATCTGGCCGGCCTGGGTGCCGGAGAGGGTGAAGCTGGTGAAGTACGCCCGGCGGTCCTGCGGCGCGTGCTCGAGCGTCATCGAGTTCGCGCCGGCCTGCTCGCCGCCCGCGGACAGCCCCTGCAGCAGCCGGCAGGTGACCAGCAGCACCGGCGCGAGGACACCGACCTGGTCGTAACCGGGGAGGAAGCCGATCGCCAGCGTCGCCAGCCCCATCATGAGCAGCGTCGCGACCAGGACCTTCTTGCGGCCCAGCCGGTCCCCGATGTGCCCGAACACGACGGCGCCGAGCGGGCGGGCGACGTAGGCGGCACCGAACGTGGCCAGTGACAGCAGGGTCCCGGCCGCCGGGCTGGTGTCGGGGAAGAACACCTTGTTGAACACCAGCGCCGCAGCGGTGCCGTAGATGAAGAAGTCGTAGTACTCGAGCGCGCTACCGACCCACGCGGCCAGGGCGGCCCGCTTGGGCTGGGCCGTCGGCGGGGAAGCAGCCGGTGAGGGGCTGGGACTCACGGGTCCTCCAGGCGGTGCGTCATTGCAGGCACGGGCGCCGCGGTCGACGCGCTATGTACCGTCCAGTTACGTACCGAATGGTGAGTTGAGGCTCGTGGGGTGTCAACCCCCGGGACCGCGGAACCGGTTCAGGAGTGCCCGACGTGGGCGGTGAGGTACTCGACGACGAGATCGCCCACCATCCGCCGGTAGTGCTCACGCCGGACGGGTTCCAGCAGGTCACGGCCGAAGATCGCGGCGAAGGTGTGCCGGTTGGACAGCCGGAACACGCAGAACGCACTGATCATCATGTGCACGTCGAGCGCGTCGGCGTCGTCGCGGAACAGCCCGGCCTCGCGACCGCGGGCCAGGATCCCGTCCAGCACGTCCACCGCCGGCCCGGCCAGCCCGGACAGCACCGGCGAGGTCCGCAGGTGCTCGGCGTGGTGGATGTTCTCGATCGCGACCAGCCGGATGAAGTCCGGGTGCGCCTCGTGGTGGTCGAAGGTCAGCTCCGCGACCGCGCGCACGGCCTTCGCCGGATTGAGGTGCGCCACCTCCAGGTCGCGCTCCAGCGCCCGGATGCCGACGTAGGCACGTTCGAGAACGGCCAGGTAGAGGCCCTGCTTGGAGCCGAAGTAGTAGTACAGCATCCGCTTGGTGGTGCGGGTGCGCGCGGCGATCTCGTCCACCCGGGCACCGGCGAACCCGCGGTCGGCGAACTCGGAGGTCGCCTCGTCCAGGATCTCGGCACGGGTCCGCTCCGGGTCGCGCTGCCGACCGGTCCCCTCCGGGGCTGTGGCCACGACGGACCTCCTCGTTCGTTCCGGGCGGCCCGACGCTACCGGCCGGACGGCGGCCGGGGCTGGTGCCACCCGCCCGGCGTCCGGTACAACTAACCATACGGTACATAACAAGGAGGGGAAGTGCGGAGCAGCCACACCGCCGCCGGGACCGAAACCGTCCTGACCGGACTGATCGGCGCCGGGATCGGCCCGTCCCTGTCACCGGCACTGCACGAGCGTGAGGCCGCCGCTCTGGGACTGCCCCTGCGCTACCTGTGCTGGGACCTCGACGAGCTCGGCGCCACGCCCGAGGACGCCGGGCGGTTGCTGGCCCGGGCACGCGCCCAGGGCTACGCCGGGCTGAACATCACCCACCCGTGCAAGCAGCTCGTGATCCCCCATCTCGACGCGCTCGCGCCCGAGGCGGCCGCGATCGGAGCGGTCAACACCGTCGTCGTCGGCGCGGACGGGTCGCTGACCGGGCACAACACCGACTGGGCCGGCTTCGGTTCCGGGCTCCGCGACGGGCTCCCCGGCGCCGCGCTCGGCCGCGTGGTGCTGCTCGGCGCGGGCGGGGCGGGTGCCGCGGCCGGCTATGCGCTGGCCCGGGCCGGGGTGCACGCGCTGGACATCGTCGACGTCGACGCCGACCGCGCCACGGCTCTCGCGGACAGCCTCGGCCCGCACCTGGCCGCCGGCGCCACGGCGACCGGGCACGCCCGTCCGGCCCTCGACGACCTGCTCCCCCGCACCGACGGGCTCGTGCACGCCACCCCCACCGGGATGGCCGAGCACCCGGGCCTGCCGTTCGACACCGACCTGCCGGCGTCCCGGCCGTGGGTGGCCGAGATCGTCTACCGGCCGCTGGACACCGCGCTGCTGCGCGCCGCCCGGGCCGCCGGGTGCCGCACCGTCGACGGTGGCCGGATGGCCGTGCACCAGGCCGCCGAGGCGTTCCGCCTGTTCACCGGGCGGGTTCCCGACCCGGGGCGGATGCTCGCCCACCTCGCCGAACTGGTCGCCGACGAACAGGAGTCCGGCCGTGTCGCATGAACCGGCTGTGCCGCACGAACCGGCTGTGTCGTCACCGGACCCACCCGGCGAGCCGCCGGCCGTGCTCCCGGGGGCACCCTCGGGGCGCATGGCGCCTCCGGGGTGCCCCTCGGGGCAGTCCGGGCCGGGGCGGGCCGGGGCGGGGCCGTCCGGGGCGGGGCCGCCCGGACCGGGGCGCGCCGGACCGGCGCGGGCCGAGGTGGAGCAGACCGGACCGGGGTGGCGCGCACCGGCTCGGCCCCGGCTCGCCCTGGCCACGGTCTGTCTGTCCGGGACGCTGGAGGACAAGCTCGAGGCCGCCGCGACCGCCGGGTTCGACGGCGTCGAGATCTTCGCCCCGGACCTGGTCGCCGACCCGCTCTCCCCCGCAGGCATCGGCGACCGCTGCCGGGACCTGGGCCTGTCGGTCGACCTGTACCAACCGTTGCGCGACATCGACTCGACCGACCCGGACCGGTTCGCGGCGAACCTGCGCCGGGCCGGTGCCACGTTCGACGTGATGGCCGGGCTCGGTGCCGACACCGTGCTGGTCTGCTCCTCGGTCGCTCCCGACGCCGTGGCCGACCGCGACCGGCTCGCCGAACTGCTGCACCGCCTGGCCGAGCAGGCCCACGCGCGCGGGATGCGGATCGCCTACGAGGCCCTGGCCTGGGGCCGGCACGTCGACACCTGGGACGCCTCCTGGCAGGTCGTGCGCGACGCCGACCACCCGGCGCTGGGGCTGTGCCTGGACTCGTTCCACATCCTGGCTCGCGGGTCCGACCCGGCCCCCATCGCCGACGTCCCCGGGGAGAAGCTGTTCTTCCTCCAGCTCGCCGACGCCCGCGAGGTGTCGATGGACGTGCTGTCCTGGAGCCGGCACCACCGGCTGTTCCCCGGCCAGGGCGGCTTCGACCTGCCCGCCTTCCTCGCACCGGTCCTGGCCGCCGGCTACGCCGGGCCGCTCTCGCTGGAGGTGTTCAACGACGTCTTCCGGCAGGCCGATCCGCTGCGTACCGCGGTCGACGCGCGGCGCTCACTGCTCGCGCTCGCCGAGGCCACCGCCCTGCCGGGCACACCGCCCGCGGCCGCCGCACCGCCGTCCGGGGGCACCGCACCGCCGTCCGGGAGCACTGCGGCGGCTCCCGGGATCACTGCGGCGCCGCCCGCGCACTCCGCGGCACGGTCCACGGACTCCGCTGCGCGGTCCACGAACCTCGCAGCGCGGTCCACGGACTCCGCAGCGCGGTCCGCACACCCCACGGCACCGCCCGCGCACTCCGAGGCGGCGCCCGCGCGCGCCGCCGCACCGCACGGCGGGTCCGCGCCGCTCCGAGACGTCCGAGGCACGCGCCGTGGGGTCGGAACCGACCCGGTGGACACCGCGCCGCCGGAGCTCGCCGGGCCGGCGTTCGTCGAGCTGCACGGCGGCCCGGAGCTCGGCCCGGTGCTGCGCGCGCTCGGGTTCGGCCGCACCGGCGTGCACCGCACCAAGCAGGTCGAACGCTACGAGCAGGGTGGGGCCCGGCTGCTGGTGAACGCGGCCGGCGACGGGCC
Source organism: Pseudonocardia ammonioxydans (assembly GCF_900115005.1). Lineage (GTDB taxonomy): Bacteria > Actinomycetota > Actinomycetes > Mycobacteriales > Pseudonocardiaceae > Pseudonocardia > Pseudonocardia ammonioxydans. The sequence goes on along the minus strand of NZ_FOUY01000003.1, from coordinate 133,300 downwards.
CTCCGCGGTCGCCGCGATCGGCGTCGAGTCGGCCGACCCGGTCGCCTCCGCCCGGCGGGCGTCGCGGCTGTGCGCCCCACCGCTGTCGCGCACGACCGGGCCCGGCGAGGCGGACCTCGCCGAGATCCCCGCCCCGGACGGCACCTCGGTGTTCTTCTGCCGGACCGCCGACGACGGCGGCGCGCCGGTCTGGTCGCACGACTTCGTCGCGGTCGACGAACCACCCGTGCCCCGGGCCGGGGTCACCGGGATCGACCACGTCGGACTCACCCAGCCCTACGACGCGTTCGACGAGGCGGTGCTGTTCCACCGGTCGGTGCTCGGCCTGGACACGATCGCCGACGGCGAGTTCGCCGCCCCGTTCGGCCTGGTCCGCAGCCGCGCGCTGGCCGACCGCGCCCGCCGGGTCCGGCTCGCGCTGACCGTGTCGCTGCTGCGCCGCGGCGAGTGGGGCCCGGCCGTCGCCGACCCGCAGTACGTGGCGCTGGCCTGCGACGACGTCCTCGCCACCGCCCGTGCGGCGCGCGACGCCGGGGCCCCGCTGCTGGCCGTCCCGGCGAACTACCACGACGACCTGGCGGCACGCCTGGAGCTGCCCGACACCACGATGGCCGCGTACCGGGAACTCGGCGTGCTGCACGAGCGCGATCCCGGCGGCGACCTGCTCCAGGTCTGTACCGAGCTGCTCGGGGGCCGGCTGTTCCTGAGCCTGGTGCAGCGCACCGGGACCCACGACGGGCACGGCTGGGCCGACGCACCCGTCCGGATGGCCGCGCACCGCCGCTCCCGCCTGGGCCGGGCCGTCTCCGGGACCTGAACCGGCTCGCCCGGGGCCCGGCCTCCCGCGCCCCCACATGCCGCGAGGGGCACCCTCGGAGCGCTCAGCGCTCCGAGGGTGCCCCTCGTGGTCGTGCGGGAGGGCCCGGTGTCAGGCGAAGGCCTCCGGCGGCGGGCAGGAGCAGACCAGGTTCCGGTCCCCGTGCGCGCCGTCGATCCGGCGCACCGGCGGCCAGACCTTGCGGTCGTGCACACCCAGCGTCCCACCGGCCGGGTAGGCGGCCAGCTCCCGCGGGTACGGGTGCTCCCACTTGTCGTCGGCCAGGCACGCCGCGGTGTGCGGGGCGTTGCGCAGCGGGTTGTCGTCGGCAGGCCACTCGCCCGCCGCGACCCGGTCGACCTCGCCGCGGATCGCGATCATCGCCTGCACGAACCGCTCGATCTCCGGCAGGTCCTCGGACTCGGTGGGCTCGACCATCAGCGTCCCGGCGACCGGGAACGACATGGTCGGGGCGTGGATGCCGTGGTCGATGAGCCGCTTGGCGACGTCGTCGACGGTCACGCCGGTGTCCTTGGTGATCTGGCGCAGGTCGAGGATGCACTCGTGCGCGACGGAGCCGTCGACACCCGAGTACAGCACCGGGTAGTGCTCGCCGAGCCGCTTGGCGACGTAGTTCGCGGCCGCGACCGCGGTCAGCGTGGCCCGGCGCAGCCCCTCGAGCCCCATCATCCGCAGGTACGCCCAGGAGATCGGGAGCACGCCGGGGCTGCCGTGCGGCGCGGCCGACACGGGTCCGACGCCGCCCTCCTCCCGCGGCGACCGGCCGGGCAGGAACGGCACGAGGTGCTCGGCCACCGCGACCGGCCCGACGCCCGGCCCGCCCCCACCGTGCGGGATGCAGAACGTCTTGTGCAGGTTGAGGTGGCTGACGTCGCCGCCGAACGCCCCCGGCCGGGCCACCCCGACCAGGGCGTTCAGGTTCGCCCCGTCGACGTAGACCTGCCCGCCCGCCTCGTGCACGGCCCCGCACACGTCGCGGACCTGCGCCTCGTAGACACCGTGCGTGGACGGGTAGGTGATCATCAGCGCGGACAGCCGCTCGCCGTGCTCGGCGATCTTCGCGCGCAGGTCGTCGAGGTCGACGTCGCCCTGGGCGTCGGTCCCGACCACAACCACCCGCATCCCGGCCATGATCGCCGACGCGGCGTTGGTCCCGTGCGCGGACGCCGGGATCAGGCAGACGTCGCGCTCGTGCGCACCGCGGCTGCGGTGGTAGGCGGCGATGGCCAGCAGCCCGGCGAGCTCGCCCTGGCTGCCCGCGTTCGGCTGCAGCGACACGGCCGCGTAGCCGGTGAGGTCGGCCAGCCAGGTCTCCAGCTGGGTGATCATCTCCCGGGAGCCTGCGGTGTCGGCCTCCGGCGCGAACGGGTGCAGGTCACAGAACTGCGGCCAGGTCACCGCCTCCATCTCCGCGGCGGCGTTGAGCTTCATCGTGCACGAGCCCAGCGGGATCATCGTGCGGTCCAGCGCCAGGTCGGCGTCGGCGAGCCGTCGCAGCCAGCGCATCAGCGCCGTCTCCGACCGGTACTCGTGGAACGTCGGGTGGGTCAGGTACTCGCTGGTCCGCCCCAGGGCGGCCGGGAGCGCGTCCGGGGTGGCCGCGTCGAGCTCCCCGACCGGGCCGGCGGAGACGCCGAACGCCGCCCACACCGCCTCCAGGTGCGCGACGGTGGTGATCTCCGAGGTGGACACGCCCACCTCGTCGCCGGAGATCCGGCGCAGCGCGATCCCGGCGTCGTGCGCGGCGGCGACGACGGCGTCGGCGCGGCCGGGCACGCGGGCCAGGATCGTGTCGAAGAAGTGCTCGTGGGCGAGCTCGACCCCGCCCGTACGCAGGCCGGCGGCGAGCACCGCGGCCATCCGGTGGGTGCGCTGCGCGATCTGGCGCAGCCCGTCCGGGCCGTGGTGGACGCCGTAGCAGGCGGCCATGACGGCCAGCAGCACCTGCGCGGTGCAGATGTTCGAGGTCGCCTTCTCCCGGCGGATGTGCTGCTCGCGGGTCTGCAGCGCCAGCCGCAGGGCGTAGTTGCCGTCGGCGTCGCGGGAGACACCGACCAGCCGCCCGGGCAGCTGCCGGGCCTGCTTCTGGCCCACCGACATGTACGCGGCGTGCGGGCCACCGAACCCGAGCGGCACGCCGAAGCGCTGCGTGGACCCGACGGCGACGTCCGCGCCGAGCTCGCCGGGCGGGGTCAGCAGGGTCAGCGCCAGCAGGTCGGCGGCGACGGCGACCAGCGCGCCCCGCTCGTGCGCCTGGGTGATCAGCGCGGCCGGGTCGGCGACGCGTCCCGAGGCGCCCGGGTAGGACAGCAGGGCCCCGAAGAACTCGCCCTCGGGCAGCGTGCCCCCGGACATGTCGGTCACCACGAGCTCGATGCCCAGCGGCTCGGCCCGGGTGCGCAGCACGTCGAGGGTCTGCGGCAGCGTGTCGGCGTCGACGACGAAGCGGGGGCTCTTCGAGCGCCCGGAACGGCGCAGCAGCGTCATGGCCTCGGCCGCCGCGGTGGCCTCGTCCAGCAGCGAGGCGCCCGCGACCGGCAGGCCGGTCAGGTCGGCCACCATCGTCTGGAACGCCAGCAGCGCCTCCAGCCGGCCCTGGCTGATCTCCGGCTGGTACGGCGTGTACGCCGTGTACCAGGCCGGGTTCTCCAGCACGTTGCGCCGGATCACCGACGGGGTCCGTGTCCCGTGGTAGCCGAGCCCGATCATCGGGACGGTCACGGTGTTGCGGGCGGCCAGCCCGCGCAGCTCGGCGAGCATGTCGGCCTCGCCGGCCGGGGCCGGCAGCGAGCCGCCGACCGGCTCGGGGTCGCGGATCGCGGCGGGCAGCGCGCGGTCGGCCAGGCTGTCGAGGGAGTCGACGCCCAGCACCTCGAGCATCCGGCTCAGCTCGTCCGGCCGCGGGCCGATGTGCCTGTCGGCGAACGGCACCCCGCGCTCGAGCTCGGCGAGGGTCGGGCGGTGCCGATCGGTCGGATGGGTCGCGGGTGTCGGGCTCACGGCGCCTCCGGAGGGTTCTCGGTCAGGCCGGGGACAGGGCGGTCACGCCCCTCCCCCTCTGTCCGTACCCGCCGGGCGGGCGCCTGAGAGATTCACCCGAGGCTTCGGGCTTTCCCCGTCGGCGGACCGGCTCCCCGAGGTGCCGATCGCTTTCCAGAGGCGTCTCGACCGTACGGTCCGTGTGCCTGAGAGATTCCGGGAAGGGATTTGCTCCTTCGGCGCCCGGCTTCCTGCACCGGGACTCTCCCGCACGGCGTCAACGACTACCGAGGAGAGCATACCGCCCTTCTCCGTACTTTCACGGCGCCGACGCGCTCCGGTCGCCCGGCACACTCCCGCCATGTCGAACACGAGCACCACGAACACCACGCCCGCCACGACCGCGGCCTTCCACATGCAGGCGGTCCTGTCCTTCGGCGTCTCGCTGGCCGCGGTCGTCGTCGGGACCGTGTACCTGCCCGTCGACGGCTGGGTGAAGGCGTTCCTCGCGATCGCGGTCCTCTACGCGATCACGTCGGCCTTCACCCTCGCCAAGTGCGTGCGCGACCGCCAGGACAGCCTGACCGTGGTCAACCGGGTCGACCAGGCGCGGATGGAGAAGCTCCTGTCCGAGCACGACCCGTTCCGGTCGGTCGCCTAGGTGAGGGACCGATCAGGAGATGGCGCGCCGGGCCCGGCGGCGGGCCAGCTCGTCCTCCGGCGCGTCGTCGACGGTCCCGCCGTCGGCACGCTCCGCCGGGAAGTCCTTGATCACGCCGCTGATCTCGCGCATCGCGCCCGAGACGGCGATGCCGAACACACCCTGCCCGCCCTGCAGCAGATCCACGACCTCCTCCGGGGAGGTGCACTCGTAGACCGTGGTGCCGTCGGAGAACAGCGTGATGCCGGCCAGATCTCTTATCCCGCGCCGACGCAGGTGCTCGACGGCGATCCTGATGTTCTGCAGGGACACGCCCGCGTCGAGCAGCCGCTTCACGATCTTGAGGACGAGCACGTCCTTGAACGAGTACAGCCGCTGGCTGCCCGAGCCCGCCGCGTTCCGTATGGACGGCGCGACCAGGCCCGTCCGCGCCCAGTAGTCGAGCTGCCGGTAGGTGATCCCGACGACCTGGCAGGCGGTCGGGCCACGGAAGCCGACGAGGCGGTCCTCCACCCCGTCCAGCCCGTCACCGACGAGCGGGTCCGGGAAGAGCTCTCCCTGGCCCGGCCCCTCGGGTGGTGGCGTCTGCACCGCGCGCTCTCCCTCATTCGGCGCACCGTGGCCCTGCGCCGCCCCCCTGATCACTCCGGGTGACGACGAGTTCCACGCTTGTCATCAGTCGTGATGACGGTATGCCCGGCGACCGGGACGGTCAACGCGGCTCGCCGACGGCCTTGTACCGGACACCGCGGCCGGCCTCAGCCGATCCCCGGACGATCACGGTCAACGGTCGGAAGACGCGCCGAGCGGCCGATCCGGCCTCGTCGGGTCTAGCCCGGCTGGGCGCCGCGGAAGTCCTCCGGCGAGACCGAGTCGAGGAACTCGCGGAACTTCTCGACCTCGTCCTCCTGCTCGTCGGGGATGACGAGCCCGGCCTCGGCGAGCACGCTCTCGTCGGCGTGCACCGGCACCCCGGTCCGCAGCGCCAGCGCGATCGAGTCGCTCGGCCGCGCGGACACCGTCACCCCGCCGTCGAAGATCAGCTCGGCGTAGAAGGTGCCCTCCTGCAGGTCGGTCACCCGCACCTGCTCGAGCCGCCTGCCGAGCGCCCCGATGACGTCCTTGAGGAGGTCGTGGGTCAACGGCCGGGCCGGCTTCACGCCCTGCTGCTCGAGGGCGATGGCCGTCGCCTCCACCGATCCGATCCAGATCGGGAGGTAGCGGTCGCCGTTGGTCTCCCGCAGCAACAGGATCGGCTGGTTCGCAGGCAGTTCGACCCGAACACCCACGACGCGCATCTCGCTCATCAGCCCGCCTCCCCGGCCCTCGCGGGCCTGTCGGCCGACCCGGATGGCCCCGCCACCCCGGCCGCCCGGATCACCTTGCTCGCCCTGGTCCGTGTCATCTCGGCTGTGACACCTCGGGCCGCTCGTACTCCCGACACCGACACGTTCCGACGCTACACGGGCGAGGGCCCCGATGCGTGCCTCCGGACGGGGAGTGACGGCGCTGGCGGACGATCGTCACACGCTCGTCCCGCACGGCGTGTCGGCTCGACGTCCGCACGCCGGGGCCCGCGCCGGCGTCAGTCGCGGCCGGGCTCGCGGGGGCCGGTCAGGAAGACCAGCCGGAACTTGCCGATCTGGACCTCGTCACCGTTCGCGAGCACGGCGGTGTCCACCGGCTCACGGTTGACGTAGGTGCCGTTGAGGCTGCCCACGTCGACGACGACGAACTCGCCGGCGTCCCGGCGGAACTCGGCGTGCCGCCGGGAGACGGTCACGTCGTCGAGGAAGATGTCACTGTCCGGGTGCCGGCCGGCGCTGGTGGTCGGCACGTCGAGCAGGAAGCGCGAACCGGCGTTGGGACCGCGCCGGACGACCAGCAACGCCGACCCGGCGGGCAACCCGTCGACACCGGAGACAGCCGGTTCCTCGGTCGGCTGCTCGACGTCGGCAAGGAAGTCCGCCCGGAAGACCGACGTGGTCTCCGGTGCGCGCTCCGGTGGCACGTCGCGCGGGTCGTTCGTGGTCACCTCGGGGTCTCCTCCTGTAGGAAACGGGTCCGGACGCGGTCCGGAGGGCGATCAGCGGCGCCGCTCGCGCGGACGCGGCGACGCCGGTGACGTGGCTGACGGTGTCAGGGGGACCGAACCTACCGGTCCGGCCCCGGCGGCGATACGGAGAACGCCGCCCGGGCCGGGTGGTGCGTCGGACGGTTCCTCAGGACCCGTCAGCGAGCTGGCGGTAGGCCTCGGCGTCGAGCATGCCGTCCAGCGAGGCGCCGTCGGCGAGCTTGATGTCGACGATCCACCCCTCGCCGTAGGGAGCCGAGTTGACCAGCTCCGGAGTGGCATCGAGCGCCTCGTTGACGGCCACCACCTCGCCACCGACGGGTGCGTAGATGTCCGAGACCGACTTGGTCGACTCGACCTCACCCATCGTGTCCCCCGCGGTCAGCGTGTCGCCGACCGTGGGCGGCTGGACGAACACCACATCCCCCAGCTGGGACTGGGCATGGTCGGTGATGCCGATCCGGACCACCCCGTCCCCGGTCTCGCGCACCCACTCGTGTGCCTCGGTATAGATCAGGTCCGACGGAATCTCCGAACTCACGCGGCGAGCCTAGCCCCCCGCACCGCCGTGATCGAACCGGGTGGGACCGGACGGTGGCGACCCGGCCACCGGACGGCGCAGCGCCAGCACGAACTGCATCAGGTAGAGCGCCCCGGACCAGAGGTAGAGCGCCACGCCCCACACCGCGAACGCGTGCGCGATCATCCGGACGACGGCCTCCGCGCCCGAGGGGCCGTCGCCGAGCAGCAGCAGCGGGAAGGCGTAGAGCAGGACGAACGTGGCCGCCTTGCCGAGGTAGACGACCTCGAACGGGCCGTAGCCGCGCCACCGCAGCACGAGCACGCAGCCGGCCAGCACGACGTCGCGCGCGACCAGTGCCGCCACCGCCCACCACGGGACGATGTCGCGCACCGCGAGACCGACCAGCGCGGCGAGGATGTAGAGGCGGTCCACCGCCGGGTCGAGCATCGCGCCGAGGCGGCTGTACTGGTCGAGGACCCGGGCGAGCTTGCCGTCGAGCCAGTCGGTGAACCCGCCGATCGCGAGCACCGCCACGGCCCAGCCGTCGGCCTGCGGGCCCAGCATCAGCCAGAGGAACAGCGGGACGCCGAGCAGCCGCAGCACGCTCAGCGCGTTCGGGACGGTCCAGAGCCGGTCCTCGCCGGTGGGCGGGCCCGCGACGTCGTGCACCGCTTCGCGCACCGTGTCCCGCACGGTGTCCCGGGCCGTCTCCCGCGCCTCGCGCACCGTCTCGCGGGCGTTGCGCCGTACGGCCCGGCCGGCTTCCTCCTCCCCGCCCACACGGCCAGCCTAGACATCCCCCGCCCCACTGTGCGCACCGCGCCCGGTGGGTGAGGATGGGGGCCGTGACGGACACAGAGACCACCGGACCCACCGGCAACGACAGCACGGCACTGCGGGAGATCCAGGCCCCGCTGAAGCAGCAGTACCGGGACGACCCGGACTCCGCGGTGGTCACCCTCTCCGCGGACGGCGAGCTGGGCAGCGGCGTCTCCTGCAAGGTGACGACCGGGCAGGCGCTGGCCGAGGCCGGCCTGCACCCCGCCACCGGTGGCGACGGCGCCCAGCTCTGCTCCGGCGACATGCTGCTCGAGGCACTGGTCGCCTGCGCGGGCGTGACCCTGCGGGCGGTCGCCACCTCGCTCGAGATGGAGGTCGACGGCAGCCTGCGGGCCGAGGGCGACCTCGACTTCCGCGGCACCCTGGGCGTGGCCAAGGACGCGCCGGTCGGCTTCCGCGAGATCCGCCTGACCTTCGACATCGACGCGCGCAGCGGCTCCGGGAAGGCCCCCGAGGACAAGGTCGCCACGCTGATCAAGCTGACCGAGCGCTACTGCGTCGTCCTGCAGACGATCAAGGGCAGCGCGACCACCTCGGTCGCGGTCACGACGCCGTCCTGACCCGACCGGCTGGGCCGGACGGTCGGAACGCGCCCCACCGTCCTGGCCCGGCCGGCCACCCCCGCCCGGATGTCACTGCCGTGCGCCGAACGGCGGTACTTTCCAGCACCCTGTCGCGTCCACCCGCGCGCACCGGCCGGTCGCGGCCCGCTCGTCGCGTGTCACTGTCTGTTCGGCGCCCGGCACGCTCCGAGGTCTCCGGGGTGGCGTTCGGACGTCCGTACGGTGAATACGTCCCGGGAGTCGTGACTGGGCGTACCCGTACTGCTGCGGGCGCGCCACGGCAGGTGATACGTGATCAAACTGGCGGGCGATCTGTCGTCCGGCGATCACGTCTGCGCGATCCCGGACAGTGCCGAACACCTCGGCGAGATCGCGGCCGGCTTCGTCGCGCACGGGCTGCTCCGGGGTGAGCGGGTCCTCTACTTCGACGACGACGGGGCGGCCGACGCGTTGCTGCGCAGGCTGGCCGAGGACGGCGTCGAGATCGACGGGCCGCTGCGCCGCGGACAGCTCGACATCCAGCCGGAGGAGGTCACCCGGCAGACGTTCCGGACCGCGCTGCCCGACGTCCACGCCGGCGTCAGCGCCCAGCTGGCACACTCGCTCGCCCAGGGCTGGGCGGGCACCCGGCTGACCGGCCAGATGCACTCCGCGATGGCGCCCGGTGCCGCCGGCACGCTGCCCGAGTACGACGGCCTGCTGGCCCGGCTGGTCCGCGAGAACCAGGACTCGCTCACCGCGCTGTGCACCTACGACCCGGGGCACTTCCCGGACGAGCAGATCGACATCATGCGCGCGCTGCACCGCGACCACCTGGCGCTGACCGGCGCCTACGACGACGGGCTGCTGCGCATCGTCCGGCTCGGGGTCGGGTACGCGCGCCTGGCCGGGGAGATCGACCACAGCAACCGGCCGAAGATCACCAACCTGCTGCACCAGCAGCTCGACGCCGTGCTGCGCTCCGCCGACGCACCGGCCGACATCGGGCTGGACATGGCCTCGGTGCGGTTCGTCGACGTCGCCTCGGCCGTCGCGTTCGTGCACGCCGCCGAGGGTTTCCCGGCCTCGCACCGGCTGGTCCTGCACCGTGTCCGACCCCGGGTGCAGCGGATCCTGGACCGGTGCGGGGCGGCGTTCTCCGCACAGCTCGCGTTCGACGACGACCCCCCGCCGGTCGATCCTCCCCCGCCCGCCCGGTGACCGGAGCGCCCCGATGCAGATCAACGCCGTCCCCCGCCCACCGGGCTTCGTGCACGCCCTGGTGCACGCCGACGACCCCGCCGAGCTGGTCTCGCAGGTCGTGCCGCCGGCCACGGCCGCGGTCCGCGACACCGGCGCCCGGCTGGTCGTGGCCGTCTCCGAGCCGGTCGAGCAGGCGCTGCGCGACGAGCTCGCCGGCACCGGAGCGCGCATCGAACGGCTGACCACGCTGACCCGGTCGGCCCGCGAGTCCGGGCAGACGGTCGCCGCATGGCGCTCGCGCGAGCTGCGGGCACTGGCCTCGCCCGGGAAGCCGGTGCTCGTGATCGCCGAGCACGACCCGGAGCTCGACGGCGTCGACGGCGGGTTCTGGACCGAGCTCGAGGCGGCACTGAACATCTCGCTGAACGGCCTGCCGGTCACCCAGCTCTGCGCCTACCCGCGGCTGCCGCTGCACGGCGCCGTCGGCGACGCCGCGCTGGCCAACCACCCGGTGCGGCTGCGCGGCGAGGAGCTGGTGGCCAACCCCGCGCACCGGCCGCCCGCCGAGGTGCTCGCCCGGTGGCCGTTCGCGCCGCCGCACCTGCTCGGCCCCCCGGATCTCCGCCTGCGGTACAACACCTTCGAGCTCTCCCGGGTCCGCGACGCCGTCGAGCGGGCCGCCCGGACCTGCGCGTTCGACCCGGTCCGCGGGGAGGACATGGTGCAGGCGGTGAACGAGGTCGCCACCAACGCCGTCGAGCACGGCTCGGTGGAGGCCGGGCTCTCGATCTGGACCAGTCCGGGCGAGCTGGTGTGCGAGGTGCAGGACGCCGGCGGCGACAGCACTGCCGGCGGCGGACCGGCACTGCCGCTGATCGGGCTGGCCCCGCCGCACCCGTCGCAGCCGCGCGGGCGGGGGACGTGGATCGCCCGCCAGCTCTGCGACAGCCTGCACGTGTGGCGCGGGCGCGAGGGCACCCACGTGCGGCTGCTGGCCCGCTCCTGAGCACCGGGTCCCGTCCCGCCCCGCCCACCGCCGCGAGGGGGCGGTGGGAAATCCCTCACCCGGCTCTCACGTCCCGGACCGGGCTCGGCTATCGTGGGCAGGCGAGCACACCGCACGGAGACGCCGCCCGCCGTCCGTGCTGGTGCGGTCTCGTCGTGCCCTCCTTGCGCCCCGCGGCCTCCCGCCCGGGTGGCGCACCCCGGCCCGGCGTCCGACCGCCTGCGGGCCGCACGCCACGACCGATCCGGGGAAACGGCCATGTCCGACGATCACTGTCGATCCAGTGAGTCCACGCCGAACGGCGACACCGACGGTTCCGTAGCGCAGGTACGCGTGCTGGGGGCCTTCGGCCTGCGGGTCGGGGGCCAGCCCGTCCCGCTGCCGGTCGACTCCCGCCGGCTGGTCGCCTACCTCGCCGTCCACCCGCGCCCGCAGCCGACGGCCGCGCTGGCCGCGGACCTGTGGCCGGGCGTGGATCCGGCCCCGGCGGCCCGGCTGCTCGACGAGGCCGTCGCCGGGGTCGACGTCCCGGGGCTGCTCACCGCCGACGACCGGGGGCGGCTGCACCTCGACGACGACGTGACCGTCGACCTGGCCGAGGCGATGCTGCTGGTCCGGGGGCTGTCGGCGCCGAGCACGCTGCGCACGGTGCGCGAGATCGGCAGCCCGGGGACGGCGCCGCTCGAGGCGGACATCCTGCCGTCGTGGACCGCCCCGTGGATCGCCGTCGAGCGCGAGCGGTTCCGCCAGCTGCGCCTCGCCGCGCTGGAGGGCCTGTCCGGCACGCTGACCGCCGCGGACCGCCACGACGACGCCGTCGCCGTCGCCCGGCGGGCCGTGCAGTCCGCACCGAGCCGCGAGCGGTCCCGCCGCGCGCTGGTCGAGGCGCTGCTGGCCGGCGGGCACGTCGGTGACGCGCTCGCCGAGTACGAGCAGTTCCAGCAGCTGCTGCGCAACAGCGTCGGCGCCACGCCTGACTCCGAGCTCGACCGGCTGCTCGCCCCGCTCGACTCCGGCTGGCCGCTCGGCCCGGGCCTGCACCGCCCGGTGCAGCGCTGGGGCGTCGGGCTCCCCGGCGTGTCCCGCCCGGAACGGCGCAAGCGCCGCCTGGCCGCGGGCAGCCCGGCCAGCGGGCGGTAGCCGCCCCGTACCCACGGCCGGACGCCCCGGCCGCGGCCCCCGAGGGGGCTCGCGGACCGGGGCGTCCGTGTACGTGTGCCGATCAGTGGAAGCGCGGGCGCCGCTTCTCCCCGAACGCGGCGAGCCCCTCGGCGCCCTCGGGTCCGGCCGCGCAGGTGGCGATCGAGTCGGACTCGGCGTCGAGCTGCTCGGCGAACGACATCTCCCAGGTCCCGGCGAGCAGGTTCCGGATCTGTCCGAGCGCCGCGGTCGGGCCCTGCGCCAGCCGGTGTGCCGTCGCCGCCGCCTCCTCGGCCACCGCGTCGTCGTCGACCACCGAGGCCAGCAGGCCGAGCTCGGTGAGCGTGTCGGCCTCCAGCACCTCGTCGGTGAGCAGGATGCGCCGGGCCCGGGCCATGCCGACCAGCCGCGGCAGTGTCCAGCTCATGCCGCCGTCCGGCGAGAAGCCGATCCCCGGGTAGGCGGGACGCATCCGGGTCGACCGGCCACCGACGGCGATGTCGCAGGCCAGCACGACGCTCATGCCCGCGCCGGCGGCCCAGCCGGCGACCGCGGCGACCGTCGGCACCGGTGCGGTCGCCAGCGGGCGCTGCAGCGCGTGGAAGGTGTCGGCCAGGGCGTGCACGTAGGCGTAGCGGTCCTCGGCACCGGCGAAGGCGCGCACGTCGCCGCCGGTGCAGAAGTTGTCGCCGTCACCGTGGAGCAGGACCGCGCCGACGCTGTCGGGGTCGGCTGGGTCCTGCCCGGCCAGCTTCTCCAGGGCGGCGCCGACCTCCTGCATCGCCGGGCCGTCGAGGGTGCCGTGCCTGCCGGTCGAGATCCGGCACCGCAGCACCCGGCCGTCACGCTCCACTGCGGACTTCTCGTTCGACGTTCCGCCGGCCGTCTCGCTGGACATCGCGCTCACCCCAGCTTCCGCAGCTTCGGCAGGACGTCCTCGGTGAACTGCGTGAGGAAGCGTTCCTGGTCGCCGCCCGGCCCGTGGACGACGAGGTGGTTGAGCCCCGCGTCGAGGTAGGGCCGGATCTGCTCGACGGCCTGGTCCGGGTCGGAGGCGACGATCCAGCGCTGGGTGACCTGCTCGATCGGCAGCTCGTCGGCGAGGCGCTCCATCTCCTGCGAGGACCCCACCGAGTGCTTCTGCTCCGGCGTGAGCGACAGCGGCGCCCAGAAGCGGCAGTTCTCCTGCGCCGCCTCCGGGTCCCGGTCGTAGCTGATCTTGATCTCGATCATCTTGTCGATCGCGCCCGCGTCGCGGCCCTCCTTGTCCGCACCCTCGGCCACGCCGGGCAGGAGCTTGTCGGTGTAGAGCTCCATCCCCTTGCCGGAGGTGCAGATGAAGCCGTCGCCCTGGCGTCCGGCGTAGCGGGCGACCATCGGGCCGCCGGCCGCGATGTAGACCGGGACCGGCTGCTCGGGCCGGTCGTAGATCGTGGCGTCGACGAGGGTGTAGTAGTCGCCCTCCACGCTGACCGTGTCCTCGGTCCACAGTGCCCGCATCAGGCGCACGGCCTCGCGCAGCCGCGCGAAACGCTCCTTGAACTCCGGCCACTCCCGGCCGGAGACGGCGATCTCGTTCAGCGCCTCGCCGGTGCCGACCCCGAGCGTGGTGCGCCCGCCGGTCAGCATCGACATCGTCGCGAACGTCTGGGCCAGCACGGCCGGGTTGTAGCGGAAGGTCGGGGTCAGCACCGAGGTGCCGATCTGCACCCGCTCGGTCCGCTCACCGACCGCCGCCATCCAGGGCAGGGCGGCCGGCGCGTGCCCGCCGGTGTGCCGCCAGGGCAGGAAGTGGTCCGAGGCCCAGACGCTGTCGAGCCCCAGCCGCTCGGCGAGCACGGCGTACTCGACGAGGTCGCGTGGGCCGAATTGCTCGGCCGACGCCTTGTATCCGATCTTGAGATCCACGGATCAGTCCTTACCGCGTGCCGGGCGCGCCCATCGGTCGACGCGCCGTGTCGCCCCCGACGTTGCCACACCGGGCCGCTCCCCGGTGCACGCCCGAGCCCGGCATCGTCCCGGCCGGGTCATCGGCGTGTCGGTCGTCACCACGGGCCGGGCTTTCGTACGGTGCGTGCACTGCCGGTTCACCCGATCGAGGTACGACGATGCCCGATACCCGCCGCCGGGCGACGCTGGGCCGGATCGTGCGCCCGCCCTACCTGCAGCGCTGGGCGGTCCTCATCGCCGTCGTCGTCACGCTGGTCGTGCTCGCCGTCGCCGGCATCGCCCGGATCGCGGGCGGTGGCGCACCGGCCACCGCGGCCGAGCAGGGGACGCTCCAGTCGGCGCCGGTCGACCCGGCGGTCCGGACGACGACGGCCGCGGGCGGGCGGACCGTGGCCCTGACCTTCGACGACGGCCCCGACCCGGTGATCACCCCGCAGGTGCTCGACCTGCTGGCCCGCCACGACGCCCGCGCCACGTTCTGCGTCGTCACCCGCAACGCGATGGAGCACTGGCGACTGGTGCGCCGGGCGGTCGCGGAGGGCCACCGGCTCTGCGACCACACCTCGGCCCACGACGCCGCCCTCGGGACGGCGTCACCACAGGAGATCGGCCGGGCCCTGCGGATCTCCCGGACCGAGCTCAGCGCCGCCGCGGGCGACCCGGACGCGCCCGTGACGCTGTTCCGCGCTCCCGAGGGCGCCTGGTCGCCCGCCCTCACCGAGGGCGCGGCCGCGGCGGGCATGACGCCCCTGGGCTGGTCGGTCGACCCCCGGGACTGGGCCGGTGCCCCGGCCGCGTCGATCGTCGCGACCGTGCAGCGGGACCTGCGCGACGGCGGCGTCATCCTGCTGCACGACGGTGGCGGCACCCGCACCGAGACCGTCGCGGCGCTGGGCGTCCTGCTCGGGTGGCTGCGCGAGCAGGGTTACCGCGTCGTCCTCCCGGACGCCCCCGCCGAGCCGGGGCGGGCCGGTGCACCCGCACCCGGCGACGCCGGCTGAACCCGGCTCGTACGATCGACCCCGTGTTCGACGCCTCCTCCGACGCGGACGAGATCCCGCTCCCGCCCGAGCCCGAGGACGACCACGGCTGGGAGCCGCCGCCGGAGGACGACCTGCCCGCTGCAGCGGCGTCCGGTCCGCCACCGGTGCGCTCGTCGGACCCGCACGAGGTGCTGCGCCGGGTGTTCGGCTACGACGGGTTCCGCGGCGACCAGCAGGAGATCGTCGAGCACGTCACCGGCGGCGGCGACGCGCTCGTCCTCATGCCCACCGGCGGGGGCAAGTCGCTGTGCTACCAGGTGCCCTCGCTGGCCCGCTCGGGCACCGGCGTGGTGATCTCCCCGCTGATCGCGCTGATGCAGGACCAGGTGGACGCGCTGCGCGCGCTGGGCGTGCGCGCCGGGTTCCTCAACTCCACACAGGACGCCGACGAGCGCAGGCTGACCGAGCAGGAGTTCCTGGCCGGTGAGCTCGACCTGCTCTATCTGGCTCCCGAGCGGCTGCGCGTCGAGTCCTGCGTCCGGCTGCTGGAGCGGGGCCGGATCGCGCTGTTCGCGATCGACGAGGCGCACTGCGTCGCCCAGTGGGGCCACGACTTCCGCCCGGACTACCTGCTGCTCTCCGAGCTGCCGAAGCGCTGGCCGGACGTGCCGCGGGTCGCGCTCACCGCGACCGCGACCGACGCCACCCGCACCGAGATCGCCCAGCGCCTCGAGCTGGCGCAGGCGCGGCACTTCGTCGCGAGCTTCGACCGGCCGAACATCGCCTACCGGATCGTTCCGAAGAACGAGCCGCGCCGTCAGCTGCTCGACCTGCTGCGCACCGAGCACCCCGGTGACGCGGGGATCGTCTACTGCCTGTCCCGCAAGTCGGTCGAGCAGACCGCGGAGGCCCTCACCGCGCAGGGCATCCGCGCGCTGCCCTACCACGCGGGTCTGGACGCCGCGGTCCGGCGGGAGAACCAGGCGCGGTTCCTGCGCGAGGACGGCGTGGTGATGGTCGCGACGATCGCGTTCGGAATGGGGATCGACAAGCCCGACGTCCGGTTCGTGGCCCACCTGGACCTGCCGAAGTCGGTCGAGGGCTACTACCAGGAGACCGGCCGCGCGGGCCGCGACGGCGAGCCGTCGACGGCGTGGCTGGCCTACGGGCTGCCCGACGTGGTCCAGCAACGCAAGATGATCGACGACTCGGACGGCGACGCCGCGCACAAGCGCCGGCTGCGGGCGCACCTCGACGCGATGCTGGCGCTGTGCGAGACCACCGAGTGCCGCCGCGCCCAGCTGCTGCGCTACTTCGGCCAGGATCTCGGCACCGCGAGCTGCGGGAACTGCGACACCTGCCTGACACCGGTGTCGTCGTGGGACGGGACGGTCGCCGCGCAGAAGGTGCTCTCCACGGTCTGGCGGCTCAAGAACGAGCGCCGGCAGAGCTTCGGCGCGGTGCACGTCATCGACATCCTGCTCGGCAGGCGCACCTCGAAGATCGACCAGTTCTCGCACGACGAGCTGTCCGTCTTCGGTGTCGGCTCCGACCTCACGGAACCCCAGTGGCGCAGCGTGATCCGTCAGCTCGTGGCGCGTGGCCTGCTGACCGTCGGCGGGGCGCACTCGACGCTGGTGTTCACCGACGAGTCCCCCGCCGTGATGCGCGGTGAGCAGCCGCTGACCCTGCGGACCGAGCCGGAACGCGCCACCCGCGGCTCCCGGTCGCGGTCCGGCGGCTCCAAGCCCCCCGCCGCCGAGCTGTCCGCGGACGCCGCACCGGTGTTCGAACGGCTACGGGCGTGGCGCGCCGCCGCCGCGAAGGAGCAGGGCGTGCCCGCCTATGTGATTTTCCACGACGCGACGCTGCGCGAGATCGCGTCCCGCTCCCCCGCCGACCGGGCCTCGCTCGGGACGATCTCCGGGATCGGCGAGGGCAAGCTCGCCCGCTACGGCGACCAGGTGCTCGAGGTCGTGCACGGGGGCGACGACCAGCTGTGAGGCCCGAGGTGCGCCGGGCGTCGCGGACGGTAGGTGTCCGCGTCGGCTCGTAGCGTGCCCGGCATGACACGAACCGGCACCACGATGGACTGGAACCGGGAGCTGCGCGAGCAGCTCACCTTCGGGTGGGAGCACCTTCTGCGCCCCCGGTTCGAGGGCCTGACCGACGACGAGTACTTCTGGGAGCCCGCGCCCGGTACGTGGAGCGTGCGCCCGCGCGGCGAGGCGGTCTCCTCGCACAGCGCGGGCGCCGGCGACCTGGTCGTGGACTTCGCCTTCCCCGAGCCCGACCCGCCCCCGGTCACGACGATCGCCTGGCGGCTCGCGCACGTGATCGTCGGGGTGTTCGGGATGCGCAACCACGCCCACTTCGGCGGCCCGCCGGTCGACTACGCCTCGCACACCTACGCCGCGGGAGCCGACGAGGCGCTGGCCCAGCTCGACGAGCACTACCGCCGCTGGACCGAGGGCGTGGCCGCGCTGGGTACCGACGGCCTGAGCAGGCCCTGCGGGCCCGCCGAGGGCCCGTACGCGGACGCGCCGCTGGCGGCGCTCGTCCTGCACATCCACCGCGAGGTGCTCCACCACGGCGCCGAGATCGCGCTGCTGCGCGACCTGTACCGGGCCGCCCCGCCCGGTACGTGACGACGGCCACAACCGACGTCACTGGTGCCTGCCCCCGGTTCCGGCCGGGTGCCCGTCGGCTTACCGACCGGGGTGCACCACGCAAGCATCAACCGGCATGACCAGCTCTCTCACCCGCAACGACTTCGCGGCCCTGTCCCGGCGCATCGCCGACGCCGGACTGACCGCTCGCCGTCCCGGCTACTACGTGCTGCGGTTCGCCCTGGTCGGCGGCGCCTACGTCGGTGCGTGGTGCGCCGTGGTCGCGCTCGGCGACTCGTGGTGGCAGGTCGCGGTCGCCGCGTTCCTGGCCGTCGTGTTCGCCCAGGTCGCCCTGCTCGCGCACGACGTCGCGCACCGCCAGGTGTTCCGCCGGGCCCGCACCTCGATGCTCGTCGGCCGGATCCTGGGCAATCTCGGCATCGGCATGTCCTACAGCTGGTGGATGGACAAGCACACCCGCCACCACGCGCACCCGAACCACGCCGAGCGGGATCCCGACGTCGAGCCGGACCTGCTGGTCTGGTCGCCGGACCAGGCCCGCGCCAGCAGCGGCCTGCCCCGGTGGTTCGGCCGCTACCAGGCGTGGCTGTTCGTCCCCGCGCTGCTGCTGGAGGGCTTCTTCCTGCACTACGCCGGGTTCCGTGCCTGCCTGGACCGCTCCACCCGCGGCCGGGGCACCGAGGCGACCCTGCTGTTCGCGCACGTGCTGCTCTACGTGGCGCTGGTGTTCGGCGTGCTGCCGCTGGGCAAGGCCGTGGTGTTCGTGCTGGTGCACCAGATGCTGTGGGGTCTCTACATGGGCGCCACGTTCGCCCCGAACCACAAGGGGATGCCGATGCGCAGCGGCGACGAGCCGGAGGACTTCCTGCGTCGCCAGGTGCTGACCTCGCGCAACATCGCCGGCGGCCGCCTGGTCGACATCGCCTACGGCGGGCTGAACCACCAGATCGAGCACCACCTGTTCCCGGCGATGCCCTCGGTCAACCTGCGCCGCGCCCAGCCGATCGTGGCCGCCTACTGCGCCGAGATCGGTGTGCCGTACCTGCGGACCGGTCTGGTCGACTCCTACGCGCAGACGCTGCGCTCGCTGCACGCGGCCGGGGCCCCGCTGCGCACCCCCGAACGAACCGGGTGATCGGGCAGTGGTGGTGGATCGGTGCCGGATCCGGCACCGATCCACCACGACTCCCCGATCATGAGGACGAGCGGCCGAGCCCCTTCAGCACCGGGGGCAGCTCGCCCGAGTACAGGACCCCGAGGCGCTGGGTCGCCCGGGTCAGCGCCACGTACAGGTCGTTGCGCCCCCGCGGCGACTCGTCGAGGATCTCCTGGGGCTCGAGGACCAGCACCGCGTCGAACTCCAGGCCCTTCGACGCGCCCACCGGCAGCACCACCACGGCGACGTCGAGGTCGTCCGGGTCGGAGTCGGCCCCGACGAGACCCGCGTCCACCAGCGCGGCCCGGGCCTCGGGCAGGCGCGCGGCCGGGACGAGCACCGCCGTGCGGCCCTCCCCCACGGCGTCGCGCTCGGCCGCGACCCGCGCGGCGAGCGTCCGGTTCCGCCCCGCCGCGTCGCCCGGCAGGACCTCGGCCCACGGCGGCACCCCGGTCGAGCGCACCGACGACGGCGGCTCCAGCGAGGCGTCGATCTCGGTCAGGACGTCGTCGGCCACGTCGGCGATCTCCGCCGGGGTCCGGTAGTTCACGGTCAGCTGCTCGAGCCGCCAGCGGCGGGCCACGAACGGCGAGAGCACCTCGTCCCAGGAGCCGGCGCCGCCGCGGTCCCCGGTCTGGGCGATGTCCCCGACCAGGGTCATCGACCGGGAGGGGGCGCGGCGCATGATCATCCGCCAGGCCATCGCCGAGAGCTCCTGCGCCTCGTCGACGATCACGTGCCCGTAGGTCCACTCGCGGTCGGCGGCAGCCCGCTCGGCGGTGGAGTCGTAGCGCTGCACCTGCATGCGCTCGGCGAGCCGGTCGGCGTCGATGATGTCGGTGGCGCGCAGGAGCTCCGGGTCGAGGTCCTCCTCCAGGTCCAGCACGTCGAGCACGCCCTGGGCGTACTCGACCTCCTCGCGCAGCGCGGCCGCCTCGGCCGCCGCCTGCGCGGACCCGTCGTCCCCGAGCAGCTCGGCCGCCTCGTCGAGCAACGCGACGTCCGCGACCGACCAGTGCAGCTCGTAGGGCTCGTCCTCGCCCGGCGCGGGCCGTTCGAGCAGCGCCCGCTCCGCGGCCGGGATCCGCCGGGCCACCGAGTTGAGCCGCTTGCGGTCGGCGAACAGGTCGGTGAGCAGCCGCTCCGGGGAGAGCGTCGGCCACAGCGCCTCGAGCTCGGTGCGGATCTCGGCGGACTCGGCCAGCTCGTCGCGGATGTCCTCGACGTCGCGCCGGTCCAGCAGCTCGGCCCCGACCGAGCGGGCGACCTGCTCGGCGAGCAGCCGCAGCAGCTCCTTGCGGAAGACCCGCCGGGCCTCGTTGTGCGGCTTGCGGGAACGCCGGGCACGGGTGCGGGCCTGGCTGACGGTGTCCCGGTCGAGCACCACCCGCTGCTGCTCCACGACGAGCTCGACCGGCGTGCGCGGCACCTGCTGGCGGTCGCGCACCGCCGCAGCGAGAACCTTGGCCATCTCCGCCCGGCCCTTGAGCTCGGCGGTCGCCGGGTCCTCCCGGCGGCGCGCGTCGAGGCCCGGGTAGAGCTGGGCGACCGTGCCGAGCACGACCGAGGTCTCCCCCAGCGAGGGCAGGACCTGGCCGATGTAGCGCAGGAACGTCGGGTTCGGCCCGACGACGAGCACGCCGCGGCGGGCCAGCCGGTCGCGGTGGGTGTAGAGCAGGTAGGCCGCACGGTGCAGCGCCACCGCCGTCTTGCCGGTACCCGGGCCGCCCTGCACCACCAGCACCCCGGACGGCTTGGACCGGATGATGCGGTCCTGCTCGCCCTGGATGGTCGCGACGATGTCGCCCATCCGGCCGGTGCGTGCCTCGGACACCGCGGCGAGCAGCGCGGCCTCGCTGGTCAGTCCCGATCCGGCGCGAGCCTTCTCCTCGTCGTCCATCTCGGCGAGGTTGAGCGGCTCGTCGTCGATCGCGACGACCTGGCGCAACCGGGTGCGCAGGTGCCGGCGGCGGCGCATCTGTTCCGGGTTCGCCGCCGTCGCCGTGTAGAACGGGCGCGCCGCGGGGGCCCGCCAGTCCATCAGCAGCGGCTCGTACTCGTTCTGCTCGTCGAGCAGCCCGATCCGGCCGATGTAGCGGGTCTCCCCGGAGTCGGTGTCCAGCCGGCCGAATGCGAGGCCGTGCTCGGCGGCACGCAGCGCCGCCAGCCGGTCCGCGAGCAGCGCCGCCGCGGCGTCGCGCTGGCTCAGCGCCTGCGGCGTGCCGACCGTCTCCTCGCGCAGCGTGTCGGCGAGCCGCTTCGCGGTGTCACGCCGCCGGTCCTCGAGCAGCGTGTAGAGCATGTCCACATAGGACCGTTCATGGGCGAGCTCCGGGTCGTCCGGGATCGCGGAGCCAGGGGTGGGTTCGGGCACGGCGCGGGCATCCTCCACCGAGGAGACGAACACGATCGCGCACACGTGTCTTCACGTGGCGCGACGTACCAACGTACCAGCGCCGCGCCCGGACCCGGTCAGGTGCGCTGGCGCGGCGCCCGGCCGTAGGGCTGCTCGACGGCCTCCACCCACTCCGGGGCCGGGACCGGTGCCGTCACCGGCGCCTCCCCGTCGAGGGCGATCGGCTCACCGTGGTGGCGCAGCCGCATCGGAGCCCCCTCGTGCAGCTGGTACTCGACCTCCTCCGGCGTGATCGTCACGCGCAGCCGGCGGCCCTGCCACTTCAGCCCGAACGAGATCCGCGACAGCGACGGCGGGAGCACCGGCGCGAACGAGAGCCCGTCGGCCTCGCAGCGCATCCCGCCGAAGCCGAGCACCACCGCGGTCCAGGTGCCCGACATCGACGCGATGTGCATGCCGTGGTCGGTGTTGCCCGCCAGGTCGTGCAGGTCCACCAGGGCGGCCTCGGCGAGGTACTGGTGGGCCAGCTCCAGGTGCCCGGTGCGGGCGGCCATCACCGACTGGGTGCACGCCGACAGCGACGAGTCCCGCACGGTGATCGCCTCGTAGTAGGCGAAGTTGCGCCGCTTCTGCTCGTCGGTGAACTCGTCCGGGAAGATCTGCATCGCCAGGACGAGGTCGGCCTGCTTGACCACCTGCTTGCGGTACAGGTCGAAGTAGGGGTAGTTCAGCAGCAGCGGGTAGCGCTCGGCGGGGGTGTCCTCGAAGTTCCACAGCTGGTGGTCGGTGAACCCCTCGGACTGCGGGTGCACGCGCAGCCGCTCGTCGAACGGGATGAGCATGGCCGTGGCCGCGTCCCGCCAGGACGCGATCTCCTCGGAGTCGACACCGAGCCGGGCCGCCGAGCGCGGGTGCTTGGCCGCGACCTCGGCCGCGTAGCGCAGGTTCTGCTGGGCCATCAGGTTGGTGTAGACGTTGTTGTCCGCGATCGCGGAGTACTCGTCCGGCCCGGTCACCCCGTCGATGCGGAAGTTGCCCGCCGAGTCGTGGTGGCCCAGCGAGCGCCACAGCCGCGCGGTGGCGACCAGCAGCTCGAGTCCGACCTCGAGTTCGAACGCGGTGTCCCCGGTGGCGGCCACGTGCCGGCGCACGGCGTCGGCGATGTCGGCGTTGATGTGGAACGCCGCGGTGCCGGCCGGCCAGTAGCCCGAGCACTCGTGCCCGCGGATCGTGCGCCACGGGAACGCCGCCCCCTTCAGCCCGAGCGTCTCGGCCCGCTCGAACGCCTGGGGCAGGATCGAGCGCCGCCAGCGCAGCGCGTCGGCGGCCGCGTCCGGGGCGACGAACGAGAGCACCTGCAGGCAGAACGTCTCGGTGTCCCAGAAGGTGTGGCCGTCGTACCCGTCGCCGGTGAGCCCCTTGGCCGGGATGCAGCGGCGCTCGGCACGCGCACCGGCCTGCAGGATGTGGAAGGTCGCCAGCCGGATCGCCTGCTGCAGCTCGGCGTCACCGTCGATCTCGACGTCGGCGGTGGCCCAGAAGTCGTCGAGGTAGGCGCGCTGCTCGGCGACCAGCCCGTCCCAGCCGGTGTAGCGGGCGGCGGCGATCGCGGCGCGGACCTGGTCGTAGACCGCGGGCAGGCTGCGCCGCGACGACCAGCCGTAGGACAGGTACTTGACCACGCGCAGGGTCTGGCCGGGGCGGACCCGGGCGATGATCGTGGTGCGGGCCAGGTCCTCGTTGGCGTCGGTGGAGACCTGCACGCCCTCCGGCCCGGTGACCTCGTGCTCCATCGCCGCACCGCAGCGCAGCTCGGAGGTGCGGGTGCGGTGCACGAGGGTGGCGCCGGCGTCACCGGCGCGGCACTGCTCCGGCTCCAGGACGTTGTCCAGCGCGGTGTCCAGTCGCGGGTCGTCCTCGCCGCGGCCGGGCAGCTGCTCGTTGGCGACCAGCTCGGACTGCAGCACCAGCAGCGCGCCGTCACCGTTGGCGTCGGCACCCTCACCACTACCGGCGCCGTTACCGTTGCCGGTGCCGACCAGCTCGACCTCGTAGCAGATCGCCGCGATCGCCCGCTGGGTCAGCGACACCAGCCGCGTCGAGCGGACCTTCACCGCGCGCCCGGCCGGGGACTCCCACTCCACCTCGCGCGACAGGGTGCCCGCCTGCATGTCCAGCACCCGCTCGTGGCGGCGCAGCGTGCCGTAGCGCAGGTCGAACGGCTCGTCGTCGACCAGCAGCCGGATCAGCTTGCCGTTGGTGACGTTGACGACCGTCTGCCCGGACTCCGGGTAGCCGTAGCCGGCCTCGGCGTAGGGCAGCGGGCGCACCTCGTAGAACGAGTTCAGGTAGGTGCCCGGCAGGACGTGCGGCTCCCCCTCGTCGAGGTTGCCGCGCAGGCCGATGTGCCCGTTGGACAGGGCGAACACCGATTCGGACTGGCCCAGCACGCCCAGGTCGAGACGCGGCTCGCGCACGCACCACGGCTCGACGGTGAAGGTGGGCAGGTGATCGGGCTTCACGAACGCTCCAGCAGGTCGGCGAGATCGGTGACGACGACGTCGGCGCCGTGCTCACGCAGCGCGGCGGCCTGGTCGAGGCGGTCGACGCCGATGACGGCGCCG
Organism: Pseudonocardia ammonioxydans; assembly: GCF_900115005.1. Lineage (GTDB taxonomy): Bacteria > Actinomycetota > Actinomycetes > Mycobacteriales > Pseudonocardiaceae > Pseudonocardia > Pseudonocardia ammonioxydans. The sequence goes on along the minus strand of NZ_FOUY01000003.1, from coordinate 109,795 downwards.
AACCCTCCGGCGCGGCCGGCCTCCACACCGGCCAGCGCGTCCTCGAACACCACGGCGGCGGCCTTGTCGACCCCCAGGTCGGCCGCGGCGGCGAGGAAGGTGTCGGGGGCGGGCTTGCCGGGCAGGCCCCGCTCGCGGGCGGTGACGCCGTCGACCCGGTGGTCCACGAACCGCTCGAGCCCGGTCACCCGCAGGATCTGCTCGGCGTTTGCCGAGGAAGACACGACCGCGGTGCGCAGCCCGGCCCCCGTCACCGCCTCGAGGTAACGGCGCGAGCCCGGGTAGACGTCGACCCCTTCGGTGATCTTGACCTGGACCAGGTCGTTCTTGCGGGTCGACAGGCCCCACAGGGTCTCGGCGTCGGCCGGGTCGCCGGGGGTGCCCTCCGGCAGGGTGATCCCGCGGGAGGCGAGGAAGCCGCGGGTGCCCTCCAGGCGGGGCCGGCCGTCGACGTAGGGCCCGTAGTCCGCGGTGGCGTCGAACGGCGTGAAGCCCGCGCCGTCGCGCGAACGCAGGTACTCGTCGAACATCTGTTTCCACGCCGCGGCGTGCACGCTCGCGGTGTCGGTCAGCACGCCGTCGAGGTCGAACAGGCACACACGTGTGCCCTCGGGCAGCCCCAGCATGGCGCGCACGGTATCCGGATCGATGAAGCTGCGCCCTCCCGGGGAGTACGACGGCGAGCGCGAGCCGGGGTCGCTATCCGGCCGGTACGTCCAGCGGCAGGCTGAGCAGGACGAACGGGTCGTCGGCGGCATCCGGCCGGTCGGGACGGGCCGGGCGTACCTCCACCCGGCAGCTCCCGCCGGAGAGCCGCACGTGCACCGCGCCGCCCTCGGGGACGGGCTCGATCTCCTCCTGCACCCCGCGCCGCACCGCCGCCAGCACCATCAGCGGCGCGACCGCGGCGGCCGGGTCGGCGCCGGCCTCGCGCGGGTCGTCGACCTCGGCGTGCAGCCGGGTCCCGAACCGGGTGCGTTCGATCTGCAGGTACGCCCGGACCGCCGCGAGCTCCTCGTCGAGCCGGATCGCCGGTTCCTCCGCGCGGTCGGCGGCCCGGGACAGGTCGGCGAAGCCGAGCAGCAGCTCGCGGGCCTGCGGCGGGTCGGTCCGCACGAGTGCGGCGATCGTGTTGAGGGTGTTGTAGACGAAGTGCTGCTCGAGGCGCCGGGACAGCGGCCCGTGCCAGGGCCCCGGCCGGTCCGGTGGCACCGGTTCCTCCGCCGGTCCGGCAGCGGACTGCTCCGCACCGGGCCGGGCGGACGGACCGGTGGCGGGCTGGTCCACGGTGGACTGGTCCGCCGTGGGCCGGTCCGCGGCAGACCGATCCGTGGAAGACCGGTCCGCGGCAGACCGGCCCGTGGCGGGCACCTCCGCGCCGGGCCGGTCCGTGGCGGAGGGATCGGTGGCGGACCGGTCCGCGACGTGCTGATCGGCGGCGGCCCGGGCCGCGGCCGCCCGGTCCGTCGAGGGCGACTTCGTGCCGGACCGGCCCGCGGCAGGCCGTTCCGCCGCAGACCGTTCCGCGGTAGCCCGGTCCGTGGCGGGCCGTTCCGCGGTAGGCCGTTCTATGGCAGACCGTTCCGCGGTAGGCCGGTCCTCGGTAGATCGGTCCGCGGTAGGCCGGTGCGCGGTGCGCCCGTCCGTGGCGGGCCGATCCTCGGCAGGAGGGTCTGTGGCGGGTCGCCGGCCGGCGGGCGGTGCGGCCGTGGCGGTCGACGACGCCGGGGCGGCCCGGCCGGCCGACGTCCGCTTCCCCCGCCCGGCCGGCGTGCTCCGGGCCCCGCCGGCGGCCTCGGCCGTGGCCGGCGCAGAGGCCGTGGCAGGGGCGGTGCCAGGAGCTCCGCCGGTCTCGGCGTGAGCCCCGGCGGAGGCGGCGGCCTCGGCGTGGGCGGCGACCTCGATGTGGGCGGCGAGCTCGGCGTCCTGCTCGTCGGGCGGCACGAGACCCCGCCACGAGGGCAGCGCGAGCCGTCCGGCCGCCGTCCGCCCCCGGTGCTCCACCGCCGCGACCAGCCCGGGGGCCAGCCAGCGCGCGCCGTCCGCGATGCCCTCCGGCACGTCGCGCGGCGGCGCGTCCACGACGGGCGCCCGGACCAGGGTGCGGGCGTCGGCGTCGGCCGCACCGACCCCGACCCGCCCGACGTAGCGCGGGCCGTCCGGGCCGGGCAGCGCCAGCAGCACCGCGGCGACGCGCTCGCGACCGGCCGCCGGCCGCGTTCCCGACCCACCCGGACCGGGCCCGGCCGAACCCGCGCCACCCGAGCCCGGGCCACCCGAGCCCGACCCGCCGGCCGGGACCCAGCCCGCGACCAGCACCTGGCGGCGGCGCCGCAGCGGGACCCGCAACCAGTGCCGGGTGCGCCGCCCCGGCTGGTAGGGCACGTCGAGGCGCTTGAGGTGCAGCCCGTCGAGGCCGTAGCGCTCCGCGGTCCGCGCGACGAGATCGGCCTCGTCCAGCCCGAACGACGGCGGCACGAGGATCTTCGGCCCGGCCAGGTCGAGCGCCTCCAGCTCGGAACGGCGCCGCCGGTAGGGCAGGTCCATGATCCGCCGGCCGTCGCACCAGAGCAGGTCGGTGATCACGTAGCCGACGGGGACCTCGGCCCGCAGCGCGTCGTCCGGGGCGAGTGTCGCGGTGCGCCGCAGCAGCGGCCCGCGGGACGGGCGTCCGGCCTCGTCCAGTGCGACGACGGTGCCGTCGAGCACCATCCCGCCGGGCGGGCAGCCCTGCGCCAGCACGGCCAGCTCGGGGAACGAGCCGGTCACGCTGCGTGCGGTCGACGACAGCAGCCGGACCTTCGCCGGGCGGACGTAGGCCACGCAGCGGTGGCCCTCCCAGCCGAACTCGACCGCCCAGCGGCCCGGGTCGGTCGCGTCGGAGAGCTCGCCCGAGGCGGGCAGCATCGGCGGCACGAGATCGGGAAGGGGCGACCCCGACCCGGATGCTCCTGCGCCGACCACCAGCACACCGTAGCCGCGCACGGGCAGGCCGATTCCGGCCCTGCGCGGCGCGCGCGGGCCGCCAGGCACAATCGCAGGCACCATGACAGCGCTTCCGACCCTGACCGACCGCCTCCCCCGCTCACCCGACGCCGACCCCGCCGAGCTGGTGGACACCTTCGCCGACTGGGCGTTCGAGGAGCGCGGCCTGTCGCTCTATCCGGCGCAGGAGGAGGCGCTGCTGGAGCTGGTCACCGGCGCCAACGTCATCCTGTCCACGCCGACCGGCTCCGGGAAGTCGCTGGTCGCGATCGGGGCGCACGCCGCCGCGCTGGCCCGCGGGGAGCGCACCTTCTACACCGCTCCGATCAAGGCGCTGGTCAGCGAGAAGTTCTTCGCGCTGTGCGAGGTCTTCGGCGCGGACAAGGTCGGCATGCTCACCGGCGACGCCGCGGTGAACGAGAAGGCACCGATCATCTGCTGCACCGCCGAGATCCTCGCGAACCTGGCCCTGCGCACCGGGGCCGGCGCCGACGTCGGGTCGGTGGTCATGGACGAGTTCCACTTCTACGCCGACCCGTCGCGCGGCTGGGCCTGGCAGGTGCCGATCATCGAGCTGCCGCAGGCGCAGTTCCTGCTGATGAGCGCCACGCTCGGCGACACCACCTTCTTCCGCGACGACCTGACGCGGCGCACCGGCCGGGAGACCGCCGAGATCACCTCGGTGGAACGGCCGGTGCCGCTGCACTTCCGCTACGTGCTCGAGCCGCTGCACGAGACGATCGGCGAGCTGCTGGCGACCCGCGAGGCGCCGGTCTACGTCGTCCACTTCACCCAGCAGGCGGCCGTCGAGCGGGCGCAGGCGCTGATGAGCGTCAACGTGACCTCCAAGGAGGACAAGGCGGCGATCGCCGAGACGATCGGGGCGTTCCGCTTCTCCTCCGGGTTCGGCCGCACCCTGTCGCGGCTGGTGCGCCACGGGATAGGTGTGCACCACGCCGGGATGCTGCCCCGCTACCGGCGCCTGGTGGAGACCCTCGCCCAGGCCGGGCTGCTCAAGGTCATCTGCGGCACGGACACCCTCGGTGTCGGGATCAACGTGCCGATCCGGACGGTGCTGTTCACCGCCCTGAGCAAGTACGACGGCCGCCGCGTGCGCCCGCTCAAGGCCCGCGAGTTCCACCAGATCGCCGGCCGCGCCGGACGGGCCGGCTACGACACGGTCGGCACCGTCGTCGCGCAGGCGCCCGAGCACGAGATCGAGAACGCGAAGGCGCTCGCCAAGGCCGGGGACGATCCGAAGAAGCGGCGCAAGGTCCAGCGCAAGCAGCCGCCGGACGGGTTCGTCGGCTGGTCGCAGACGTCCTACGAGAAGCTGCAGCAGGCCCGGCCCGAGGCGCTGACCAGCCACTTCGAGGTCACCCACGCGTTGCTGCTCAACGTGATCGCCCGCGGTGGCGACACCTACGCGGCGATGGAGCACCTGCTCACCGACAACCACGAGCCCCGCAACCGGCAGCGCAAGCACATGCTGCGCGCGATCGCGATCTACCGCGCGCTGCGGACGGCCGGGGTGGTCGAGGAGTACGCCGAACCCGGTGCGGCCCGGCCGCGCGTGCGGATCGTCGACGAGCTGCAGCTGGACTTCGCGCTCAACCAGCCGTTGTCGCCGTTCGCGCTCGCCGCGATCGACCTGCTCGACGCCGAGACCCCCGACTACGCCCTCGACGTGCTGTCGGTCATCGAGTCCACCCTGGACGACCCGCGGCAGGTGCTCGCGGCGCAGCAGAACAAGGCCCGGGGTGAGGCCGTCGCGGCGATGAAGGCCGAGGGGCTGGAGTACGAGGAGCGCATGGCGCGGCTCGAGGAGGTCACCCACCCCAAGCCGCTCGAGGAGATGCTGCACGCCGCGCTGGAGACCTACCGCCGCGGCGCCCCGTGGGTCGCCGACGCCACCCTGTCGCCCAAGTCGGTGGTGCGGGACATGAGCGAGCGGGCGATGACCTTCACCGAGTACGTCTCGCACTACCAGCTCGCCCGCTCGGAGGGCCTGGTGCTGCGCTACCTGGCCGATGCCTACCGGGCCCTGCGCCAGACCGTCCCGGAGCACGCCCGCACCGAGGAGCTCTCCGACCTCATCGAGTGGCTCGGCGAGCTGGTCCGCCAGACCGACTCCTCGCTGCTCGACGAGTGGGAGAAGCTCGCCGCCGGGGCCGACAGCGAGGACGGCGAGGTGCTCCCGCCCGGGGCCGAGGTCGGCGTCGCGGCGCCGGCCGGGGTCTCGGGCAACGTGCGCGCGTTCCGGGTGCTGGTGCGCAACGCGCTGTTCCGCCGGGTCGAGCTGGCCGCCCTCGGCCGCTACGCCGAGCTGGGCGAGCTCGACGCCGACGCCGGCTGGACCGCGCAGCGCTGGCGGGAGGCCCTGGAGCCGTACTACGAGGTCCACGACCGGATCGGCTTCGGGCCGGACGCCCGCGGCCCCGAGCTGTTCGACCTCACCGAGGAGCCGGACCGCTGGCTGGTGCGCCAGGTGCTCGACGACCCGGCAGGCGACCGGGACTGGGCGATCACCGCCGAGATCGACCTGGCTGCCTCCGACGAGGCCGGGGAGGCAGTCGTGTGGGTGACGGCGGTGACCGACGGGTCCTGAAACGACCCGATCCGTGGCCCGGCTGTAACCCGGTCGGCCCCATGGGAGCCCGGGGATCGGTTACCGTGTCTCGATCATGAAAGGGACTCCCTCCACCGGAGACGAACGGGGGCGGTGGATGCAGCAGGCCGACGTCGCCGCTACACGCGCCGACCAGGGCCCGGCCCTGCTCGCCGCCGGGGTTCCCGCCGTCGCCGCGCTCGCCGGGTCGTGGGCCGCCGAGCTGGCCCGCCACTGCGTGCCCTCGGAGGCCGACCTGCGGCCGCTGCTGGAACACCCGGCGGCCCGGCTGCGGGAGGCCGCGCTCGCCGAGCGGCTCGACCCGGCCGTCCCCGCCGACGCGGGCCGGGGCCTGCTCGACGCCCGGGTCACCGACCCGGTGTGCCTGGAGGTCAGCGTCGCGCTGCTCGGTGAGCTGCTGGCACCGGCCGCGGACACCGCGGCCCGCACCCGCAGGCTCGCCGCGGTGCAGGGCGCGTTCGCCCGGGGCTTCCTGGAGTCCGCGCGCCGGCAGGCCCTCGCCGAGCACGAGCAGATCACCCGGGCCGCGCTCGAGGCCCGCGCCGTCGCCGAGCGCGCCCGCTGGGCGTCCGAGGCGCGGTTCGCGGCGATGTTCGACTCGGCCGCGGTCGGCATCATCATCTTCGACCCGGACGTGGCGTCGATCGAGGCGAACGAGGCCGCCGCGGCGATGCTCGGCTACAGCCGGGCCCAGCTCGCGGCCATGAACGTCGTCGAGTTCGTGCCGGTCGAGGAGGCCCCCGAGGTCTGGGCCGAACGGACCCGGCTGCTGGAGGGCACGCTGGACCGGCTCCGGCTCGTGCGCTCGGTGCGCCGGGCCGACGACGCCGAGATCTGGATCGACGCGGTGGTGACCCCGCTGCGTGAGGCCGACGGGTCGGCGCACCGGCTCGTCGCGGTCATCTCCGACGTCACCGACCAGCTCGAGCTGCAGCAGCGCCTGGAGCACCAGGCCTCGCACGATCCGCTCACCGGGCTGCCGAACCGGTCCCTGTTCTTCGCCCGCCTCGGGGCCGCACTCACCGACGCCGGGACCGACGGCGCCCGCGCCGGGGTCTGCTACCTCGACCTCGACGGTTTCAAGGTCGTCAACGACACCCTCGGCCACCAGGCGGGCGACCGCCTGCTCCAGGCGCTGGCCGACCGGCTGCGCGCGGTGCTGGAGCCGGACGGGCACCTGGTCGCGCGGATGGGCGGCGACGAGTTCGTCGTCCTGGTGCCGAGCTGCCGCGACCGCGCGAGCCTGGAGGAGATCGCCGGCCGGGCGCTGGACACGGTGCGCCGCCCGGTGCGGATCGACGGGCGCGACATCGTGATCTCGGCCAGCGTCGGTGTGGTGCGGCACGACGGCGAGCTGGGCCCGGACGAGCTGATGCAGGCCGCCGACACGACCCTGTACTCGGCCAAGCGGTCCGGCCGGGGCCGCTACGCCCTCTACGACCGCGAGCGGCACCGCTCCGACGTCCGCCGCTTCGAGCTGTCCTCGCAGATGCCCGAGGCGCTGCGCCGCGACGACTTCGTGGTCGTCTACCAGCCGCTGGTCCGGCTCGCCGACGAGCGGACGATCGGGGTCGAGGCACTGGTGCGCTGGCAGCGGCCCGACGGGGAGCTGCTCGGCCCGGACCGGTTCATCCCACTCGCCGAGGAGACCGGCCTGGTCGTCCCCCTGGGGCGCCGGGTGCTCGACGAGGCGTGCCGCCAGGGCCGGGTCTGGGCCGACGCGCACCCGGAGCAGCCGCTGCTGGTGAGCGTGAACGTCGCGGCCCGCCAGATCGGCGAGTCCGACCTGGTCGCCGACGTCGCCGCCACCCTCGAACGGCACGACTGGCCGGCCGGGCAGCTGCAGATCGAGCTGACCGAGTCCGACCTGATGGGCTCACCGGGGCGGCCGCTGGCCACGCTGCGCGAGCTGGACCGGATGGGCGTGCGGATCGCGATCGACGACTTCGGCACCGGCTACTCGAACTTGGCCTACCTGCGCCACCTGCCGGTGCACGTGCTGAAGCTGGCCGGGCACTTCGTCGCCGGGTCGGCCGAGCGCGACGACGTCATCCTGCGCACCCTGATCTCGCTGGCCTCCGCGCTGGACCTGGAGGTCACCGCGGAGGCGGTCGAGACCCGCGAGCAGGCCGCCCGGCTGCGCGGCTACGGCTGCGCGAACGCCCAGGGCTGGTACTACGCGCCGGCCGTGGTCCCGGAACGGGTCCCGGAGCTGATCCGCGACCCGTTCCTGCGGACGCCCTGACCCCGGATCTCCTCAGGCGCGCAGCCCGTCGCGCCAGGCGATCCACTCCTTGAGCAGACCGAGGTCGTAGCCGTCCTGCCCGTCCTGGCCGACGGTGAACAGCCGCACCCCGAGCTCGTGCAGGCGGGGGCCGAGCTCGTCCGGGGCCTGCTCGACGGCGACCGAGCGCTCGATCTCCGCCGGGTCGCGGCCGATGTCACGGCAGTGCCCGTCGAGCACGGAGCACTTGTGCGCCACCGTGTCCGGGTCGCCGAACCCGTGCCAGATGGTGGCGTGCTCGGCGGTGTAGCGCAGCGTCTTGCGCTCCCCGCCACCGCCGACGAGCAGCGGGATGTCGCGGGTGGGCGGTGGGTTGAGCTTCGCCCAGCGGTCCCGGATCCGCGGCAGGGCCCGGGACAGGTCGCGCAGCCGGTCGCCCTTGGTGCCGAACTCGAAGCCGTACTCGTCGTAGTCGCGCTCGAACCAGCCGGCGCCGATCCCGAGGATCAGCCGGCCGCCGGAGACGTGGTCGACGGTGCGGGCCATGTCGGCGAGCAGCTCCGGGTTGCGGTAGCTGTTGCAGGTGACCAGGGCACCGATCTCCACCCGGGACGTCGCCTCGGCCCAGGCACCGAGCATGGTCCAGCACTCGAAGTGTTTGCCGTCGGGTTCGCCGTAGAGCGGGAAGAAGTGGTCCCAGTTGAACACCACGTCGACGCCGGCCTCCTCGGCGGCGGCGACGGTGCGCCGGATCTCGGCGTAGTCGGCGTGCTGCGGCTGCAGCTGCAGTCCGATGCGGACAGGACGCGGGTCGGTCATCGCTCCATCCTCACCCCGTCCCGGAGTCTCCGCAGCCCGGCCCGGTACCCCGTCGGGAATCAGAGACCGCGCAGCCCGGACAGCACACGCTCCATCAGCTCCAGGCCGGGCCCGTCCTCGGCGGAGGTGCAGCCGTGCACCAGGAGCCGGCGCTCGCCCACCAGGTCGTCGATCAGGACCCGCGCCACGCCGAGGGGCACCCCGCTGAGTGCGGCCACCTCCGACACCGACCGGGACCGGGCGCAGATCCGCAGCACGGCCGCGTGCTCCGCGGTGGCGACCGGCACCGCACCGGGGGCGGGGCACACCGAGACCAGGGTCTCCAGCCGCAGCTCCGCCCGGACCCGGGTCCGGCCGCCGGTCAGGACGTAGGGGCGGACCGGCGCGGAGCCCACCACCGGGAGCGGGGCGGTGTCCGCGGCCCCGGGCGGTGCCGGCGGCTCCCCGGGACCCCCGGCCGCCGCGGGCCGCTCGGTGGCCCGCTCGGTGGCCCGCTCAGTGGCCCGCTCGGCGGCCCGCTGCCGGCGGGACCGGCGGGTGCGTCGCGTGGAATGACCACCGAACCGGGCCCCGGTCACCCCGACAAGATCCTCGTCCGGGCCCTCGTCGCGGGCATCCTCGGGGGCCTCGTCGGGCCCCTCCTCGGGGCCCTGCTGCACCGGTGGGACCGGCGCCGCCGCCGGTTCCTGCCGGGCAGCCGGTTCCTGCTGAGCCGCCGGTTCCTGCCGGTCCTGCGGCGGCCCGAACCGGGCCCCCGTCCGTCCGAGCTGCGCCATCCACCCCTCCGTCCGTTCCCGGTGCACTCACGCTGCGCCACCGGACAGGCACACAGGGTGGACCGGCGTCGCTACCGGACGGTGTCCCCCGTGTCACGGGCGTGTGACGCGGCCGAGGTGCCCAGCAGGGCGGCGAACCGGTCGAGGGCCTCGGCGACCACGCGCTCGGCCGCGGGGACCGCCCCGAGGAACGCGACGAAGCCGTGCACCAGCCCCGGACCCTCCACGGTGGACACCGGCACGCCCGCGGCGGCGAGCGCGCCGGCCCAGTCCCGGCCCTCGTCGCGCAGCGGGTCGAACTCGGCGGTCGCGACCACGGCCGGGGCCACGCCCGACGGATCGGCCGGCGTCGCCGTCCCCAGCGGCGCGATCTCCGGCCCGGCCGGCTCGGGCCCGGCCAGGTACTGCGCCCAGAACCAGCGCATGTCGGCGGCGGTGAGGAAGTAGCCCTCGGCGTTCTCCTGGAACGACGGGGTCGCCGGGTCCGGGTCGAGCGGTGGGTAGAACAGGAGCTGACCGGCCAGGACGGGACCGCCGCGGTCCCGGGCGCGCAGCGCCAGCCCGGCGGCCAGGTTCGCCCCGGCACTGTCCCCTGCCACGCCCAGCGGGCGGTCCGGGTGACGCCCGGCGACCGCGAGCAGCGCGGCCCAGGCGTCCTCCAGCGGCGCCGGGTGCGGATGCTCCGGGGAACGCCGGTAGTCCACCGCCACGAGGACGGCGCCGGTCGCGTTCGCCACGTGCCGGCAGACCGGGTCGTGGGTCTCCAGGTCCCCGGTCACCCAGCCGCCGCCGTGCAGGTAGAGCACCAGGGCTCCGCGGTCGTCGGCCGGGGTGTAGGTGCGCACCGGGATCCCGCCGCCGGGCCCGTCGAGCACGTCGTCGGCCACCGCCGCGACCTGCTCCGGGACGAAGTCGGGCCCGCGCCGGGCCACAGCCAGCGCGCGGTAGTGCTCGCGCGTCGCGACCGGGTCGCCGTCGCGCACCAGAGGCAGGGCCCCGGCCTCGGCGAGGGTGTCCAGAACGGTACGGAATGCGGGGTCCAGCGGCATGATCCGCACGGTAGCGCCTCGTCGGGGAACGTCGGCATCGGAATCGGTGGATCCAGGTGTTCGCTCGCAAGGCGCCGGGCAGGCCCAGTACCGGAGGTACTCGGCCTGTCCGGCAACGCCGCGAGCGGGCAGCTGGGCCGCCGAGTTCGGTGCTGGACGTTTCCTGACGGGGCGCTGGACGGGCGGCTCGGCTGCGTACAGTCGATGGGGAACCGGCCGGACAAGACCGCACCGGCCGGAGAGGACCGCACCGAGGAGGATCGCGCCGTGGCCGACGCCGGCGGACCCACCGCCCCACCAACCTGGTCGCGCACCGTCGTCTCCCGCCGGCTGCTGGGCGCCGGCACGGCAGCCGCGGTGGGCGCGGTCGTCGTGGCGGCGCTGCACGCGGCAGGCGGCGGTGGCTCGGTGCTCGTCGCGGTCGTCCTGGCGGCGGTCGCGTGCTGGCTGCTGGCCCAGTCCCGCTCACGCGTCGTGGTCGCCGACGACGAGGTCCGGGTGGAGCAGGCCCTGCTGGGGCGGCGTCTCGTCGGGGTCGCGCTCGCCGACGTCACCGCGGCCCGGGCCGGCGAGCTGGACCCCGCCCGGTTCGCGCTCGGCGGCTACGGCGTCGTCCGGACCCCGGCCGGCGACGGGTTCCGCGCCACCCGCGGCGGGGAGTGCCTGGAGCTCGATCTCACCGACGGCCGCTGGTTCGTCGTGACCGTCGGCGACGCCGCCGGTGCGGCGAGCGCCGTCACGGCCCGGCTCGGCGCGCCGGCCGACGGCGACGCCCCGGACTGACCCGGGACTACCCCAGGGGGCTGCGCGGCAGCAGCCGGTCCGCGATGATCTTCTTCTGGATCTCGCTGGTGCCCTCGAAGATCGTGGTCAGCCGGGCGTCCCGCCAGTGCCGCTCGACCTGGTGCTCGGTGGTGTAGCCGTTGCCGCCGTGCAGCTGGATGCCGTCTGCGGTCACCTCGGCGGCCATCTCGGTGGCGACCAGCTTGGCCATCGCCGCCTCCCGCTCGCACGGCTCGCCCTGGTCCAGCCGGTGCGCGACGTGCTGGTAGAACGACCGCGCCTGCTCCACCCGGGCGGCCATCGTCGCGAGGGTGAACCGGACGGCCTGGAAGTCGCCGATCGGGTGCTCGAACTGGCGGCGCTGCTGCAGGTAGACGATGCAGTCCTCGACGGCGGCGCGGGCCAGCCCGACCGCGCGGGCCGCGGTGTGCACGCGGGCGATGTTCAGCCAGCGCTGGGCGTCGGCGAAACCCTCGCCGCCGGCGCCGAGCTGCTCGGAGACCGGGACGCGCAGGCCGTCGAACTCCAGGTCCCAGGTGACGAACCCGTGGTAGCCGATCTTGTCGATCGGGGATCCGGTCAGCCCGGCCGGGAAGCTGTCGCGCGGCTTCTCCACGACCACGGTGGCCAGGCCCGCCGAGCGCTTCTCCCCCGGCTCCGGGTCGTCGGTGCGCACCAGCACCTGGATGAAGTCGGCCGCCTTCGCGTTGCCGGTCCAGCGCTTGCGCCCGGTGATCACGAACTCGTCCCCGTCGCGGACCGCGCGGGTCTCGACCGCGGCCAGGTCGGAGCCCGCCTCCGGCTCGGACAGCGCGATCGCGCCGATCCACGCACCGCGGGCACTGCGGCGCAGCAGCTCGGCACGGCGGTCGGCGTCGGCGACGTTCGTACCCGCCCCCTGCGCCCGGGCGATGATCGACCCGACGCTCATCCAGGCCCGGGCCAGCTCCTCGGCCACCATGCAGTACTCGAAGGCGCCCAGCCCGAGCCCGCCGTACTCGGTCCCGACCGTGATCCCGAAGTACCCCAGCTCGCCCATCTCGTCGAGCAGCGAGCGCGGGATCTCGCCCTTGCGCGGGTCCAGCTCGTCGGCCACCGGCAGCACCCGGCGCATCGCGAACTCCCGCGCCTGCTCCTGCAGCGCCCGGCGCTCGGGGGTGTCGTGCGGGGCGGTCAGTACCGGGATCGGCGGGGCCAGGAGATCGTCGGTCACCCGGGCAGTATGGCGGTATCGGAGCCGGGCCGCCTGTGCCACGGTCGGTCCCGGCGACGCGGCCCCGGCACCCGGTGCGGCGTCGCGCGCCGTCCGCGGCCGCGGTGGCGCACCGGCACCGAGGGGAGCGAGTCGTCATGCCCGACAACCGCGTCGTCGTCTACAAGGGTCCGGGGCAGGTCGCCGTCGAGGGGATCGAGTACCCGAAGCTCGAGCTGCCGACCGAGGTCGTCGACGGACTGAAGATCAAGAAAAAGGCGCCGCACGCCGCCATCCTCAAGATCGTCACCACCAACATCTGCGGCTCGGACCAGCACATGGTCCGCGGCCGCACCACCGCGCCGGTCGGGCAGTCGCTCGGCCACGAGATCACCGGCGAGGTCGTCGAGGTCGGCGACGACGTGCTGTTCGTCGAACCGGGCGACATCTGCTCGGTCCCGTTCAACATCGCCTGCGGGCGCTGCCGGATGTGCAACGAGGGCAAGACCGGCGTCTGCCTGCACGTCAACCCGGCCCGGCCGGGCGCCGCCTACGGCTACGTCGACATGGGCGGCTGGGTCGGCGGCCAGGCCGAGTACGTGATGGTGCCCTTCGCCGACTTCAACCTGCTCCGCTTCCCGGACCGCGACCAGGCCCTGGAGAAGATCCTCGACCTCACCATGCTGTCCGACATCTTCCCGACCGGCTATCACGGCGCCCTCACCGCCGGGGTCACGACCGGCTCGACCGTCTACGTCGCCGGGGCCGGCCCGGTCGGGCTGGCCGCCGCGCACGCCGCGCAGGTGCTCGGGGCGGCCACCGTGATCGTCGGGGACATGATCGCCGACCGGCTGGAGCAGGCCCGCAGCTTCGGCTGCGAGACGATCGACCTGTCCGCGGGCGGGACGCTTCCCGAGCAGATCGACCAGCTGCTCGGCGAGCCGGAGGTGGACGCGGCCGTCGACGCCGTCGGGTTCGAGGCCCGCGGGCACGGCCGCGACGCCGGGGAGGCTCCCGCCACCGTGCTGAACTCGGTCATGGAGGTCACCCGGGTCGGCGGGGCGCTGGGCATCCCCGGGCTCTACGTGACCGGGGACCCGGGGGCCGTCGACGACAACGCCAAGCAGGGCACGCTCGGCGTCCGGATCGGGCTCGGCTGGGCCAAGTCGCACAGCCTGACCACCGGCCAGTGCCCGGTGAAGAAGTACAACCGGCAGCTGATGAACGCGATCCTGTCCGGCCGGGCGCAGATCGCGAAGGCGGTCAACGCCACGACGATCTCCCTGGACGACGCGCCACGCGGGTACCAGGAGTTCGACGGCGGCGTGGCCCGCAAGTTCGTGATCGACCCGCACGGGTCCGTGGCGGCCTGAACCTCACCGCGGGCCGGTGAGCGTCCCGCCGGCGGTGCCGATGTCGCCCACGGCGGTGCCGATGTCGCCCACGGCGGTGCCCCGGACGCGGGCGTCGAACGGGCTGTCCCCGAACAGCCCGGCCACGGCGTCCGCGCCCGGGCCGGCCAGCCACAGCACGGTGCTGCCCCGCTCCCAGGCGGGCGGGCCGTGCACCGCGGCGTCGCACACCGTGGCCCGCCCGGCCAGCACGGCCGCGATCTCCCGGACGGTGCCCGGGTCGATCGTGTTCGCCTCGACGTAGAGCGGCCGGTCCGCCCGTCCCTCGAGACCGGCGGCGACCTGCGCCGCGACCTGCAGGGCCGCCGCCGGCGGACAGACCGCGACGATGACGTCGGAGCGTGCAGCCAGCGCGGCGACATCCGGCACGGCGATCAGGTCGGCCAGCTCGGCGCGCTTCGCCGTGGCGTGCGTGCGTCCGGCGTCCGCCCAGATCACCGCGCCCGCGCGGGCCTTGAGCGCCGAACCGAGCGCGGCGCCCATCACGCCGGGGTGCAGGATCCCGACGACCGGGCGGGGCGGCAACGCGTCCATCCCCGCATCATGCCCTGGCGTGTCGGGACCTGGACACGGCACGGTGCGCGCATGAGTGCGCGCACCCCGGACCCGATGTTCACCGGCGACGCCGTGGGCGGCTGGCTGCAGCTCCCCTCCCCCGCCGTCGCCGAGGTCGTCGGCGCGGTCGGGTTCGACAGCGTCTGCGTCGACACCCAGCACGGGCTGATCGGCGACGACGTCGTCCTGGGCATGCTGCAGGCGCTGACCGCGTCCGGCACGCGCACCCTGGTGCGGGTGGCCGGGCACGGCGCCGAGCTGATCGGGCGGGCGCTGGACCGCGGTGCCGACGCCGTGATCGTCCCCCTGGTGGACACCGCCGAGCAGGCCGCCGAGGCCGTCGCCGCGTGCCGGTACCCGCCGGACGGGCACCGCAGCTTCGGACCGGTCCGGCCGTCGTGGCTGGGCCGCGACCCGCTGGCCGCCGGGCGGTGCGTGGTGATGGTGGAGACGGTCGCGGCGGTGGCGAACCTGGAGGACATCCTGGCCGTCGAGGGCGTCGACGCGGTGTTCGTCGGCCCGTCGGACCTCGCGCTGACCCACGGCTTCCCGCTCGCCGCGCAGGGTCCCGGCGGGCCCCGCAGCGACGAGTACGCCGAGCTGCTGCGCGGGATCACCGACCGGTGCGGAGCCGCGGGCGTCCCGGTGGGGATCTACTGCGACTCCCCCGCCCACGCCCGCCGGTTCCGCGAGCTGGGCGTCACCTTCACCATGCTCGCCGCCGAGCACGCCATCCTGCGGGCGGCGCTCACCGAGCAGCTGGCGGCGGCCCGCGGCTAGTTCTTGTCAGTCGAAGAACTTGCGTGCCCGGATCTCCGCCCGCCGGTGGCGCAGCCGCCAGCCGGCCGGGGTGCGGACGATCTCGTCGTGGTAGTCCCCGGTCACCGGCGGGCCCTCGTTCGGGAAGCCGATGAACTTGCTGTGCCCGCGTACGGTGTCGGCGTCGATCCCGGTCCGCGTCGTGTTCACCGTGAGGTGCGCGTACATGTTGCGCCCCTTGAAGTTCGCCACGATGTCGTCGATGCCGTGCAGGTCCGGGCGGCCGGATGCGGAGCGGTCGAACACGAAGTCCGGGGCGAACACCTCGTGCGCCCGGTCCCAGTCGTGGTCGTCGACGACGTGGCCGTAGTCGGCCAGCAGGGCGTGGATCTGCATCGAGTCCTCGGGGGTCATCCGGCCGAGGATGCCACCCCCGACCCGGCCGGCCGGGCGTGATCGGCGTGTTGTGCAGGGTCGGTGCCGGATCCGGCACCGATCCTGCACCACGGCCCGATCACCGCGGGGTGACCGCGTGCTCCCCGGCCCGAGCGCGGTCGTCGACCATGACCAGCCCGGTGATCCGCCCGGCCAATCCGGTGTGCCCGCTCGTGCGGAACAGGCCCACCAGGCTCGCGACGCCCCACACCAGACCGAGCAGGCCGAACGCGCCGCTCGGGCCCGCGAGCAGCAGCAGCCCACCGGTGCCCAGCAGCACCCGCACCAGCCGCGTGCCCCGGGACGGCACGCCGCCGTCCGGCTGTGCCGGGCGCAGCCGCACGGCCCGCTGGCCGATGGTCCCACCGGTGCCGACCAGCGGGACGACGAGGAACACCACCAGCGGCGCCCAGAACCCGACGAGCTCGTTCGCGCCCTCGAACCAGTCCGGGAGCGGCCCGGAGAGCCCGCCGGCCGCGACGGAGTACCCGGCCAGCACGACCGCGCCCAGCACCGCACCCGAGCCCCACACCGCGAGCACGTCGCACACCGCGCCGAGCAGCCGCCTGCGGGCCGACACCGGCGCCGGCCGGTCCGGGGCCCCGGCCGCGTCGAGCCGGCGCGGGCGCAGCAGCATCGCGGCCAGCCCGCCGAGCAGCGCTCCCGCGGTGTTCGCGATCAGGTCGTCGACGTCGGCGACCCGGTAGGCGCACGGGAACAGGAACCAGTTGCCGGTGTACTGGGTGAGCTCCACCAGCAGCGAGACCGCGAACCCGGCCGCCACGGTCACCGCCAGCGAGCGGCGGAACGGGCCGCGCAGCAGCCAGCCGAGCGGGGCGAACAGCACGACGTTCAGCACGACCTGCTGCACCGCGCCGTTGGCGAGCGCGGCCCGCATCCCGGTCGCCTCCTGCCGGGACGCGATCCGCGCGATGTCGTCGACGAACTGGAACGGGCGGGTCTGCAGCACGTCCGCGACGGACCGGCCGGCGCAGAACGCCGCATCGACCTGCGGCAGCGGCAGCAGCGTGTAGGTCAGGATCGCCAGCCCGTAGACCGGGACCGCGGCCAGCACGACCATCTCCCGCGTTCCGAACCCGCCGCGGCGCCGGTAGGACAGCGCGACGACGGGGACGAGCACGGCCAGCACCAGCACCGCCCCGAGGCCGATCGCGAGGACGGCGGGAACGAGTCGATCGGTCACGACCGAGGAACCTAACCGTCGGATCGCCCCGCTCCGCGGTCCCTGGGCTGCGCGTCCGGGTGGCCCGCACCGTCGTCGTCCGAAGTGGAGCGGCTCGGTGACGCCCGAGTCAGCCTTCCGCCACGGACACCGGCTCACCGCCGGGGCATCGAATGGGGCGGGTGACCGCCCGGCTACCGCCGATCCAGCCGGGCAGATGCACCATCTTGATACCGGCGCCACCGGTGACGAGCACATGTACCGCCTCGGCCGACGCCGCGACCCGCTCCTGCGACAGCCCGTGATTCGCGAGCAACTCGTTGCCGCGCCGATAGAGTTCTGCGGCCACATCAGCGATGCCGAGTGCGTGCACTCGCTCCGCGACCTCCGGGGGCACGACGAGAGCCTGTTCGCAGGCGCTCATCCGTCCCGGGTCCCCCGCCGCCAAGGCCGACCCGGCCAACAGAGCAGCGGGAGGGTCCAGGATCTCGGCGGCGGTGCGGCCCTCACCGCGGGGCAACACCTCGGCTGTGCCACCGACAGCAAGCACGGTGACCGTATCGGCATCCTCCGGTCGATCGTCCGCCGCTCGCGGTGCAACCGGAAGGCACAACCCGTACCGGCCCGGCTGTCCGGTGGTGGCCATGTCGGTCTCGCCCGGTCGGGCACCACCGATCCCGGCCAGCGCGAGTGCGACCGCACGCCCGATCGCGGCGTTGGCCCGATTCCCGGGGCCGAGCAGGTTCGTCCCGGTGTTCATCCCCAGGGCGGCGACCACCGGCCCGCGCACGACGACCGCGACGGCAGCCGTGCCGGTCGTCGTCTGGACGCCGAGGAGGTTGAACTCCGGCGCCAGACAGGCCTGTAGTGCGGTTTGCACCACTCCCAGTTCCGAGGGACGGCATCCGGCGAGTACCGCATGGTATGCGGCGCCCGCCGGAGTCAGCTCGGAGAACAACGGCGGCACCGCTCCGAGGGCGGCGTCCGGGGCAGCGACACCCGCGAGCATCGCCTCCAGTCGCGCCGCCGTCGGTGGCACGACCGGCAGCCCGTCCCCGATGCCGCCGATCAGCAACGCGGCCGTGGCGTCCTCCACCGCTGTCCCCTCGGCCACGAGCGGCCACTCACCCACCGGGAACCCGAACGGACACCGCCTCGGTCGCCCCGAACGACGGGATCCAGGCCGAGTGCTTGCCGGCTCCACCCGCGACCAGTACCTGCAACTGCTCCGGCCCCGTGCTGACGGTGTAGTGGTCGCCGTCGGGCTCGATCCCCCATTCGGTGAACTGGCGGCGGTTGCCCTCGGACACCGCGTCGACCGGGATCCGCGCCCGCTCCCACAGAGCACGACGGATCGCCTCCACCGTCCAGCCGTCGCGGTGCAGCGTCGTTGCATGCTCCGGGCCGAGTACCAGGAGGTGCGGGCCACGGACATAGACGTTGTTGGATCCGGGTTGCGCCATCGTGCCCGCGATCGTGGTGAGGATCCCTTCTCCCGTGGTGCTGCCGTGATCGTTGATGTTGTGTGGGGGCTCGGCCGCCAGAACGGTCACCACGCTCTCGTCCGCATCGAAGCCACGCCGGACGCCGAAGGGCTCCCAGGGGCTGTCCCCGGTGTTCTCCGCGAAGCAGTAGGTGTACTTCGCCGGCGAGCCCTGGGTCGACCGGTCCATCGCAGGTGGCCGGGCCCCAGCCAGGTTGAGCAGGATCAGCGACAACGCGCGGCCGATCACCGCGTTCGCCCGCGTACCCGATCCGAAGCAGTTCCCGGCGCCGTTGAGACCGAGCCGCTCCCGCACCGGGCCGCTCACCACGATCAGTGGCGCACAGGGATGGGTCGTGGCGAGAGTGCCGTGCAGGTTGTAGGCATCCTGCTGCACACCGGCCAGTGCGGCGAGCACCGTCGGCAGGTCGAGAGGACGGCAGCCTGCCATCACGGCGTTCGCGGCGACCGCCCGTGGAGCCGGAACCAGCCGGCTCGGCGGCAGCGGTCCGAACTCCGGTAGGTCGGACGGCAACGCGGCGAGCATGGCGTCCACGAGGTCCTCGGTCGGAGGAACCGTGGGAAGGCCGTCGCCCCAGCCGCGTTCCTCCACCCAGGAGAACCATTCGGCAGGACCGAGGTCGGGTATCTCGAGCACGCCGGGGTCGCTCACATCGCCTCCTCCAGCTCGTCCAGTGCATGCGCGATTCCGGCGTAGGCACTCGCGATCCGTCCCTCGAGCCCGGACGGGTCCAGGCCGCCGACGGGATGCTCGACGACGACCACCCGGGGATCGACCCGTCTGGCCTTCGCCTGCGCGGTGACCAGAGGCAGGAAGGTACGGGTCACGATCAGGAACGCCGTGACGCCGCGACGTTCAAGTTCGACCGAGTCGTGGAGACTCCACGACGAGCAGGATCCTCAATCACCGATCGCGACGACCGCCATCCGGTACCGGGCCGCGAGGTGGTCGAGCTGGTCCTCGTCGGCCCCGGCTGCCGCATTGGGTTTCGCGGCGAAGCCGACGTCGAGGATGCCACGTTCGGCACCGAGCTGGTCTCCGACGCCCCGCAGCAGATCGCTCGCACCGGGCTTGGAGTTCGAGAACAGGCACAGTGTCCCGGCCGGGGGCCGGTCGCCCGCGACAGCGGTACTCGCCTCCTCACTCGGTGTGCCGTAGGTGGGATCGATGATGCGCACGTGCGCTCCTCTCATGTGCGGTGCCGGGCCGACGCAGCCGTCCGGTCATCTCATCTGCAGGTCGGCGACCGCCGCCAGGCCTGCAGCGAGTCCGTCCGCCGCGGCAGCGATCAGATGGTCGGAGACCCCGGCACGCACCGGCCCGGCCACGTGGAGTCCGGGAGCGTCGGCATCCGGCGTGCCGGTGATCCGCCCGTCGGCGGCTCGCTTCAGGACCCCTTCGACCAGCCCGGAGCGCGGTTCCCGCCCGACCTGGGCGAAGACTCCGGTGGCCGGGATCTCCACCCCGTCGGCGAGCCGTATCCCCGTCACGGTTCTGTCACCATCGATCCCGACGACCACCGCGCCCTCGCGCACCGCGACACCGCTCGCCGCGAGAATCGCCGCGCGGCGGGCGGACCACAGCGGCGATGGGCCCGGGAGCAGGACCGTGACATGTGCGGCCACCCCGGCCAGTTCGACCGCCTCCTGGGCCGCCCAGTCGTCGTCACCGACGACGACCACGCGCTGCCCCGTGAACAGCGGACCGTCACAGCTCGCGCACTCGGACAGTCCGCGACCCGCCCACTCGTCCGCACCAGGCACGTCGAGCCTGCCGGGGGCGAGTCCGGTGGCCACGACGACCGTGGTGGCGGCAACCGACCCGTCGAGGGTCCGGACCGTGTGGGGCGACCCGGTAGTCAGTTCGGTGACCTCGGTATAGGAGATCTCCACCCCCGCCGACATCGCGTTCTCGAGCAATGTCCCGGCCAGGTCCGGGCCGCTCGTCTTCACCGGCAGCCCGGGATAGTCACTCACGTCACCGAGGTTGATCAGTTGACCACCGGGTGCCAAACGGTCCAGGGCGACGGTCCGGGCGCCGTGTTCGGCCGCGACCGTCGCCGCGGTCAGCCCGGCCATCCCAGCCCCCACCACAGCCAGATCCCACACGTCGTCGGTCACGGTTCCTCCTCGATCCGCCGGCTCACGGGTGCTCCCTGTACGTGGTTCTGCACGTAGCCGCGTGACTGGTTGCGACTCGGATTCCCGGCCAGCACGATCCCGATGTCGTCGGCCCGCGTGCACATGGGCACGGTCCGCTGCGGGTCGGTCCCGGCGTACCGCTGATCGAGCTCACCACGGCGCACCAGCTCGTCCACCCGGAAGCCGGTCGAGCCGACCGCCCAGGCGCACCGTTCGAGCTCCGCGACCGTGATCCGGGCGTGTTCGGCGAGGTGCGCGCGGATCGCCGTCTTGTCGATCCCGTAGCCCGCCAGCGCCCGGGCGATGCTCGGACCGACGACGAGCAGCGGATGCCACGCCCCGAACTCCATCCCCGTGTAGGACCAGGGGCCCATCGCGTCCCGCATCCCGACCGTCAACGCATGCAGGTGACCGGCCGCGTCCTCACCGGCGGAGTAGATCGGCGCGCTGATCGTCACGCAGCTCTGCACCGTCACGACGCTGTCCGCGGCGGCGAAGCCGCGATCCTCGCGGAACGACGACCATCCGGCGTCGCGCACGGCGTCGTCGTTCTCCGCGAGCACCACGTTGAACGACGTCGCGATGGCTCCCTGGTCGGTGTGGTCCGGTGGGGTCCGCAGCCCCGCCAGGTTCCGGAGGTAGAGCCGGACGAATCGCCCGACGGCCGTGTTCGCGCGACGTCCGACCCGCATCACTCCGGTCCCGGAGTTGAAACCCAGCCGTTCGACGACAGGACCGGAGAGCACCACGAGCGGCTCCCAGCCGGGGGTCGACCCGGCGTCGGCAACGCGGAAGACCGGATCGACCAGGCACTCCACGATCCCCAGCAACACCGGCATGTGCTCCGGGGTGCACCCGGCCAGCACGCCGTTCACGGCCACGTTCCACACGGTGGCCTCTCGCTGCTCCGGGGCGAGGCTTCCGAGCACCTCGTTCGGGTCGCGCCGGGTCCGGGCGAGGAAGGCATCGACCCGCTCGAGTGTGGGCGGCACGATCGGTAGGCCGTCCGTCCAGCCCTGCTCCTCGAAGTGGTCCTGGACGGCGTCCAGCTCACCGGAGAACACGACCGCGCGGGTGGAGTGCTCCCGCTCCGGCTCCTCCGGCGCGGTCGCGACCTCGCCGGTCCCGGGCGACTCGGCCACCAGAGCATCGACCACCGCCGGGGCGACCTCGTAGCGCATCTTGGTCCGGAAGGTCGCCGAGTCATCGGCGAGTATCACACCGGGGTAGCTGACGATCGGCACGTGGCTGATGCCGAGGGACTTGGCGATGGCTCGGCCCATCGGCTCGAAGCCTCCCCCGCCGATGGCCACGGCCGGAACCCCGGCCCGCTCGGCGGCGGCCGCTGCCCGCATCACGGCAGGCATGCACGAGCCTCAAGCACCCACGGCGGCGACCACGAGGTCGACGCGATGGGAGCGGAGCAGCTCGGGCAGCGCTTCCAGGACGCGCTTCTCCTCAGCTGCCGAGGCGTGGAAGTTGCCGAACTCCTCCCAGCCGACGAACTCGACGTCGTCGAACCGGTCGCGAGCGACCTCGGAGATCACCTCGAACATCTCGGGCCCGCGGAACAGCTCGTCCCACAGGTAGGCCACGGTACGACCACCGAGCTCAGCGGGCCGTTCCTGTTCCACGACCTCCCCGACCACCCGGCGCCCGAGCGGCCACACGACGTCGTAGCGCGGTTCGTAGTCAGACATGTCGATCAGTCCTCCGCCGTGATGACTCGCCCTGCGCGGTCGCGCAGGAAGTACGCCGCACCGAAGACCAGCACGGCTCCGAAGACCGCGATTCCGACCGCGATTCCGTAGCCCTCGGTGGTGGCGATGATGCCGCCGATCAGCGTGCCCAGACCGGAGAGGCCCCGGCCGATGTTGTAGGCCGCGGCCGACCCCAACGACCGCAACCGGGTGGGGAACAGCTCGCCGAACCACACACCGAAGATGCCGAAGTAGCCGAGGAAGAAGCTCGAGACCAGGTAGAGCCAGGCGAGGTTGCCCATCCCGGACCCGGTGACCGCGATCCCCAGCATCACTGCGAAGGTCACCGCCTGCAGTCCGGAGAAGGTGAGGAAGACACTCCGGCGGCCGAGCCTGTCGGACAGATAGCCGGCCAGGATGAAGGCGACGAACGACACGGCCGAGGCGAGATAGAGCACCAGGCTCGCGGATCCGGACTCGTAGCCGAGGTCCTCGCGCAGGAGTGACGGCATCCAGGTGGTCGCCGTGTAGGGCACCCACTGGGCACCGAACGCCGCGACCACACCGACCGCGACGATCGGCAGGCTGTCCCGGGAGAGCAGCTGGGCCCAGCCGGAGCGCCGGACCTGCGCGGCCACCTCCGGCGTCAGCTCACCGGCAGCCTTGCGACGCTGCAGCTCGGTCCACTGCTTCGACTCCGGCGTGGCGATCCGGACCCACACACAGGCAAGGGCCGGCAGCACCCCGAGCAGGAACGCCGTTCGCCAGTCCGGGACCAGCTGGGCGGCGAGGATCGCCAGTGCATAGGCCGGCCACAGCGACGACTGCACGAGCCCGCCCCCGAGACCGCGCCGCTTCGGCGACCACGCCTCGTTCAACCAGGCGAATCCCACGGCCCACTCGCCGCCGGTGCCGACCCCGGTCAAGAACCGGAGCACGACGAACACGGTGAAGTTCGGGGCGAAGAACACGAGTCCGGTCGCGATCGAGTAGATCAGGATGGACCAGATCAGCGTTCGCCGACGCCCGAAACGATCCCCGAGCCAGCCGAACAACACCCCACCGACCGCGGAGCCGATCAGCTGCACCACGATCGCCAGGCTGAACGTCGCGGGTGTGATGCCGTACTCGGCCATGATCGGTCCGGCGAGCAGCGACGGAAGCATGAAGTCGAAGTACTCCATGCCCCAGCCCAGACATGCGGCACCGAGGATCCGCCGACGCTCCCCCGGGGTGTACTCGAGCGTCACGGCCGAGCCCGAGCCGGCCTGTCCGGTGCTCATGCGACCTCCCATCCCGGGTCGGTGCAGCAGTGCACCGAGCCGGCCCGGGGATCGAGACTAGGCGGGTCCGGATCGGACCGTCCAGGAAGATTGGATAATTTCTTGACTAACGGCCTCTCGATGCCAGGGTTGCGCCGAGATCGGCGACGGTGAGGTCGCGGTGTGCGTTCATCAGGTCGACCACGGCGGCGTTGTCCCCTCGGCGCAACGCTGTGATCATCGCCTTGTGCTCGCGCACGAGCCGCCGCCGGGCCGCCGAGTCGTAGAGGTGCACGGTGCGATAAGCGTCGGTCATCCGCCAGATCCGCTCGATCTCCCCGACCACGAGGCCGAGGCCGGAGTGCCGGAACATCGTGAAGTGGAAGTCATGGTTGGCCGCCGCGATTCTCGCGACGTCCCCACCGTCGACCTCCTCCCCGACCCGGGCGTTGAGCGCGGCCAGCTCGCGCAGCGCGGCCTGATTCAGCCGTGGCAGTGCCAGGAGGACCTCGGTCTCCAGCGCCCGGCGCATCAGGTAGGTCTGGCGCAGCTCGTCGACGCTCAGCCGGGTGACCGAGTACCCGACGTTCGGCTCATGATGCAGGACACCCTCGGTCTGCAGCACCTTCAACGCCTCGCGCACCGGGATACGGCTCACACCGAGCCGGGCGGCGAGCGACTCCTGGCGAACTTGCTGGCCTGGAGCGAGTTCGCCGGTACGCATCATGTGCCGGATCTCGCCGACGATTCGACTGGCCACGCTCGCCCGGCGGGGGGCCACTGAAGTGGTCGCCGCCGAACCGACGGGCGCCGTCGTCGACTCCGGCGCATCGGTACTCACGCCGCCAGGCTAGTAGGCGCTGCCGCGCCCGTGAGTGGTTGTCGCGGTCAGGGCCGCGACAACCACTCACAAGCCAAGATTCTCGAGGATGGACTGGGCGGCCAGGGTGGGGGTCAGGCCGCCGGTGCGGACGTCGTTGGTGAGCTCCGGGAGCTTGGCCTTCAGGCCGGGGTCGTGCAGCACCCGGTCCATCAGCCGGTCCCGCACCATCTGCCACATCCAGTCGACCTGCTGGTCGGCCCGCCGGGTCGCCAGCTCCCCGGCTCTGTCCAGCGTGTCGCGGTGCTCGCACACCTTGTCCCACACCGCGTCCAGACCCTTGCCGGTCTGCGCGGAGCAGGACAGCACGGGGGTGCGCCAGTTCTGCGAGGTCGGGGTCATCATGTGCAGCGCGCCGGCGAGCTCGCGGGCGGCGGCCTTCGCGTCGCGCTCGTAGGGGCCGTCGGCCTTGTTGACCGCGACGACGTCGGCCAGCTCCAGGATGCCCTTCTTGATCCCCTGCAGCGCATCGCCGGTGCGGGCGATGGTCAGGAACAGGAACGTGTCGACCATCCCCGCCACAGTCGTCTCGGACTGCCCGACCCCGACGGTCTCGACGAGCACGACGTCGTGGCCCGCGGCCTCCATCACGACCATCGTCTCCCGGGTGCGGCGGGCGACCCCGCCGAGCGTGCCCGCCGACGGCGAGGGCCGGACGAACGCGTTCGGGTCGACCGAGAGCTGCGGCATCCGGGTCTTGTCCCCCAGGATCGACCCGCGGGTCCGGGTGGACGAGGGATCGACGGCCAGCACCGCGACCCGGTGCCCCCGGCCGGTGAGCCGGGTACCGAGCGCCTCGATGAAGGTCGACTTGCCCACGCCGGGCACCCCGGAGATGCCGACCCGCACGGCGTTCCCGGCCTTCGGGGTGAGCTCCAGCAGCAGCTCCTGGGCGGCCCGCTGGTGGTCGGGCCGGCTGGACTCGACGAGGGTGATCGCCCGGGCCAGCAGGGTGCGGTCGCCGGCCAGGACACCGCGGGCGAGCTCCGCGGGGTCGGGGACGCGCGGGGCCATGGAGGTCCTCCGGTTCTCGGGGGTCGGGATCCGAACACGGGCGGCCACGGGGGCGGGGCCGCGACACACAGGACGCAGACACACACGACGCAGCGGGGCCGGCACCCCGCGCAGGGGTGCCGGCCTGCGAGCGGGCGGCGGGCTCAGTCCGCGAAGACGCTGCCGGTCCCGGCCGCCTGTCCGGACTCGTCGTGCCCGAGGTTCGCCGACAGCTTCCCGAGCAGGTCCACCGCGGCCTCGGCGATCACCGTGCCGGGCGGGAACACCGACGCGGCGCCCATCTCCAGCAGCTCCGGCACGTCGGCCGGCGGGATGACCCCGCCGACGACGACCATGATGTCCTCCCGGCCCACCGCGGCGAGCTCGCGGCGCAGCTCCGGGACCAGCGTGAGGTGCCCGGCGGCCAGCGAGCTGGCCCCGATCACGTGCACGTCGGACTCGGCGGCCTGCTTCGCGACCTCGGCCGGGGTCTGGAACAGCGGGCCCACGTCGACGTCGAAGCCGATGTCGGCGAACGCCGTCGCGATCACCTTCTGACCGCGGTCGTGCCCGTCCTGGCCCATCTTCGCGACCAGGATCCGCGGCTGGCGGCCCTCGTGCTCGGCGAACTCGGAGACGAGTTCGCGGGCGCGGTCGATCGCCGGGTTCTGCCCGGCCTCCTCGGAGTACACACCGGAGATGATGCGGATCTGACCGGCGTGGCGCCCGAACACCTTCTCCAGCGCGTCGGAGATCTCCCCGACCGTGGCCATGTTCCGGGCCGCGTCGACGGCCAGGCCGAGCAGGTTCTCGTCGTCGCCGCGCCGCGAGCCCTCGGCGATCTTCTCCGCGGCGCCGGTGAGCGCGCGCAACGACGTGTCGACGGCGCGGTCGTCGCGCTCGGCCCGCAGCCGCGCCAGCTTGTCCAGCTGCTCGCGGCGCACGTTCGCGTTGTCGACCTTGAGCACGTCGATCTGCTCGTCGGCCTCGACGACGTACTTGTTGACGCCGATCACCGGCTGGCGGCCGGAGTCGATCCGGGCCTGGGTGCGGGCCGCGGCCTCCTCGACGCGCATCTTCGGGATGCCCGCGTCGATCGCCTGCGCCATCCCGCCGGCCTTCTCGACCTCGTCGATGTGCGCCCACGCCCGCTTCGCGATGTCGTAGGTCAGCTTCTCGACGTAGTACGAGCCGCCCCACGGGTCGACCACGCCGGTCGTCCCGGACTCCTGCTGCAGCAGCAGCTGGGTGTTGCGCGCGATCCGCGCGGAGAAGTCGGTGGGCAGCGCGAGCGCCTCGTCGAGCGCGTTGGTGTGCAGCGACTGGGTGTGGCCCTGGGTCGCGGCCATCGCCTCGACACAGGTGCGGACGACGTTGTTGTAGACGTCCTGCGCGGTCAGCGACCAGCCGGAGGTCTGCGAGTGCGTCCGCAGCGACAGCGACTTGGCGTTCTTCGGGTCGAACCGGTTCACGAGCTTCGACCAGAGCAGGCGCGCGGCCCGCATCTTGGCGACCTCCATGAAGAAGTTCATGCCGATCGCCCAGAAGAAGCTCAGCCGTGGCGCGAACTTGTCGATGTCCAGCCCGGCGTCGACCCCGGCCCGCAGGTACTCCACGCCGTCGGCGAGGGTGTAGGCGAGCTCGAGGTCGTTGGTCGCCCCGGCCTCCTGGATGTGGTACCCGGAGATCGAGATCGAGTTGAACTTCGGCATCTTCGCGCTGGTGAAGCCGAAGATGTCGGAGATGATCTGCATCGACGGCTGCGGCGGGTAGATGTAGGTGTTGCGGACCATGAACTCCTTCAGAATGTCGTTCTGAATGGTTCCGGTCAGCTTCTCGGGCGCCACGCCCTGTTCCTCGGCCGCGACGATGTAGAGCGCGAGCACCGGGAGCACGGCGCCGTTCATCGTCATCGACACCGACATCTTGTCCAGCGGGATGCCGTCGAACAGCTGGCGCATGTCGAGGATCGAGTCGATCGCGACCCCGGCCATGCCGACGTCGCCGGCGACGCGCGGGTGGTCGGAGTCGTAGCCGCGGTGGGTGGCCAGGTCGAACGCGATCGACAGGCCCTTCTGGCCCGCGGCGAGGTTGCGCCGGTAGAACGCGTTCGACTCGGCCGCGGTGGAGAACCCGGCGTACTGCCGGACCGTCCACGGCTGGTTGGTGTACATCGTCGGGTACGGCCCGCGCAGGTACGGCGTGATCCCCGGGTAGGTCCGCAGGAAGTCGACGTCGGCGAG
Source organism: Pseudonocardia ammonioxydans (assembly GCF_900115005.1). Classification (GTDB taxonomy): domain Bacteria; phylum Actinomycetota; class Actinomycetes; order Mycobacteriales; family Pseudonocardiaceae; genus Pseudonocardia; species Pseudonocardia ammonioxydans. The sequence goes on along the minus strand of NZ_FOUY01000003.1, from coordinate 82,270 downwards.
GTCGGCCGGGGTGTAGAGCGGCTTGACGCCGATCCCCTCCGGGGCCTCCCAGGTCGGCGCGGAACCGGACCACGCGGACGCCGCCGGCCCGGCCGCCGCGGCGCCGGCCGGGGCGTTCAGGGGCAACGAGGTGAAGTCGGGAATGGTCACTTCGACCCCTCCAGGACGGTGTAGACGTCGTCGATCACGGCGAGGGCGTCGCACCCCGCGTACAGGGTGCCGTCCACGCCCGGGACCGGCTCCTTCGGCTTGCCGGCCAGCAGGATGCGGGACGCACCGGCCGCGCGCAGCGCGGCGGCGGTCTCGGCGGCCCGCTCGTCGTAGAGCGCGTCCGAGGAGCACAGCACGGCCACCGGCGTGCCGGAACCGCCGAACGCGTCCACCACGTCCTGCGCGGACTCCGTCGGGCCGGCGTCGACGGCGTCGATCCCGCCGGCGGCCAGCAGGTTGCGGGCGAACCCCGCCCGCGCGGTGTAGCTCGCCAGCGGCCCGAGCGTCGCGAGGAACACCGCCGGGCGCGCCCCGTCCGCCGCCAGCGCGGCGTCGGAACGGTCCCGGTAGACCTCGTAGGCCTCGGCCGGGCGGTACAGCGGCAGCCCGCCGCGGTGCACCGGTTCCGGCAGCGGCTCGCGCTCGAGCAGCGTCTCGGCCAGGTCCGGGAACTCCGAGACACCGGTCAGCGGCGCCTTCCGGCGGGCGACGTCGGCCTCCCGCTTCGCGCGGACCTCGCCGACCCGCTGCGCGACCAGGCCCGAGTCGAGCGCGGCGACCGCGCCGCCCGCGCCCTCGATCTCCTGGAAGAACTCCCACGCGACGCGCGCGAGGTCCTCGGTGAGGTGCTCGACGTACCAGGACCCGCCGCCCGGGTCGATCACCCGTGCCAGGTGCGACTCCTCGATGAGCAGGGTCTGGGTGTTACGCGCGATCCGCCGCGAGAACGGCTCGGAGCGGCCCAGCGCGGCGTCGAACGGGGGCACGGTGACCGCGTCCGCGCCGCCGACGCCCGCGGCGAACCCGGCGACGGTGGCGCGCAGCATGTTCACCCACGGGTCGCGCTGGGAGAACAGGGCCTCGGACACGACGGCGTGCTGGCGCTGTGGCACCGCGGTGGCCCCGTCCGGGTCGCAGGCCTCGAGCACCCGCGACCAGAGCCGGCGCGCGGCGCGCAGCGTGGCGGTCGTCGGGAACTGCTCGGGGGTCGCGGCGTAGCGGAACTCGAGCAACCGGGCCGCGCCGGCGACGTCGAGGCCGGCCGCGGTCAGCGCCCGCAGGTAGGCGACTCCGGCGGCCAGCGACCAGCCGAGCTCCTGCGCGTCGGACCCGCCGGCCTCCCGGACGACGGTGGCGTCCACGGTGATCGCGGAGACCTTCGGGAAGTCCGCGGCGACCCGCCGGGCCAGCGCGGTGACGTCCTCGGGGACGCCGGCGGTGGTCCCGGCGTCGGGGCCGGCCCCCTCCGGGCCGGCGCCGGTGCGGGCACGCAGCCCGATCGGGTCGACGCCGAGCGAGCCGAGCAGCTCGGCGTCGTCGATCCCGTTGCGGGCGGCCAGGTCCAGGTAGGCGGTTGCGGCCCCGACGGCGTCGGCGCCGGCGTCGAGCGCCACACCCGCCAGGTCGAGGTGCACGCCCTGCAGCGCGGTGCCGAGGTCGCCGACCGGGACCCCGCCCACACCGACCCGCAGCCAGATCGAGTTGACGCCGCACTCCAGGTCGGCCAGCAGCTCCTCGCGGACCGTCGCCGGATCGGTGCCGGCGTGCCGCTGGCGGATGTCCCAGCCGTCGGGCACGTGCCCGTCGGTGAGTGCGCCGCGGGTGAACGGCCAGGCGCCCGGGACCCCGGTCTCCGGCAGCCCCTCGACGTCCTCGGCGGCGTACAGCGGCGCCACCCGGATCCCGTCCGCGCTCGTGCGGGTCAGGGTCTCGACGCCCGCACCGAGCTCGGCGTCCTCGGCGATGTGGCCCGACTTGCGGACCACCGCGTCCGCCGCGGCCAGCCACTGCTCGCGGGTGACCGGGTCGAACCCGCCCGCGAGAACCAGCTCGTCGGGCTCCACGGGCCCTGGGTCGACCGCGCCGCGGTCGCTCTCCGTCATGCGCTCTGTTCTCCTCACCGGCCCGCGGGGCGGCCTCGTTGCCCGCCGGGCGCCGCCGTCGTGACGTCGCCGAAGTCCCGCGGAGTCTAGTGAGCCGGTGCCGTTCCGGCGCGGGGCCTGTGGCGAGACGCGCACACCGTGTGACGCACTCGACGCCGGGCGCGCGGGCCCGGTGCGGCATCGTGGACGGTCATGTCCCCCGTCACGCGAGGCTTCGTGGGCAGGCGCCGGCGCGACCCGCGGCTGCCGCCCGGCCAGTACGACGTCGGCGACCAGTGGCCGGTGCTGACCGCCGAGCGTGCCCCGAACCTGGACACCGCGCGGTGGACGTTCCGCATCGAGGGCCTCGTCGAGCGGTCGGTGGAGTGGACCTGGGACGAGGCCCGGGCGCTGCCGCGCGAGCGCTGGGACGGCGACATCCACTGCGTGACGACCTGGACGAAGTTCGGGATGTCCTGGGAGGGCGTGCCGATCGACACGCTGCTGGCCGCGGCGGGGCCGCTGGCGCAGGCGCGGTACGTGGTCGCCCACTCGCACTCCGGCTACACGACCAGCCTGCCGCTGGCCGACCTGACCGGCGGGCGGGCCTGGCTGGCCTTCGCCGCCGGGTCCGGTGCCGGGCGGTCCGGCCGACCGGAACCGCTGACCCGCGAGCACGGCGGCCCCGCCCGGCTGCTGGTCCCGCACCTCTACTTCTGGAAGTCGGTGAAGTGGGTCGCGGGCCTGCGGCTGCTCGCCGACGACGACCCGGGCTTCTGGGAGCGCAACGGCTACCACGACCGCGGGGACCCGTGGGCCGAGCAGCGCTTCCAGGGGGACTGAGCGTGCCCACCTCTCGCCGGACCCTGCGCTGGCAGACCGCGACCGTGCTGGCGGTCCGTGACGAGGCCCCGCGGGTCCGGACCGTGCGGCTGCGCCTCGAGCAGGTCTCCGGGCACCTGCCCGGCCAGCACTATGTGCTGCGCCTGACCGCCGAGGACGGCTACACCGCCCAGCGGTCGTACTCGGTGGCCTCCGCCCCGGACGGGAGCGCGGAGATCGAGCTGACCGTGGAGCGGCTCCACGACGGCGAGGTCTCGGAGTTCCTGCACGACGTCGTGGTCCCCGGCGACGTCCTCGAGGTGCGCGGCCCGGTCGGCGGCTGGTTCGCCTGGGACGGCACCGGCCCGGCGCTGCTGGTGGGCGGCGGGTCGGGCCAGGTGCCGCTGGCCGCGATGCTGCGCCACGCCCGCGCGACCGGGCGCCCCGACCTGGTCCGCCTGCTCGTGTCGGTGCGCACCCCGCGCGACCTGTACTTCGGTGCCGAGCTGCGCGGGCCCGGGGTCCACGCGGTGTTCACCCGGCTCGCCCCGCCGGGTTCGCCCCGACCGGCCGGGCGGCTCACCGTCGACGACGTGGCCCCGCTGGTCCGCGGGGACGAGACCGCCTACGTGTGCGGCTCGCCCGCCTTCGCCGACGCCGCGGCGACGCTGCTCGCCCGGGCCGGCGTCCCCGACGGCGCCATCCGGATCGAGCAGTTCGGCCCCACCGGGGCGTGACCGGCACCGCCCGGTCCTCGATCAGGGCGTGCGGGTCGTCGCTCCCCCACGCGAGGGAGGCGGGCCACCCTGCGAGGGGACCCGCGGCGGGACGGCCCGCAACAGCATGGACGCATGACGCAGCATCGACGACGTTCCACGGCGGCTCCGGCCCCCCGGCCCGACCGCACCCGGGTGATCGGCCACCTCGCGATCGCCGCGATCCTGCCGTACCTCCTGCTCAAGATCGCGTGGATCGCGGGCTCGACCGTCGGGATCGTGAGCGCCTCGCCGGTCGACGCCGCGGTGCTGCAGGGAGGGAACCTCGTCACGGCGGCGATGGAGGTCGTCGCCGTGCTGGTCATCCTGACCTTCACCCGTTCCTGGGGTCTGTCGGTGCCGCCGTGGCTGGTCCTGGCACCGACGTGGATCGGGACGGGCCTGCTGGCGCCGTTCGTGGTCACCGGCCCGGTCGTCGCCGTCTCCGTCCTGGGTGATCCCACCTCAGTCGGTGACGGCTCCCTCGCGGCATGGGTGGGCCCGCTGGTGTACCTCAGCTTCGGCGCCCAGGCGATCGGGCTCTCGGCGGCCTTCGTCGGCCATGTGCGGGCCCGGTGGTCGCCGGTGTTCACGAGCCGGATCGCCGCGGGACCGGCGGGTCCCGCCCGGCCGGTCGCGCTCGCGTCCGCCTGGGCGGCCACGACGCTGCTGAGCGTCGTGGTGGTGGCGCGGGTGTCCTGGGCGTGCGGTTCGACCTGGGGGCTGCCGGCGTCGGTGCTCGGGAGCCGGGGGATCGCCGAGCAGCTCGCGGACGGCGGTACGGCGGTCTTCGCCGTCGCCGCGGCGGTGGGAACGCTGTCGCTCCTGCACCGGCGCCCGCGCGCGGGTCGCACCCGGGTGCCGCTCTGCCTCGCCTGGGTGGGCACCGGCGCGATCGTCGGCAGCGGCCTCTACGCGACGACACTCCTGCTCTCCGGGATCACGGGCCCGGTGTCGGCTGCGGCCGGAGCCGTGGGGTTCGTGGATCTCCTCCAGACACTCGCCGGCACCGTGCTCGCCGTCGTGGGAGCGTCGCTGCTCGCCGGGATGGCCGCCGACCGGGCGGCGCCGTCCGTGCGGCCGGCCGAGTACGCGGGTGGGTTTCCTCACCCGGACCCGACGTCCGGACCCGCCGACCGGTCGCCGGGCACCCCGCTCCCCCGGACGCAGTAGCGCGAACCGCCGGAGGCGGCATCAACCCGGCGGCCGATGTACGCAGAGTCACTTTTCGCAGGTCCTGACGGGGCCACCGGCGTAACGCGATGGAGTGGTCGCAGGGACAATCCAGGTGCACCACAACGGCGTGCCGGCCGGAGCGGCTCCCCGCTCCTCCCCTTCCCGAGACCCGGCCGGTCCCCCCGCCGCCCGAGGAGAGTGACAGCACGTGACGACGTCCCCGCCCCGCGCGTCCGGTCCGCCGGCGCCGGTCCCGGCCCCGCGGCCGGCCCGGTTCCCGGACCGGTTGCACCGCTTCTTCGAGGCCACCGTGGCCCGGGCCCCGGAAGCGGTCGCGCTGCAGGACGGCGCGCTGGAGCTGACCTACGCCGAGCTGGACGCGCGCTCCGTGCAGCTGGCCCGCCACCTGCAGGCGCGCGGTGCCGGGCCCGGGCGCCGGGTCGGCATCCTGCTGCACCGCAGCTGGCGGACCTACGCCGCGCTGCTGGCGGTGCTCAAGACCGGCGCCGCGTTCGTCCCGATCGACCCGGCCGCCCCGCCGGACCGGGTGGACTACATCCGCACCGACGCCGGGCTGGACCTGCTGGTCACGACCTCCGAGCTGGCCGTCGGCCTCCCGGAGGACGGGCTGGTCGAGCTGGACCGGTGCACCGAGGAGGTCGCGGCGCTGCCGCGGCACCCGCTCGAGCCGGTCCCGGACGGCGCCGCCCCGCAGGACGAGGGCACCGCGCCGCTCGCGTACATCATCTACACCTCGGGCTCGAGCGGGCGGCCGAAGGGCGTCGCCGTCGCGCACCCGAGCATCTGCAACTTCGTCCACCAGATCACCCGGGTCTACGACGTGCGCCCGTACGACCGCGTCTACCAGGGCATGACGATCTCCTTCGACTTCTCGATCGAGGAGATCTGGCCGACCTTCGCCGCCGGCGCCACGCTCGTCGTCGGGCCGACCGACTCGCGGCGCATCGGGGCCGAGCTGGGCGAGTTCCTGGCCGACACCGGCGTCACCGTGCTGTGCTGCGTACCGACCCTGCTGGCGACGATCCCGCGGGAGCTGCCCGCGTTGCGCACCCTGCTGGTCGGCGGGGAGGCCTGCCCGGCCGGGCTGGTGGAGCGCTGGGCGCGGCCGGGCCGGCGGATGCTCAACACCTACGGGCCGACCGAGGCCACGGTCACCGCGACCTGGGGCGAGCTGGAGCCCGGCCGCCCGGTGACGATCGGCCGCCCGGTCCCCAGCTACTCGGTGGTGATCCTGGACGACGCCCTGCGCGAGGTCGCGCACGGCGAGGTCGGCGAGATCTGCATCGGCGGGCCGGGCGTGGCCGTGGGCTACGTCAACCTGCCGGAGAGGACCGCGGACCGGTTCGTCCGCCACCCCGCCGCCCCGCCGGACGGCGACGGCCGGCTCTACCGCACCGGTGACCTCGGCCGGATCGACGAGGCCGGCGAGATCGTCTACCTGGGACGAGCCGACGACGAGGTGAAGATCCGCGGCCACCGGGTGGACCTGGGCGAGATCGAGAGCGTCGCGCTCGAGCGCCCGGACGTGGAGAGCGCGGTCGCCGCCCTGTCCGCCCCCGCCGACGGCGCCGGGGAGGAGCTCGCGATCTACCTGGTCGCCGCCGCCGGCCCCGGAGCCGAGGCCGGGGTGGACCGGGACACAGTCGACCGGGACGCGGTGCACGACCTGCTGCGCGCCCGGCTGCCCGAGTACATGGTCCCCGGCTACGTCGAGGTCCTCGACCGGCTGCCGATGATGCCCAGCGGGAAGGTGGACCGCCCGGCGCTGCCGGCGCCGTCCGGCCCGCGGATGGTCGTGGCCACCGGGCCGCTGGTGGAGCCCGCCACCGAGCTGGAGACCCGGGTCCGCGAGGTCCTCGCCGAGGCGCTCGGGCTGGACCCGGGCCAGGTCTCGGTCGAGGCCGACTTCTTCGACGAGCTCGGCGGGCACTCGCTGCTCGCCGCCCGGGTGGTGACGCTGCTGCGCGAGCGCGGGGTCGGCCGGACCCCGGCGGTGCGCGACCTCTACGAGCACCCCACGGTCCGCGGCCTGGCCGGCGCGCTCGACCCGGCGGGCGACGCCGCGGGCGCGGGTACCGGGGCGGTCCCGCCGCCCCCGCGCCCGGAGCCGCTGCGGCACTCGCGACGTCGCTACACCGCGGCCGGCGCGGCCCAGGCCGCGGCCCTGTTCGTCCTGATGCTGACGATGACGTTGCCCGCCGCCGGGGTGTACGCCTGGCACGACGGGCAGGTCGGGCCGGCCGCGCTGGCCCAGCTGGCCGTCGGTTCGACCGCGGTCTTCCTGCTGGTGCGCTGGCTGCTCGCGCCGCTGGCCGTCCGCGCGCTCACCGCGGGGATGCGCGCGGGCCAGTACCCCATGTGGGGCACCACGCACCTGCGGTTGTGGTCGGCCGACCTGCTGCTGGCGGTGTCCCCGCTGCCCGTGCTCTCCGGCGGCCCGCTCGCCCCCGCCTACCTGCGGCTGCTCGGTGCACGGGTCGGCCGGGACACCCACGTCGGTACCTCGGTGCTGTCCCTGCCGCGGATGCTGCAGGTCGACGACGAGGCCACCCTCGGCTACGGCGTGGCGCTGCGGCCCTGGACCTGCGCCGACGGGTGGGTCACGGTGGCGCCGATCGCGGTCGGCGCGCACGCCCACGTCGGTGCCGGCACGGTGGTCGAGCCGGGCGCGATGATCGGCGCGGACGCCGTGCTCGGCGAGCAGTCCGCGGTCGCGGCGGACCAGCTGGTCCCCCGCGGTGAGCACTGGGCGGGGTCGCCCTGCGTGCCCGACGCGGCCGACGCCGCGGTCGCCGAGCTGGCCGAGCACGGCCCGGCACCGTCCTGGACGCGGGCCCACCTGGGCGCCGCGGTCGGCGGCGTCCTCGCCCTGGAACTGACCGCGCTGGCCTCGCTGGTCCCGGCGGTGCTGCTGGTGTGGACCGCGCTGCTGCTGTTCGGCGGCGGGCCCGCGCTGGCCGCCGCGATCGTCGTCGGACCGGTGTTCGTGCTCACCGTGTGCGTGCTGGTCGCGGCCGGGCGGTGGGCCGTCATGCCGCGTACCGGGCCCGGCGTGTACCCGGCCCGCTCCGGGATCGGGCTGCGGAAGTGGTTCGGGGACAAGCTGCTCGAGATGAGCCTGGCCTACACCAACTCGCTGTACGCGACGCTGTACACGGTCGGCTGGCTCCGGCTGCTCGGCGCCCGCGTCGGTCGCGGCGCCGAGGTCTCGACCGCCTCGCACATCGACCCCGAGATGCTGACGATCTCGCCGGGCAGCTTCGTCGCCGACATGGCGAGCGTCGGCAGCGCGACGTTCCACCGGGGCTGGATGGTGCGGCGCCCGACGCTGGTCGGGCGGCGGGCGTTCGTCGGCAACGCCGCGGTCGTACCCGCCGGGTCCACCCTCGGCGACGAGTCGCTGGTCGGTGTCGCGACGGTGCCGCCCCGGTCCGGGGTGCCCGCGGACACCACCTGGCTCGGCTCCCCGGCGATGCACCTGCCGGTCCGGCAGGACTCGGGCGAGCAGCCCGAGCACCTGACGTTCCGGCCGTCGCGGGCCCGGGTCGCGGAGCGGCTGGGCATCGAGTTCCTGCGCGCCACGCTGCCCGCCTCGGTGATCGCGGTGTCGATCCACCTGTTCCTGCAGGGGGTCTCCGACGTGGCCCGCGGCGCGCCGTCCTGGGCCGTGGTGCTCGCCGCCCCCGCGCTCGCGCTGGGTACGGCGCTGCTGCTGGTGCTGGCCGTCGCGGCCCTGAAGTGGCTGGTGGTGGGCACCTACCGGCCGCGGGTCGAGCCGCTGTGGAGCCGGTTCGTGCGGCGCTCGGAGTTCGTGACCGGGCTCTACGAGGCCGCCGCCGTGCCGGCGCTGCTGACGATGCTGGCCGGGACCCCGCTGCTGCCGCCGCTGCTGCGGCTGATGGGGGCCCGGATCGGGCGGCGGACGTGCGTGTCCACCACCTACCTCACCGAGTTCGACCTGGTCGAGATCAGGGACGACGCCGTCGTCGGGCGGGACGTGTCGCTGCAGACGCACCTGTTCGAGGACCGGGTCATGAAGATGGCGGCGGTCCGGGTGGCCGAGGGCGCCACGGTCGGCGACCGGGCGATCGTGCTGTACGACGCCGTCGTCGGGCCGGGGGTGCGCCTGGAGCCGCTGTCGCTGGTGATGAAGGGCGAGCACCTGCCCGCCGGCGGCCGGTGGCGCGGCATCACCGCCCAGCCCGTGACCGACGCCGCCCCCGAGCCCGACGACCGCACGGCCGCGGTGGACCCGGAGGGGACGGTCGTCCTGCCCCGGGTGCTCCCGGAGCAGCGGACGGGCCGTGCCGACGAGCCGGCGCACGCAGGCCGCACGGTGCGGATCCGCTCGGTGGACGACACCCGGTCGGCCCCGCGGCTGGTCGGCAGCTCCACCTCCGGCCGGCACCGGATGACCCCGGCCCGGCAGCGCAGCGGCCCGCCGCGCCACGGTGGCGACCGCATGGCGGGCCGGTCCCGGCACCGGGTGGAGGAGCGGTGAGCCTGCGCGGTCTGCTGAGCCGGTTCCTCATGACCCCGGAGCGGGGCGATACAGCGCCGCAGCGGGGCGACGGCCCGCTCGCGCTGGTCTACCGCGGACCGGCGAGCGTGCCCGGCTGCCCCGAGTCGGTCGCGGCGCTGCTGGCCTCGGCCCGCCACGGGTTCGACGTCCGGTTCGTCGGCCCGCGCGAGGAGCTGGCGCTGAGCCCGGCCGTGCTGTCCGCGGCCACGCTGTACGCCCAGCCCGGCGGCGGCACCCTGGAGGCGGCCTGGCCGCGGGTGCGCCGGGTCCGCGGGCCGCTGCGCGAGCTCGTCGCGGGCGGCGGCCGCTACCTGGGCTTCTGCCTGGGCGGCTACCTCGCCGGTGCCACCCCCGGCTTCGGGCTGCTGCCCGGCGACACCGACCGGTGGATCGACAGCCGCGGCGCCACCGTCACCCACGACGGCGACGACCTGGTCCGCCTGGACTGGTCCGGTCGCGACCGCACCCTGTTCTTCCAGGACGGCCCACGTTTCCTGCTCGACGCGGGGACGGACGTCTCGGTCCTGGCCCGCTACCCGAACGACGAGGTCGCCGCGGCGGTGCTGCCGTTCGGCGCCGGGCGGGTCGGCGTCGTCGGCCCGCATCCCGAGGCCGGCCCCGACTGGTTCGACGACGCCGGCCTGCCCCGTACCGATGCCCGCGACCTCGGCCTCCAGCTGATCGACGAGGTGATGGCGTGAACCGCCCGCATCCCCCGCCCGACCCGGGCACCCTGCCCGCGATCCCCGTGCAGCGCTCCCCCGAGCAGCCGTCCGGGCCGGACCGCGACAGCGCCCCGGCCCGCACTGCCCCGACCCGCACTGCCCCGGCACACACTGCCCCGGCGCCCGCTGCCCGGACACCCAGCACCCCGGCACCGACCGCTCCGGGCCCGACCGCTCCGGCCCCGACCGCTCCGGCCCCGACCGCTCCGGCCCCGACCGCCCCGGCGATCGCGCCGGTCGACGGCCCGACCGTGCAGCTGCTCCCGGTCGCGGCACCGCCCGCCGGCTCGACGACATCGGTCGCACCGACACCGGCACCGCGACCCGGCCCGCGACCGGCGACCGGCCCCGTACCGGCGACGGACGGCGTCGGGACGCCCGGGACCGGGCCGGACGGCTCGAGCTCCGGCAACACCGGTTCCGGCGCCCTGGCGTCCGGCGGCTCGGCGTCCGGCGGCTCGGGATCCGGTGGCTCGGGATCCGGTAGCTCGGGGCTGCCCGGCAGCACCGGCAGGCCCGGCCGGCTGCTCGGCCTCGACGCGGCCCGCGGCATCGCCCTGTTCGGGATCATCGCCGTGCACGCGCTGGTCGAGTCCACCGACGACGGCGCCCCGACCCTGAACTACCTGATCTTCGGTGGGCGCTCGGCGGCGCTGTTCGCGCTCCTCGCCGGCGTCTCGCTGGCGTTCATGACCGGGCGTGCCCCGGTGCGGCGGGGACCGGAGCTGCGCTCGACCGCCGCGATGCTCGCCACCCGGGCGGCGGTCCTGCTGCTGCTCGCGCTGGCACTGAGCTGGACCGATCCCTCGATCGCCACGCTGATCCTGCCCTACTACGCGGTCGCGTTCGTGCTGGCGATCCCGCTCGTCGCGCTGCGCACCCGGGTGCTCGCCCCGCTGGCGGTGCTGCTGTGCCTCGGGGTGCCGGTGCTGTCGCACCTGGTGCGCCCGTACCTGCCGGCGACCGACCCGGGCCACCCGTCGGTGGTCGACCTGGTCACCGACCCGCTCGGGCTGCTGTCCGGGCTGGCCGTCACCGGCGCCTACCCGGCGGTGATCTGGCTGGCCTACATGGCGGTCGGGATCGTCGTCGGACGCCTGCGGCTGACCTCGGTCCGTACCGCGGCCACGCTGCTCGGCGGCGGTCTCGCAGCCGCGCTGGCCGCGACCGGGATCTCGATGCTGCTGCTGGGGCCCGGCGGCGGCTACGCCGCGATCGCGGCGGCCGGCCCGCCGGAGCTGGCGACCTTCGCACCGACGATCGCCGACGCCGTCGCCTACTACCCCGACGGCGTCACCCCGACGACGACGTGGTGGTGGCTGGCGACGGTCGCACCGCACTCGGGCACCCCGCTCGACCTCGTGCAGACCACCGGGTCGGCGCTGGCGGTGCTCGGCGCGGTGCTGCTGCTCACCGCGGTCACCACCCGCGGCGTGTCCACCGTGCTCGGGCACCTGCTGCGCCCGCTCGCCGCGGCCGGGTCGATGACGCTGACGTTCTACGTGGCCTCGGTGCTGTTCATGAACTCCCCGCTCGACACGTTCGAGCCGGTGCAGGGCTACCTCGTCCAGATCGCGGTCGCCGCGGCGGCCGGTCTCGCGTGGCGGCGGGCCGTCGGGCGCGGCCCGCTGGAGACGCTGGTGTCCGCGCCGTCGCGCACCGTGCGCGACCGGGTGCGTGCCCGGGCCGTCGGCCGCGATCGGGTGAGCTCAGCGACCGCGGGCCCCGCCCCGGTCGCCGGAGGGGCGGATCGGACCTAGCCTCGCGGCCATGATCGACCAGGCCCGGCGCTACCGCGGGTTCGCCGCGGCCGCGATCGTCCTCGCCGTGCTGGGCGGTTGCGCCGCCGGCGTCCCGGAGCCGGACCGCGCTCCGCCGCGGGAGGACCGCCCGGTCGTCGACGCCACCCTGGACATGGCGCCGGACCTGTCGTCGGCGACCGGGACGCAGACCGTGCGGTTCACCCCCGACGCCCGGATCTGTGAGCTGGTGTTCCGGCTCTGGGCCAACCGCCCGGCGACGGTCGAGGACGGCACCTCGTCGCGGGTCACCCGGGCGGCGGTGGACGGGACGGCGGTCACCCCGCGCACCGAGCAGGCCGGAGCTCCCGCCGGGGCGCCGGGCACGCTGGTCGAGCTCCCGCTGCCGTCCTGTGTGGACGCCGGCACGACGGTGACCGCCGAGCTCGGGTTCGACCTCACCCTCGGCGCCGACTCCACCGAGCGGATCGGCCACTCCCCCGCGGCCGGGACCGCGTGGCTCGGCACCCCGCTGCCGGTGCTCGCGTGGGTCCAGGGCCGCGGCTGGGCCCGGGACCCGGCGGTGCGGATGTCCGGCGAGACGGTCGTGTCCGAGGACGCCCGGATCGCCTCGCTGGCCGTCACCGCGGGCGCGGACCAGCAGGTCGCCGGCGTGGGCACCCCGACCGGCACCGCGCCCGCCGGACCGGGCCGCACCACGCACACGTTCACCGCCGAGGCACTGCGCGACGTCGCGGTCGCCGTCGGCGCCTACCGGATCACCGAGACGACCGTCGGGGCGACCCGGGTGCACATCGCGGTACCGGCCGCGGGCCGGGCCGGGGTCGGGCACGGCGGTGCACTGCGCGGCTCCGCCCAGGACTGGGCCGACGCCGTCGCCGAGCACCTGCCGCGCCTGGAGCGGCTGCTCGGGCCCTACCCGTACCCGGAGCTGTGGCTCACTGTCGTGCCCACCCAGAGCGACGGCGTCGAGTTCCCCACCCACCTGCAGTTCGGCGACGTCGCCGACGGCACCCGGGGGTCGCTGGCCGCCCACGAGCTCGCGCACATGTGGTTCTACTCGCTGGTCGGCAACGACCAGGGCCGCGACCCGTGGCTGGACGAGGCGTTCGCGACCTGGGCCCAGGCGCTGGTCGCCGGCCAGGTCGGCCAGTACCGGATCGCCGACTTCTCCCGCGGCGAGGACGGCCCGATCGGTGCCCCGATGGCATTCTGGGACCGGCGCGGCGGCGGCTTCTCCGACTACGTCACCGGCGTCTACGACCAGGGCGCCGCCGCCCTGCTCGAGGGCCGCCGGCGAGTGGGCGAGGAACGCTTCGACGCCGCGATGCGCGACTACGTGGCCACGCACGCGCACCGGGTCGCGGCACCGGGCGACGTCGAGCGGGCCTTCGCCGACCTGCCCGAGGTGCTCGAGGTACTCCGGGCCCACGGGGCCTTCGCCGGCTCCTGAGCGGGGCCGGCGGGCGGCGAGCCAGGCGCCGCACCGTCCGGACGCGACACACGTAACGCACCCCACGGCGGCTGGTCGCGCGCTCACCTTCTACGTACGGTAGAACTACTACTGAACGTAGAACTTCGCGGAAGGCGGGGCGCAGATGGACGCGTTGGACCTGGCGCGCTGGCAGTTCGGGGTCACGACGATCTACCACTTCCTGTTCGTGCCGCTCACGATCGGGCTCTCGGTCATCGTCGCCGCACTGCAGACCGCGTGGCACCGCACCGGCCGCGCCGAGTACCTGCGGGCCACGACGTTCTTCGGCAAGCTCTTCCTGATCAACTTCGCGATGGGCGTCGTCACCGGCATCGTCCAGGAGTTCCAGTTCGGGATGAACTGGAGCACCTACTCGACCTTCGTCGGCGACGTCTTCGGCGCCCCGCTGGCGATGGAGGCGCTCATCGCGTTCTTCCTGGAGTCGACCTTCATCGGTCTGTGGATCTTCGGGTGGGACCGGCTGCGCAAGGGGGTGCACCTGGCCTGCATCTGGGCCGCCGCGATCGGCTCGAACCTGTCGGCGTTCTTCATCCTCGCCGCGAACGCCTGGATGCGGAACCCGGTCGGCTTCGAGGTCGACGAGGCCACCGGGCGCGCCCGGCTCACCGACATCGGCGCCGTGCTGGGCAACCCGCAGGCCTGGTCGACCTACCTGCACGTGGTCGCGGCCGCGTTCGTCATCGCCGGCCTGTTCGTCGCGGCGGTGAGCGCGTGGAAGCTGCTGCAGGAACGGCGTGCGGCGCAGGAACCGGACCACACAGTGCACGAGCTGTTCCGCAAGAGCCTGCGCGCCGGGTTCCTGGTCACCGCGATCGCCGGCGCGCTCGTCGCGGTCTCCGGTGACCAGCAGGCCAAGCTGGCCACCCAGCACGAGCCGATGAAGATCGCCGCCGCCGAGGCCCTCTGGCAGACCGAGGAGTCCGCCGGGTTCTCGCTGTTCGCCGTCGGTGACATCGAGGGCAGCCGCAACCACATCAACCTGCAGATCCCCGGGGTGCTGAGCTTCCTCGCCACCGGCGACCCGTGGGGCACCGTGCAGGGCATCGAGAACGTCCAGGCCCAGTACGAGGCCTACTACGGCCCCGGGGACTACCGGCCCAACATCGCCGTCCTGTACTGGTCGTTCCGGCTGATGATGGGCCTGGGGCTCGCCGGGGTCGCGGTCTCGGTCGCCGGGCTGTGGCTGACCCGCCGGGGACGGCTGCCGCGCAGCCGGTGGATGTACCGGGTCGTCGTCGCGGCGCTGCCCGCCGCCCTGGCCGGCAACATCTTCGGCTGGATCCTCACCGAGATGGGCCGCCAGCCCTGGACGGTGCACGGCGAGCTGCTGACCGCGGCCAGCGTCTCCCCCGGCGTCAGCCTCGGCCAGGTCGCGTTCTCCCTCGCCGCGTTCACCCTCATCTACGGCGTGCTCGCGGTCGTGGAGGTCGGCCTGCTGTTCCGCTACGTCAAGGCCGGTCCCGGCCCGGCGGTGCCGGCCACCGACGACCCCGGTGCCGATGACGGCCCGGACTCCGGCGGGGCGCCGCCCGAGCCGGCCGAGCACCGCGAACCGGCGTTCACCTACTAGTCGGCACCGAGCTCCCAGGAGGAGATCATGGACCTGCCCACGGTGTGGTTCCTGGCCGTCGCCGTCCTCTGGACCGGTTACCTGGTCCTGGAGGGGTTCGACTTCGGCGTCGGGATGCTGGTGCGCCCCCTGAGCCGCACCGAGGACGACCGCGAGGTCGCCCTCGGCGCGATCGGCCCGGTGTGGGACGGCAACGAGGTCTGGCTGATCACCGCGGTCGGCGCGATGTTCGCGGCGTTCCCCGCCTGGTACGCGGCCACCTTCTCCGGGTTCTACCTGCCGGTGCTGCTCGTGCTGCTGGCGCTGATCCTGCGCGGGGTCGGGCTGGAGTACCGGCACAAGCGCGACGACGACGCCTGGCGGCTGCGGTGGGACGTCTGCATCGGCGTCGGGTCGCTGGTGCCCGCCTTCGTGTGGGGCATGGTGCTGGCCAACCTGGTCCGCGGCCTGCCCACCGTGGCCTCCGCGCCCGGCAACGGCGCGAACACCGTCGTCACCGCCTCGGTGGGCGAGCTGCTCAACGGCTACGCCCTGCTCGGCGGCGCGGTCACCACGGCACTGTTCCTGCTGCACGGCGCCGTGTTCCTCGCGCTGAAGACCGACGGCCCGGTCCGCCGCCGTGCCCGGCGGTTCGCCGTGCGGGCGGTCGTGCCGGTGCTGCTGCTGACCACGGCCTTCCTGACCGCCACGCTGGCCCTGCGCGATCCGTCCTGGACCACCCCGGTGGCCTGGGCGTCCGGGCTGGCGCTGGCAATCGCCGGGTTCGCCCTGCTCCTCGGCCGCGAGGGCTGGGCGTTCACCGCGACGGCCCTGGCCGTCGGCGGGTTGTCGGTCGTCCTGTTCGGCCAGCTCCACCCGGAGGTGCTGCCCTCGACGACCGACCCGGCGCACACACTCACCGTCGCCGGCGCGGCGTCGGCGCCGTACACGCTCACCGTGATGAGCTGGGTCGCCGTGGTGTTCCTGCCCCTGGTGCTGGCCTACCAGAGCTGGAGCTACTGGGTGTTCCGCAAGCGGCTCGGCGGCGAGCGGGTCGAGCCCCAGGTACCGGCGCCCCGATGACCGGCCCGGCGACGACCGGCCCTGCGACGACCGGCACTGGGGGGACCGGGCCCGCGTCCCGGGCGGGCGGCGGCCCACCGGTGGACCCGCGGCTGCTGCGGACCGCGAGCGCGGTGCGGGTGCACCTGCTGGTCGCCGCGGGCTGCGGGGTCGCGGCGACCGGGCTGATCCTGGCCCAGGCGTGGCTGGTGTCGCGCGTGGTCGCCGGCGCCACCCCGTCCTGGGGCACCGACGGGTCCTTCCTGGGCACCGGCGCCGGCCTGGACACCCTCGGCGGGCTGGTCGCGGCGGTGGCCGTGGTCGCGCTGGCCCGGGCGCTGCTGTCCTACGGCGCCGAGGCCGCGGCGCTGCGCAGCGCGGCACGCGCCAAGTCCCAGCTGCGGATGCGCCTGGTCCGCGCGCTCGCCACCGCGGCACCCGACCCGGCCCGCTCGACGGGGGAGATCGTCACCCTGGCCACCCGCGGGCTCGACGCGCTCGACGACTACTTCGCCCGCTACCTGCCGCAGCTGGTGCTGGCCGTGCTGGTCCCGGGCGCGGTGCTGGTCGTCGTCGCCGACGCCGACTGGATCTCCGCGATCGTCATCGGGGTGACGCTGCCGCTGATCCCGGTGTTCATGGTGCTGGTCGGGATGCACACCCGGGCCCGCACCGAGCGGCAGTGGCGGCTGCTGTCGCGGCTCGGCGGGCACTTCCTCGACGTGGTGCAGGGGCTGCCGACGCTCGCGCTGTTCCGGCGGGCCCGGGTCGTCGCCGGCAAGGTCCGTGAGACGACCGACGAGCACCGGCGGGCCACGATGGGGACGCTGCGGGTGGCGTTCCTGTCCGCGTTCGTCCTCGAGGTGCTCGCGACGCTCGCGGTGGCCCTGGTCGCCGTCGAGGTCGGGCTGCGGCTGCTCTACGGGAACCTGGACTACGCGACCGCGCTGTTCGTGCTGATCCTGGCCCCCGAGGCCTACCTGCCGCTGCGCGAGGTCGGCGCGCGCTTCCACGCCAGCATGGAGGGTGTCGCCGCCGCCCGGCAGGTGTTCGACGAGCTGGACCGGGCGGACCGGACCGGCGGGGCCGGCGCGACGGGAGGGACGGCCCCACCCCCGGCCCCCGCCCCGGCCGGGCGGGCGCTGCTCGTCGACGACCTGCGGGTCCGCTACCCGGGTGCGCCGGACGAGGCCCTCACCGGGCTGTCGCTGCACGTGCGGCCCGGGGAGTCGGTGCTGCTGCGCGGGCCGTCCGGCTCCGGGAAGTCGACGCTGCTGGGTGTGCTGCTGGGCTTCGTGGCCCCCACCGGAGGGACGGTGCGGGTGCCGACCGGCGATTCCGGTACCGGGACCGCCGCGCCCCCCGGGCTCGCCGAGCTCGACCCGGACGCCTGGCGGCGCGGGATCGCGTGGGTGCCCCAGCGGCCGCACCTGTTCGCCGGGTCGCTCGCCGACAACGTCCGCCTCGGGGAGCCGGAGGCCTCCGATGCCGCCCTGCACGCCGCGGCCCGCCGGGCCGGGCTGGACACCGTCGTCGAGCGCCTCCCGCAGGGCTGGGACACCCCGCTCGGCGAGGGCGGGGCCCGGCTGTCCTCCGGCGAGCGCCAGCGGGTGGCGCTGGCCCGGGCCTTCCTGCGCGACGCACCGCTGGTGCTGCTGGACGAACCGACCGCGCACCTCGACCCGGACTCCGCCGCCGCCGTGCGGGCCGCGGCCGCGGAGCTGCTGCGCGGGCGGACCGCCCTGGTCGTCGCGCACGACGCGGGCTGGGCCGGGCACACCGACCGCACCGTCCACATCGACCACGGCCGGCTCGCCGGCATCCCCGGCACCGGGTCCCCGGACCGCGCCGGCAGGGCCGGAGCCGCCGAGGTCTCCGTGACCGCGGACGCCGGTCCCGGGCCGGTCGGTCCGGGCGCCGCCACCGGCGGCCCCGCCACCATGGCGCGGGAGGTGCACCGGTGACCACCGGTACGTGGAACCTGGCGGGCGCCGTCCTGCGCCCACGGCTGCGCGGGGTGCTCGGCGGCGTGCTGCTCGGCGCGCTCGCCACCGCCTGCGGGGCGGGGCTGCTGTCGCTGGCCGCCTGGCTGATCGCCACCGCGGCCCAGCACCCGTCGGTGACGGCGCTGTCGGTCGCGGTCGTCCTGACCCGGGCGCTCGGGGTCGGCCGCGGCGTCGCGCGCTACGCCGAGCGGCTGGTCGGCCACGACGCCGCGCTGCGGGCGCTGGCCGACATGCGCAACCGGGTCTACGCCCGGCTCGCGGCCACCGAGCCGGTGCACCGGTTCCGGTCCGGTGACCTGGTGACACGGCTGGTCAGCGACACCGACTCGGTGCAGGACCTGGTGGTGCGCGCGGTCCTGCCGGTGGGCGCCGCCGCCGTGGTGGGCTCCGGCGCCGTGCTGCTGGCGACCGCGCTGCTCGTGCCCGGCGGGGTGCTGCTCGCGGCCGGGCTCCTGCTGGCCGGGGTCGCCGTCCCCGCCGTCGCCGCGGCGCTCTCGCGCGGGCCGGCCGAGCGCGCCGGGCGGGCCCGGGCCCGGCTCTCCACCGGGCTGGTCGACCTGCTCGACGGTGCCCCCGACCTGATCGCGTACGGCGCGACCGACCGGGCGGTGCGCGCGGTCGAACGGGCCGACACCGACCTGACCCGCACCGCCCGGCGCGACGCGGCCGTGCTCGGCCTGGGCGCGGGCGCCGGGGCGCTGGTCGCCGGGCTGACCCTCGCCGGGACGCTGCTGCTCGGTGTCGCCGCGGTCGACGCCGGCACGCTCGGCGCCGTCCCGATGGCCGTGCTCGTGCTGACCGCACTGGCCGCATTCGAGATCGTCGCCCCGCTCCCGGCGGCCGCCACGAAACTCGCCGCCGTGCGCGCCGGGCTGGCCCGGCTGCTGCCGGTGCTGTCCGCGGAGCCGGCGGTGCGCCACCGCGGACCGGGCCCCGCGCCGCTCCCCGGCCGGGGCGAGCTGCGGATCCGCGGGCTGCACGTCGCCCACCCCGAGCCGGACGGCACCCACGGTCCCCCGGTGCTCGCCGGGCTCGACCTCGACGTCGCCGCGGGCGAGCACGTCGCCCTCGTCGGCGCGAGCGGGTCGGGCAAGTCGACCCTGGCCTCGGTGCTGTTCCGGTTCCTGGACCCGCTGGCCGGGTCGGTCACCCTCGGCGGCCACGAGCTGACCACCCGCCCGCCGGACGAGGTGCGCCGGGTCGTCTCGGGGGTGCCCGCCGACCCGCACGTGTTCGACTCGACGGTGCGGGAGAACCTGCGCCTCGCGGTGCCGGCGGAGAACGGCCGGCCGGCGACCGATGCGGAGCTGGCCGCGGTGCTGGACCGGGTGGGGCTGTCCGGCCTGGGCCTCGACGACGAGGTCGGCGCGCACGGCGCCCGGCTCTCCGGCGGGATGCGCCGCCGGCTCGCGCTGGCCCGCGCGCTGCTCGTCGACCCGGCGGTGCTCGTGCTCGACGAGCCCACCGCCCACCTCGACCCGGACACCCGCGACGCCGTCCTCGACGACCTGCTGGCCGCCGCGGCCGGCCGCTCGGTGGTGTTGATCACCCACGATCCGGCCGTCCTCGAGCGCGTCCGCACCGTTCACACGCTGCGTGACGGGCGGTTGCACCGCCGGTACGGACCTGGTGACGGCCGCGGTGAACCGCGGCCCTACCCTGCTCCGAACACCTGAGTGGCGGTACCGGTGACGTCCGCGCACCGTCGGCCTCTCAGGAGGATCACAGCAGCCCGCTGCCACCCTGGGCGCCGGTCACGTCGCGACACGGTCTCGTCGGTGGCCGCGGAACGAGTCAGCGACGTTGTCCGAACGAGCCGGGTCGGTACGAGAGCCGCCGGAACCACCCGGCTCAGAACCACCCGGCCCGGGACGACCCGGCCCAGAACGTGAGGTCCCCACCCGTGCGAGCGTCACGCCGTCCCACTCCGACGACGTCCCCGCGGCGGCTGCTGCCGTCACCGTCGTCCGGATCGACCCCGCGCCGGGTGTCGGCGTCGGCCCTCCTGCTGGCCGGCCTGCTCGCCCTGGTCTCGTGCACCTCGGGCCCCGGTGGCCCGGGTACGGACCCGGCTCCGGCGTCCGGTCTGGAGGCCTCCGCCCGGGCCGTCGACCTCGAGCAGGGCTGGACCTGGGAGCAGCAGCCGGGCCCGATGGAGCTCGGTGTCACCCACACCCAGAACAGCCTCGACGACACCGAACCGGCCGCGGCCCGTCAGCGGGGCACCGACATCCTGTCCAGCCTGGGCAACGAGTACCAGAACCACCACCTCATGGGCTTCGGGACGCTGAACCCCGAGCCGGTGCCGGACCAGTACGAGTGGGGTTCGCTCGACCGCCGGATGCAGCTGACCGAGGAGACCGGCGGCAAGGCGATGCTCACGCTGTGCTGCGCGCCGGACTGGATGAAGGGCGGCCCGCCCGGGGTCACGGCCTGGGACAAGCTGGAGCGCCAGGTCCTGCCCGAGTTCTTCGACGACTACGCCGAACTCGCCAAGGAGGCCGTGCAGCGCTACCCGCAGGTCGACCGGGTCCTCGTGTGGAACGAGCTCAAGGGCTTCTACCACGAGGAGGAGAACCGCTGGGACTACGAGGGCTACACCGAGCTCTACAACAAGGTCTACGAGGCGGTGAAGTCGGTCCGGCCCGACGTGCAGGTGGGCGGCCCGTACGTGGTGATGAGCAGCGTCGCGCCGGACTCGCCGGACGCCTCCCCGATCCGCGGGCCGTGGGGGGCGCTGGACCAGCGCCCGCTCGACGTCCTCGACTACTGGCTGGCCAACAACGTCGGTGCGGACTTCATGGTCGTCGACGGCGCGACGACCAACCGCGGCCAGCAGGACGCGATCTCCCCGGTCGACGTCGGGGCCGACAAGTTCGCGGTGATCAACCGCTGGATCCAGGAGCGGACCCAGCTGCCGATCTGGTGGGCGGAGTTCTACGCCAACGTCCCGGCCGACGCCCAGGCCGGCTACGGCACCCCGGCCAGCGCGGTGTCCACCCTGGCGGTGCTGCAGGCGATGGCCCGCTCCGGCACCCAGGGCGCCCTGCTGTGGGGCCCGGAGGGCAGCGAGGACCTGGAGTACTCGTCGCTGTGGAGCCCGGCCACCGAGGAGGACGGCGGGCAGCCGACCCCGCTGACCGACGCCTGGCGCTGGCTGGTCCCGAAGCTGCGCGAGGGTGACGTCGAGCTGGGCCGCGCGCAGGGCTCCTCGCTCGCCGCGTTCCGCTCCGCCGACGGTGCGGTGCTGATGATGAACCTCAGTGCCGACCCGGTCCCGGTGCCGGGCCAGGAGGACATCCCCGGCTGGGCGATCGTCCCGATGGAGAGCACCACCTGACGACCCCTCCGGAGCCCAGGACGGGGCCGGCCCACACCGTGGGTCGGCCCCGTCCGTCGTCGGTGCCCGCTCAGGTCTTCGGGCCGCCGGCGACGTAGATGACCTGGCCGCTCACGAACGACGACCGCTCGTCGGTGAAGAACGACACCGTGTTGGCGATGTCCTCGACCACACCCGGGCGCTGCACCGGGATCTCCTTGGCGCGGGCGGTCTTGAAGTCCTCCCAGTCCACGCCGAGCCGCTCGGCGGTCGCCTTGGTCATCTCGGAGGCGATGAAGCCCGGGGCGATGCAGTTCGCCGTGATGCCGAACTTGCCCAGCTCGATCGCCAGGGTCTTGGTGAAGCCCTGCAGCCCGGCCTTGGCGGCCGAGTAGTTCGCCTGGCCGCGGTTACCCAGCGCCGAGGTCGACGACAGGTTCACCACCCGGCCCCACGCCGCGTCGACCATGTGCTTCTGCACGGCCCGGGTCATCAGGAACGACCCGCGCAGGTGCACGCCCATGACGGCGTCCCAGTCGTCCTCGGACATCTTGAACAGCAGGTTGTCCTTGGTGATCCCGGCATTGTTGACCAGGATCGTCGGGGCGCCGAGCCGCTCGGCCACCGCGCCCACTGCCTGCTCCACGGCCGCGGAGTCGGCCACGTTCGCGCCGAACGCCGCGGCGGTGCCGCCGGCGCCCTCGATGGCCTCGACGGTCGCCTTGGCCGCCGACTCCTCCAGGTCCAGCACGGCCACCTTGTGCCCGTCGGCCGCGAGCCGGACGGCCGTCGCCGCCCCGATCCCGCGTGCTCCGCCCGTCACGATGGCGGTCCTCTGCTGCTGGGTCATGTCTCTCCTCGCGTTCTCGGTCATCGCCGGTGATACCGGAGTCGATCGTGTCACCCGCCACCCGTGGTTGGGCAGGCGAGTGTGCGGCATTGCTCACCCCGCCCGGGGACCACGTGTTCGACTACCGTCGAGGTGTCCGTTGTTCCCGATCCGGAGGTCCTTCTATGGCCGTAGAGCGTTCCGCACCGTCCTTCCGGCTCGCGCTGCCGGAACCCACCACGAACTACGAGCAGGACACCGAGTACTGCGTCCTCGACACCGGGACCGGGTGGACCGAGTACCGGTTCCACGACTACGACGAGCTCTTCAAGGTCCCCGGGCTCTACGAGAAGCTGTTCTACGAGATCCTGCAGTGCCAGTCCCCGCCCGTGGTCTGCGACCTGCTGGCCGAGCAGCTCACCGCGGAGCGGGTCGACCCGTCCGGGCTGCGGGTGCTCGACGTCGGCGCCGGCAACGGCATCGTCGCCGAGGAGCTCCGCAACCGCGGCATCGGCAAGGTCGTCGGCGTCGACATCATCCCGGAGGCCCGCGACGCCGCCGAGCGCGACCGGCCCGGGGTCTACGACGACTACCACGTGCTCGACCTCACCGCCCTCAACGAGGACCGGGCGTCGGCGATCGCCTCGGGCGGCTTCGACGCGATGACGTGCGTGGCGGCGCTCGGCTTCGGCGACATCCCGCCGGAGGCGTTCCGGGCGGCGTTCGACATGGTCGCGGTCGACGGCTTCGTGGCCATCACGCTGCGCGACGACTTCCTGTCCGACGGCGACACCACCGGCTTCGCCGGACTGATCAACTCCATGCTGGCGTCCGGGGAGCTCGAGCAGCTGGGTTCCACCGTCTACCGGCACCGGCTCGCGACGAGCCGGGACCCGTTGCTGTACCGGGCCGTCGTGGCCCGCAAGCACCGCCCGCGGGCGTAGCGAGATCGGCGCCCGCGTCGGACGCGACGAGGCGATCGACGCGGGCGCGAGCGCACCGCCGGGCTCGGCCGCACCGGCGCCCGATCCGGCCGGTTAGGGTCACGACCGTGAGCGTGATGGAGCGATTCCGACTGGACGGCAAGGTCGCCGTGGTCACCGGTGCCTCGTCCGGGCTGGGTGTGGCCTTCGCCCGGGGCCTGGCCGAGGCCGGGGCCGACGTGGTGCTCGGTGCCCGGCGCGCCGACCGGCTCGCCGACACCGTGAAGCTGGTCGAGGCCACCGGACGACGGGCCGTCGCCGTCGCCACCGACGTGGCCGACCCCGACGACTGCACGGCACTCGCCCAGGCCGCGATCGACGAGTTCGGCCGGCTCGACGTGCTGGTCAACAACGCCGGGATCGGCACCGCCGTCCCCGCGCTGAAGGAGACCCCGCAGCAGTTCACCCAGGTCGTCGACGTCAACCTCAACGGCAGCTACTGGATGGCGCAGGCGTGCGGGGCCCGCATGGAGCCGGGGTCGAGCATCATCAACATCTCGAGCATCCTCGGGCTGACCACCGCCGCGCTGCCGCAGGCGGCGTACTCGGCGTCCAAGGCGGCCGTCATCGGGCTGACCCGGGACCTGGCCCAGCAGTGGGCCCAGCGCCGCGGCATCCGGGTCAACGCGATCGCCCCCGGCTTCTTCGCCTCCGAGATGACCGACCAGTACAAGCCGGGCTACCTGGAGAAGATGGCCGAGCGGATCCCGATGGCCCGCACCGGCGACCCGGAGGAGCTCACCGCGGCCGTGGTGTTCCTGGCCTCCGACGCGGGCGGCTACGTCACCGGGCAGACCCTCGCCGTCGACGGCGGGATCACGATCACCTGAGTTCGTGCGGGGCCGGGCCCCCGGCCCCGCCCTCCCGTTCCGCTCGCTGTCCGTGGCCCCGCGTCTCGAGCGCACGGGCAGCGTGCCGGCCGAGCGCGGCGAGCCGGCCGACCGTGGGCCGGGAGCGGAACGACTGCTCGGGTCCGATCAGTGCGACAGCCGCCTCGGTCGTCAGGAGCCGCCGTACCGGCGTCGCGAGGGAAGCGGTCCCGTTGATCACTTGCCCGAACTCCAGGGCGTAGCCGTCGTCCCGGGCACGGGCGATGCGGGTGGCGAGATCGTCCCCGCCCCGGCCCGTCCCACGGTGTGGCTGATCGTGCCGGCTCGCGGCGATGACGATCCCGCCTGCTCCGTGGTGGGAGAAGGTGCTGCCCCGGCGCGTCCAGAAGTCCACGGCGCCGCGCGGTTCAGCACGATCGACGTGCACCACGCCCCGCTCGGTGGGGAACACGAGCGCCACCGTGAGCCCGACCTCGGCCGACAGATCACGAAGGATCGGGCGGGCGACCGCTCGCAGGGCCTGCCGCTCCGCCGTGAGCTGGCCCCATTCGTACAGCCGCAGGCCCAGCACGTAGCGGCCGGACTCCGCCTCCTGCTCCACCAGACCTGCCCTGCGCAGCGTGGCGAGCAGGCGGGCCGCCGTGCTCTTGGCCGTCCCGATCCGGTGTGCGACCTCGGTGACGCCAAGCTCCTCGGACTCCTCGAAACACTCGAGCACCGCCAGAGCACGGGTGACCGAGGCCACGTCTCCGCCGGACGGTCGAGCCGAGGTCATCGCAGCATCCTCCCCGGGGTCCGGCCGGCGGGCCCCTCGCCGAGCAGACGACCTGCACAGCGATAGCACATCTCGTCCTCCACGACACTGCCGTTGCGCGATGGCGAACAGAACTCCCCGGGCGCCTGCCCCGCGCCTACGGTCCCCAGCGTCGATCTCGTAACGGTCGATCTCGTCAAGGGTCGATCTCGTGAGGGGAAGTCCGTATGTGCACGTTGTGTGGGTCGAACGAGCGGGTCCCAGGCAGCCGGGGAGTCACTCGGCGCTCCGTGCTCGGGGCGTTGGGGGGCCTGACCGCGCTCGGCGGGCTCGTGGGGTGTTCGGGGAGCTCGATCGCGGCCGGCACCGCGACCTCGACAGCGGCCGCTCCGGAACGGAGCAGGTTGTCGGTCGTGCTCCTCGGTACCCAGGCGGGGCCGCCGGTCGACCCGGGCCGGGCCGGTATCGCCACCGCGCTCGTCGTCGACGACGCGACCTACGTCATCGACTGCGGCAGGGCCGCGACGACCCGTTACGTCGAGGCCGGACTCCGCCTCGACTCGCTGCGCGGGATCTTCCTCACCCATCTGCACGCCGACCACATCGCCGACTACTACAACTTCTTCCTGCTCGGTGGGCACATCAAGAACATCCTGGGCGACACCCTCGCCGGACCGGTCCCGGTGTACGGCCCCGGTCCCGCCGGCGGTCTGCCGCCCAAGTTCGGGGGCGGGACCGCGCCGACCGTCGCACCGGAATCGCCTGCACCCGGCACCGCGGAGATGACGGCGCGCCTCCACGAGGCGTACGCCTACAGCGACAACATCTTTCTGCGCGACATGACCATCCGCGACATTCGCGCACTCGCCGAGGTCCACGAGATCGCGCTCCCCCCGGTGGGTGCGGGGCATCGGAACACCTCGCCGCCCACACCACCGTTCCCCGTCATGGAGGACGACCGGGTGAAGGTCACGGCAACTCTGGTCCCGCACGGGCCGGTCTTCCCCTCGTTCGCGTTCCGGTTCGACACCGACCACGGTTCGGTGACGTTCTCCGGCGACACCCGGACGACCGACAACCTCACGACCCTTGCCCGAGGCACCGACATGCTCGTCCACGAGGCGATCAACGTCCGTGACGTCGAGCTACCACCGGCCGACCTCACGCACATGCTCGAGTCCCACGTCGAGGTACAGGAGGTGGGCGCCGTCGCACAGCAGGCGGACGCCGGCAGGCTCGTGCTCTCCCACATCTCGAATCTCGGTTCCCCGGTCGACCCGGCACGGTGGGAGCAGATGGCCGCTGTGGGCTACGACCGCCCGGTGATCGTCGGCGCCGATCTGCAACGACTGGTCATCGCCTGACCGCGATCGTCGGCCGGCCGCCCCTCGACGGCGGGATCACGATCACCTGAGCGGCTGCGGGGAGGGTTGGTCGGCGGTGCACCACCCGCTAGCGTGATCGTCGACACCCCTCCCCCGCCCCACGCGCCGACGCCGTCGCGTGAGAGGAGCCGCCACGATGTCGATCTCCACCCAGGGCTCGTACCTCGGCAACCGGGTACTGCGCACCGAGGACCACGAGCTGATCACCGGATCCGGTGACTACACCGCGGACCTGCCGCACCCCGACGCCTTCCACGTGGCCTTCGTCCGGTCCCCGATCGCGCACGGCACGCTCGGTGCCGTCGACGTCGCCGAGGCCCGGTCGCTGCCGGGTGTCGAGGCCGTCCACACCGTCGACACGCTCGGGCTGCCGCCGCGGCCCGGGCTGCCCGGGGTCGTCCCGGACGCGATGGCCCGCCCGCACCTGGCCTCGGGCAAGGTCCGCTTCGTCGGCGACATCATCGCCGTCGTGGTCGCGCGGACCGCAGCCCAGGCCCAGGACGCGGCGGAGGCCGTCGTCCCCGACATCGAGCCGCTCCCCGCGGTCACCGGCTACGAGCAGCCGCTCGCCGACGGCGCCGTCCTGCTGTTCGACGAGCTCGGGTCCAATGTGGCCGCCGCGGACGGCACCGGGCCGGTCGAGGGCCTGTTCGACGACGCCGACCACGTCGTGCGGGCCACGTTCGACAACCAGCGCATCGCCGGCGTCCCGATGGAGCCGAACGGCTGCGTCGCGGTCCCCGGCGGGCCCGGCGGCGGTGGCACCGACGGGATCACCCTGTGGCTGCCGACCCAGACCCCGCACGGGGCACAGGCCGCACTCGCCGGGGACCTCGGCCTCGAGCCGGAGCAGGTCCGGGTGATCGCCCCGCGGGTCGGTGGCGGGTTCGGGCCGAAGGCCTTCGAGTACATCGAGTGGTCGATCGTCGCCCGGGCGGCGCTGCTGCTCGGCCATCCCGTGCGCTGGACCGAGACCCGCTCGGAGAACATGCTCTCGATGGTCCACGGCCGGGCCCAGCGCCAGCACGTCGAGCTCGGGCTCACCCGGGAGGGCCGGATCGTCGGGCTGCGGGCCGACGTGACCGCCGACGTCGGGGCCTACCCGATGATCGGCACCATCCTGCCCAGCCTGACCCAGCTCATGGCGCAGGGCGTCTACGCGATCCCGCGGATCGAGTTCTCGTGGCGTTCGGTCGCCACCACCACGACCCCGGTCGGTGCCTACCGGGGCGCCGGTCGCCCCGAGGCCACCCAGATGCTCGAGCGCGTGCTCGACATCGCCGCCGACGAGCTCGACCTCGACCCGGCCGAGCTGCGCCGGATCAACTTCATCCCGCCGGAGTCGTTCCCCCTGACCACGCTGACCGGCGCCCCCTACGACAACGGCGAGTACGCCCGGACGCTCGACGCGGCGATCGAGGCCGCCGGCTACCGGGAGCTGCGCGAGCAGCAGCGCGCCCGGCGCTCGGCCGGGGACCGCACCCTGCTCGGCATCGGCGTCGGCTGCTACGTCGAGGTCACCGCCCCGCTCGGGCTCGACGGCGAGTGGGGCTCGGCACAGGCCCACCCGGACGGCACGTTCACCGTCATGGCGGGCACCAGCGCGCACGGCCAGGGCCACGAGACCGCGTTCGCCCAGGTCGCCTCGGCCGTGCTGCAGGTGCCGATGGACCGGATCCGGCTCGTCCAGTCCGACACCGCGCAGGTCCCGCGCGGCGCCGGGACCCTGGGGTCGCGCTCGTTGCAGACCGGCGGCAGCGCGATCCACTCCGCGTCCGGCGAGCTGGTCACCCGGGCCCGGGAGATCGCCGCGCACCTGCTCGAGGCCTCGGTCGACGACATCGAGCTCACCGAGCAGGGCCTGGGCGTGCGCGGTGTCGCCGACCGGGTCGTGACCTGGGCCCGGGCCGCGGCCGCCGCGGAGGACGGCAGCGGCCGGCCGGACGGCGACGGCGCGCCGCTGCGCGAGGAGCTGGACTTCTCCCAGGGCCAGTCCAGCTTCCCGTTCGGCTCGCACATCGCCGTCGTCGAGGTCGACGCCGACACCGGCCGGGTCACGCTGCTGCGCCACGTCGCCGTCGACGACTGCGGGAAGATCCTCAACCCGATGCTGGTCGAGGGCCAGCAGCACGGCGGCATCGCGCAGGGGATCTCCCAGGCCCTCTACGAGAGCGTCGCCTACGACGAGGACGGCAACCCCACCACCGGCAACCTGGCCTCCTACACGATCCCGTCCGCGGCGGACCTGTGCGGGTTCGAGGCGTCGAACACCGAGACGCCGACGCACCTCAACCCGCTGGGGGCCAAGGGGATCGGCGAGTCCGGGACGATCGGGTCGACGCCCGCGGTGCACAACGCCGTCGTCGACGCGCTGTCCCACCTGGGTGTCCGGCACGTGGACATGCCGCTGACCCCGCAGAACGTGTGGCGGGCGCTGTCCGCCGCGCCGGCCGGCTGAGACCCCGCAGCCCCCGCCCGGTGCGTGTTCGCCGTGCCGCGCGGGCGGAGCGGTCCTACGCTGCGGACCGTGCCCGACATCACGACGCTGATCCTCGACGACCACGCCTGGTTCCGGAGACGGTTCGCGGACCTCGACGAGCTCCAGGCCCGCGCGGACACCGACCCGCGGGAGCTGTCCCGGCTGTGGGACCCGCTCGCCGCCCGGCTCGACGTGCACGCGATCGCCGAGGAGAAGATCTTCTACCCGCAGCTGCTGGAGCACGGCGAGGATCCCGAGGAGGAGACGCTCGACGCGATCGGCGACCACAACGAGATCCGGGACGGGGTCGCGCGGGCCGAGCGCAACCCGGTCGGCTCCCAGGAGTGGTGGGCCGGGGTCTGGGACGCGCGCCGGGCCAACGACGAGCACATGGCCGAGGAGGAGAACGAGGGCCTGGCGAACTTCCGCCAGCACGCCGCCTCCGGGCTGCGCGACGCGCTCGGTCAGCAGTTCCAGGAGTTCCTCGACGCCCACCCCACCACCGCGGGCCTCGACAACACCGACAAGGACCCCGAGACCTACGTCGAGCGGATCGAGGAACGCCTCGACCCGTCCGGCCCGGCGGCCGGCCTCGGTATCGGCAGTCTGAAGGGACAGGACCAGTGACCGTGCAGGACCATCTCCTCCGCGACAAGGCGCCGATCCCGGTCACCGCCTGGAAGGCGATCGACGACGAGGCCCGCGAGCGGCTCACCCCGCTGCTGGCCGGACGCCGGCTCGCCGACTGGGGCGGTGCCGCGGGCTGGGAGACCTCCTCGGTCCCGCTCGGCCGCTCCACCCGGCTGGCCGGCCCCCCGCCGGGGGTCGACTCGGCGGGGGCCCGGGCCCGGCTGCGCCGGGTCCAGCCGCTGGCCGAGTTCCGGGTGCCGTTCACGGTGTCCCGCGACGAGATCGACGACCTCGAGCGCGGCTCCCAGGACCCCGAGTTCGACGACCTGGCCCGGGCGGCCCGGGAGGCCGCCGAGATCGAGAACCGGGCGATGTTCCACGGCTGGCCGGACGCGCTGATCGAGGGCGTCGTCGCCTCCTCCCCGTACGACGCGTTCTCCCTCGGTGAGGACACCGACCGCTACCCCGCGGTCGTCGCGTGCGCGGTGGACGCGCTGCGCCGCAACGGCATCGAGGGTCCCTACGCGCTCGCCGTGGCACCGGAGGGCTTCACCCGGATCGCCGAGACCGCCGAGCACGGCGGCTATCCGCTGTTCGACCACCTCACCCGGATCCTGGGCGGGCAGATCCTGCGCGCGCCGGGACTGGAGGGCGCGCTGGTGCTGTCCCAGCGGGGCGGGGACTTCGTGCTCGACGTCGGCCAGGACCTCGCGATCGGCTACTCCGACCACGATGCCGACACCGTCTCGCTCTACCTGGAGGAGTCGTTCACCTTCCGGGTCACCGAGCCGGACGCGGCGGTCGTGCTGCGCTGACCCACGTCCCGGCGACGATCGTCCCGGCGAGGATCACCGCAGGACCACCGGGAGTGCGGTCAGGCGCCCACCGACCGGGCCGGGCGGGTACGCCTCGACCAGATCGCCGGGCCGCACCGCGAGCCGCGCCTGCGGGAAGCTCGTCCGCAGCACCGTCAGGACGGCATGCAGTTCGAGGCGGGCGAGGTGGGCACCGGCGCAGAAGTGCGAGCCGTACCCGAACGACAGGCCGGGGCCGCCCTCGCCCGTTCCGGTCCCCCGGATGTCGATCAGGACCGGCGCTCCGGCGGGCAGCCGCACCCCGCCGAGGTCGACCGGCTCGGTCGCGAAGCGCCACAGCGTGAACGGCGCCGGCGGGTGCCGGCGGAGGACGTCGTGGACCAGCGTGTCCAGGTCGGCGTCGGAGGTGCCCGTGAGGCCACGCTCCAGTGCCGTGGCCAGCAGTGAGCCGAGTGCCGCGTCCGTGGTGAGCTGGCCGGCGAAGACGAGCCCGAAGACCAGGTAGCCGATCTCGTCGTCGTCGAGGTCGCCGAGGCGGTCCCGCAGCTCGCTCGCGAGCCCGGGCCGGCCGACCGCTGCGCGGCTCGTCCGCAGCAGTTCCGCGAACGCGCGGCCGTGCTCGGCCGGGTCGGGGCTCCACATCGCCCGGCACGCCTCGGCCGTCCGGTCGAGCAGCTCGGGTGGGGCACCCACCAGGTCGAGTACCACGGTCAGGGGGTAGCGGGTGGTGAAGTCGGCCATCAGATCGACCTCACCGGGACCGAGCGCGGTGAGCAGTGTCCGGGCGGTCGCCGCGGTCCGCTCCTCCCGGCCGGCGAGGGCGCGCTGCGACAGCAGCGGCGCGTGCGCGCGCCGGAGCCGGGTGTGCGCCGCGCCCTCGGCGGTGGTCAGGGACGGCCGCTCGGCGGCAGGCGGTTCGAGCCCGGGGATCCCGTGCGGTGCGTGGGCGGTGTCCTTGCTGAACCGCGGATCGGTGAGCACCCGGCGGGCCGCCGCCTCCTCGGTCACCACCCAGGCGGTCGCCCCGCCGGGCAGCTCGGCGCGGACCAGGGGGCCGGCGGCGCGGAGCGCGGCCCGCTCCGGGTCCGGGTCCTGTAGCCGGCGCCTGCCGCCCTCGAACGGCCTGACCGGAGGGATCGTCGTCGAGTCCGTCATGCCCCGAGACTGCCGGAGATCGCGGACAGCCCCGGTCCGCATCAGGACCGGGCGGCGTGGATCGGGCGGCGGTGGATCGGGCGGCGGTGGATCGGGTGGCGTGGAGCACGCGCGAGCGGCCACCTCGCGGTCAGTCCAGCAGCACCGTCCGCAGGTCCAGCCGGCGCAGCACCCGGTCGACCGCGTGCGGGTCCACCCCCGGCTCCCGGCGCGCGGCGAGCACCTCCTCCCGGGCCGCGGCGAGCGCGGCGGCCTGCATCTCGGCCACCTGCCCGCGCACGGCCTGCACCGCGGCGATCCGGTGCCGCTCCTCCTCGGAGTGCGTCTCGCCGGTCAGCACGGCGTCGAGGCGTTCCACCCGCTCGCGCACCCGGGACCCGACCTCGTCGGGCAGCTCCCGGATCCGCCGCTCGAACTCCACGGTCGCCCGCGCGGCGCGCCGGGCCCGCTGCACGATCTCCCGCTCGGCGCGCTGCTCGGCCTCCGCCTCGTCGTCCACCCCCAGCGCGTGCACGAGCACCGGCAGCGTGAACCCGGGCACGAGCAGCGTCACCACCAGCACCGAGACCGCGATGAGCACCAGTTCGGAGCGGTACGGCAGCGGGGCACCGGAGTCCAGTGTGGTCGGCAGGGACAGCGCCAGCGCCAGCGTGGCGAGCCCGCGCATGCCGCACCAGGCCAGCAGCACGGCCTCGCGCCCGGTCCGGGGCGCGGTGCCCGCGTCGTCGCCGCGGCGCACCACCCGCCGGGCCGCGAGCATCCACAGTGTCCGGACGACGATCACGACCAGGCACACGACGGCGGCGTGCCCGAGCATCCGGGGCAGGTCGTCCCCGGCGGCCACCACGACCTGACGCAGGTCGAGCCCGATCAGTCCGAACGCGACTCCGGTGACCAGCAGCTCGACCACGTTCCACAGGGACGACTGGGTGATCCGCTCGGCGGCCTCGTCGGCGTCGGCGGTGGCCCGCAGCTGCAGCGCCAGCACCACGACCGCGATCACCCCGGAGGCGTGCACCTCCTCGGCGGCCAGGTAGGTCGCGAACGGCAGCACCAGGGTGAGCGCGCTGCGGCCGGTGGTGTCGGTGAGCCGGCCCAGCACGGTGCGGGCGAGCCAGGCCACGACCAGCCCGATCGCGACCGCACCGACCGCGCCCGCGACGAACCGCAGGGCCAGCCCGAGCGGGCTCAGCTCCGCCCCGGACACCGTCGCCAGCACCGCCATCTGGAAGATCACCAGCGCGGTGGCGTCGTTGAACAGCCCCTCGCTCTGCAACACCGAGATCATCCGCCGCGGGATCGGGACCTGCCCGGCGACGGCCTCGACCGCGACCGGGTCCGGCGGCGCCACCATCGCCCCGAGCGCGACGGCAGCGGTCAGCGCGATGCCCGGGATCAGCGCCCAGGCCACCCCCGCGACGGCGGTCACGGTGACCAGCACGAGCGCGACCGCGAGCAGCGCGATCGTCCGCCAGCGGGCCCGGAACAACGCCCACGACGTGCGCTGGGCGGTCGCGAACAGCAGCGGCGGCAGGAACAGCGGCAGGATGAGGTCCGGGTCCACGGCGAACCCGTCGGGCAGCCCGGGGACCAGGGCGACGACCGCGCCCAGCACCACCATCAGGGCGGGCCAGGGCAGCCGTACCCGTTCCCCGACCCCGACCAGCACGACGGCGGCCAGCATCAGTCCCACGACGATCAGGAGCATCTGCACGATCATCAGCCTGCACGCTCACCGGCCGGACGGAACGCGACGCGCCGTGCCAGGATCTCCGGGAGATCCGTAACCGACACGAGGAGGTCGTCCACGCATGCCCCGCAACCCCTACGACGAGCTGCCCCCGGTCCCGTCGTTCACCGTGACCAGCGAGGACGTCCAGGACGGCGGCACGCTCGCCACCGCCCAGCTCTCCGGCATCTTCGGAGCCGGGGGCGAGGACGTCTCGCCGCAGCTGTCCTGGTCCGGCGCGCCCGAGGGCACCCAGTCCTATGTGGTCACCTGCTACGACCCGGACGCCCCGACCGGCTCCGGGTTCTGGCACTGGGCCGTGACCGGCATCCCGGCGTCGGTGACGTCGCTGCCGGCCGGCGCCGGTGACGACTCCGGCTCCGGGCTGCCCGCGGGCGCCGTGCAGCTGGCGAACGACGCGAGCCTGCGCCGCTACCTGGGCGCCGCGCCGCCGCCCGGGCACGGTCCGCACCGCTACTTCTTCGCGGTGCACGCGATCGACACCGCGTCGCTGGACCTGCCCGAGACCGCGACGCCGGCGTTCCTCGCGTTCAACCTGTTCGGTCGCACCCTGGGCCGCGCGGTGCTCGTCGGGACGCACGCCAACCTGAGCTGATCCCGTCGTGGACGCCGACGCCGTCGCCGAGCGGCTCTACCGGGTACCGCCCGGGGAGTTCGTCGCCGAGCGGGACGACGCCGCCGCCCGGGCCCGCGAGGCCGGGGACTCCGGCGCCGCCCGGGAGATCGCCGCGCTGCGGCGGCCCACCCGGGCGGCGTGGCTGACCAACCTGCTCGTCGACGCGGCGCCCGACGAGGTCGAGGGCCTGCTGGCGCTCGCCGGGCCGCTGGCCGAGGCGCAGCGCTCGCTGGACGGCCCGGCACTGCGTCAGGTGTCCGCCCAGCGGAACAAGCTGGTCGGGGCGCTGGCCCGGCGCGCGGCCCGGCTCGGCCGCGACGCCGGCCAGCGCGTCGACTCCGGTCTCGAGCGCGAGGTGCGCGGGGTGCTGGAGTCGGCGCTGGCCGACGACGAGCTGGCCGAGCGGGTGCGGTCGGGCCGGCTGGTGCGCTTCGAACGGCACAGCGGCTTCGGCACGATCGGGGGCGATCAGGACGGGCCTGCGTCCGGACGGGGTTCGCGCGCGACCACCGGAGCGACCGCGCGGGGATCGGCTACCGGCACCGGACGGGAGTCGGCCGCACCCGACGCCGCCGGGCAGGACCCGCGCGGGCAGGGCACGCGCCGGCAGGACACGCCCGGGCAGAAGACGCGCGGGCAGGAGACGCGCGGACAGGAGACGGCCGGGCCGGGATCCGCGGCGGAGCCGGGCGACGACACCGACCGGCCGGGCTCCGGCGAGCTGGACCGCAAGCGCCGCGAGGCGACGCGGCGCTCCCGCGAGCAGCGGGCGGCCGAACGGCGGGAACGGGAACGCGAGGCGGCCGAACAGCGCGAGCGCGAGCGCCGCGCGCAGGCACTCGCCGACGCCGAGGACCGCCTGGAGCAGGCCCGCCTGGCCGCCCACGACGCCGGCCGCGAACGTGACGATGCCCGCGAACGCGCGGACGCGGCCGCCGACCACCGCGACGCGGCCCACCGGCGCGTCGAGGACCTGCGGGCCGAGCTGGAGCAGGCCCGCACCGAGGCGACCGGGGCCGACCGCACGTACAAGGCCGCCGAGCGGGAGGCGGCCGACGCCGCCCGCCGCGCCCGGCAGGCCGACACCGAGGTCACCCGCGCCGAACAGGCCCTCGACGAGGCCCGCGACAGCTGAGCACCCCGGAAATCCGGTCGACCTGGCAGCTCGGCCCGTGGCACCCTGAAACTCCGTACGTTGTATCGAATACGCTGTACCGAGTAATGGGGGTCCACCCGTGACCGACGACCTGCGCAGCCGGATCCGCGCTCCGCACCACCTCAAGGAGATGAACGACGGCTTCCTGGCCCGCCGCGAACGCGGCGAGCTGCCGTTCGACCTGCCCGTCCTCACCGTCCCCGGCCGGCGCAGCGGCGCACCCCGCGCCACGCCGCTCACCGTCCACTCCGCCGGCGGTGCACGGTTCGTCGTCGGCGGTTTCCCGGGCGCCGACTGGATCGGGAACGTCCGGGCCGCGCGCGGCCGGGGGACGCTGAGCAGCACCAACGGCGCCGAACCCGAACCCGTGATCCTCACCGAGCTGTCCGCCGC
Organism: Pseudonocardia ammonioxydans; assembly: GCF_900115005.1. Classification (GTDB taxonomy): domain Bacteria; phylum Actinomycetota; class Actinomycetes; order Mycobacteriales; family Pseudonocardiaceae; genus Pseudonocardia; species Pseudonocardia ammonioxydans. Next base: position 47,211 of record NZ_FOUY01000003.1, on the reverse strand, counting down.
CCAGGCCCGGCCGGTGCTGGAGGCGTGGCCGGAGATCGCCCCCGACGGTGTCGCGATCATGGTCGCGGCCGGCGTCGCCGCCGAGCCGACGCCGGCCGCACTGGGCGCGCTCGCCGGGGTCTGCCCGGTGTTCCGCATCGACCCGGCCTGACCCGGCCTGACCCGGCCGGCAGCGGTCAGGTGCCGGGGAAGGCCGCGCGCAGCTCCCGCTTGCGGATCTTCCCGGTCGCCGTGCGCGGCAGCGGCTCGTCGCTCCAGCGCACGTGGGCGGGGGCCGCGAACGCACCGACCCGCTCGGCGACGGCGGCGCGGACGGCGTCGTCGTCGCGGGGGGTGCCGGGGGTCGCCCGCACCAGTGCCGCCACCTCCTCGCCGAGCCGCGGGTGGGGCACCCCGAGCACCGCGACCTCGACCACCCCCGGCACCGCGTGGATCGCGGCCTCGACCTGCGCGGAGTAGATGTTCTCGCCGCCGCGCAGCACCACGTCCTTGAGCCGGTCGACGACGTACACCCAGCCGTCGGTCACGTGGCCCAGGTCCCCGGAGCGGAACCAGCCGTCGACGAACGCCGCGGCGTCGGCCTCCGGGTCGTTCCAGTAGCCGCGCACGACGTTCGGCCCGCGGAACCACAGCTCACCGACCTCGCCGTCACCGAGCGGTTCGCCCGCCGGGCCCGCGACCCGCAGCTCGGCCCCCGGCGCCGGGCGCCCGACACTGTCCGGGCGGGCCGCGTAGTCCGGGCCCGCGTTCGCGCAGATCGCCGAGGTCGTCTCGGTCAGGCCGTAGCCGTTCGCCGCGCCCGCGCCGAGCTCCCGCCCGATCCGGGTCACCAGCTCCGGCGGGATCGGCGCCCCGCCCATGCCGAACGTCCGCAGCGACGCCAGGTCCGCCCGGTCGGCGCCGTCGAGCAGCTCCGCCGTCGTCGACGGGACGCCGTTGGAGCGGGTCAGCCGCTCCTCGCGCACCACGGCGCGGGCCGCCTCCGGGTCCCACCGGTACAGCGTCGCCAGCTTCGACCCGACCAGCACCGCGCCGACCAGGCCGTTCAGCCCGGCGATGTGGAACATCGGGTACATCAGCAGCGTCCCGGGCTGCCCCGGCGGCGGTTCGGCACCGCTGAGCAGCGCCCCGGCCCTGGCCTGCAACGCCACGTTCAGCAGGTTCGTCACGTGGTTGCGGTGCGTGCCGACCGCGCCCTTGGGGCGGCCGGTCGTCCCGGAGGTGTAGAGGATCGTCGCCACGTCCCCGGGCGCCGGGGCGGGCAGGTCGTCGAGCGTGCCGGGGCCATCGGTGCGCAGACCGAGCGCGGACCACTCCACGACGCCGGGCGCCGCGTCCCGGCCCTCGCCGCGCACGCGCACCAGCGGCACCGCGGCGGACGGGTCGCCGGCCCGGGCCGACGCGAGTGCCGCGGTCCGCTCGGGGTCGGCGACGACCACCCGGGCGCCCGAGTCGGCGACGGCCCACGCCAGCTCGGTCGCGCTCCACCACGCGTTGAGCGGCACGACCACGAGCCCCGCGACCTGCGCGGCGAAGAAGGTCGTCGGCCACTCCGGCAGGTTGCGCATCGCGATCGCGACCCGGTCACCCGGGCGCAGGCCGAACCGGTCGCGCAGGCACCGCGCCAGGTCCGCGACCAGCGAGCGGTGCTCACCATAGGTACGCCGGTCACCGGGGTACACCGTGAACGTCCGCTCCGGCCACTGCGCGGTCGTCTCCCACAGCTCGCGCAGCGTGTGCGGACCGCGACGGTAGAGCCGCATCGGCACCCCGCCGACCTCGGCGGTCTCCAGCGCGAACTCCCCGCCGGGCGCGGTCAGGCCGGCGATCACCGGCCCCAGTCCGACCTCGTCGGCGTGCTCCCCCATCGGCGCACCTCCTCCCCGTCCGTCCTACCCGCTCCCGCACCCGTCCGGAAGTAGTTGGGCCGGGACAACGATCGTGGGCGGTTTCACCGGGACACGACGTGACCGCCCGCCTACCCTCGTGCGGGTGATCACACGGTGACGGCGGTCCGGCGCCTGCGGAACGTCCGCTGGTGGCGGTGGCTGCTGCTCGCCGCCCTCACCGTGGTGGGCACGGTCGCGCTGGACGCGATCGCGGTGCCCTCCCCCGCGCTGTTCGCCGGACTGTTCGCCGCGACCGTGGTGGCGCTCGCCGGGGCCGGGCCGGCCCGGGTCGCACGGCCCGCGACGTCCGGGGCCCAGGCCGTGATCGGCATCGTCATCGGGTTGCTGGCCCGGCCGGAGACGCTCGCGTCGGTGGCGTCCCAGTGGCTCCCGGTCCTGCTGATCAGCCTCGGGACCCTGCTGGTCAGCATGGCCGCCGGGCTGCTGATGGGCCTGCAGCGCGGGGTCACGCCGCTCACCGGGATGCTCGCGCAGACCGCGGGCGGTGCGTCCGGACTGGTCGCCATCAGCCGGGAGCTGGGCGGCGACGAACGCATGGTCGCGGTGATCCAGTACCTGCGGGTGGGGCTGGTGACGGCGACGATGCCGGTCGTCGCCGCGCTCGTCTACGGCGCACCGCACGCGGCGCCCACGGGCACCGCCCCCGCGGGACCGGCCGCGCCGTGGTGGGTCGGGCTGCTCGTGGCCGCGGTGTGCACGGCGGCCGGCATCCCGCTCGCGCGCCTCGCCCGGGTCCCCGCACCGTCGCTGCTGGGTCCGATGCTGGTCGCGCTCGTGATCAGCCTGGCCGGGTTCTCGGCCGACGCGACGGTGCCGGAGCCGCTGGTCGTCGTCGCCTACGCCGTGATCGGCTGGCAGGGCGGGCTCCGGTTCACCCGGGACGCGCTGGGCACCGTCGTCCGCGTGCTCCCGCTCGCGACCGGGCTGATCCTGGCCGTGGTCGCGGTGTGCGCGGGACTGGGGCTGGTGCTGTCCCGGTTCACCGGCATGACCCTGCTGGAGGGCTATCTGGCGACCACGCCCGGCGGGGTGTACGCGGTGCTGGCGACCGCGATCTCCTCCGGGGTGGACGTGACCTCGGTGATGGCCGTGCAGGTGCTGCGGGTGATCCTGATGCTGCTGGTGGCGCCGTGGATCGCCCGGCTGGTGGGACGACGGCTGGGCGCCGGGTCACCCACGTAGCCACTGTCCCCTGGACGGTGTGCAACCGGATCCCGCACGGTGGTGTTGGGAGTGCCGGGTGTGCTGTGCACCCTCGTCCCGGTGCGGCCGGGGCGTCGCCGTGGGAGAAGGAGACCGCCGATGGCACCCACCCCCCTCGACACCGGGCACGACACCGCGGGCCCGGACCTCGACGTCCTCGACTGGCCGCAGCTGTCGGCCCGGCTGGACACCGACGGCGTCGCGGTGACGCCACCGCTGCTCGGCCCGGAGCAGTGCGACGCGATCACCGCGATGTTCGACGAGCACGACCGGTTCCGGTCGACCGTCCGGATGGACCGGTACTCGTTCGGGGAGGGCAGCTACCGGTACTTCGCCGACCCGCTGCCGCCGCTGGTGCAGACCCTGCGCACCGCGCTGTACCCGCCGCTGGCCACGGTCGCGAACGGCTGGGCCCGCCGGCTCGGTGAGGACCCGTGGCCGGAGACCCTCGACGGGCTGCTGGCCGCCTGCGCCGAACAGGGCCAGACACGGCCGACGCCGCTGGTGCTGCGCTACGGCGAGTCCGGCTACAACTGCCTGCACCAGGACGTCTACGGCGACCTGACGTTCCCGCTGCAGTTCCTGGTGATGCTGTCCCGCCCGGACGTCGACTTCACCGGCGGCGAGAGCGTCTTCGTCGAGCAGCGGCCCCGCCGCCAGTCCCGGCCGATCGTGCTGCGCCCGGCCCAGGGCCAGGCGGTGATCTTTCCCGTGCGCAACCGGCCGCACCGCGGCACCCGCGGCGATCACCGCGTGCAGATGCGGCACGGCGTCAGCGCCGTGCACAGCGGCGACCGGCACGTGCTGGGGATCATCTTCCACAACGCCCGCTGACCGGCATGACCCACGACGCCGGATGGGGTGCGACGCCCGGGCCCGACCCGGTCCCCGGGCTGCTCGCGCGCGATCTCGACCGCGGTTTCGCCGAGGTCGTCCGGAGGCACCGGGACCTGCTGTACTCGGTGTCACGCACCTTCACGCCCTCCCCCGCCGACGCCGAGGACCTCGCCGCGGAGGCACTGCTGCGCGCCTACCGGGCGCTGTGCGGGTACTCCGCGCAGCGGATCGAGGCGCTGGCCGTGCGGCCGTGGCTGCTGACGATCCTGCGCAACACCGCCCGGAACCGGGCCCGGGACGCGGCCCGCCGTCCGGCCCCGCCACCCCGGTTCGAGCCCGTCGTCGACGACCCGAGCCACGAGCCGGGCCCGGCCGAACAGGCCGAGCGCGGCGACCTGCAACGCACCCTGCGGGCTGCGCTCGCCGCGCTGCCCGAGGTCCAGCGCATCGCAGTCGTCCTGCGGCACGTGCAGGGCCTGCCCACCTCCGAGGTCGCCCACGTCCTCGGGTGCAAGGAGGGCACCGCCAAGTCGCACGTCTCGCGCGGGCTCGCCCGGCTGCGCGACGTGCTCGGTGATCAGGCGGAACCGGTGCCCCGTGCACCCGGCCCGCTCGTCCCCGCACACCCGAACGCCCCCGGAGGGAGACACCGATGAGCACTCCGCCGACCGGCACCCGGCTGACCGGCGCACTTGAGAACACCGCCGACGCCCACAACACCGCCACCGCCGCCTCGCACACCTCCGGCGCCTCCGCCGGTGCCGGCCTCCCGGCGCTGCTCGCCGGCCTCGCCGACCCGGCCCCTCGCGGGCTCGACGACCGCGTGTTCACCCGGTGGGCGATCGCCCCCAGCCGGGTCGGCGAGGTCCGGGTCGCGTTCACCACCGCCGGGGCCCAGTTCGTCCGGCCGGTCGCCGACCTCGACGACGACGCGTTCGTCGCCGCCTACCGCCGGCGGTTCGCCCGGCCGCTGCGCCCGGCCGCGCGGGTGCCCGCCGGTGTCGCGCCGTCGCTGCGCGGACGCGCCGGCGCCCGTCCGGCACTCGACCTGGACGCCGGCACCGCCTTCGAACGCGACGTGCTCGCCGCGGCCCGGCGGATCCCACCGGGGCAGGTCCGGCCGTACGGCTGGGTCGCCCGGGAGGCGGGCCGCCCGGGCGCGGTCCGCGCCGCCGGCAGCGTCCTGGCCCGCAATCCGCTCCCGCTGCTGGTGCCCTGCCACCGCGTCGTCCGGGCCGACGGTGACCTCGGGGCCTACCTGTTCGGCACCGACCGCAAGGCCGACCTGCTGCGCGCCGAGGGGGCCGACCCGGAGCGTCTCGCGGAGCTGGCCCGGGCCGGCGTGCACTACCTGGCCAGCGACACGACCGGCATCGTCTGCTTTCCGACCTGCCGCGACGCCCGTCGCATCACCCCGGCGCACCGGCACGGTTTCGCCAGCGTCGCGGACGCCCGCAACGCCGGCTACCGACCGTGCCGCACCTGCCGGCCCGCCGTCGACGCCGCCTGATGCCACCGCCTGACGTCACCTGATCACACCACCTGACGACGCCGCCTGATCACACCGCCTGAGCCCACCTGATCCCGCCTGATCCCGCCTGATGACGCCGGCGACCCGGCCGATCGTCCGCGGCCGGCACCGCCCGCACCGCGATAGTGTTCGCCGACGAGCCGATACGCAGGCACCGCACCGCACCGCACTGCCCCGCACCGGGCGGGAGCCGTGGGGCCGCACACCACCCGTCCGGAGCAGACCGCGTGACCCTGGAGCTGATCCCCCGCGAGCGCCGCGAGCTCGCACCCGGCGCCGTCCACCTGCCCGGCCTGCTCGACCGGCCCCGGCAGCGTTTCCTGGTCGAACAGTGCCGGCGCTGGGCGGTCGAGGGCCCCGGCATCCGTGCTGCAGCGCTGCCGGGTGGCGCCCGGATGAGCGTGCGGACCGTCTGCCTGGGATGGCACTGGATCCCCTACCGCTACTCGCGTACCCGCGACGACCAGGACGGCTCCCCGGTCACGGAGTTCCCGGCCTGGCTGGGCGACCTGGGCCGCGAGGCCGTCGCGGACGCCTACGCCGACCCCGCCCGCGGCCTCCGCTACAGGCCCGACATCGCAGTGATCAACCACTACGGCGACGGTGCCCGGATGGGCATGCACCGCGACGGCGACGAGCTCGCCGCCGACCCGGTCGTGTCGATCTCCCTCGGTGCGCCCTGCCTGTTCCGGCTCGGCAACCCGCAGACGCGGGGACGCCCGTGGACCGACGTCGAACTGCGCTCGGGCGACGTGATCGTCTTCGGCGACCGGAGCAGGCTCGCCTACCACGGCGTACCGAAGCTGCTCCCCGACACCGATCACGACGGGCCCGGGATCGGCCTGGCCGGCGGCCGCCTGAACATCACCCTGCGGGTCTCGGGGTTCCCGGACGACCACGGCTGAACCCGCACCGCTGCAACCGGCTCCGCCCGGACGGTGTTCGGCCAGGTGACCGTCCCGCTCGCGAGAGGAACGCAGCCGATGACCACGACCGCAGGCATCCGTCCCACCCTCGTCCACGACACGACCCTGGGACCGGTGACGCTGTCGGCGTCACCACAGGGCCTCACCCGGCTCCGGTTCGGACACCCGTCCGACCCGGCCCGTACGTCCGCCCCGGTCGCCGGGTCACCCGAGCAGCGGCTGCTCGACCGGGCCGTCGAGGAGCTCGACGAGTACCTGCTCGGCCTGCGCACGGACCTCGAGGTCCCGGTCGACCTGTCCGGTGTCGGGCCACCGCACCGCGCCGTGCTCGACGCACTCCGCCAGGTCGGCTACGGCCGGACCGCCGCGTACGCCGAGCTCGCCCGCACCGCCGGGCTCGTCACCGACGGGCCCCGCCGAGCCGGTGCGGCCTGTGCGCGCAACCCGGTGCTCGTGGTCATCCCGTGCCACCGCATCGTCGCCTCCGACGGCGCACTCACCGGCTACGCCGGCGGGTTACCGATCAAGAGGGCGCTCCTCGCGCTCGAACGCGGGCAGTTCAGCCTCGACACCGCTGTCCCGGCCGGCTGACCGACCTGGCCGACGACCGGACAGTTCCGGGCGCCGCGACCTGCCCTCGGCGGAGCACGGACGAGCGCGGTCAGACCGACGTAGGCGTGCCCGGCCCGGGACCTCCGAACCCGGCTCGGTAGCGGGACGGGACGGCGGTGGGGATCGCGGGACTCGGACCACCCTCGGAGCGCTGCGCCGGCGCCGCTCCGATGTGGCGGGCGGCCCGTCGGCGCGAGCGTGGCGGGGCGCCGACCGCTGCCCGGGCGCTGCTACGCCACCGGCCCGGTGGCTGCGCCGGCGGGCGCGAGGTCTGCCTGCGAGTAGCTGCGGCCGCGCACGATCACGTGGCTCGGGCGGTGCAGGACATCGAGGTCGTCGAGAGGGTTGCCGTCGACGACGAGCAGGTCGGCATCCAGATCCTCGCGAACCGCGCCGGTGCTCGCGCCGAGCCCCAGCCGGCGTGCGGCTCCGGTCGTCGCAGTCTCGATGATCCGGGCGCGGTCGAAGCCCAGGTCCTCGTAGAGCTCCAGGCTCGTGCGGAACTCGTCGAACACGGCGTTGGGCATTCCGGAGTCGGTCCCGATGACATGAGCGACTCCGCGGTCGGCCATCCAGCTGATCTGGTCGCCGAATCGGGACCCGTCGGGGAAGGTGATCCGCTCGACCATGCGGCGCCACTGCGGGGGCGTGGTGGCCGGCGATCGTGCCCTGGGCGGCCATGCGGCGGACGGCGTCGTCGGGCCGGTCGCGTTGCTGCGGCCCGGAACGCCAGCCGCAGTGCTCGATCGTCGCGACGCCCGCCTCGATGCAGTCGAGGATCGGCGCGGTGCCGTGGGCGTGGGCGGCGACCGTGAGCCCGTGCGTGGCGGCGTGCTCGACGACGAGCCGGAGCTGCGCGACGGTGTACTGCGACTGGAACTCGCTCGGCCCGCCTGGTGTCATCTGGCCGCCGCCGGCCATCACCTTGATCAGGTCGGAGGACACGGCACATGAGTCGATGGCTGCGCGGATCTCGGCGTCGGTATCGGCGATGCCGCCCAGGAACCAGCAGTGCCCGCCGGAGACGGTGAGCGGGGTACCGGCCGCAAGGATGCGGGGAGTCGGGGCCGAGGAAACGGCCCGGTCGTGGTCGCGGACCTCTGCGACCACGCCGTGGGCGTCGCCCAGGTCCCGCACCGTGGTGCAGCCCGAACGCAGACACGCCTGCGCGTTCGCTCGCACCAGGGCGAGGACCTCGTCGCGGGACCCTCGTCGGACCGTGCCGAACGGTTCAGGGCTGAGGTCGGCTGCCAGATGCACGTGGCTGTTGACCAGGCCGGGCATGATGCTCGCCCCGGGGAAGCTCAGTCGCTCGGCGCCCGGGCAGCGCGCCGCCAGCTCGTCCGCGGGGCCGACCCCGGCGATCCGGTCGCCGCGCACGAGTACGGCGGCGCGGTCGCGGACCTCACCCACGGGACCGACGAGGACCCGGTCGGCTTCGACGATGCGGTCCATGGACAGTGCGCCTCTCCCCGTACTGAGCTACACGACTGTGGGCGGCGGCCGCGCGGTACTGCGCGAGCAGCTCGTCGTCCTGGTACTACGCGGATCACGCTACGTTCAGAACTCGCTTCATGATCGCTGGGGCCTGCACGATCCCGGTCAGCCGCCGGAACCGTCGCGGGAGCGTTGCAGCCGCGACCGACACTCTGCCTCGACCCGCATTCGCCGGATTCTCCGCGCCTCCCGGTCGTGAGCACGATCTCCCGCCGACACCGCACGGTCCGCGACCCGTCCCGCCGCCTGCGACCTGCTCAGGGTTGCGGCCGAACGGGTGATTTCACGCTCGCCGGGCGCACTGAGGTGTCTCTCGGTCGCTCCTGGCCGGTCGAGGCGCCGAAACTGTCAGGGGTCGAGCGTATGTTCGAACCATGGAGTTGGGGCAGGCGATCCCGGAGGGGCTGGCGGCGATGCCGCCGGGCCCCGGCCTGGGCGCTGTCCTGGCCGGGATCGACCTGACCCAGGTGTGCAACGACGACATCGACGAGGTCATGCTCGCCCACTCCCGGCAGCTGTCCCACCACCAGGCCCACATGTTCGCCGCCATCTCCGAGGTCGTGCACCGCCGCCCGTTCGCCGGGAAGATGGAGATCCGCCGCGGTGCCCTGCCCGATCAGTACGGCTCGGACGAGATCCGCTTCGCGCTGGCCTGGAACCGCCGCGCCGCCGAGTACGAGATGAGCCTCGCCGTCACCCTGGTGTCCGACCTTCCGCAGGTGCAGGCCGCCCTGTGTCAGGGCCGGATCGACCGCACCAAGGCCCGGGTGTTCGCCCAGCACCTCGCCGACCTGCCCGCAGCCCAGCGCGCCGCGATCTGCGAGGCGGTCCTGCCGCACGCACCGAAGCTCACCACCGGGCAGATCGGGGAACGGATCAAGCGACTGATCCTGGAACTCGATCCGGCCTACTACGAGCGGCGCTATCGCAAGGCGATCCGGGACCGGCTGGTCGTGGCGTATCTGACCGAGACCGGCACCGCCGTCATCTCCGCCGAAGGACTGCCCGCCGACGAGGCCGCCGCCGCGTGGGAACGCCTCGACGCCCTGGCCAAGGCCGCCCGGCGGGACGGGCACCCGGGAACCATCGACCAGATCCGCGCCGACCTCGTCCTCGGCCTGCTCGACGGGACACTGCACGGGCTCGACCGCGCCGGGATCCTGCGCGCGCTGATGGCCCGTTTCGCCGGGCACGCCGACGGGCCCACTGCCGGGAATGACATCGACAAGCCCGCCGCCGGTAGCCCGGCCGCGGGCCGCGCCGCCGCCGACAGCGCCACCCCCGGCAGCCCCGCCCCCGGCGGCACCGGCTCCGACAGCGCCACCCCCGGCGGCTCCACAACCGACACTCCGGCGCCCGACGCTCCCGAACCCGATGCACCAGCCCCGGCTACACCCACGCCGGACGGACCCGCGCCCGACGGACCCGCGCCCGACGGTCCTACGCCCGACGGACCCGACACCGGTGGGCCCACACCGAACGGCTCGGAGTGCGACAGCACCGCTACCGGGGCACCCGCAACCCGCGACTCGGACGCCCCCGCCCCGAACAACTCCGGCACACACAGCCCCGTTGCCGACGATGTCGAACCCTCCACGCCGAACGCGGGCTCGAGCGGCGCTGGCTCCGAGTCTGACTCGGACTCGGACTCGGACTCGGACTCGGACTCGGACGATCCTGACACCGACGACCAGGGGCCGAGCGGCCCCGGGCACGGCCCAGGCCCTGGCCCCACAGATCCCGGGCCCGGCGACCCGAACGGCGGCGCAGCCGCCACCCCTGAGCCCGACCCCTCAACACCGACTGCCGCTGCCCCACCACCGAGCGCGAGCGGCAACCACACCAGGGCCCGGAACACCGCCGGCATCGGGACCGAGGTCCGCGTCCCCTTGAGCACCCTGCTCGGCCTCGACCAGCGCGCCGGCGAACTCCCCGGCTGGGGACCCATCCCCGCCAGCGCCGCGCGACGCCTCGTCGCCCGCCAGCACCGCGCCCAATGGCGCTGGGTCGTCGTCGACGACCACGGTCACCTGCTCGCCGAAGGCATCACCCGACACCGCCCCGTGCCGCGCAACCGCAACGGGCCACCCGGCGGGATCGTCGAACTCCACATCCCGGAAGATCAACTCGCTGCCCTGGCTGCCGAGGCCGCCGAGCACGGCGGGTGGGCGAAAGTGATCACCGACATCGCCGAGCAGTACCGGCACCACACCGCACAGGACGACCCCGGCGCCGCCCTCGACAACCGCCCCGACGCCCGGTTCCCGCACGCCGCGCTACGCCGCCATACCGAGGTGCGTGATCGCACCTGTGTCGGGCCCGGCTGCCGGACCTCGTCGCGGCGCTGCGACCAGGACCACACGATCGACCACCACCACGGCGGCCCGACCGTGCGGGCCGGGTTGGGGCCGCTGTGCCGCCACGATCATCTGTTGAAGACCGAGGGCCACTGGCGCCTCGAACAACCGGAGCCGGGGCGGTTCGTCTGGACCAGCCCGTTGAAACGCCGGTACCGGGTCGAACCGGAACCGATCCTGCCCCCACCGATCACACAGGCGCCGCGCGCGGACGACCCCCGCTTCGACGAGCCCGCACCCGGCCCGGTCTACGCCGAGGACGAACAGCCCAACCTACGCCGCCCGGATCGCGGCCCGCCCGAACGCGACGATGCACTGCCCTCCGAAGGCACACGCCGCAACGGTGTGCCGAAGAAGAACGGTGTGCCGAACACGGACACCGGGACCGGCAACGGCCTGGATGAGGACCCGCCCCCGTTCTGACCCTCGACACCGCCTGCCGGCACCGGTGGTGTTCCGGGCCCCGTGTCGTCACCGCGTCACGGCGGCGGTCGACGAGGCTTCTCCCCCGGTGCCGGAGTGACATCTGGCCTCGGCGTGCGGACGGTGGCCGAAACCGGGGAGCACGGCCGGTTCTTCTGCGCCCGGCTACCGGACCCGGACGATCCGGCCGGCAGGCGGTTCCGGGACCGCGTCCGGATGCAGCGCCGACGCGATCGCCTCGACCCCGTCCACCAGCCGCGGCCCGGCGCGCACGACGAACGACGCCGAGTCGACGGCGTGCACCGGCACCCCGGACGGCAGCCGGTCCAGTACCGCGCGGGCCTGGGCCACCGCGTCGTCCAGACCGAACCCGCACGGCGCGACCAGCACCGCGTCACAGTCGCCGAGGTCCGCCCAGTCCGCGGCGACGCTCCGGCCGCCCGGATCGGCGGCGACCGGCGTCGCCCCGGCCGCGGTGACCAGGTCGGGCACCCAGTGCCCCGGCAGGAACGGCGGGTCGGTCCACTCCAGGACCAGCACCCGCGGCGCCGGCCGTCCCCGGACCGCCGCGGCGACGGCGTCCAACCGGCCGGACAGGTCCTCGACCAGCGTCGCAGCCACCTGCGGCACACCGGCCGCGGCGCCGACGTCGGTGATCATCTGCAGCACGTCCGGGAGCCGCTGCGGGTTGAGCGAGAGCACTTCGGCCCGGGTGCCGATCGTCTCCTGCGCCTGGGCGACCGTCGCCCCAGGCAGGGCGCAGACCGCGCACAGGTCCTGGGTGAGGATGAGGTCGGGGTCGCCGGCGGCGAGGGTCGCCCGGTCGAGCTCGTACATCGGGAGCCCGTCGGCGGCCCGCCGGCGCACGATCGCGTCGATCTCGGCGGGCGTCGCGCCGGACGGCAGGGCGGTGTCGACGACCACCGGCACCCGGTCCCGGACCCCGGCCGGGTCGTCACACTCGAACGTCACCCCGACCAGCCGGTCGGCCAGCCCCAGCCTGCCGGCGATCTCGGTTCCCGCGGGCAGCAACGACGCGATGCGCACGGAGCCGAGCGTAGGCGGTACCCCCGGACCCGGGACGCTCACGCGAGCAGGGCGCGGCGAGGCAGGCCTCGCCAGCAGGTCGTGGCTGCGGCCGCACCCGCGGTGCGGCAGGGTGTGTGCAGGATCCGATCCACCACGGAAGGAACGCTGCATGTCCGTGCACGAGCGCGCCGGCACCCCGGCCCGCCCCGAGGACCTCGTCGACGTGGCCGCGCTGCTCGCGGCGTACCGGGACACCCGTCCCGATCCTTCGGTCGACGTCCAACGGGTCGCGTTCGGCACGTCCGGCCACCGCGGCTCGGCACTGACGGCCACGTTCAACGACGACCACATCGCCGCGACCAGCCAGGCCATCGTCGAGTACCGGGCCGCGCAGGGCACCGACGGGCCGCTGTTCCTGGGCCGCGACTCGCACGCGCTCTCCGAGCCGGCCTGGCGCACCGCCGCCGAGGTGTTCGCCGCCAACGACGTCGACGTCGTGATCGACTCCCGGGACGGGCTCACCCCCACCCCCGCGATCTCGCACGCCATCCTCGTCGCCAACGCGACCGGCCCGGCCCACCCGGCCGACGGCGTCGTCGTCACCCCCTCGCACAACCCGCCGGCCGACGGCGGCTTCAAGTACAACCCGCCGGACGGCGGCCCGGCCGGGACCGAGGCCACCTCCTGGATCGCGAACCGCGCGAACGAGCTGCTGGAGGCCGGGCTGCAGGGGGTGCGGCGCCGCGGGTTCGACGCCGCGGCCGCGCACCGCTACGACTACCTCGGCGAGTACGTCGCCCAGTTCGACCAGGTCCTCGACATGGCCGCCATCCGGGACGCCGGCGTCACCATCGGCGCGGACCCGCTCGGCGGCGCGTCGGTCGACTACTGGGGCGCGATCGCAGAGCGCTACGGCCTGGACCTGACCGTCGTGAACCCCGACGTCGACCCGGCCTTCGGCTTCATGCCACTGGACTGGGACGGCAAGATCCGGATGGACTGCTCATCGCCGCACGCTATGGCCCTGCTGCGCGAACGGATGAGCACCGTGCCGGCCCCCTTCCGCATCGCCACCGGCAACGACGCCGACGCGGACCGGCACGGCATCGTCACCGCCGACGGCGGGCTGATGAACCCGAACCACTACCTGGCCGTCGCGATCGGCTACCTCTACGCACACCGCCCCGGCTGGCCGGCCACCGCCGGCATCGGCAAGACCGCCGTCAGCTCGTCGATGATCGACCGGGTGGCCGCCGACCTCGGGCGGACGCTGGTCGAGGTGCCGGTCGGCTTCAAGTGGTTCGTGCCAGGCCTGCGCTCCGGTGAGATCGGGTTCGGCGGGGAGGAGAGCGCGGGCGCGTCGTTCCTGCGCCGTGACGGCTCGCCCTGGAGCACCGACAAGGACGGGCTGCTCCTGGCGCTGCTCGCCTCGGAGATCACCGCCGTGACCGGCCGGACACCGTCGGAGCACTACCGGGATCTGACCGGTCGTTTCGGCGAGCCCGCCTACGCCCGTACCGACGTCGCCTGCTCCCGCGAGGACAAGGCGGCCCTGTCGAAGCTGGACGCGTCCGCGGTCACCGCGACCGAGCTGGCCGGCGACCCGATCACCGCGAAGCTGACCCGGGCACCCGGCAACGACGCGCCCATCGGCGGGCTCAAGGTCGTCACCGAGGCGGGCTGGTTCGCGGCGCGCCCGTCCGGCACCGAGGACGTCTACAAGGTCTACGCCGAGAGCTTCCGCGGCGCCGACCACCTCACGCTGATCCAGTCGCAGGCGCGCGACGTGGTCGCCGCCGCACTCGGTTCCTGACAGGATCGGCGCCGTGAGCAGGAAACACGCACTCGGTTTCGGCATCGACATCGGCGGGTCGGGGATCAAGGGAGCCCCCGTCGACCTGGCCCGGGGGAAGCTGGCCGAGGACCGGGTGCGGATCCCGACCCCGCAGCCGTCGACCCCGGAGGCGGTCGCGGACACCGTCGCGCAGATCCTCGATCAGTTCGGCTGGAAGGGGTCGTTCGGCTGCACGTTCCCGGCCGTCGTCCAGCACGGGGTGACCCGCACCGCAGCGAACGTGGACCCCTCCTGGGTCGACTGCGACGCCGCCGCCGTGCTGCGCAAGATCACCGGCCGGGACGGTCTGGTGGTCAACGACGCCGACGCCGCCGGGGTCGCCGAGGCCGAGTTCGGTGCCGCAGGGGCCCGCGCCGGGGTGGTGCTGCTCGCGACCCTCGGCACCGGTATCGGGACCGCGCTGATCGTCGACGGGCACCTGGTGCCCAACACCGAGTTCGGGCACCTCGAGCTCGACGGCCACGACGCCGAGACCCGCGCCGCGGACTCCGCCCGCGACCGCGAGGACCTCGACTGGGCACAGTGGGGCGAGCGACTGACCCGCTACTTCACCCACGTCGAGAACCTGCTGTGGCCGGACCTGATCATCGTCGGCGGCGGGGTCAGCAAGAAGTTCGACAAGTGGTCCCCGCACGTGCACACCCGGACCCCGATGGTCCCGGCGAAACTGCTCAACGAGGCGGGGATCATCGGCGCCGCGCTGCTCGCGCACGGCTGACCGCGTGCGATGACCCTCGAGGCGACCGGCATCCGGCTGCTGCCGCTGTGGATGCTGGTCGCCTACCTGGTCACCTTCGTCGCGACCCGGCTGGTCACCCGCGCGATCCGGCTCGGGCGCGGGCCGTTCCGCGACACCAGTGTCGGCGGGGTGCACGTCCACCACCAAGTGTACGGGATCTTCCTGCTGCTGGTGGCCGGCGCGGCCGAGTTCACCTGGCGGCCGGGACCACCCGCCGACGTCGTGCTCGCCGTCCTGTTCGGCATCGGCGCGGCACTGACCCTCGACGAGTTCGCGCTGTGGCTGCGGCTCGACGACGTCTACTGGAGCCCGGAGGGCCGCCGGTCGGTCGACGCCGTCCTGGTCGCCGGGGTGCTCGGCACGGCGCTGGTGCTCGGGGCCGACCCGATCGGGGACGCCCCGGGCTCACCGTCGTGGACGGTGGCGATCACGGTGACCGCCGGGCTGGTCGTCGCCGTGCTGGCGATCCTCAAGGGACGGATCGTGCTGGGTCTGATCGGGGTGCTGGTGCCGGTGGTCGCGCTCGTCGGCGCGGTGCGCCTCGCGCGTCCGGGCTCGTACTGGGCGCGCCGGTTCTACCGGCCCGGGTCGCGGCGGTCCCGCCGGGCGCTGCGCCGCTTCCCGCCCGGGCACCGCACCCGGTGGGACCGGCTGGTGGACCTGTTCGCGGTGGTCCCGGCGCGGCCCGCACCGGATGAGCGGACCGGCACGGATCCCGGACAGCACGGGTAGGGCGTCTCACGCGGTCGACGCCGGCACCGGGGCCCGGGCACCGGCCCGCTCGGGCGGCACCCCCAGCAGGAAGCTGCGGTGCGCGACCGGGCTGTCCAGGCGCAGCCGCTGTGACACCGGGTCGAACCCGGGCGCGGAGACCAGCACGGTGACCCACTCGCCGTCCCGCCCGCGGACCGCGAACCGGCCGTCCTCGGACCCGGCGGCGACGTCGACCTGCGCACCGGCGCCGTCCACCACGGTGACCCGGGCCCGCGGGACCGGGCAGCCGCGGGCGTCGGTGATGCGCCCGATCAGCGTCGGCACCGGGTGGGCCAGCAGCCGGGCGTCGGCGAGGGAGTCCGGGTGCGCGCCGCCGACCGCGGCCTCGTCGGCGACGGCCTCGGCGATCCGGCGTTCCAGCTCCTGCTCCGACTCCTGCCCGGAGTCCTCGGCCGGGGCGGTGTCGGCGGCACGCCGCTCCCGGCGGGCACCGAGCGCGACCAGCACCGCGCCGAACGCCCACCAGGCGAGCAGACCCAGGATCGGGCCGGTGACCGCGGTGCCCTCGAAGTACAGGATCCCGCGGGCCGCGTCGACCGCCTGGCCGAGCGGCATGACGTGGTGCAGCGCCTGGAAGAACCCGGGCACCATCTCCTTCGGGATCGCGCCGCCCGACGACGGGATCGACAGCAGCACGAACATCCCCATCGCCACACCGGGCAGCGCGCGCCGCACGAACGGCGCCATCCCGTACGTCGTCCACGCCACGGCCTGCGAGAGCAGGAAGCCGACGAGCAGCACCGCGGGGTGGAACGGGATGGCCGAGATCGACGTCCCGATCACCCAGCAGACGACGGCGGCACCGGCGCCGAAGCCGGCCAGCGCCAGCAGCTTGGTGCGCCGGGACAGCGTCACCGCCTGCATCATCATCATGACCGCGATGTAGCCGGAGATGTTCCAGGCCATCGCGATGTAGAACAGCGACGTGCCGAACCCGTCCCCGGGCGCGGTCGGCGCGAGGTCGACGACCTGCAGCGGTGCGCCGCCCGCCGTCGAGAGCGGCGCGAAGATCCCCTGCAGGATCTGCACCAGCTGCATCCCGTCGGCCTTGGCCACGAAGAGGGTGTGCGTCCCGGGGTCGTAGCCGGCGACCACGTCCCGCTCGAACACCGCCTGCCGGATGTCGTCGGCCGCGGCGATCGAGGTGACGTCGAACCCGCCCGGCACCGCCGTGGCGAGCTCGTCGCCGACGGCCACCGCGGCCTGCTCCCCGACCACGGCGACCGGGATGTCGTGTGGCGCGGGGGCGTGGAAGGGCAGCAGGTAGAAGAGCATGAACCCGAGGACGAAGAACGCCGGGAACCACAACGCCAGCGCCAGGTCCTTCGCCGTCCGGCCTCGGCCCGGCCGCTCGTCGACGTCTGCCACGCGTCCTCCTGCACACACCTCGGACGACGCACCGCAGAGGTTACGCCGCGCAATAGTTTGCTGTGCTCACGACCTTACGCACATACTGCAGGGACTGCACATCTGCACTCCCCGCACGAAGGAGAGGTGGCTCACCATGATCGCCACCGACGTCACGGTCGCCGCCGACGACGCCGGGCAGGACCGGGAGTGCCCGGGCCGGCGGGAACGCAAGAAGCTGCGCACCCGCCGGGCGCTGCGCTCCGCGGCCCTCGAACGGGCCCGGGTCCAGGGGCCGGCCGCGTTCACCGTGGAGGAGATCTGCGCCGACGTCGACATCGCCCCGCGGACGTTCTTCAACCACTTCCCGTCCAAGGACGCCGTGCTGTTCGACTGGGACGGCGCCGCGCTGGCGGAGCTGACCGGCGAGGTACGCGACCGGGCGGGCGGATCGCCGCTCGCCGCGGCGACGGCCGTGGTCGGCGAGCTCGCCGCGGCGCTCACGACCAGCCCGATCTGGCACCGGCAGCTGGAGCTGCTGCGGGCACACCCGGAGCTGCACGGGCGGATCGCCCACGTCGGTCGTGCCGTCGAGGACGCGCTGGCACTCGGCCTCGCCGCCCGGGAAGGCGCCACCGTCCCCGCGCTGGACCACCGGGTCGCGGCCGCGGCCGCGATGGCCGTCCTGCAGGTGGCGATCTCGGCGTGGCTGGCCGACCCGGCCGGTCCGGATCCGCGCGCCGTCCACGACGACGTGCTCGTGCGGGCTCGGGACGCCTTCGCCTCGCTACCGCCGCCCGGTCAGGGCGCCGGCGGCCCGTAGGTGGTCCGCACGACGCCGTTCTCGTAGGCCTCGGACTCCAGCAGCCGCAGCCCGACCCGCTGCCCCCCGTCGAACAGCCGCAGTCCCGTCCCCCGCGTCACCGGGTAGACGAACAGGTTGAGCGTGTCGACCAGGCCGTCGGCCAGCAGGGCACGCACCAGCGTGACGCTGCCGCTGACGTAGATCCCGCCGTCGACGGAGTCCTTGAGCTGCTGGATCCGCGCCGGGTCGTAGGGCCCGAGCACGGTCGCGTTCTCCCACTCCAGCGGGTCGGCCAGGGTCGAGGTGACGACGTGCTTGGGTGCGCCGTTGAAGAACGCGCCGCCGGACTCGACGTCGTGCCCGCGCGCCGACCACGCCGGGTAGAACCCGTCGTAGGTGGTCCGGCCCAGCAGGATCGCCTGGTCGCACAGCTTCCCGATGGCCGCGCCCATCGCGTCGGTGAAGCCGTACTCGGCGGTCCACGACGGGTCCTCGACGACGCCGTCGAGACTCATGAACTCGTGCACGTCGATGGTGCCCATGATGTTCCTCCTCGCTCCGGGGTGGACTCCTGCAGCTCCGACCGGCCGGGGCCGCACAATTCATCGCACGCCCGCTCCCCGATCGAGAAGGAAGAGTGCCGATGCGCGTCCACCACCTCAACTGCGGCACCATGCGCCCGTTCGGCGGCCGGCTGGTCGACGCCTCCCCCGGCCTGCTGCGCCGGGCCGAGATGGTCTGTCACTGCCTGCTCGTCGAGACCCCGCAGGGCCTCGTGCTGGTCGACACCGGACTCGGCACGTCCGATGTCGACGATCCCCGCTCGTCCCTGCCGCGACCGTTCCGGATGATCACCGCTCCGGTCCTCGACCGGGCGGAGACGGCCGTGGCGCAGGTGTCGCGGCTCGGGTTCGACCCCGCCGACGTGCGTCACGTCGTGCTGACCCACCTCGACCTCGACCACGCCGGTGGCCTGCGCGACTTCCCGCGGGCACGGGTACACGTCCACGGCCCCGAGCTGCGGGCGGCCACCGGGCGCCGGGCGCCCGTGCGCTACCGCCCGGTGCACTGGGCGCACAGACCGGACTGGGTCGGCTACGACCAGCCCGCCGGGGAGCGCTGGTTCGGTTTCGACGCCGTCCGGAGCCTGCAGGGGCTCCCCGAGGAGATCCTGCTGCTGCCCCTGCCCGGGCACACCGTGGGCCACGCCGGCGTCGCCGTGGACACCGGCGACCGCTGGCTGCTCCACGCCGGTGACGCGTACTTCTCCCACCGGCAGCTGGCCCCGGCCCCGAGTGCCCCACCCGGGTTGCGCGCCTTCCAGGCGAGTGTGGACACCGACCGGGCCACCCGGGTGCGCAACCAGCAGCGCCTGCAGCAGCTCGCCGTCGAGCACAGCGGCGAGATCGACATCATCTGCGCGCACGACCCCGTGGAGCTGCACCGCCACCGGCCCGGCGCCGCGCACCGGGACGGGTGAGACGACGGCCGGCGACGACAGTCAGTCAGGCGAGGTCGGCGACGGTCGGGGCGGCGCCCCGCGTGTAGAGCGACTCCAGTGCGCGCCGGAACGCCCCGGCGAAGCGCTCGTCGTCGGCCAGGTCGCCGAAGACCGGCCGGTGGCGCAGGAACGCCAGCGGCTCCTCGCGCTCCCGGCGCGCCAGCGCGGTCAGCTCGTCGGCCAGCCGGTCCTGCTGCGCGACCGGCTGCCCCTGCTCGTCGGTGCCCTCGGCGTAGCGGCACCACCCGGCGACGACGGCGGCGGCGCGGTCGACCGGCCCGCCGGCGGCCAGCTGCTCCCGCACGACCGGCAGCAGGAAGATCGAGATCCGGTCGGAGCTGCCGAAGTTGATCCGCATCAGGGTGTCGGCCACGCCCGGGTTGGCGAAGCGCTCGATCAGCGTGTCCTTGTAGGCGTCGAGGTCGATGCCGGGCACCGGACGCAGGGTGGGCGTGGCCTCGTCGTTCATGTAGCCGCGCAGGAACGACGCGAACGTCGGGTCCTGGGCGACCTCGTGCACGTACCGGTGCCCGGCCAGGTACCCCAGGTAGCCCAGCGCCTGGTGGGTGGCGTTGAGCAGGCGCAGCTTCATGAACTCGTAGGGCACCACGTCGTCGACGACCTGCACGCCCACCCGTTCGAACTCCGGGCGTCCGGCGGCGAAGTCGTCCTCGAGCACCCACTGGGTGAACGGCTCGCAGACCACCGGCCAGCCGTCGTGCAGGCCGAACCGCTCGGCGAGGGCCTCGCGGTCGGAGTCGGCGGTGGCCGGGGTGATCCGGTCCACCATGGAGTTCGGGAAGGTGACGTTCTGCGCGACCCAGACGCCGAGGTCGGCGTCGCGCAGCTGGGCGTAGCCGGTGAACACCCGGCGGGCCACGTCGCCGTTGCCCTGCATGTTGTCGCAGCTCATGATCGTCAGCGGGCCGGTGCCGCGCTCGCGGCGCAGCGCCAGCCCGGCGACCACCAGGCCGAACGCGCCGGTCGGGACGTCGGCGGCCAGGTCGTCGGCGATGCCGGCGAACTCCGCGTCGAACTCGCCGGTCTTCTGGTCGATCGCGTAGCCGCCCTCGGTGATCGTGAGCGAGACGATCCGGGTGGCCGGGTCGGCGATCCGCTCGATCACCGCCTGCGGGTCGTCCGGGGCGTAGAGGTAGTCCACGAGGGACCCGACGACGCGCGGCGAGAGCGACCCGTCGGCCTCCTTGCGGACCAGTGTGTACAGACCGTCCTGCGCGCGCAGCACGTCGCGCATCCGGTCGTCGGCCGGCAGGACGCCGACCCCACAGATCCCCCAGTCACGCGCCTCCCCCGCGGTGAGCAACGCGTCGACGTACATCGCCAGGTGCGCGCGATGGAACCCGCCCACACCGATGTGGACGATGCCGGGACGCACGCCGGCCCGGTCGTACCCGGGGACGTCCACCCCCTCGACGCCCTCGCTCCAGATCGCGGTCTCCTCCAGCGAGCGCATGGGCTCTCCCATCCCCGGGGTCGGCTTCGTCGGCCGACCCTACCGCCCGCGACCGGCGGCGTCGGGCCCTGCGGCGCAATCTGAACGGCGCCCCGACCAGCGATCGCAAACACTCTGTTTCCAGCAGCTCCGGTGACCACTGCTTGCGACTATCGCAAACCACCCACTACGGTCCTCGCCATGTCCGCACCCCGTCCCGCCGCCCGGGGGGACGACGCCGTCGCCTCCCGGGTGCGCGAGCTGCTCGAGCGGGACGGGTGGACCCAGCGCCGGTTCGCGGCGGCCATCGGGCTCGACGAGACCAAGCTGTCGAAGTCGCTCGCCGGGCGCCGCCGGTTCGCCGCCGGCGAGCTGGTCGCGATCGCCGACGTCACCGGCGAGACGGTGAACCGGCTGCTGCACGGCCGCGACGACGCGCGCACGCACACCGCCGTGCCCGGCGGCACGGCCGTGCACCGGGACGCGCCCGCCGGGACGCGCGGCGCGCTGCAGACCCGTCGCCGCATCCTGGACGCGGCCTGGCGGCTGATCGCCGACCACGGCTACCACCGGGTCCGGACCGCCGACGTCGCCCAGGCCTGCGGCACCAGCCCGGCCGCGATCCACTACCACTTCCCCACCCGCTCCGAGCTGCTCGACGAGGCCCTGCGGCACAACGTCAAGCTCGCGTTCGACCGGCAGGTCGCCGAGCTCGGGGAGGTCGCCGACCCCTACGGCCGGCTGCTCGCGCTGATCGACCTGCAGCTGCCGGCGGGCGAGCTGCTGCGCCGGGAGTGGTCGATCTGGATCCAGGTCTGGGCCGAGTCGGCGATCGACCCGGCACGGCGCGAGCTGTACTGGGACTCCTACGACCGCTGGTACCGCAGCGTGGCGATGACCCTCGCCGACGGCGCGCGGGCCGGGACGTTCGTGCCGTCCGCCGAGGGCCTCGCCCGCCAGCTGACCGCGCTGGTCGACGGCCTGGGGATCCAGGTCATGGCCGGCACCCCGGGCACCGGGCCGGACGAGATGCGCGCGGTCCTGCACGACTTCATCGACCGGGCCGTGCTCGCGGTACCGGGAACCATCACCGACCGGACGGAGACCGGATGAACCGTGACGTCATCATCACCTGCGCGGTGACCGGGGCCGGGGACACCGTGGGCCGTAGCCCGCACGTGCCCGTGACCCCGGCCGCGATCGCCGCCGACGCGATCGCGGCCGCCCGCGCGGGCGCCGCCGTCGTGCACATCCACGTGCGCGACCCCGAGACCGGCGACCCCTCGCGGGCCGTCGAGCTGTACCGCGAGACCGTCACCCGGATCCGCGACTCCGGTGTCGACGTCGTGCTGAACCTGACCGCAGGCATGGGCGGCGACCTGGTGATCGACGCCGACGACCCGCTCAAGCCGGTCGACGGCACCGACCTGGTCAACGCCCTGGAGCGGCTCCCGCACGTGGAGGAGCTGCTGCCCGACATCTGCACCCTCGACTGCGGCTCGCTGAACTTCGGCGAGGGCAACCAGCTCTACATCTCCACCCCGGACATGCTGCGCACCGGGGCGAAGCGGGTCCAGGAGCTGGGCGTGAAACCGGAGCTGGAGATCTTCGACACCGGGCAGCTGTGGTTCGCCACCACCCTGGTCGAGGAGGGGCTGATCGACGCACCGCCGCTGTTCCAGCTGTGCATGGGCATCCCCTACGGTGCCCCCGCCGACCCCGGCGTGCTGGCCGCGGAGGTGAACCTGCTCCCCGAGGGTGCCAACTTCGCCTCGTTCGCCATCGGGCGCAACCAGCTGCCGTGGGTGGCCCAGTCCATCCTGGCCGGTGGGCACGCCCGGGTCGGGCTGGAGGACAACCTCTACCTCTCCCGCGGGGTCAAGGCGACCAACGAGCAGCTCACCGAGCGCGCGGTGCAGATCGTGCAGGACCTGGGCGCCACCGTGGCGACCCCGGACCGGGCCCGCGAGATCCTCGGCCTGACGGAGCGTTCCGGTGCCTGAGCCGCAGCAGGCCGGGCCGGTGTCCGGGATCCGCACCGTCGCCGCCGTCGGCACCGGGGTGATCGGGGCCGGGTGGGTCGCGTACTTCCTGTCCCGCGGGCTGCGGGTGCGCGCCTGGGACCCGGCACCGGACGCCGCGGACACGCTGCGCCGGATCGTCGACGCGGCCTGGCCCGCGCTCACCGAGCTCGGCCTCGCCGAGGGCGCCGACCCGCACGCGGTCGAGCTGTTCCCGACCGTGGCCGAGGCCGTCGCCGGTGCCGGGTTCGTGCAGGAGAGCGCGCCGGAGGACCTCGCACTCAAGCGGTCGCTGCTGGCCGAGCTGGCCGCCGCGACCGGGCCGGACGTGGTCGTCGCGTCCTCGACGTCGGGGTTCCCGATGACCGACATGGCCCAGGAGATCGACGACGCGGCCGGCGCCGCGCGCCTGGTGGTCGGTCACCCGTTCAACCCGCCGTACCTGATCCCGCTGGTCGAGGTCGTCGGCGGCGAGCGGACCGCGGCGTGGGTGGTCTCGCGGGCGGCGGAGTTCTACCGCCACATCGGCAAGTCGGTGATCGAGATGGACCGGGAGCTGCCCGGCTTCATCGCCAACCGGCTCCAGGAGGCGATCTGGCGCGAGGCGCTGCACATGGTCGCCGAGGGCGAGGCCACCCCGGAGGAGATCGACCGTTCGATCACCGACGGGCCCGGCCTGCGCTGGCCGGTGCACGGGCCGTGCCTGACGTTCCACCTGGCCGGCGGCGAGGGCGGGATGGCGCACATGCTCGACCACTTCGGACCGTCGTTGAAGGCGCCGTGGACCCGGCTCGACGCGCCCGAGCTGACCACCGCGCTGCGCGACGACATGGTCGCCGGTGCCGAGGTCAGTGCCGGCGGGCGGCCGATGGCCGAGCTGGTGGCCGAGCGGGACCGGGCCGTGATCGCGGTCCGGCGGGCGGTCGAGGCGGCCCGCGCGGCCGGTCGATCGTGACCACATCGGTGCACACGGACCGTGTGCGTCCGGAGTGGATCGACTACAACGGACATCTCTCCGAGCCGTACTACGTGCTCGTGTTCGGGGACGCGACGACGGCGCTGATGGACCGCGCCGGGCTGGACGAGCACTACCGGTCGACGACCGGCTGCTCGCTGTACACGGTGGAGGCACACGTGCGCTACCTGCGCGAGGTCGGCCCGGACGCCGGCCTCGAGGTGCGGACCCGCGTGCTCGGCCGCGACGCCAAGCGGCTGCGGCTCTGGCACGAGCTCCGGGTCACCACCGGCAGCAGTGACACCGGCAGCAGTGATACCGACGGCGGTGATACCGGAGGCCGGCTCGTCGCCACCGAGGAACTGATGTGCCTGCACGTCGGCCCCGAGGGCGCCCGGCCGTTCCCGGACGCGGTCGCCGCCGCGCTGGACCGGTTCGCCGACCCGGCGGCGCCGGAGCCCGAGCAGGCCGGCCGGTCGATCGCACCGGTGGGTGACGGGGTGGTGCGTCGGCCCCCGAACTGAGCCCCGACCGCGGCCCGGAGCCTCCGGGCCCTTCCCGAGGAGACAGTTACATGATCAGCCCGACAGCGGCGCCGTTCACCCGGCGCCGCCTGCTCGGCGGAGCGGCCGGTCTGGCCGCGGCGGCGTTCCTGGCCGGCTGCGGCGGACCCGCCGCGGCCCGGGACGCCGGCCCGCCGCGACGCGGCGGTGTGCTCCGCGTCGGGGTGACCGGGGGCGGCGCCTCCGACACCCTGGACCCGCACAGCCCGGCCACCAACCCGGACATCGCGCGCACGCTGAGCCTCTACGAGCCGCTGTTGCACTGGGACGACGCCTACACCCTGCAGCCGGCCGTCGCCGAGGCCGTCCGTCCCGAGCCCGGCGCCCGCGCCTGGACCGCGACCATCCGCGAGGGGATCGTCTTCCACGACGGCCGCCCGGTCACCCCGGACGACGTCGTCGCCACCTTCGCCCGGATCACCGACCCGGACGACCCGAAGTCCGGCGCGTCCCAGCTGGGCGTGCTCGACCGGGTCGTCGTCGCCGGTGACCGGCAGGTGCGCTTCGAGCTGAGCGAGCCCTCGCCGGTGTTCGACCAGTACCTGGCCGAGTACTCGTGCGGGATCGTGCCCGCCGACTTCGACGTGTCCCGCCCGGTCGGTACCGGGGCGTTCCGGTTCGAGGCGTTCTCGCCGGGCCAGCAGAGCGCCTTCGTCCGGCACGACGGGTACTGGCGTCCCGACGAGCCGCACCTCGACCGGCTCGAGCTGATCAACTTCGCCGAGGACGACGCCCGGATCAACGCACTGCTGTCGGGCCAGGTCGACGCGATCGACCAGGTCCCGCTGTCGCTGACCGAGGTCGTCGGCTCCTACGAGTCGGTCCGGCTGCTCACCTCGGAGACCGGGGCGTGGCTGCCGTTCACCATGCGGGTCGACGTGGCGCCGTTCGACGACGTCCGGGTCCGGCAGGCGCTGCGGCTGATCGCCGGGCGCGACGAGATGGTGAACCAGGTGCTGTCCGGGCTGGGGGCGCCCGCGGCCGACCTCTACGGCCGCTTCGACCCGCAGTACCTCGACCCGCGCCGCGAGCAGGACATCGAACGGGCCCGCGACCTGCTGTCCGCGGCCGGGAAGCCGAACCTGTCGGTGGAGCTGGTGACCTCCCCGATCCAGGCCGGCACCGTCGAGGCCGCGCAGGTGCTCGCCACCCAGGCCCGGGCCGCGGGTGTCGAGATCGGACTGCGCCGGGTGGACACCTCGACGTTCTTCTCCGACCAGTACCTGCAGTGGGAGTTCGCGCAGAGCTTCTGGAACACCCGCAACTACATCCCGCAGGCATCGCAGTCGTCGATGCCGGACGCACCGTTCAACGAGACGCACTGGGACGACGCCGAGTACCAGGCCGTCATCCGCCGCGCCCGGTCCGAACTGGACCCGGCCGTGCGCGCACAGCTGGTGCGCCAGGCGCAGCGGATCGAGTTCGACCGCGGCGGCTACCTGATCTGGGGCTGGCCGGACCGGGTCGACGCCCACCAGGCCTACGTCGGCGGGCTCGTCCCGAACCGCACCGGGCTGTCGCTGTCCGGCTACGAGTTCCGGAAGGCATGGGTTGCCGTATGACCAGCACGAGTCCACTCACCCGCCTGATCCTCAAGCGCCTGCTGGTGTCGGTGCTGGTCCTGCTCG
Organism: Pseudonocardia ammonioxydans; assembly: GCF_900115005.1. GTDB lineage: Bacteria > Actinomycetota > Actinomycetes > Mycobacteriales > Pseudonocardiaceae > Pseudonocardia > Pseudonocardia ammonioxydans. The sequence goes on along the minus strand of NZ_FOUY01000003.1, from coordinate 21,245 downwards.
TCGTCTCGCTGCTGATCTTCGGGGCGACGCTGCTGCTGCCGGGCGACCCGGCCCGGGCGATCCTCGGCCAGCAGGCCACCCCGGAGCGCGTCGCCGCGCTGACCGAACAGCTCGGCCTGGACCGGCCGGCGTGGGAGCGCTACCTGTCGTGGCTCGGCGGGGTGCTGACCGGGGACCTCGGGTTCTCCGCCGCCACCCAGGGACCGGTCACCGAGCTGCTCGGCGGGCGGATCGCCGCGTCGGCACTGCTGCTCGTGCTGACCGCGGTCATCTCCACCCCGGTCGCGCTGGCGCTGGGCGCCTGGGCCGCGGTGCGCCGCGGCACCCGCACCGACTCCGCGCTGTCCGGGATCAGCCTGGTCCTGGCCGCGCTGCCCGAGTTCGTCATCGGTGTGCTGCTGGTGGTGCTGTTCGCGACCTCGGTGTTCCAGATCCTGCCCTCGGTGACGATCGCGCGGCCGGGCGAACCCGTGTGGGCCCGGCCCGACCAGCTGGTGCTGCCGGTGATCACCCTCGCCCTGGTCGTCATCCCGTACGTGATCCGGATGACCCGGGCGACGCTGTCCGAGGCGCTCGACGCCGGCTTCGTCGAGATGGCCCGGCTCAAGGGCATGCCCGAGCGCACCGTCCTGCTCCGGCACGCCGTGCCGCACACGATCGGGCCGGTCGCACAGGTGATCGCGATGCAGCTGGCCTGGCTGGCCGGTGGCGTCGTCGTCGTGGAGTTCCTGTTCCGCTACCCCGGGATCGGGCAGGCGCTGATCGACGCCGTCGCCAACCGGGACGTCCAGGTCGTGCAGGCCATCACACTGATCATCGCGGCGTTCTACGTGCTGGTGAACCTGGCCGCGGACGTGGCCGGGATCCTGGCCGACCCGCGGATCCGTACCTCCGGGGGTGTTGCGCAGTGAGCGCGTCCACCGAGAACACTGAGAACACCGAGCACACAGGAAACACCGAGAATGTCACCGAGAACACCGCCTACGCCGCTCCGGCCGGCCTGATCCGGCGCACGTTCCGGCGCCGCCAGGCCCGGATCGGCGCCGTGCTGACGCTGGTCGTGGTCGCCGTCGCGCTGCTCGGGCCGCTGCTCGGGCCGGTGCTCACCGGCTACGCCGTCGACGACTTCGCCGGTCGCCCGTTCCGGCCCGACGGCCTGGCCGGCACCGACGACCTGGGCCGCGACGTGCTCACCCGGTTCCTCGCCGGCGGCGGGCCGGTGCTGCTCTACGCACTGGCCGCGACGGCGATCGGCATCATCGGCGGCGCGGTCGCCGGGATGCTCGCCGGCTACTCGCACTCCGACGGCAGCCGGCTGGACACGCTGATCATGCGCGGCGGCGACGTGCTGCTGTCGTTCCCGCAGCTCGTGCTCGCCCTGCTCGCGGTCGCCGTCCTCGGCTCGTCCGGGCTGCTGCTGGTGCTGGTCATCGGCATCACCCACATCCCGCGGGTGGCCCGCGTCGCCCGCCAGGCGACGCTGTCGGTGGTCGGCCAGGACTACGTGCTGGCCGCGCGGATGTACGGCGTGCCGCGGCGGCGGATCCTCGCCACCGAGGTGCTGCCGAACATCACCGGCCCGCTGATGGTCGAGCTCGGGCTGCGGCTGACCTACTCGATCGGCTACGTGGCGTCGCTGTCGTTCCTCGGCCTCGGCGTGCAGCCGCCGGCCGCGGACTGGGGCCTCCAGATCAACGAGAACCGGATCGCACTGATCATCGCGCCGTGGGGCGTGCTGCTGCCGGTGCTGGCGATCGCGGTGCTGACCATCGGCACGAACATGATCACCGACGCGCTGGCCAAGGAGTCCGCGGACACCACCGGGGAGGCGGCATGACCGGCACGAGCCACACCATCGACTGCACCGGGCTGCGGGTGGCCACCATCGGCGGCCGGGAGGTGCTGCACGGCGTGGACTACGCCGTCGAGCCCGGCGAGATCCTCGCGCTGGTCGGCGAGTCCGGCTCCGGGAAGACGACGGCCGCGCTGGCCGCGCTCGGCCACTTCCGCACCGGGCTGACCCACACCGGCGGGACGATCGCCTTCCACGGGCACACCGAGTCCCACGAGGACCTGCTGACCCTGCCCGCGGCAACGATCCGCGGGGTGCGGGGCCGGCTGGTGTCCTACGTGCCGCAGGACCCGGCGCTGTCGCTGAACCCGTTGCTACGCATCGGGACGCAGGTGTGCGAGGTGCTCGAGGCGCACGCGTTCGACGGCGACGCGACCGCCCGGGCGCGGGAGGTACTGGCCGACGTCGGGCTGCCCACCGACGACGCGTTCCTGCGCCGCTACCCGCACCAGCTCTCCGGCGGGCAGCAGCAGCGCGTCGGGATCGCGGCCGCGTTCGCGAACCGGCCCGACGTCGTCGTCCTCGACGAGCCGACCACCGGGCTCGACGTCACCACCCAGGACCTGGTGCTCGACACCGTCAGGGAGCTGGTGACCCGCTCGCGGACGGCGGCGCTCTACATCACCCACGACCTCGCCGTGGTCGCCGGGCTCGCCGACCGGGTCGCGGTGATGCAGGCCGGTGAAGTGGTGGAGACCGGCCCGGTCGGACAGGTGCTGACCGAGCCGACGCACCCCTATACCCGCAGCCTGATCGCCGCGGTGCCCGACCTGGACCGGGCGGTGCAGCGGGACCCGTCGCCGACCGGCGACGGCGCCCCGCTGCTGCGGGTGACCGGGGCCGGGAAGCGCTACGGGCCGAAGACCGTGCTCGACGGCGTCGACCTGGAGCTGTGGCCGGGCGAGTGCCTGATGCTGCTCGGCGAGTCCGGCTCCGGCAAGACGACGCTGGCCCGCGGGCTGTCCGGGCTGCTCCCGCTGGACTCGGGCACGCTCCGGCTCAAGGACGAGGACCTCACCACGCCCCGCAGCTACGCGCAGCTGCGCAGCGTGCAGTACGTCTTCCAGAGCCCGTTCGCCTCGCTCAACCCGCGGCGCACGATCGCGAGCTCGCTGGAGGTGCCGCTGCGCCACCTCACCGACCTCGACGTCGACGCCCGCCGCGCGCGGGTGCTCGACATGCTCTCCCAGGTGCGCCTCGACGGGTCGTTCGCCGGGCGCTACCCGGGCGGGCTCTCCGGTGGTGAGCGCCAGCGCGCGGCGATCGCGCGGGCCCTGGTGACCGCGCCGGACGTGCTGGTCTGCGACGAGGTGACCTCGGCGCTGGACGTGTCGGTGCAGGCCTCGATCCTGGAGCTGCTCGCCGTGGTCCGCCGGGAGCTGGGCACGGCGATGCTGTTCGTGACCCACAACATCGCGCTGGCCCGCGAGGTCGCGGACCGGATCGCGGTGCTGCAGGGCGGGCAGATCGTCGAGCAGGGCACCGTCGAGGAGGTGCTGGCGAACCCGCAGCACGCCTACACCCGCGAGCTGCTCGAGCACACGCCCTCGATGGCGGCGGTGCGGTGACCGCCGCGGGCCGGCCGGGCCCGTCCGTGCCCGGACCATCCGCACCGAGATGCGGCTCAGCGCGATATGTCGATCTCCACCGAACCGTGGGCTGCATCTCGGCGGGTGGGCACGGCGGCGCGGTGACCGCCCCGGGTGGTGCGTACCGGTGAGCAGAGCAGGGCCGGTGCGCGGCACGGTCGCGCGCGGGTTCGAGGCGGTCGCCGACGTGTTCGCCGGCCTGCTCGCCGACGCGCGCGGCGGCATGGCGTTCTCGGTGGTGCGCGGCGGTGAGCCGCTGGTGGAGCTGCACGGCGGGCTCGCCGACCCGAGTACCGGGCGCCCGTGGGACGGCGGCACGGTCGCCGTGCTGTTCTCCGGCACCAAGGGGCTCACCGCGGCGGCCGCCGCGGACGTCCTCGACCCGGAGGCGCCGGTGGCGGCCTACTGGCCGGAGTTCGCGGCGGCCGGCAAGGGCGGGATCACCGTCGCCCAGGTGCTCGCGCACACCGCAGGCCTGCCCTACGTGGACCCGGAGCCGGACGCGGGGGCAGTGCTGGACGACCGGGCCGGGGCCGCGGCGCTGGCCCGGCAGCGACCGCTGTGGGAACCCGGCAGCCGGGTCGCCTACCACGCTCTGACCTGGGGACACCTGGTGGCGGAGCTGCTGCGGCGGGCCACCGGGCGGGACCCGCGCTCGGTCGTCGAGGACGTCGTCGCGCGGGTGCCGGGAGCCCGGGTCCACCTCGCGACCCCGCCGCCGCAGCCGGCCCGGATCGTGCAGGCGCCCGGCTACCGGATCTCCACGTTCCTGCACGACGAGGCGCGACGCCGCGTCGTCGAGCGGATGTACCGCGGCCTGCTCGACGACACCGACACGGTCAACTCCCCGGCCTGGTACCGCTCCGGGGCGCTCGCCGCAGCCGGTGTCGCCGGGGCTCCCGCGGTGGCGCGCTGCTACGCGGCGCTGGCCGACCCCGGCCGCTCCCCCGTCGCCGCGTCCGCCCTCGAGCGGGCCACCCGGACCCACGCCGCGGGAACCGACGCGATCAACGACCGGCCGCTGCGGTTCGGGCTGGGGTTCGAGCTGGCCGACCCACTCGGCACCTACGGGCCGGAGCCGGTCGCGTTCGGGCACAGCGGCGCAGGCGGTGGGCGGCACGGCGCGTGGCCGGAACGCGGGATCGGCTTCTCGTTCCTCACCAACGAGATGCGCGCCGAGGACGTCGACGACCGCGCGGCGGCGCTCCTCGGCGTGCTGCATGGCTTGTGAGTGGTTTTCGCGGCTCTGACCGCGAAAACCACTCACAGGCCTACGCGAATCGGAGCACGTCCTCGGTGGCCAGACGCGGCAGGCGGGGGAACCAGGCGCCGTCGCCGGGGTGGCCGAGGTTGACCACGAGCAGCGTCGAGTGCCGGCCGCCGGGGAAGAACTCGGCGGTGACGGCGTCGGCGTCGAAGCCGGCCATCGGGCCGGTGGCCAGGCCGTGCGCGCGGGCGGCGAGCAGGAAGTAGCCGGTCTGCAGGCTCGCGTTGAACCGGGCCATGCCCTCGCGGCCCTCGCGGCCCTGCTCCTCGAGGCTGTCGCGCATCTCCGGGCGGATCGGGAGGACCACCGGGATGTTCTCGTGGAAGTCCAGGTCCGCGGCCAGCAGCGCGACGACCGGGGCCGCCTCGGACTTGGCCCGGTTGCCCTCGGCCAGCAGCGGGACCAGCCGCTCCTTGCCCTCGGCCGAGCGCACGAACGTCACCCGCAGCGGCTGGGTGTTGGCCGCCGTCGGCGGCCACTGGGCCAGTTCCCAGACCGCGCGCAGCGTCTCGTCGGTGACGGGCTCGTCGGTGAAGGTGTTCGCGGTGCGGGCCTCGGTGAACAGGGCGGCCCGCCCGGCGTCGTCGAGCAGGGGCAGGCGCACGCGGGTCGCGGCCGAGGGGGAGGCGGTCGAAGCTGTCACGCACGGTAGAGCGTTCAACTTCCCGCCCGCGATTCCCGCTTACCCGGTGAAACAGATCACTCTCAGCCGGTCGCGCAGACGCCCCACCGCAGGACCTGGACCTCCCCCGGCACCAGCTCGATGAGGTCGGTGCGGCTGTTCAGCGCATCCGGCGGGCAGGTCATCGGTTCGACCGCGACCGCCCGGGACGCGACGACGGCGCCGTCGGGCCCCTGCCGCGGGAAGTCGGCCGGGGTGAACACCTGCACCCAGCCGAAGGCCGGCTCCGCCCACAGCTCGGTCCCGCCGCCGTCCGGCACCGCGACCCGGTGCCGGACCAGCTCGTCGTCGTGGCCGGGAGCGCAGCCGCCGAACGTGTCGTCGAGCTCCAGCCCGGCCAGCGGGGTCGAGGAGAACGGCCGCTCCAGCGCCGTCGCCGGGCCGTCCGGCAGCCGGTCGCGCGCGGGCAGCGCGGTCCGTGCGGCGAGGGTCAGCTCCAGCTCGTCGGTCGGCACGTCGCCGACCCGCAGATACGGATGGAAGCCGAGCCCGAACGGCACCGGCGCGGACCCGAGGTTCTCCGCCGCCGTCTCGACCGTGAGGCCGCCGGCCCCGACGAGGTAGGTGACGGTGAGCCGGACCGGCTGCGGCCAGCCCGGCTGGACGGGTGCGACGGCGGTCAGCACGACGTGGTCGCCGCCGCGGTCGGTGAGCGTCCACGGCACGTGCCGGAACAGGCCGTGGATGGCGTTGCCGGCGTCGGGCTCGGTCAGTGCGAGCCGGTACCCGGTGCCCCGGTCGCTCCAGCGGCCGTCGCGGACCCGGTTCGGCCACGGCGCCAGGACCGCGCCGGACCCCTTCGGGGGCCGGGCCGTGGGCGGGTGCGGCTCGACCCGCACCCGGCCGCCCTGGGCGAACCCGGCGAGCCCGCCACCGATCTCGTCCACCTCGGCCCGGGCGTCCCCGCTGACGATCACGAACCGCTCACCGCACGCGTCCATGACGGCAGTCTGGGGCCCGGACGGGTTTAGCCCGCCAGCGGGGTGGCCCGGGCCGCCTCGGCGTCCAGGACCGACTCGACCGCAGCCGGTGGGCCCAGCTCGGCGACGGTGAACTCGACGCCGGTGTCGCGGGCGAGGGTGACCAGGTGCTCGTGGTGGGTGAACAGCAGCACCTGCTGGGACCCGGCCAGCTCGGCGAGCACCCGGATCGCGGCGGGGGCGCGCTCGTCGTCGAAGGTCATCAGGACGTCGTCGAGCACCACCGGTACCGGTGGCAGGCCGCTCGCCGTGCGGTCCGCCTGCAGCGCCTCGATGCCGGCCAGTCGCAGCGCCAGGTGCACCTGGTCGGCGGTGCCCTCGGAGAGCTTCTCCGGTGGCAGCTCCTCGCCGTCGCCGCGGACCGCGACCAGGGTGCGGCCCCCCGCGCCGGGCTCAGCAGGCGGGCGCAGCGCGACGAACCGGCCCCCGGTCAGGCGCTCCAGCAGCGCCCCGGCCCGCACCAGCAGCGGGGAGGCGTGGCTGCGCTCGTAGGCCTCGAGCTCGCGGCGCAGGATCTCCCGTTGCAGGTGCAGCACCAGGTAGCGCTCGGCCGCCTCGGCGACCCCGGCCAGCTCCTCCTGGGCCCGGGCGTGCAGCTCCGCGGCGCCCTCGGCCTCCTCCAGCTCCCGGCGCCGGGCACGCAGCTCGCCGAGCTGCTCGCGCAGCGCGTCCTGCTCCGCACCGAGCTCGCTCTCGTACGCCTCGGCCCGGTCGAGGGCCTCGGCGAGCGCTCCCGGCTCGGTCTCCGGGGCGGCGGCGACGAGCTCGTCCGGGTCCAGGTCGGGTGCGGCGGCGGCCAGCAGCCGGGCCTGCTCGGCGATCCGGTCGTCGAGGTCGGCGACGGCGGCCCCGCGCTCGGCCGCGGCCGCCAGCCCGCCCGGCTCCATCGCCTCGGTCAGCGCCAGCTCCACCGCGAGCCGGTCCAGCACCGCACCGGCCGCGCCGGCGTCGCGCGCGGCGCGGGTCGCGGCATCCTCGGCGGCGACGATGCCGTCGTCGAGGTGCCCGGCAGACACCGCGCCCTTGGTGACCTCCCGGACCCGGTCGGCCAGCTCCCCGAGCCGGTCGGCGGACGCCGTGCCGGTGGGCGCACGATCCAGGTGCCGCTCGACCAGCGCCGTGACCGCGCGGCGGTGCGCGTGGACGGTGCGTTCGAGACGCTTGGCCTCGGCGTCGTCCTGACGGGCGGTCGCGCCGGCCTGCTGGGCGTCGGCGACGGTGTCCCGGCGGGTGTCCCATCCGGACGGTCCCAGGTCGGTGGGCAGCCCGGCCCCGCGCAGCGCGAACCGCCACTGCGACCGGGCGAGCTCGCGTTCGTGCCGGGCGGCGTCGGCGGCACCACCGGCCCGCTCGGCCTCGCTGCGCAGCCGCTGCAACAGCACCCGGCGGTCGCGGGCGTGCTCGGCCTCGGTGGCCAGGTCGTCCGCGGCGACCAGCAGCACGTCCAGCGGCGCCCCGTCGCGGGGCCGCCCGGCCGCGGCCAGCGCGGCGGCGAGGGCGCGTTCCTGCTCGTCGGCCTGGTCGCGCAGGCGGGCGAGCCGCTCGTCGGCGCGGTCGACCTCGTCCTGCGCGCGGGCCGCTTCGGCGAGTGCGGCGACGACCCCGTCGGCGTCGTCGGGGTCGGGGACGGCGACGCCGTGCGAACGCCACAGCGTCGCCCAGGCCGTGCCCGCCTCGGTGCCGCGGGCCCGCGCGGCCTCGACGGCGTCGGCGGCCTCCGCGGCCTCCGCGGTCGCGGCCTCCAGCTCGGCCTCGCGGTGCGCGAGCTCGGCGACCCGGTCCGCGGAGGCGATCATGTCGTCGGCGACCCGATCGGCCGCGGCGACGGCGGCGGCGACCCGTGCGGCGCGGGCGGCGGCGGGCCCAGTGGTCCCAGTGGTCCCAGCGGTCCCGGCGGTCCCGGTGGTCCCAGCGGTCCCGGTGGTCCCAGTGGTCCCGGTGGTCCCGGCGGTCCCGGTGCCACCGGCGGCGAACAGCTCCCGGACCGCCGTGTCCCGCTCCGCGCGGGCGGCCGCGAGGGCTTCGGGACCGACCGGGCGGCCCCGGGCGGCGACGCCGTCGCGGGCGGAGCGGGCGCGGTACTCGCGCTCGGCGGCGTCGGCCGCGGCACGTTCGGCGCTGCGCAGGTCCTGCTCGGCGGAGCGCACCGCGCTGCGCAGCGACCGGACCTCCCGCATCGGGGGCGCCAGCACGGCGGCACCGGCCCGATCAGCCCCGTCCCGATCAGCCCCGGTCGGATCAGCACCGGCCCGGTCGGCCGCGGTCGGATCAGCCCCGCCGGAGCCGCCTGTCCCCGCCGCCCCACCGGGCCCGCGGTACCCGGCCGCGGCCAGCGCCTCGGACCGGCGGGCCAGCGCCGCGTCCCGCTCGACCACCGCCGCCCGGCACAGCGCCGCAGCCGACCCCTCGGCCTCGATCGCGCGACGGACCTCGGCGACCCGCCCCACCCGCTCCGGGTCCAGCCCGCCGGGCACGTCGGCCGCCTCCCGCACCTCGGCGAGGGCGTCGGCGTGCAGCCGCTCGGCGCGCTCGGCCTCGACCACGGCGTCGTGCAGCCGGCGGGCGATCGCATCGAGGTCACGGGCCCGGTCGGCGGGCAGGTGCACGGCGGCGAGCCGCTCGTCGGCGCTGCGCCCGTCCTCGGCGACCAGCCCGGCCAGCGCGGTCTCCGCGCGCCGGTGCAGCTCGGCGGCGTCGGCGCGCAGCCGGGCCGCCCGCTCGGCGTCGGACCGGCGTGCCTCGGCGGCGGACTCCAGCTCGCGGATCCGGGTGGCGTCGGCGAGCAGGGCCTCGTCGAGGTCGAGCTCGGCGCGCCGGGCACGCAGCTCCTCGGCACGCTCGCGGTGCTCGTCGCGCTGCCGCTCGGCGGTCTCCCGGTCCGCGGTGGCCCGGGTGTACTCGGCCAGCGAGTCGGCGCCGAGCGCGGCACCGGCGGCGCACAGCGCGGCGCGCTCGGCCCGGAGCCCGGCCAGCTCGCGGGCCGGTTCCCGGGCCCGGACGGCCTGGCGGGCCCGGTCGGCGTCGTCGGCGGCGGTGCGCCGGGTCCGGGCGAGCTCGGCGGCCCGCCGTTCCAGCCGGGCGATCTCGTCGGCGATCGCGGTGACCTCACCGGCCCGCGACGTGCGGTCCGCGGCGGCCTGCTCGGCCTCGGTGAAGCGGGCGAACGCGGCCCGCACCTGCACCGACTTGCTGCCGCGGTGCTCCTTGTAGAGGGCGTCGGCCTCGACGTCGAGCGCGGCGATGAGCGCGCGGGCGTCGCGCCCGCTGCGCGCGGTGAACACCAGCTCGGCCAGGTCGCCGCCGCCGGCACAGAGCCGGCGCCCGCCGGCCCGCAGCTGCTCGTGGCCCAGGCCGAAGCCCTCCCGCCAGCGCTTGCGGGCCTCCGCCCCACCGGTCCCCCAGGGTGCGTCGACGCTGCGGTCCTCCGCGTCGTGCAGGCCCCGGGTGGTGCGGCGCAGGATCCGCTCGCCTGCTGCGCCCTGACCTGATGTGCCCTCGACGGCCGGGCCCTCGTCTGCCGGGCCCTCGACACGCGCGGAGACCGCCAGCCGGGCCGGGCTGAACGCGTAGGCGTGCTGGACCGGCCGGGGCATCCCCCACAGCAGGTCGGACAGCGCGTCGAGCAGCGTCGTCTTGCCGGCCTCGTTCGGGCCCGCCACGAGCGTGAGCCCCGCGCCCAGCTCCAGCGAGCGCCCTTCGTAGGCGCCGTAGCGTTCGAGGACCAGCGTGCGCAGCCGGGCGGTCACGACCGCTCCCCCGCCATCCGGGCCAGCAGCTGCTGCTCGGCCTGGTGGGCCAGCGCGGCGAGACGCTCGCCGTCGCGCAGGTCCAGCAGCCCGGCCTCGCGCAGCCGGCGCCCGACCTCGCGTTCCAGCGGCGCCGCCAGCTCCCGGATCCGCTCCGGATCACCGGCCAGCCCGGTCGCCGCCGCGGACACCGCCGCGGTCAGCTCGGGGTCGACGGCCTGCGCGTCGGCCGGCGGGCGGGTCCGGTTGCGGATCTTCTCCAGTACCGCGCCCGCGTTCTCCGCGGCCAGCTCCAGCTCCGTGCGGACCCGGTCGGTCTCGGTCAGCGCCGCCGCGGCCGGACCGGATCCGTGCAGCGTCACCTGGGCGACGACGGCCCGGGGCGCGGCCGCCGCGCTGCGCTCCCGCACGGCGGCGGTGACCGCGTCGAACACCTCGTCGGCGTCGGCGAGGCCACCGATGTCGACCTCCACCAGCTCCCAGCGGGCGACGTCGAGCTCCACCGGTGTCAGCTCGGCCCGCTGCCCGGGCTCGACGTCGACCAGCAGCGCCCCCTTCGCGCCGCGTTCCTGGGGGTGGCGGCCCTGCAGGTTCCCGGCGAACGCGGCCCGGTGCAGGCCGTCGCAGACGAGCTGCTGTTCGTGCACGTGGCCGAGCGCGAAGTACTCGTAGCCGCAGCCGGACAGGTCGTCCGGACGGCACGGGGCATAGGTGTCGTGCCGGTCGTCGCCCTGCACCGAGGTGTGCAGCATCCCGGCGTTGACCAGGCCGGGGACCCGGTCCGGGTAGGCCGGGACCAGGTTCTCCAGCACGGCGCGGCGGGCGAAGCCCTGGCCGTGCACCGCCAGCCCGAGGTCGTCGAGCACCACCGTCTCCGGGGCCTCCACCGAGAGCCGGTGGGTGTTCGGGGGCAGCCGCAGCGAGCGGGTGATCTCGGACTCGGCGTCGTGGTTGCCGTTGATCAGGAAGACCGGGACGCCCTCGTCGTGCAGCCGCGACAGCTGCCGGACGAAGAAGGCGCCGGTGGCGTAGTCCTTCCAGTCCCCGTCGTAGACGTCACCGGCCAGCAGCAGCGCGTCCGCGCGGTGGTCGACGACGGCGTCGACCAGGTTCTCGCAGGCCCGGCGGGTGGCCGCCCGCAGCGTCCCGGCGAGGTCGGAGTCACCGAGCCGGGACAGCCCGCGCAGGGGGCTGTCCAGGTGCAGGTCGGCGGCGTGGACCAGGCGCAAGCAGGGGCTCCGTACCTCGGTGATCAGGCGGACCGGACGAGTGTAGGAGAGGGCACCGACAGCACTGCCGAGGCGACCCGGCGCGTCGCCGCCGTGGGCGCACACCGCCGTAAGAGACGACGCAGCGGCCGTAAGAGACGACACAGCGGCGCCGGTCACGATCCGGTGTCCGGGCGGCGACCGCCGGGTACAGCATGGATGCATTCCGATCACTTGGCTCTAGAGAACTGATGCGACGATGATCCTTCTGTGCGAGCGCTGCTACGCCCCGGTCGACCCCGCGGCCGACCGCTTCTACCGGCTGGCCCACATCGACCACTCCGATGCCGACGGCAACGTCTTCTGGCGCCACACCGTGGTGCACGTCGAGGCGTGCCCGGCGGCCGGGACCGTCGACCCGGTCGAGCAGCACGGGTGGGCCGCATGACCCCGGACCTGCTCTGCGAGGTCTGCTTCCACCCGATCGACCGCACCCGCGAGCCGCTCCGCTGCCGCACCCACGGCGGTGTCACCCCCGACGGCAGGGCGGTGCGCAGCTACGTGCACGCGCTCCCCTGCGAACCGCCCGACACCGGTGAGTGGGACGGCGCCCGCCGCGGCCTGTCACCCGCCGCCGTCGAGCACGCCGCGGCGCAGGCCGACCACCGCTGACCCCGGGCCCGGTGACGGGAACCGTCGAAACTGGGTATGGACCCGCGCGCCGGGGTGCGCTCTGGTCGACCGATGACCTCCTCCGCCGCATCCGGCCTGGTCGTCGAGCGTCCGGCTCGTCCGGACGACGCCGGTGACCGTGCCCCCGGTGAGCCCGCCTCCCAGGATCTCGGGGACCACGAATCCGGTGACGACGTGTTCGTCGGGCGCCGCTCCGAGCTCGCGGTCCTCGGTGCGGCCTGGGCCGCCGCCCGGTCCGGCCGGCCCGGCCTGGTGTGGGTCCAGGGGCCCGCGGGCTGTGGCAAGACGGCCCTGCTCACCCGGGCCACCGCCCGCGCCCGCGACGCGGTGGTGCTGTCCGCCGACGGCGCCGAGGACGAGGCGCACCTGCCGTACGGGCTCGTCGACCAGCTGAGCGCACAGCTTCCTGCGGGCGCACCCGGCACCGGACGCACCGGTGCCCGCCACGCGGACCCGCTCGCGGCCGGGGCCGAGCTGCTCACCGCGATCGGCGCGCTGCCCGGCCCGGACCCGGTCCTGCTCGTCCTCGACGACCTGCAGTGGGCCGACCGTCCCTCGGTCGGCGCGCTGCTGTTCCTGGTGCGACGGCTGCGGCACGACCGTGTCCTGGTGCTCGCCGCCGCCCGCCCCGGCGAGGCGGACGGCCCGGCCCCCGATCCGCGCTGGGAGCGCCTGCTCGGCCCCGGCCGCGGCCGGCGGCTGCCGCTCGACGGCCTCGCCCCGGCCGAGATCTCCGACCTCGCGGCCGCGCTCGGCCGCCCTCTCGGCTCCACCGGGACCGCCGACCGGTTGCGCCGGCACACCGGCGGGCACCCGCTGCACACCCGCACGCTGCTCGAGGAGCTCACGCCGGAGGAGCTCGCCCGGACCGGGCAGGTCCTGCCCGCGCCGCGGTCCTTCGCCGCGCTGGTGGCGGCGCGGCTGGCCCGGGCGGCCCCGGCCACCGAGGAGCTGGTCGTCGCGGCCGCGGTACTCGGGCCGACCTGCCCGCTGGGGCTCGCCGCCGCGCTCGCCGGCGCCGGTACCGGTTCCCCGGTGTCCGCGGCGCTGGACGGGGCGGCAGCACTGGGCCTGCTGCGGGCACAGGACGGTTCCGCCCCGGTCCGGATCGCCTTCACCCACCCGCTGGTCCGCGCGGCCGTGCACGGGGACCTGCCTGCCGCGCGGCGCCGGGCGCTGCACGCCCGCGCCGCCCGGCTGACTACCGGCCGGGAGGCGCTGCTGCACCGGGTCGCGGCCGCCGACGGCACCGACGCCGGGCTCGCCGACGAGCTGGAGGTGCTCGCCGCCGACCCGGTCGCCGTGCCCTCCGGCGGCGAGGCCGCCGACCTGCTGCACGCGGCGGCCGATCTCACCCCGTGCCCGGCCGGGCGGGAGCGGCGCACGCTCGACGCCGTCCGCCGGCTGCTCGACGGCGGCGAGATCGCCCGGGCGGTCGCCGGGGAGGCCGGTGTCGAACAGTGCACGCCGGGCCCGGCCCGGGACCGGCTGCTCGGTGAGCTGGCCCTGCTGACCGGCCGGTTCGCCCGCGCCCGGGTGCTGCTCGACACGCCGGGCCCCGGCGGCGTTCCCGGCTCCGGCAGTGTTCCGGGTCCCGGCAGCATTCCCGGCCCCGGCAGCGGCCCCGGCCCCAGCGGCGGCCCCCGCCCCGGCCCCGGCGGTGGCCCCGGCTCCGGCAGTGTTCCCGGCCCCGGTCCCGGCGATGCCGATGCCGCCGACCGGGACGCCCGGCTCGCCCTGCTCGACGTGCTGGAGGGCGCCCCGGAACGCGCGGTCGTCCGGGGCGGTGCCGCGCTCGCCGCCGGCCCCGCACCGGGCGGGCGGCGCCTCGCCGGCGCCGCCGTACTCCTCGGGCTCGCCGCGACCGGGCGGGCCGGCGCGGCACAGGACTTGCTGGAACGGCTCGCCCGTCCCGGAACCGGGGCGCCCGCGACACCGCCCGACGCGCTGGTGGCCCGTGGGGTCCTGGCCGCGCTCGCCGCGGACGACGCGACGGCGGCCGCGCAGCTCGACGAGGCGGTGCGCCGGGCCCGGGCGGGCGAGCCGGTACGCGGACTCGCGCTCGCGCTGGCGTTCCGCGCGGATGCCCACGACCGGCTCGGCGAGCCCGGCGCCGGGCCGGAACCGGCCTGCGCCGCCGCCCGGGACGGCGGCACCCCGCTCGCCGGCGCCCTCGCGCACGCACTGGCCGCCGAGGCGCTGGCCGTGCGCGGGCAGCGCGAGCAGGCCCGGGCGCACCTCGACGAGGCGGCGGCCGGTCCGGACTGGTGGGGCGCGACGATCCTGCTCGCCGTGGCCCGGGCCGTGCTGGCCGGCGTCGAGGACGACCCGGACGCGATGCTGCGGGCCCTGGCGCCGCTGGAGGATCCCCGGGTCGCGTCCGCCGCCGACGGGCTCGGCCTGCTCGCCCCACGGGTGCTGCGGACCGAGGCCCTGCACGCCTGCGGTCGGCACACCGCCGCCGTCGCGGAGCTGGCCGCCCTGGACGCCCGGCTCGCGGACCGGCCCCCGACCCGGCACGGCATCGACGCCGCCCGGCTGCACCTGCTCCTGGCCCCGCCGGACACCCCGCTCCCCACGCTGATGCCGCCGCCCCTGCTGTCCCCGGCCTTCCCGGCCCCGTCCGGCCCGGCGGCACCGCGGGCGCCGCTGGCCCGGGCGCGGCTGGACCTGGAGGCGGGGCTGCGCGCGCTCGCGACCGGCTCCCGCCGCGCGGGCGTGGACCTGCTCCGCGCCGCGCGCGACGCGTTCACCGCGCTCGGCGCCGACCCGTACCGGAGCCGCTGCGAGGCCGCGTTGCACGAGGCCGGCCTGACCCCGCCGGACGGGGACGACGCCCTGGGCCTGACCCCGCACGAACGCGCCGTGGTCGCCCTGGTGGTGCGGGGTCTCACCAACCGGGAGGTCGCCGAACACCTGTTCGTGACGCCCCGGACCGTCGCCTACCACCTCAGCAACGTCTACGCCAAGCTCGGCGTCACCTCCCGGCGACGGCTGCGCGAGGCGCTACCCGCTGTCACCACCCGCTGACGGCGGGTCGGCTGGAAGGCCGACTGGTCACTCCGGACAGGGTGCGCCGCCGGGCGTCCCCGGCAGCCTCGAGCAGGGCCCACACCCGCCGGGTCGACGCCCACCCGGTCGTTCAGGAGGCACCGATGCTGCGCAGCGCCCCGCGCCGGGGACCACGATGAACAGGCAGCGGGCGCGGCTCGCGGCCGGTACCGGTCTGCTGTTCGCCGCGCTGTTCGTCGTCGCCCTGCTCCTGCTGCGCCGCGCGCCCGGCCTCGCGGCCCCCGACGACCGCTACGCCTCCTTCCAGGCGGGTGGCGGCGACGGGCTGCTGGTCGCGGTCGGGCTCTACCTCGCCCCCCTGGCCGGCATCGCGTTCCTCTGGCACATGACCGCCGTGCGGGCCCTGCTCGACACCCTGGTCCCGGCACCGCCCGCCATGGCACACGGGCTGAACCTGCTCTCCGGCGTGCTGTTCGTGGCCATGCTGTTCGCCGCCACCGCGTCCGTCGCGGCACCGGCACTGGCGTCGTGGCTGGGGCAGGCGCCTCCGGTCGCGCCGGACGTGGCGCGGGCGCTGACCGCCGTCGGCTACGCGTTGTTCTTCGTGTTCGCCGTGCGCGGCGCCGGGATGTTCGCCATCACCACGACGACCCTGCTTCGGGCCGGTGGGGTGCTGCCGGGCCCGGTGGCGCTGATCGGCTACCTGCTCGCCGCGTTCCTGCTGCTCGCCGCGAGCACCGAGCCCGCGACCACGCTCGTGCTGCCCGCGTGGGTCGTGCTGATCGCCGTGAGCCTACTCGTGCACACCCGCCGCGACCGGCCGGCCGCCCCGGCGGCCGAACCCGCACCGTCCTGATCCCTCCCCGGACCGAGGAGCCGTCATGGCCGCACCGTCCCGTCCCTCCCCCTCCGGGAGCGGTCCCTCCGGCAACCGTTCCCCGGGGACCACAGCCGTCCCGGGGCCGCGCCCGCTACCGCTGATCGGCAACGCCCTCGACGTCCCGTCCGGCCGCACCATCCAGGCCCTGATGGAGCTCACCCGCCGCTACGGCCCGATCATGCGGCTGCACACGCCGGGCGGGGACCGCTACGTCGTGTCCGGCCTGGACATGGTCGACGACCTCTGCGACGACGAACGCTTCACCAAGCTGGTCGGCGGCGGGCAGCTGATCCTGCGCAGCCGCTTCACCAGCGCCGGGCTGTTCACCGCCGACACCGACGACCCGCTCTGGCACAGCGCGCACGACATCCTGCTGCCGGCGTTCAGCACCCGCTCGATGCGCGGCTACCTCCCGCAGATGATCGACGTCGCGCAGCAGCTGATGCTCAAGTGGGAGCGCACCAACCCCGGCGACCCGGTCGACGTCACCGCGGACACCACCCGGCTGACCCTCGACACGATCGCCCTGTGCGGGTTCGGCTACCGCTTCAACTCCTTCTACCGCGAGACCAACCACCCGTTCGTCGACGCGATGCTCGGGGTGCTCGCCGAGAGCCAGGCGCGGTCCCGGATGTTCCCGGCGCTGATCCGGGCCCGCCGCGGCGCCGAGCACCGCTTCGCCCGCGACCTGCAGCTGCTGACCGGCACCGTCGGCGCGATCCTCGACGAGCGCAGGCGCTCGGCCGACCCGGGCGACGACCTGCTGGCCCGGATGCTGACCGGCACCGACAAGCAGGGCCGCCAGCTGCCCGACCACAACATCGTCTCCCAGTGCATCACGTTCCTGATCGCCGGGCACGAGACCACCAGCGGCCTGCTGTCGTTCACCATCGCCTACCTGATCAAGCATCCGGAGGTGGTCGCCCGGGTCCAGGACGAGGTCGACCGGGTGCTCGGCACCGACCCGGGCGTGATGCCGACCGCGGAGATGCTCGGCCGGCTCACCTACGTCCGGCAGGTCCTCGACGAGACGCTGCGGCTGTGGCCGACCGCGCCCGCCTTCACCCGGCAGCCCTACGCCGACGACACGGTCGGCGGCTACCCGATGGCCCGCGGCACCGCGATCGTCGCGCTGACCCCGATGCTGCACCGGCTGCCCGAGGTGTGGGGCCCCGACGCCGACGACTTCGACCCCGAGCACTTCGCCCCCGAGCGCCGCGACGCGCTCCCGCCGAACGCGTTCAAGCCGTTCGGCTCCGGGCAGCGGGCCTGCATCGGGCGCCAGTTCGCGATGCAGGAGGCCGTGCTCGTGCTGGCCATGCTCGTGCAGCGGTTCGAGCTGGTCGACCATGCGGACTACCGGCTGCAGATCCGTGAGTCGCTCACCCTCAAACCGGAGGGCCTCACCGTCACGCTGCGCCCGCGCACCGGCCGGACCCCGGGCGCGGGCGCGGCGGTCCTGCAACCGGGCGGCACGGGGACGGGCGGCACGGGGACGGCCGTCGCCGAACCGCAGGCCGCCGGCGACCGGCACGGCACCGGGCTGCTGGTGCTGTTCGGCTCCAACCTCGGCACCGCCGAGGACATCGCCGGACGGATCGCGCGCGACGCCGCCGACCGCGGCTACGCCGCCCGCACCGCCCCGCTCGACAGCGCCACCCGGGACCTGCCCGCCACCGGTGCCGTCGTGATCGTGTCGGCCTCGTACAACGGCACCCCGCCGGACAACGCGGCCGCGTTCTGTGCCTGGCTGCGCGACGAGGCGACCCCGCCCGGCGCGGCCACCGGCGTGCGGTTCACCGTGTTCGGCTGCGGCAACCGGGACTGGGCCTCGACCTACCAGGCGGTGCCGACCCTGATCGACGAGCGGCTCGCCGCGCTCGGCGGCACCCGGGTGCACCCGCGCGGCGAGGGCGACGCGCGCGGTGACTTCGACGGCCGGTACGCGGCCTGGGCCGGCGGGCTGTGGGACGACCTCGCGACCGCGCTCGACCTCGGCACCCGGGCCGCGGCCGCACCGGCGGCGGCCGGGCCACGGCTGCGCCTGGAGTACGAGAACCGCCGCGCCTCGGCCCCGGTCGTGCGGTCCTACCGCAGCGTGCCCGCACTCGTGCGGGCCAACCGCGAGCTGACCTCGGGTACCGGGACCCGCTCGGTGCGCCACCTCGAGATCGAGCTCCCGGCCGGGACGTCCTACGGCACGGGCGACCACCTGGGCGTCCTGCCCCGCAACGACGCCGCGCTGGTCCGGCGGGTGCTCACCCGCTTCGGCCTGGACGCGGGCACCTACCTGACCGTGACCGCCTCCGGGACGGCGCCGACGCACCTGCCGACCGGCGAGCCGTACCCGCTGCTGGCCGTGCTCGCCGGCTGCGTCGAGCTGCAGGACCCGGCCGGGCGGGCGGGCATCGCGGCACTGGCCGCGCACCTGCCCGCCTCCCCCGAGCGGGCCGCGCTGGAGGGGCTGACCGGCACCGACGAGGCCTCCCGCGCGCGCTACCGCGAGCAGGTCGCGGCGCCCCGGCGGTCGCTGCTGGACCTGGTGGAGGCCCACCCGGCGAGCACGCTGCCGTTCGCGGAGTTCCTCGACGCGCTGCCGCCGCTGCGGCCCCGCTACTACTCGATCTCCTCGGCGCCGCAGGCCGACCCGCACCCGTCGCTCACCGTCGGGGTGCTGGAGGCCCCGGCCCGCTCCGGGGACGGCGTCCACCACGGCGTCTGCTCGACCCACCTGCGCGACACCGAACCGGGCGGGACGGTGTTCGTGCTGGTCCGGGAACCGTCGATCCCGTTCCGGCCGCCGGAGAACCCGCACCGGCCGATGCTCATGATCGGGGCCGGGACCGGGATGGCCCCGTTCCGCGGGTTCTGCCGGGAACGGATGGCGCTGCACGCCCAGGGCGTGCCGGTCGCGGAGTCGCTGCTGGTGCTGGGCTGCCGGGACCCGCACGACGACCTGCTCTACGCCGACGAGCTGACCGACTACGCCGACGCCGGCGTCGCCCGGCTGCTGCCCGCGTACTCCCGGGTCCCCGGACACCCGTACCGCTACGTCCAGCACGCGCTGGCCGGTGAGGCCGAGCAGGTGTGGACGCTGCTGGAGCGGGACGCCGTGGTCTTCGTCTGCGGGAACGCCGCCACGATGGCGCCCGCCGTGCGGGCCGCGCTGACCGGGATCTTCCGCGACCGGGCCGGGGCGGACGAGGCCGCCGGCGAGCAGTGGCTGGCCGGGCTGCGTGCCGAGGGCCGCTACCTGGAGGACATCTGGGGCGAGTCGGCGGTGCTCGGCTGAGGAACCGCCCGTTCTAGAAGAAGCCCTCGCGGCGTTCGCGGGCGTCGGCCCCGCGCGGCTGGCCGAGCTCGGTGCTCAGCCGGGATGCGGTGGCCAGCATCGGGTCGAGCACCTTCGCGGTGAGCTCGTCGGCGGTGAACCGGGCGGCGCTCGTCGACGCGGCCAGCGCCGCGACCACCTCGCCGGTGTGGTCGCGCACCGGGACCGACAGCGAGAGCAGGTCCAGGTCGAGCTCGCCCGCGACGACCGCCCAGCCGCGTGCGCGCACCTCGCGCAGCTCGGCACGCAGCCGCCGGGGGTCGGTGACGGTCCGGTCGGTGTAGGCGGGCAGCTCCGCGGCCAGCACGCTCGCGATCACCGGCTCGTCGTTCCAGGCCAGCAGCACCCGCCCCGCCGACGTCGCCGGGGCGGGCACCCGGCTGCCCGGGGAGATGTCGATGCTCAGCAGCCGCCGGACCGGGACCCGGGCCACCCAGACCGCGTCGCCGCCGTCGAGCACGGCCAGCGAGACCGACTCCCCCGTCCGTTCGGCCAGGGCCGTCAGGTGCGGCTGGGCGATGTCGGCGACGGAGTTGGTCGCAGTGTAGTGCTGCGCGAGCGAGAGCACCCGCGGCGTCAGCCGCCACCGGTTCCCGACCGGGCGCACGTAGCCCAGGTGCTGCAACGTCAGCAGGATCCGGCGCACCGCCGGGCGCGACAGCCCGGTCGCCTCGGCCACATCGGTGCTGGTCGGGCGCGGCCGGTCGGCGTCGAACACGCGCAACACGGCGAATCCGCGCTCGATGCTCTGGATCCGGTCCCGGTCCTCGGCGCCCTGCGGCGAGCCCATTCAGTCACTCCTCCTCTGAATCCAGCGGTTATCAGTCCTGCTCACGGGGCATTCTTCCGGGTCCGTGCCTTGACTCGTGACCGCGCCCACGCGACAGTGATCCGCGTTCCGAACGCATAGCGGGCAGCAGGTACGCAGAGCGTACAGCAGCAGAGCGTACCAGGAGGTGGGATCAATGGCGATCGATCCGAAGGAACTGAGGCAGTGCCTCGGTCACTTCACGACCGGCGTCACCGTGATCACGTGCCTGGGTGCCGACGGGGAGCCGCACGGCGCGACGGTGAACGCGTTCACCGCGGTGTCGCTGGACCCGCCGCTGGTGCTCGTCTCGCTGGACCGGCGATCGCGGCTGTGCGGCCTGGTCGAGACCGAGCAGCGGCCGTTCACCGTCAACGTGCTCGAGGCCGCCCAGAAGGATCTGGCGATGCACTTCGCCGGCCGGCCGAACCAGGAGGTGGCCTGGCTACCGGACAGCGCCTGCGGCGCGCCGCGGCTCGACGGCGCCCTGGCGCACGTGTCCTGCACCCCGTGGCAGGCCTACGACGGCGGGGACCACGTGCTCTACCTGGGCGAGGTCCAGGAGTTCGTGATCAACCCCGGCAAGCCGCTGCTGTTCCACACCGGCAAGTTCCACCACCTCGGCGCGGACCATCAGCCCCTGCTGTGGGCCGGCTCCGCCGACGGCCCCGAGGGCCAGGCCTGGATCCCGAACCGGGCCGCCCACTGAGCCGGGCCGTGCACCGGGCCGGACAGTCCCGGGCCGGACAGCCCACCGAGCCGGGCTGCCCACTGAGCCGGGCTGCCCCTCATGCCCTCTGTCACCAGCACGAACTCATCAGTCACGAAGGAGTCGACGATGACCCTGCAACAGGATTCCGTGCCCACTCCCACCGGCGAGGACGGCCGCGTGTCGCGGCCGATGACCGGTGAGGAGTACGTCGAGAGCCTGCGCGACGGCCGCGAGGTCTACCTCCACGGCGAGAAGGTCGACGACGTCACCACCCACCCCGCGTTCCGCAACGCGGTCCGGATGACCGCCCGGCTCTACGACGCCCTGCACGACCCGGACAAGCAGGACAAGCTGACCGTCCCCACCGACACCGGCAGCGCCGGGCTCACCCACCCGTTCTTCCGCACCCCGCACTCGGTCGAGGACCTCAAGGCCGACCAGACCGCGATCGCCGAGTGGGCCCGGATGACCTACGGCTTCATGGG
>NZ_FOUY01000143.1 GCF_900115005.1 Pseudonocardia ammonioxydans | reverse complement strand
GCGAACAGCAGCAGCATGATCGTGCCGTGCATGGTGAACAGCTGGTTGTACTGCTCGGTCGAGAGGAACTGCAGCTCCGGACGCGCGAGCTCGGCACGGATCAGCAACGCCATCACGCCGCCGACCATGAAGAACCCGAACGACGTGACCATGTAGAGGATCGAGATGTCCTTCGGATCCGTGGTCCTCAGCATCCTGAGGACCACGGATCCCTTCCCGCTGCGGCGTGGTGGGTGTGTGTCCAACGACACCGGCCGGGGGTCGACCTGGGTCATGGAGAGGTCCTTTCGACGCGAGAGCTCCGCTCCCTGGTCGACAGCGTCGACGGTAAGGGTGCCGGGCCCGAGGAAAGATGGAACGGGCGCGCGCCAGCCCCGATGTGTCCTTGTCGGCAGTGGGGGCGACGGGCGCAGGCGAACGGCAGCAGTCACGCCAGAGCCGTTGCGGGCGTAGGCCGGGGCCAGGCGAGCGCTGTCGGCCGGTCTACGTCCGTGAGATGCCGAGCCCGATCAGTAGACGAGCACCGGCGAGGACCGATGTCTCGGGTACGGGCACCGCTACCGGCGACGGGCCGGGCGGCGGCGACCGGTCGAGCGCCGGAACGACCACCGCGGTCGGAGCGGGTCCGTGCTCGTCCTGGCGGACCTGCATGATCGGCGCGGCGTGGCTGTCCGCAGGCGAATCCGGGCAGCCCGCCGTATGGGCGCCGTCACCCGGGCCGTCCATCGTAGGAGTCAGCGTTGGGAGAGCAGCGGAGGCGCTTGCGGTCGCCGGGTGCGTCTCGGGTCTCTCGTAGCCCGAGGACAGTGGGTGTAGCGCCAGCAGCCCGACGAGGGCAGCCAGCAAGGTCACCGCGACCCCGCCCCGCTGCACCATCACGTGTCCCGTCTCGTCGTGACCCTGTCGAACTCCGACACAGCGTAGAACACTGACGACGGGAACACAGCGCCGCGCTCGTCCCGTACGCCGTCGATCCCAGCAACCGAGGTCTGCCCACGCCACTTCCTGTCCGGAGACAGGACAGCGCGTCGGACTGTGAACAGAGCAGCGACCAGTACGCGAGCCCTTCCCAGCCGCGGCGGAACGGTCCTCCGTTTCGGACCCGCATCGGCCAAGCCAGACATGAACGGGCGTGCGGATCGGCGCGGACGACGCCGCCGAACGGTCGTCTCGAGGCGCTATACCGAAGGACCACGTGTTGGCCGGGGTGCCTCGGTCACTCACGTAGTGAACATCCAGCTCAGCGGGCCGCTCCGAGGGCCCCGACGGGCCTGTCCCGACGTTGGCGCTCGCCGAACTCGCTGAGCAATCGTCGCGGAGCCCCGATGCTCAGTCCATAGGAAGGGGCTGAGCGCCCCGCGCGAGCAGTAACGACGTCATTAGCTGCGACTCCGCGGTCTGCGCGGTCAGCATCTGCGAGGCCAGGTTGCGCACGTCGCTGGTGTCGGCGTGGTCGCGACCGTACTGCAGCATCGAGGTACCGCCCTCGTGGTGGCGCAGCATCAGCTGCAGGAACACCACGTCCAGCTGGGGTGGCGGCGTCGCCCGCAGCCGGGCCAGCTCCTCGGCGGTGGCCATGCCGGGCATCCTGGACATCGAGCCGTCGGCAGTCATGGCGGCCGTGCCGTCGCCGGAGGGGTTCATGCCGGTGGCCATCCATGCCATGTGTCCGCCGGTGGGCAGCGTCGGTGCATCCCATAGGCCCAGCCAGCCCTGCATGATCCCGGCCTGCCGGTTCTGGGTGGTCTCGATGTCGAAGGCCAGCTGCCGCACCCGTGGATCGGTGCTGTGGTCGCGCGCCCAGGACGCCATCTCCACCGCCTGGCGGT
>NZ_FOUY01000011.1 GCF_900115005.1 Pseudonocardia ammonioxydans | reverse complement strand
GTCCCAGCGGCTCGGCCGCGCACCGCGGCCCAGCGAGCTCGCCGAGGAGCTCGACGCCGACACCTCGGAGGTCGTGGAGGCGCTCGGAGCCCTGGAGTCCTACCGCGCCGCCTCACTGGACATGCCCGGCCCGGACGGGGAGCTCACCCTCGGCGAGCGGCTCGGCGACGACGACCCCGACCTCGAGACCGCCACGATGCGCGACGAGCTGCGGACCCGGATCGACGCCCTGCCACCGCGGGAGCGGCGCATCCTGCTGCTGCGGTTCTACGGCGACCGCACGCAGTCCGAGATCGCCTCGGAGATCGGTGTGTCCCAGATGCACGTCTCCCGGCTGCTGACCCGCATCGTCGGCAGGCTCCGCGAGGAACTCGGAGCCTGACCCGCCCGGTGCACGACGGAACGGGGGAGGGACCGGCGGTCCCTCCCCCGTCTGCCGTGTGTGCGGGCCGGGGCGTCAGCCCGCAGCGGCGTGTTCCGGTTCCCCGACGACGGAGCGGTGGCTGGCCAGCAGAGCGGTCCCGGCTGCGGCCCGGTCGTACACCGCCGTGGCCCGGTTGCGCCCGGCGATCCCGAACGCCTCACGCCGGCACCGGTGCTCGAGCGTGTCCCGCAGCGCCTGCAGGAGCGCGCGGTCGTCGCGCGGCGCCACGAGCAGCCCGCTGACCTCGTCGACGACGAGGTCGGCCTGCGGGCCGGCGGCCGTGGCGACGACGGCGCGACCGCAGGCCATCGCCTCCAGTGCGCCGGTGCCGGCCGACCACTCCGGGGCCGCGCACACGACGACGTCGGCCGAGCGCAGCAGCCGGGGCACCGCGCCGCGGTCGACCGGACCGACGAAGCGGACCCGGTCGGCGACGCCGCACCGCCGGGCCACGGCGAACAGCCGCTCCCGGTCCGGATCCCGCTCCTCGGCCGGACGGCCGCCCGCGACCAGCAGCTCCGCCTCGGGCACCCCGGCGAGGACCGTGATCGCGTGACCGGCACCGCTGTCCGGGCCGACCCCGTCGATCGTCACCATCCGCGGCCGCTCGGCGCGCCGCAGCGACGGGCCGTCGGGCCGGAAGGCCTCGACGTCGACGCTGACCGGGCGGATGTCCAACCGGCTCGGGTCGACGCCGTCGGCCACCAGGGCACTGCGGTCGGACGACCCGGTGACCAGCACCCGGTCGGCCTCGCGCGCCACGGCCCGCTGCACCGAGGCACGGTCGCCCGCGCTCTCCCGCTCGCCGGCGAACACGTTGAGCAGCAGCGGCATCCGGTCGGAGCCGGCCGCCCGCCGTGCGGCGAGCGCGGCCGTCCAGTGGTGGGCGTGCACGAGGTCCGGACGGCCGCCGCGCCACAGCGCACGCAGCCGCCGGGTCATCTCCTCGACCGTGGCCGCCGGGTCCCCCGCCGCGTCCACGCGGACCCGGTGCACCGCTCCGTCCGAGTCGGACGGAGCAGAGGAGTCGCGCCCGGGCACCACGGTCTCGGAGCGGACCCCGGCCTCGGTGAGCAGCGCGACCGTCTGCCGGAGGTGGCCGGCCCGGCCGCACCAGTCGGGCCGGCCGGGCACGGTCCACGGATCGAGGGCGGACGAGACGACGGTGATGTGCACGCGGACCTCCACGGGGGCAGGTGGGACGGCGTCCGCGCAGTCGGTTCTACGCGCTCTCGCCCTCGGACTACCCGACCGGCTCCGCCTCACACACCGGCGGTCGGTTCCGGGATGAAGAGCACCTTGACCGCGCCGTCCTTCTTCTCCTGGAACATCCGGTAGGCGTCCGGGGCCTGCTCGAGCGGCACCCGGTGGGTGGCGAAGCCCTCGACGCCGAGCGGGTCGTCGTCGTCGAGCAGCGGCAGCAGGTCGGGGATCCAGCGCCACACGTTCGCCTGGCCCATCCGCAGCTGGATCTGCTTGTCGAACAGGGTGAGCAGCGGCAGCGGGGTGGCCGCGCCGCCGTACACACCGGACAGCGAGATCGTCCCGCCCCGCCGGACCAGCTCGATCGCCAGCAACAGCGCGGCGGTGCGGTCGGAGCCTGCGGTCTGCATCATCTTCTGCCCGACCGCGGACGGCAGGACCGACGCCAGCTTCTGGCCGGCCGCGGCCACCGGCGACCCGTGCGCCTCCATCCCGACCGCGTCGATGACGGCGTCGGCGCCGCGGCCCTGGGTCAGCGCGTGCACGGCGGCGCGGACCTCGCGGTCGCCCTGTGCCAGGTCGATCGTGGTGGTGCCGCGGGCCTCGGCCCGCTGCAGGCGCTCCGGGACGCGGTCGATGCCGATGACCTGGCGGACGCCGAGGTGGCGGGCGAGCCGGGTGCACATGTCACCGATCGGGCCCAGCCCGAGTACGACGAGCGTGCCGTCGGCGGGGGTGTCGGCATACTGCACGGCCTGGTAGGCCGTGGGCATGACGTCGGAGAGGTAGACGAACCGGTCGTCCGGCGGCCCGCTCGGGACCTTGATCGGCAGCGAGTTCCCGAACGGCACCCGCAGGTACTCGGCCTGCCCGCCGGGAACCTGGCCGTAGAGCTTCGTGTAGCCGAACAGCGATGCCCCGGTCCCCATCTCCCGGTTCTGGGTGGTCTCGCACTGTGACTGCAGGCCCTGGTCGCAGGTCCAGCAGTTCCCGCAGTTGACGTTGAACGGGATCACCACGCGGTCGCCGACCGACAGCTCGGTGACGCCCGGCCCGGTCTCGGCGACGACGCCCATCGGCTCGTGGCCGAGGACGTCACCCTCCTCCAGGAACGGGGTGAGCACCTCGTAGAGATGCAGGTCCGAGCCGCACAGCCCGGAGCTGGTGACCTGCACGATCACGTCGTCCGGCTGCTGGATCACCGGGTCGGGCACGGTGTCCACCCGCACGTCGCGGCGGCCGTGGAAGGTCAGGGCACGCATCAGCGGTCCTCCTCAGGAAGCGTCGGGGCCGGGATACGGGTGCTGCGCGAACAGCCGCACGAGGTGTGCGGCGTTGGCGGCGAGCATCCGCTGGGTGGAGCGCACGGGCTCCGGGGTCTTGTCGAGGTCGCGGTAGTCCGACCCCTGCATGGCCTCGCCGTTCCAGTACACCGAGCCCTGGGCCGGCACGGTGAAGCCGATGTCGGTGAGGGCCTGGCAGAGGTCGGCGATGATCTTGTGGGCGCCGTCCTCGTTGCCGACCGAGGCGATCACCGCGACCTTGCCGAAGGTGGGCGGTCGGCCGCGGTCGTCGGTCTCGGACAGCTCGGCGTCGAGCCGCTCCAGCACGCGCTGGCAGACGCTGCTCGGGTGGCCGAGCCAGGTCGGGGTGGCCAGGACCAGGACGTCGGCGTCGAGGACCCGCCGGCGCAGCGCGGGCCACGCGTCGCCGTCCCCCTCGTCGGCCGAGACACCGGGGGCGACGTCGTGGTCCACGACCCGGACGGAGTCGCCCGTGATGCCCTCGTCACCGAGCACGCCGAGGATCTCGTCGATCATGCGCTGGGTGCTCGAGTCGTGCGGCGAGCGCTCCAGGGTGCAGTTCAGGGCCAGTGCCGTGGGTGCGGTGCCGCCGGGTGTGGCCGTACCGCCGGATGTGACCGTCATGGTCGGTCGGCTACCCGCGTGCCTCCGCCGGAAACAGTGCGGGCGGCAGTGTCAGCCGACACGGCAGCGCGCGGCGGTGTCAGCCGACGTATCGGCGGGCGATCGAGGTCCGCTGCGGTTCCTCCAGCAGCCACAGTCCGTGCTCGACGGCCGGTGGCACGACGCGTCGTTCCCGCAGCACCCAGCCCAGCCCGGCCAGTGCCGCCAGCACCGCCCCCACGGTCGCGCGGTCGGCCGGGGCGCTGCGCAGCACCGCCCCGGTCCGCCGCAGCGCGCTGCGCACCGGGCGGCGCAACCACACCGTCCACAGCGTGTTCCGGATGCCGAGCCGGCGGCGGGCGCGCGGATCACGCAGCGTCGACGGGGCATGGTGGACGACCACGTCCTCGCACCAGCACATCCACCAGCCGGCCGCGGCGAGGTCGAGGGCCAGCAGCTCCTCCTCCCCGCCGATCCACAGCCGCGGATGGAAGCCCCCGGCGGCGCGGAACGCCGCGGTCCGGATCGTGGTCAGCCCGGCCATGATCCCCAGCAGCGCAGGTCCCGGCAGGTCGTCCGGGGCCGGCACCGGCGAGTGCCGCATCTCCGGAGTGATCGGGTCCTCGGCCAGCCCGGGCTCGACCAGGCAACGCCCGGTCACCGAGGCCACGCCGGGGTGGGCGTCGAGCACGTCGGCCGCCCGGCTCAGCGCTCCGGGCTGCGGGCGGGTGTCGTCGTCGCAGAACGTGACGTACGGCGTCCGGACGCGGGCGACGGCCACGTTGCGCCCGACCGCACCGAGGTTGTCCGGCCCGGCGACGAGCTGCGTGCGCGGGTGCCGGTCGCGGACCGCGGTGACGGTGCCGTCGGTCGAGCCGTTGTCGACCACGATCACCGGTGCCGGGTCCGGCAGCGCCTCGAGGTGGGCCAGCGTGCGCAGCAGCTCGTCGCAGCGGTCCCGGGTGATCACGACGACGGTGGTGCGGGCCGCCTCGGCCGGCGGGTGCGGGCGCGTCTGCAGTTCGGGGTCGATCAGCGGGTCGGCGGGGTCCATCACTGCTCCAGCAGGTCGAAGCGCTGCTCCAACCCGGCCGGCAGCACGTCCCGGCGGGCCAGCGCACGCGGTGCGGCGAGCAGGGCGGAGCCCAGCGCCCGGCGCGACGGCGGGTGCGACACCGCCCGCCTGGCCAGCGCCGCGAGCTCGGCCCGCACCCGCGGACCGCGCCGGCGCATCAGGGCGATGAGCAGCTGGTTGCGGGCCTCCAGGGCCAGCCGGCGCTCGTGCGGCATCCGGTGCGGTGACGGGTGGTGGTGGGCGACGACGTCGGGGTGGTGGCACAGCCGCCAGCCCCGGGCGGCGAGGTCGGCGGCGAGCAGCGTCTCCTCGGCCCCGAAGCCGAGCAGCGAGCTGAACCCGCCGGCGTCGTGGAAGGCCCGGACCCGCAGCACGGCCGCGCAGCCGAGGAAGCCGAGCACGTCCGGTCCCGGATCGGTGCCGCCGAGCGGGCTGTCGCGCAGCTCCGCGTTCACCGGGTCGGGCCGGTTCTCGGGCCCGACGAGCACCGCGCCGGCGAGCAGGCCGACGTCGGGGTGGGCGTGCAGGATCTCCGCCGCGCGCCGCAGCGCCTGCGGGGCCCACCAGGAGTCGTCGTCGCTGAAGGCGACGTACGGCGTCCGGACCCGCTCGACGCCGGCGTTGCGGGCCGCCGCGCCCTGCCGGACCGACAGCCGCACCAGCTCGACGCCGGGCCGGCCCTCCACGGTCGCGGCGGTGCTGCCGGTCGACGCGGGTTCGGTCGGGGCAGGACCGCCGGTCGGGGCGGGGCCGTCGGTCGGGGCACCGTCGGTGGAGGCATCGTCGACGACGACGATCGGGGGGCGCGGCCGCAGCGCGCTCAGCCGGTCGAGCGTGCGGGCCAGCTCGCGGGCCCGGTTCCTGGTGGCGATCACCACGGTGGTGTCCGAGTCGTCCACGCCGCCCGGCTACCCCGGCCCGGCCCGCCCATGCCGCCGTTTCACCGCACAGCGCGGAGGTAGCCGCCGCGGTATGACTGCTCACCCCTTCGACCGCGCGATCGTGACCGGCGGTGCCGGGTTCGTCGGTTCACACCTGTGCGAGGCGCTGCTCGCCGCCGGCACCCGCGTGACCTGTCTCGACGACCTGTCCAGCGGCCGCGCGGACCACATCGACCACCTGCTGGGCACCCCCGGCTTCCGCTTCGTCCGGCACGACGTCACGACTCCGTGGCCGGAGCCGGAGCCGTGGCCCGGCGACGCCCGGCCGGGCCGGGTGCTGGTCGCGCACCTGGCCTCGGCGGCGTCCCCGGTGGACTACCACCGCCGTCCACTGGAGACACTGCGGGCCGGGGCGGCCGGCACCGAGCACGCGCTGGCCGCGGCGCACAAGCTCGGCGGCCGGTTCCTGCTCGCCTCCACCAGCGAGGTCTACGGCGACCCGCAGGTGCACCCGCAGCGCGAGGACTACCACGGCGACGTGGACCCGGTCGGCCCGCGCAGCTGCTACGACGAGGCCAAACGCTATGCCGAGGCGCTGACCACCGCGCACCGCCGGGTGCACGGCACCGACACCACGATCGCCCGGCTGTTCAACACCTACGGCCCGCGGATGCGCCCCGGCGACGGCCGTATGGTGCCCGCGTTCGTGAGCCAGGCCCTGGCCGGCGAGCCGATCACCGTCAGCGGCACCGGCACCCAGACCCGGTCGCTGTGCCACGTCGACGACACGGTCCGCGGCCTGCTCACCCTGGCCGCGTCCGGGCTGCCGGGCCCGGTGAACATCGGCAACCCGGTCGAGCGCACGGTGCGCGAGGTCGCCGAGCTGGTCCGCGACCTGGCCGGGTCCGCCTCGGAGATCGTCGCAGTGCCCGCGGCCGCGGACGACCCGCGGCGGCGCCGGCCGGACATCGGCCTGGCCCGCCACGGGCTGGGATGGGAACCGCGCATCGGGCTGGAGGACGGGCTGCGCCGCACCCTCGGCTGGTTCGCCGCCCTGCAGGTCGGGGTCGACTCCGCTGTGTAGCGACGTCCTGGGGCGCCGTTTGTGGCCGGTCGCGGAGGGTAGGAGACCGGTCGTCGGCGATCCGGCCCGCAACGATCAGGAGGTGTGATGCGCGTCCTCGGTGTCAACGCCGTGTTCCACGACCCGGCCGCCGCACTCGTCGTGGACGGCCGTGTGGTCGCCGCGGCCGAGGAGGAGCGGTTCACCCGGCGTAAGCACGGCAAGGAACCCGTCCCCTTCTCCGCGTGGGAGCAGCCGGCGGCCGCAGCGGCCTGGTGCCTGGAGCAGGCCGGGCTCACGCCCGCCGACCTGGACGCGGTGGGCTGGTCCTACGACCCCGACCTCGTCGAGCACGGCCTGCCCGGGACCGACCCGGGCTGGGAGCAGCTGCGCACCGACTTCGCCCGCCGCGCGCCCTTCTTCCTGCGCACGGCGCTGCCGGGGCTGGACCCCGGCATCGTCCGGTTCGTCCAGCACCATCTCGCCCACGCCGCGTCGGCCGCGGCGGCCGCGCGATGGCGGTCGGGCACCGGCGGCGACAGCTGCGCCGTGCTGGTCGCCGACGGTCGCGGGGAGGCCACGTCCTACCTGGCCGGCCGGTACCGGGACGGGACTGTGCAGCGGATGGGGACCCAGCGGCTGCCGGACTCGCTCGGCCTGCGCTACGAGGACCTCACCGCCCACCTGGGCTTCCGGCGCTCGTCCGACGAGTACAAGGTGATGGCGCTGGCCTCCTACGGGACACCGCGCTTCGCCGAGGAGCTCGCCGCCGACCTGCACGCCACCGGCGACGGCGGTGTCCGCGCGGCGCCGCTGGACCTGTCGCGGTTCGCCGAGCAGCGCGGCCCGGCGGACCCGATGGAACCCGAGCACGCCGACCTGGCCGCGAGCGTGCAGCTGCGGCTGGAGGAGACGCTGCTGGACCTGGCTCGCTGGTTGCACAGGCGCACCGGGGAGAACCGGCTCGCGCTGGCCGGCGGGATCGCGCTGAACTGCGTGGCGAACACCCGGATCGCCGACGAGGGCCCGTTCGACGAGGTCTGGGTCCAGCCCGCCGCGGGCGACGCCGGCACGGCGCTCGGCGCCGCGCTGCACCTCTCCGCGCAGGCGGGTGACCCGGTCGTCCCGATGCCCGGGGCCGACCTCGGCCGCGGCTGGAGCGACGACGAGCTCGAACAGGTGCTGCGCGACGCGCGGGTCCGCTACGAGCGCCCCGACGACCTGGCCGCCACCGTCGCCGACACGATCGCCGGCGACGGCGTCGTCGCCTGGTTCCAGGGCCGCTCCGAGTTCGGCCCACGCGCACTCGGGCACCGTTCGCTGCTGGCCCACCCGGGCAAGCAGGAGAACGTCGACCGGCTCAACGCGGTGAAGGGCCGCGAGTCGTTCCGGCCGGTCGCGCCCATGGTCCGCGCCGAGCGGGCCGCGGAGCTGTTCTCCCGCGGCCCCGCGGCCAGTCCCTACATGCTGTTCGTGCACGACGTCGCCCCGGAGTGGCAGCAGCGGATCCCCGCGGTCACCCACGTCGACGGCACCGCCCGGATCCAGACCGTCGAGCCCGACGGCAACCCGCTGCTGGCGGAGCTGCTCGCCGCCGTCGAGGACCGGACCGGGCTGCCGTGCGTGATCAACACCAGCCTGAACACCGCGGGCCGGCCGATGGTCGACACGCCGGTGCACGCGCTGGAGACGTTCGGGTCGGCACCGGTGGACCTGCTGGCCCTCGGACCGTTCGTGGTGCGCCGATGACGCCCCCGCAGCGGGTGCTGGTCGTGCGCCAGGACGCGGCGGGCGACATGCTGCTCGCCGGGCCGTGCGTGCGCGCGGTCGCGGCCGGCGCCGGGTCGGTGACGGTGCTGGCCGGTCCGCGCGGGCGGGCCGCGGCCGACCTGCTGCCCGGGGTGGACGCCGTGCTCGAACGGGCCGCACCGTGGATCGAGCCGGTCCCGGGGCCGGTCGACCGGCGCGAGGTCGACGACGCCGTCGCGGAGCTGACCGTCGGCCGGTTCGACGTCGCGCTGGTGCTGACGTCGTTCCACCAGTCGCCGCTGCCCGCCGCGCTGCTGCTGCGCGCGGCCGGCGTGCCGTGGATCGGCGCGGCCTGCGAGGACTACCCCGGGTCGCTGCTGGATCTGCGCCACCCGCCCGAGCACCACCTGCCCGAGCCGGAACGGATGCTGTCGCTGGCCGACGCCGCCGGTTTCCCCCGCCCCACCGGGGACGACGGCCGGCTCACCGTCCGGCGCCCGCTGCCCGAGACCGGTGTGCGCACCGGCCCGCCCGGCTACGTCGTCCTGCACCCGGGCGCCTCGGTGCCCGCCCGCCGCCCGTCGGAGCGACGCAGTGCCGAGCACGTGCGCGCGCTGGCCGACGCCGGGTACCGGGTCGTGGTCACCGGGGGTCCCGACGAGCGCGCGGCCGCCACCCGGATCGCCGGCGAGCACGCGACCGTCGTGGCCGGGGACCTGGACCTGCCGGAGCTGGCGGCGGTGCTCGACGGTGCCCGGGTCGTCGTCGCGCCGAACACCGGCCCGGCCCACCTGGCGGCCGCCGTCGGCACCCCGGTGGTGTCGCTGTTCGCGCCGGTCGTGCCCGCGCACCGGTGGCAGCCCTACGGCGTGCCGTCGGTGCTGCTGGGCGACCAGCACGCCCCCTGCCGGGACACCCGCGCGACCACCTGCCCGGTCCCCGGACACCCGTGCCTGGACGGGGTCGCCGGTGCCGACGTCGTGGCCGCGGTACGAGGACTGACCCACGACGACCCCGACCCGTACCGCGGCCGGCACGGCCGCCCGAGTATCGGAGGTTTCCGGTGAGCGAGTACCAGCTCGACGAGCTCGGCCGCGCCCTCGTCGGCGCGCGGGCCCACCTGCCGATCCTGCGTTCCTGGGGAGCGCACCTGGCCGAACGGCTCGCCGGCGGCGGCCGCCTGCTCGCC
This sequence comes from Pseudonocardia ammonioxydans, assembly GCF_900115005.1. Classification (GTDB taxonomy): domain Bacteria; phylum Actinomycetota; class Actinomycetes; order Mycobacteriales; family Pseudonocardiaceae; genus Pseudonocardia; species Pseudonocardia ammonioxydans. The sequence goes on along the minus strand of NZ_FOUY01000011.1, from coordinate 179,764 downwards.
TGCGGCAACGGCGGCAGCGCGGCCGAGGCCCAGCACCTCACCGGGGAGCTCGTGGGTCGCTACCTGCACGACCGGCGGCCGCTCTCGGCGATCGCCCTGCACGCCGACACCTCCTCGGTGACCGCGATCGGCAACGACTACGGCCCCGACGAGGTCTTCGCCCGGCAGGTGCACGCGCACGGCCGCACCGGGGACGTGTTGATCCTGCTGTCCACCAGCGGGACCAGCTCCAACGTCGTCGCCGCGGCCAAGGCCGCGCACGAGCTCGGCGTCGTCACCTGGGCCCTGACCGGCCCCACGCCCAACCCGCTGGCCGCGCTCTGCGACGACGCCGTGACCATCGAGTCGGGGCTGACCAGCACCGTGCAGGAACTGCACCTGGTACTGGTGCACGTGCTCTGCTCCGCCGTGGACGACGCCCTCGGCGTCGGCGCGCCGCGATGAGCGCACCCCTCGTGGTGGTGGGGGACGCCCTGCTCGACGTCGACCTCGACGGCACCTCGACCCGCGACTGCCCGGACGCCCCCGGCGCACCGGTTGTCGACCTGGACGACGAGCGTGCCCGCCCGGGCGGTGCGGGGCTGGCCGCACTCCTGGCCGCGGACCTCACGGCCGGGCGGCGACCGGTCGTGCTGCTCACCGCGCTCGGGACCGATCCCGCGGCCGCCCGCCTGGCCGGCCTGCTCGAGGACCGGGTCGAGCTGCACCCGCTGCCGCTGTGCGGCACGACCCCGGTCAAGACCCGGCTGCTCGACCGCGGACGGCCGGTGGCCCGCCTCGACACCGGCGACGGTCGCGCCGCGCACGACGCCGTCGACGACCGCACCGCGGATCTGCTGGCCGGCGCCCACGCGATCCTGGTCGCCGACTACGGCCGTGGGGTCGCCGCACACCCCGGGCTGCGCCGGCTCCTCGCCGCCCGCCCGCCCGGGGTGCCGCTGGTCTGGGACCCCCACCCCCGGGGCCCGGCGCCCGTGCCGGGTGCCTGGCTGGTCACGCCCAACAGCGCCGAGGTGCGGGAGGCGACCGCGCACGGCCTCCCCGACGCTGCCGCAGTCCCCGACCCCGCAGTCCCCGACCCCGCAGTCCCCGACCCCGCAGTCCCCGACCCTGCGGTGTCCGATCCCGCGGTGTCCGACCCTGCGGCCGCCCGGGCCGCGGAGCTGCTGCGGTGCCGGTGGGACGTGCACGCCGTGGCGGTCACCCGCGGGTCCCGCGGGGCGCTGCTCCACACCGGCCGGACGAGCACCCTGCACCCGCCCCCGGCCGTGGGAACCGGCGGGCGGCCGGACACCTGCGGGGCGGGTGACATGTTCGCCGCCGCGGCCACCGTCGCCGTTGCCGACGGCGCCGACCTGCCGGGCGCGGTCGGGGCCGCCGTCGACACGGCGACCCGCTACATCGCCTCCGGCACGAGGTCGCGGGGTGCCGCCCCGGCGACCGGGCGCGACGATCCCGGGAAGGACGACGGCTTCGCCCTCGCCGACCGCGTCCGCCGGGCCGGGGGCCGGGTCGTCGCCACCGGCGGCTGCTTCGACCTGCTCCATCCCGGTCACCTCGCGCTGCTGCGCACCGCCCGCGCCCGCGGTGACGTCCTCGTCGTCTGCCTCAACAGCGACCGCTCGGTGACGCGGCTCAAGGGGCCCACCCGCCCGCTGACCACCGCCACCGACCGGGCCGCCCTGCTCGACGCCCTGAGCTGCGTCGACGCCGTCGTCGAGTTCGACGAACCGGACCCGTGCGCGGTCCTCGACCGGCTGCGCCCGCACGTCTGGGTCAAGGGCGGCGACCACGACCCCGACCACATGCCCGAGACCACCGTGGTGCGCGCGTACGGCGGCACCGTCGAGACCGTGCCCCGGATCCCGGGCCACTCGACGAGCCGGCTCGCCCACGGCATCGGAGTACCGGACACCCAGGAGGAGATGTGCTCATGACCGACGACCTCGGCACCGTCCTGATCACCGGCGGGGCCTCCGGCCTCGGCGCCGCGGTGGTGGACGCCGTCGCCGACGCCGGCGGCCGCCCGCAGGTCCTCGACCTGCACCCCCCGAAGCGGGACGTCCCGCACGTCACCGCGGACCTCGCCGACACCCGCGCCACCGAGGCCGCCGTGGCCGAGCTCGCCCGCACCGACGGCGCACCCGATGCGGTGGTGACCGCTGCCGGCATCGACCATCCCGCCCCGTTCGACGCGCTCGACGCGACCGACTGGGAGCGCGTCGTCGCGGTGAACCTGCTCGGCACCGCCGCCGTCGTGCGGGCCACCCTCCCGCACCTGAAGGAGCACGGCGGCCGGATCGTGACGGTGGCGTCCACCCTGGGGCTCAAGGCCGTGCCGGACGCCACCGCCTACTGCGCCTCGAAGTTCGGCGTCCTCGGTTTCAGCCGGGCGCTGGCCGCCGAGACCGCCGGCCGGGTCGCCGTCACCACGCTCGTGCCCGGTGGGATGCACACCGCGTTCTTCGACGGGCGCGACGAGCAGTACCGCCCGCCCGAGGACGCCAAGCTCAACCGCCCCGAGGACACCGCGGCCGCCGTCCTGCACGCGCTGCGCCAGCCGGCGGGCTGTGAGATCCGGGAGCTGGTGGTCTGTCACTCCGAGGAGGGCTCGTGGCCGTGACCGGCCGGGACCGTCCGCCGGTGCTCGCCCTGCGGGCACCCGGGATCGGGGACCTGCTGACCGCGGTGCCCGCGCTGCGGGCCCTGCGCCGCGGCTTCCCCGGGGACCGGCTGGTGCTGGCCGCACCGGCCGGCCTCACCGGCATCGTCGAGCTGATCGGCGGGATCGACGCCACCGTCGCCGCGGACGGACCGACCGGCCTGCACTGGAGCGGCCCGCCGCCGCGGCTCGCGGTGAACCTGCACGGCAGCGGCCCGCAGAGCATCGACGCGCTGCAGGCCACCCGGCCCGGCGAGCTGCTGACCCACCGGCACCCGGACCGCCCCGGGGTGTGCGGCCCGCCGTGGCGCAGCGAGGTGCACGAGGTCCGCCGCTGGTGCGACCTGGTCGTCGGGGCCGGCCTGCAGGCCGACCCCGACGACCTCGACCTGGCGCGGCCGGCGACCGCCCCACCGGTGACGGACGCGGTCCTCGTGCACCCGGGTGCGGCGCACCCGTCCCGCCGCTGGCCGCCGGGCCGGTTCGCCGAGCTCGCCCGCGCCCTGCACGCCGAGGGCCACCGCGTGGTCGTCACCGGCGGCCCGGCCGAACGGGAGCTCACCGCGGAGGTCACCGCGCGGGCCGGCCTGCCGCGCTCGGCCGACCTCGCGCCGCGGTGCACCCTGGAACTGCTCACCGCGCTCGTCGCCGCGGCCCGGCTGGTGGTGTGCGGCGACACCGGGCCCGCACACCTGGCCACCGCCTACCGGACACCCTCGGTCCTGCTCTTCGGCCCGACGCCCCCGCAGCGCTGGGGCCCGGAGCGGGACGGCCCGCACACGGTGCTGTGGGCCGGCACCACCGGCGACCCGCACGGCGACCGGCCCGACCCCGGGCTGCTGCAGATCGGCACCGGGCGGGTGCTGCGCGCCGCCCGGGCCCGGCTCGCCGGGCGCTGACCCGCGGGCTCAGGAACCGTCGCGCCCGGGGTCACCGGTCGAGGAGCGCACGCTCCGCTCCCGCAGCCCCGGCGACGTGTGCCGGCCCGGGCCACGGGTAGGCCGCCGGGGTGCTTCGCAGCCCCCGCTCCGGCAGGGTGATCGGGGTGGACGACCCACGGGGAGGACAGCGATGACCGAGCACGTCGACGCCGTGGTGGTCGGGGCCGGGCACAACGGCCTGGTCGCCGCGAACCTGCTCGCCGACGCGGGCTGGGAGGTCCTGGTCTGCGAGGCGGCCGAGGCACCGGGCGGGGCCGTCCGCTCGGCGGAGATCACCGCGCCCGGCTTCGTCAGCGACCTGGCCAGCGCGTTCCACCCGCTGGGCGCGGCGTCGCCGGTGCTGCGCGAGCTGGACCTGGCTGCCCACGGGCTGCAGTGGCGGCACGCACCGGCCGTCGTCGCCCACCCCACGCTCGACGGCCGGTGCGCCGTGCTGCACCGCTCGGTCGACGACACCGCCGCGGCGCTGGACCGGGACCACCCCGGCGACGGGGACGCCTGGCGCTCGCTGGCCGCGGACTGGGACCGGATCGGCACCGACGTCGTCGAGGCGGCGCTGCGGCCGTTCCCCCCGGTCCGTCCGGCGACCCGGCTGTGGCGCCGGCTCGGCACCGGCGACACGCTGCGCCTGGCGCGGATGCTGGTGCAGCCGGTCGCGCGGATGGCGCACGAGCGGTTCGGGGGGTCCGAGGCGGCGCTGCTGCTGGCCGGCAACGCCGCGCACACCGACCTCGGCCCGGACTCGGCCGCGAGCACCGCCTACGGATGGCTGCTGGCGATGATCGGCCAGCAGCTCGGCTTCCCGGTGCCGGCCGGCGGGTCGGGCGCGCTCACCGACGCACTCGTCGCCCGGCTCGCGAGCCGCGGCGGCCGCCTCGACTGCGACCGGCCGATCCGCTCGGTGACCGTCGAGCGTGGCCGCGCGACCGGTGTGCTCGACGCCCACGGCGGCCTTGTGCGGGCCCGCCGGGCCGTGCTGGCCGACGTCGACGCGCCCCGGCTGTACCGGGACCTGGTCGGTGAGGAGCACCTGCCGGCCCGCTTCGTCGCCGACCTCGACCGGTTCCACTGGGACTTCTCCACCGTGAAGCTGGACTGGGCGCTGGACGGTCCGGTGCCGTGGACCGCCGAGGGTGCGCGCTCGGCCGGGACCGTGCACCTGGGCGCCGACGTCGACGGGCTGCGCCGCTACGCCGCCGACCTCACCGCCGGGCGCCTGCCCTCCGACGCCTTCCTGCTGTTCGGGCAGATGACGACCGCCGACCCGGACCGCTCCCCGCCCGGGACCGAGTCGGCGTGGGCCTACACCCACGTCCCGCGCGGGCTCGGCTGGGGCCGCGACGACGTGCTGCGCTGGGCCGACCGGATGCAGCAGGTCGTGGAGGAGCACGCGCCCGGGTTCGGGTCGCTGGTCCGGGCCCGGGTCGTGTCGGGTCCGGCCGACCTGCAGGCCCGCGACGGCAACCTCGTCGACGGCGCCATCACCGGCGGCACCAGCGCCCCGCACCAGCAGCTGGTGTTCCGGCCCGTCCCCGGGCTCGGCCGGGCGGACACGCCGGTGCCGGGGTTGTTCCTGTCCGGGGCGTCGGCCCACCCGGGCGGGGCGGTGCACGGCGGCCCGGGCGCCAACGCGGCCCGGGCCGCGCTGGCCGCCGGCGGGCGGGCCGGGCCGCTGTACCGGGGTGCGGTGCGCTTCGCCCACCGCAGGCTCTACGGCTGAACCGGGTCAGCCGGGGTCCGGCTTCTCCGGCCGGCCACGCGCGATCGCGGCGAGCCGGGCCAGGCTCTCGGTGTTGCGCCACTGCAGCAGTGGTGTGCGCAGCGGGGCCGGCACCCACTGGCCCGGCCCGGACACGGCGTCCTCGTGCATCCGGACCAGCGTCCCGTCCCGGTCGGGCTCGAGCTCCAGCCGGACCCGGGCCGCTCCGAGCGGCCAGGCGTGGGCGAGCAGCTGCAGCACCCGCCGCGGCTCGTAGCGCTCGACCTCCGTGCGGTCCTCGATCATCGTCGGCCACGCACCGACGCTGTGCCGGATGTAGGCACCGGGGTGCGGCCAGTCCGGCGACACCTCCCGGATGTGCACCGCGCCGACCACCCAGAGCCCGAACACCCAGCCGTCGGCCAGCGCCCGGTCGACGTCCTCGGGGCGGGCGTCCATCCGCCGGGTCACCTCTGCCACACGTACTCCTCCCACTCGCGAACGGATCCGTCGCACTCCTACCCGGACCGCGACGGTCCACGCCCACCCGCGGGTTTGCCACGCCGACCGCCGGTGACACGGCCCGGGACACCGCGACCGAGGAGGTGGGATGGGCCCCCGGCACTCCGCCGACGTCTGGGAGGACGCGGCCGACGCGCTCGCCGTCCGGCAGCTCGACCCGGCCGTGTTCCGACGGCTGGTCGTCGTCGCGGCACATCCCGCCGACGACACGCTCGGAGCGGGCGGTCTGCTCCGCGCGGTCGCCGCCGCAGGCGGGACGGTGGACCTGGTGCTCGCCGGCGCCGGCGCGGCGGCGCAGGCCCGGCAGGACCGGACCGAGGTGGACGACGCGCTGGCCGCGCTCGACGTGCCGGCCACCGTGCACCGGCTCGGCATGCCGGACTCCGCGCCCGACGAGCAGGAGCTGGCCACGGCCCTGGCCCCGCTGCTGACCGGCGCCGACGCCTGGGCCGGTCCGTGGCGCGACGACCCGCACCCCGACCACGCCGCCGTCGGGCGCGCCTGCCGTACCGCGGCGCCGGTGACCGCACACGGGTTCGGCTTCCCGATCCGGGCGCGCACCCGGCTCGACCCGACCGATCCGTCCGTGCCCTGGGACCGCGGGTACCGGCTGGTCCTCTCCGAGACCGACCGCGCCGCAAGATCCGGGCCGTCGCCGCGCACACCTCCCGGACCACCGTCCCGCCGGGGGCCACCCACGCCGTCCTGTCCCCCGCCACGCTCGAGCACTTCCACGGCTCCCGGGAGATCTACTTCCGGGAGCCGCCCGAGTCCGGTGCACCGGCGGAGCTGTTCGCCGAGCGCTACCGCGGCGGCGCGGACCCGTGGCGAGTACGCAGCTGCTGGTACGAGCGTCGCAAGCGCGACCTGCTGCTCGCCGCCCTGCCCCGCGAGCACTACCGGCTGGGCGCCGAGCCGGGGTGCGGTCCGGGCGCGCTGACCCGGGAGCTGGCCGGACGGTGCCGGCGGCTGGTGGCGAGCGACGTCGTCGCCGAGGCGGTCGCCGCGACGACCGCGGCCACCGCCGGCAGCCCGGGCACGGAGGTCCACCGCTCCGATGTGGACGATGCCGCCGCGGTCCCGGACGGCGCCGACCTCGTCGTGCTGTGCGACGTGCTCCACCACCTCCTCCCGGCCCGGATCGACGCCGTCCTCGACCGGGTCGCCGGCTCCGTGCCCGCCGGCGGGGACGTCGTCGTGGCGCACCGGCTGCAGTGGCCGGCCGAGGCCCCCACCGACGCCCGCGCCGTGCACCGCCGGGTGTGCGGGGACGACCGGTTCACCACCGTGGTCGAGCACGTCGACGACGACCTCCTGCTGCACGTGGTGCGCCGACGCTGACGCGGGCCGTCAGGTGCCGCCGCCGACGCCGATCTCGTTGCCGTCCGGGTCGCGGTAGAGCGCCTTGCGCACACCGTTGCCGTAGGTCTCGCTGGTCGTGGGCCGAATGCCGCGCCGGGCCGCCGCGTCGACGAACGCGTCGAGATCATCGAGGTCGCCCACGAACAGCGTGACCCGCGAGCGCCCGGCGTGCGGTGGGTGCAGCTCGACGTAGAGGTGGCGGTGCGGCGCGAGGGTCCAGACGCGCTCGGTGTCGTTCGAGGGCCGATCGCCACTGGTCCCGGCCGCGTCCGGCCGTCACCGTGGACCTCCGGCAACGGTCCCGACGGGAATCCGCGCAGGTATCGCGACGGCGCCGGCGTGGAGGTGAGCCCGGAATGGACCACGGTGTCCGCGACGACACGCGCTACCAGCCCATCGAGGATCACGGCGTCGTCGGTGACCTGCACACCGTCGCGCTGGTCGGCAAGGACGGCTCGGTCGACCTCATGTCGTTCCCGGGCTTCGACTCGCCGACGATCTTCGCCGCGCTGCTCGACCACGACCGCGGCGGTCGCTTCCGGATCGCGCCGGAACTGGCCGGGCCGGCGCAGAAGCAGCTGTACCTGCCCGACACCAACGTCCTCCTCACGCGTTGGCTGTCCGCGGCGGGCGTCGCCGAGGTGTCGGACTTCATGCCGGTCGGCACCGACCTGCCCGACCACCCGCGGGTGCTGGTACGGCGGGTCAAGTGCGTCCGCGGGCAGGTCACGTTCGACCTGTGCTGTGCTCCGCGCTTCGACTACGGCCGCGCGGGGCACACCGCGCACGCCCGCGAGCGCCAGATCTACTTCACCGCCCGGGACGCGGCCGGTACCGCGGTGCGGCTGCACCACGAGGTGCCGCTCGAGGTGCGCGGGGACGACGCCGTGGGCCGGTTCACCCTCGCGGCCGGGGAGACGGCGGCGTTCGTCCTCGAGGAGGCGACCGGTGGCCTGGAGTCGGTCGTCGGGCCGGACTCGGTGAGCCGCTGGTTCAAGGACACCGTCAACTTCTGGCGCCACTGGATCGGCCGGTCGCGCTACTCGGGGCGCTGGAGCGAGATCGTCAACCGGTCGGCGCTCGTGCTCAAGCTACTGGTCAGCCGGACGCACGGCTCGCTCGTCGCCGCGCCGACCTTCGCGCTGCCCGAGCAGCCCGGCGGAGAACGCAACTGGGACTACCGCTACACCTGGATCCGCGACGCCTCCTTCACCCTCTACGCGCTGATGCGGCTCGGGTACACCGAGGAGGCCGGTGCGTTCATGCGGTGGATCGCCGACCGGTGCACGGAGCTCGGCGCGGACGAGCCGATGCAGATCATGTACGGCCACGACGGGCGCCGGGTGCTCACCGAGGAGACGTTGCCCCACCTGGAGGGCTACCGCGGCTCCGCGCCGGTGCGGATCGGCAACGGCGCCTACGACCAGCTGCAGCTCGACATCTACGGCGAGCTGATGGACGCGGTCTACCTCTACAACAAGTACGGCGAGCTGATCCCCTCGGGGCTCTGGGACGACCTCGTCCGGCTCGTCGACCACGTCTGCGCGCACTGGCGGCGACCGGACGAGGGCATCTGGGAGGTCCGCGGCGGCCGGCAGGAGTTCCTGTACTCGCGGCTGATGTGCTGGGTCGCCGTCGACCGCGCGATCCGGCTCGGCGACCGGCGCTCGTTCCCGTACCCACGGCAGCGCTGGCACGACGTCCGGGACGACCTCTACCGGGAGATCTTCACCGAGTTCTGGGACCCGCAGCGCGAGACCTTCGTGCAGTACAAGGGTTCGGGCACCGTCGACGCGTCCAGCCTGCTGATGCCGCTGATGCGCTTCGTCAGCCCGACCGACCCGCGGTGGCGCAGCACGCTGGCCGCGATCACCGCCGACCTGGTCGACGACTCGCTGGTCCGGCGCTACCGCCAGTCGGACGGGGCGGCCGACGGCTTCACCGGGGAGGAGGGCACGTTCTCCGTCTGCTCGTTCTGGTACTGCGAGGTCGTGGCCCGCTCCGGTGACGTGCAGAAGGCGCGCCTGCTGTTCGAGAAGATGCTCGGCTACGCCAACCACCTCGGCCTCTACGCCGAGGAGCTGGGTCCGCACGGCGAGCACCTCGGCAACTTCCCGCAGGCGTTCACCCACCTCGGGCTGATCAGCGCCGCGTACGCGATCGATCGCAGGCTCTCCGACGACTCCGGCTGGGTCGGGTGAGACGCACCGTTGGTGAGATGCACCCTTGGCGAGAGGGACCCGCATGACCGGGGCCCGCCCGCGTCGGTGATGCTGCAGGGGTGGATGTGGCGGACCCGCACGGAGCGGAAGCGGTACCGAACCTCGCCCGGATGTACGACTACTACCTCGGCGGCTCGCACAACTTCGCCGTGGACCGCGCGGCCGCGGACCGCGCCCTGCGCACGGTCCCGCACGCCCGGACGTTCGCGCTGGCCAACCGGGCCTTCCTCGGCCGGGTGGTGCGCGCGCTGGTCGCCGACGGGATCGACCAGTTCCTCGACCTCGGGTCCGGGGTCCCGACGGTCGGCAACGTCCACGAGATCGCGCAGGCCGCCGACCCGGCCGCGCGGGTGGCCTATGTGGACATCGAGCCGGTCGCGGTCGGGGTCGCGGGCCAGGTGCTGGCCGACAACCCGAACGCCACGATCACCCACGCCGACATCCGGGACCCGGCGGCCGTGCTCGCCGCCCCCGGCGTGGCGGACCTGCTGGACCTCGACCGGCCGGTGGCGGTGCTGGCCATCGCGATCCTGCACGCGCTCCCGGACGCCGACGACCCCGCCGGCATCCTCGCCGCCTACCGCGACGCCTGCGCCCCGGGCAGCCACCTCGCCGTGTCCCACCTGGCCGCGACCAGCTTCTCCGCCGACCAGCAGAAGGTCGTGCGGGAGGTGCTCGACGAGACGCCGACCCCGGTCACCCTGCGCACCCGCGAGCAGCTCACCGAGATGCTCGCCGGCTACGAGATCCTCGAACCGGGGGTGTGCCTGCTCCCGGCGTGGCGGCCCGACGACACGGGCACCACGGCCGCCGACGACGCCGACTCCAACGGCTACGGCGCCCTCGCCCGGCTTTCCGCCCGCTGAGCGCCGGTGGCGACCCGGGCCGCGGACGGCTACGGGTGCCGGTGGTTCCCTGGGCTCGTCTCCCCCAGCGCGTGCAGCGCCAGGGTCGAGTGGGCGTAGGCGCCGCCCGCCCGCATCTCCGCCGCGACCCAGATCGCCTCCATGACCTCCTCGGCGCTCGCGCCCTTGCGGTGCGCGAGCTTCGTGTGCCCGGTGATGCAGTAGGGGCACTGCGTGACGTGCGCGACGGCCACCGCGATCAGCTGCTTGGTCTTCTCCGGCAACGCGCCCTCGGCGAAGACGGCACGGCTGAAGTTCTCGAAGGCCTCGTTGATGTCGGGGGCCAGCTCCGCCCGGCGGGCGCCGAGCTCGCGGGTCGCCTTCGGGTACGTGTCGTCGGGCATCGGTACTCCCTCCGTCCGGACGCTGCGTCAGCGCCCCGGGGTCGGTGTCTCGGGGTCGGCTTCTCGGGCTCGGCTACTCGGGGCCACTGCCTCGGGGCCAGGACTCGGGGGCCAGGGACTCGGACTCAGTGCCTCGGAGCCAGCGCCTCGGGGTCAGTGCCTCGGACTCGTCTCCCGGCGCCAGGGCGTGGGAACCCGGAGCCGGAGGCCACACGGCTCCCGGTCGAACGGCTCGGCGCCGCGGGCGCGCTGGGCGTCGATCGCCGCGGCGAGCCCGAGACCGAGCCGATGGCCGTCGGCCGGGAAACCCCTCGGCACCCGGCGCAGGCCGCGCAGCACACGCTCGATGACGGTCATGCTTCCTCCCGGTCTCGTGCCACGGATACGGCCCAGGGACGCGGTCACGGCGACGCCGTCCGCAGCCGCACCCGTGGCGGGCGTGCGGCCGCCCGGCGGGCCACCTCGGACCCGGTCAGGGCGCGGGGGCCGGCCAGCAGCACGGTGCCGAGCACCAGACCGGCGACCGCGGTGCTCGCCCGGTCCCGGCGACGCCGGCGAGCTCGGACGACCGGTGTCGTCCGGGCGACCGCGACCGTCTCGAGCGGGACCGCGTCGCCCGGGACAGCGTCGTGCGGGACGGCGTCACCCGGGACAGCGTCGCCCGCGACAGTGTCGTGCGGGACAGCGTTGCCCGTGACAGCGTTGCCCGGGGCAGCATCGAGGGAGACGGGCCCGCTCGCGAACGCCTCGAACGAGCGGGTCAGCTCCGGGGCGTCCAGCAGCAGCCCGCGTTCGATCTCGGCCAGTAGCCCGCGTTCGCGATCATCGAGCATGAGCCACCCCCTGCGCGCACCACGGCCCCTCGTCGGGCCTTCTCCAATTTATATCGCAACACGATATAAATTGCGACGACGTGCGACCCGCCATCCGGCAGCCCGACGCCACCGCTCACCGGTTCCGTGAATGCGCACCCGATCGCGCGAGCGCCTACCGGAATCGGTGAGCGTCGACAGACCCGCCTCGGCGGGCATGCCTGACCGCCACGATTTATATCGTGACACGATATAACGTGCTACGATGCGTGCAGATCGCACCCGGCATATCCGCTGGTCATCCAGCCGGAAGCGCTCATCGACACCCTCCGGCGCGATCGTCCGTCGATGCGACGGGACGGGCCGACACGGACCCCGAGGGCCCCTCCGGCCATGGCGACGAGAGCATGCGGAGGGCGACATGATCATCACTCTCGTGGTGGCGCTCGCGATCGCGGTCCTGCTGGTGGCCGGGTCCTCGGTCCGGATCATCACCCAGTACGAGCGGGGTGTGGTGTTCCGGTTCGGCCGGGTCCTGCCCGAGCCCCGCGGCCCAGGGCTGGCGCTGCTCGTCCCGGTCGCCGACCGGCTGCACAAGGTCACCATGCAGGTCGTGACGATGCCGGTGCCCGCCCAGGCCGGGATCACCGCCGACAACGTCACCGTCACCGTCGACGCGGTCGTCTACTTCCGGGTCATCGACCCGGTCAAGGTCGTCGTGGACGTACAGGACTACGTCCACGCCATCGGCCAGGTCGCGCAGGCCTCGCTGCGCTCGATCATCGGCAGGAGCGACCTGGACGACCTGCTGTCCAACCGGGAGCGCCTCAACCAGGGGCTCGAGCTGATGATCGACAGTCCGGCACTGGGCTGGGGCGTGCACATCGACCGCGTCGAGATCAAGGACGTCGCGCTGCCGGAGTCGATGAAACGCTCGATGTCCCGGCAGGCCGAGTCCGAACGCGAACGCCGCTCCCGGGTGATCACCGCTCAGGGCGAGCTGCAGGCCTCGCAGAAGCTGGCCGAGGCCGCCGAGGTGATGAGCGAACATCCCGCGGCGCTCCAGCTCCGCCTGCTGCAGACCGTGGTCGAGGTCGCGGCCGAGCGGAACTCGACCCTCGTCCTGCCCTTCCCGGTGGAGCTGCTGCGCTTCCTCGAACGGGCCACCCCCGGTGATGTCGCCACCGGCACCACTCCCGCACCACCCGCACACGACGCCGGTCCGGCGCCGCAGCAGGAGGCTGCAGGTGAACCGGCCCCCGCTCCGCTGCACACCGCTGCGGGACGGGAGCGCTCGGAGCACGCAGCGAGCAACGGCGCCCGGGCCGGATGCTAGGCCCCACCCGGGGCGGATCGACGGCCCCGACCTCACCCGGCAGACTGTTCGGGCCAGTCGCGCATGCCGGCGAGGAAGTCGGTCGGCCCCGCCGCGACCAGGACCTCGGCCGGCGCGTCGCCGGGGTTGGTCAGCGACACCGTCTCGTCCTTGCGCACGAGCAGGGAGTCGCCGGGCTCGACGTCGACCGACTCACCGGCGTCGGCGACCCGGATCCGGCCGGTCACGACGGTGAGGACGACGTCCGACCCGCCGTGCGAGTGGGCCGGCATACCGCCACCGGGTGGCACGTGCGCCCGGACCAGTCCGACGTCCGGCCCGCCCTCGTCACCACCGAAGACGACGGTGACGACCGGGCCGTCCGGGATCGGAGGCTTCCGCACCAGTCCGTCGGTCTTCCTGCAGAGCTCCATGATCACGACTCCGTGCCGCGTCGGGAACTGCTGACCGGGGCCTCCAGGACGAGCGCCTGCCGGCGCCGGTGCACCGTCAGGTAGCGGAGTCCGTCGGGTCCCGCCGTGAACGCGCGGCGCGAGCCGCGGGGCAGCCAGAGCAGCGTGCCCGCCTCCAGCTCGACCGTCCCGAGTTCGGTGGTCAGCTCGCCCGATCCGGCCAGGACGTGGACGAGCACGTCGAGGTCGGGGCCGGTGTGGGCGGCGATGGCCCCCTCGGGCGGGAGCGCGATGACGTTCGAGTCCAGGTCGCGCTCGGAGACCTCGAGCTTCCACACGGCACCACTCACGTCCGGGGCGGCGGCGTCCGCGCCGAGCGCGTCGGTACGGGTGAGGACCCGGGGCAGCGGCGTGGAGGCCAGCTTGGTGATCCGGATGCGCCAGTCCCGCGGCTCCCGGTTGAGGTACTCCCAGCCGTAGCCGCCCGGGTGGTCGGTCTCGAACTCGTCACGCAGGTGCCGCGGGTCGTGGTCGTTGACGAGCACGAACGATCCGCCGACCGGCAGCGCGGCGTACCTGGAGAAGATCGTCGGGTGCTTCTCCGGCTTCCGCAGTGGACGGACGTCGAGTTCGTCCTCCACGTCGGCGGGGTGCAGGGATCCCGGGGTGGACATGTCCGTACCTCCTGATCACCGGCCGGGCCTCCGGCCGTCGGTCATCGTCGTGCGTCGTCGAGCGGGTGCGCGGGCAGGGCCGCGACCAGCGGGGTGTCGGCCGGGACCGGACCGAGCCGGGCGGCGCCGCCGGGACCGCCCAGCGGGGTCTCGCGGCCGGGGAGGCCCTCGGTGAAGAAGGCGGCGTTGTCGGCGGTGTGCGCCACCCACTGCTCGGGGACGTCGTCCTCGTAGTAGATCGCCTCGACCGGGCACACCGGCTCGCACGCACCACAGTCGACGCACTCGTCGGGGTGGATGTAGAGCGCGCGCCCGCCCTCGTAGATGCAGTCGACCGGGCACTCGTCCACGCACGCGCGGTCCAGGACGTCCACGCACGGCAGTGCGATCACGTAGGCCATGGCCCCTCCCCCTGTTACGGCGTCCTCTGTTTAACACAAGATGATTGTGAAAAACCAGAGACCGTTGCCGCTGGCCGCACGGCGGCCGACATGCCTGTTCACAGGCATTCAACAGCCACCGAAGGGCGCCGCCGGAGGTGCTTCCTTCTTGTTTTCACGACGATCGGCCGGAGATACTGGCGGGCATGACCGACGGCCTGATGGACCCGTCCCCGGCACGCCCGGCTCCGGACCGGCGGGCCGAGGTGCTGGCACGCCTGCGGGAGTCGGCGGGCACCGTGGGCACCTCCCGGATCGCCGAGTGGACCGGTCTGCACGTGAACACCGCACGCTTCCATCTCGACGGCCTGGTGCGGGACGGCCTGGCCGAGCGCGTCACCGAGCAGCGACACTCCCCCGGCCGCCCCCGCGTCCTCTACCGGGCGGTGACCGGGCACCCCGACACGCGCGGCTACCGCTGGCTGGCCGAGATGCTCACCGGGCTGGTGTCCACACTGGATGATGCCGGGCCGGCCGCGGCCGAGGCCGGCCGGAGATGGGGAGGCCACCTCGTCGAGCGGTCGGCGCCGTACGAACGGGTCGGCGTCGACGACGCGCTGGCCCGGCTGGAGCAGATGCTCGACACGGCGGGGTTCCGGCCCGAGCTCCGCGTGGACGACGACGACCCGCAGGTGCGGCTGCGGCACTGCCCGTTCGGCGAGGTCGCGGCCCAGCATCCCGACGTCGTGTGCCGGCTGCACCTGGGGCTGATGCAGGGTGCGCTGGCCGAGCAGCCTGCACCTGTCGAGGTCCGCTCGCTCGACCCGCTCGTCGAGCCCGGGCTGTGCGTGGCGCGGCTGCACCTGGGGCCGCCCGATCCCGCCACCCGGTCACCCGGCGGACTCTGAGCATCCGCCCGCCCGGCCGGGTCAGGGCGCGGCCGGCGAGCGGTCACCGACCCCGGCGGACATCACCCGCCGGGCCACACGGAGCGCGCCCTCGAGCGACTCCACCCGCTCGACGCCGTCCGGCAACCGCCGCGCGGCCCAGCCGGGGCCCGCCGCGGCCACGGGGGCGTGCGGTTCCAGGCGGGCGATCCGGCCCGGCCGGGCGGTGCGTCCGGTCTGGGCCCAGACGAACAGCACCGCGGTCGACGCGTGCCGGGCGGCGTGGTCGATCGCCGGCCAGGGCACGGACGGACCGAGCACGCGCACCGGCAGCCCCTCCTCCGGCAGGGCCGCGGCCAGGGCCTCCATCGCGAGGGTGTGCTGCTCGCCCTCGGCGCACGCCAGCAGGGCCCGCGGTCCGGGCGCGGAACGCGGGGGCAGCGCCCGCGGCCGGCGCAGGCAGCTGGAGATCGCCCAGGTCAGGACGCATTCGGCGTCGATGCAGGCCAGCGGGTCCTCGTCCGGGTCCGCCGGGGGCGGGCCGGGCCGAGGACCGTCCGCTGCCGTCGGCGGCGGCCCCGTGCGGGCGAGCGCCGGGCGGCACAGCTCGTTCCAGGTGACCGCGCTCCCCTGGCCGGTGATGCTCTCGGCGACGATCGACATGATCGACTCGGCGTCGAGGCGGCGGGCCGCGGTGACCAGCGCATCGACGGGGTGGTCCGCGGCCTGCCGCATGGGCGGCGCCGGCCGGGCCGGGGACGGGCGGGGCCGGATCGCCGTCTCCGGTGGGGTCTCCCGGGCCAGCTGCGCCGCCGTGCCCATGGGCATCCCCTGGCCACGCAGCCGGCACATGGTCACGAACACCGCGACGTCGGCGTCGGTGAAGCGGCGGTGCCGGCCCGCCTCGTGCCCGCGCGGGCCGATGCCGTACCGGGCGCTCCAGCTGCGCAGGGTCGCCGGCGACACCCCGAGGTGACGGGCGACCGCCGCCGCCGTCCAGGCCGGGCCCCGCTCCGGTGCCGCACCGGCCGGCCCGCCGGTGCCGGACCGGTCGCCGGTCGGCGGGACGGGGTCCGGGCGCAAGCTCACACGCGCCATCGTCGCCCATCACCGCTCTCGTGTCGCGCCGTCGCGCTGCCGATTTGCCACGGTTGTGCAACGCTTTGTGGGCACCCGACACGGAAGGAGGTCCGGATGGCGTCCATCGTTCGGCTGCCCCTCCCGATCGACCGGCACTGGGACTGGCAGCGGTGGGCCGCGTGCCGCGGCATGGATCAGTCCGCGTTCTTCCACCCTCCCGGCGAGCGCGGAGCACCGTTGCGGGCACGCGAGGAACGGGCCAAGGAGATCTGCGCCGGGTGCCCGGTGCGCGAGCAGTGCCTGGAGCACTCGCTGAGCGTCGAGGAGGACTACGGCACCTGGGCGGGCTGGGCGAGCGGGAGCGCCGCGCCCTGATCCTGCAACGCCGCCGCGCCCGGCGCGGCCCGATGACAGCAACGGAATCCGACGCGCCCGGGCCCTGACCGGCATCCGGCGGTGACGGACCCATCCCGCTGTTCCTGCTCTCCGGCGTCCTCAACTCGGTGCTGGTCAACACCGAGTTCAACCCGCTCGGGTTCCGGATGCCCGACGTGGTGTTCAGCCTGGTCGTCGGGCTGCTCCTGCTCGTGCTCGGCGCCTACGGACGGTTCACCGGACGCCTGCCCGACGACAGCCCCTACCGTCGCAGGACCCGAGGCCGAGCGGGCCGTGGCGGCCGGTGGCGGCACCGACCGGCAGCGGCACGTCCTGTCCCGCGTCGACGCCGAACGCGACCCGGAGCGTCGGCCGGCGCTGTGGCGGCGGATGACCGCCGGGTGAGCGCGACGGACGAGACCCGCGCGCGACGGGCGGCCGACTCGGCTCACCGCCGGCGCGCCCGGACCAGCCAGGCCGCCGAGTCGTAGACGACACCCCGGTCACCCCGGTGCCGGTCGAGGTCGGCACGCAGTGCCTCGAGGGCGCGGGCGCGGCGGCCGGGGCCCAGCTCGTCGAGCATCCCCGCCTGCTGGCCGGCGACGAAGCGCAGCGCGTCCTCGGTGTCCGGGCCGATGTACATCGACTCACGTACCCCGTCGAGCTGCACGTCGGTGAAGCCGGCGGCGTCCAGGATTCCCCGGACCCGCCCGGGGTCGCTGAGCGCGAACGGGCTGGGCGCGTCCGACGGCGGCACGGGCACCGGGCCCCCGTCGGCGAGCACCGTGACGAAGCTGCTCAGCCATTCCTGCTGGTCGAAGGGTTGCCAGGTCAGCAGCACCAGGCGCCCGTCCGGCCGCAGGGCCCGTCCGATGTTGGTGAACGCCGCGACCGGGTCGCCGAAGAACATCGCACCGTGCCGGCTGATGGCGATGTCGGCAGCGCCGTCGGGGAAACGGTGGACCTGGGCGTCGGCCTGCTCGAACGACACGTTCGGGACGCCCTCGAACTCCGCCCGGCGACGGGCGAGCTCGACCATTCCGGCCGAGAGGTCCACCCCCAGCGCGCTCCCCGACGACGCCGCACGGGCGGCGTCGCGGGTCGTCTGCCCCGTCCCGCACCCGACGTCGAGCACGTGCGCGGTCTCCCCGATCGCCGCGGCGGCCCGGAACGGGGCGCGGTAGGCGGCGACGCCCTCGTCGAACCGGTCCGCGTTCGCGGTCCAGAAGTCCCCGCCGGGGCCGTCCCAGCTGTCCGCCTGCCTCCGGTTCGACGGGTCGACGGGTGCTGCGGCTCCCCCGCCGGTCATGGCCGGCCCGCCAGGTCGCCAGGGATCCCGCCGGCCTCGACGATCACGCCGGCCACGTCGCGGAGCTTGCGGTTGAGCCGCTGCGAGACGTCGACGAGGAACTCGAACGCCCGGTTCTGGGACAGGTTCTCCCCACGCATCAGGATGCCGATCGCGATCCCGATCCGGCGGCTGTTCTCCAGCGCGGCCTCCAGGTTCTCGCCGTGCTCGCGCGAGCGGGCCGAGGCCATGGCGATCGCGGCGTGCGCGGCCAGGATCGTGCCGATGGCGCGCGAGTGCGCATCGAAAGCGTTCGGCCGGGTGGCGTAGAGGTCCAGCGCCCCCGTCGTGTCCTCGGAGGTGAACAGCCGGAACGAGAGCATGCTGGCGACCGGGAACTCCTCACCGACCCGGGCGGCGAAACGGGGCCAGCGCTCATCCCGGCGCAGGTCGTCGATCTGATAGACGGCGTGGTCGGTGATCGCACTCAGGCAGGGGCCCTCGCCGAGCTCGTTCTGGATCACGTGGATGCGGTCGGCGACCTCGTCGGTGGCAGCCACCGTGGTGACCGTGCCGTTGCGGCGGACCAGGGAGACGCCGGCGTGGTCGCAGCCGGGGACCTGCTCGACCGCACGGCGGGTGATCACGAGCCGGGTCGTCTCGGGATCGGCAGCGGAGTCCAGCTCCCGCGCGATGGTGGCGAACACGTCCGCGAGGCGCTCGGGTTCAGGCACCGACATTTCCGTGACGCTAACGCCGGTCATGACGGGTGTCGACCGGGTGATCGCCGACCGACGGCCGCGCCGCTCACCGGCCGCGGGCGGCGCGGAACCGCTCGGCGGCCTCGGAGAGATCGACGAGGCGCTCCGGGTAGTCGATCGCTCGGCGCTGTTGCGGGTCGAGGCGCCACGGCTCGTGGACCTCGGGCACGGCGAGCCCGGCCAGTTCGGGCACGTACCGCCGGACGTAGGCGCCCTGCGGATCCAGACGCGCGGCCTGGCGCAACGGGTTCAGCACCCGGTTCGGCCGGGTGTCGGTACCGGTCCCGGCGACCCACTGCCAGTTCATCTGGTTGTTCGCGAGGTCGCCGTCTACGAGGAGGTCCAGGAAGTGCTGCGCGCCGAGGCGCCAGTCCACGTACAGGGTCTTGGTCAGGAAGCTGCCCACGATCAACCGCGCGCGGTTGTGCATCCAGCCCTCGCGGGCGAGCTGGCGCATCCCGGCGTCGACGATCGGGTAGCCGGTGCAGCCCTCCTTCCACGCGTCGAAGGCCTGGTCGTCGTGGCGCCAGCGGTCCCCACGGGACCGGTAGTCGTGCCGGGCCGCGTCCGGGCGGGCGGCGAGCACCTGGTGGTGGAAGTCGCGCCAGGCGACCTGGCGGACGAAGGCCCGGGCTCCGGGCGAGTCGTCCCGCGTCGCACGCTGTACCAGCTCGACCGGGGACAGGCACCCGAAGTGCAGGTACGGCGAGAGCCGGGACGTGTCGTCCGCGGCGAGCTCGTCCTGGCGGTCGGCGTAGCCGGCGATCCCGTCGTTCAGCCAGCGCTTCATCCGGCGCCGCCCCTCGGTCTCACCGCCCGGTGCGAGCTCGGGCGAGGTGGCGCCCCGGCAGATCTCGGCGCCGTCGGGCAGCTCACCGGCGCGGATCCGGGGCAGCGTCAGCCGCTGCGGGGCGTCGTGGACCGCGCGCAGCGGTCGCTCCGCCCACTGCCGGTGGTACGGCGTGAACACCGCGAAGTGGTCCCGGCCGTTCGGGGTGACCACCCCGGGTTCGACGACGGTGACCACCGACTCGTGCACCACGAGCGACCGCCGGCCGAGGTCGCGTCGCAGCTGCTCCAGGCGGGTACGGGTGAGCCCGCTGACGTCGGAGGCCACGTGGACCTCGACGGCGTCGGTCTCCTCGGCGACCCGTGCGACCTCCTCGACCCACCGTCCGCGGCGCACCACGAGTCCGCCGCCGCGCTCGCGCAGCGACTCGTGCAGGTCGCCCAGGGCGTCGGCGAGGAACCGCGCCCGGTTCGGCGCGTTGTAGGCCGACGAGGTGATGCGCTCGTCCAGGACGAACAGCGGCACGACCCGATCGGCGGCGGCGAGCGCGGCCGTCAACACCGGGTTGTCGTGCACGCGCACGTTGCGGGTGATCACCGCGACCGCGGTCGGCATGGAACTCCCTCGGTGTCCTCGCCCGACGCCCCTCACCGCTGCATCCGCGGCGTACGACGCGCTCGAACTCGTTGCCGCGCAGCGATCCGGGAGGAGTCCGGCCACGCCCGACTCCTACCCGGACCGGCCACGGCTCAGCGGTTCTTCCCGAAGGCGTCCTTGATCTTCTCTCCGGCCTGCTTGAGGTTGCCCTTGACCTGGTCGCCCTTGCCCTGGGTCTCGAGTTCCTCGTCGCCGGTGACCTCGCCGACGGTCTCCTTCGCCTTGCCCTTGAGTTCCTCGGTCTTGTTCTCGGTCCGCTCGTCGGCCACTGTCGTCTCCTCCCAGTTTCTCGGTCGTGGACGATCCCGGGCTCCGGGCCTACCCGCGCTCAGCAGCCGGAAAACGAACCGGGCTCGGCACGATCTCCAGCACGGCTGTCGGCACCGCGGGGCCGTGCAGCGCGGTTTGCCCTCCACCCGGCACGGGTACGGCGGGCATCCCGAACACGTGACGAGGAGCTGAACCGTGGCACACGCACCGACCGGAACCGCCGGCGACGTCGTCGACGAGCTGACCAGGGACCATCACGAAGCACTGGAGACCCTCGCCCGGGTCACCGACGGCACGCTGCCGATGCCGGAACGCCGGAACACGGTCGACACCGTCATCGGTGAGGTCGTCCGTCACTCGGTGGCCGAGGAGATGTATGTCTACCCCGTCATGCGCGACCAGTTCGACGACGGTGGCGAGATCGTCGACCACGACGCCGACGAGCACGCCCAGCTCGAACGGGTGATGAAGGAACTCGAGAAGACCGACCCCGGCGACAGCCGGTTCGACACCCTGGTGAGCCGGATGATTGACGCCCTGCGCCACCACGCCCAGGAGGAGGAGAACGAGCAGTTCCCCCGGCTGCGCGCGCACGTCGACCCGGAGACCCTGCAGAAGATGCGCGATCAGGTCGACACGGCCAAGAAGATCGCCCCGACCCGCCCGCACCCCGACGCCCCCAACTCGGAGGTGTTCCACAAGCTGGCCGGCCCCGGTGTAGGCATGATCGACCGCATGCGCGACCGGCTCGCCGGCAGCCTCGGCAGCTGACGCCCCGGCGTGACGGACGTCGTCCCTGGCGCCGGGCCACCGATGATCGTCGGACGGTACCTGGGGGAGCTCGCTGCAGGAGACCCCCTGCAGCGGCTACTCGGTGACGTCGCGGTCGGCCGCCTCGGAGCGCGCGAGCCGGACGGCTTCTCGGTGTTCGGGCTGCCAGGGACGAACGAGATCTACGCCTACGAGGGTCGCGCGTCGGGCGCCCGGATCGTCTGCAAGTTCTTCGGCACCCGTTACGGCGGCGACGTCGAACTCGCGGTCCGGGCGGCCCGGCGCGAACAGCAGGCGCTGCACGGCCTGCGCGAGGCGGGGTTGTGCGGCTCACCGCACCACGTCGTGTGCCCCTACGGCGTCGAGCCGGCCCTCAACTGCGTCCTGGCCCTGGAGTACTACGACGGCGAACGGCTCAGCGAGGTCATCGACCGGGCCCGCGAGCACCGCGACGTACCGCATCTGCTCCGGCGGCTGGAAGCGCTGGCCTTCTTCCTGGCCACCCAGCACATCCGCACGGCGACCGAGGAGCCGGTGAACTTCGACGTCGACTGTGCCTACCTGGACGTGTTGGTGGGGACGGTGCGCGACACCGGCCGGATCGGGCAGTGGGACGTCGACGAGCTGTCCTGGCTGCGTGACCTCTGGCGCGTGCGGCCGCGGATGTGGCAGGACCGGCAGGTGTGGCTGCACGGCGACGCGACACCGGCGAACTTCCTGTTCGGCGAGGGGCTCGATGTCGCCGCGATCGACCTGGAACGGTGCCGTCGCGGCGACCGGCTGTTCGACGTCGGACGGATCGCCGGCGAGCTCCGGCACGCGTTCCTCCAGGACGCCGACGACTCCCCCGACGCAGCCGACCTGCACGACACCGACGAACGTGACCGGGCGGCGTGCATCGGGCACTTCCTGCGGTCCTACTGCCGTCACTTCCCGGACGAGGAGGCGATGTGCGCGGAGCTCACCACCCGGATGCCCTACTACATGGCGTGCACGCTGCTGCGGGTCGCCCGCAACAGCTACATCCACGGCGAGCACGCCGCCAGGCTGGTCGACCACGCCAAGCAGCTGCTGCGCACGCCCTGACCCGGGGGGAGGCCACGTGACCGTTCGAGCCGTCCTGTTCGACGTCAACGGCACCCTGGTGGACATCCACACCGACGAGCACCGCGACCGCATCTACCGCGTCATCAGCCACGTACTCGCCTACTCCGGCATCGACCTGCCCCGGCGCCGGCTGCGGACGGTCTACTTCGACACCCTCGACGAGCTACGCGACCGCGTGCCGGAGGCCTACCCCGAGTTCGACGCCGTCGCCGTCTGGCGCACCATCATCGAACGCCACACGAGCGCCTGCGCCCGCACACTCCCCGCCGAGCGGCACGAGCAGCTGCCACGGTTCCTCACCGAGCTGCACCGCAGCCTCGCCCGTCGTCGCCTGCGCCGGCAGCCGCACGTACGCACGGTCCTCGGCGAGCTACGCACCCGCCACCGGCTCGGCATCGTCACCGACGGTCAGGTTCCCTATGCCCGCCCGGAGCTCGCCGAGCTGGGCCTGCTCGACTACTTCGACTCCGTCGTGGTCTCCGGCGAGCACGGCTTCCGCAAACCGGACCGGCGTCTGTTCAGCACCGCCCTCGACGCCCTCCGGGTGGCCCCCGAACACGCCGTCTACATCGGCAACGATCACTTCCGCGACATCCACGGTGCCCGCCGAGCCGGGCTGCGGACGGTGCTCTACACCCCGGACGACGACGCCGTCACCGTCGGGTGTGCATGCGTCTGCGCCCCCGACCACGTCATCACCGATCACCGTCAGCTCGCCGGCCTCCTGGAGTGACCGGGCGTGGAGCGTGCCACTCCAGTGAACCCCGGATGGTCGTCGGGAGGACGACGGCGCTCGACCGCGCTACGACGTCGCAGCCCGGGCGTTGGCGTCCGCCAGCTCGGCCGGCCTGGTGAGCATGGGCCCGTGGCCGGCGTCGATCTCGACGACGGCACCGGTGTGGCCGGCGAACCCGCGCTGCAGCGCCGGGGAGAACGACTTGTCGAGGGACGGGCGTCCACCGTTCACGCACGCCCGCTCGTCCCGGCGGGCCGCCGGCTCATCGAGGCTCGTCACGCCCGGCACGGAGACGAGTTCGTCCGTACGCTCGGTGGCGCGATCGGTGCCCGGTTCGACTCCTCGGCGGCCGCATCCGCCTCGGCCGTCTGTCGAAGGGAGCCCGAGATCGATGGTGTCCCCCCACGATCGGTTGGTCGCCGGGCTCCGGACCGCGGCCCACGACTTCATGGCGGATCGACCCGCCGACGGTTCCCACCAGGGCCTGCGGCAGGTCCTGACCGCCGCCGTCGAGACCGTTCCGGGAGTCGACGTCGGCGGCATCTCCATCACCCGGCGCAACTCGATCACCTCGCGGGCGATCACCAGTGACGACGTCCGGACGCTCAACGACCTGCAGGCCCGGTTGCACGAGGGCCCGTGCTTCAGCGCGGTCGAGGAACCCCCCGCTGACGGGGTCCTCGTCGCCCAGGACCTGGCCCGGCCACCCGACACCGGCCGCTGGCCGCAGTTCACCGCGCGCGCCGTCGAACTCGGCTACCGATCACTGCTCTCGACCGAGCTGTCGCTGGGCCGGGGCCGCCGCGTCGGGATGACCCTGTACTCGCACACACCGGCGGTCTTCGACGACACCGCACGCACCCTCGCGGGGATCTCGGCCGTGCAGGCGGCACTGGTCCTCTACGGCACCGACCGGGCTGCGCACCTGCAGCACGCGGTCGACAGTCGCGACCTGATCGGCCAGGCGAAGGGCATCCTCATGGAACGCTTCGGTGTCGACGCCGACGCGGGGTTCCGCATGTTGGTCCGCGCCTCGCAGGACACCAACATGAAGCTGGTCGACGTGGCCCGCGTCGTCGCCGAGGACCGCGGTCTGCACCACGATGGTCAGGGCGACACACCCGGGGGCGCCGTCGCAGCCGACACCTAGCGTGCAGGTATGGGCCGCCGCAGGTGCGGGTAGCTGCACAGGATGGCCGAGACCGAAGAGACCGTCACGCTCGAGCGCGGCGAACGTGCATCCGTGTCCGGGTTCTCCGACTGCGGTGCCGGAGGCGCGCATCGGCGGAGCATCGGGGTGAGAGATCACCGGACGCCGTCACTGTCCCGCCAGTGCACGGGCCCGGCCCAGCGGCCGACCCTGCAGTGGCCCACGTCGTGAGCACAGCTGCCGCATCATCGGGCGAGACCGTGTCCGCCGAGGGCCGCGAGGTCGTGGTCGGTCTCCTCGCCGATCCGGACCTTCCGTCGATGGTCGCCGACCGGTTGCACGACAGTCTGGAAGCCCGGCTGACCGCACAGGTGGCCGACGTCGCGGTGCGCTGGCGGATCGAGGTCGTGCGCGACGCGTTCGAGGCGCGCTCGACCTACGAACGCCTGCTCGACCGGGCCCGCGAACGGGTCCGGACCACGGACTGGGACCTGGCCATCTGCCTGACCGACGCACCGTTGCAGGATGCCCACGGCGTGGTGGTGGCCGAGGTCGGTGCCGACGACAGCACCGCGGTGGTGTCGCTGCCGGCGCTCGGCGGCCTCGACGTGGTGCGCCGCACCCGCCGGCTCGTGGCGACCCTCGCCGTGCACCTGGCCGTGGATGTCGTGGCCCCGGACGGGACCCGCACGCCGTTGCGCGACGACCCGCACCTGCACCGTGCCCGCACCCTGCGCGTGCTCGACCCTATCGACCCCGACGTCAGTGGCAAGATCGCGCTCGGGCACCGGGTCGGGAGACTCCGGCTGCTGCTCGGCATGACCCGCGCGAATCGGCCCTGGCAGCTGGCATGGGGTCTGTCGGCCGCGCTGGGTGGGTCCCTGGCCGGCTCCGCGTTCGGAGTGCTCTACTCCAGCATCTGGATGCTGGCCGACTCGCTGTCGGGCTGGCGGATCGCGCTGGCGTGCATCGCCGCGATCGCGATCTATGTCGTCTGGCTCGTCGCCAACCACGGGCTGTGGCAGCCTCGCGTCACGCCGACCCGCCGTGACGACGTGCCGACCACGCTGCGCAATGCCAGCACGCTGCTCACGGTCGCGATGGGCGCCGTGATGTTCTTCACCACCCTGTTCGCCGGCGTCCTGCTGGCCTGCCTGCTGTTCATCACGCCGGACTACCTCGCCACGAACCTGGGCCATCCGAGCGGGTTCGGCGACTACCTCGATTCCGCCCTGATGGCGACCGTGATGGGCATGGTCGCCGGGGCGGTCGGTTCCGGCCTCGAGGACGACACCACCATCCGCCACGCCACCTACGGCTTCCGCGAACGACACCGCATCGAAGCCCTCGAGAGGGATGCCCGCGAACAGGAGGCCTCCTGATCGACCGCGTGCACCGGCGCGAACAGGTTGCCGGCGCCCGGCCGGGCCGGGCCGTCTCCGCGGAGCCCGATCATGTCGAACACGGTGGCGAACACCCGCTCGACCACCTCGGGCAGGAACGCGTGCGCGTACACGAGTGCCCGCGCCGGGAGCGCGCCCACCACCGTTTCCCGGCGCGGGACGCGCAGGCGTTCCAGCACCGCCTGCGCGACGTCGCCGGGATCGGCCACCGGAGGCGGTGGGTGCGGCGTGCGGGCGGTGCGGTTGCCCGCCGCGGACCAGATCGGGGTGTCCACCGCCGCCGGCAGCACGGTGGAGACCCCGACACCGGTGACCTCGTTCAGCCGCAGCTCCTGACGCAGTGAGACCCCGAGGCCACGCAGCCCGAACTTGGTCATCGTGTACCCCGCGCCGAACGGCAGCGCGATCACCCCGAGGATCGACGACACGTTGACGACCGCCCCGCGCCCCTCGGCGATCATCGGTGGCAGCGCGGCCCGGCAGCCGTGGACCGCGCCCATCAGGTTGACGTCCAGCACCCGCCGCACATCCTCCGGCGGGACGTCGAGGACGGTGCCGAACTCCATCACCGATGCCGCGTTGACCCAGCCGTCGAGCCGGCCGTGGCGCTGCAGCGCGGTGTCGGCGACCTGCTGCACGGCCTCCCCGTCGGTGACGTCCGCCGGCGCGACCACCGGCCGCGCGCCGTGCCGGCGGCACCGCTCGGCGACCTCATCCAGGGCGCCCCGGCGGCGGGCCAGCAGGACCGGGTGCGCTCCCGCGTGGGCCAGGGCCAGCGCAGTCTCCCGCCCGATGCCGCTCGAGGCACCCGTGACCACGACCACGCCGTCCCGGATGTCCATGCCGGCCGGGTACCCCGACGAGGCGCGCCGATGCGGGAACGGTCAGGACCTACCGGTGTGCCGCGCCCGGAGCGCGGGCACTGCGGCGGGCGGCACGCCGGGCACCCGGACGACGCGCCCGTCGACCAGCTCGAGCCGCACCACCTCGTCACCGGGCCGGGGGTCGAGCACGGCGGTCACCCGGGACCAGGGCACGACCGTCCCCCGCAGGACGAGCCGGATGCCCTCGTCCGAGACGACGGCCAGCGGGATCAGCCACAGCGCCCCGATGATCACCACGGTCAGCGGCGCGAGCAGGAGCCAGCCCGACGTGCCGTCCAGAATCGACACGTAGATGCCGAACACCAGGGGCATCCCGGCGAGCAGCGTGAACCAGCTGCGGGTGTACCGGGCGCCCCGGTACGTCGTGCGGTCGCGTCCCGTCCTGCTCCCCACCGTCAGGTGCCTCCCTCGGACGAGTTCCCGGCCACGGACCCGGTCGGACTCCGCGCAGCTCCGTCTCGCGGTCGTCGCAGGCACCCGTGAGGTCCTCGAAGGTGTGGGTCCGGCCGGCGGCCACGTCGGGTCCCGGTCGAAGGTCATCGTGGGAACGGTACAGAGGCTGCGCCGTCCCGGCCCAGCGTACGATCCGACAGCGGCCTGCGTGCCCCGGCGCCGGCACGAGCGCGCAGATGATGGAGACCAACCTGCGGCGCGCGGTCGACAGCCGCGACGTCATCGGGCAGGCCAAAGGCATCCTGACGGCCGGCCGCAACATCGACGCCGGTGCGGCGTTCGACATCCTGCGCCGCACCTCGCAGGACCTCAATGTCAAGCTGTCCGACATCGCCGAGACCCTGGCGACCCGCCCACCGCGAGCTCGGAAGCTCAGGGGCACCGTCCGGTACCGACGGCTGACTCCCGGCCCGTGCCGGCGATGTGTCCCCTGCCGGCCCACGCAACCGGCAGGGAGCACGGTCACCCGAGCCGCTCGCCCGCCTGCTGGGCCTTGCCCTTCACGGTGCCCTTGGCGTTCTCGACGGCGGCGTAGCTGCCGTAGAGCTTCGGGTCCGGCTTCGGCGCGGTCGCGGGCCCGCCGAGCGGTTCCGGGTCGGTGAGGTACTCGATCGCGTCCTCGCCCGTGCTCCAGCCACCGCTCGGACCCGAGCCGCCGTCGGAGAGCTGCCAGATCGTGTTGTTGTGGACCTGGTCCTCCACGTCGAGCAGGGCGTCCGGGGCGATGTCGTCCTCGATGCCGTCGGCCTGCAGCTCCTCGATGGCCTTGAGCCACTGCTTCTGGTGGACCGTGTCGCGGGCGAGGTTGA
This sequence comes from Pseudonocardia ammonioxydans, assembly GCF_900115005.1. Taxonomy (GTDB): domain Bacteria; phylum Actinomycetota; class Actinomycetes; order Mycobacteriales; family Pseudonocardiaceae; genus Pseudonocardia; species Pseudonocardia ammonioxydans. Next base: position 152,092 of record NZ_FOUY01000011.1, on the reverse strand, counting down.
ACTTCAGCATCTCGCGCACACCGGGGTCGTCGGTCATGTTGAAGATCCGCGCGGTCTGCAGCCGGCCCTGGGCCTCGGCCGCCACGTTGGTGCGGAAGTCGGCCAGCAGGTTCCCGGACGCGACGATGTACCCACCGCTCCAGGGGACGCCGTTGGAGTCGCGCGGGGTCGCGCCGCCACCGGCGACGATGGCCTGCTGCACGTCCATGCCGCCCACCGCCGCGGCCACCGCCGGATCGGTGACCCCGTGGGCGACCTCGGTCGCCGGCGCGTTCTCGAGCAGACGGGCGACCATCGTCGCCAGCATCTCGACGTGGCCGATCTCCTCGGTGGCCGTGTCCATGATCAGGTCCTTGTACTTGCCCTCGATGCGGCAGTTCCAGCCCTGGAACAGGTACTGGGTCGCGACCGTCATCTCGCCCCACGCTCCGCCGATGAGTTCCTGGATCTTGCGGGCCAGGACCGCGTCCGGCCCGTCCGGCTTGGCCTCGCACTGCAGCAGCTTGGTGTGTCGGAACACTGTCGACCTCCCGGGTCGATCGGGTCACCACCACTCCGGCGGCGGCACCCTCCTACCCGGCCGGCGCCGGTCGAATCCCGGAACCGTCGCGCCGGGACGCGTTCCTTCCGGCCGGGGCTCCACCGGGCGACACTCACACCCCAGCGGCTCACGCGGTACGGATGAACGGCGTGCCGGTGGGTACCCGGTGATCGTCAGCCGTGCCGTACGACGAGAGGTTCTCGGTGATGAAGACACCTGCCCCCATGTCCCGCCGGGCGTCCGGCGCCCGCGCCGTGCACCGGCCCACGACCGCCGCGGCGGCGTCCTGACATGGCGGCGCTGCTGCTCTGCCCGCCCGGTGTCTACCGGCCGCAGTCCGACTCGGAGCTGCTCGGCCGCGCCGTCGCGCGGTCCGGCCGGGCACCCGCGCGCGACGTGCTCGATCTCTGCACCGGGACCGGCACCGTGGCGCTGGCCGCCGCGCGCAGCGGGGCCCGGTCGGTCAGCGCGGTCGACCTGTCGCGGCGTGCGACGTGCGCGGCCCGGCTCAACGGCCGGCTGCACCGCGCCGGGCTGGCGGTGCACCGCGGCGACCTGTTCGCCGCCGTGCCCGGCCGCCGGTTCGGGTTGATCACCGCGAATCCGCCGTACGTGCCCTCCCCCTCCGACCGGCTGCCGCGCCACCGCAGCGCCCGCAGCTGGGACGGCGGCCGCGACGGGCGCCGGTTGATCGACCGCATCTGCGACGGCGCCGCCGATCACCTGGAGCCGGACGGGGCGTTGCTCATGGTGCACAGTGCGGTGTCCGACGTGGACCGCACCCTGGAGCGGCTCGCCGGTCGCGGCCTGACCGGCCGGGTCGTCGAGCGCCTGCGGATCCCGCTGGGCCCGGTGATGCGTGCCCGCTCGGCGCTGCACGAGGCCCGCGGGATGGTCGAGCGGGGCACGACCGACGAGGAGCTCGTGGTGGTCGAGGCGACCCGTGCCTGCTGATCCCGCCCACGGCACGCCCGCCCCCGGCACCCCCACCCGCGTGACACTGACCGACGACGGCCCGGTGCTGGTCCACGGCCCCGTGGAGGTCGAGCTGCCCGACGGTCGCCGGCTCCGCTCCGAGCGTGCCGTCACCGCGCTGTGCACGTGCCGGCGGACCCGGCGTCCACCGTTCTGCGACACCAGCCACCGCACCCGGGTCAGGGAGGAGAACCACTCGTGACCACCGTGTCGAGCCCCGCAGTGTCGAGCCCCGCGCCGACCGTCCACACCGGTCTGGCCCCGCTACCGGAGCCGCGCGGGCCGCTGTCGGCGGCCGTGCTCGCCGTGCTGCGCGGCGAGGAACCCCCGCAGCGCCCCGACGCAGCGGCCGCCGACCCGTACGGCGACGACCTGCAGCTCGCCCTGCACTGCTGCTACGAGCTGCACTATCGCGGCTTCGCCGGCGTCCCCGACGACCGGGAGTGGGACCTGCAGCTTCTCGCCCTGCGCGGCGCGCTGGAGGAGCGGTTCCTGGCCGCACTGCGCGCCGACGTCCCGCCGGACGACGACGTCACCGCGGCGGTCGACGAGCTCCTGGTCGAGCCGGTCGGACCGGGCGCGGAGACCGGCGTCTCACACCACCTGCACCGCCGGGGCGAGCTCTGGCAGCTGCGCGAGTACGTCGCGCACCGCTCGATCTATCACCTCAAGGAGGCCGACCCACAGGCGTGGGTCATCCCCCGGCTGCCGCGGGCGGCCAAGGCCGGGCTGGTCAGCGTCGAGCACGACGAGTACGGCGCCGGCGACCCCGCACGGCTGCACGCGACCCTGTTCGCCGACATGATGCGCGAGCTCGGGCTGCCCGACGGCTACGGCCACCACGTCGACGCCGTCCCCGGCGCCACCCTCGCCGAGGTGAACTTCATGTCGCTGTGCGGGCTGCGCCGGAGCCTGCGCGGCGCGCTCGTCGGCCAGTTCGCGCTCGTCGAGCTGACGTCGTCGCCCGGCTCGGAGCGGCTGGTGCGCGGCATGCGCCGGCTCGGGTGCGGGCCCGCGGCGATCCGGTTCTACGACGAGCACGTCGAGGCGGACGCGGTGCACGAGCAGATCCTGCGGCGCGGTGTCCTGGACCCGCTGCTCGCCGAGGAGCCCGCCCTGGCCGCCGACATCGTGTTCGGGATCCGGGCCGCCGGATTCCTCGGTGACCGGCTCGGGACGGCGATGCTCGACGCGTGGGCCGCCGGCCGCACCAGCCTGCGCACGCCGCTGCCGGACGGGCCGGGTCGGTGAGCGTGCACCCGGTCGAGCTCGAGTCCGGATTCTTCGACGACACCGCACCGCTGCGCGAGTGCCTCACCGAGGAGCTGCCCCGCATCCCGCCGTGGTTCGGCTACGACGCCCGCGGCTCGGAGCTGTTCGAGCAGATCACCGAGCTGCCGACGTACTACCTCACGCGCGTCGAATGGGAGCTGCTGCGCCGCCACAGCGGCGACATCGCCGCGCGGCTGGACACCCCCCGGGTCGCCGAGCTCGGCTCGGGCAGCGCCAAGAAGACCCGGCTGCTGCTGGAGGCCTGCGCCCGCGACCGGCCCACGACGTACCTGCCGGTCGACGTCAGCCGGGAGATGCTGGAGCACTCCGCCGATCGGCTCTCCGACGTGCCCGGACTGGCCGTGTCCGGGTTGTGCGGGCGCTACGAGGCCGGGCTCGACCGGCTGCGCGACGACGGCGGGCCGCCGCTGGCGGTGCTGTTCCTCGGCGCCAACATCGGGAACACGACCGCTGCCGAGCGCGACGCGCTGCTCGCCCGGATCGCGGCGACGCTGCGCCCGGGTGACGCGTTCGCGGTCTCGGCCGACTTCCTGAAATCCGCCGAGGTGTTCGAGACCTGCTACAACGACCCGCCCGGCCACTCGGCGTTCGCCGAGTTCCGGCTCAACCACCTCGCGCACCTGGCCCGCCGCTTCGGTGGGCAGCTGGATCTCGACGACTACCGGGCGGTGGCCTACTACGACGCCGGCGCCGAGGTCGTCGACGGGCGGCTGTGGGCCCGCCGGGACCAGCGCATCGCGCTGCCCGGCCTCGACCTGGAGCTGGAGCTGCGCCGCGGGGAGAGCATCAACGTCGGGTTCTCGGCCAAGTTCGACCCGGAGCGGTTCTGCCGCGACGTCGAGTCGCACGGGCTCCGCGTGGAGGCCGAGTGGACCGACCCCACGCACCGCTACGGCATCCTGCTGTTCCGGCGCTGATCCCGCTCCGGCGCCGGGTCCGACGCTACGTCGTCCGGTGGGGGTGTTCCTCCGGTGTGGCGTCGGCCTTGACCGCGCCGCGGGACCCGATCGGCTCGGCCGGGCCGCTGGTGGTGTCACGCGCGGTCTGCAGCTCGGCCTCGGCGTTGATCTCCGCTCCCAGCAGCACGATGTAGGCGGTCAGGTAGAGCCACAGCATCAGCACCACCACCCCCGCCAGGGTCCCGTAGGTCGCGTTGTAGTTGCCGAAGTTGTCCATGTAGAGGCTGAACGCGACGCTGCCGAGCAGCCACACCACGGTGGCGACCACGGCCCCCGGGCTCACCCACCGGAACCGGGGGGCGTCGCGGGACGGCGCGAACCGGTAGACGAACGCCAGCGCGACCGTCACGAGCCCGAGCAGCAACGCCCACCGCACCACCTGTGCGAGCAGCCGGCCGACCAGCGGTAGCCCGTCGAGCAGGATCGGCGTCACCGCGACCAGGGCCACGGTGACGACCACGAACACGACCGCTCCGAGGGTCAGCGCGAGCGCAGTGCCACGGAGCCGGAGAACGTTGCGGGTCTCGGTCTCGTCGTAGGCCACGTTGACCGCGTTCATCAGGTTCTGGGTACCGCTCGACGCGCTCCACAGCGCGGCCAGCAGGGCCACGACGAGGGCGATCCCGGACGACCCGCCGTGGGTGATCGTGGCGAGCTGGTCGGTGATCAACGGCTGGGCCTCGGCCGGCAGGATCATCGCCAGCTCCGTCACCTGGGCGCGCGCCTGTTCCGGGCTGACCGCGAGGCCGTACACCGTGAGCAGGGCGATGAGCGCGGGGAACAGGGCGAGGAAGGCGAAGAACGCCACGCCACCGGCGAGCATCCCGACGTTGTCCGCGGTGCTCTCGCGCCACGCCCGGACCACGATCTCCCGCCAGCCACGCGCGGGGACCTCGGCCGGGGTTCGCGCTCCTCCGCCGGGAGCGGCCGCATCGGATCGCATCCTGTCTCCTTCCACGGCCGGGCCGACGCCCGGTTCAGTGCCGGGGGCGCACGACGGCGGCGAGCCCGGGCGGGTCGCCGAGGGGTTCGGTGGACGGGCCCTCCAGCACGGTGCCGTCCGGCGCGAAGCGGGAGGCGTGCAGCGGGCAGTCCCAGCTGAGCTCGGCGTCGTTCCACTGCACGATCCCGCCCAGGTGCGGACACACGGCGCTGCGCTCGTGCAGCCGCCCGCCGACCCGGCAGCGCGCGACCTTGCCGCGCCGGGTCGTCTGCACGACGCCCCGCCCCTCGGCGGGTTCGCCACCGGCCAGGTCCGGGCGGGCCCACCCGGTCGCCAGGTAGCGGGCGACCTGCCCGTTCGCCATGGCCAGCGTCGGGAGCGCCCGTGGCCGCGGCAGGCGGTCCGCACGCATCCGCTCCGCCCACGGGGTCGAGCGACCCAGAACGCGGTCGCACAGGGCGATCGCGGCCGCGGTGCCGCCGGTCATCCCCCATTTGGCGAAGCCGAACCCGACGAGTACCCGGGGCGACACCGGGCTGATCGGGCCGAGGAACGGCAGCCCGTCCTCGGTCTGATAATCCTGCGCCGACCAGCGGTGGGTGATCTCCTCGATCGGCCAGTGCCGGGCCGCCCAGCCCGCCAGGGCCTGCTCGTGCTCGAGCATGGGCGCGGACGTGCCGACACGGTGCCCGTGCCCGCCCACCAGCAGCACCTGCTCGCCGTCGTGGACCGCGTCGCGGACGGAGCGGGTCGGTGCGTCGGCACCGAGGTACATCCCGGCCGGCAGGTCGGTCCCGCAGCGCAGGGCCAGCGAGTACGACCGCGACGGCTCCATCCGGGTGGAGTGCAGTCCGCGTTCGAGCACCGGCAGCCCGGTCGCGAGGACCACCCAGCGCGAGCGCACCCGGCCGTGCGGGGTCCGCACCTCGTGCGGGGCCCGCCAGGACACCGACCGCACCCGGGTGTCCTCGTGCACCGCGCTGCCGTCACCGTCGACCTCGGCGGCCAGGTCGCGCAGGTACGGCAGCGGGTCGAACTGGGCCTGGTCGGGAAGGGTGACGGCCTCGGTCACCGCGAACGGCAACCCCACGTCGGTACCGGCCACCACGGGCAGGCCCGCCGCGGTGAGCAGCCCGCGTTCCCGGCGCACCGTGCGCGCGGCCGACCCGTCCCGCGCCCCGGTGCTGTAGGTGATCGCCGGGCGGCGTTGCAGGTCGCAGTCCACGCCGGCGGCCCGGTCGAGCAGCCAGTCCATCCCGGCCCGGTGGGCGGCGAGGTGGTCGGCCACGGCGTCGGGCCCCGCCGAACGCTCGACGGACGACGCCCGGGTGCCCTGCAGCAGTGAGATCTTCGCGGTGGTGCGGCCGGAGGTGGCGGCGGCGAGGTGCCGGGCCTCCAGCACGGCCACCGAACACCCGGCCCGCTTCAGCATCACCGCCGTGGACAGCCCCGTGATACCGGCCCCGACCACGGTGACGTCGACGTCGAGGTCCTGCTCCAGGCGCGGATACGCGGTCCCGGGGTCGGCACCGAGCCAGAGCGACGTGGAGCGGGTCGGCAGCGGTGGTGTCATGCCCTCGGCTTCCCGGGGCCCCGCGGGCGAAACGTTCTCGCCCCGCGGGCGAAGTGTCATCGCACAGGCGACCGGCCCGGCGAGCCGGTACCCGCCGTTGCCCGGTTGATCGTCTTGTCCTACCGTTCTTCCCGAGCGCCCGGGCCTGCCCGGTCGGCGCCACGGGGTCCAATCGAGCGGCCCAGCGTCTCCCCGACGCGTCCGGCTTCCCGCCGGGCCGGGGATTCCACCGTCAGTGCACGAGACAGCGCTGCCGGACCGCGCCCCGGCCAGGCCCCGACGCCATGACGTCCTCCCGCGCCGACCGTCGTCCGGTGGCGGCGGAGGTCGACATGTCAGCCGGAGCATCGGAGGGTCGCGCGTTGCGCGCGGCCCACGAGGGCCCCCTCTTCCACGCGACGCGGTCGTCGTACGTGGTGCTCGACCGGGAGCTGCGCATCCAGGCGGCCACCCCGGCCTGGTACACCGCCACCCTGCGCGAACGGGACGAGGTCGAGGGCCGTCACGTGTTCGATGTCTTCCCGGACAACCCGGGGCTGCCCGGCGCGGACGGCGTGGCCCGCTTCCGGGCCTCGCTGCTGCGGGTGCTGCGCGGTGGCCGCCGGGACCACATGGGGCTGCAGCGCTACGACGTGCCGGGCCCGCGGGGGTCGGACGAGTTCGTGGAGCGCCGGTGGGTCGCGGTGAACTCCCCCGTCCACGACCCGGACGAACGCCTCGTCGGGCTGCTGGTGCACGTCGAGAACGTCACCGCCGTGCTCGGGGGCGGCGCCCACGACCCGGCCTCTGCCACGGATCCCGCCGGCCCTGCCGACCCTCCCGACGCAGACCTCGACGCCGACACCGGCCTCGACGGTTTCTCGACCGCGGCGCTGCTGCGCGAGGTGGACAGCGAGAACGCGCGCCTGCGGCGCCGCTTCGAGCGCCACGTCGCCATCGAGCAGGCGAAGGGGGCACTGATGGCGCGGTACGGCTGGACCGCCGCGCAGGCCTTCGATCACCTGCGCGAGCGCTCCCAGACCACGAACACGAAGCTGTGGCGGGTGGCCGAGGCCGTCCTGGGGGCGGTCGCCCGACCCCCTCAGCCCTGACCGGACAGCACGGGTCCCGGGCCGACCGGCGTCACACCGGACCCGCCGCCGCCCCCGGAGTCCGGCGGCGGCGACTCGGCCCACACGGTCACGCTGCTGCCGTAGCGGGCGACGGCGCCGGGCAGGGGTTCCTGGCCGACCACCCGCCGCTCCGGTGCGCCGTCGGAGGAGTCGTGCTCGACGGCGAGGAGGCCGCCGTCGAGGGCGGTGTCATGGGCACGCGGCAGGTCGAACCCGGTGAGGTCCGGGACCGTGACGACCGCTTCCCGGCGATCCTGCGTTGTCGTCGGCATGGGTGGGGAGTCACCGCCACGGACCGGGCCCAAACCCGTCACCCGCACCGGGCAGACCGCTGACCTGGCGGCCGGTGGACGGCGGCAGCTCGATCGTCTCCCCGCGCTGCACCACCCGGACGCGGTCGCCGTCGCCGCGGGAGCGCATCTCGTCGAGGAAGTGCGTGAGCGGGGACCGGAACACGTCGTAGTCGTCGTAGTGCACCGGGACGACCCGGCCCGGGCGGACCAGTTCGACCAGGTCGGCGCCCTGGCGGGCGTCGAGGGTCAGCAACACACCACCGATCCGGGTGCCGCCGAGATGGGCGACCATGACGTCGATCCCGTCCACCCGGTCCCGGATCGCGGCCAGCTCCGGCGCGGTGACCGTGTCCCCGGTGATGTAGAGCCGCAGCACCCGCTGCCCCGCCCGCTCGAGGTCCACGACGCTGCCCTGCACCGGCGGCAGCATCCGGTGCAGGACCCGGGGCCCGTGCCGGGCGGGCACCGCGGTGACGCGCACCCGCTCGGCGTGGTCGCCCAGCTCCCAGCTCTGCCAGGTCGCCAGCCCGGTGGCCGCCTCGAACCCCCAGCGGCGCAGCCGGTCCCGGGCGTGCGTGGTGGTGACCACCGGCAGCCCGTGGTCCAGCCCGGCCCGGGCGACGCGGTCGAAGTGGTCACCGTGCAGGTGCGACAGCAGGACCGCGTCGAGGGCGGGCAACCGGTCGATCGTCAGCGCCGGATCGGTCCGCCGGCGCGACGACAGGCCCCACCCGAGCGCCGCCCGCTGCCCGCGGTGCAGGAAGTTCGGGTCGGTGAGCAACCGGAACCGGCCCAGCCGCAGCAGCGTGGTGGCGGTCCCGACGAAGGTCAGCGAGGTGTCCACGGGCGCCCGCGTACCACCGGCCGGGACCCGCACACGCCGTACCGCAGGACCGGGCCGGGACGGTGTGTCACGGGTCGTCGGTGCCTCGCGGGTCGTCGGTGCCTCGCGGGTCGTCGGTGCCTCGCGGGTCGTCGGTGCCTCGCGGATGATCCGTGCGGAAGTCGTCCGGGACGGCGTCGTCGAGGAAGCGCCGGAACTCCTCGACGTCGGGCACTCCCCGCCCGCCCTGGTCCAGGGTGATCGAGCGGGCGGCGACGCCCACCGCGTCGATGACGTCGTCGGCGACGTCGATCCGGACCCGCGCGTGCAGCGCGAGCACGACGGCGTCGCTGGTACGGGCGTCGACGACCGTCCCGTCGTCGAGCTCCAGCTCGGCGTGGAAGATCTGGTCCCGCAGCGACCGGACCCGCACGACCCGCAGCCTGCGGTCGAAGGCGGCGAGGATCTCGCCGATCAGCTGGTGGGTACCGGGGCGCCCGGTGTCCGCGGCGCCCTCGAGCACCGACGCCAGCGCCACCGCCTCCGGTTCCCCGATCGCGACCACGACGATCCGTTCCCGGTCCCCGCTCTCCTGCAACAGCACCACGGGCCGGTCGGTCGCGGAGTCGATGCCGACCGCCCGTACCTGTACCTCGACCATGAGCGCTCCCCGTCATCGTCTCGCCCGGCGCGGCTACCCGGCCCGGCCCGGCCCACACGCCCGCCGGCCGGACGCCTGCCCCACGCATGGTCGTCGCGTCCGCGGGCATCCTCCACCCGCACCGGGCGACGACGACCGGTGCCCGCAGCCCGAAGGAGCGGCCCATGCCGACCTCACCGACCACCACTGCCCGGCCGGACGGCCTGGTCACCGGCAGTGACGGCTGGAACGAGCGGCACCGGGCAGAGTCCCCGCTGCGCCGCGCCGACCGCAACTTCCTCGAGCTGCTGCAGGAGCTGCGGGTGGTGCTGACCGGGGTGCAGATCCTGCTCGGGTTCCTGTTGACCGCCTCGTTCACCGAACGGTTCGAACGCCTCGACCCCGCCCAGCGCGCGATGTTCGTGACGACGCTGCTCGCCGCCGCGCTGAGCTCCGCGCTGCTGGTGGCGCCCGTCGCCGCGCACCGGGTCGTGTTCCGGCGCGGCTGCAAACCCGAGCTGGTCCGGTGGGCGCACCGGCTGACCCAGCTGGGGCTGACCGCGCTCGCCGTCACCCTCGTCGCCGGGCTGACACTCGTGCTCGACCTCGCGATCGGCCGCACCGGGGCGCTGGCCGGCGGGGGCGGCTTCGTCGTCGTGCTCGTGCTGCTGTGGGTGGTCGGGCCCGTCCGCCGGGTGCGGCGCACGGCAGGCGGACCTGCCCCGGCGAACGAACCCGCCCCGGCGAACGGCGGCTGAGCCGCACCTACAGCACCGCGTCCAGGGTGACCGGCAGGTCCCGCACCCGCGTCCCGGTGGCGTGCCAGACCGCGTTCGCCACCGCCGCGGCCGTACCGACGATGCCGATCTCGCCGATCCCCTTGGTCCCCATCGCGTTGACGTGCGGATCGTGCTCGTCGATCCAGTCCGCGCGCAGGTCGGCCACGTCGGCCTGGGTCGGCACGTGGTACTCGGCGAGGTCGTGGTTGACCACGTGCCCGGTCCGGGGGTCGAACAGGCTGTTCTCGTGCAGGGCCATGCCCAGGCCCATGGTCATGCCGCCGACCAGCTGCGAGCGGGCCATCCGCGGGTTGACCACCCGGCCGACGGCGAAGGTCCCGTACAGGCGCGGGACCCGGATCTCGCCGGTGTCGGCGTGCACCGCGACCTCGGCGAACTGCGCGCCGTAGGCCGACATCGCGTAGCGCTCGGCCGCGTCGTTCGGCGGCACCCCGGCCCGGGCGGAGTCGCCGTCGGCGGGCGTGTCCCCGAAGCGCTTGCGGAACTCCTGCGCGGCCGCGACCAGCGTCGAGCCCCAGGTGTTGATCCCGGTGGAGCCGCCGGCCACCGACGCCTCCGGGTGGTCGGTGTCGCCGATGAGGACGTCGACCTCGTCGACCGCGACCTCGAGCGCGTCGGCGGCGATCTGCACCAGCGCCGTCCAGGTTCCGGTGCCCAGGTCGGCGGCCCCGATCCGGGCCACGTAGCGCCCGTCCACCCGGGTGATCTCGGCCTCCGAGACCGGCATCCGCGACGTGGGGTACACCGAGGCGGCCACCCCGGTCCCCCACCTCCAGCCGCCGTGGACGCGCTCCCCGGGCCGCGGGTCGCGACCGGCCCACCCGAACCGTTCGGCGCCCCGGTGCAGGCAGGCGAGCACGTTCCGCGACGAGAACGGCAGGCCCGAGTCCGGGTCGGTCTCCGGCTCGTTGCGCTCCCGCAGCACGATCGGGTCGACGCCGAGCTCGTGGGCGAGCTCGTCCATCGCCACCTCCGGCGCGAACATCCCCGGGCACTCCCCCGGGGCGCGCATCCAGGACGGGATCGGCACATCCAGCGCGGCCAGCCGCGTACTGGTCCGCCGGTTCGGCGCGGCGTACATCGTGCGGGCCGGCAGCACCGTCTGCTCGGCGAACTCCTTGACCCGCGAGGTCTGCTCGACCACGTCGTTGGCGATCGCGGTGAGCCGGCCGTCGGCGTCCGCGGCCAGCGCCACCCGCTGGACGGTCGGCGGACGGTAACCGGCCAGGGAGAACGTCTGCTGCCGGGTCAGCGGGAGGCGGACCGGCCGGCCCGGCACCGCACGGGCCGCCATCCCCGCGGTGACCACGTTCTGGTGCGGGATGCCCTTGGAGCCGAATCCACCGCCGACGTAGGGGCACACCACCCGGACCTGCTCGGGGTCCAGCCCGAGCACACCGCTCACCGTCGTACCGACGGCGTGCACACTCTGCGTCGAGTCCCACAGGGTCAGCGATCCGGCGCCGCCGTGTCCGTCCGGTTCCCACAGCGCCGTCGTGGCGTGCGGTTCCATCGGGTTGTTGTGCAGCATCGGTGTGGTGTACGTGTGCCGGATCCGCACCGGCCCGGCCTCGAGGGCCGCGTCCACGTCGCCCTCCGAGCTGTCCGGCGGATCGCCGCTCTCGACCTGCTCAGGCCGGTACAGATCGTTGCGCTCGGCGGAGAACAGGGTGTCCCCGGGCTGCTCGTCGTAGGTGACCTCGACGAGGTCGGCGGCGTGGCGGGCCTGCTCGAACGTCTCGGCGACCACGACGGCGACGACCTGGCCGCGGAAGTGCACCTCGTCGTCCTGCAGGATCGCGTACTCGGCGTCGCTGGTGTCGGCGAGCTGTTCGGCGGCGCCGCGGCCCCCGGGCGAGCGCGGGGTGAGCACGGCCAGCACTCCGCCGGACGCCTCGGCGACCGCGGGGTCCACGCCGGTGATCCGTCCGCGCGCGAGCGGGGCCTGCACGATCCGGCAGTACGCCGGGCGCTCCGCGGGCGACTCGTCGGCGTAGCGGGCGGTGCCGCGCACCTTCTCCGCCCCGTCGCGGCGCGGCAGGTCGGCGCCGATCGCGCGGTGTTCGAGCATCTCGGTCATCTCAAGCCTCCTGTCGCGCGAGGTCGCGCAGCGTGCCGGCCAGGGTCCGGGTCAGCAGCGGGATCTTGAACGCGTTGCCGCCGTCGACGCCGTCCTGCGGGCGGGCGTCGGCGAGCTCGGCCTGCGCGGCCGCGTGGAACGTCTCGTCGGACGGGGTCGCGCCGCGCAGGGCCTGCTCGGCGCGGTGTGCGCGCCACGGCGTGTGCGCCACGCCGCCGAACGCGATCCGGGCGTCGGTGATGGTGGCGTCGGTGATCTCCAGTGCGGCCGCGACGGAGACCAGTGCGAACGCGTACGACGCGCGGTCGCGGACCTTGCGGTAGTCCGAGCGGGCCGCGACCGGCAGCGGCGGCAGCACGATCGCGGTGATCAGCTCACCGTGCTCGAGCACGGTGTCGCGCTCGGGTGCGTCGCCGGGCAGCCGGTGCAGCTCGCCGAAGGCGAGGGTCCGCTCGCCGTCCGGGCCGAGGACCTCCACCTGCGCGTCCAGCGCGCTCAGCGCGACCGCCATGTCCGACGGGTGGGTGGCGATGCAGTGCTCGGACGCACCGAGGATCGCGTGCTGGCGGGTGGCGCCGCCGATCGCTGCGCACCCGGAGCCGGGGCTGCGCTTGTTGCACGGGGTGGTGACGTCCTGGAAGTACAGGCAGCGGGTGCGCTGCAACGGGTTGCCGCCGGTGGTCGCCATGTTGCGCAGCTGCCCCGACGCCCCGGAGAGCAGCGCCCGGGCCAGCACCGGGTAGTGCCGGCGCACCCGGGGGTCCGCGGCCAGGTCGGCGTTGGCCACGCCCGCGCCGATCCGCAGGCCGCCGCCGTCGTCGCTGATGCCGTTCGGGAGCAGGCCGGTCACGTCGACGAGCAGCCCCGGTTCGGTGACGCCGAGCCGCAGGTGGTCGACGAGGTTGGTGCCGCCCCCGAGGAACGCCGCGTCCGGCCGGGCGGCGACGGCGGCCACCGCCGTCCCGGCGTCGGCCGGGGCCTGGTAGTCGAACGGCCTCACCGGGTCCCCTCCCGCTCCCGCCCGACCCGGGCCACGGCGGCGCGGATGCCCGGGTAGGCGCCGCAGCGGCAGAGGTTGCCGCTCATCCGCTCCGCGATCTCGGCGTCGTCGAGCTCGGGGTCGGCGCCGAGGTCCCCGGTGACGACGCTGGGCCGGCCCCGGGCGAACTCGTCGAGCATGCCGGCCGCCGAGCACACCTGCCCGGGGGTGCAGTAGCCGCACTGGAACGCGTCCTCGTCGATGAAGGCCCGGTGCAGGGGATGGTCCCCGCCGGATCCGGGCGGGCCGGCGGACAGGCCGTCGGCGGTGACGACCTCGGACCCGTCGCGGGTCACCGCCAGCGTCAGACACGCCAGCACCCGCACGCCGTCGACCAGCACGGTGCACGACCCGCACTGGCCGTGGTCACACCCCTTCTTCGGGCTGGTGTTGCCGAGGCGTTGGCGCAGGGCGTCGAGCAGGGAGGTGCGGGGGTCGACGCTCAGCCGGTGCTCGGCCCCGTCGACCCGCAACGTCAGTTCGTGGTCCATGCGCCGCAGCGTTCCCCGGCGCTGCGGGTTCAATCACCGGGCCGGGCCCGTTCCCGAGGGAGCTGGTCGGAGTAGGGCACCGGGTGGTCCTCGCCCTCGTCCAGGAACACCTCGTTGATCGCTGTGCGACGACGTCGTGCTCGTAGGCGGTGATCGGCCGGTCGCCGTTGAGCGCCGCGGCCAGCCGCTCCGGACGCGGGCCGCCGAGCGCGACGTAGGAGGTCCACAGCTGCGGCCAGTCGAGCCCGGTGATCTCCAGCCCCACCTCGAGCGCCCGCCGGGACTCCTCCCGCTGGGCCGGGGTCAGGGCATGTTCGTCGTCCACGCCCCCCGCCTACCCGCCCGGCGCGGTCCCATCCGCAGGTGTGGGCTCCCGTTTCCCGGGAATGCGGACGGCATGAGCACACACGACTCCGACCGGCCGGAGGACCGGAACGTACCGGGTGTCGGCGGATCCGGGTCGACCGATGCCGGGAGCGAGGGACAGTCGGCGCTGCGGCTGCACATCGGCATCTGCGTGGTCGGCGGGCTCCTGTCGGCGTTCGTGACGGTGCTGTTCGCGCTCGTGCTCGGCTCGGTCGCCGGCGCCGTCGTCTTCGGCGTCGTCACGCTGGCCTGTGTCGCGTGGGGTCTCCGGGCCCGGCAGCGGCTGCGCCGGGGCAGGGCGGCGTCGCGGTCCTGACCCGGTCGCGGTTCGGGCAGCCCTGCGCGGGGTAGTGATCCGGCGGAGGTCTGCATGACATCGATCGGACAGGCGGTGCGCGGTTTCCGCGGGCTCCCCGAGATGGCCGGGCGGTCCGAGGGGACGCGCGAGGAGCTGCGGGCGGCCCTGCGCACCGTCGACCTGCTCGACGACCCGCACAGCTGGCAGGTGCTGGAGAGCACCGACGGCGACGCGGCGCTGATCGGCCCGGACGGCGAGGAGGTCGCCACCTGGCTCGAGGACTCCCCGTACCCGGAGCGCATGCCGCGCGCGGAGTACGAGGCGACCAAGCGCGCGCTGCAGATCGAGCTGCTCAAGCTGCAGTCCTGGGTGAAGGACACCGGCCGGCGCGTCGTCATCCTGTTCGAGGGGCGCGACGCCGCCGGCAAGGGCGGCACCATCCAGCGGTTCACCGAACACCTCAACCCGCGCGGCGCCCGGGTCGTGGCGCTGGACAAGCCGAGCAGCGCCGAGCAGGGGCAGTGGTACTTCCAGCGCTACCTGCAGCAGCTGCCGACCGCGGGCGAGATCGTGCTGTTCGACCGCTCCTGGTACACCCGCGCCGTCGTCGAGCGGGTCATGGACTTCTGCACCGACGACGAGTACGAGCGCTTCGTGCGCGAGGTGCCCGGGCTGGAGCGCTCGCTGGTCGACGACGGCATCCACCTGGTGAAGCTGTGGTTCTCGGTGTCGCGCCGCGAGCAGCGGACCCGGTTCGTGATCCGGGTGCTCGACCCGCTGCGGCAGTGGAAGCTCAGCCCGGTCGACCTGGCCAGCCTGGAGCGCTGGGACGACTACACCGCGGCCAAGGAGGCGATGTTCGCCCGCACCGACACCGAGCACGCGCCGTGGACGGTCGTCGACTCCAACGACAAGCGGCGCGGCCGGGTCGAGGCGATGCGCCTGGTGCTGTCCGGGCTGGACTACACCGCGAAGGACGCCGCCGTGGTCGGGGCGCCCGACCCGCTCGTCGTCGGACGCCCCGGCTCCGGCTGACACCCCACCGGGCGGCGCTGCCCCGGTCTCACCGGTCGCGCTGGGCCAGGACCCGGATCAGCACGGCGCGGGTGTCGGCGGGGTCGATCACGTCGTCGATCTCGAACACCGTCGCGACGTGCAGCGCCTTGCCGCGCTCGTAGTAGCCGGCGAGCAGCTCGTCGAAGCGGGCGCGGCGGGCGTCCGGGTCCTCGATCGCCTCGAGCTCGGCGCGGTACCCGAGCCGGACCGCGCCCTCGAGCCCCATCCCGCCGAACTCGGCGGTCGGCCAGCCCACGGTGATCGCCGGCGCGTGCAGCGAGCCGCCGGCCATCGCCATCGCGCCGAGGCCGTAGGCCTTGCGCAGCACCACGGTGCACAGCGGCACGGTGAGCTGCGCGCCGGCCACGAACATCGCGCCGAACCGGCGGACGGTGGCGGTCCGCTCGGCCTCGGGCCCGACCATGAACCCGGGGGTGTCGCACAGCGACACGACCGGGATCCGGTGCGCCTCGCACAGCTGCAGGAACGCGGCGGCCTTGTCGGAGGCGTCGGCGTCGATCGCCCCACCGAGGTGCTCGGGGTTGTTGGCGAGCACCCCCACCGCCCGGCCGTCCAGGCGGGCGAACGCGGTCACCACCCCGACGCCGAACCCGCCGCGCAGCTCCAGCACCGAGCCGGTGTCGAACAGCGTCTCGAGCACCGGGCGCAGCCGGTAGGCGCGCACCCGGTTCTCCGGCACCAGGTGCCGCAGCGTGCGCTGGTCCGCCGCCGCTCCCCCACCCGTTCCGGTACCTTCCTCGGCCGTGCCGGCGCCGACGTAGGACAGCCAGCGACGGGCGTCGGCCACGGCGGCGGCGTCGTCGGGCACCAGCCGGTCGACGACGCCGTTGGCCCACTGCATCTCCATCGGCCCGACGTCGGCGGCGGCGACCCGGCCCAGCCCGCCGCCCTCGATCATCGCCGGGCCGCCCATGCCGAGGCTGCTGCCCTCGGTCGCGATGATCGTGTCGCAGCTGCCGGCCAGCGCCGCGTTGCCGGCGAAGCAGTACCCGGCCACGACCGCCAGCGTCGGGACCCGGCCGTGGAGCTCGGCCAGCAGCCGGAAGGTGGGTACGTCGAGCTGGGCGACCGCCGAGGTGTCGGTGTCGCCGGGCCGCCCTCCCCCGCCCTCGGCGAAGATCACCACGGGGAGCCGGTCCCGGCCGGCGAGCTGCAGCAGTCGGTCGGTCTTCTTGTGGTTGTGCAGTCCCTGGGTCCCGGCGAGCACCGTGTAGTCGTAGGCCAGCACGGCGACCGGGAGGCCGTCGACGGTGCCGGTCCCGGTGAGCAGCCCGTCGGCCGGGGTGCGGGCGACGAGGTCGTCGAAGCCGCGCCGGGCGCGCTGCGCGGCGATCGTCAGGCCGCCGTACTCGACGAAGCTGCCGTCGTCGAGCAGGTCGTCGAGGTTCTCCCGGGCGGTGCGCCGGCCGTTCGCGTGCCGGCGGGCGGTCGCCTCGGGACGGCCGTCGTCGAGCAGCCCGGCGCGCCGGTCGAGCACCTCGGCCAGGTCGGGCCGGATCCGGTCCGGGTCCGCGTCGGCCTCCGGGCCGGCGGCGGCCTCGTCGTCACCGGTGGCGGCCAGGAACGCGACCGGGGACCCGGCCGTGACCGTGTCGCCGACCTTCACCGCAAGGGTGTCGACGACACCGGCCCGGGCGCTGCACACGGCGTGCTGCATCTTCATGGCCTCGACGACGACGAGTTCGGCGCCCGCGGCGACGGTGTCGCCCTCGGCGACCTCGACCGTGACCACGACACCCTGCTGCGGGCTCGCGACCGGCTCGGTGCCCTCGGGCGCGATCGGCACGGCGTTCACCGCGCCTCCGGTCGTGGCCGGCTCGGTGGTGGCCGGCTCGGTCGTGGATGCCGCCGTGTCGGGCAGCGTGACGGTCCGGGGCCGCTCGGCCAGCTCGGCGAGGTGTGCGTCGACGAAGCCGGTGTGCAGGGTGCCGTCGGCGAGCTCGGGGCGCTCCAGCAGCGCCTGCAGCAACGCCAGGTTCGTGGCGACGCCGTCGACGTCGAACCCGGCCAGCGCGCGGGCGGCGCGGGCCGCGGCGGCCGCGGTGCCGGGCCCGCTCGCGACCACCTTGGCCAGCAGCGCGTCGTAGCGCGGGCCGACCGGGTAGCCGGCGTAGCCGTGGGTGTCGACGCGCAGCCCGCGCCCGGTCGGCGGCTGGAACCGGGTCAGCGTCCCCGAGCCGGGCACGACGGTGCCGTCGGCGGTCACGGTCTCGGTGTTGACCCGGGCCTGCACGGCCGCACCCCGCGCCGCGGGGGTCGCACCCAGCTCGAGGTCGGCGAGGCGGGCGCCGCCCGCCACCCGCAGGCCCAGCTCGACCAGGTCGAGCCCGGTGACCTCCTCGGTCACCGTGTGCTCGACCTGGATCCGCGGGTTGACCTCGAGGAAGACGAACTCCTCGCCGGCGAGGAGGAACTCCACGGTCGCCAGGCCCGCGCAGCCACCGGCGATCCGGCGGGCCGCGTCG
The DNA here is from genome assembly GCF_900115005.1 of Pseudonocardia ammonioxydans. Classification (GTDB taxonomy): domain Bacteria; phylum Actinomycetota; class Actinomycetes; order Mycobacteriales; family Pseudonocardiaceae; genus Pseudonocardia; species Pseudonocardia ammonioxydans. The sequence goes on along the minus strand of NZ_FOUY01000011.1, from coordinate 134,324 downwards.
TGCAGGCCCGCGCGCACGCCGTCGGGCAGCGCCGGGGCCGGCGCGATCTCGACGAGCTTCTGCCTGCGGCGCTGCGCCGAGCAGTCCCGGTCGCCGAGCACGCACACGTCGTGGCCGTCGCCGAGCACCTGCACCTCGACGTGCCGGGCGTCGCGCAGCAGCCGCTCGACGTAGACCCCGGCGTCCCCGAACGCGGCCTGCGCCTCGGCCGCACACCGGCGCAGCGCCTCGTCCAGGTCCTCGGCGCGGGTGACCGGGCGCATCCCGCGCCCGCCGCCCCCGGCCAGCGCCTTGACCATCACCGCGCCGCCGGCCCCGAGCCCGGCGAGGAACTCCCGCGCCGCGGCGAGGTCGGTCGGGCCCGTGGTGCCGGTGAGCACCGGGACACCCACCGCGGCGGCGTGCGCCCGGGCGCGGGACTTGTCGCCGTAGAGCTCGAGCGCCTCGGGGGCCGGGCCGACGAAGGTGATGCCGTGCGCGGCGCAGGCCCGGGCGAGCGCGGGGTTCTCGGACAGGAACCCGTAGCCGGGGTGCAGGGTGTCGCAGCCGGTGCGGACGGCGGCCGCGACGACCTCGTCGACGTCGAGGTAGGCCGCGGCCCCGGCCCCGGGGAGCCGGACCGCCTCGTCGGCGTGCGCGACGTGCGCGCAGCCGGCGTCGTCGTCGGGGTGGACGGCGACGGTGCGGAGGCCCGACGCCGCCGCCGTGTCCATGATCCGTACCGCGATCTCGGCGCGGTTGGCCACCAGCAGGTTCATCGGCTGCTCCGGCGCAGCACGATCCCGGCCGCCTCCCGGTCCCACACACCTGAGTCCACACCGGACTGCCGCAGGACGTGCTTGTGGATCTTCTGGGTGGGCGTCTTCGGCAGCTCGGCCGCGAACTCGACGTAGCGCGGCACCATGAAGTACGGCAGCCGCTCGACGAGGAACCCGGTCAGCTCCGCCGGGTCGATCGTGCGCCCGGCACGGGGCACGACGACCGCCTTGATCTCGTCCTCGGTCAGCTCGGACGGCACGGCGACCACGGCGCTCTCGTAGACGTCCGGGTGCTCGTTGACCACCCGCTCCACCTCGAAGCTGGAGACGTTCTCCCCGCGCCGGCGCAGCGCGTCCTTCATCCGGTCGGAGAAGAAGAAGCGCCCCTGGTCGTCGGTGCGGAACGCGTCCCCGGTGTGCACCCAGCCGTCGACCAGTGTCTCGGCCGTCTTCTCCGGCAGGTTGTGGTACCCGCGCATGACCAGGCGCGGGTCCTCGGGCCGGACCCGCAGCTCACCGACCTGTCCCGGCGCGACCTCGCGGCCGTCGTCGCCGACCAGGCGCAGCTCGAAGCCGTCCCGGGCGAAGCCGCACTCGCCGCCGACCACGCTCTCCGGCGGTCCGTTGAGGACGGCCCCGATCTCGCTCATCCCGTACACCGCGGCGAGGTCGATCCCGAACCGGTCGCGGAAGCCGTCGACGTCGCTGGCCAGCGGGGCCATCACGCCCAGCTCGAGCGGATTGTCGGCGTCGTCCGGGCGGGGCTCGGCCTGCTGGAGCAGTTCGGCCATCGCCCCGAGCATCACGGTGACGGTGATCCCGTGCTCGCGCACCGTCGGCCAGAACCGGCTCACCGAGAACGCCGGCTCCAGCACGCACACCGCCCGGTGGATCAGCGCCTGGTAGACGCCGTACCACTGGCCCGCCAGGTGGAACAGCGGCAGGGTCACCAGGATCCGGTCGCCGGCGACCGGGCGCGCCTGGTCCTCGCGGGAGGCGTAGGTGTAGGCGTGCGCGTGCGAGATCAGCACGCCCTTCGACGGCCCGGTCGTGCCCGAGGTGTACATGTAGGCCATCAGGTCGTCGGCGGCGATCGGCTGCGGCGGCGCCGGGTCCGCGGCGACCACCTCGTCGAAGCCGACCACCCGGAACCGGTCCCGCAGGCCGTCGGCGGCCGCGGTGTCCCCGCGCACGACGACGGTGTGCAGCGCGGTCAGGTCGCCGGCGACGCGGGCGACCCGCTCGGCGTAGGCGTCGTCGCAGACGAGCACCCCGGAGCCCGAGTCGTTGAGCACGTGGGTGAGGAACCCGCCCTTGTACGCGGTGTTGACCGGGACCTCGACGAGCCCGCCGAGGCTCGCGCCGGTCCAGGTGTGCACCGCGTCGAGCGAGTTGTCCATCAGCAGCGCGACCGGCTCCTGCCGGCCGAGGCCGAGCGCGCCGAGCCCGCCGGCGACACGCAACGAGCGCTCGTGACTCCCGGCGAAGGTGTAGCGCCCGTCCGGGCCGATCTGGGCGGTCCCGTCCGGCACCTCGGCGAGCGCACGGTCGTACGCACCGCGCAGCGTCCGGTCCGACACCGGTGGCAGGCCATTCATCGATTCCTCCTCGTCACCCCTGACGACCTGCGCTACTTTACATTTGTGTCAAGCATCGGGTCACGGTCCCTCGACGCCGGGGAGAAGCGGGAACGGCTGCTCGACACCGCCGAGGCGGTGTTCTGCAGGCTCGGGCACGCCGGCACCACGATTGCCGGGCTCGCGACCGCCGCCGGGGTCAGCCGCCCGACCGTCTACGCCTACTTCCCGTCCAAGGACGACGTGTTCCGCGCACTCGCCCGCCGCGTGCGCGACGAGTTCCTCCGGCTGCAGGAGGACGTCGACACCTCGTCCCCGGCCCGGACCGCGGACGACGCGGTGCGCGCCTTCCTCGCCGCCTGGACCCGCCACCAGGGCATCCTCGTCGTGCTCGCCCACCAGGCGCTGGTCGACCCGGCGATGCGCGAGCTGCGCGACGAGATCGTCGCCCGGGTGGAGCGACGCAACACCCGCTTCCTCGAACGCCTGGTCACCGCGGGCCGCGCCGCGCCCGCCGTGCCGCCCGCCGAGATCTCCCGGGCGGTCACCGGCATGGTCGCCCGGGCCGCCGAGCTGGTCGTCGACCACGCCGGGGAGGCCGACCGGCTCGGCGACGGGCTCGTCGCGCTCTACCTGCGGATGGCCGGGATCGCCGACGACCGCCCCGGGGCGGCGGACGGACGCTGACCCGGGAGCGTGCCGGTCCGGCGGCGTGAGGTTCGTGGTCGGCCGGGGCCGAACGGTGCGCGACCGGTGGTGCACACGAACGGGAACCACCAGACCCGCATCCGGGGATCCAGCACCACCTCGTGGAAACGCTGGAGCTGTCCGGCCGTGATGCCCAGCGCGAGCAACCTGGACTCCACCTGCCGGACGTAGTTGCCGTACAGCAGCATCCCGCTGTCACCTCCGCGCACGGTGCGGTGGTGCACGACGGTGTCGATCCCCTCGATCCCGGCGTCCGCCATCACCGTGTCCACGGTTCCCGCCCAGTCGTAGTCGATCCCGGCCGGCTTGCCGACCTGCTCGATGGTGGTCTCGACGACGGTGCGGAAGAGCTCCCCGTCGGCCGCCGACGGGGCGGAGACGACCTGGACGCCGGTGAAGACCTGGTCCCCCACCACCAGCCGGCCGCCGGGTGCGAGCACGTCCACGAGCTCGCGCAGGATCTCCACCCGCCGCTCGAGATGCATCAGGAGCAGGCGGGTGTGGACGAGGTCGAACGTCTCGCGGGTCGGGAGCCCCTCACCGATGTCGTGACGGTGCACGGCCACACCGGCCGGGACGTCGAGGTGGGTGACGTCGATGTCGACGGCGCTGACTTGCTCCGGGGACGACAGGTGCTCGGCCATCCAGCGCGTGATCGACCCACCACCGGCACCGAGGTCCAGGCAGCGGGCACCGGGTTGCGGGGGCGTCGCGGCGAGTACGTGCGTGGTCGGGCCGTCGAGCAGCTGCTCCAGATATTCGAGCTGCCGCCGGCCGAGCTCGCTGCCGGAGTCGAGGACGTAGTCGCCCACCGGTACCCCCTTCGTCCGGGTCGTCGTGCGGATCCGATCACTCCGGGACGCTACGGGCGCCGCTGTCCGTGCACTGTCCTCGTGCGACCGCCGCGGACACCGCGCGGCTTGTTCCCGGTCACCGGGGCGGCGATAATGCGCCGCCGGGGGTGGCGTTACGTGCGGTTCGGTGTCCTGGGGCCCGTCAGTGTCGTCTCACGTGCGGGTCCGGTGCCGGTCTCGGGCCGCCTGCGGACCGGGCTGCTGGCGTTGCTGCTCGCCCGGGCGAACCGGCCGGTGTCGGCCGAGTCGCTGCTCGGCGCGTTCTGGGACGAGGACGGCCCCGCGCACCGGCAGCGGTTGCAGACCAACGTGCACAAGCTCCGGCGCGCGCTCGGCGAGCCGGAACGGCTGGTGTTCGAGGCCGGGAGCTACCGGCTGCTCGTCGAGCCCGGTGAACTCGACGCCGACCGGTTCGAGGCGGGGGCGGCCGCGGCGGCCGGGACCACCGACCCGCGCCGGCGAGCCGAGCTCCTGCGCGAGGCGCTGGGGCTGTGGCGGGGGCGCCCGTTCCACGGGCTCGACCTGCCGGGCCTGGTCGAACCCGCGCAGCGGCTGGGCGAGAGCCGGCGGACGGCCCAGGAGCAGCTCTACGGTGCCGAGATCGAGTGCGGCCGGCACGAGGAGGTGCTCGGCGAGCTCGTCGATCTCGCCGGGCGCCACCCGCTGCGCGAGCGGGTCCAGGCATTGCTGATGACGGCGCTGCACCGGGCCGGGCGCCAGGCCGACGCGCTGGCCGTGTACCGGGACACCCGGCGCGCACTCGTCGACGAGCTCGGGCTGGACCCCGGCCCGGAGCTGCAGGCGGCCGAGTACGCGGTCCTGGCCGGATCGGAGTCCACTGTGCCTGTTTCGTCCACCGCGTCTCCGACGGACGGGCGCGCACCGGAACCCGTCCCGCCGGCGGAGCTGCCCGCGAGCGCCGGCGACATCGTCGGGCGTCGCGCCGAGCTGCACGACCTCGACACGCTCCGGGCGGCCGGCACCCCCACCCCCGTGCTCGTGACCGGCACCGCGGGTGTCGGCAAGTCCGCACTGGTCGTCCACTGGGGACGGACATCTGCGCGGCACTTCCCGGACGGACAGCTCTACGTCGACCTGCAGGGGTTCAGCCCGCAGGACCCGCTGCCGGCCACCGTGGCCCTCGGCCGGTTCCTGCGCTCGCTCGGGGACGACCCGGCGACGCTGCCGGAGGACCTGTCCGAGCGGGCGGGCCGGTTCCGGACCCGCTGCGCGGGCCGGCGGCTGCTGGTCGTGCTCGACAACGCGGCGACCGCCGAGCAGGTCCGCCCGCTGCTGCCGGGCAGCGCGTCCTGTCTCGTGGTCGTCACCAGCCGCAACCGGCTCGACGGCCTGGTGGCCCGGGACGGGGCCCGGCGCCTCGAGCTCGGCCGGCTGTCCGACGCGGACGCCCGTGCGCTGGTCGCGGCACACGTGGACACCGGCACCCTGGGCCCGGAGCAGGTGGGTGAGCTGGTCGGCCGCTGCGCCGGGCTGCCGCTGGCGCTGCGGGTCGCTGCGGCGCGGCTGGCCGAGTCCGGCGACCCCGGGCCGCTGCTCGACGCGCTCGCCGGGGCCGACGGTCCGCTCGACGCCCTCGACACCGCCGACGACCACAGCTCGGTGCGCAGCGTGCTGTCCTGGTCCTACCGCCGTCTGCCGGCCGAGGCCGCCCGGCTGTACCGGCTGTGCGGGAACCGGTGTGAGCACGCCGAGCACCACATCGACGTCGAGGGCGCGGTGGCGCTGCTGGGCACGCCCGACTCCCGCGCGGCACGCCGGCTGCTCGACGAGCTCGTCCGCAGCGGGGTGCTGGAAGAGGTTCGCACCGGGCGCTACCGGATGCACGAGCTGTTGCGGGCGCACGCGGTCGAGGTCGCCACCGGGTCCCCCGAGGACACCACCGGCCTGCTGCGGCTCCTCGCCCAGTACCTGCAGACGGCGACGGCGGCCTCGTCGTTCCTCCAGCCCCGGGAGACTCCGCTGCTCTCGGCGGACCTTCCCGAGATGCGCGCCGAGCGACCGGCCGACCGGGCGACGGCGCTGCGGTGGCTCGACACCCATCGCGGCAACCTCATGTGTTCCGCGGAGTTCGCCGCGGCGCACCAGCGGCCCGAGCTGGTCGTCGACATCTCGACCACGGTGTGGCCCTACCTCGACCGTGACGGTCACCTCGACGAGGCGCGGCACCTGCACACCCTCGCCCGGGACGCCGCCCGAACGCTCGGCCACGAGCCGGCCGAGGGCATCGCGCTGCGCGCGCTCGGCCTGCTCGAGCTCGGGGCGGAGCGCGACCAGGAGGCCGTGACCCTCCTGCAGACCGCGCTCGGCCTGCATCCGGCCGGCAGCCGGCATCCGGATGGGCAGGCCCTGCACACCACCACCAAACTCTGCCTGGCCGCGGCGCACGTGCCGCTCGGCCGGGTCGGCGACGCGCTGCGGCTGGCGCGCGAGGCCGAGCCCGAGCTGGCCCGGACGCCGGCCGCCGCGGCGGCGCTGCGGCACCTCACCCGGCTGCTGCACCGGCACGGGCACGCGGACGAGGCGCGGCACTACCGGCGGTTGACCCCGGCCCCGGCCGTCGCGGCGGTCGGCCCGTCCTGAGCTCGCCCGCGGCGTCGACCGCGGCACGGCCGACGGCGCCGGCACTGCGCCCGCGGCTCAGGACCCGGCCGGCGGCTCGTCGTCGACCAGGATCCCGCGCTCGGTGAGCTGGTCGGCCAGCAGCTCACCGACACCCCGGATGTGGGCGGTCATCGCGTCCCGGGCGATCCGCGGGTTGCGGCGTTCCAGACCGCGCAGCAGCGGCAGGTGGTCGTCGGGCGCGGCCGAGGACCAGCCCTCCACCGTCGACCAGGCCCGGAACGGGGCGTGGCGGACCGTGAGGCGCAGCAGCCAGCTGAGCCGGTCGGCCCGCGCCACCTGGTTGATCATGGCGTGCAGGTCCCACTCGATCCGCTCCGAGACCGGGTCGCCCCGGCCGGTGGCCGCGACGAGCTGGTCCTGCAGCGCGTGCAGGGAGGTCATCTCCGCGTCGGTGATGTGCGCCGCGGCGCGGGCCGCGAGCTCCCCGGAGAAGTAGGCCTGGGCGTCGTAGATGTCGACGAAGTCCTGGCGGCTCATCTGCACGACCCGGAACCCGCGGCCCGGCCGCAGCTCGACCAGCCCCTCGCCGGACAGCGACATCAGCGCCTCGCGGACGGGGGTCGCGCTGACGCCGAACCGGTCGGCGAGGTGCTCCGTCCGCAGCGCGTCGTTGCCCCGCACCTCCCCGCCGACGATCATCTCGCGGACCCGGCGGGCGACCTGCGGGCTGAGCCGCTGGCCGGGGTCGATCGGTACCCCGAGGCCCTCCTGCGACTCCGCGGAGCCGTCCACGCGCTCGCTCACCATCGTTCCCCCGCCCCAGCCTTCCGTCTCGCCCGCCGTCGCGGGCACCCTCCGGCCACCTCCGGCCGGGCGGAGCCCCACGGTCCACCGCTCCACGTAACACCATCACGTCCGGTCCCCGCCGTGCCGTCCCACTCCCCCGCCGGCGCGGCCGAGCGCGCCCCGTCCTTGCCCCGCACCCAAAACTCTATAGAATCGTGCCGGACGGAGCGAGCGATCTGACGAAGGAGTCGGCTGTGCCGGTCTACGACTACGCGTGCGCCTGCGGGGTGCGGTTCGAGACGATGGTCCCGTCCTGGAGCTCGCCCGCTCCGGGCTGTCCCTCCTGCGGCGAGCTCACCCGGCGGCGTCCGCCGTCGCCTGCGGTGCACGGTCGTGCGGCGCCGCCGGCGGCCATGTCCACGGCACCGCAGTCGTGGGAGGGACTGAACAACGGTGACCGCGACACGATCACTCACTGGCGGCGCCGGATGGACGCCCGCCAGGAGTTCGAGTCGCGCCACCCCGAGCACGCCGAGCACCGCGACGCGATCGCCGCCCACGAGGGCGCGTTCGAGCGCCGTCCGCTCACCTACAAGGAGCTCGCGGCGCGGGCGGCGACCTCGAAGGACGCCGGCACGGCGGCCGCCGAGGCCAGCCGGGCGCGCAGCGGCGCAGGCACGACCACCACCGGGGCCGGCGACTGACCGTCGCACCGGCGCACCCGCCACCGACCCCCAGCGCGCGGCCCGCACCGGGCCGCGGAACGGAACGAGGAACATGAAGACGACCGCGGCTGTGATCCACGAGGCCGGGAAGCCCCTCGAGCTGGTCGAGCTCGACGTCGCCCCGCCCGCCGAGGGAGAGGTCCTGGTCCGCTACACGCACGCCGGGCTCTGCCACTCCGACCTGCACGTCATGCAGGGCGACATGAAGGGCTGGCTGCCACTGGTGCTCGGGCACGAGGGCGCGGGCGTGGTGGAGGACGTCGGACCGGGTGTCACCCGGGTCGTCCCGGGCGACCACTTCGTCTGCTCGTTCATCCCGAGCTGCGGGCACTGCCACTGGTGCGCGACCGGCCAGCAGGCGATCTGCGACATGGGCGCCAACATCATGCGCGGCTTCCTGCCGGGCGAGAGCTGGCCGCTGTCCGGGCCGGCGGGGCGCTACGGCGCGATGTGCATGCTCGGCACGTTCAGCCAGTACGGCGTCATCCACCAGTCCTCGGCGGTCCGCATCGACCCGGACCTGCCCCTCGACAAGGCCGCGCTGGTCGGCTGCGGGGTGCCCACCGGCTGGGGCGCGGCCACCCGGGCCGCCGACGTCCGCCCGGGCGACACCGTGCTCGTCTACGGCACCGGCGGGATCGGGATCAACGCCGTGCAGGGTGCGCGGCACGCCGGCGCCCAGTACGTGATCGCGGTCGACCCGGTCGCGGGCAAGCGGGAGGCGGCACTGCAGTTCGGCGCCACCCACGCGGTCGGCACCGCGGACGAGGCCCGCGAGCTGTCGTTCTCGCTGACCCACGGGGTCGGGGCGGCCAAGGCGATCGTGACCGTCGGGATCATGACGGCCGAGGTCGTCTCGGAGGCGTTCGACGCCATCGGCAAGGCCGGCGTGGTCGTGCTGGTCGCGCTCGGCGAGTTCGACGCGCGGACCATCGACGTCTCCGGGACCGTCGCCACGCTGTGGAAGAAGACGATCCGCGGCAGCCTGTTCGGCGACTGCAACCCGACCACCGACATCCCCAAGCTCCTGGGGCTCTACCGCACCGGGGACCTGCAGCTCGACGGGCTCGTCACCAAGACCTACTCGCTGGACCAGGTCAACGAGGGCTACGCCGACCTGGTCGACGGGCACAACCTGCGCGGGCTGATCGTGCACGAGCACTGAGACACGTCCGCTCCCCGGCGGTTCGGCCCCGCCTCCCGTACCCAGGAGGTGGGGCCGATCTTCTTCCCCCGGAAGAGCATCGTGCCCGGCGGTCAGCTCGCGTTGCCGGCCGCGGCGTCCGCCCGGCACTGCGCCGTGGTCATCCCGGTCTGCTCCCGGCACGCACGCAACGCGTTCCGCTGCGCGACCTCGACGGACGACGCCGACTGCTGCTCGGCGTACTCACGGGCCTGCTCCGGGGCGGCGTCGGCGGCCTCCACCGCCGCTGTCACTGACTCGGCCGCGCCCACGGCCGCCTCGACCGCCATGCCTGACCGGTCGGCGCCACTTCGGCCTGCACGCAACCAGGCAGTTGGAGCTCGTACTGCGGGTGGACGGGACGATGCCGGCACACTTCGATAACCCGCGTCCCGACACAACAGTGACCCCGGCCTGGCCGAAGCCGGACCGGGGTCGGGAGGTAGGTGGCGCCCGGCCGGTCAGGTTGTACGTGACTACTCCATGAACCCCGGCCGGGCGCCGGAACGAGAGAGTAGCCGTAGGTGGTGCTAGCCGGTCAGCCGGCGTTGCAGGTGACCACCGCGAACTGGCCGGTCGAGGTGTTCTCGGCCAGTACCTCGCCGTCGCGGGTGATCCGGCACGAGATCGAGTTGTAGCCGTCCCCGGCCTGCGCGGTCAGCGTCGCGATCTGGAACGGCCCGTCGCTGAGCTCGACCGTCTTCGACCACGGCAGGTCGGCGTCGGTGTCCTGCGAGATCTGCATGCTGTCCCCGCTGGTGTAGGTCACGCTCGAGCCCGGACCGAACCCGGTGGCCGTGCCGCCCTTCTTCCCGGTCACCTCGTAGGTGATCCCGGTCGAGGCGGGCTCGGCGGGCGCGGGCGCCTCCACCGGAGCAGGCGCCGGGGCGGGGGCCGGGGCGACCGGGGCGGGCGCCGCGGCCGGGGGCGCCACCGGCTCCGGTGCCACCACGTCCTCGGCGATGGGCGCGGCCGCCGTCGCGGTGTCGGTGGGGTCGTCCCCGCCGGCGCCGTTCACCATGCCGATCACCACGAGGACCGCGAGCACACCGACGACCCACTTCCACTTGCCGCCCTTCTTGCGGGGCGGCTCCGGCGGCGCCGGGGTCCCCGCGGGCTGCCCGTGCGGCGGCTGTCCGTGCTGCGGCTGCCCACCGGGGGCGGCGTGCCGACCGGACGCCCACGGCGCCTGCTGCGGCTGCTGGTTGTAGGGGTACTGCGGCTGCGGGCCCTGCGGGCCGTATGGAGTAGTCACACCAGCTGAGTCCCAGGCCAGCCTGTTTTCGTTACCCGGTCCGGTTCGGATACCCAGAACTGATGATGTAGCCGTGAGCAGGCGTAACGGCCCATCTCGCACCGCCGATCGCAGCGATGTGACTACTCCATCCGCACCCAACCCTCAGCCCGGCCCCGGCTCCCCCGCGGCACTCGCACGAGCTCGCCGCCCGCACCGCCTCACTGCACCGCCGCCCCCGGCGCCCGACGCGATCCCTGCCCAACGGCAGACCCCGCCGCCCACCGGGCCGCCGCCGTCGCCGTCACCGGAGACGCCGCCGTCGCCGCAGCCGGAGCCGGCCCGCCATCCGGCGCTGACCGACCGGACCCGCCGCCGCTACCTCTACATCGGGCTCGCGCTCGGCGTCCCGCTCGCGCTGTTTGCGGTCCTCGCCGCGGTCATGGGCGCCGCCCCGATCCGGGTGACCGGCACCCTCACGCTGACCCCGAATAGCTACTTCACCAGCAACTACTCCTACACCTCGCCGTGCACCACGGCCGGATACAGCGACATCACCGGCGGCACCCCCGTCGTCATCCGCGACGCCGACGGCCGCATCTCCGGGATGGGCGAACTCCGCTCCGGCCGCCGCAGCGGCCCCTCCTGCGTCTACAGCTTCGACGTCGACCAGGTCGACCGCTCGGACTACTACAGCGTCGAGGTCGCCCGCCGCGGCGAGGTCACCTTCACGGCCGAGCAGGTCAACACCGGCAACGTGCACCTCACCCTCGGGGGATGACGCGCGCTCAGCTTCCCCACCCCGGGAGCCGGCACCGCCCTGGATCCCGGGCGACCACGCCGCAACCCGCTGCACCGGCCCGACCTCGTCGCCGCCGCGACGGCCCCGCAACCCCGGCCTCCCACCGAGCGAACCCTGGCGGGGCCCGTGCCCAGCGCCGGAACGACGACGGGGTCCGGGCCCGCACCCGGATCCGGACCCCGCCGTCGTCGTCGCTCAGAGCTGGATGGACTTGATCTCCTGGTACTCCTCCAGGCCGGCCGTGCCCATCTCCCGGCCGACGCCGGAGCGCTTGTAGCCACCGAACGGCGCGTACGGGTTGTAGGCGCCGCCGTTGACGTCGATCTGACCGGTGCGGACCTTGCGGGCGAAGGCCAGGGCCCGGTCCTGATCGGCCGACCAGACCGCGCCGTGCAGGCCGTACTCGGAGTTGTTGGCGATCGCCAGCGCCTCCTCCTCGTCGCGGTACGGGATCACCGAGAGCACCGGGCCGAAGATCTCCTCCTGGGCGATCGTCGAGCCCGGATCGACATCACCGAACACGGTCGGGGCCACGTAGAAGCCCTTCTCCTGCCCGGCCGGGGCCTCGGCGCCGCCGGTGACCAGCCGCGCACCCTCCTCGACACCCCGGGTGATGTAGCCGCGGACCCGGTCGCGCTGGGCCGCGGACACCATCGGGCCCAGCTTGGTCTTCGGGTCCTGCGGGTCGCCGGGCACGAAGCCCTCGGCGGCGGCCCGGGCCAGCTCGAGCACCTCGTCCTGGCGGTCGGCCGGGACCACCATCCGGGTCCAGGCCGTGCAGGTCTGCCCGCCGTTGAGGAACGCGTTCGCGACGCCCATCTTCACCGCGGACCCGAAGTCGGCGTCGTCGAGCAGCACGTTCGCCGACTTGCCGCCGAGCTCGAGGGTCACCTTCTTCACCGTGCGCGCGGCCAGCTCCGCGACCCGGGAACCGGCGCGGACCGACCCGGTGAACGAGACCATGTCGACGTCGTCGTGGGTGGCCAGCGCCTCGCCGATCGTCGGCCCGAGGCCGTGCACCAGGTTGATCACCCCGGGCGGGAAGCCGGCCTCGTCGATCGCCTCGAACAGCTGCCGCACGACCAGCGGCGCGACCTCGCTGGGCTTGACCACGACCGTGCAGCCGGCCGCGAGCGCGGGCGCGATCTTGGCGGTGATCTGGTGCAGCGGGTAGTTCCACGGCGTGATCGCGGCGACCACGCCCACCGGCTCGCGCACGATCAGCGAGTTGCCGACCTTCTGCTCCGGCTCCTCGTTCCCGAGGATCTCGACGTAGGTCGACACGTCGGTCTGCGGCAGCGCGGCCTGGATGCGGCTCGCGATCCGCATCGGCGTCCCGACGTCACGCGCGATCGTCGCCGCGATCTCCTCGGCGCGGGCCGCGAGGCCGTCGTGCAGGCGCTGCAGGTGCCCGGCCCGCTCGGACGGCGGTGTCGCGGCCCAGCCGGGGAACGCCGCACGGGCCGACTCCACCGCACGCGCCACGTCCTCGGTGGTGCCCTCCGGTACCGCCCCGATGACGTCCTCGGTGGCCGGGTCGATCACGGGGACGGTGCCGCTGCCGGTGCTGTCCACCCACTTGCCGTCGAGGTACAGCTGCTCGGTCGGGGTGCTCATCGATCACTCCTTCGGCCGCGATGCAGCCACGGGGGGCGACCCGGCAGACACACGGGCCGCACGAACTTCCGGCCGGAATTCTATAGAGTTTTTGTCTTCGGACCAACTCGCCCACGGTCCGGGCCGGCGACCCGCGCCGGCCCGGACGCGGCGGATCAGGTGTAGCTGTTGCCCGGGCCGAGCTTGAGCTCGGTGAACTGCACCGGGTCGTGACCGAACACGATCGTCGCGTCGGTCCGCTCCTGGATCGAGCGGATCTTCTCCACCGAGTTGAACCAGGCCACGGTGTCGTAGACGATGCCGGCCGCGATCGGGGGCGGGCCGTAGCTCTCACTGCGGTACAGCGAGTCGGACGCGAAGATCATCGTTCCGGAGTCGGCCAGGTCCACCTGCAGCGACAGGGTGCCCCAGGTGTGGCCCGGGGTCCGCAGCAGCGTGATGCCGGGGAGGATCTCGGTGTCCTCGTTGATCGTGGTGAGGTCGAGCCCGTCGTAGTCGGACTTGATGTGCGCGCCCTTGTTGTAGCCGTCGAAGCCGAACGCGCCCTCCTTCTCGGCCTCGTCGACCAGGATCGTCGTCCCGGTGCCGTTCCAGAACTGGGCGTTCGCGGCGTGGTCGAGGTGCAGGTGCGACAGCAGCAGGTAGTCGATGTCGCCCGCCTCGATGCCGAGCTGCTTGAGACGCGAGTCCAGCCACATGTCCTCGGTCGTGGCGTCGACCGGGAAGAACTGGTCCAGGCCGGTCGGCCCCCAGCGCTCCACCCAGTCCCGCGGCACGCCGGTGTCCCACAGCAGCTTCTTGCCGTCCGGGTGCTCGATGTAGACGGCGTGCGTGGGGACCTCGACCCAGTCCTTCTGCTTGTCCGGGTTCGAGGCGCTCGCCATCCGCGACGGGTCGATCAGCAGCCACGTCAGGTCTGCGTGCATCGTGCCGGTCGGCAGGACCGTCACCTTGATCTTGTCGTCTGCCACGTCCAGAACCTCCTCCTCGTTGCGGTAGGTGCTGGGGCCCGGCGCCCGTGGGCGCGACCGGGCACCCGGCCCGGCAGTGACCCGGACCATAGGCGGTGAACGTTCCACATTCCATAGAATCATGTCAACACGACGATCTGCCGCCGCGTCCCGCGATGGCCTCGGCGTCCGTTTCCTCGCCGATGACACCGCGATGACCAGCCCATGGAGTGACATCGGCCGGTGAAGCAGGCACGCTCACCGACAGATGCGCGGATCACCTTGACAGTCGAGAATTCTATAGAGATAGTCCGACGCGGCCCAGGTCACACCTCAGGAGGGTTGCTCGATGGAGAGCTTGATGATGGACCGCCAGCTGCTGCTCAGCTCCCTGCTGTGGCGCACCGAGCGGCTCTTCCACGACAAGAAGATCATCACCAGGATCGGTGACGGGCAGTACCACGAGTACACCTATCGCGAGTACGGCACGCGGGTACGCAAGCTCGCCAACGCGCTGGGCAGGCTCGGGATCGGGCACGGCGACCGCGTCGGCACGCTCGGCTGGAACCACTACCGCCACATGGAGACCTATTTCGGTGTCCCCGGCACCGGCGCGGTCCTGCACACGGTGAACCTGCGACTGTTCCCCGAGCAGCAGCGCTTCACGATCAACAAGGTCTCCGACAAGGTCCTGATCTTCGATCCGGACCAGCTCGCGCTCGTCGAGGAGCTCGTGGACCTCGGGATCCCGACGGTCGAGACGTTCGTCGTGTTCGGCGACACCGTGCCCGAGACCCGGCTGTCCAACGTGTACAGCTACGAGGAGCTCATCGCCGCCGAGTCCGACGAGTACGAGTTCCCCGAGTTCGACGAGCACGACGCCGCCGCGATCTGCTTCACCTCGGCCACCACCGGTGACCCGAAGGGCGTCGTCTACAGCCACCGCGGAATGGTGCTGCAGGCGATGTGCCTGGCGATGCACGACAAGCTCGGCATGAGCGAGGACCAGGTCTGGCTCGAGGTCGCGCCGATGTTCCACTGCAACGGCTGGAACATCCCGCACACCGCGCTGCTGCAGGGCAGCACGCTGGTGCTGCCGGGCGCGCACCCGCAGCCGCTCGACTACGTCCGGATGGTCTCCGACCTGAAGGTGACCGGCATGAACGCCGCCGTCACGATCGGGACGCTGATGCGCGACGCGGTGCACACCTCCGGTCAGGACTGGGACCTCAGCAGCCTGCGGACGATGTGGCTCGGCGGCCAGGCGCCGTCGAAGGCGATCATGAACTGGTGGGCCGAGCAGTACGGCACCTACGTCACGCAGGGCTGGGGGATGACCGAGAACACCCCGCAGATCTGCTTCTCGGCGATCAAGAGCACGCTGCGCGAGAGCGCCGGCGACGACGAGCTGCTGGCGCTGCGCCAGAAGCAGGGCCAGCCGATCCCGCTGGTCGAGATCCGGATCCTCGGCCCGGAGGGCGAGGAGCTGCCGTGGGACGGCGAGAGCGTCGGCGACTTCTGGGTCCGCTCCCCGTTCACCGCGAGCGCCTACTACGAGGACGAGCGCACCGCCGAGAACATGGTCGGCGGCTGGTTCCGCACCGGTGACGTCGGCGCGATCGACGGCGACGGCTATGTGATCCTCAAGGACCGCTCGAAGGACCTGATCAAGTCCGGTGGCGAGTGGATCTCCTCGATCGACCTGGAGAACGCGCTCATGGCGCACCCCAAGGTCCGCGAGGCGACCGTGGTCAACATCCCGGACGAGAAGTGGCTCGAACGCCCGCTGGCCTGCGTGGTGCCGACCGACGACTCGCTCACCGAGGACGAGCTGCGCACCCATCTGGCGGTCGACTTCGCGAAGTGGTCGATCCCGGACCGGTTCCTGTTCGTGCGGGAGGTCCCGAAGACCGGGGTCGGCAAGTACGACAAGAAGGTGGTGCGCTCGCTCTACACCGACGGCGGGTTCGACGCGGTCGAGGCGAAACTGGGGTGACCGTGAGTGGCTATCGCGGCTCTGACCGCGATAACCACTCACGGGCGGCGGAGCCGCGCACGGATAGAGTGACGACCATGCAGGACGGCGTCGTCCAGGTGAGGCTCATCGGTTCCCTCGCGGTGACCGGTGACCTCGCCTCCCCGGTGCCGAGCGGCCGTGCGAGCCGGCTGCTCGCGATGCTCGCCGCCCGTCAGGGCGAGTTCGTGCAGACCAGCACGCTCGCCGACCGCCTCTGGCCACAGCGGACACCGAGCGACCCGCTGCGCAACGTCGCGTCCCTGGTGAGCCGGCTGCGCCGGTCGCTGGGCCGGGAGCGCATCGACGGCGGCCCCCGCGCCTACCGGCTCGTGCACGACCGGCGGACGACGGTCGACCTGGTGGAGGCCGCGCACCTCACGGCGCTGGCCGAGCGGGAGCTCGCGCACGGGCACTCCGGGCCCGCGCTGCGCAACGCCGGACACGCCGTCCGGCTGCTCGACGCCGGGCCGGCGCTGGCCGACGAGCCGGACAGCGACTGGAGCGACACGGTCCGGGACGATGCCGAGGGGGTGCTCGACCGGGCCCGGCGCTGCCGCTGGGCGGCGGCCCTGGACACCGGGGAGCTCGAGATCGCGCTGGAGGAGACGGCGCGTGCGCTCTCGACGAACCCGCTCGACGAGCAGGCGGCCCGGGCGGCCATGCGGGCGCACGTGTCCCGCGGCGCCCCGGCGGACGCGATCGCCGTCTACGAACGCCTGCGTACGGAGCTCGCCGGCCAGCTCGGGCTCGATCCGTCGGCGGCGTCGAACCGGCTGCACCTGGAGATCCTGCGGGGAACGCCCGCCCCCGAGCACGGCGCCGCCGCCCACCGGCCCGGTGCCGGGCCGGTCGGGCGGGACCGCGAGATCGCGACGTTGGCGCGGCTGTGGGACGACGCGGTCCGCGGGCACGGACGGATCGCGCTGCTGCGCGGCGAGACCGGCATCGGGAAGTCCACGCTCGGCGCCGCGGTCGCCCGGCGGGCCGAGGAGTCGGGCGGTGCCGCGGTGACGGTGCGCTGCGCCGAGGCGGAACGGTCGCTGTACCTGCAGCCGCTCGCCGACGTCGTGCGCGGCGTGCTCGCCCACCACCTGCCGGACGCGGCGGACCTCCTCGGTGACGCGGACCGGCGGGCGCTGACGGTGCTGGTCCCCGAGCTGGACGAGCGGGCGGCGTCGTCCGACGTGTCCGAGATGCAGCACCGGCGCACCGTCGACGCGCTGGCCGGCTTCCTGGGCCGGGTCGCCGAACAGCGACCGCTGCTGGTGGGTATCGAGGACATCGAGAACGCCGGGCAGTCCACCATCGACGCCCTCCACTACCTGAGCGAGCGGCTCGCCGGCAACGCCGTGCTGACCGTCGCGACCGAGAACGCCGGCGAGTACCCGCACCCGACCGCGGGCCTGGAGGACGTGGCCGTCGTCCTCGACGTCGGCCCGCTGGACCGGGCCGCGGTCGGGACCCTGCTCGGCGAGGCCGGGTCGCGGCACGACCTCGACCGGTTCTTCGCCTGGACCGGCGGATCGCCGTTGCTGGTCAGCGAGCTGCTGCGGCACCCGGCTCCGGAACACCCGGAGCACGACGGCCCGGACATCCCGGCGACCCTGCACGACGCCCTGCTGCGGCGTCTGGCCACCACCACCGACGACGTCCGCGACGTGCTCGCCCAGGCCTCGGTCCTCGGCCGCTCGTTCACCCTCGACGACCTGGCCGCGCTCACCGAGCAACCGGTGGAGGTCTGCGCGCAGCGCTGCGAACGCGCACAACGGGCGGGACTGCTCGGCGCCCACGGCGACGACTTCCGCTTCGCCAGCGAGATCCTCCGCCGGATCGTCTACGACGAGTCCCCGCGACCGGTCCGGGCCAGCCGCCACCGCCGGGCCGCCGCGCTGTTCGCCGACCGCCCCGAGGCGGCGGCCGGTCAGCTCGCCGCCGCCGGCGACCACCGGGACTCGGCCCGCGCCTGGCTGCAGGCCGCGGACGCCGCCCACCTCGTGTTCGCCCACGCCGAGAGCGAGCGGATGCTCACCCGCGCGGTCGAGCAGGCCGAGCACGCCGGGGACCCGATCCTCGCGGCCCAGGCCATGCTGCGGCGCGGATCGGTCCGCTGCGACCTGGCCCGCTACGACGACGCGCGCGACGACCACGAGCACGCGCTCGGGACCGCACGCGACCACGGGGACGAGGCGCTCGAGACGAACGCCCTCGAGGCGCTCGGCTGGACCGCGCTGCACGCCCGCGACGCGCTGGCCACCGTGGACCTCGCCGAGCAGGCCGGGTACCTGGCCGAGTCGGCGGCCGCCGCTCCCGGGGCGCGGCGCAGCTCGGTGCTGCTGCTCGGCCGGGTCCGGCACTGGGACGGTGACTACTCCGGTGCCGCGGCCGCCTACGACGAGGTGCTCGCCACCGACGCCGACGACGTGCTGTCCGCCACCGCGACCGCCTACCGCGGCGCCCTGCTGCAGCACACCGACCGGTTCGACGAGGCACGCGTCGCGCTGCTGCAGGCCGTCCGGCTCTGCGCCCGCACCGGGGAGTTCCGGACGCTGCTGCAGAGCCTGTTCTTCTGCGCACTGGCCCGCGGGGACAGCGGCGACTTCGCGGGTGCGCTGCGGTCGCTGGACCGGGCCCGCCGGCTGATCGACGAGGCCGGCGTGAACTACTACCGCGCCGGGATCGAGACCACGACGTCGTGGCTGTGGCAGGAGCTGGGCCGGGTCGACCTGGCCCGCGGGCACGCCGAGCTCGCGGTCGACCTCGCCCGCAGCGGCGGGGGTGCGCTCGAGCTGGAGCAGGCGCTGCACGCGCTGCTCGCCCTGGCCGACTGCGAGCTCCTGGAAGGGCGCGACGACGACGCCGGCAGCCGGGTCGAGGAGGCCGCGACCCTGCTCGAGCTCTCGCTGCCGTTCCGCCAGCGGGCCGAGATGCGGCTGCTCGAGATGCAGGCCCGGTGGCGGCCGGAGCTCGCCGAAGAGCTGCTCGAGCACGCGCGCCGGTTCCAGTCGGCCAAGTACGAGGCGCTCGCGCTGGCCCACCTCGGCCGCGACGCGGAGGCCGCCGCGGCGGCGCGGCGCACGGCCTCCGCCCTGGTCGTCGCCTCGGTGTGCCCGGGGACCGAGCGCGACCCGGCCCTGGAACGGATCCGGGCCGGGCTGCCCCCGGACCTGCGCGAGGACTTCACCCGGCGGGGCCGGCTGCTCCTGCCCCGCCCGGTGCTGCACTGATGTCCCCGCCGGCGCTGACCTCGCCGCCGGGGTGGCGCAGGCCGATCGTCATGGCGACGTGCGGGAAGCCCGCGTAGGTCTCCACTCCCCCGGCCGTCCAGCCCAGGTGTTCGAAGAACCGGCGGTTCGGTGGCTGGACGTGGGCCACCATCCGGGTGCCCCCGCGGGCCGCGGCGGTCGCCACGGCGAAGCGCACCAGCGGCGCGCCCGCCCCGGCCGTCCGGCGTCCGGGCAGGACCGCGAGACGGTCGCCGCGCCACAGGCCCGCGTCGTCGACGGGGTACAGGCGCACCGTCCCGACCGCCTGCCCGCCGAGCGTCGCCAGGACGTGCACCACGTCCGGGCGGGCGTCGTGTGCGTCGACGTCGCTGTCGGCGAACACGCCCTGCTCGGTGACGAACACGGCGTGCCGGATCCGGTGGTGCTCGGCGATGTCGGCGCCGGTGACGACCGTGCAGTGGACACCGGTCGCCGTGCGGGCCGGCGACGGCTCGGCCCGGGTCACGACAGGCTCGCCGGTCGGGGGCCGATCTGCAGCATCGTGGGTTGGCGCTGCACCGCGTCGATCGCCGAGCAGGCCTGGCAGCGGGCGCAGCCGGCGACGGCGTCGTCGGCGCTCATCCCCTGCTCGGTCATGTAGTCGGCCACCTGTCGGTAGACCCCGGAGCTGTAGGTGCTCGACGGCGGCCGAGCGTCCTGCAACAGGCTCCCCGCCACCGGCCGCAGCGGCACCACGAACGGATAGACCCCGATGTCGACGGCCCGCCGGCACCCCTCGACGATCAGCTCCGGGTCCTCCCCCATCCCGAGGATGACGTAGGTGGAGACCCGGCCCCGGCCCCAGAGCTCGACCGCCCGCTCCCAGGTCCGGAAGTAGGTCTCGATGCCGGTCCGGAACTTGCCCGGCGCGACCCGGGCCAGCACGTCCGGGTCGAAGGTCTCGATGTGGATGCCGACGGCGTCGGCACCGTCCATCGCGTACACCTCGTCGAGGATGCTCAGGTCCCGCGGCGGCTCGAACTGGATCTCCACCGGCAGCCCGCTGGCCTGCTTCACCGCCCGCCCGCAGCGGGCGACGTAGCGCGCGCCGCGGTCGGGGGCGTTCGAGCTGCCGGTGGTGAGGGTGACGTCCACGACGCCGTCGAGGTCGCGGGCGGCGACCGCCACCTCGGCGAGCTGCTCGGGCGTCTTGCGCGCGATGGTCGCCCCGGAGTCGAGCGAGAGCCCGATCCCGCAGAACCCGCACTGGTCGGACGTGTTCCAGTAGTTGCACGCCTGCACCACCGTGCTGGCCAGCGAGTCCAGGTGCAGCAGCGCGATCTTCTCGTACGGCACGCCGTCCGCGGTGGTGAGGTCGTAGAAGCGCGGCCGCAGCGACCGGGACACCCCGGCGAGCCGCTGCCCGTCCCGGTAGATCCCGTTGCCGCCACCGTCCTCGGGGCGCAGCACGTACGGGGTCGGCGCCTGCGGGTCGGTCACGGTCGGCACGGTGACCGGCCTGCCCTCGAGCCAGATCATCCCGGAGTCGGTGGGCCCGGCACCGCCGGTACGCGACTCGACCGTGGTCTCGACCCGCACGCCGTGGCTCTGCAGTGCCGCGATCAGCTCACCGAGATCGCCGGTCCCGCCGGCGGTGCCGTCCGCGGTGTCCTGCGCGTCGCGGGTCCCGGGTGCTGCCGTCATGAGCCCTCCATCGGGTCGTGTCCTGCGGTGTCGCGTGCCGGGGCCGCACGCTCGATCTCGTTGCGGCGTGCCGCCCGTGCCGCGGCCCACGCGTCGTGGGTCGCGCACGCCTGTTCCTCGTCCGTGCCGGCGAGCGTGTCCCCCGTGCGGGCGTCCAGCAGCGCCGCACCGACCACGTAGGGCCGGTCGGGGTCGTAGAGGTCCGACGTCGCGACGACGGCCCGCCCGGTCCCGAGGTGCATCTCGACGACCCGCGTCGGTGTCGACGTGAGCGTCACCCAGGTCGCGCCCGCGTCGCGGGCCGCGCCGATCGCGGCGCGCCGTCGCCGGGCCCCGTCCGCCGCGTCGATCTCGTCGGCCCGCATCGCGCAGGCCGCGGCGAGCAGGTCCGGGCCGGGTGCGGCCGGGAGGTCGTCCCCGGCGAGGTGCCCGGCCGGGTCCTGCTCCACCCGCAGCAGGTCCTCGACCGAGTGGGCCTGCGCGCGCAGCCGGTCGAGCAGCCGCCCGACCGCACCGGCGGCCCGCTGGTAGGCCTCGCCGTCGGACAGGGCGACGAGCCACAGGCGGTCCCCTGCCGCGCGCCAGCGACGGCGGACGGCGGCGTGCCCGTCACCGTCCGCCGCAGGCACGGGCGGCGACGGCGGGATCGTCGTCAGTTCATCCATGTGCGCCTTCCGACATGTGCGCCTTCCGATCACGTCGCTGATGTCCGCCACGTGATTCGTACACTATAGTAGATGCCGTGGCGGATCGTAGACGTCAATCGATCGGGCCGGTCGGAAAGTGGGGTGGGCGCTGATGCCCAAGACTGCGGTCGTGGCACTGGGCGGGAACGCCATCACACGGAGCAAGGAGTCGGGCACGCACGCCGAACAGGCGGCGAACGCACGCCGGATGGCACGCGCGGTCTGCGGGCTCCGCGATGCCGGGTGGAACGTCGTACTGGTACACGGGAACGGCCCCCAGGTGGGCAACCTCGCGATCCAGCAGGAGGAGGCCGCCGGCATCGTCCCGGCGCAACCGCTGTTCTCCACCAGCGCGATGTCGCAGGGACAGCTCGGGAGCCTGCTCACCCTCGCGCTGCTGACCGAGGGACGCGGCCGGTTGACCGGGGTGGTCTCCGTCGTGACGCACGTGCTCGTCGAGCCGGACGACCCGGCGTTCGCGACGCCGACCAAGCCGGTCGGGCCGTTCTTCACCGAGGAGCAGGCCGGTGAGCTCGCCGCCCGGCGTGGCTGGGTGGTCGCCCGGGACGGCGACCGCGGCCACCGCCGGGTCGTGGCGTCGCCCCGGCCGGTCGGCATCGTCGAGATCGACGCGATCCGGGCGCTGATCGACCAGCACATGATCGTGGTCGCCGGAGGTGGCGGCGGGATCCCGGTGATCGCGGGCGACCCGGGGCTGGAGGGGATCGACGCCGTCATCGACAAGGACCTCACCGCGCAGCGGATCGCCAGCTCGGTCAACGCCGAGGCCCTGGTGCTCGTCACCGACACCGAGAAGGTGCACCTCGACTTCGGCCGCCCGGACCAGCGGGCGATCACCGAGATGAGTGTCGACGAGGCCGTCAAGCACCTCGAGGACGGCCAGTTCCCCGAGGGCTCGATGGGACCGAAGGTCCGCGCCGCGATCCGGTTCCTGCGCGAGGGCGGGACCACCGCGGTGATCACCACCGCGGAACGTGCCGGACCGTCGTTGGACAGCGGGGAGGACCGTGCCGACGACACCGTCGGCACCCGGATCGTGGGGGCGCGAGGATGACGACCACCGTGACGGTGCTGCGCGACACCTACCTGGACTCGGTCGTCCAGCTGTCCGGGACCCGCGCCATGCGCGCGGTCGCGGGGGTCGAGTGGGCCACGGCCGCGATGGCCACCGAGGCCAACCTCGCCACCCTCACCGAGAACGGGTTCGACCCGGCGGGCTGGGACGGCGCCGGGGCCGGCGACCTCGTCCTGGCCGTGCGTGCCGAGGACGACGACGCCGCGGCCGCCGCCGAGGAGGCGGGGCGCGCCGCGATGTTCTCCGCCCGCGACGACGGTCCCGGGACCCGCGAGGAGGCCGACCCGCGCACGCTCGCCGAGGCCCTCGCGCGACAGCCCGGGAGCACGGTCGCCGTCGTCTCGGTGCCGGGCGACTACGCCGCGCTGGAGACGACCAAGGCACTCGCGAACGGCCTGCACGTCCTGCTGTTCAGCGACAACGTCCCCGTCGAGGACGAGGTCGCGCTCAAGCAGCGGGCGCTGGAGGAGAACCTGCTGGTCATGGGGCCGGGCGCCGGTACCGCGATGCTGGACCGGACCTGTCTCGGCTTCGCCAACGTCGTCGGCGACCCGGCCGCGCGCACCGGCACCGTGGCCGTGGTGGCGGCGGCGGGCACCGGGGCCCAGGAGGCCGCGAGCCTGCTGGACCGTGCCGGGATCGGGGTGCGGCACGTCATCGGGCTCGGCGGGCGGGACCTCACCGCGGCCGTGGGCGGGCCGATGGGCCGGCTCGCCGTCCGGTCGCTGGCCGCCGACCCGGACACCGACGCGATCCTGCTGGTGTCGAAGCCGCCGGACCCCGCGGTGGCCCGTGCCGTACTGGCCGAGGCCGGGGACACCCCGCTGGTCGCGGCGCTGATCGGGCTCGAGAAGACCGCCGACGACGACGATCCGCCCACCGTCGAGCGGGCGTCCACGCTGGAGGGTGGGACGACGGCGGTGCTGCGCCGGCTCGGGCACCCCCTCCCGGACAGCACGGCCGGCCTGCGCGACGAGGTCGCCGCGGCCGTGCGCGACCTTCCCGGGGACCGGCGCCTGGTGCGTGGCCTGTTCTCCGGCGGCACCCTCTGCTACGAGGCGCTCGTCCTGCTCGAGCAGGAGCTGGGTCCGGTCCACTCCAACACCCCGCTGGACGACCGCCACGCGCTGCCCGCACCGGCCGGCGCCCACGTCTGCCTCGATCTGGGTGAGGAGGAGTTCACCCGGGGCCGCCCGCACCCGATGATCGACCCGGAGGCCCGGATCGAGCACCTGCGCGAGACCGGGGAGGAACCCGGGGTGGCGGTCGTACTGCTCGACGTCGTCCTCGGCCACGGTTCCCACCCCGACCCCGCCTCGGCGCTCGCCCCGCTCTGCGCCGAGATCATCGGCCGGGGCGGCCTACGGATCGTGGTCTACGTGCTCGGCACCGAGCAGGACCCGCAGGGCCTCGACCGCCAACGGGCGGCGTTCGCCGAGGCCGGGTGCATCGTCCCGCGGACGGCGGCCCGCGCCGCGCTGGCCGCGGCGGCGATCGCCGCCCGGGCCCCGGAGCTCGTGGAGCGTCCGCTGTGACGGGCCTGGCGCTGGTCACCCACTCCACCTCGCCGCGCGGCGGCATGGTGCACACGCTGCAGCTCGCCGAGGCGCTGCACGCCGCAGGCCACCCGGTGCACCTGGTCACCCAGGGCGACCCGGCGGCCGGTCTGTTCCGCCCGACGAGCGTGCCGTACACCGTGCTGCCGGCCCCGGACCGCTCCGGCACGCTCACCGACCGCGTGCACGCCTCGATCGACGCGCTGACCGCGGCACTCGGTGACCTGGCGGGACGCTTCGACGTCCTGCACGCCCAGGACTGCATCGCGGCCCGCGCCGCGGCCCGGGTGCGCGACGCCGGGGCACCGGTGTCGGTCGTGCGGACCGTGCACCACGTCGACGACTTCACCACCCCGGCCCTGATCGAGTGCCAGAAGGCCGCGATCACCGAGCCGGACCGGGTGCTCGTGGTGAGCCGGCAGTGGGAACGCATCCTGCACGAGGAGTACGGCGTCCCCGCGACCGTCGTGCCCAACGGCGTCGATCCGGGACGGTTCCCCCCGGCCGCCGCGGACCGGCGCGCCGAGCTGCGCCGATCCCTCGGCGCGGACGAGGACCGGTTCGTGTTCCTCTCGGTCGGCGGCGTGGAACCGCGCAAGGGCACCCGGTACGCGTTCGAGGCCCTGGCCCGGCTGCACCGGGCGGGCTCCCCCACCCCGCCGCCGGTGCTGGCGATCGTCGGTGGCCACTCCTTCCAGGACTACGCTGCCTACCGCGAGGAGGCGCTCGCCGCGCTGCCCGGCATGGGCCTGGAACTCGGACGGGACGTCGTCCTGCTCGGCACGCTCGACGACCACACCCTGGCCGGGTGGTACCGCAGCGCGGACGCGCTGCTGTTCCCCTCGGTCAAGGAGGGATGGGGGCTGGCGGTGCTGGAGGCGATGGCGGCGGATCTGCCGGTCATCGCCTCCGATCTGCCGGTCTTTCACGAGTACCTGCAGGACGGGGCGAACGCCCTGCTGCCCGCGGTCGGGGACCCGGCCGCCATCGCCGGCGCCATGCACGCCCTGATGACCGACCCCGCGCTGCGCGAGCGGCTCCGGCGGGGTGGCCGCGCCACCCTGCCCGCGTTCACCTGGCAGCGCAGCGCCGAGGCCCACGCGGCGGTCTACGAGCAGGTGCGGTCGGTGCCGGTGGGGCGCTGATCGGCGCCGACCACGACGACGACGACCGATACGACGACGGCGGGCCCCCGCTTCGGGGCCCGCCGTCGGGTTCCGCGCTCCGGCTACCGGTCAGTGCCCGTGACCGTGGCCGTGGCCGTGGCCGTGGCCGTGGCCGCCGTGGTCGTGGCCCGCCGGTCGTGCGGCGAGCACCGCCGAGTGCGCGGCGACCTCGTCCGCGGCCAGCCGGCCCGACGCCACCAGCACGTCCTCGAGCGCGGCGAGCCAGCAGGTGTAGTAGCGGAAGCCGGGGGCATCGGGCCCCGCCTCGGCCTCCCAGGCGGCGATCCGCGCCACCAGCCGGTCCCGGAACGTGTCCCAGGCGAACACGCCCTGCTCCGAGAGCGAGACCGCCATCCCGAACGCGCGGCTCTCCCACGGCTCGGCGAAGACCAGCTCGCCGTTCGCCCGTGGCGGCGCCGCGGCCCCCTCGACGTCGAGCACGGCCGTCGGCGTGCCACACGTCCCGGTCACGGCGCCCCCACCTCGGCCACTCCGACCATCGCGTCCCGGGTGACCAGGCCGGCCAGCCGCTCGGCGTCCCAGTCCTCGGTGCCGGCCGGGCGCCGGGGCAGGATCAGGTACCGCACCTCGGCACTGGAGTCCCAGACCTCGATCCGGCGGTCGGCGGGCACGTCGAGCCCCATCTCCGCCAGCACCGCGCGGGGCTCGCGGACCACCCGCGACCGGTAGGCCGGGTCCTTGTACCAGCTCGGCGGCAGCCCGAGCACCGGCCACGGGTAGCAGGAGCACAGGGTGCACACCACGACGTGGTGGACGTCCGCGGCCTGTTCCAGGACCACGATGTGCTCGCCCTGGGGCCCGCCGAAGCCCATCTCCTTGATCGCCGCGGTGCCGTCCGCGAGGAGCCGCTCGTGGTAAGCGGGGTCGGTCCAGGCCCGCGCCACGACCTTCGCGCCGTTCATCGGACCGACGTCGCGCTCGTAGGTGGCGATGAACTTGTCCATCACGGCCGGGTCCACGAGCTCGCGCTCGACGAGCAACTGCTCGAGCGCCTCGGTGCGCAACGCCGGCGGGATCCGGTCCGTCGGACCACTCATGAGTCGGGCTCCAGATAGCTCTCGAACAGCTCGGCGTGCAGGGTGAAGTCCTCGGCCTCGGGCCCCCACAGGTCCCGGGACCGGAAGCTCACGGTGTAGACGTGCTGGGCGTTCTCCCCCTCGAACACCGCGTGGGTGTCGGGGAGGACGTGCGCGGGCCGCAGCGCGGCGACCGTCCCGGTCCGGCGCCGCAGGTACAGCGGAAGCTTCGTCGGGCCCGTCGGGTGCAGGTCCCGCGTGCGCACGGTGTCGCCGGCGGCGAACCGGGGCGGGTCGTCCACCTCACGCAAGGAACCGGCCGCCGTCGGCGCGTAGTCCGGACGCCGCGGTTCGGGCAGCGGCGGTTCGGTCACGTCCTCGCCCCGGTTGCGTCGCACCCGGGCGTCGACCGCGCCGGGGGCGAGGATCCGGCTGTCGGTGAGCATCAGCTCGGCGGCGTTGAGCCACCGCCCGTAGTAGCCGTCGCTGAGGTAGTCCAGGGGATGCAACCGCCCCAGCGCGTGGCGGAAGGCGTCCAGGTTCTGCCCGGAGATCCGGCCCATCGTCAGGACCGTCAGCGCGAAGGCACGGCCCTCCCACGTCTCGGCGAAGGGCGGCTCGTCCGCCTCCGGGGCCGGGACCGGTCCGAAACCCTGCATACCGCCCATGTCGGCGATCGAGTCCACCGCAGTTCGCTCCTCTCCTGGTCGCGGCGCCGCGACCGGCGCCGGGCGGGCGCCCGCAGGCACCCGCCCGGCGGCGGACCGGGACCGGTCAGACCGTCCAGGTCTGCATGACCAGTGCGCCCTCGCGCCGGGCGGTGAGCTGGGCGTCGAGCACGTCCAGCGGGTTGATCGGCTTGACGCCCTCCATCATGTCCACCTCGCGCATGCCGTACAGCGCCGCGGCGGAGAAGCGGCAGGCGTAGATCTTGCCGCCCTCGTCCATGAAGGTCTGCAGCTGCTTGTTGTAGCCGAGCGCGCCCGGGAACGCCTCGTCGCCGACCTTCGGGTATCCGCGGGACGCGGAGACCATCAGCGATGCCGGGCCGAACATGACGATGCTGGTGTCGAAACCCTTCCGGCGGACCCGGGTCGCGGTCAGCATGTTGACCAGACCCACCGATCCCTCGAACGGCACGGTGTGCATGAAGATGTAGGCCTTCTCACCGGCATCCGCCTGGATGTCCTCGAAGACCTTGTCCTCGTAGTCGACGATCGCGTCGCCCTTCTGGACCCGCTCACCAACGACCTGAACCACGGGATGCTCCTTTGCGTCGTGTTGCCCGGTGGGCGGCCGCCCACCGTGTGTCGTCAGACCGCCGGACCGGACGGTCGGGGCGGTTCGGCCCAGCTGCGCCGGTGGCTGCCCGGCATCGCCCGCAGGATGCGGTGGCGCATCGGCCACGGGAGGGCCCGGTAGACCGGTGCGAACACCCGCAGCCAGAACAGCTCGGCCGGTCCGTGCGGGGACCGCGGCCGCCGGGTCCCGGGATAGCGGCGGGCGAGCTGCTCGTGCGCGCCCACCATCAGGTAGTGCTCGGAGTTCTCCCGGAGCCACCTGGTGAACCCCATCGTCACAACCTCCCGGCCTTGCGCAGCTCGTCCAGGCCGTTGTTGGCGGCCATCACGATCGGTTCGTTCAGTGCGCCGATCGCCGGGGAGTAGACGTTCTCCATCGTCGCGAGGTCGTGCAGGGTCAGACCGAAGCGGACGGCCGTCGCGAGGAAGTCGGCGCGCTCCTTGATCCCCTCCTGCCCGACCATCTGCGCTCCGATGAGCCGCAGGGACCCGGGTTCGGCGAGCAGCTTCACCTTCACCGGCTTGACCCCCGGGTAGTAGCGGGCGCGGGAGATGCCCTGGGCCTGCCCGAGCACGTAGGGGATCCCGAGGGCGGTGGCCGTGGTCTCGCCGAACGACGCACCACCGATCACCCACTTGCCCGCCGGGGTGCCCCAGGGGACGTACACGGCCCGGTAGGTCCTCGACCCCCCGCCGGCGTTGGTCCCGCCCGTCTTGCCCTGGGCATAGGCGTGGCTGCCGGTCAGGCCCTGCAGCGGCACCCTGGTCAGCCCGTGCGGGATCTCGGTGCAGTCGCCGACCGCGAAGACCCCCGGGGCGGACGTCGCCATCCGCTCGTCGACGACGATGCCGCCGGTCGTGCCGATCGTGAGGCCCGCCGCCGCGGCGAGCCGGGCGTTGGGTTCCTTGTGCGTCGCGACCACCACGAGGTCACAGGGGATCTCGCCGTCGGAGGTGTCCACTCCGGACACGTGTCCCTGGCCGAGGAAGCCCTTGAGGGTGGTGTTGAAGTGCGCGTGCACCCCGAGCTCGCGCCACGACTCCTCGACCGGCGCCATGATGTCGGGGTCGGCCATCTCCGCCAGCGGCCACGGGTGCGGGTCCACCAGGTGGGTCTCGATACCACGGTGTGCGAGCGAGGTCGTCATCTCCACGCCCAGCGGGCTCGCCTCGATCACCACGGCCCGCTTCACCGAGTCGAGGACCTTGTCCCACTCCATCGCGTCCCGGATGTTCTTGACGTAGTAGAGACCCTCCAGGTCGCCGCCGGGGACGCCCGGGTCGGCGTAGTCGAAGCCGGTCGCGAGGACGAGCGTGTCGTAGCCGATCTCCCCCTCGCCGTCGACGGTCACCGTCCGGGCGCCGGTGTCGATCGCGCTCACCCGTGTCCGGTAGTGGACGTCGATCCCGGCCTCGACGTAGGCCTCCTTCGTCGCCAGGAACAACCGCTCGAAGTCCGGGATCTCGCCGCCGTGGACGTAGGGGATCCCGCACGGGCTGTAGGCGACGTCCTCGTACTCGGTGTAGACGACGACCTCGGCGTCGGGCCGGGCCGCCTTCACCCCACCGGCGGCGCCCAGGCCACCGGCACCGCCTCCCACGATCACGGTCTTGTGCGGCACGAGGCCCCCTTCGTCGCTGACTACGATGGACCGGTCGTGAACGCCGGATCCGCTCGCTCGACGGCGAGCTGTTCACCATGGTTGATGTGCGTTTACGATACTAATCGATATTGCTCTGTCAAGGAGACCCGATGAGCGGATCCGCAGCCGCGGCGGACGATCACGCGGCGCCGGCGCACGACACCGACGCCGCCGGGGCCGGCCACGAGGCGATCGTGCGCTCGATCGGCCCGAAGCTGCACCGGCTGCGCCAGCAGGCCGGCCTGTCCCTCCAGCAGCTCGCACGCCGTGCCGACGTGTCGTCCGCTGCGATCCACAAGCTGGAGAAGGGCGACATGATCCCGACGGTCACGACGCTGCTGAAGCTGTCCGCGGCGCTGGACCGCCCGATCGGGTACTTCGTCGACGGCGACGGCGATCCGGTCCCGGTGGCGCACCTGGTGCGCGGTGCGGACCGGCCGCCCCTGCCGTCGCTACCCGGCACGGCCCGGACCGGGCTCACCGGGCCGTCCGACCGGTTCGCGCTGCAGGGCTCGGTCGTCGAGGTCGAGCCGGGCGCGGCGCTCGACGTGCGTGCCCGGCTCGCCGAGGACCTGCTCCTGGTGCTGGCGGGGACCGTCGAGGTGACCGTGGGCGGCGAGCGCTACGCACTCGAGCAGGCGGACTCGCTGCACGTGCCGGGTGGTCACCCGCTGCACTGTCACAACCCCGGTCCGGCGGCCGCGGTGCTGACCTGGGTCTCCACCGGCGACACCGGCAGCTGAGCGAGCCCCAGCCGCAACCCGGCGACCAGGCACCGGCCCGAGCTCGCCCCGATCCCGGCGAGGCGGTGTTCCAGCCGGAGCCGCTCGCCGGGGCGGCCGGAGACCACGGCGGCGAGCCAGGCGTGCTCGGGCGCGAGCCCCTGTCCGCGCGCGGCCCAGTGCAGGAACGCGCGCGCGTGCCCGGTGGTGGGCACCCGCCCGGCCGTGCCGGTCAGCCACGGCTCGGCGGCCGGGCCCCACAACGCCCGGGCGACCAGCAACAGGCCCGCGAGCACGTCGTCGCCGGCCGGGGTCAGACCCGGCCCGCGCCCGCCCAGGAGGTCGGCCGCACCGGCGAGGTCCCCGTCCCGGACCGCGAGCGCGACGGCGCCGGTGGCCGCACCGGCCTCGGCCGGCACCCGGGCACCGGCCGGCGCTCCCCGGTGCCGGGCCCGGGCCAGCTCCCCGGGACCGGGCAGCACGCCGATGCGGTCCGGGACGTCGCAGCGCACCGCCCACTGTCGGGCCTCGATCCGGGCCCCGTCGCAGCGCACCGCCTCCCCCGGCCGGGCCGGCGGGAGCACCGGGCCGCGCAGGTGCAGCGGCCCGGCGTCGACCCCCGTCCCCACGTGCGCGACCAGCACGTCCCCGAAGCGCAGGTAGACCGCCCGCCGGTGCACCGACACCACGCGACCGCGCAGGAACCCGGCCGGCCCGGCGGTGCGGGCCAGCTCCCCGAACGCCGCTCCGCGGTCACCGATCGTGCTCACCCGCCCGCGTTCACCGGTCCCGGCGACGTCCGGCCGCGAGGGCACGCAGCGCCTCGGCGAAGCAGGCCTGGGGCGCCGTCGCGACCCCGGCGCCGACCTGCCCCTCCCCCGAGTGCCCGTGCAGGATCCCCGTCGTCACCTTCGGGGTGATGCCGGTCTCGACCACCAGCCGCAGGTCCACCCCGATCGGTGAGCCCGAGAAACCCATCGCCGGCAGCTGGAACCGGCTGCTGGTGCCGGCACAGATCCGACGGAACCCCTCGGTGGCCGCGGCCGCATCGGCCATGGACCCGCCCAGGAACGCCGCCACCGACGGCGAGTTGCCCGCTGCCGGACCACCCAGCCCGACCAGTTCCAGCACGGCGCTGTCGCCGATGTCGGGCGCGGCGTCGTCGGGTCCGTAGCCCGCGTAGTACAACGCGTCGCCGACCGGCGGGGCGTCGGTGACGTACCAGGTGTCCGTGCCGGAGGTCCGGATCCCGAAGGTGGTCCCGTTGCGGGCCATCGAGGTCACGATCGTCGACCCGGGCACCTCCGCCGCCCACAGCGTGAGCGCCTTGGCCGCCGCCATCGCGAGCGTCAGGTAGAAGAGGTGGTTGCCACCCAGGTAGCGGGCGAACGGCGCGCGCAGCTCGTCCGGCAGGACCGCGATGTGCGGCAGCCAGGTGCGGGTCACCAGGTTGGTCGCCGCCTGGGTGCGCATGTGCAGGTCGTCGCCCATCGCCACGCCCTGCGCGGCCAGCGCGAGCACGTCGAGCGGGCCGGCGCGGTCGAGGATCGCGGCGACCGCGGGCCCGCAGACGTCGCGCAGCAGCCGCAGGCGTTCGACGGCGGCCTCGGTGTCCCGGCCGAACCACGCGGTCTCGCCCGGGCCCTGGTTCAGCGGCGCGAACGCGCGCCGGGGGGCTCCGCCGTCGCCGGGGTTCTCCACCACCAGCATCGGCGACGACGGGCCGATCGCGCTGGCCATCGGGACCACGGTGTCGTGCTCGTTGGCGGGCTGCAGGGCGACGTCACCGCGGGCGAGCAGCCGGTCGGCCTCACCGACGTCGGCCGCCCAGCCCTCGGCGACGGTCGCGGCCCGCATCGAGCGGCGCAGCGGGTCGCAGACCCGGTCCCAGCCGATCGCCGGGCCGCAGTGCAGCAGCGTCCGCTCCGGCAGCCGGGGCACCACCTCGGCCGCCGGTGCGACCGTCACCAGCGACGGGACACCGACGTCGAGCCGGCGCACCACCTCGGCGTTGGCGCGGTCCACGGCCGGGTCGGCGTGGAGCACCTCCAGCGCGCGGACCAGCTCCCGGTCGCCGTCGGCCGGCGGGCGCCAGTCCACGTGGAGCACCTGCCCGCCCTGGGCGCGCACGGCCTCGGCGAACATCGGCAGGCCGATGTTGAGCACCTCGACCCGCTCGGGGAGGCGGACGACGTTCGCGGTCGTGCCGGTCATGAGCTCTCCTTCCGGAGGCCGGGGGCGTCGTCGCCCGCCGCCTCGTGGGGCTGATCGTGTGCTACGACGGCCCGGGCGGCCGCCAGCAGTGTCCGTTCGCTGTCGCCGAAGTCGCCGAGCCTGCGCTCGGCGACTTCGGCCGACTCGGCCGCGCGCTCGCGCACGTCGGTGGCCATCCGCTCCACCTCGTCCGGTGCGGCGCCGCCCGTCGCGGAGCGGGACAGCACGATCCGCCACGGGTCGAGGACCGCGGACAGGTCGGTACCGCTGACCCCGAGCGGCCGGCCCAGGTGCTCGCGGGCGGCCTCGTCGACCCGTTCACCGGTGATCGCGACCCCGGGCACGCCGTCCCGGGCGGCGGCCCGCACCGTCCGGCCGACGACGAGGTAGGCGGAGCGGTAGTCGATGTCGCAGGTCTGCACGAGGTGCTCGGCCAGGTCGGTCGCCTGGCTGTAGCCGCGGTGTACCTCCTCGGCCATCCGGTCGGCGTGCACCCGCAGGGTGCCGACCACCCCGGTGGCCAGCCGGGTGATCCGCAACGCGAGGTCCAGCGCCCGCGGGACCTCGCCGTAGGCGTAGATGAGGTTGTCGCTGCGCGCCGACGGGCTCTTGGCCACCGCGAGGAACCCGCTGATCCGTCCGATCAGGACCCCGCAGGCCCCGCGGACGATAGCCAGCGAGTACGGGTTGCGCTTCTGCGGCATGAGCACGCTCGCCCGCGTGAAGCCGTCGGCCAGGTCCACGAAGTCGAACTCGGCCGACGCCCAGATCTCGAGGTCCTCGGCCAGCTTGCTCAGCGTCGACACCAGGCTCGCCGCCGTCGCCAGCACGTGCACGAACCCGTCGACCTGCCACATCGCGTCCCGGGTGTGCTCGATGACCGCCGGGAACCCGAGCAGGTCGGCCACCACCGCACGGTCGTCGAGCAGCCGCGTGCCGTTCACGCAGCCCGCCCCGCCCGGGCTGCAGTCGATCTCCTCCAGCTCGCCGAGCAGCCGCCGGGCGTCGCGCAGCGCCGGGTAGGCGAACGAGAGCAGGTAGTGCCCGAACGTCGAGGGCTGGGCCTGCTGGAGGTAGGTCTGGTCGGGCATCACGGTCCGCCGGTGCTCCGCCGACCGTTCGGCCGCGGTGGCGGCGAACCGCGCCGCCTCGGCGGCGAGCTCGGCGATCTGGCGCCGGACGTGGATCCGCAGCGCGATCCGCACCGCCTCGCGCCGGGGGCGCCCGGCGTGCAGCCAGCCGGCCACGTCGCCCACCCGGGAGACGAAGTAGGCCTCCCGCGAGTTGTACGGCTCGCCGTACGACGGGTCGTAGGGGAACTCCTCCGCGGGGACGGCCTCGGTGTCCAGGAGCAGCGCCAGCAGCGTCCGGTCCACCCCTGAGGGCACCAGGCCCCGCCGGCGCAGGTCGAGCACGTGCGCGATGTCGGCGAGGTTGAGGCCGTGGTGCAGGAACGGGGCGTCGGCGTTCTCCAGGTGGAACCCGGACTCGACGAGTTCGGGGGCGGCGCCGCCGCGCGGAGCGGGCCCCCCACCGGGGAGCAGTTCGGTCACAGCGGGTCTCCTCCGCGTTCGGGCGGTCCGGCCGCGTCCGCGGTGTCGCCGAGGTGTGCGACCGCGGACGGGAGACCGCCGGTGTGCCAGTACAGGACGGGGCCCGGGCCGCCGCCGCGCACGTGGCGCAGCGTCCCGGCGAACGCCTTCGCGCCGTAGGTGTCGTCGAGCAGCAGGCCCTCGGTGCGCAGAGCCAGTACCGCGGCGGCCCGGTCGTCCGCACCGGCGACGCCGAACCCCGGCCCGCGCGCGTCGTGGATCTCCCACCGGTCCGGGCCGGGCGGCGGGGTCCCTGCTGCCGCGGCACAGTCGGTGGCGAGGCGCCGCACGACCGCGTCCGCCTCGGCGGGCGGGCGGCTGACCGAGAACCCGAGCAGCCGGCTGCGCAGCCCGGTGGCGGCCAGGCCGGCGAGCAGTCCCGCCGCGCTCCCGCCCGACCCGACCGCAATGGTGATCACGGCGGGCTCCGGGAGCCTGCCGCTCGCCACCTGGTCGGCGAGCTCACCCGCCGCACGGGCGAACCCGGCGGCGCCGAGCGGGGTGGAACCGCCCCGGGGGACGGCCACCGGCCGGTGCCCCTGCACGCTCCGGCGCGCGGCCAGCTCCTCGACCGCGGCGTCGATCTGCTCGCGCCGGTGCGCCACCCGGTGCAGCCGCGCCCCCGCGGCCCGGGCGAGCTGCAGGTTCGCCCCGTCCGGGGCACCGTCGGCGACGGTCGTCACCACGTCGCAGCCGAGCCCGGTGACCCGGGCGGCCAGCGCCGCCGCCGCGACGAAGTTCGAGTCCGGCCCGCCGCCGGTGACGAGCAGGTCCCGGGAGCGCCGCAGCGCGTCGCCGAGCAGGAACTCCAGTGGCCGGGCCTTGTTGCCCGCCACCCCGAACCCGCTCAGGTCGTCCCGTTTGATCCAGATCGGGGCGCCCCCCAGTACGGCGTGCAGCCGCTCGGCGGGATGCACCGGGGTCGGCAGCACCGCGAGCCGGGCGCGGTCGCTCACGGCGCCGTCCCCTCCCCGGCCGTACGGACCGCCGCGGCACGCTCGAGGACCGCGTCGACCATGGCGCCCGCCGACCGCACCGGCGAGCGGGTGGCCCACTCGCGGACCTCCGCCTCGGTGGCGATCCCGCGCTCCGCCAGCCGCTGCGCCAGGTCGCCGGCGTCCGCGGGCGCACCGGAGGTGGGGGCGAGCAGCTCGTGCAGCAGCTCCTGCGCCGCGTGCTTGCCGATCCGGACGCTCAGCGCCCCCAGCACGCGCTCGGAGGCGAGCCGGTCGCCGAACCGGTCGAGGTTGGCGCGCATCGCCTCCGGGTGCACCTCCAGGCCGGTCACCAGCTCGACGGCGAGGTGCACCGCCGTGCCGCTGAGCAGGCAGACCTCGGGCAGCGCGGCCCACTCGGCCTTCCAGCCGCGGCCGTCCCGCTCGTGCAGCGCGACCGTCCCCTCGAGCAGCACTCCGGCCGAGGAGCGGGCCAGCCGGGCGAGCGTGTCCAGGTGCTCCCCGACCTCGGGGTTGCGCTTGTGCGGCATGGTGATGCTGCCGACCGCCTCCGGGCGCGTGGGCTCGGCCAGCTCGCCGATCTCCGGGCGCTGCAGCTCCACCACCTCACCCCCGATCCGGGCCAGGGTCCCGCACACCGCCGCCAGCACCCAGCCGAACTCGGCGACCCGGTCCCGGCTGGTCAGCCACGAGATCCCGGGATCGGCCAGGCCCAGCTCCGCGCAGAACTCACGGCGCAGCGCGACCGGGTCCACCCCGGCGACGTCGTGGAAGGCCAGCGCCCCGACCGCACCGCCGAGCTGGCCGACCGCCCACCGCGAGCGGCCCTGTCCGATCCGGTCGAGGTGACGGCGCAGCTCGTCGGCCCACGAGGCCGCCTTGAGCCCGAAGGTGACCGGCGCACCGGGCTGGCCGTGCGTGCGCCCGGCCATCGGGGTGTCCCGGTGGACCCGGGCCAGCCGGAGCGCGGCGTCCTCGACCGCCAGCAGGTCGCGCTGCAGCAGGTCACCGACGTCGCGCATCAGGAGCCCGAACCAGGTGTCGGTGAGGTCCTGCACGGTGGCGCCGACGTAGACGTGCTCGCGGACCCCGGCCGGGAGCACCGCGCGCAGACCGCGGATGAGCCCGAGCGTGGAGTGCGAGGTCCGGCGGGTCTGCTCGGCGACGAGCTCCCAGTCGATGCGCTCCACCCGGGCCGCCTCGGCGATCACCCGGGCGGACGCCTCGGGCACGACACCGGCGCGGGCCTGCACACGGGCCAGCACCACGAGGACGTCGAGCCAGCGCTGCCAGCGGGCCTGCTCACCGAGTAGTCGCTCCAGTTCCGGGGTCGCCCAGAGGTGGGCGTAGACCGGCGAGTCGGTCAGGCGGGTGACCACGGTTGCCCCCCTGCGGCGTTGAGCGACTCGAGCGCCTCCCGGACGGTGTCCAGCGACGCGCCCCACGGCACCGAGACCCACGGGTGCCCGTCGGTCGTGCCGCTGCGGATCTCCTCCTGCTGCAGGCAGCACTTCGTGAGCAGGGGGCCGGTGGGCGGCGCGGCGAGCGGGCAGATGTCGACGGTCGGGGCGTCGTCGCCGTAGAACCAGTGGTGGATCTGCCGGGACCGGGCGCACCCGACGAGCGTCCAGTCCGCACGCGGCGGACGTTCGTCCAGGTAGGACAGCTCGGCACCCGGGACCTCGGCGCCGCCGCCGCGGCACGGCAGCAGGTAGTGCCCGGACGGCCGGGACGCGGCCAGTTCCGCGATCTCGACGACCTCCGGGCACAGCCGCACCGGACGGACGGTCTCCGCCACCGCCAGCACCCGGGCGGCCTGGTCGAGCAGCTTCGGCGGGTACGGCGGCACGACCTCGCGCACGGTGACCGCCAACGGCTGCGGGTCGAGCACGAAGTTGACGTGGCCGTACCGGCCGAGCACGACCACGGCGCGCGAGCCGGGGGCGCCCTCGACCGCGGCAGCGACGAGCGCGGAGGGGATCGCGGTGTCGCAGTCGGGCCGTTCCAGCAGCGCGCACTCGTCCGGGCCGGCCAGCCCGTCCACCCCGGTGATCGGGGCGAACAGCGCGTCCGGGTCGGCGCGGGTCACCGCCACGACGGCGACCGGTCCCGGCCCGAGGCCGGCCCGGCCCCGGTGCGCCACGACGAACCGCGTCTTCCAGTAGGCCTCCCGGCCGAGCAGGTGCGCCCGCAGGGAGTCGAGGTCCAGCGGTACCTCGACGCTCGCGACGGCGACCCCGCGGTACCGGCCGGGAACGGTGTTGGTCCGGTCGGTGTTCTCCCGGTCGGTGTTCTCCCGGTCGGTGGGCTCCCGGTCGGTGGGCTCCCGGTCGGCGGGCTCCCGATCGCTGCTCACGGGACCGGCCTGACGGCCGCGTGGAGGTCCGCGGTGTCGGAGCGCAGGCCGAGGCGCAGCGTCTCCACCGACAGCACCTCGCCCAGGCCGACGTTGCCGAGGTTCACCCGTGGCCCGAACCGGCGGATGAACCAGGCCTGCTGGGCGGCCCGCGGAGCCTCGAAGACGATGCGGTCGGTCCCCACGGCCTCGGCCAGCTCCTCGACGACGCCCGCGCGCGGGGCACCGGCGTCGTCGTAGATGCCCACCGTGCCGCTCTGCCGGCCCTCCGCGACGACGAGCGCCGCCCCGGCACCGAGGTCGGCGAGCGCCTCCTCCCGCCACAGCGCCGGCACCGGGGTGTCGGCCGGGTCCTTGGTGCCGACCTCGGCGAGCACGACGAACCGCCCGGCCGCCCGCCGGATCAGTGCCCGCTTGTGGGCGGCGTCCATCGCGACCGTGCCCCGGGAGACCTCGACGTGGGTGAACCCGACCGCCGCGGCCCAGTCCAGGCAGGCGTCCGCGACGCCCTGGCACCAGGCGATCTCGAGCATCGTCCCGCCGAGGCAGGTCGCGACGCCGGACTCGCGCAGCAGGGCGAGCTTCTGCTCCAGCCCGCGGTCGACGTACGCCGTGCCCCAGCCGGTCTTCCAGATGTCGACCGCGTCGCCCGCCGCCCGCAGCACGTCCGCCGCCCCGGCCGGGGTGACCCCGGTGTCGATCACGTGTGTGATCCCGTCCTGCCGCGGCTTCGCCGGACGCTCCGGAACGGAGAGGAAATCGGGAACGATCACGAACGCCATCCTAGATCATATAATGGACACTCATCTACTATGGTGTACATGCCGAGCACCACACCCCTCCCCGCCGCGACCGGATCCGACGTCGCCGCACTCGCGCACGCAGTGCGCACCCACCCGGGCTGGACGGCCAAGTCCGCGATCGGGCTGGTGTCCGAGGTGCTCGGCCCGAGCGACTGGGAGCGGGGCCCGGGCGACGACGGTGCGGTCGTGCCGACCGCGCACGGCCGGATCGTGGCCTGCGGCGAGGCGATGTGGCCGCCGTTCGTGGAGCGCGACCCGCGGGCGGCCGGCTTCGCCGCGGTCCTGACGAACGTCAACGACGTCGCGGCGATGGGCGGCAGACCGCTCGGTCTGGTCGACACGGTGGTCGCCGCGGAGCCGGCCGCACGCGCGATCCTCGAGGGCCTGCGCCGGGGCTGCGAGCTGTTCGGCATCCCGCTGCTGGGCGGGCACCTGACCCCGCACGACGGAACGCCGTCGGTGTCCGCGTTCGCGGTCGGGGACCTCGGCGGGGAG
Organism: Pseudonocardia ammonioxydans; assembly: GCF_900115005.1. Taxonomy (GTDB): domain Bacteria; phylum Actinomycetota; class Actinomycetes; order Mycobacteriales; family Pseudonocardiaceae; genus Pseudonocardia; species Pseudonocardia ammonioxydans. Next base: position 96,000 of record NZ_FOUY01000011.1, on the reverse strand, counting down.
CCGCTGTCGGTCACCCGCTGCGCGCCAGGCCAGGACCTGGTCGTCGCCGCCGCGCTGGACGGCCGGATGCGCCCCGACTTCCCGTTCTTCCCGGCCTTCGAGCAGCGGGGAACGCGCTGCGCCGGGGACGTCGCGGTGCTCGCGACGCTCGCCGACTCGGGCGCGGCGGTCGCGGCGAAGGACATCAGCATGGCCGGCCTGGCCGGGTCGCTCGCGATGCTGCTGGAGTGGGGGCCGTTCGGCGTCGAGGTCGATCTGGACGCCGTTCCGTGCCCGGAGGGCGTCGACCTCGCGGCGTGGCTGACCTGCTTCCCCAGCTTCGGGTTCCTGCTCTGCGCGGCGCCCGGGCGGACCGCCGAGGTGCTGGGGGCCTTCCACGAGCGCGGTCTGGCCGCGGCGGCCGTCGGGCGGCTGGACGACTCCGGAGTACTCGCGTTCCGCCGCGACGGTGCCCGTGCGCAGGTCGCGGACCTGCGCACGGAGCCCGTGACCCGGCTCTCGCGTGCCTGACGAGCGGCGTGCAGGTCCGGCCGCCGTGTCGTCACACCCCGGGTGCGCCGGTGCCGGCCGCCGACCGGGCGGCCACATCGGTCGCCAGGGAGAAGATCCGTTCCATCCGGGCCGGGTCCGCCCAGGAGTGGCACAACGCGAAGTCGACCCACCGGTGCGGGGGGACGACCGCCGAGCGGGACCAGTCGAGCTCGCCCCAGGTGACGGCCATCTCGAGGAGCTCGACCAGCTCGTCGAGGTCGGTCTCGACCCGGAGCAGCCGGTCGTGATGGTCCGGCCAGACGCTGTCGTCACAGGCGCAGGAGGCACCCCACCCCGCAGCCCGTTCGGGCAGCACCGGCTCGGCGAGCAGGGACTCGATCCGGACCTGCTGCAGCGTCATGACGACACCTCCACGAACGCACGACGACGTGACGAACCCCACCATGGTCGAGGATGTTGCACCGCTGTTGCGCGTGCGGAGAAGGAGACGCCCGATGGAACGAGTAGTGGTCGCGGCCCGGGAGGACGGGCTGCGCTGCCGGGTGCGCGCCGGGGACCACGAGTTCGTGGTCGACGAGCCCGCCTCGGTCGGCGGGACCGACCAGGGACCCCAGCCCACCGACCTGCTGCTCGGTGCCGTCGCGTCCTGCTTCACGATCGCGATCTCCTACTGCGCCGCGAAACGCGGGCTGAGCCCGGAGCCGGTGCAGGTGGAGGTCACCGGCACCTACGACGGTCCGATGTTCCGCTCCATCACGATCTCGGCCTCGGTCGGCGGGCTGACCCCGGACGAGCTCGCCACGGTGACCGCGGCGGCCGAACGGGTCTGCTACGTCACCAACACCCTGCGGGGCTCACCGACCGTCGTGGTCCGGTCGGCCCCAGCGCACCCCGCCCCCCGGCCGCACGACGACCGGCCTCACGACGAGCAGCCTCACGACGGGGCGGGAGGCGGCGGACGCAGCGACACGAACGCGCGCCCGGGTGCGTAGGGCCGGTCGTCGAGCTCGGCGGGCTCCAGGTCGGCCGCGACCGAGCGCATCGCGCGGGTGACGGCCCCGAGGACGGCGTCGGTCACGCGGTGCCGCTCGTCGGCGCCGACCTCGACCCGCACGGCCCGGCCGCGGACCCGGCACCGCACGACCCGCGCCCCGGCGACCTCGCGCAGCACCTGCTCGCCGCGCTCGACCGCCGCCAGCACGGACGGCGAGACGCGGGTGCCGCTGTAGAGCCGGCTGGCCAGGCACGGGGCGGCCGGCAGGTCGTGCCAGGCCCGGCCGCGGGCGTGGGCGAGCAGCCGGATCTCCCGCTTGCCCACCCCCGCCTCGACGTACGGGTGCCGGACGTCGTGCTCGGCGGCCGCCTGCAGGCCCGGCCGGTACTCCCCCAGATCGTCGGTGTTGGCGCCGCTGAGGATCGTCGCGTCCGGCAGGTCCGCCACCGCGGCCACCCGGTCGAGCTCGTCGTAGAGGTGGGTCTTGCAGTGGTAGCAGCGGTCCGTGGGGTTGGCGAGGTAGCGCTCGTCGTCGAACTCTCCGGAACGGACCAGGCGCAGCCGCCACCCGAGCCGGTGGGCCGTGGTCACGACCCGCACGGTGGCCGCCTCCGGGACCGCGGGGGTCACGGAGTGGACGACCAGCGTGGACGCGCGCGGATCGGCGCAGGCGAGGTCGGCCAGCAGCAGGCTGTCCACGCCCCCGCTGCAGGCGACGACCCGGCTCGGCATGGTCGCGAGCCGGTCCTGCACCGCGCGGGCGATCACACTCTCGCGCATGCGCGCCTCCCCCGGCGTCGGGACAGGACCCGGATCGACCACGATAGCCGCCGGGACGGCTCGCCGGCCCGCCCGCTCGACGTGTGGAGGTGGCCCTGATGGAACCCGGGTCCTACGCCCATCTCGACCACGACCGCCTCGGACGGACCGGGGATCCGGAGGTTGTGTTCGGCCTCGGCAAGACACCCGCACAGGTGGCGGAGCTGCTGGGCCGGCTGCACGCGGCGCACCCGGAGCGCGCCGTGTTCGCCACCCGGCTCGACGACGCGGCGCTGGACGCGGTCGCGGGTGCGCACCCCGCGGCCGAGCTCCACCGCACGGCCCGGGCCGCGGTCCTCGGACCGCTCCCGGCACCCCACGGATCGGTGCTGGTCGTGACCGGTGGGACGGCGGACGGGCCGGTCGCCGGGGAGGCGGCGCTGACCGTGCGGGTCCACGGAGCCCACGCCCGGGTGATCGCGGACGTGGGCGTCGCCGGCGTCCATCGCGTCCTCGGCATCCGCGACGAGCTCGCCGGTGCGGACTGCGTGATCGTGGTGGCCGGGATGGAGGGCGCGCTGGCCAGCGTGGTCGGCGGCCTGACCGGGGTGCCGACGGTCGCGGTGCCCACCTCCATCGGGTACGGCGCCGCCTTCGAGGGCCTGGCGGCGTTGCTCGGCATGCTCACCTCCTGCGCCCCCGGGACCGTCGTGGTCAACATCGACAACGGGTACGGCGCGGGCGTGCACGCCGCCCGCGTCGCCCGTCGCACGGGCCGGGACGACCCGCGGACCTGAGCAGCCCCCACGGGAGTTGCATTCACTATAAGACATGAGATCTACTATCCGACATGACACGCCTGGCCGTCCACGATGCTCATCGCCATCTCGGCGTCCTCCCGGCCTACCCCTTCTACGGTGGCCCACCGGTCAATCCGGACATCTCCGCCCGCGAGACGATCGCCCAGCTGCAGGCCGACCTCGACGCCGAGGGCACGGAGCTCGCCGTCGCGATCCCCAACTACGGCGTGCCCGACGCCTCGGCCTCGTTCGCGCTGAACGAGCTGTGCCTCGAGGCCGCCGCCACCGACCCGCGCATCCGCGCCGGCATCTGGGCCTCCCCGCGGCCGCAGGACGCCGAGATGACCGCGCGGGCGCTGAAGTTCGCCGGTGAGCCCGGCGTCAAGGTCATCAAGATCAGCTTTTTGCTCGGGGGACGCGCCTCGGACCCCGAGTGCCGCCCCGCGCTCGACGACATCTTCCGTACCGCCAGGGAGCACGACCTGACCGTGCACGTCCACACCTCCCCCGGCGGGGCGTCGGACGTCGACGAGATCGGCAACCTGGTCGACTGGTACGCCGACGACGTCCGGCTGCACCTCGTGCACATGGGCGGCGGGATGAGCGGGCACATCAAGCTGGTCGGCAGCCGGTTCTTCGACTGGATCGAGGCCGGGAAGAAGGTCTACACCGACACGAGCTGGGCGATCGGCTTCGCCCCGCGCTGGATGGCGGCGGAGATCGAGCGCCGCGGGATCGGCGCGGACCGGGTCCTGTTCGCCAGCGACGAGCCGTGGGGCGACCGGGCCGGCGAGCTGGCCAGGATGACCGCCGCCGCCGGCGACGGGGAGCTGGCCCGCGCCGTGCTGCACGGCAACGCCGAGGCCCTCTACGGATGATGTCCGCGGCCGGACCCCGTCGGGTGGCATGATCGCCCACAAGACGGGTACCGGCAGGTATGGCCGATCGATCGCACGGCATCCCGCCCGCCGAGCTCGGTGACGACGAGCTCCGCAGCGAGATGGCCCACCTGCACGAGACCCGGCACGACACCGTGCTCGGCGGGTCCGAGGACGCGTTGGAGACCCACACCCGGCGGATGCTGGAGCTCGAGACCGAGTTCCAGCGCCGGTTCCCGGCCGAGGCGGCACCGGAACCGCGCCGCACCCGGGCGGGCAGCCGCGAGGAGGCCGGTCAGGCGGACCGGTAGTGCGGCACGCCGCCGTCCCGCAGCGCTCGCTCGGTGTCGGCCGGCCGGGTGCGTGGTGGACGAGGCCGTCACCCCGCCCTCGCGCAGCCGGGACTTCTGCACCCGCCGGCTCGGAGTCCTCGGCAGCTCCTCGGAACCGGACGAAGCGAACCGGACGCATGAGCCGGGGTTGAGCATGCCGCAGCGGCACGGTGTCGACTGTGGAGATGACCACGGTTTTCGAGCACAGGATCGTCAAGTTCTCGCTCGGCTGGAAGGGATTCGACCACGAGGAGATGGAACGTCGGCTGAACGACCTGGGCCGGGAGGGGTGGGAGGCCGTGAGCAGCCTGCAGCCGAGCATCGGCGCGGCGCCCACCGACATCCTCGTGCTCCTGAAGAGAGCCCGGTGATGCCCGGCGGGCGCCGTCCGGGACGACGCCCGCCGACACCGCGTCCCGGGACCGGCCTGCCCGCGCACGCTCGCGCCGGCCCGGACAGCACCTCCGGTCCGTGACCGCGAGCCGGCAGGGAGCGCACGCCACGTCCTTCGAATGCCGGGTCGACCCCGGTGTGCAGGAACGCGACGAGTTCCGATCCTTCGGCTTGCTCATCCTCGTCGACGAACCGCCCAACGCCCCCCGCTGAGGCGTACGCCTCCTGGTCGCTGTTCTACCAAACAGCCGTCTGATAGTTTCCGAACGACAACTCCGGCGCAGGGAGGCGCGGTGCGGTTCGGTCTCGTGTGCCCGATCCAGGACGTCGACAGTCCGCTCGACGAGCTGCTCGACCAGCTCCGGGCCGAGGTCCGGGCGGCGGACGAGGCAGGGTTCGACGCGTTCTTCCTGCCCGAGTTCCACCAGACCCGGGCCGGCGGGATCGTGTCCCCGCTGCTGACCGGGGCGGCGCTGGCCGAGGGCACCCGGCGCATCCGCGTCGGGCAGGCGGTCGTCCCGGCGCCGCTGTACCACCCGGTCCGCCTCGCCGAGGACGTCGCGATGACGAGCTGGCTCACCCGGGGACGCGCGCTGCTCGGGGTCGGCGTGGGCCACCTGCCCGCCGACTTCCGGCTCTACGACGTCGCCCGCGCCGACCGGTTCGACCTGATCCGCGACCTGCTCGACGTCGTCGACGCGGCCTGGAGCGGTGAACCGTTCGACGTCACCGGGCGGACCGGGCGCTGGCAGGGCCACGTGACGCCCGCGCCCTACGGCGACCGGCGTCCCGAAGTGATCATGGGCGCGCACGGGCCCCGCGGGCTCGAGCTCGCGGCCCAGCGGGCGGACCTGTGGCTCAGCGACCCGCAGCGCCACGTCGACGTGGTCGCGCAGCTCGCCGACACCGTGCGCGACGAGGCCGCCCGCGCCGGCCGCGAGGTCGGCATCGGGATGTTCCGCGACGCGTGGATCGGCGAGTCCCGCGCCGCGTGCGAGCGGGACTGGCTGCCGCACGCGATGGCCGTGCACCGGCTCTACTTCAACGTCGGCGTCTACCTGCCGGAGTTCGAGCCGTGGGTCGGCGAGGTCCACAGCCGGGCGGACTTCACCCCGGAGCTCGTCGCACCCGGCCGGTTCCTCTACGGCTCCGGTGACGACCTGCGCACCGAGATCGCCGACTGGCAGCAGCGGACCGGGGCCGAGTATCTCGCCCTGCGGATGCGCCAGCCCGGCGGGCCCGGGCACCGGGCGACCCTCGAGGCGATCGCCCGCTTCGGCGACGAGGTCATCGGCCCCCTGCAGGCGGCGGCCGCAGCCTGAGGGTCAGGTCGCCAGCCGGGCCGCGAGCAGCCGGAGCACCTCGGTCGCCGCCGACGCGCAGATCTGCCCCGGCTCGCCCTCGAGGTCGAGCCGCAGCACCTCCTCGCCGCCCGGCTCGCCGGCCGCGGCCAGGTAGACGGTGCCCGGCGGCTCGCCGTCCTGCGGGTCCGGCCCGCCCGACCCGGTCACCGCGACGGCGAGGTCGGCACCGAGCAGCTCGCGTACCCGACGCGCCATCGCCCGGGCCGCCGGCCCGCTGACGACCGGCCCGTCGGGCACCTCGAGCAGGTCGTACTTGACCTCGCTGGAGTAGGCGACGACCGAGCCGCGGAACCACTCGGAGGCGCCCTTCGCCCGGGCCAGCGCGGCCGCGGCCATCCCACCGGTCAGCGACTCGGCGACGGCCACGGTGCGGCCCACCGCGCTCGCGCGCCGGGCGACGGTCGCCGCGATCTCGTCGAAGGTCTGGTCGTCCATGCTCGGTGTTCCTCGCAGCCGCGTCGGGGGGTGGACTACCGGCGCCCGGCCGGAGCCGGCTCCAGGTGCACCACCTTCACCGTGGTCATCTCGTCGAGCAACTCGGGCCCGTAGCCGAATCCCTGCCCACTCGCGCGCCGGGGCTGCGCCGCGCCGCCGGGCGCACCCCCGAACACCGAGTTGACCTTGACGGTCCCGACCGGCAGGGTCCGCCACGCCGTCTGCGCGTGCTCCATGTCGGCGGTCAGCACGGTGGCCCCGAGCCCGTAACGGTCGTCGGCCGCCTCCTGCAGTGCCGTGTCGAAGTCCGACACCACCCGCACCGGCGCGACCGGCCCGAAGGTCTCCTCGGCGAACAGCGCCATGTCGGCGGTGCAGCCGTCGAGCACCGTCGGCGGGTAGTGGGCGCCGGGCCGGTCCGGCAGCTCTCCCCCGGTGCGCAGCCGCGCGCCGGCGGCGACCGACTCGGTGACCTGCCGGTGGACGTCCGCGCGCTGCTCCCGGTCGACCATCGGCCCGATCCGCTCCGCCCACTCGTGGGCCTGTGTGGTGAGTGCGTCGAGGAACGGCTCGGCGACGTCGGCGTGGACGTAGATCCGTTCGACCGACACGCAGATCTGCCCGGAGTTCGCGAACGCGCCCAGCGCCACCTGCTCCGCCGCCCACACCGGATCGACCCCGGCGTCGACCACGAGCGGGTCGTTGCCGCCGTTCTCCAGCACCGGGTGCGCGCCGCTGACCGCGCAGGCCCGGCGGATCTCCGTGCCGGCCGCCGTGCTCCCGACGTGCGCGACGACGTCGACGTCCGACGTGGACAGCGCGGCACCGACGGCCCCGTCGCCGTCGACCACGCACAGGACGTCCGGCGGGAGGTGCTCGGCGACCAGCTCGGCGAACCGCCGTCCGGTCGCCGGGCAGCGCTCGCTCGGCTTGTGCACCACGGTGTTGCCCGCGACCAGGGCGGCACCGATCAGCCCGGCGGCGACGGCGACCGGGTCGTTCCAGGGAGTCAGCACGGCCACCACACCGCGCGGCTCGGACACCATCAGGTCGGTGGCCTCCCACCCGCCGTGCAACGTGCGGCCCCGGTGCAGCGGCCCGAGCTCGGCGTACTGCACCAGCGTGCCGATCCCGGCGTCGACGCCGCCGCGGGCCTCGGCGAACGGCTTGCCGGTCTCGCGTTCGGTCAGGTCGGCCAGCTCGTCCGCCGCGGCGCGCACGGCGGCGGCCGCGGCGTGCAGGGCGGTACCCCGCTCCGCCGCCGGGGTGCGGGCCCAACCGGGCGCCGCCGCGCGGGCCGCGTCGACCGCCGCGGCGCTTTCCTCGGGGGTCGCCGGGGTGAGCCGGCCGACGACCTCACCGGTGCGGGGGTCGTGGATCGTGCGGTCGCCGGCCTGCGTCGGTTCCTGATGCGTCGGGTCGGTGAGTGTCACGCCGAGCGCCTACCCGGCGTCCGCCGGTTCTCACCTCACGCACCCCGAGGGGGGAGCCTCGCCTCGTTACCCGCCGACCCCGTGCCGCCGTACCCGGCGGTAGCCAGAACCGAATCGGCGCCGCCGGTAATACTGCAGTAGCATCATGGTATGAAACTGAGCGTCAGTCTGCCGGAGGAGGACGTCGCCATCCTCGACGAGTTCGCCCGTACCAGGGGGCTCCCATCGCGGTCGGCCGCGTTGCACCATGCCGTGGGCATGCTGCGCCTGCCCGGGCTGGAGCGCGACTACGAGGCGGCGTGGAACGAATGGGAAGCCTCCGGTGACCACGCCACCTGGGATGCGGCCGCGGACGACGGCCTCGCCGATGCTGCGCGGTGAGATCCGGCTGACCGATCTGGATCCCGTCCGCGGGAACGAAGCCGACGAGCGCCGCCCCGCAGTGATCGTCAGCAACGACCGCGCGAACTCGGTCGCGACACGGCTCGGCCGCGGGGTGGTCACCGTCGTACCTGTCACCAGCAACACCGACCGGATCTTCCCCTTCCAGGCGCTGCTGCCCGCGGGCACGACCGGGCTACGGCAGGACTCCAAGGCCCAGGCCGAACAGGTCCGTTCGATCGCCGTCGAGCGGCTCGGCGCCGTACTCGGACAGGTCCCGGCCGACGTCATGGCCCAGCTCGACGACGCACTGCGACTCCATCTGCAGCTGTAGCGCCACCCGGCCGGCTGCACCGAGCAGGTCGGCCCGGCCAGGCTTCAGCGCGGACCGGAATGATGGCAGTGATGCCTGCACGGCAGCTGTGGCGCCTCGGGGTCGTGCTCGACCGGGTCGCGAAGCCAGATCTTGATCGAGGCGACGTCGAGGGCACTTTGAGGACCCACTTCGCCGGCGAGCCGAATGCGTAGGTCGCGCACTGGCCGGGTGCGGCACCGGACGCCCGCTGACGGCCGTACGACCGGCTCACGGGGTGAGGGGTCGGATGGCCAGCACACGGATCCGTCCGTCGGACCCGAGCCCGAAACCGTGTTCCAGGAGCACCGGGCTGCCCGGGAAGTCACCGGAGACCTCGACGACGGCCCGGTGCCCGTCACCGGAGACCTCGATGCTCCGCACCGCGTAGCCCACCTCGGGTACCGCGGCCCACCACGCGCGCACGGCGCCGATCCCCTCGTGCCGGCGCCCCTCGTCCTCGACGACGGCGTCGTCGTCGAACTGCGCGAGGTACGCGTCCGGGTCCGGGTCGGTGGCGAGGGCGAGGTAGCGCTCGACGAGGCGGCGGCCGGCGTCGGTCATGATCGGTCTCCTGTCGGTGGGTCGGTGTGTGCCGGTGGGTCGGGGGTGCGCAACGGGTCAGACGGTGCGGACGGTGCCGACGTCGATGCGGTGGTCGGGAAGGATCTCGTCGTTCATGCGGCCACCGTGGGGTCTCCCCTTACCGGAGGGTCCAGAATCGGTCCCGTGACCGGGTTGCTGAGCATCGGGGAGTTCGCGACGGTGACGCATCTGAGCGTGAAGACGCTGCGTCACTACCACGAGGCGGGACTGCTCACCCCCGAGCGCGTCGACCCGCACTCGGGGTACCGCTACTACTCGGCCGACCAGATCCCGACCGCGCAGGTCATCCGGCGCTTCCGCGACCTCGACATGCCCGTCCCCGAGGTCAGGAGGCTGCTCGCCGCCGACGTCGGCGACCGCGGCGCGCTGATCGCCGACCATCTTGCGCTCCTGCAGCGCAGGCTCGCGGCCACCAGTGAGGCGGTCGGGACGCTGCAGCGGCTGCTCGAACCCGCTCCCCGGCCGTTGGACGTCGTGTACCGCCACGAGCCCGCCGCCGGGTGACCGAGGTCGAGGGCGAGGCCGGTGTCGACGACGTCCTCGACTGGTACGCCGCGGCCATGGCCGAGATCGACGCGGCGGTGGCCGGGAGCGGGGCCTGCCCGACCGGCCCGCCCGGCGGCCTCTACGACAACGCGCTGTTCACCCACGGTCGTGGGCACATGACGGTGTTCGTCCCCACCGACCGCGAGGTGCGGGCCGGGCGGGTCGGTCCGGTCGCGCTGCCCGCCCGCGAGCTCGCGCTGACCGTGCACCGCGGCCCGCACACCGACATCGACCTCACCTACGGAACGCTCGGTGCCCACCTCGCCGAGCACGCACTCGTCGTCGACGGGCCGGTCCACGAGACCTACCTGGTCGGCCCCCGCGACACCGGCGACCCGGCCGCGTGGCGCACCGAGATCGGTTGGCCGGTCTTCGCCACCACCCCACCGACGGCCCCGGAGCGGGTCGTCCCGGGCTCCGGCTGACCCGCCGTCCGATCAGGTCGGGCGGAAGATCGGCCCCCGGTCGCGTACGACGTCGAGCAGCCCGCCCGGGCCGTACTCCGGCTGCGGCGAACCGTCCTGGTGCTCTCCCCGCTGGGCCGCGTAGCCCAGCCACCGCCGGGCCACCGGGCTGAGCAGGTAGGCCCCGGCGAGGACGAAGGTGAGACGCTCGAACGCCGCCGGGTCGGTGGCCTGCAGCTCCTCGCAGTACGCCCGCGGGTCCCGGCCGCGGGCCTCCGCGAGGCGCTGCCGGAACTCCCCGGCCAGATCGGGGCGCAGGCCCAGGGCCCGGTCGACGAACGTCGACGCCAGCCCGGCCTCGTCGGCGGAGGGCCCGTGCTCGTGCTCGGGGATCAGGGTGTCCCCGAGCAGGTAGACGGTCTCGCGCTCCTCGTCGGTCAGGACCGGGGTGTCGCCCGTCCCGGCGCTCAACGCGGCCCCTCGGCCAGCAGGTGCTCCGACGACCACAGTGCCAGCGCGGCCTGGGTCGCGGCGGGGTTCACGCCGCCGCAGGTGACCCACGTGCTGGAGTCGAAGACATACAGGTTCGGGATGTCGTGGCACCGCCCGTACCGGTCGGTCACCGAGGTGGCCGGGTCGTCACCCATCACCGCCGTACCCATCAGGTGCCAGCCGCTGGCCCGGATCATCGGGCCGACGACCGTCTCGACCGCACCCGCGGCCTCCATCGACTCGACGGCGCGGGCCGTGTGGAAGGCCAGCATCGCCCTCGAGTTGGCGTCGGCCCGGTACGCGACCCGAGGGGCGGGCAGACCATCGGGGTCGACGAGGTCGGGCGAGAGCGACACCGCGTTGCTCTCGTACGGGAGGTCCTCCGCGACGATGCTCCACATCGGGGAGCGTCCGAGCCGGGCCTGCAGCGTGTCGTGGAAATTCTCGAACCACAGTGGACGTTCGGACTCCGACCACGGGTAGGAGCGGGTCAGGCCGAGCGGTCCGCCGGTGGGCTGCAGGCCCCACTTCGCGCCGCGGACGAACCCGCGATCGGCGTCGGTCTCGTAGAAGTGCATCGACTGGATCTGCTGGCCCCACGCTCCGGCCGTCGTGCCGAGGTCCTCGTCGAACACCCCGGCGACGGCCGCGAACGGATGCATCATCAGGCGCTTGCCGACCAGGCCCGACGAGTTCGCGAGCCCGTCGGGATGGTCGGCGTCCGCGGACATCAACAGCAGCCTCGGGGTGCCGATCCCGTTGGCGCACAGGATGACCGTTCGGGCCCGCAGCTCGTGCTCGCGCCCGTGGGCATCCCGGTAGAGCGCACCGGTGGCGCGACCGGCCCGGGTGAGGATCCGGCTGACCCGCGCGGGTCCGCAGGTCGGCACCGTCGCGGATCGCCCGCGGCCAGTGCGTGATGTCGGTGGAGGCCTTCGCGCCCTCCGGGCAGCCGGACATGCAGGCGCCGTGCTGGCGGCACGGCGCGAGCTCGCGGTAGGCCGTGGTGGAGATGGCGTTGCTGCCGGGCCACCAGTGCCAGCCCAGCTCGTTGAGCGCGGCGGCCAGCCGGCGGCCGGACTCGCGGATCGGCACCGGCGGGTTCGGCGGGCCGTCACCCGCGGGGTAGGCCGGATCGCCGGCGAGACCGGAGACGCCCAGCTGCCGCTCGGCCTCGGTATAGAACGGTTCGAGATCCTCGTAGGTCAGCGGCCAGTCCTGCGCCACCCCGTCGTGCGAGCGGACCCGGAAGTCGCTCGGCGTCATGCGGTGCCACTTGCCCGAGTACAGGACCGTGCCACCGCCGACACCGTTCCCCATCAGGGCGGCGATGTCCGACGCCGAGTCGTCGACCGGGTAGTCCGCCACCCCCCGCCGCGCGTTGGGGTCGCGGCCCCAGTACAGGTCCGCGGTGAGCTCGAAGTCGTCGAAGTCGGCGCGAGCGCGACCGTGGTCCGGCCAGTCGCCCTGCTCCAGGCAGACCACCCGCACGCCCGCCCCGGCCAGCGTCGCGGCGGTGATGGCGCCGGACAACCCGGCCCCGATGATCAGAACGTCGGTCTCGTCGGCCACGGGCGATCCTCCGTCGGACGGGTGGGTGGCAGCGCGTCGCCGTCAGTCTGCCCGAGGTGACACGCCGGAGCGGCGTACTGTTTCCGTCATGGGAAAGGGCGTCCCGTCACGGCACCAGGGTGACCCACTGGCGTCCGGCCGCGTCAACCAGAAGCGCCGCACCCGGGAGGCGATCCTCGACGCCGCCCGGACGCTGCTCGACGAGGGCCGGGTCCCCTCGGTCGGGGAGGCGGCCGACGCCGCACTGGTCGGCCGGACCACGGCGTACCGCTACTTCCCCACCCAGGAGAGCCTGATCCTGGAGGCGTCGATGGACAGCGTCGTCGCCGTGCTCGATGACACCGACGGTCCAGCCGACGACACCGACGGCCCGGACGGCGACGGCGCGGAGGGCACCGGCGACCCGGCCGAGCGGGTGGACCGGGTCCTGCGCACGATGCACGGCCGGATCGCCGAGCACGAGGCCGCGTTCCGGGCGATCATCCGGCTCTCCCTGGAGAAGCAGGCCCGGCTCGGGCCGGGCGACACCGGCGAGGTCCGGCTCCTGGAGGGCCGCCGACTGGCCTGGATGCAGGACGCCCTGGAGCCGGCTCGCGACGACCTGCCGCCCGACGTGCACGCCGACCTGGTGGCGGCGCTCGCCATGCTCGCGGGGACCGAGTCGTTCATCGCCCTCAAGGACGCCTGCCGGGTCGACGACCCGCACGAGCGGAGCCGGATCATCCGCTGGACGGCCCGGATGCTGCTGACCGGCGTGCTCGCGCACAGCGCTCCCGCCCCGGGCGACGACACACCATGCGACTGAGCGCGCCCGCCTGCCCACGCGTCATCAGCTCCCCATCGTCCCGGGCAGCCAGAGCACCAGGCCGGGCGCGAACGTGAACACCAGGACCAGCACCAGCAGGGCCAGCACGAACGGCACGACCCCGCGGAAGACCTCCTCGGAGCGGAGGCCGGTCGAGCGGGCCACGATGAACACGTTGAGCCCCAGCGGCGGGGTGACCAGGCCGATCTCGGCGAGCAGCACCACCATCACGCCGAACCACACCGGGTCGAAGCCGAGCTGCTCGATCACCGGCAGCACGATCGGCACGGTCAGCGCGAGGATCGCCATCTGGTCCATGAACGCGCCGAGCACCAGGTACACCAGCGCGATCCCGAGGAAGATCACCGTGGGAGCGGCCGGCACCGCCGCGACCGCGTCGACCACGGTCTCGGTGACCCGGCTGAGCGTGAGCACGTGCCCGAACACGTGCGCCGAGGCGATGATCAGCAGGATCATCGCCGTCGTGCACAGGGTCTCCAGCAGCGCCGCCCGGATCCGGGCGAGGGTCAGGGTGCGTTGCACGAGCCCGATCGCGAGCGCTCCCGCCGCCCCCAGCGCCGCGGCCTCGGTCGGCGTCGCCAGTCCGAGGTAGATGGTCACAGTGACCAATCCGAACAGGATCAGCACCGGGCCGACGACCCCGAGTGCCCGGATCTTGCCCGCCATCGGGTGGCGCTCCCCGCGCGGCGCCAGCTCCGGGCGGCGCCGGACCACCAGCAGCGTGGTGACGATCAGTGCGACGACGACGAGCGCGCCCGGCACGAACCCGGCGATGAGCACCTGCCCGACGCTCTCCTCCGCCAGCACGGCGTAGAAGACCAGGATGATGCTCGGCGGCACCATCGCCGCCAGCGTCCCCACCACCGCGACCAACCCGGTCGCCAGCCGCGCGTCGTAGCCACGCCGGGTCATCTCCGGCACCGCGGTCGAGGCGAGCGTGGCGGCCGCCGCCGTGCTGGACCCGGAGATCGCCGCGAACACCGCGCCGGACAGCGTGGTCGCCACGCCGAGGCCCGCCGGGGTGCGGCCCACCCAGATCCGGGCGCTGTCGAACATGCTCCCGGCCACCCCGCTGCGCAGCACGAACTGCGCCATGAGCACGAACAGCGGGATCGGGGACAGCGAGTACGCGGTCACCGCGGTGTGCGGGGTCGTCTCCAGGACCCCGAGCAGCTCCGGCAGCCCGCCGTACAACAGCAGGCCCACCGAGCCGGCGATCCCGATCGCGAACCCCACCGGGATCCGGATCAGCAGCAGGACCAGCAGCAGGACGACGACGAGGACGGCGAGCATCAGTCCGTCACCTCCTGCCCGGGTACGGCGAGCAGCGCCAGCAGCCGGAGCAGCGTCACCCCGGTCCCCATCGGAACCATGATCACCGAGGTCCAGACCGGCCAGGACAGCTCCGACCCGCCCGGCGGCGGGATGTCCCCGCCACTCCAGGCGCCGGCCGTGAGGGTGATCCCGGCCCAGGTCAGGGCGGCGACGAAGAGCACCGACAGCACCCCGCCGACGACGGTGCACCACCACCGCGCGCGGTCCGGGAGCACCCGGTGGAGCACGTCGATCCGCACGTGCGCCCCGGCCCGCACGGTGTAGGGCAGGCCCAGGAAGAAGATCGCGGTGAGCAGGTACTCGGTGGTGAACCCGAGCGCCCAGGACAGCGGTGCCGCGACGACGTAGCGCAGCACCACCTCGGCCACCATCAGCCCGGTCAGCGCGAGCAGCGCGACGGCGGCGACCGCGGCCAGCCCGTCCTCCACCCGGCGCAGGCCGGTCGCGAACGCGCTCACCGGCCCTGTCCCGCCACGGCACGCTGGGACGCGAGCAGGTCGTCGAGCGCGGCCCGGCCGGGCAGCCCCATCCGTTCCATGTCGGCCACCCACTCCTCGCGCACCGGCGCGACCGCCGCCCGCCAGCGTCGTTGCTCGTCGGCGTCGAGCCGGTGGAACGCGAGCCCACCGGCCTCGAGCTTCGTCTGCGACTCGGCGTCGTAGGCGGCGACCTCCCGGCACAGGTGCCGGTTCGTGTCGTGCCCGGCCCGGGTCAGCACGTCCTGCAGGTCCGGCGGCAGCCCGTCCCAGGTGGACCGGCCGATCGAGTAGGTGATCGTGAAGCTGCCCAGCTGGGCGCCGAGGGTGGAGTGCGTCGCGGCCTCGTCGAGCCGGTAGGGCAGCGCGCTCAGCGGCCCGAGCACGGTGCCGTCGACGGTGCCGCGCGAGATCGCCTCGTACATCTCGGTCACCGGCATGGACACCGGCGCCGCCCCCAGGTGGTTCACCGTCCGGTCGATCGTCCCGCCGGACGAGCGCAGCACCATCCCCGCCACGTCGGCGGGGTCGGTGACCGCCCGCCCGCCACCGGTCATCACCTCGTAGCCGGTGACGACCCCGACCACCAGCGGGTGCAGCCCGTCCGGGGCGAAGTCGTGCTCGTGGAGCACCCCGCCCTCGGCCAGCAGCGGTTCGAGTCCCAGCGCCCCCTGGCACGGGTCGGTGGTCATCGCCGGCAGGTCGGCCACCCCGGAGAGCGGCAGCTGGGACGACACGTAGCCGGGCGAGACCATCGCGATGTCGACGACGCCGGAGCGGGCCAGGTTCACGAAGTCCTCGGCCGCCCCCAGGCTCTCCGAGGGGTGGTACTCGAAACGCAGCCGCCCGCCCGAGAGCTCGGTGGCCCGCTCGACGAAGAACTGCGCCCCGTCCCGGGAGAACGGGTGCGTGGTCGGGAACGAGTCGCCGACGACGAGGGTGTGGGTCCCGGGTGGGCCCTCCCGCTCACCCGCACACGCCGTCAGGGTCGTGACCAGCCCGACGGCACAGGCCAGTGCCAGGAATCGGACCGTGCGCCGGACCATCGGGGTCTCCCTCCGCCGGGGTCACGCTTCTAGTACGACTTGGGCAGCCCCAGCACGTTCTGGGCGATGAAGGCCAGCACCAGCTCCTGGCTGACCGGGGCAATCTGCATGAGCCGGGCCTCGCGGAAGTAGCGCGGGATCCCGTACTCCTCGGCGTAGCCCATGCCGCCGAAGGTCTGCATCGCGCGGTCCGCGGCGAAGAACCCGGCGTCGGCGGCGAGGTACTTCGCGGTGTTGGCCTCGCGGGCGCAGCGGTGCCCGTTGTCGTAGAGCCACGCGGCCTTGCGGCACACCAGCTCGGCCGCGTCGAGCCGGGCGGTGGCCTCGGCCAGCGGGAACGCGATCCCCTGGTTCTGCCCGATCGGCCGGTCGAACACCGTGCGTTCCTTCGCGTAACGCACCGCGGCGTCGACCGCGGCACGGCCGATGCCCAGCGCCTCGTGGGCGATGAGGATGCGCTCGGGGTTGAGCCCGTCGAGCAGCACCGAGAAGCCCTCGTGCTCGGCGCCGACCAGGGCGCTCACCGGGACCCGGACGTCGTCGAAGCTCACCTCGTTGGACGCGACGGCGTTGCGCCCCATCTTCGGGATCGGCGTCACCGAGATCCCGGGCGTGGCCATGTCGACGAGCAGGATCGAGATCCCGTGCATCGGCGCGTCGTCGCGGCGGGGCGCGGTGCGCACGGCGAGGACGATGACCTCGCTCTCGCCGGCCTTGGAGATCCAGACCTTGCGCCCGTTGACGACGTAGTGCTCGCCGTCGCGTTCCGCGCGGGTGCGGATGCGGGAGGTGTCGGTGCCGGCGTCGGGCTCGGTCACCCCGAAGCAGGCGTGCAGGTCCCCGGTGGCGACGCGGGTGAGGGTCTCGCGGCGCATCCGCTCCGACCCGTGCTTGGCGACGATGTTCATCCCGAACATGCCCAGGTGCACCGGGGTGCAGGCGTTCATCGCGCCGCCGGAGCGGGCCAGCGTCTCCACCATCACGCTCGCGGCGGCGACGCCGAGGCCCCCGCCGCCGTACTCCTCGGGGATCGAGATGCCCAGCCACCCGGCGTCGGCGAGGGTTGTGTAGAACTCCCACGGGAAGGCGTGCTCGCGGTCGTGCCGCTCCCAGTACTCGGCGTCGAACCCGGCCGCCAGCTCGGCGATCGCGCGCCGGACCGTCTCCAGGTCGTCGTCGACGGTGAAGTCCACCTCGGTCAGCGCTCCTCGGGTCCGGGTCGGTCCTGTGGGGTGGCGCCGGTGGCGCGCCGGTCGAGCTCGGCGCGCAGCGCGGGGCCGTGGCTGTCGAGGGCGGGTGCCTGCCCGGACGGTCCGGAGCCGCTGCGCGAGAACCGCACCGGCGAGCGCGCCTGCCGGACCGCGCCGGCCTGCGGGTGCTCGCTGCGCTGCAGGAAGTCGACGGCGTCGAGGTGCGGGTCGGTGAACAGGTCCGCGACCCCGTTCACCGGCATGATCGGCACTTTCGCCCGGCGGCAGAGCGCGACGGCCTCGGCGGTCGTGCGAGCGGCGAGCTCGCCGTCGAGCCACTCGTAGAGCTCGTCGATGTGGCGGCTGCGCGCCCCGATCGTGGCGAACCGCGGGTCCGCGGCGCGGTCACCGGCGTCGAGCACCTCGAACAGCGCCCGCCAGTGCGCGTCGGTGTAGGCCAGCACGCCGACCAGCCCGTCGCTGGTCCGGTACGGCCGCCGGAACGGCGAGTCGGTCCGGGCGTAGCCGGCCGGGCCGCGGGGCGGGTCGAAGACGTAGCCGCCCTGCTGTTCGAGCAGCAGGAACTGGACCATCGTCTCGAACATCGGGACCTCGATCGCCTGCCCGCACCCGGACCGGGCGCGCTCCACCAGCGCGGCGCAGATCGCCCCGACCGCCATGGCGCCGGTGACCTTGTCCGCGACCGGGGTGCGGACGAACTGCGGCTCGCCCCGGCCGGTCTGGCTGGCCGCCACGCCGGAGACCGCCTGGATGACGTCGTCGTAGGCGGGCTCGGTCCCGTACGGGCCGCCCGCGCCGTAGCCGCGCATGGCGCAGACGATCACGGCCGGGTTGACCGACCGGAGGCTCTCGTAGTCGATCCCGAGCCGGGTGTCGGAGCCGGCCGGACGGTTGTGGGTGACGACGTCGGCGTCGGCGACCAGCTGCCTGAGCCGTCCGCGGTCCTGCTCGTCGCGCAGGTCGAGGACGACGCTCTCCTTGCCCCGGTTGGCGTTGAGGAAGATCGGCCCCAGCCCGAGCTCGCCGGTGTCCCCCACCCCGCGCAGGATGTCGCCGGCGGGCGGCTCGACCTTGATCACCCGGGCGCCGTACTGCGCGAGGATGAGCGTGCAGAACGGGCCCATGAACGTCGAGGTGAGGTCGACGACGGTGATCCCGTCGAGCGGGCCGCCGCGGCCCGCGTCCCGATCCGATGCCATCCGATCCGATGCGGTCACACCCTGCCCCTCGTGCCGAACGTCGTCGTCCGTCGAACGAGAGGAACATAACGAGATGGGATCGGGATATCAACATGGTAGTCCCGTCCCGTGAAGGCTCCGCGCATGCGATCCGGACGGCCGGGTAGCCGGGCGGCCGTGCGAGCGGAGGAGTGGGCGACGGTGGACGAGCTGGTACGGGGCCACGACGACGGCGACCCCGAGCGGTGGGACGACGCGGTCGGCGGGACGTTGACGTTCCGCGCACTGTTCGGCCGGACCCTCACCGCCACCAGTGACCTCACCGCGGGCGTCGCCGAGTTCGCGCCGGGCGAGCACCTGGCGGCGCACTGGCACCACGCTGCGGAGATCTACCTGGTGACCGCCGGCCACGGGACCGTCCGGCTCGGTGACGACCTGCTCGACGTGCGGGCGGGCAGCACGGTGTTCGTCCCGGGCGGCCGGGTCCACGGGGTCCGCAACACGGGCGTGACACCGCTCTCGGTGTTCTACGTGCTCGCCGCCGACGACGTCGCCGACGTCGCGTACCACTTCACCGGCGACGACCACGGTCCCGGCTGAGCGGCACGGGAGGGTCCGGCCACACCCGCCCGACCTCCCGGTTCCCCGCCGGTAACGTCGATCGGGAGATCCGGCGGTGAGACGCACCGGCCGGGCACGGAGGTGAGGCATGGCGGACGCGTCGCCGGTCGAGCAGGAGCTGCTCCTGCACGGGCAGCGGGTCAGCTACCGCGAGGCCGGGCAGCGCGGGCGGCAGGCCGTGCTGCTGGTGCACGGCCTGGCCGCCGGCTCCCTGACCTGGGACCCGGTGCTCGCCCCGCTCGGGCGCCGGCTGCACGTGCTGGCCCCGGACCTGCTCGGGCACGGTGCCAGCGAGGCGCCGCGCAGCGGGGACTACTCCCTCGGCGGTTTCGCCACCGGCCTGCGGGACCTGCTCGTCGCCCTCGACGTGGAGCGGGTGACGATCGTCGGGCACTCGTTCGGCGGCGGTGTGGCGATGCAGTTCGCCCACCAGTTCCCCGAACGGACCGAACGGGTCGTGCTGGTCTCGAGCGGCGGTCTGGGGCACGACCTCGCGCTGGCCCTGCGCGCGGCGAGCCTGCCGGGCAGCGGGCTGGTGCTGCGGTCGGCCGCGTCGCTGACCCCGCCCTGGATGCGCCACGCCGTGCAGCGCATCGCGCACGCGGTCGGCAGCGTCCCCCGCTCCGACGTCGACGGCGTGCGGGCGGCCTGGGAGTCGTTCTCCGACCACGGCACCCGCGGCGCGTTCGTGCAGACCGCACGGGGCGCCCTCGAGCCGTCCGGTCAGCGCCTCGACGGCGCCCAGCGGCTGCACCTGCTCTCGGAGGTCCCGGTGCTGCTGGTGGCCGGCGACCGGGACAAGGTGATCCCCGTCGAGCACACCCTGGGTGCGCACGAGCGGCTGCCGGGCAGCCGACTGGAGATCTTCGACGGGGCCGGGCACTTCCCGCACGCCGAGCAGCCGCGGCGCTTCGCCGCGCTGCTGCGCGAATTCGTCGACGGCACCGAGCCCGCCGACGGCGGCCGCGAGGCGGTCCGCCGGCGGATCCTGGGCCTGCCCGCGATCCCGGCGCCCGCCGACGACGTCGCGGGCTGACCGGGCCCTACGCCGACAGGCGGCCTGCTCCGCGGATCGACCTACTCCGCCGGCCGGACCTGCAGCTCGTCGCCGGCGACGGTCAGGTGCACGGTGCCGCCGGGGCGCAACGCCCCGGAGAGCAGCAGGCGCGACAGCCGGCGCTCCACCTCGCGTCCGATCACCCGGCGCAGCGGCCGGGCGCCGTGCTCGGGCCGGTGCCCGCGGCGGGCGAGCAGGTCGACGGCGTCGTCGTCGACCCGCAGGGTGACGCCCTGGGCCCGCAGCCGCTCCCCGGTCTCGGCGAGCATCATCGCGGTGATGCGGTGCAGCTGCCGCGGGGCCAGCGGGGCGAACAGCGCGACCTCGTCGACCCGGTTCAGGAACTCCGGGCGGAAGTGCGCCCGGGCCAGCGCCAGCAGCGGTTCCCGGACGTCGTCGAGCGGGGTGCCCGCGCCCGCCGCGGCGAGCAGCTGCTCCGAGCCCAGGTTGCTGGTCATGATCACGATGGTGTGCCGGAAGTCGACGGTGCGGCCCCGGGCGTCGGTGAGCCGGCCCGCGTCCAGGACGCCGAGCAGCGTCGAGGTGACCTCCGGGTGCGCCTTCTCGATCTCGTCGAGCAGCAGCACGCAGTACGGCGTGCGGCGCACCGCCTCGGTGAGCCGGCCGCCGTCGTCGTGGCCGACGTAGCCGGGCGGTGCCCCGATCAGCCGCGTCACCGACGCCCGGTCGGCGTACTCGCTCATGTCGAGGCGGACGATCCGGTCCGGTGAGCCGAACAGCGCCTCCGCCAGCGCCCGCGCCAGCTCGGTCTTGCCCACCCCGCTCGGGCCGAGGAACAGGAACGACCCGACCGGCCGGTCCGGGTGGCCGAGCCCGGCCCGGCCCGCCCGGACGGCGTCGGCGACGGCCTCGACCGCCTCGTCCTGCCCGACGACGCGGGCGTGCAGGTGGTCCTCGAGCCGCAGCAGCCGGTCCCGCTCGTCGGTGCCCAGGCGGGCGACGGGGATGCCGGTGCGCCGGGACACCACCTCGGCGACGTCGTCGGCGGTGATCTCCGGGCGGGCGTCGGCGGTGCCGGACGCGGCTCCGAGCCGGTCGAGCTCGCGGGTGAGCATCGCGGCCCGCTCGAAGTCCTCGGAGTCGACGGCGACCTCGCGCGCGCGGCGCAGCTCCTCGGCCTCGGCCGCCGCCCCGGCGGTGGAGCCCCGCATCCCGGCCCGGGCCGCGGCCCGGTCGACCAGGTCGATCGCCTTGTCGGGCAGGAACCGGTCCGGGACGTAGCGGGCAGCCAGTGCGACCGCGGCGTCGAGTGCCGCATCGGTGAGCCGGACACCGTGGTGGCGCTCGTAGGCCGCACGCAGCCCGCGCAGGATCGCGACGGTCTGCGGCCCCGTCGGCTCGGGCACGGGCACCGGCTCCAGCCGCCGTTCCAGCGCGGCGTCGCGTTCGATATGGCGGCGGTAGTCCTCGGTGGTGGTGGCGCCCACCAGCCGCAATGCGCCGCGGGCCAGGGCCGGTTTGAGGATCGATCCGGCGTCCATCGCGCCACCGTCGGCCGCTCCCCCGGCGCCCACGACCAGGTGCAGCTCGTCGACGAACACGATGATCCGCCCCTCGGCGGCGGTCACCTCGTCGATGACGGCGGTGAGCCGCTCCTCGAAGTCGCCGCGGTAACGGGTGCCCGCCACCATCCCGGCCAGGTCGAGCGCGACCACCCGCACGCCGCGCAGCGCGGTGGGCACCTCGCCCGCGGCGACCCGGGCGGCGATGCCCTCGGCGATGGCGGTCTTGCCCACCCCCGGGTCGCCGATCAGGACGGGGTTGTTCTTGGTCCGGCGCCCGAGCACCTCGAGCGCGGCGTCGATCTCGGCGTCCCGCCCGATGACGGGGTCGAGCCGCCCGGCGGCCGCGTCCGCGGTGAGGTCCCGGCCGTACCGGTCCAGGCCGCGGGTGCCACGGCTGCCGGGCGGCCGCCGTCCGGCTCGGGGGTTCCCGGTGTCGTCGGAGTCGGCGCGGCCGTCCCCCGGCGGCCCGTCCAGGTCACCCAGGGTCTCGAACAGCCGCCCGAGCAGGGGCTCCAGCGGACCGAGCGCGTCGCGGAACGGATCCTGGGGCATGCGGGCCTCCTCCTGCGGTGTGCCCCTCAACTATGTCGCGCTACCCCACTCCGGTCACTCCGCACCGATCTGTCATTCCTCGTCGACCTTGAAGCCCACCTTGAGGCCGACCTGGAAGTGCTGGACCGAGCCCTCGTCGAGGTGCAGGCGGATCTGCGTCACCTCCGCCCAGTCGAGGTTCCGCAGCGTCTTCGACGCGTCGCTGATGCCGCTGCGGATCGCCGCGTCGACACCCTCCGGGGAGGAGCCGACGATCTCGGTCACGCGATAGGTGTTGGCCATACGACGGCGTGCCCGGGTCCGGTGTGCACGAAACACCCGCCCGCCCGGTCCCCGGCCTCGCGGCCGCGCGGGGCGATTGCGTGCCACCCGACCGATCCGGCGACCCGACATGCACGCTTCCGCCCCGCAGAGGGCGATCCCGTGCAGATCACCGGGCCGGGCGCCGCCGACGTGCACGCAGTCGCCCGACTCGGGGCGCTTCCGTGCCACTCGACCGACCCAGCGCCCCGACATGCACGCTTCCGCCCCGCAGAGGGCGATCCCGTGCAGATCACCGGGCCGTGCGGACCCGACCTGCACGCTTTCGCCCTGCCGGAGGTCAGTCCTCCGGGGGGTGCTCCGGGGGTCAGTGCTCCGGCGCCGGGGTGCGCGGGAGGAGGAACTCCACCAGGCGGACCACGTAGCTCTCCCCGGCCGGCAGCAGCCGGGCCCGGGCCGGCTCCGGCGTCGCCTGGACATGGTTCATCACCGCGCCGCACAGGGTGTCGAGCAGCAGCGTCACCGAGGTGTCGGCGGGCAGCTCACCACGGCGGATCGCCCGCCGGACGATGGCGCGGGCCGCGAGGACCTGCGACTCGCGGATCGTGGCCCAAAGCTCGGCCACGCCGGGGATCCGGTCCGCCTCGACCGTCATCCGCAGCGCCGCCCGGCCCGCGTCGCCGAGGTAGTGCCGCATCAGCTGCATGCCGAGCTGGACCAGCTCGCTGCGCACGTCGCCCGCCTCGACCGCGGCCACGCCTTGCACGTGCCGGCGCAGCGCGTCCACCAGCAGGGCCTGCTTCGTCGGCCAGCGCAGGTAGATCGACGCCTTGCCGACGCCGGCGCGCCGGGCCACCGCCTCGACGCTGAACCCGGCCCAGCCCTGCTCGCCGAAGAGCCCGATCGCCGCCTCGGCGACCTTCGTATCGACCACGGGGTCGCGCGGACGCCCCGCTGCCTGGGTCTCGGTCACCGCGCACCTCCTCGCCTGCCGTGCCGCCCGTGCCTATTGCTGAACGGTCGCCGTCAGAATAGCCTTACGGACGGTTCCCGTTCAGATATGGGGTGCGCCCATGACGTCGCAGGACGAGCTCGCCGCCGTCGCCGATGCGGTGGCCCGCATGGCCGATGAGCAGTGGGGTGACGCGACCGCGGCCCCCTCCGGTGATCTCGAGAAGCTGTGGCGGAGCGCCGCCGCGCAGGGCTGGTTCGAGCTCGGCACGGCCGACGCGCCGGATGCCGCGCTGGCAGCGGTCCGGGCGCTGGGGCGGGTGGCGTGCCCGCTACCCGTGCTGGACGGCTTCGTCGCCGCCCGCCTCCTGCCGGACCCGGCCGGTGTCGAGTCGGGCGAGGTCCGGGTGCTGGTGGCGCTCACCGGAGCCGGAGCCGGCGCCGCCGAGCACCCGGCCGCCGAGCACCCGGCCGCCGGCGAGCCCGCCGTCGTGGAGCACGCCGAGGCCGCCGAGGCCGCCACGCACGTGCTGCTGCTCCCGCCCGGGGGCGGGACCGCGGTGCTGCGGGAGATCGCCGGGACCGAGCCGCAACCCGGGCTGGCCGTGCCGTCCTGGTCGCGCGTCCGGCTCGGTGCCGTGACGGCCACGGCGGACATCGACGCGGCCCGGGCCGACGAGGCTGTCCTGCTGCTGCGGCTGGGGCTCGCCGCCCGGGCGTCGGCGGCGGCCCGGCGGGCGCACGAGATGGCCGTCGAGCACGCCCGGACCCGGCACCAGTTCGGACGCCCGATCGGCTCGTTCGGTGCGGTGGCGCAGCGCACGGCGTCCTGCCAGATCGACGTCGCCGCGGCGGAGCTGCTGCTCGCGCAGGCCCGCCGCCGGTGGGGAGCAGGAGCCCCGGACCGGGCGTCGTGGGTGGAGATCGCGGTCGAGCACGTCCGGGACACCGCGCCGCGGGTGCAGCTCGGGGCCCAGCACACGCTGGCCGCGGTCGGGTACTTCGAGGAGCACGAGGCACCGTGGCTGTTCCGGCGGGTGCACGCCGACCTCACGCGGCTGCGCGAGTTCCCGCGCAGCGCGGGCGAGCTCGCCGACGTCCTGGTCGAGACCGGCGCGTCGCTGCCGCCGTTCGACGCCGGCCCGGTCGGCGAGGCGTTCCGGGCCGAGGTGCGGGCGCTGTTCGCCGGCTGTGCCCACACGTCCTCCGGCAGCACCCGGCTCGACCGTGACGTGGTGCGCGCCGTCGCCGACCGCGGCTGGCTGGGGTTCGCCTGGCCCGAGGAGTACGGCGGTCGCGACGCGAGCCTGGCCGAACAGGTCGTCCTGCAGGAGGAGGCGGCCTATTCCGGCGCGCCCGTCACCACCGCGCTCGCCTCGGTGATGCTGCTGGGCAACTCGATCCTGCGCCACGGCAGTCCCGAGCAGCGGGAACGCTTCCTGCCGCTGATCCGCCGCGGCGAGCTGGAGTTCTGCCTCGGCTACAGCGAGCCCGAGGCCGGGTCCGACCTCGCGTCGCTGCGCACCCGCGCCGTCCGCGACGGCGACCACTGGGTGATCAACGGGCAGAAGCTGTGGACGACCGGCGGCCACACGGCGAACTGGGTGTGGCTGGCGACCCGGACCGATCCCGACGCCCGTCCCCGCCACGCCAGGATCACGGTGTTCCTGGTCCCGATGGACACCCCGGGGATCACCGTCCAGGAGCATCGCGCGCTGTCCGGCGAGATCTCCTGCACCGTGTTCTACGACGACGTCCGGGTGCCCGACGCCGCGCGCGTCGGCGAGGTCGGCGGCGGCTGGACGGTGATCACCGACGCCCTCGCCGGCGAGCGCATCACGATGGGCAACATCGCCGCGACGCTGCACCGCCGGCTCGACGACCTGCTCGCGGTGGTCCGCGCCGACGTCGAGGGCACCGTCGGGCCGCGCGGCTCGGCCCGCCGGGCCCGCCTCGGCCGGGTCGCCGTCGCGATCCAGGCCACCCGCGCGCTGGTGTCGGCCGCGATCGACGCGACCGCGCAGGGCGGCGGCGCCCGTCTGGAGGCCCCGATGGCCGGTGTGCTCGGCGGCGAGACCGCCGAGGAGTTCGGCGAGGCGGCACTGGAGATCCTCGGGCCGGCGGCCGCCCTGGAGACCGCGCCGTTCGAGTACGCGCTTCGCCTGTCGGTGATGTACGTCGTCGGCGGCGGCACCAACGACGTCCAGCGCGGGCTGATCGCCCGCGGCCTCGGGCTCCCCCTCTGATCCGGTTCGTCCACCATCACCACGAAGGAGTGTGCAGATGGCCGGTCCGATCACCCCGCAACGGCTCGCGTCGTTGTTCCGTCCCCGCTCGGTCGCCCTCGTCGGCGCCTCGGACAAGTCCAACTTCTCCGCCGTCACCTACCGCAACCTGGTCGACTTCGGCCTCGGCGACCGCACCCACCTGGTCAACCGGCGCGGCGCCGAGACGCACGGCCGGCCGACGGTCACCTCCTGCCGGGAGATCGGTGAACCGGTCGACGTCGCCTTCATGATGGTCCCCCAGGCGGGCACGCTCGACGCCCTGAGCGACGCGGCCGCGGCCGGCATCCGCAACGCCGTGGTCCTGTCCGCCGGGTACGGGGAGGCGGGCGAGGCCGGCCGGGCCGCCCAGGCCGAGCTCGTGGCGCACGCCGAGTCGCTGGACATGGTGCTGCTCGGACCGAACCAGCTGGGCTTCGCGAACTTCGTCCACCGGACGCCGGTGACCCCGATCCCGGGGCTGCCGGACGCGTCGGGCCCGGTGGCGCTGCTGTCCCAGAGCGGCGCGAGCTCCTCGGCCATGCTGGACTTCGCCGGGATCGCCGGGGCGGACCTGTCCTACATGGTCACGCTCGGGAACGAGGCGATGGTGACCGCCGGGCACGTCCTCGACTACCTGGTCGACGACGAGCACACCCGCGCGATCGCGATCTTCCTGGAGACCGTCCGCGACCCCGGGGTGTTCCGGGCCGCGGCCCGGCGCGCGGCAGCCGCGGGGAAGCCGATCGTGGCGCTCAAGGCCGGCAGCAGCGAGCTCGCCGCACGGACCGCGGCCGCGCACACCGGTGCCCTGGTCGGCGACGACCGGACCGTCGACGCGGTCTTCCGCGACCTCGGCGTCATCCGGGTCGACTCGATCGAGGACATGCTGATCACCGCGGGTACCGCCGCGCGGCTGGGCCGCCTGGCGCGGCCCGGGATCGGCGTGGTGTCGATCTCCGGGGGCGCCTGCGACATCCTCGCCGACCGCGCCGAGGACCTCGGCGCCGAGCTGCCGCCGTTCGCCCCGGCCACCGAGCAGGCGCTGGACGCGATGATGCCCACCTACGGCACCGTCCACAATCCACTCGACGTGACCGGCGCGGCGATCATCGACCCGACCCTCTTCACCCGCGCGATCGAGGCCGTCTCGGCCGACCCCGGGGTCGGGGTGGTCGCGGTGGTCAACTCGCTGCCGTGGGCGTCCGACGGGCGCCCCTACAGCGGGCAGGTCTTCGCCGACGCCATCGGGGACGGCATCGCGAACGCCGCGGGCCCGGTCGTCTACGTCAACCAGGTGCTGCAGCCGATCACCGCCTACACCCGCGAGGTCATGGCCCGGGCCCGCGTGCCGCACGCGATCCCCGGCCTGCGGCAGGCCGTGGTGGCCCTGCGCAACCTCGCGTGGTGGTCCGAAGCCACCCGCGACAGTGCTACCGGGACACCTCAGGCAGGGACACC
Source organism: Pseudonocardia ammonioxydans (assembly GCF_900115005.1). Classification (GTDB taxonomy): domain Bacteria; phylum Actinomycetota; class Actinomycetes; order Mycobacteriales; family Pseudonocardiaceae; genus Pseudonocardia; species Pseudonocardia ammonioxydans. The sequence continues at coordinate 69,002 of NZ_FOUY01000011.1, read as the reverse complement.
GGTCGTGGTGTCCGAGGGGGCGCCCCGGCGTGGCGCGTGGAGCGAGACCGCCGCCCGCGACCTGCTCGCCGGGGCCGGGATCCCGGTCGTGCCCGGGGAGACGGCGACCTCCGCCCGGCAGGCGGTGAAGGCGGCGACCGGGTTCGGCGGCCCGGTCGCGATGAAGATCGTCTCCCCGGACATCCTGCACAAGAGCGACATCGGCGGGGTGCGGCTCGGTGTGGCCGGGGACGACGCCGTCGCCGCGGCCTACGACGAGATCACCACGGCCGCGTCGAACGTCGCCGGGGCACGGGTCGAGGGCGTGCTCGTCTCGCCGCTGCGTTCCGGTGGCACCGAGCTGCTCGTCGGCGTGGTCCGCGACCCGGACTGGGGGCCGGTGCTCGCGGTGGCACTCGGCGGGGTGTTCGTCGAGGTGCTCGGCGACTCGGCCCTGTCCCCGCTCCCGGTCTCCCCGGCCCGTGCCCGGGCGCTGCTCGAGAGCCTGCGCGGTGCGCCGCTGCTGCACGGCGTCCGCGGCGCCCCGGCCGCGGACCTCGACGCGCTCGGCGCGGTCGTCGCCCGGGTCGGCGACCTCGCGCTCGCCCTGGGCAACGACCTGGAGTCGCTCGAGATCAACCCCCTGCACGTGTCCGGCAGCACGATCGAAGCCCTCGACGCCGTCCTCACCTGGAGAGATGCATGATCCGCACCGCCCTGACCGACCTGCTCGGGGTCGACCACCCCGTCGTCGGGTTCAACCGCTCCCCCGGCGTGGTGGCCGGCGTGACCAACGCCGGTGGGTTCGGCGTGCTGGCCGCCACGGCCTACACCCCCGAGGAGCTCGACGCCCAGCTCACCTGGATCGAGCAACAGGTGGACGGCAGGCCGTACGGGGTCGACCTGCTGGTGCCGGAGAAGTTCGCCACCGGCGACCCCGACGACCTGGTCGCGAGCCTGCGCGCGCAGATCCCCGCCGAGCACATCGAGTTCGTCGAGAAGCTGCTCGCCGAGTACGGGGTCCCGCAGGGCGCAACCCGTTCGCCGCAGACCGACGAGCTCGCGGTCGCGCTGAACCCCGACGGCGCGGCGGCCCTGCTCGACGTCGCGTTCTCCCACCGGATCTCCCTGGTCGCCAACGCGCTGGGCACCCCGCCCCCGAACCTGGTCGAGCGGGCGCACCGGGCCGGTGTCGTGGTCGGTTCGCTGGTGGGGCAGCGCAAGCACGCCGTGCGCCAGCTCGAGTCCGGTGTGGACCTGCTCGTCGCGCAGGGCACCGAGGCGGGCGGGCACACCGGCACGATCGCCACGACGGTGCTCACCCCGGAGATCGTGGACCTGGCCGGGGACCGGCCCGTCCTCGCGGCGGGCGGGATCGCCTCGGGCAGGCAGATGGCGGCGGCGCTGGCGCTCGGCGCGGCGGGCGTGTGGTGCGGGTCGCTGTGGCTGTCCAGCCACGAGGACATCACCCCGCTGCCGGTGAAGGAGAAGTTCCTCGCCGCGGCGAGCTCGGACACGCTCCGTTCGCCCACCCGGACCGGGAAGCCCGCCCGGCAGCTGCGCAGCGCCTGGCACGACGCCTGGGAGCGGCCGGGAAGTCCCGGGCCGCTGCCGATGCCGTTGCAGCCGATGCTCGTCAGCGAGGCGTGGGAGCGGATCGACGCCGCCGCCGAGCAGGGCCACGAGGGGGCGACGGCGCTCGAGTCGTTCTTCATCGGCCAGGTCGTCGGCTCGTTCACCGGCCTGCGCCCGGCCGCGGAGATCACCCGGCAGCTGGTCGCGGACTGCGAGCGCCGCCTGGGCGCGCTGAGCGCGCTCACCTCGCCCACCGACGAGGGAGCACGGGCATGACCGACCATTCCTCGCTCGATCCCCGCACCCCGGTGCTCGTCGGCGTCGGGCAGGCGTCCGACCGGGTCGACGACCCCGGGTACCGGCAGCTGTCCGCGGTCGGCCTCGCGGCCGAGGCGGCCCGGGCCGCGCTGGCCGACACCGCCGCCGACCCGGCCGCACTCGGTGCCGCGATCGACACCGTCGCGGGGGTCCGCCAGTTCGAGATCTCCACGCCGGGGGCGAGCGCGCCGCTGGGCCGGTCGGACAACTATCCGCGGTCGGTCGCCGCGCGGGTCGGCGCCGTGCCGGGCCGGGCGATCCTCGAGGTCAGCGGCGGCCAGTCACCGCAGCACCTGGTCACCGAGCTGGCCCGGACGATCGCCGAGGGCCGCTCGGAGGTCGCGCTGGCGTTCGGCTCGGAGGCGATCTCCACGGCGCGCCGGCTGGCCGGGGCCGAGGACGCGCCGGACTTCACCGAGCACGTCGGCGGCGACCTCGAGGATCGCGGCTTCGGGCTGAAGGGCCTGATGTCGCGGCACCTCGCGAGCCACGGCCTCACCGACGCCCCCAGCCAGTACGCCCTGTTCGACAACGCCCGCCGGGCCCGGCTCGGGCAGTCGCGCGAGGAGTACGCGCTGACGATGGGCGAGCTGTTCGCGCCGTTCACGAAGGTGGCTGCGAACAACCCGCACGCCGCCGCACCGGTGGAGCGCAGCGCCCGCGAGCTGGCCACGCCGACCGAGCGCAACCGGCCGATCGCCGATCCGTACACCCGGTTCCTGGTCGCCCGCGACCAGGTCAACCAGGGTGCGGCGGTGCTGCTGATGTCGGTCGCCGCAGCACGCTGGCTCGGTGTCGCCCAGGACCGCTGGGTGTTCCTGCACGGGCACGCCGACCTGCGCGAGCGGGAGCTGATGGACCGCGCGGACCTGTCGGCGGCGCCGGCGTCGGTGCTGGCCGTCCGGCACGCGCTCGAGGTCGCCGGGCGCACCCTGGACGAGATCACGACCCTGGATCTCTACAGCTGCTTCCCGATCGCCGTGTCGGCCGTCTGCGACGGTCTCGGCCTCGCCCCGGACGACCCGCGCGGCCTGACCCTGACCGGCGGCCTGCCGTTCTTCGGGGGTGCGGGCAACAACTACTCGATGCACGCCGTCGCCGAGACCGTCACGCGGCTGCGGGCCGAGCCGGGGGCCTTCGGCCTGGTCGGCGCGAACGGCGGGACCCTGAGCAAGTACTCGGCCGGGATCTACTCGACCACTCCCACGGGGTGGCGCGCCGACCGCAGTGCCGAGCTGCAGGCCGGGATCGACGGGTGGGACGCCCCGGTCGAGGCGCTGCAGGCGGACGGCCCGGCGACCGTGGAGACCTGGACGGTCAAGCACGGCCGGAACGGGTCGCGCACCGGCGTGGTCGTCGGGCGGCTGGAGGCCGACGGCCGCCGGTTCGTCGCCATGACGCACCGCGACGACGAGGAGATCCTCGAGCTGCTCACCACCGGCGAGCCGGTCGGGAGCCGCGTCCACGTGCGCTCGTTCGGCTTCGGCAACCGGGTGACGACGACCGGGTCCAGGATGGACGAGCTGTTCCCGCCGCGTCCGGCGGTGCTGCGCGACGACTACGAGCACGTCCTGGTCCGCCGGGACGGGCACCTGCTCGAGGTGACGATCAACCGGCCGCAGGCGCGCAACAGCCTGCACCCGGCGGCGAACGACGAGCTCGACGAGGTCTTCGACGCCTACTTCGCCGACCCGGACCTGTGGGTCGCGATCCTCACCGGGGCCGGGGACAAGGCCTTCTCCGCGGGCAACGACCTCGTGTACTCCGCGAGCGGGAAGCCGATGTGGGTGCCCAAGAACGGGTTCGCCGGGCTGACCGGGCGCCGGGACATGACCAAGCCGGTGATCGCGGCGGTGAACGGGTTCGCGATGGGCGGCGGCTGCGAGATCGCGCTGGCCTGCCACCTGGTCGTCGCCGACGACACCGCGACGTTCGCGCTGTCGGAGGTGAAGGTCGGGCTGGTGGCCGGGGCCGGTGGCCTGGTGCGGCTCCCGCGGACGGTGCCGCCCACGGTCGCCACCGAGATGATCCTGACCGGACGGCGGGTCACCGCCACCGAGGCCCACGGGTACGGGCTGGTCAACCGGGTCGTCCCGGCCGGGACCGCGCTGGAGGGCGCCCGGGAGCTGGCCGCCGAGATCCTCGACGGGTCGCCGACCTCGGTCCGGGCCTCGCTGCAGATCATGAACGAGACGGCGGGGATCACCGACACTGTGGACGCGGTGCACCATCCCTCCCCCGCTCTCGACGAGCTGCTGCTCAGCGAGGACGGTGCCGAGGGGGTCCGGGCGTTCGCCGAGAAGCGACGACCGGTGTGGCGCAACCGGTGAGCTGATTCGCCGCCGGCACCTGCTCCCGGCTCCGGTGATGGGCCCACGTCGCGGCGCCGACGAGCGCGGCCCAGACCGCGCAGTAGGCGCCGAACACCGCTCCCCCGGAGCCGGTCAGCAGGTCGCGCGCCACCATGCCGAGGGCACCGGCCGTCGCCGACACGAACACCGTCGCCAGCGGCACGGTGAGCAGCCACCGGTTCCACCCGGCCGGGAACCAGGTGGCGAACAGCAGCAGCCCGGCGGCGAGCACCCCCAGCCCGGCGTTGGCCCACTGCGCCGCGGCCACCTCGCCGGGGGCGTAGGCGGCGTAGCGCGCGAGCGGGACGACGGGGCCTCCGGTCACCCCCAGGGTCCCGGTCACGGCGTAGTGGACCTTGGACAGGACGTAGAGCATCGTCCAGGCGGACGCGGCCGGGGCGAGGACGGTGATCGGCTGTGCAGGCATGTCCCGAGCGTCGCGGCTCCGCGCGGGCTGCGGCTCCCTCGCGCGAGGGGTCCGGTTCCCTCCGGCGAGCCGGACCGCTCAGGCCCCGCCCGCGGTCTCGCGCGTCCCGCCCCGCCCGTCGCCGGCGACGTTGCGGGAGTCGTGCGACTGCGGGTAGGAGAGCGTCTGCACCCGGATCAGCACCCGCTTCGGGCTGTCGAGCAGGCGGTGCAGCTGCTCGGCACCGGCCGGCGCGAGCGTCGCGGCCAGCCGCGGCAGCATGCGGTCGAGCGTCGCCCGGTCCCGGTGCAGGGTGGCACGCCCCTTGATCCGCACCATCCGCCGCCCGGGGAGGTCGGTCCCCCGGTTGCTGATCACCATGCCGACCCGGGAGTCGCGTTCGACCGCGCGGGCGTGCTGCCGGTCGGTGACCGCGGCCAGCCAGAACACGCCGTCCTCGTGCAGGTAGCTCATCGTCACCCCGGCCAGCCACCCGTCGGCCGCGGTGAACAGGAACACGCACTCGCCGGCCGCCGCGACGAGCTCGTCGATGGCGTCCTGGTCGGCCCGGGCCTGGCGCATGTCCTCGAGGTCGCGGGTGCCGACGTGTGCCGCGGGCTCCCCCGTGCCCGGCCCGGTCACCGGCCGGGCTCCCGGTCGGCGCGGTGTCCGGTGTGGATCGTCGGCATGGGGTCTCCTCGATGCTCCGGCTCCTGCCGGTGGTGAGGCTACCGATCGGGGCGCCGGCGCGACCTCGCGCAACGCGAGCGATGGGCAGGCGAGTATGCGGCGCGATGTACAGGTCGGTGTGCACGCCGGTAACCTCACCGGTATGTCAGAGCGCCTGAGCGTCTCGTTCGACGCCCCTACCGCGGCCCGGGTCCGGGCCTGCGGGGCCGCGAACCGGGGTGGGGTGTCCGGTTACCTGGCCCGCCTGGTCCGGGAGGACGAGTTGCGCCAGGCCGGCGACCAGCTCGCGGCCTTCTACACCGCCCATCCGTCGCTGATCGACGACGCCGAGGCAGAGCGCATCGCTGCCGCCGGTGAGTGAGATCCGTCGGGGGGACATCCGGCGCTACGAACCGGTCCTCGCACGCCCCGGGCAGAGCCTCTACCGGGTCGTCGTCAGTCCCGACGCCTTCAACCAGTCGGCTTCCCCGATCGTCCTGGGGCTGCATGTCGTCGACCACGATCCCGGCGGCCTGCTCGCCGTGCAGACCGGATCCGGGGGGTGGGCCTTGATCCCGAGCATCGAAGGCGTGCACAAACGCCGCCTGGGCGAGATCGTCGGTCGGCTCACCGCCGAGGAGCGCGAGGCCGTCGACCGCGCGCTCAAAGCGGTACTCGACCTGGACTGATTCTGATCGGTCACCACCTGCTCGAGGTCGCCGGCCCCCACGGGTGGGTGACGCACGGCAGGGGCACCGGTCACCGCGCCCGACGGCACGCCCGACCATTCCGCTACCCCATGACGGGCGTGCGTGAGAACACATTCGGAGAATGCGCTCCGAATTGCTCGGCCGAATCGGCGGAGGCGACAGCGGAACGAATCACAATTGATCACATCACCCCCGGCCGGAATCCACGCCGGCCGTGACGGCGACCACGCCGCCCTGCAGGTCTGCTCCGGACGGCAGCACGCCACCCCGGCGCGACTGGACCAGTAGGGCGCAACCAGAACGGCGAGTGGCCAGCCGCTCGCTCACTATCCTACCGAACGGCGCAGTGCAATAGGCTGACTGGGCCAACAGACCCGGTGTCGACATTCCCCGGCCGTTCTGCTTCCATAACGCGGGCTCCCCGGAGAATGACCGGTCAGACACGCACGGTCACGGCCAATACATACCGTCACGACCAAAGGTGAGGCGCATGGCGACGCGCGCACGCGCTCGTGAACTCTTCGATCGATCACGTGTGTTGCTGGGTCGCTCACGTGTCGCAGCAGCACAGATGCTCGACCCGCAGCGGAACCAGCCGGCCCCGCTGCGGACCATCGAGGCCGCTCCGGCGCCGTTCGGCGCACCGGAGTACCCCGCGGCCCCGAGCTCCCCCGGCCTCCAGGACCTCCAGGACCTCCCGGCCGTTCCCCCCGGGGCCGCGCCGGACGGGTCGCTGATGGACGTGTGCGCCAGCATCGCGCTGCGCGACCTCAACCTGATCGACACGCTGCTGTCCAACCTCGAGGCGATGGAACGCGGCGAGGACGACAGCCACCGGCTGGACCAGCTCTACCGCCTGGACCACCTGGCCGCCCGGCTCCGGCGCAACGCCGAGAACCTGCGCGTGCTGGTCGACCACGACGCCGACGAGGACAGCGGGGACACCATCTCCGTCCTCGACACCGTGCGCGCGGCGATGTCCTCGATCGACCAGTACGCCAAGGTCAGCATCGGCCGGGTGGCGTCGCTGGGCGTGGTGGGCTTCGCCGCGAACGACCTGAGCCGGGTCATCACCGAGCTCCTCGACAACGCCACCCAGCACTCCCCGCCGAGCGCGGACGTGCGGGTCAGCGGGCACCTCACCGAGCAGGGCAGCGTCCTGATCCGGATCGAGGACGACGGGATCGGCCTCCCCGCGGACCGCCTCACCGAGCTCAACGACCGGCTCTCCCGGTCGCAGCGGCTCGACGACGTCGCGGTGCGGCACATGGGCCTGGCCGTGGTCCGCCGGCTCGCCGAGCGGCACGGGCTGCGGGTCTCGCTCGACCACCGGATGCCGAACGGCACCACCGCCACCGTCCTCGTCCCGCCGTCGCTGGTGACCGAGCTGCCCGAGGGGAGCTGGTCCGGCGCGCAGACCGTCCCGTCCACCAACGGACGGCACCACTTCCGTCAGCCGCCCCCGCCCGAGCCGGCCCCGCTGTCCGACACCGGACCGGTACCGGCCACCCCGCCCGGCGGGCTCGGGCACAACGACGGTCCGCCGCTGCAGCGCCCGGCCGCCGAGCCGTCGGCCCCGCGGCCGTCGCCGACGCCCCGGGCCCCGGCGTCCCCCGCGGTCGCCGGCACGACCTCGACCGGGCTGCCCCGGCGCGTGTCGCGCAGCATCAAGCCGGGCGCGACCGGCGGCGAGGCGCCGGGCGCCGCGTTCGACGCCACCGCCGAGGACGCCCAGGACCAGTTCCTGGCCGACCTCGACGGCTTCACCGACGGTGAGACCGCGGCGCACGCCCACGACGCCGGTGCCGAGGACGGAGACTCCAAGTGATGTCCGAGACCGCCTCCGCCCCGCAGGAGTTCGGCTGGCTCGTCAACGAGTTCGTCGGTCGTGTGCACGGCGTCACCCACGCCCTGGTCATGTCCTCCGACGGGTTCCCGCTGACCGCATCGGAGTCCGTCTCCACCGACGACGCCGAGCAGCTCGCGGCGATCGCCAGCGGCCTGCTGAGCCTGGCCCACAACAGTGCCGCGCTGTTCGACAAGGGCGGCTGCGAGCAGATCATGATCCGGATGACCCACGGGTACTTCCTGTTCATGGGCATCGGCTCGGGCGCCGGGCTCGCGGTGCTGACCGCGCCCGGCTGCGACATGAAGGTCGTGGGCTACGAGATGACCCAGTTCGTGCGCAACGCGGGTCACGTGCTGACCCCCGAAGTCCGTGCCGATCTGCGCCGCGTGCTGTCCGCACGCCGGGCGCAGGCCTGACCCGGGAGGTGACCACCATGCCGTCCGACACGCCGCCCGACGGGCGCGCGCGAGCGCGCAGCAGGCGGATCCGCCCGTACACGCTGACCGGGGGTCGCACCCGGGCCCGGCACGAACTGCTGGTCGAGGCGCTGGTCTCGGTCCCGGAGTACGACCCGAGGCTGCCCGAGACGCTGATGCCCGAGTCCCGCATGCTCTACGAGCACGCGCGCTCGCGGGCCTCGATCGCCGAGCTGTCGGTGGCCATCGCCGCCCCGCTCGGCGTCGTCCGCGTGCTGATCAGCGACCTGGTCTCCCAGGGCGCCGTCTACGTGCACGCCACCGCGCACACCTACCAGCACGACCGCGAAATGCTCGGAAGGATCCTCGATGGCCTCCAACGGCTTCCGGTCTGAAGCACCGGCCGTGGCCCCCGGCAGCGCTCCCCACGACCAGTCCGCACCCCACGGCCGGGAGACCGTCTCCGCGAAGATCGTGGTCGCCGGAGGGTTCAGCGTCGGCAAGACGACGTTCGTCGGCTCCGTCTCGGAGGTCCCGCCGCTCAACACCGAGGCGTGGATGACCGAGGCCGGGACCGGCATCGACGAGCCGGTCGACGCCGAGAAGACCACCACCACCGTGGCGATGGACTTCGGCCGCATCACCCTGCACTCCGATCTGCTGCTCTACCTGTTCGGCACCCCGGGGCAGCCGCGGTTCTGGTTCCTCTGGGACGACCTGACCCGCGGCGCCCTCGGCGCCGTCGTCCTCGTCGACACCCGCAGGCTGGAGCGGTCGTTCGCCGCGATCAACTACTTCGAGAACGACTCGGAGCTCCCCTTCGTGGTCGCGGTGAACACCTTCGACGGGGACCTGCACCACGACCTCGACGACGTCCGCGAGGCGCTGGCGCTCCCCGCCCACGTCCCCCTGTTCACCGTCGACGCCCGCGAACCCGCGTCGACGGTCGAAACCCTGCGCCGGCTCGTGTCCTACGTGCTGTCGCTGGGCGAACTCTCACAGCCAGGAAGGCCACGAACACATGCCTAAGGTCCTCATCGTCGGAGCGGGCCAGTCCGGACTGCAGCTCGCACTGACCCTGCGGGAACACGGCTACGACACCACGCTGATGAGCGCCCGCACCCCCGACGAGATCCGCCGCGGGCGGGTCATGTCCACCCAGTGCATGTTCGGCGACGCGCTGCAGATCGAGCGCGACCACGGGCTGAACCTCTGGGAGGAGGAGACCGTCCGGGTCGAGGGACTGGGGGTCTCGATCGCGGGCCCCGACTCGACCCGCGTGCTGGACTGGGTGGGCAAGCTCGACGAGTACGCCCAGTCGGTGGACCAGCGGGTCAAGATGGCCGGCTGGCTGGAGCTGCTGGAGAAGCGCGGCGGCAAGGTCGTCACGCACGGCGTCACCACCGCCGACCTCGACCGGCTCACCTCCCTCTACGACCTGGTGATCGTCGCGGCGGGCAAGGGCGAGCTGGTCCAGCTCTTCGACCGCAACCCCGAACGCTCCCCCTACACGCGTCCCCAGCGGGTCCTCGCCCTGGCCTACGCCCACGGTGCGCCGCCGCGCCCGGAGCACCCCGAGTTCCGCGCGGTCCGGTTCAACGTCATCCCCGAGGTCGGCGAGCTGTTCGTCATCCCCGGCTCCACGCTCAGCGGCAACTGCGAGATCTTCTTCTTCGAGGGGCTCCCCGGTGGCCCGCTGGACTGCTGGGACGACCGGCCCGGCTCGCAGGAGCAGTGGGACCGGATGCGCGAGATCATGAAGAAGTACCTGCCGTGGGAGTACGAGCGGGCCCGGAACGCGACCCTCACCGACCCGCTGGCCGCGCTCGCCGGCGGCTACACCCCGACCGTCCGGCACCCGGTCGGCGAGCTGCCCTCGGGCGGCGCCGTGCTCGGCATGGCCGACGTGGTCGTGGCCAACGACCCGATCACCGGTCAGGGCTCGAACAACGCCGCCAAGTGCGCGAAGTTCTACCTCGACTGCATCCTGGAGCGCGGTGACGGACCGTTCGACCGGGAGTGGATGAACGCGACGTTCGAGCGGTACTGGGACTACGCCCGGCACGTCACGGACTGGACGAACGCCATGCTGGCGCCGCCGCCGGAGCACGTGATGAACATCCTCGGCACGGCGCAGCAGAACGACACCGTGGCCCGGCGCTTCGCGAACGGTTTCAGCGACCCGTCGGACTTCCAGCACTGGCTGATGGACCCGGCCAAGACCGCGGCCTACCTGGCCGAGGTGTCCTGACCCTCCGGTCCCCACGGGTACGGCGGCGCCGGCATCGGTTCCGATGCCGGCGCCGCGCCGTATCCCCCGCACGTCCCCCCGTCAGTCGGCGGGCGCGCAGCCGGCCGGATCGACCTGCAGCAGCGGGTCCGTCCGGGGAACGCGCTGCACCGGCACCACGGAGGTGGGTGTCGCGGTGCCGTTCGCGACGGTGAGCGCCGTGCGGGTCCCGCTGTAGGTGTTCGGGTCCGCCGAACCGTCGTCCAGGCGGGCATCGACCAGGACGACCTGCCGGCCGTCGTGGTCGGCGAGGCAGCCGTGCCCCGCGATCGCCGAGGCGCCACCGCCCTCGCTCACCGTCCACGGGGCACCGCCCGGGTCGGTCATCTGCCGCAGCCCGGCCCCGGGCCCGAGACCCCACAGCGTGGAGGTGACGGTGTTGGCGCCGACCGATCCCGGCACCAGCACCTCCGCGCGGCCGTCGGCGTCGAGGTCGACCGCGCGCGGCGCCAGGCCGCGGGCGTTGCCCGGAACGGTCGCGTCGACGAACCGGTCGGCGAGACCGACGCGCAGCAGCATGGACTCCGGCGTCACCTGCACCAACGTGACCGGGTCCGCCCTGCCGTCGCCGTCCAGGTCGGCCTCCGTGCGCGCCTCGTCGGACGGAGGTGCCGCCACGGCCCCGCCCGGGACGAGGAGCGCGCCCCCCAGCACCGCCCACAGCACCGCCGCCACCGCGTGCACGCTCTTCCTGCTCATCTCGACCCCCCGATCCGGGACACCGGACGTGTCCCCGCTCACAGGGGACGATGCGTGGGAGCGGCCACCGGATGGCCCGATGTGACGAGAGTCACTTCTCGTCGTGCGGTCGACTCGACCCGCGTGGCCCACGCGCGCGGCCGCCGGTACGCGGATGATGACGGCCATGGTGCGCAGCGGCGGGTACCTGCTCGACAACCGGCAGCCCCAGGCCGGCGTCCGTTTCGACGCGCTGACCGAGCTGTTCGATCCGTGCACGTTCCGGCACCTGACCCGGCTGGGGGTCGCCGACGGGTGGCGCTGCTGGGAGGTGGGCGCCGGCAGCCGGTCGGTGCCGGCCTGGCTGGCCGCGCGCACCGGCCCGCGCGGCCGGGTGCTGGTCACCGACATCGACCTGTCCTGGCTCGACGGCCCCGGCGCCGACGACCTGGAGATCCGCAGGCACGACGTCGGGACCGAGCCGCCACCCGCCGCCGACCTGGACCTGGTGCACACCCGGCTGCTGCTCACCCACGTCCCGCAGCGGGACCGGGCACTGGCCTCGATGATCGCGGCGCTGCGCCCGGGCGGCCGGCTGCTGGTCGAGGAGGCCGATCCGGGACTGCAACCCCTGCTCTGCCCGGAGGACCGCACGCCCGAGGAACAGCTGGCCAACCGGCTCCGGCGCGGGTTCCGCTCGTTGCTGGCCGGGCGCGAGGCCGACCTGGCCTACGGGCGGACGCTCCCCCGGCGGCTGCGCGAGCACGGGCTCACCGAGGTCGGCGCCGACGCCTGGTTCCCGATCAGCGCGCCGGCCTGCACCGTGCTCGAACGGGCCACGGTCGTCCAGATCCGCGAGCAGCTGGTCCAGCACGGCATCGCCACCGACGCCGAGATCGACCGGCACCTGGCCGCGCTCGACGCCGGCCGGCTCCCGGACCTCGCGACCGCGCCGATGGTCTCCGCCTGGGGCACCCGGGTGTGAGCCCCGGTCCGGCGCGCACGCTCAGCCGTCGATCGGTTCCACGCCGCACCACTCGGCGACGAACAGCGCGATCGCGGTCGTGATCCGCCGGACCGACGCGATCTCGACGCGTTCGTCGAGGCCGTGGATGGCCTCCGAGACGGGCCCGTAGACCAGGCACGGCATGTTCCCGTAGAGGGTGAACACCCGGCCGTCGAGATAGCCGGGCGTGGTGAAGGACTCCAGCTCACGGCCGAAGACCCGCTCGTGCGAGCAGGCGAGCACGGCCTCGGCCTCGGTGCCCTCCTCCAGCACGTAGCCCTCGGCGAAGAAGCCGGACGGGGTGGCGACGACGGCGTCCGGAAGGTCGATCTTCGCCGCCGACCGGGCGAGTACCTGCTGGATCTCGGCCCAGGCGTCGGCCGCGGCGACGCCCGGGTAGAGGGCCGCGCGCACGGTGAACGTGCACTGCGCGGGGACGCTGGAGGGCCAGTCGCCACCACTGATCATGCCGAAGTTGAGGTTGATCGGGTGCTCGGTGTCGGCGAAGTAGGGGTGCTCGTCCTTGCGGGCGTTCCACTCCGCCTCGAGCACGCGCAGGTCGTTCATCACCGAGTAGGCGGCGTCGATGGCGTTCTGCCCGCTGCCCATCTCCCGCAGGTGGGCGGGGACGCCGCGGACGGTCACGTCGAACCACAGCACGCCGACGTTGGCCCGGACCAGCTTGTCGTCCTCCGGCTCGGGGATCACGCAGGCGTCGGCGGTGTAGCCGCGCAGCAGGGCGGCCAGCGAACCGTTGCCGGTGCACTCCTCCTCCACCACCGACTGGACGTGGATCCGCCCGGTCGGCCGCAGCCCGGCCGCGGTCAGCGCGCCGAGCGCGAACACGTTCGCGCCGATGCCGGCCTTCATGTCGGCGCTGCCGCGCCCGTACATCCAGCCGTCGACCACGCACGCGTCCCACGGCGACCGCGACCAGTACGCGGGCGGGCCGGTGGGGACGACGTCGACGTGCCCGTTGAGGATCAGGGAGCGGCCCCGCTCCACCGGCGGGGTGTAGGTGCCGACGACGTTCTCCAGACCGGCCGGGTCGACCGTGGTCGGGCCGTACCCGACGTGCGCCCGCAGCTCCGGGGAGTCGATCACCCAGCGGTCGATGTCCAGCCCCGCCTCCGACAGCGTCCGCTCGACGAGGTCCTGGGCGTCCGCCTCGCCGGCGCGCAGGCTCGGCAGGCCCACCAGCTCGGCGGTCCAGGCGAGCTGGGCCTCGAAGCGCTCGTCCACCGCGGCGGTGATGCGTGCGGCGGTCTCGGGGTCGAGCATGCGGATCGTCCTCCGTCCGGGGTCGGAGCCGCTGCGGGCCCGGATCCACGCTCGTCGTCCGGCGGGTGGGCAGCAAGAGGACACCGCACAGAGTTGCCGGGGCCGGGGGTGTGCAGGTCCACAACCGGCCCGGTCCCGCTCCCCCGGCTACGTCGCCTCGCCGACGGGGCTCCGGCGGAACTCGCTGGGCGCCACGCCCCGGACCCGCTTGAAGGCCGCGCTGAACCCGAAGGCGTCCGAGTAGCCCACGGTGCGCGCGACCTCGGCGACCGTGGCCTGCGCGCGCTCGGTCAGCAGGTCGGCCGCCAGGGTCATCCGCCAGCGGGTGAGGTAGGTCAGCGGCGGTTCGCCGACCAGGTCGGTGAACCGTTTCGCCAGGGTCGCGCGCGACACCCCGGCCCGGCAGGCCAGCTCGGCGACGGTCCAGGGCGCTGCCGGTTCCGCGTGCAGCAGCCGCAGGGCGTGACCGACGACGGGGTCGTGGTGCGCGGTGTACCAGGCGGGCGGTGCACCGCCGGGCCGGTCGAACCACGCGCGCAGGCAGCAGACCAGCAACCAGTCCAGCAGCCGGTCGAGGACGACCTGCTGGCCCGGCGCGTCCACGGCGACCTCGGCGGCCAGCAGGTCGCGCACCGCACCGGCGGTACCGTCCGGGTCGATCCGCAGGACGCCGGGCAGTGCGTCGAGCAGCCGCCTGCCGATCTCGCCCCGCACCGGGTAGGCACCGACGACCAGCGTCGTCGCCCCGGTCGCGCCGGGCGGACCGCCGTCGTTCCAGCCCAGCCGGTGCCGGGTGCCGCCCTGCTCGGGCGTCGCGCAGAACGCGCCGCAGTCGACCGGCTCGACCCGCACGGCGCCGGGCCCGATGGCGTCGACGAAGCCGAACGGCGCAGGCCCCTGCACGATCACCGTGTCACCGGCGGCCAGGTGCTCGGGCGGGTGCCCCTCGGGGACGAGCCACCCCGCCCCGTCGAGCACGGTGCACAGCGTCAGCGGGGCACCGTCGACGAAGCGCAACGACCAGGGCGCCGTCAGCGTCGAGCTGCCGAACAGCGAGCCCTGCGCCCGTACCCCGCGGAACAGGTCACCGAAGGCGTCCACCCCGGCGATGCTAGACGCTGACACAGCTGTTCCGGCTTCTCACCTATGGCTCCGTCCGAGCGGCCGGCGTTGACTCGCCGGTATGCAGACCGACACCACCCCGACCGTCGAGGATCTCGAGTTCCTCGCCCGTCCCCTGCTCGGCTTCCTCACCGTCGCCGCCGGTCCGGTCCCGGCGCAGCCGCGCCCGGTGTGGTTCGACGCCGCCCCGGACGGGACGATCCAGTTCTTCACCCCGTCGGTCTCCCCGAAGCTGCGCCGGCTGCGCCGCGATCCCCGCGCCTCGCTCGTCGTCGCCGCCCCGGCCGAGGAGCGCGAACGGTGGGTGTCCGTCACCGGGCACACCACCGTCGAACCCGACGGCGCCCACGAGCTCGCCGCGCGGCTCGCCGCCCGCTACTGGGACCTCGCCGACCGGGCCGACGACCTCACCGCGCTCCTGGCCGAGGACCACGTCCGCGTCGTCCTGCATCCGGAGCAGGTGCGCCGCGCCGCATTCTGATCCGGGTCACGCCGGCGCCGCGTCCGGCGTCGACCCGTGGCAGGGGGTGCCGTGGCCGCGACTTCGGCAAGAACACCTGGCACGGCCTCGAGCTGGTGCGCCACTGCGATCGCTTCGTCGAGACCGGATGGCCGGTTCTGGCAACCCTGTCCCACAAGGGCTTCATCGGCGAGACGCGGGGTGTGGAGCTCGACGGCCACTTCGAGGGGGACCCTCGCGGCAACCGCGATCGCCGCGTGGCACGGTGCTCGGGTGTTCCGTGCGCACGACGTGTCCGCGACCCGACGTGCCCGCGACATGCTGGCGTCGATCAGCGGACGGCGCCTGCCGACGAGGACCGTCCGGGCCCTGGCCTGAGCGAGACCGGTGGTCCGCGAGAGGGGAGACGACGTGGACGGCCGACCGTCGTGGTTCGACCGCAACACCTGGCGTGCCTCGGACCGGACAACCGACCTGACGCCGGCGGCGATGCGGGACCAGAGCATCTCGGTGGTGCTTCCGGCTCTGGACGAGGAGGCCACCGTCGGCCGGCTCGTCTCGGCCCTCCACCCGCTCACCGAGGGTGAGACGCCCCTGATCGACGAGCTCGTCGTCATGGATTCCGGGTCGACCGACCGCACGCGGGAACGGGCCCGGGAAGCGGGCGCCCGCGTGCTCGACCGCCACGACGTGCTCCCCGGCATCGAGGTCCGGCCGGGCAAGGGTGAGGCACTGTGGCGAGCAGTGGCGGCCACGTCCGGGGAACTCGTGGTGTTCCTCGATTCCGATCTGGTCGACACCGATCCGGTGGCGTTGGTGACCGGGCTCCTGCAGCCGCTCCTGGCCCAGCCGTCGGTCCAGCTGGTCAAGGGCTGCTACCGCAGGCCGCTCCGTATCGAGTCGGAGACGACGGCGGAAGGCGGCGGGCGCGTCACCGAACTGCTCGTCCGGCCGCTGCTCGCCGCGCTGCACCCGGACCTGCGCTGGATCATCCAGCCGCTCGGCGGGGAGTATGCCGCCCGCCGTGAGCTGCTCGAGTCACTGCCGTTCGCCGCCGGGTACGGCGTCGAGATCGGGTTGCTCGTCGACACTCTCGCGCACCACGGCCTGGACGCCATCGCCCAGGTCGATCTGGGAGTCCGGAAACACCGCAACCGGTCCGTCGTCGAGCTCGGGGTCATGGCGCGTCAGGTGCTCGGCGCATTGCTCCGCCGGACCGGGTCCGGTGTCGCCGACCTGGGAGAGGCCATCGTGCAGTTCGAACGGGCGGCCGGGGACTGGCGACCGGTGGTCACCGAGGTGGACGACGGGGATCGCCCCCCACTGACTGCTATCGGCGTAGACGCGGTTGCCGGTAGGCATACCGGACCGGTGCAGCCGAGATCCACCTGAGCTTCTGCCCACCGCAGCCGTTCCGGGCGTCCTCGACCCCGATGGCCGAGTCGTACTCCCCCGAGTAGCAGTTGCCGAGGATGGTCGGCGAGGACCTGTCGCCGGATCCTGAAATCTGACCCCCTGGCGTAGAAGCCGAGATCCCGAAAGGGGTCAATTTTCAAGATCCGTTGACAGGACCGGGCGCCGATCCGGACGTCGACCCCCGCCCTGGGCGAACTGCGACCGGATCGCGGTACCGATGTTCTCGAACGGCGTGTTGCCGGCACCCGGCCACGATGATCATCGTGAAGCACGTCCGCGTCGCCCTGCACCCGCAGCGATGTGCCGCGCCGCGTTCCGACCCGGGTCACGCCGGCACCGTCCCGAGACGGTCGGGGGCCGGTACCTCGCCGGGCGGGTCGAGGCCCCGAAACACCGGGACGAGCAACGCCACGACCGCAGCCGTCCCGGCCAGGACGGCCAGCACGACCCCCGCAGCACCCAGCCCGGCCGCCGAGGCGACGGCGGCGATCGGCGCACCGGTCGCCGCCGGGGCGGCCAGAACCAGCGTGTTCTGCGCCCCGAGCACCCGGCCGCGCATCGCATCCGGGGTCGCCTCGATGATCAGCACACCGAGCACGGCCCCGACCGGGGCATTGGTGAATCCCACCAGCGCCGCCGCGGCGAGCACCAGCCACGGTGCGGCCAGGCTCCCGGCCAGGGCGATCCCGGCCCCGAAGCCGAGCATGCCGAACACGAACCAGGTCCGGCGCCGCACCCGCCCCGCCAGCGCCGCGTACAACGCCGAGCCCGCGATGCCGCCCCCGGCCAGTGCGCTGAGGGTCAGCCCGGTGAGGGCGGGAACACCCGCGGCGACGTAGTACGCGGGCAGCACCGTGGTCTGCAACGACACCACGACCGCGACCAGCACCGCCGAGAACAGCGTCGCCCCCAGTACCAGCCGGTCGGCGGCGAGGAACCGCCAGGACGCCACGAGATCGGCGACCGCACCGCGCACCCCACCGGCCCCGCTCTCCCCCACCGCCCGCGGCGCGACCGCTCCGACCCGAGGGTCGAGCAGCCCCGTCGTCGCCGCCGCGAGCAGGCTCGTCACCGCCGTCACCACCAGCACCACGGGTGTCGGACCCAGCACCCCGACGAGCACCCCGCCCACGCCGGGCCCCGCGAGGGCCAGCACGTTCCCGACGTTCTCCCGGATCGCGACGAGCCGGTCCAGCCGCCCCGGCCCGTCGCCACCGAGCCGAACCAGTACCGGCAGCACCGTCTCCTGCGCCGTCGTGCCCGGCACCCGGATCACCGCGCCCAGCACACCGAGGACCAGGAACCAGACCAGGTCGAGCCCCCACAGCAGGTCGACCAGCGGCAGGGCCGCCACCGACACGGCGGCGAGCACGTCCGACACGATCGTCACCGTCCGGCGGTCCACCCGGTCGACCAGCAGACCCGACACCAGCCCGGTTGCGGCCGACGCCGCGGTCGTCACCGAGGCGAGCACCCCGGCGGCGAGCACGTCACCGGTGCGTTCGAGCACCAGCAACGGAAGCACGACCGCGGCGATGCCCTTGCCCAGCAGCGACAGCCCGTAGGAGGTCAGCCAGATCACCGGGCTGGCCCGGATCCCGGGGGCACGCATCGCCGGCGCGGACCGGTCCGGTCGTCGATCCGTCCTGGGCATCGTGTCCTTCCGGTCGTCCGCCCGTGTCGGAGCCAGGAGACGCGGTGCCGCAGCGGCACCCTCAAGCCGCTGTGCGGCAGGTCACCGTGCGGGCCGGCCGGGTTTGTCCGACCAGGCGCCGCCACCGGGCCCAGGTGGGTTCCAGGGCGTCCTCGGCGAGGTGGGCGTGGTCGGCGAGCTCGCGCCGGAGCGCCCCGGGCCCGTCGAGGGCCGTCTCGTGCGGGTCGGCGAGCTCGTCGGGCCGGATGCCCAGCAGCGTGGCGGTCGCGAGCACCCGGCGGGTCCCGAGGACGGCGGGCGAGCCCCGCAGGACCGGGTCGGTGAGGTCCAGATCCTCGGCCTGCAGCGGGCGTCGGTCCCGGACGGCGGTCAGGGTCGAGCGCAGCGCGCCGCCGCACTCGTTGCTGCGGCCCAGCACGAACGTTTCCCGGAGCAGGACCGCGGCACCGGGTTCCAGGTCGATCCCGGTGTGCCGGTGCACGTCCGCGCCGTGGGCGACGACGAACGGCGCCGCGCCCCACACCAGCGAGCCACCCGCCTCGACCCGCACCGACGCCGTCCAGTCCGCGCGGCCGCCGCGGGCGTCGTAGGCGACCGTCCCGGAGGGCTCCACCAGCTCGAGGGCGGCCCCGGCACCGACCTCGACCTCCAGCCGCAGGTGGTCCCCGGCGAGCAGGGACGCGCAGGCGGCGACCAGCGCCACCCGCGGGCCGGCACCGGAGCCCAGCAGCCGCGGCCGCAGGTAGGTACTCGCCGTGAGCTCCCGGATGCGGGTGCGCGCACCGTCCTGCTCGACGACGATCCGGGCGGGGGCGTCCCGGGTCACGGGTGGGCGTGGGTGTGCGGCGCCATCGGCCCGGGGTCGTGGGCGACGTGCCGCCCTGCCCGGTAGCCGGCGACGACCTGGCGCACCCAGTCGGAGAGCCGCACGATCGAGGCCGGGTCGTTGCGGCTCAGTGCGAGCACCGGGAACCCGTCCCGGACGGCGACGGCGTCGCTCACCATGCGGTCGACGTCGACCTCCACGTACGGGGCGAGGTCGGTCTTGTTGATCAGCAGGAGGTC
This sequence comes from Pseudonocardia ammonioxydans, assembly GCF_900115005.1. Taxonomy (GTDB): domain Bacteria; phylum Actinomycetota; class Actinomycetes; order Mycobacteriales; family Pseudonocardiaceae; genus Pseudonocardia; species Pseudonocardia ammonioxydans. Next base: position 49,757 of record NZ_FOUY01000011.1, on the reverse strand, counting down.
GGCGCGCTCGATGCCGGGACCGCCCTTGCGGGCCACGTCCCCGCCGCCGGCCACGTCGAGGCAGAAGATCTGGGCGTCGACCAGCCCGGGGCTGAACGTGGCGGTGAGGTTGTCCCCGCCGCTCTCGACCACCACCAGCTCCAGCGGCGCGAACGTGGACTCCAGGTCCTCGACGGCGAGCAGGTTCGCGGTGATGTCGTCGCGGATCGCGGTGTGCGGGCAGGCCCCGGTCTCCACCGCCTTGATCCGCTCGACGGGCAGCACCTCGGCCGCGCGGAGCAGCCGGGCGTCCTCGTCGGTGTAGATGTCGTTGGTCACCACGGCCATCGACAGCTCGGCGGACAGCTCCCGGCACAACGTGGCGAGCACCGTGCTCTTGCCGGTGCCGACCGGGCCGGCCACGCCGAGCCGGAACGGGCGGGTGGGGTGCTCAGGCAACGAAGATCCTCCTCGAGCGGGACGCGTGGTCGAGCGAGTACTGCTCGACCAGAGGGGCGGTGGTGGCCGGCATGGTGTCCGGGCCGGTGCAGGTCAGGGCCCGCGCGACGATCTCCTCCAGGGTGGGCCCGGCGTCGAGCAGCCAGCGGGTCGCGTCGGTCGGGTCCACGGGCAGCAGCTTCAGCGCCGCGGCCGCGACCGTCTGCGCGTCGTCGTAGAGGCTCGCCCGCGCGACCTGGGCGTCGGACATCCCGACGGCGGCGCCGACGACCCCGAGCGCCACCGGTCGCAGCGGTGGCGCGCCGAGGGAGTCGAGCGCGGCGACGGCGGGGTGTTCGGGCCACAGCCGCCGGGCCAGCCGGGCGAGCCCGCGGCCCAGCAGCTCGGAGGCCGTGCGGGCCGGTGCGCTGGGCATTCGGGCCCGCAGCGCGACCTGCACCTCGTCGACGTCCGCGCCGGCGGTGCGGCAGCGGCGCAGCGTGAGCACGGCGGCGGTCGCCTCGACCAGCCCCACGGTGCGCAGCCGGGCCTCGAGGTAGCGCGGGACGTCGTCGGGTCCCGCCCCCGCGGCCAGCGCGGGTTCGAGCCCGCCCGAGTGGGCGTGCCCGCCGGTGGGCAGCCGCCCGTCGGCGAGGAGCAGGGCCCCCAGTTCGGCCGGCATCGTGGGTCCGTTCCTCAGAACATCGTGTAGCGCTGCGCGAGCGGGACCTCGCTGACCGGCTCGGGCCGCACCCGTTCACCGTCGATCGCGATCGCGAACGTCTCCGGGTCGACCTGCAGGTCGGGCAGAGCCGTGTTGTTCGGCAGGTCGGCCTTGGTCAGGCCGCGGGTCGGGCGGACCGCGGTGAGCCGCCGGCGCAGGCCCAGCCGCTCGCCCAGCCCGTCCTCGATCGCGAGCGGGGACACGAACGTCGTCGCGAGCCGGGACGCCGACCCGGGGGCGCTCGGCAACGCCGGCCGGAGGAAGACCGGTTGCGGCGTGGGGATCGCCGCGTTCGGGTCGCCCAGCGCGGCGCTCACGATCGCGCCACCCTTGATCACCGAGGACGGCCGGATCCCGAAGAACGCCGGGTCCCAGAGGACGAGGTCGGCCATCTTGCCCGGTTCGACGGAACCGATCTCGTGGTCGATGCCGTGGGCGACCGCCGGGCAGATCGTGTACTTGGCGACGTAGCGGCGGGCCCGCTCGTTGTCGGCGGGCAGCGAGCCGCCCAGCGACCCGCGCCGCTGCTTCATCACGTGCGCGACCTGCCAGGTGCGGCAGATCAGCTCACCGATCCGGCCCATCGCCTGGGCGTCGGAGGAGGTGATCGAGATGGCGCCGATGTCCTGCAGGATGTCCTCGGCGGCCATGGTCGTCCCCCGGATCCGGGACTCGGCGAACGCGAGGTCCTCGGGGACGCGGGGGTTGAGGTGGTGGCACACCATGAGCATGTCCAGGTGCTCGGCCTCGGTGTTGACCGTGTGCGGCAACGTCGGGTTCGTCGAGGCGGGCAGCACGTTGGACTCGCCGGCGACGAGGATGATGTCGGGGGCGTGGCCGCCACCCGCGCCCTCGGAGTGGAACACGTGGATCCCGCGGCCGGCGATCGCGTCGAGGGTGTGCTGGACGTAGCCGGTCTCGTTGAGGCTGTCGGCGTGCAGGGCCACCTGCAGCCCGAAGTCGTCGGCCGCCCGCAGGGCCGCGTCGATCGCCGCCGGGGTCGCGCCCCAGTCCTCGTGGACCTTGTAGCCGCCGGCCCCGGCGCGCGCCTCCTGCTCCAGCGCCTCGGAGCTGACCGTGCTGCCCTTGCCGAACAGGATGACGTTGAGCGGGATCTCGTCCAGGGCGCGGTGCATCATCGCCAGCGACCACGCACCCGGTGTGACCGTGGTGGCCTTGGAGCCCTCGGTGGGCCCGGTCCCGCCGCCGATCACCGTGGTCGTCCCGGTGGCCAGCGCCTCGCGCATCTCGATCTCGCTGAGGAAGTGCACGTGGGTGTCGACCGCACCCGCGGTGAGGATCTTCCCCTCGCCGGCGATCACGTCGGTGCTCGGTCCGATCAGGAGCTCGGGGTGGACGCCGTCCATCACGTCCGGGTTGCCGGCCTTGCCCACCGCGACGATCCGGCCGTCGCGGATGCCGACGTCGGCGCGGACGATCCCCCAGTGGTCCAGGACGACGACGTTGGTCACCACCACGTCGAGCGCGCCCTGGTCGCGGGTGGTCAGGCCCTGGCCCATCGACTCGCGGATCGTCTTGCCGCCGCCGAACCCCGCCTCGTTCCCGCCGAAGGTCAGGTCCTGCTCGACCTGGATCCAGATGTCGGTGTCGCCGAGGCGGACCTGGTCGCCTTCGGATGGGCCGTAGAGCTGTACGTACTCCCGGCGGTCGATGCGGCTCACGGCTGCCTCCCGTCGTCGTCCGGTCCCGGTTCCGCCGGCTCGTCGCTGACCCGCACCCGCCGGCCACCCGCCCGCGGGCCCTGCGTGACCTCGCTGCCCGGCGCGCCGAAGGGCACCACCGGCCGGGGTTCGCGCCCGTGCGTCGGGAGCTCGTCGCCGGCGTGGATCTGGAGGCCCGGCACGTACTTGCGCCCGCCCAGCTCGACGATGTCGACGGTGCGGCTGACCCCCGGCTCGAACCGCACCGACGTGCCCGAGGGGATGTCGAGCCGGTGGCCGGCGGCGCGGTCCCGGTCGAAGCTCAGGGCCGGGTTGGCGTCCGGCAGGTGCAGGTGCGACCCCAGCTGGATCGGCCGGTCGCCGTCGTTCACGATCACCAGCGAGTCCGATGCCGGGCCGGTCTCGAGCTCGGCCGGCTGCCCGGCCACGCGCACCTCGCCGGGGATCACTGGATCGGCTCCGTGATCGTGATGAGCTTGCGCCCGTCCGGGAAGGTGGCCTCGACCTGGACGTCGTGGATCATCTCCGGCACGCCCTCCATGACGTCGTCCCGGCTCAGCACGTGCCGGCCGTCGTTCATCAGGTCGGCGACCCGGGCACCCTCCCGCGCGCGTTCGAGCGCCCAGCACGACAGCAGCGCGAGCGCCTCCGGGTGGTTGAGACGCACACCCCGGTCCAGACGGTCACGGGCGACCATCCCTGCCACGCTCAGCAGCAGTTTCTCGGTGTCGGACGGAGTGAAGTTCATCGGTCACCGCCAATCGCAGAGCTGATCATGACCGTAACACCGGGTGACCGGGGCGGCTCGGTGTGCGGAGCGCTGCCGGATGCCGTTTCCCCGCCGGTCCCGCGCCCTGGCGGGTGCATCATCGAGGGCATGGCACCGTTGGCCGAGATCCTGTCCGCGACCGACCCCGAGCGGCGGTCCCGCTGGATCGTCGACACCCTGGTCGAGGCGTTCGCCGACCTGATGTCGGCCGCCCCCGAGGCGTTCCGGGTGAAGTTCCGCAAGATGGCCGCGGACCCGTTCGCCTTCTACCGGGGCAGCGCCCCGTTGTTCTACGCCGATGTGGCCACCCTGGCGGATCCGTGGGTCGACGAGCGCACCAGCCGAGTCTGGATCCAGGGGGATCTGCACGCCGAGAACTTCGGTACCTACATGGACGGCGACGGCGTCCTGATCTTCGATGTCAACGACTTCGACGAGGCCTACCTCGGGCACTTCACCTGGGACGTGCAACGGCTGGCCGCGAGCATCGCCCTGCTGGGCTGGCGCAAGGCCATCCCGGATGCCGGTATCGACCAGCTGGTCGCGGGCTACGCCCGGGCCTATGTGGACCAGGTGCGGCGGTTCGTCGAGGCGCGCGAGGACGAGCACGACCACGCGCTCCGCATCGACAACACCGCCGGGCCGGTCCACGAGCTGTTGCTGCGCTCGCGGTTGAGCAGCCGGCTCGGGCTGCTCGACGCGGTGACCGAGACCGAGGGCTACGACCGAGTCTTCCGCCACGGGCCGGGGGTCCGCCGCCTCGGGGACGCCGAGCACGCCACGGTCGTCGAGGCGTTCGGCCGGTACCTGACCACGATCCCGGCCGACCGGAGGCTGCCCGACCCGGCCTACGTGATCAAGGACGTGGTGGGCCGCAGCGGGTTCGGTATCGGCAGCGCCGGCCTGCCCGCCTACACCGTGCTCATCGAAGGCCTCAACCAGGCTCTGGACAACGACATCGTCCTGTCGATGAAGCAGGGCAACGTGGCCGCCCCGTCGCGGGTGGTGACCGACCCGCGGATCGCGGACTACTTCCGGCACCACGGGCACCGCACCGCCGTGTCGCAGCGAGCGCTGCAGGCCCACACCGATCGGCTGCTGGGCTCGACGGAGATCGACGGGGTCGGCTACGTGGTCAGCGAGCTGTCCCCCTACGCGCGGGACCTGGAGTGGGACGAGCTCACCGAGCCCCGGGACATCGCACCGGTGCTGGACCACCTGGGACGGGCGAGCGCGAAGATCCACTGTGTCGCCGACGCCGACAGTGATCAGAGCCTGGTCGGGTTCTCGACCGAGGAGGCGATCGCGGCCTCGATCGGCGACCGCGACGACGAGTTCGTCGGCTGGGTCTGCACCTTCGCCCGGGAGTACGCCGCCGTCGTCCGCGACGACCACCGCCGGTTCGTCGACGCCTTCCGGAGCGACGCGATCCCCGGTGTGCAGGCCACTGCCGGGCTGGACGGCTGACGGCCGGGCCGGCGTCACCCGTACCCGTACGCGGAACTGCGCCCTCAGACTCGGGCCTCGGCAAGGATGTGGTCCGCGGCATGCCACGCCAGCGCCGCGACCGGGCCGTTGGGGTTCCCGGACACCATGATCGGCAGCACCGAGGCGTCGACGACGCGCAGCCCCGCCGTGCCGCGCACGCGCAGGAGCGGGTCGACCACATCGTCGTCGTGCGGCCCCATGGCAGCGGTCCCGACGGCGTGGTAGCCACAGGTGCCCGTGACGAGCCCGGCGTCGATGATCTCCTGGTCGGTCCGGACCGTCGTCCCCGGAGCGGTCTCGTGCGCGATCCGCTCGGCCAGCGGCGCGGTCGCGAAGAGCCGGCGGACGGCACGGAAGAGGTCCACCGACGTCGTCCGGTCGTGGGCGGTGCCGAAGTAGCCCGGGTCGATGTCCAGCGGCGCCGCCGGGTCCGCCGAGGTGATACGGACGCTGCCCTCGCTGTCGGTGCGGAGCGGGTAGGCCACGCACAGCATGCCGGGCTCCGGTTCGATCTCGATGGCCCGGCCGGGTTCGGGCGGCAGCATCGAGAACGGGGCGATCAGCAGCTGCGCGTCGGGCCGGTCGAGCTCGGGGTGGGTCTTGAAGAACCCGACGACGTCGAAGGAGGGCGAGGCCATCGGCCCGCCCCCGCTCGAGCGGTAGTCGTCCATGGCCTGCTGCCGGCCGTCCGGGGTGCTGAGCAGCCGGTTGTACCCGAGGTCCTCGGTGAGCCGGAACTGCAGGGTGAAGCCGCGGTGCTCGCGCATCCGGGCGCCGACGTTCGGGCTCTCGGCCACCACGTCGACCCCGGCCGAGGCCAGCGTCGCGCGGTCCCCGATCCCGGACAGCTGCAGGATCTTCGGCGTGGCCAGCGCCCCGGCGGAGAGGATCACCTCCCGGCCGGCGCGGTACTCGACCGGCTCCGTGTCCTGCCGCGCCCGGACACCGACCACCCGCCGTCCGTCGAACACCAGTCGCTCGACCACGGTGCCGGGGACGACGGTCAGGTTCGGCCGGTCGGCGACCGGGTGCAGGAACGCGTCCGCCGCACTGACCCGGCGTCCGTCCCGGATGGTCGCCGCCGCGTAGCCGATCCGTTCCTCATCGGACTCGTTGAGGTCCCGGGTCCGCTGCCAGCCCAGTCCGGTGCCTGCGGTGATCACGTCGTCCAGCAGCGGGTCGCCCCCGTCCACGGTCGAGACGTGCAGCGGGCCGCCCGCGCCGCGTGTGCCGGAGGCGCCCAACCGGTGGTCCTCGATCGCGGTGAAGACCGGGAGCATGTCGTCCCATCCCCAGCCGGGGTTGCCGCGGGCGGCCAGTGCGTCGTAGTCGGCACGGTGGCCGCGGTTGTAGACCATGCCGTTGACCGCACTCGACCCGCCGAGGGTCCTGCCCCGCACCCAGTACTCGACCTGCTCCGCCGGGCCGAACGGTCGGGTCGGGTAGTGCCACGCGGTGGTCGGATCGCCCAGCAGCTCGGAGAACCCGCGCGGCACCGGGATGAGCGGATGGGTGTCGCGGCCCCCGGCTTCGACCAGCAGGACGCTGGTCCCGGGATCGGCGGAGAGACGGTGGGCGAGCACGCAGCCGGCCGTCCCGGCACCGACGACGATGTAGTCGACCTCTGTCACGGGGGCTCCTCGGGTCGTCGTTCACCTCGTACGACGCCCCGGATCCACCGCGTGCGGCCGGGATCAGCGACGGGACGTCATGAGCCGCGGACCCTAGTTCCGGACGGGCAGGCTGTCGCAAACATTTCCGGCCGCGGACCGATCCGGCTCCGATGAGTTCGTGACCCTCGGCCGGTCCTCGTTCGTGACGCCCCAGGAAAGGACACCGCCATGTCAGAGCTTCTCGTCGACTTCATCACCTCCCTCGACGGCTACGCGTCGGGAGAGGGCTGGCCCGGCTTCTGGGGCCTCGAGGGCCCGGAGTACCTCGCATGGCTCGGCGAGCAGCCCGAGGTCACCTACCTCATGGGGGCGAACACGTACCGCCTGATGTCGGGCTTCGCCGCCGGCGAGGTCCCGAGTGGCCAGGACGAGTTCCGGGCCGAGGAGGAGGCGTCCGTCGACGAGCTCACGCGAGCGTCCAAGGTGGTCTTCTCCTCCACGCTCGAGAAGCCGCTGACGTGGGCCAACTCCACCCTCGTCCGCGACGACGCCGTCGAGACGGTCCGTGCCATGAAGGAGAACGGCTCGGGGCTCCTCAGCACGATCGGCAGCCTCAGCCTGTGCCGGTCCCTGCTGAAGGCCGGACTCGTCGACCGCTTCCGGGTCGGGATGTTCCCGGTGATCACCGGGGCCACGGGCACGGAACGCATCTACGACGGCTACCCGGACGTCGCTCTCGACATGATCGAGCACCGCACCTTCGACGGGGGCATCCAGGTCGTCGAGTACCGGCCACGCGTGCTCGAGCACCCGCCGCTCGGCGCCCCTGCGTGACACGGTTCGCTACCCGTCGGTGGGCCGGTCGTCGACACCGAGGAACCGTTGCGCGTTCCGGACGGTGAGGTCCGCGACCTCCGACTCGGTGAGGTGTTTCGCCCGCCGCACCACCTCGCCGACGGGACGCTCGCCGAGTGGGTACGGGTAGTCGCTGCCGACCATGACCTGCGACGCGCCGAGCGTGTCGACCAGCGCGCGCAGCGCCACCGGGTCGAACACCACGGAGTCGACGCTGAAGCGGTTCACGTACGCCGAGGGCGGCCGCTCCGACGTCGCGATCAGATCGCTGCGCTTGTGCCAGGCGTTCTCCAATCGGCCCAGCCAGAACGCGAAGGACCCGCCGCCGTGGGCGAAGCAGATCCGGAGGTCCTCCGGAACCTGGTCGAACACGCCCCCGAGGATCATTGCCATGATCGAGAGGTGTGTCTCGGCCGGCATCCCGGTGATCCACCGGGCCATCCAGCGGTCGAGCCGCGGCGAGTCCGGCATGTCCCAGGGGTGGACGAACACCGGCACCCCGCGCGACGCGGCGTGCTGCAGGAACTGCACCACCCCGGCCGAGTCGAGATCCCGGTCGCCGACGTGATTACCGATCTCCACCCCGGCGTGTCCACTGTCGACCGCACGGTCGAGTTCCGCGCACGCTGCGTCGGGGTCCTGCAGCGGGACCTGGCAGAAGGGGATGAGGCGCCCGCCGCCGGGCTCGCAGATCTCGAGCGCGAGGTCGTTGAAGATCCGGGCGATCTTGGTGGCCTCGCCCACCGGCGCGTCGTAGGAGAAGAACACGGGGGTCGGAGAGACGACCTGTGCTCGGACGCCGTCGGCGTCCATGTCGGCCAGGCGGATCTCCGCGTCCCAGCAGTCCGCCCCGATCCGGCGGAACTCGCTCGAGCCGACCATGATCATCGCGTCGCGTTCGGAGTCCAGCCTCAGCCACGGAGCGTCCGCCCCGAGGTCGGGCCATCCGCGCGGCACGTAGTGCGTATGGACGTCGATCGTCCCCGAGAACCGGTCCATCTCAGCCCTTGCCCGGGTGCAGCGTGCCGCACCGGTCGCAGGTCCGTCCGGCATCGGAGTCGTAGAACTCGGAGAACACCGGGGGCAGGTCCGCCACGATGTCGCGGACCTGGAGCTGCACCTCGTGCACCCGGTTGTCACAGTTCGGGCAGAACCAGGCGAAGCGCTCCGGCGTGCCCTCCTCGCGGATCCGCTCGATGACGATGCCGATCGAGCCGGGCTCGGGTCGCTGCGGGGAGTGGTAGACGTTGCGCGGGAGCATCCATGTGTCGCCCTCGCGGAGGTCGACGCGCTGCGGCCCGTCCTCGGTCATCAGGTTCACGTGCATGCCGCCGCGGACCTGGTAGAACCATTCCTCGTAGGGGTCGAGGTGGAAGTCGGTCCGCTGGTTGGGTCCGCCGACCACCTGGACGATGAAGTCGCCCATCGGCTCCCACATCTGCTGGTTGTTCACCGGCGGCTTCAGCAGGTGCTCGTGTTCGGTGACCCACTTCTCGAAGTTGAACACCGGCGGGATCGTGGTCATGAGCGCTCCTTCTGTCCGTCGGTCCGGGAGACGCAGGCGATCGCCTGGATCTCGATGAGCAGGTTCGGGTGCGGCAGCTGGTGGACCGCGACCGTCGTGCGGGTCGGCCCGTGCTCGTCGAAGTACTCGCCGTAGACCTCGTTGTAGCCACCGAAGTCGTTCATGCTGACCAGGTAGGCGGTGACCTGGACGAGATCGTCGAGCGTGGCACCGACCGCCGCGAGGATGTCGCGGATGTTCTCGATCACCGCACGGGTCTGGGCCCGGATGTCGAGCGTCGTGACGCCCAGCTCGTCGACCTCGGCTCCGGCGAACGTGTTGTCCGGGAGCCGGCTGCTGGTACCGGAGACGAACACGAGATCGCCCACGACCTTGACGTGCGGGAAGCGGCCTCGGGGCCGGGCCTTGCCCGGGACGACGTGCGAGCCGGTCATGCCGCTGCCCCACCGGTCTCGAAGGTGACCGTGCCGAGCCCGGCGACCTCGGCGGTGACCGTCGTGCCGTTCCCGGTGGGCAGCGCCGCGGCCGCGGTAGCCGCACCGGCCAGCACGATCGTGCCCGCCGGAAGGGCCGGCCCGTACCGGGCCGCCATCCGCGTGACCGCGCCCAACGCCTCCAGCGGGTCACCGAGGATCGCGCCGGTCGACCCGGACTCCACGATCTCGCCGTCGATCCCGAGGGTCACCGCGAGGTCCGCCACGTCCAGCCGGCCGAGGACCTCGTCCGCGGGCTGCCAGTCCCCGATCACGAACCCGGCGGCCGAGGTGTTGTCCGCGACGACGTCGGGGAGGCTGAACCGGAAGTCCCGGTAGCGGCTGTCGATGATCTCCAGTGCCGGGGCGATCCCGGCGACCGCCGCGAGCGGGTCGCAGGCCGGGTCGTCCGGGTCGATCGCCGAGCCGAGCCGGAACGCGATCTCCGGCTCGACCCGCGGATGGATCAGCGTCGTCGTGTCCAGCCGCCCACCCGCGGGTACTCGCATCGACTCCGTCAGCACACCGACGATGACGTCGGAGACGCCCATCTGCTCGGCCTTGGCCCGGCTGGTGAGCCCGAGCTTGACGCCGACCACGGCGTCACCACGCGCCGTGCGCCGCTCGATCCCGGCACGCTGGATCGCGTAGGCGTCGTCGAGCGTGATCGGCGCGGAGTGCGTCAGCTGCGGGACCGCGGTCACGCCGGTGACCGCATCGTCGAGGACGGCGGCGAGCGCCGGGGGTGAGATCACGGTTCCTCCTCGGTCGTGGGGTGCACCAGTGGGGTTCGCGGCCCGGTTCACAGTTGCACGCAGACGTTCGTCGGTTCGGTGTAGAAGTGCAGCGAGTGCGCACCGCCCTCCTGGCCGATCCCGGACAGGCCGGCACCTCCGAACGGCGTACGCAGGTCACGCAGGTACCAGGTGTTCACCCAGGACATCCCCACCCGCATCGCCTGGGCCACCCGGTGACCACGGCTCAGGTCCCGGGTCCAGACCGCCGCCGCCAGGCCGTACCGGGTGTCGTTGGCCAGCCGGATCGCCTCGTCCTCGGTGTCGAACGGGACGAGCGCCGCCACCGGCCCGAAGACCTCCTCGTGCAGCACCCGCGAGGAATGGTCGAGCCCGGTCCACAATGTCGGCTCGATCCACGCACCGCCGGCGAGGTCGGCTCCGAGATCGGGTACGCCACCCCCGAACAGCTCCTGCGCCCCGTCCTCGCGCGCGAGCTCGAGGTAACGCCGGACCTTCTCCCGGTGCGCGGCCGAGATCAACGGCCCGGTGGTCGTGCCCGGTGCGTCGGGGCGCCCGAGCCGCAGAGCGCGGGCCCGCTCGACCAGGCCGGCGACGACGTCGTCGAACACCGGCCGCTCGATGTAGACACGCTCGGTGCTCAGGCACACCTGCCCGGTGTTCGTGAAGATCGACCGAGCGAGCCCGTCGACGGTCCGCTCGAGGTCGCAGTCGGCGAACACCACGGCCGCGTTCTTCCCGCCGAGCTCGAAGGAGACCGGCCGCACCCGCGGCGCGACCGCACGCATGATCGCGCTGCCGGTCGACGACTCCCCGGTGAAGGTGACGCCGTCGATCCCCTCATGGGTAGTCAACGCCTCGCCCGTCGATCCCGGGCCGAAGCCGTGCACGACGTTGTAGACACCGTCCGGCACCCCGGCCTCGGACATGATCTCGCCGAGCAGCGTCGCCGTGGACGGTGTCTCCTCCGACGGCTTGACCACGACGGCGTTGCCGCAGGCCAGCGCCGGCGCCACCTTCCAGGTGAGCAACAGCAGCGGGAGGTTCCACGGCACGACGACACCGACGACGCCGAGCGGCTTCGGCACCGCGTAGTTGAGCGCCCGCGCGCCGCCGGCCATCTCCGTCAGATACGAGTCGAGCCCCTGTCCGGCGACGACATCGGCGAACGTCGTGAAGTTCACCGCCGCGCGGGCGACATCCAGCGTCCGCGCCTGCTCGAGCGGCTTGCCGGTGTCGCGCACCTCGGCGTCGACCAGGTCATCGAACCGCTCCTCGATCCGGTCGGCGACCCGGCGCAGGAGCCGCGCCCGCTCGGCCGTCGACATCCGGCCCCAGGGACCGTCGAGGGCGCGGCGCCCTGCCGCGACCGCCGCGTCGACGAGCTCGGGACCGGCCTCGTGGACGGTCGCGACCACCGCACCGTCCACCGGGCTGATCTTGTCGAACGTCGACATCCCCTCGACGAAGGCTCCGTCGACGACGTTCAGGACCGGAGGCGCAGTGGCGGGCACGGGACGAACGTAAGGGCGCGATGCCATGCCCGTCCAATGCCAATGTCCTGCTCCGGTATACCTGAAGATGCATATCTGGCGTTACGCTGGCGCCCGTGCAGAGCCGACTCCTCGACGGGCGCATGAAGCTGCGCCACCTCGTCCTCGTCGACGCGCTGTCCGAACGCGGCAGCGTCGTCGGCGCTGCCGCAGCGCTGCACGTGACCCAGCCGGTCGTGACGCGCAGGCTCCACGAGCTCGAGGCCATCCTCGGGGTCGCGCTGTACGAGCGCGGGCCGCGCGGCATCACGCCGACCGAGTTCGGCCTCGCCTTCACCGACCACGCCCGCGCCGTCCTGGCCCAGCTGACGCAGGCGGTGCGGCACGTCGAGGAGATCGCGGACGCGACCCGCGGTCATGTCGTCGCGGGGACCCACCTCGCCGGCTCGAACCTGCTGATCCCGCGCGCGATCGTGCACCTCAAGCGCCGGCATCCCGATCTCGGCGTCACCGTCCGCGAGGGCACACCGGAGTCACTCCTGATCGACCTGACGGCGGGCCGGGTCGACGTGGTCGTCGGACGACTCGGTGGGCCAGGGGCGGAGAACATCCGGCGCACGCCGCTGTACGACGAGAAGATCCAGATCATCACCGGCGCCCGGCACCCACTCGCCGTCCGGGAGCAGGTGACCCTGGACGACCTCGAGGGCTACCCGTGGATCCTCCCCGGGAGCGAGACCCGGCTGCGCCAGGAGCTGGAAGCCTACTTCGCCGGGCACGGTCTCGAGCCACCACGCAACCGGGTCGAGACGACGTCCTTCCTGACCGTCCGGCAACTGCTGATCGAGACGGACATGATCGCAGCGTTACCGGGGTTGATCGGCGCCGACGATCCTCGCCTGACCGCGCTCCCGATCTCGCTCGAGGGCGTCGGCCACAGTGTCGGCATGACGCTCGCCACCGACCGGCGGCTGAGCCCGGCTACGCAAGCACTCGTCACCTCGCTGCGGACGGTCGCGGCCGAGATCGCGGATGGAGCGCCTGGCGACGACGTGCAGAAGGCGTGACGGACGAGGCCGTGCCGCTATAGCCAAATGGGCATGGAAACGTCGCGAAGTGCTATTGGCCGGGAATTCCGCGGGCTGTGACGATGACGCGAACGTCACGTCGATCGGGCACCGCTCGTCGGCGTCCCACCGTCTCGACGCCGAGGAGTCCCCCGTGTCCACTGCCCCATATGACGGCGCGTCCGTGCACAGTGTCCGTCCGACCGACCTGCCGGTGGGGACCCGATGACGACCCGGGAGTCCGCCCGGGTCAGCGTCCCGGTCGTGGTGGTCGGGTTCCTGCTCGTGCTCGTCGACGGATTCGACAGCGCGACGATCTCGGTCGTGGTTCCGCAGCTGGCCGCCGACTGGGGGCTGGCACTGTCGGACTTCACCTATCCGATCGCTGCGACCAATGCCGGGGTCGCCGTCGGCTACATGATCGCCGGATCGCTCGCTGCCCGGTTCCGCACGGCGCCCACTCTGTATGCCGGCCTGCTCGTCGCGGCTCTCGGGAGCGCGCTCAGCGCGGTCGTCCTCGTGACCGAGTCGATGCTCCTGCTCACCCTCGCCCGGGTCGTCACCGGCCTCGGCATCGGGGTGGTACTCCCCGCGGCGATCAGCGTCACGACCTCGCTCAACCCGGCGGCCGTGAAGCAGCGGATCTCCGTCCTCGTGACGCTCGGCCTCGCTTCGGGCATCGCCGTCGGCGGACTGGCCGGGAAGGCGATCCTGACACGGTGGGGGCCGGCCGGCATGTACTGGGTAGCCGCAGCGGCCACGATCGCCGCGGCCGTCGTCGCGGTGGCGGTCCTTCCGCGGCGAGGCGAGCCGGCGGCACGGGCGACGGACGAGGCGGCGTCCGGCCGCGTGCAAGAACTCCTCGTCCCCGCGTACCGCTCGACCACGCTGCTGCTGTGGGCGTTCTCGTTCCTCGTGTTCATCACCGCGTACATGCTGACGAGTTGGATCCCCACGATCCTGGTCTCGTTCGGCTTCACCCCCACGGAAGCCCCGATCGGCCTCACCTACCTCAGCATCGGCGGGGTGCTCGGCGGGCTGTGTCTGCTCGGGCTCGCGGCGCGGTGGGGAATCGGCCGCGCCATGCTGGTCGCGGCGACCACCGGGGTCGTCTTCCTCGCCCTCCTCGGTCTCGTCGGCGCCGGTGGTCAGCCGCTGCTCCTGCTCATCCTCGGAGCGGGTGCCGGGGTGGTGGCGTGCCAGATCGGTCAGCTCACGATGGCGGTGTCGGTCTACTCCGACGCCCTGCGCACGACAGGGGTCGGCTTCGCCGCGGCGATCGGACGGATCGGTTCCATCGTCGGACCCGCCGTCGGCGGGGTGCTCATCGCGCTGTCGGTCGGGCCCTCGACCGTCATGCTGCTCGCCGCCGGTCCCGTTCTGGTGGCGTTGTTCGGTGCCGTCGCTCTGGTGCGCCGGACCACGGATCAGGCATCGGTGCCCCGCGCCGCGGAGGGCGTCGGATGACGGCGAGCCGCGTGCGGTCGTCGTCCGCGCCGCTGCAGGTGGGGAGGGTTCGACTCCACGTCCTCACCGAGATCGAGCGCCTCGCCGTCGAGCCGTCCGAGTTCTTCCCGGACTTCCCCGTCGACGACCACGCGGATGCGTGGTTCCTCGACGAACCGTTCCGCGACCGGTGCACGGGACGACTCGTCCTCACGATCCGGGCGTACCTCGCCGTTCTCCCCGGACGGGTCGTACTGATCGACTGCGGGGTCGGGAACGCGAAGACCCGGCTACGGCCGGAGTTCGACCACCTGGACACGGACTGGCTCGACGACCTGAGCAGCGCGGGAGTCACTCCGGAGGATGTGGACACGGTGGTGCTCACCCACCTGCACGTCGACCACGTCGGGTGGGCGACCCGCCGGGAACGGGACGCGTGGCGCCCCACCTTCCCGAATGCCACATACCTGGTGTCCGAGCGAGAGCTGGCGTTCTGGCGGAGCCACACCGGGGCCGCGGCGATGCACCGTACGGGCGACTACCTGGTCGACAGCGTCGACCCGCTGGCCGCCGCCGGGCAGCTGTCGACCGAAGGTCCGGCAACCGTCCTCCCTCCAGAGATCGTGGTGGAGGAGCTCCCCGGGCACACGCCCGGCAACCGGATCGTCCGGGTGATCGACGGGGATGCCGAAGCCGTGCTGTCAGGTGACGTGCTCCACCACCCGATCCAGTGCTTCGATCCCCGGATCAGCTCGCGCTACTGCTGCGACTCCCCCGGCGCGGCGACGGCGCGCCGCGGGCTGCTGTCCGACGTGGCCGACCGGCGGGCGTTGCTGCTGCCGAGCCACTTTCCGGGCACCGGTGTGGGTCGCGTCGTGCGCGCGGGCGGGACGTTCCGGTGGATCGAGCAGGCTCCGGTGTCCTCGAGCGAGAGGCATGATTGATCATGAATGAGTCCTTGGTCCGGACGACGGCACCCGGCGCTGTCCGCGGCGAGCACGTGGACGGCGTCGAGGTCTACCGCGGGGTCCCCTACGCGGCGTCGCCGGTCGGCGAGCTCCGGTTCGCACCGCCGGTACGGCATCCGGGCTGGGCGGGTGTCCGGGACTGCCGGTCGCCGGGCCCGGCCGTACCCCAGCCGCCCTCGCGGCTCGAGGCGGTCATGGGTCCGACACCGACGGTCTTCGACGAGGACGACTCGTTGAACCTCAACGTGTACGCGCCTGCTGAACCCGGGCCGCATCCGGTCCTGCTGTGGATCCACGGCGGCGGGTTCAGCAGTGGAAGCGGCGGATGGCCCTGGTACGACGGCACGCGGCTCGCCCGCGCGGAACGCATCGTCGTCGTGACCATCAATTACCGCCTGGGCCCGCTCGGCTTCATGGCGCTGCCCGGTACTGGGCCCCAGACGTGGAACATCGGAGTCCGGGACCAGGTCGCCGCGCTGCAGTGGGTCGTCGCGAACGTAGCCGGATTCGGCGGTGATCCGGCCCGCATCACGGTCGGCGGCCAGTCGGCGGGCGCCGCGTCCGCGGCGGCCCTGACCGCGTCCCCGGCCGGCCGGCACATCCGCGGAGCAATCCTGGAGAGCCCTCCGAACTCGACCCTGTTCGCGACGCCCCAAGCCGCATTCGACACGGCACGGCGGGTCCTCGATCGGGTCGGGATCGACGCGGACCAGCCGTTCCCGGCGCTGCGCGAAGCGCCGGTCTCGGCACTCCTGGCGGCCACCGGTGAGATCGCGCGCGCCGACGCCCGGGTCGGCACGGTCGACCCGGTGTTCCGTCCGGTCGTCGATCCCGAACTCGGGATCGTCGACCGAGTCGGCGGCGGGCTCGCCGACGTCGGCGACAATCCGGTCCCGTTGCTCGTCGGCACGACCCGCGACGAGATGGCGGCGTTCCTCAGGCCGGCAGGCGCGGCGGTGACCGAGGAACAGGTCCGCGAGTGGTTCGTGGCCGGACTCGGGCCGGGCGGTGCGGACGCCTACCGGGCGGCCCGCGAGGCGTCACCCGACCTGCTTCCCGCGGAGCTGTTGGAGCGTGAGTCGACCGGGCGGGCCTTCCTCGCCGAAACGGTCGTGATCGCCCGTTCGCGTGCAGCGTCGCGGGCGCCGACCTGGGTCTACCGGTTCGACTGGAGTCCCGACAGTGGGGGCTTCGGCGCCTGCCACTGCGTCGAGCTGCCGTTCGTGTTCGACACGGGCGACGCGTTCGCCGCCGCCCCGATGCTGGGCGGTGAGTCGATCCCGCGGGATCTGGTGCGCGTGTTCCGGTCGGCGATCGGTTCGTTCGTCCGGGACTCGGTCGTGCGGGACGGGGCCGCGGGGGCCATGCCGAGCTGGCCGGAGTTCGGCACGGACCAGAACGTGCTGCATCTGGGCAACGCACCCGTCGTGCGTGGGCTCGACGACACCGGCGTGGCGGCCTGGTCGTCCGGTCACTGAGCCGTCGTCTCCCGGGCAGGTCCTCCACTTGTGCGAGGCGCTACCAGAACTCGCCAGACGTCCCCTTCTGGGGCTGAACGTGTGCAATTGGTCGCCGTCGCTCCGGGCGTTTACACGGCGCACCCGACCGGTTGGCTTCGGCGCACCATCCCTCCGTCGCAACAGCGAGGTAGCGACCGAGTGCGCGCGGGCCGCAAGCTGGGGGTCGCCTGGGCGTTCTCATTCCTGGTGTTCATCACCGCGTACCGGCGGTGCGAACCGGAGCTCGCCGACCGACGACGGCCCGTCCGCCGGGCCCGACGACGACGTGTGCGCGTACCCCACGCTCATGCACTCACATCGGACTCACCAATGATGAGATGGTCATGGACCAGGCACAGTAGCGGCCCCCGACCACGGCACGCCCGCCGCAAATCCCCCGGGGCGTTTCGCAGGTAGATACGACAAAGGGCGGCCCTTCCGTGAGGAAGAACCGCCCTGATCGACCGTCGGGACGACAGGATTTGAACCTGCGACCCCTTGACCCCCAGTCAAGTGCGCTACCAAGCTGCGCCACGTCCCGGCCGCCCCTCGCGGGGCGTATGAAGACTACCGCACGCCCCGCTCCGGGATTCCGGGGGTGCCGTCCTCGACGTCGACACTGCGCACCAGGGCGACGGCCTCCAGCTGCGACCCCACGCCGAGCTTCGCCAGCACCGCCCGGACCTGGGTCCGGACGGTCGGCAGGGACACCACGAAGTGCTGCGCGATCCCCTGCGCCCGCATCCCACCGGCGAGCAGGTCGAGCACCTCCCGCTCGCGCCGGGTGAGGGTCGCGAGCTTGGCCCGGATCGCGCGCTGGCGCCGGTCCCACTCGAGGTAGCGACGCACGAGGTCCTCGCGCTGCGCCGCCGGCAGCAGGGACCGGCCGGCGCGGGCCTCGCGGACGCTCGCGAACAGGGTCGGCATGGATGCCGCCTTGGAGACCCAGGTGAAGCCGCCGTGGTGCAGGGCCGCGCCGATCCGCAGCGGGTTCGAGCTGCCCGAGAGCACCAGTACCCGCCAGCCGGCCGCGCGCAGCACCGGGATCAGCGGGATCGTGTCGACCCGGTTGCCCTGCTGGTCGCGGCCGAGATCGAGGTCGAGCACCAGCAGACCGGGGGTGCACCCGTCGATCGCCTCGTACACGTCGGGCACGGAGTGCGCCGGCCGGAAACGCGCCGGGACGCCGTCGCGGCGCAGCGCATCGGCCAGCGAGGTCCCGACCAGCTCGTGGTCGTCGAGGATCAGCACCGTTCCCGGGGCCGTGGACGGCGCGACGCCGCCCACGGCCCGGGACGCGGACACCCGCCCGTCCCCCACACGGGCGGGTGTCATGTCAGGGCTCCCAACGTGAGGAGTCCCCGTCCGATGAGCGCGGTCCGCCGGTCGAGCGCGTCGATCTCGCGCTCGTACTCGGTCGGGCGGGACCGCTGCTCCCACAGTTGCAGCACCTGGCGCCAGGTCACCTCGCGGGCGAGCACGACCGGGACGTCGGTCACTGCGTCGCACCGCGGCCCGCTCTGGCCGAGCAGGGTGTCCAGGTGCCGCGCGAAGGTGTCGTTGACCGCCCGGTAGTCGGCCCGTTCGGCCGGTCCCGGCGCGCTGCGCCCCAGCACCGTGCACGTCCGGACGACCGCGGGCGCCAGGTCCAGGTTGACGTGCGCGGTGATCCCGACGACGGCGAACCGCACGGGGTCGATCCCCGGCTCGGCCCGCCGGTCGAGCAGCACCGCCCAGGCCCGGGGCACCGCGGCGCCGCCACCGGTCGCGCGCAGGTAGCGGCGGGCGAACTCGACGTCGAGCCGGGCCAGGAAGTCCTTGCCGCAGACCTCCTCGTCGTCGAGCAGGGCCCGGATGTCGCGGGTGACCCGCAGGTAGAGCCGGTTGAAGCAGGCCAGACCGTCCCGCACGCCGTGGTCGCGCTCGAGGACCTCCTGCCACCGCTCCAGCGCTGCCACGACCCCGTCGACGTCGTCCGGGAGACCCGACGGCAGCCCCGTCGGCAGTGCGACCCCCCGGCCGCGTCCGCTCGGCGGACCGGCATCCGGTCCTCCGGGCGGGCGCTCGATCATCGTGGTCACGCGGGCCTCCTGCGTGCGCGGTGCGGCCTCCAGCCTCACCGATCCGCCCGCCCGGGACATCGGTCGAATGCCCTACTCGGTGCGCTCGGATTCCGGGACGTGCCGCCGCAGGACGCCGGCGGCCTGGGTCCGGTTGGTCACCCCGAGCTTGGCGAAGATCCGCGCGAGGTGGGCCGCGACCGTCTTCGGGGCGATGAACAGCCGGGCCGCGATCTCCTTGTTCGTCGCCCCCGCGGCGAGCACCTCGAGGACCTCGAGCTCGCGCCCGGTGAGTGTGGACAGCGGGTCGTCCACCGGCGACGAGGGCACCACCGGCTCCACCCGCACGGCACCGGCCGGCGGGTCCGGCAGGTCGGGCACCGCGACCCGGGCCCGGCGGGCCACCGCGGCGATCTCGGTGAGCAGCGGGTCGGCCTGCAACGCCCGCGCCCCCGCCGCGGCCCGCGCCAGTTCGGCGGCCCCGCTCCGGCGCCGCCCCGCCAGCAACGCCTCCGCGCTGCGCAGCCGCGCGTACGCCGTCGGGTACGGCTGCCCGAGCCGTTCCAACAGGTCCGCCACCGCACCCCAGGTCGCCGGATCGGCCCCCGCGGTGACCCGCGAGTCCTCGGCGGTGCACATCGCCTCGTAGGTGGTGAGCACCCCGCGCAGCGCCGGGTCGGAGCGCTCGCCGCGGTCGATCAGCTCGCGCCGGTGGCGGCGCAGCCGGCGCAGCCCGCCCGCGTCCGGGGGGCGACCGGCCAGGACGGCCTCGGCGTGGGCGCGGGCGCCGTGCCAGAGCAGCGGGGCGACCGCCCAGACGTCGTCGATCCCGGACTCGACGACGTCGAGCCCCACCCCGACGTGGGTGAACGCGACCTCCGGCCGGCCGCGCCACATCTCCAGCCCGGCCCGCAGGATCAGCAGCGGCAACCGCAGCTTCGGCAGGCCGGTGGAACCGGCGACGAGCTCCACCGCGGCGAGGTCCAGCTCGGAGCCGTCGAGGTCCCCGCGCCCCATCCGCAGCCGCGCCCGCGCCAACCGCAGCTCGATCATCTCGGCCCCGGCGGGCCCGGCCGCCCACGCCCGGGCCACCTCCTGCTCGCCCTCGTCCCAGGCGCCCTTGCGGAACAGCCCGTTCGCGGCCAGCGCGCGCAACGACACCGCCGCCGTGCGGCCCAGCCCCAGCTCGGCCATCCGCTCGGCCCCGGCCCGGGCCGCCGCCACGCCGTCGTCCAGGGCATTCAGCGGGCCGGACAGCAGCTCGGCCCGCCGCAGCAGGCACTCCCCCAGCGTCGCCGGGTCCCCGGTCGCCTCGGCGATCTCGACCGCCTCGGCCAACGCCTCCTGCGCGGCCCCGCCGTCGCGGGTGTAGGCGGCACCGAACCCGAGCACGCCGAGCACCGACGCCAGCGCCCGCGGCTCGCCGACTCGCCGGGCCGGTTCGAGCGCCTGCTGGGCGACCGTGCGGGCGGCGGCGAAGTCGGCCCGCGCGAGCAGCGCACCCGCGTAGCCGGCGAGCACCTCGGCACGGGCGGCCTCGGTGGGGTCGACCGGCAGCATGTTGGGGCGGGGCCCACCACCGGCGTCCGGGCCGCCGGGCGGCAGGACCGCACCGGGAGGTCCCGCACCGGACGCCACGGGGTCCGCGGGCAGGACGGCGGCCGCCCGCCGGTACGCCTCCTCGGCCTCCCCCGCCTGCCCCGCCGACATCAGGTAGCGGCCCAGCCGCGCCCGCAGCACCGCCTCGTCCAGCCCCACCGGCGCGTCCGGACCGGCGAGCCGCTCGGACAGCAGCGCGACCGCCGAGTCGTGGTCGCCGGCGAGCTCGGCGGCCCCGGCGGCGTTCTCCAGGTACCCGCCGCGCGCGGCCTCAGCGCCGGGGACGGGCAGGGTCGCGGCCCGCAGCCAGTGCCGGTGCGCCTCGGCGTAGCCGCGCAGCCGCTCCGCCTCCTCGGCGGCGGCGATGGTGGCCGTCAACGCCTCCTTCGGGTGCCCGGCCCGCTGCCAGTGGTGGGCCAG
Organism: Pseudonocardia ammonioxydans; assembly: GCF_900115005.1. GTDB lineage: Bacteria > Actinomycetota > Actinomycetes > Mycobacteriales > Pseudonocardiaceae > Pseudonocardia > Pseudonocardia ammonioxydans. The sequence goes on along the minus strand of NZ_FOUY01000011.1, from coordinate 28,904 downwards.
CCGGGCCGCTGTCCCGGGGACGCTCTCGTACCCGGCCAGGGCGTGCGCGTAGCGGCCGTGCAGCTCGATCCGCTCCGCCGGCAGCAGGTCCCCGGCGACGACCTCGGTCATCAGGCCGTGCCGCAGCGCGTACCCGTCGCCGCCGGTCACGACGACGATCCCGGCGTCGACGGCCTCCCGCACCGCCGCCGCGAGCTCGGCCCCCGACCGGTCGAGCACCGACACGAGCAGCGGGTGCTCGACACCGCCGACCCCGGCCGCGACCGCGCGCACCACGTCGTGCGCGGCCGGCGACAGCGTCGCGGTCCCGGCGCGGACGAGCTCGCGCACCGTCTGCGGCACCCCGCGCGGGTCGCCGTCGAGCACCGCGCGGACGGTCTCCTCGGCCAGGAACACGTTGCCCGACGAGTGCTGCCACACCAGCGGTTCGAGGTCCGGCCGGTCCGGCACCCACATCCCGAGCAGCTCGGCGAGCGCTCCCCGCGGCAGCGGTTCGACCTGCCGGAACGTGACCGTGCGGTGCCGGCGCAGCTCGGTGACCAGCGGCAGCAGCGCCGCCGGCACGCCACCGGCGGGGTCGTCGCGGTAGGTGCCGACCAGCAGCACCGGCTCGGTCGCGAGGCCCGCGAGCAGGTAGGCGAACAGGTCCCGGGTGGACCGGTCGGCCCACTGCAGGTCGTCGACGACGAGCACCACCGGCGCGCTGCGCGCGGCCCGCCCGACGACCGCGCCCAGCTCGCCCAGCATCCCGACCCGGTCCCCGGCGGCACCCCCGGTCTCGTCGAGCCGCTCGAGGGCCTCGGCGAACGTGCGGGCGGCCGGGCCGGCCCCGCTGCGGGCGTGCATGCGCAGCGCGGTGACCACCGGCCAGAACGACGGCGCGTCGGCGATGTCGAGCGCCCGTCCGGTCAGGACGGTGGCGCCCTCGGTGGCCGCCGCGCGGCCGAACTCGCCGACCAGGCGGGTCTTGCCGACGCCGGCGTCCCCGCCGAGCAGGACCGCGGACGCGCCGTGCTCGGCCGTGCGGCGCAGCGCGGCACCGAGCAGCTCCAGCTCGGCGGCCCGACCGTGGAACGCACGTCCCGCCGCTGAGTGCGTCACACCCGGCACGGTAGCCACCCCACGATCACCGATCCAGGTGCGCCCGACCGGTCCCGGTACCCTCGGCGACGATTCGCCGGGCCATCAGGATGCTCAGCCAGGCGTACACCCGGGCGGCCGGCTCGCAGCCGTGTCCGTTCCACGGGTACAGCATGTCGGCGTACCAGGACGCCTCGGTACACGCGTCGGCGACCAGCGCGTCGCCCCCGTGACGGGCCAGCGCGATCTCGCACGCCGCCCGGGCGCGCCAGATCCACCATCGCTCGAGCACCGTCACGTCAGCGCACTCGGTGCCGGGGTCCGCACGGTTACACCTGCGACGGGGCGGGGTCGCCGAGGTCGAGGACCACCTTCCCGACGGTCGTGCCCGACCGCAGGTGCGCGGCGGCGGAACCGGCGTCGTCGACGGGGACGACGCGGTCGACGGTGGCCCGGACCCGGCCGTCCGCGACGAGGTCGAGGACGGGCGTCAGCGCCGCGGCGACGGCGGCGCGCTCGTCGGCGGAGCGGACGCTGAACGTCGTCCCGATCAGCCGCAGCCGGCGGAACGACAGCGTGTTCAGGTCGAGCGTGGCGGCCGGGCCGGCGAGCCGTCCGATCTGGACGACGGTGCCGCCGGTCCGGACCCCGGCGAGCGCGGCCGCGAGGTACTCGCCGCCGACCAGGTCCAGGACGACGTCGACCCCGGTGACCGCGCGCAGCTCCTCGAGGCCTACCACCGGGGTGGCGCCGGCGGTGGCGATCGCGTCGCGCTTGGCCGGCGAGGTCGTGGTCGCCGGCACCGGGGACGCGCCGAGCGCGGCGGCCAGCCGGATCGCGACCTGGCCGACCCCGGTCGTGCCGCCCAGCACCAGCACCGAGCCGCCGGTGAACCCGGCCTGGGTGACGAGCGCGTCGTGCGCGGTCTCCAGCGCCACCGGCAGGGCCGCGGCGTCGGTCCAGCCCACCCCGGCGGGGATCGGCAGCGCGCGGCGGGCGTCGACGACGACGTAGTCGGCGAACGCGGCCGGCGCGGTCGCGAACACCCGGTCACCGAGACCGCGGCCGGTCGTGCCCACGGTCCCCGGACCGGCCGCGACCACCTCACCGGCCAGCTCCATGCCCGCGGTGAACGTCCCGTCGGCGTCCGCGTGCGGGACCGGGTAGCCGCCGGAGAGCGCGAGCAGGTCGGCGCGGTTCAGCCCGGCCGCCCGCACCCGGACCAGCAGCTCCCCCGGCCCGGGCTCCGGCACCGGCACCTCGGTGAGCTCCCAGGACCGCGCACCGGGGCGGCCGCGCAGCGCACGCATCACTTCTGCCGCGGGCGCTTCTCGCGCACCCGCACCGACAGCCGGATCGGCGAGCCCCCGAACCCGAACTCCTCGCGCAGCCTGCGCTCGACGAACCGGCGGTAGCCCGCCTCCAGGAAGCCGGAGGTGAACAGCACGAACGTCGGCGGGCGGGTCCTCGCCTGCGTCGCGAACATGATCTTCGGCTGCTTGCCGCCGCGCACCGGCGGCGGGGTGGCGGCGACCAGGTCGGTGAGCCATTGGTTGAGCCGGCCGGTGGGGATGCGGGTGTCCCAGGACTCCAGCGCACGACGCATCGCCGGGGTGATCCGCTGGGTCGCGCGACCGGTCAGCGCGGACACGTTGACCCGCTCGGCCCAGCGGACGCTGATCAGGTCGCGTTCCAGCTCGCGGGAGAGCTGGTGGCGACGCTCCTCGTCGACCAGGTCCCACTTGTTGAACAGGATCACCAGGGCGCGGCCGGAGTCGGCGACCATCGACAGCACCCGCTGGTCCTGCTCGGCGATCGGCTCGGAGGCGTCGATCAGCACCAGCGCGACCTCCGCGGCCTCGATCGCCGCGCTGGTCCGCAGGGACGCGTAGTACTCCATCCCGGACGCCATCTTCACCCGCTTGCGCAGGCCCGCGGTGTCGACGAACCGGAAGACCTCGCCGTCGAGCTCCACCAGGGAGTCGACCGGGTCGACGGTGGTGCCCGCGACGTCGTGCACGACCGAGCGCTGCTCGCCGGCGAGCTTGTTGAGCAGACTGGACTTGCCGACGTTGGGCTTGCCGACCAGCGCGACCCGGCGGGGGCCGCTGCCGGCGCCGAGCCCGAAGTCGTCGCGCGGGGTCTCGGGGAGGACGTCCAGCACCGCGTCGAGCAGGTCACCGGAGCCGCGCCCGTGCAGGCCCGACACGGGATGGGGCTGGCCCAGCCCGAGCCGCCACAGCTCGGCGGTGTCGGAGGTGAGCCGGTCGTCGTCGACCTTCGTCGCGGCCAGCAGGACCGGGACGTCGGCCCGCCGCAGCACCCGCGCGGCGGCCTGGTCGGTGGCGGTCGCGCCGACCGCGGCGTCGACGACGAGCAGGACCGCGTCGGCGGTGCGCATCGCCGTCTCCGCCTGCTGGGCGACGAAGCCCTGCAGGCCGTCGGCGTCCGGCTCCCAACCGCCGGTGTCCATCAGCTTGAACCGGCGGCCGTTCCACAGGGCGTCGTAGACGACGCGGTCGCGGGTCACCCCCGGCACGTCCTGCACGACCGCCTCCCGGCGGCCCAGCATCCGGTTGACCAGTGTGGACTTACCGACGTTGGGGCGGCCGACGACGGCGAGGGTCGGGGTGGCCAGCACCTCGTCCGGGTCGATGCCCGCCGCAACCCGGCCCTCGTCGTCGACCGCGACGAACTCGGCCGGGTCCAGGCCCAGCCGGTCCATCTCCGCCCGGTCGGCGGCGGACCCGATCTCGACGGCCCCAGTCTCGACGGCGCCGGCCTCGACGGCGCCGTCGCTCGTTCCGTGTTCGCTGCTCTGGCTCACCTGTTCACTCACGTTCCGGCCGGTCGTACCGGCCACTCTGCTGTCCCTCACGGGGAGTCTCCAGTTCGCGGACCAGGGTCCGCAGGGCCGCCGCGACGTCCTCGGTCGCGGCGGTCAGGCCGTCCCGCCCGGGCGCGGACGGCGGCGGCAGCGGCTCGCCCACCAGTACGTCCACCCGGGGGCGGAAGCGGCGCCGGGCCCCGTCCGGGCGGCGGGTGCCGCGCACCGCGACCGGCAGCAGCGGTGCCGCACCCGCGCGGGCCAGCCACGCCGCACCCCGCCGCACGGCCGCCACGTCGCCGGTGCCGCGGGTCCCCTCCGGGAACACCCCGACCATGCCGCCGTCGCGCAGCACGCCCAGCGCCGCGGTGAGCGGCCGGCGATCGACGACGTCACGGCGCACCGGGATCTGTCCCAGCGCCGGGAGCAGGAACGTCAGCGGCCCCGCGAACATCTCGGCCTTCACCAGGAACACCACCCGCCGCCCGAACATGCCGAACAGCAACGGTCCGTCGACGAACGCACTGTGGTTCGCGACGAGCACGACGGGCCCGTCCGGTGGTATGCGTTCCGGGTGGTGCAGCCGCACCCGCAGGAACGGCCGGTAGATCCACGTCCCGAGCCGGCGGGCCAGGTCGTGCAGCCATCCGAGGCTTCCGTGCGGCAGCCCACCCGCGTCCGCACGAAGCGTGCTCACCCCTCCAGCCCCCGCTCCGCGACCAGCTCGCGCAGCCGGTCGAGCACCGCGTCCGCCGAGAGGCGGTCGGTGTCGAGCACCAGCGCGTCGGCCGCGGCGTACAGCGGGGAGATCCGGCGCGAGGAGTCGAGCCGGTCCCGGCGCTCGACGTCGGCCAGGGTGACGTGCAGGTCGCTCTGCCGCCCGGCCTTCGCGTCCTGCCGGCCGCGCCGCGCCGCGCGGACCTCCGGCGACGCCGTCAGGTACACCTTCAGCGGCGCCTCCGGCACCACCACGGTACCGATGTCCCGGCCCTCGACGACGATCCCGCCGCCGTCGCCGGTCGCGTCCCGGATCATGGCGTGCTGACGGGCGACCAGCGCGGTGCGCACCTCGGGGACGGCCGACACCGCGGAGACGAACCCGGTGACCTCGGGGCCCCGGATCTCGGCGGAGACGTCGTCCCCGTCGAGCAGGATGGTCGGCGCGCCCGGGTCGGTGCCGGACTCCATCCGCGCCCCGGTCGCCGCGCGGGCGATCTCGTCGGCGGCGGAGTTCTCGTCGAGCCCGGCCCGCAGTGCCGCGAGCGTCGCGGCCCGGTACATGGCCCCGGTGTCGAGGTAGGCCGCCGAGCAGGCCTTCGCCAGCCGCCGCGAGACGGTCGACTTGCCCGTCCCGGACGGACCGTCCATCGCGACGACGCCCCGCAAGGCCACCTGTCCCCCTGAAGTCGTACCGGTATTCCGCCGGGCATTCTCGCCGGTCCGGTGCGGTGGTCCGGGGGCGGGGTCCTACTGGGGCAGGTCGGTGCGCAGTGCGCGTGCCCCGTGCAGGTAGACGTGGCGCAGCTCGGACCGCGGCCGCGGGGTCTCGACGTGCGCGAGCAGCCGCAGCACCCGGGGCAGGGCGCCGGGCACCGCGATCTCGGTCGCGCACATCAGCGGGACGTCGGTGAGCCCGAGCAGCCGGGCCGCGTACGCCGGGAACTCCGCGGTCAGGTCCGGGGTGGCGGTGAACCAGATCGAGATGACGTCGTCGGAGACCAGCTCGTTGCGCTCCAGGACCGCGCTCACCAGCTCGGCCGAACGGTCCAGGATCTGCTGCCGGTCGTCCGCGTCGACCTGGGTCGCGCCGCGCAGCGCTCGCACCGCCATCTACAGCCCCACCGCCTTGTACAGCGACCCGACCTCCACCCGGTCGAGCGGGCGGAGCTTGCCGGGCTTCTGGTTGCCGAGCCGGACCTCGCCGACCGCGGTGCGCACCAGCCGCTGCACCGGGTGCCCGACCTCGGCCAGCATCCGGCGCACGATGTGCTTGCGGCCCTCGTGCAGCACGAGCTGCACGGTGGAGCGGCCGGGGACCATGTCGACGAGCTTGAACGTGTCGACCCGGGCGACGCCGTCGTCCAGCTCGACGCCGTCCCGCAGCCGGCGGCCCAGGTCCCGGGCGATCTTCCCCTCGACCTCGGCCAGGTAGGTCTTCGGCACCTCGTAGGACGGGTGCATCAGCCGGTGGCCGAGCTCGCCGTCGTTGGTGAGCAGGAGCAGGCCCTCGGTCTCGACGTCCAGGCGCCCCACGTGGAACAGCCGCTGCGCGGCGTTCATCAGCTCCACCCGGTCGGCGAGCAGGTCACCGACGCAGGGCCGGCCCAGGTCGTCGGACATCGTCGAGTGCAGGCCGACGGGCTTGTTCAGCGCCAGGTAGACCTGGTCGTCGCGCAGGGTGACGCGGGCCCCGTCGACGTGCAGCACCGCGGTGTCCGGGTCGATGCGCCGGCCCATCTCGCGGACCGTCTCGCCGTCGACCTGCACCCGGCCCTGCGCGATCAGGTCCTCCGCGGCGCGCCGGGAGGCGACACCGGCGCGGGCCAGCACCTTCTGCAGCCGGACCCCGTCGGGATCGTGTCCCGTGCTTCCAGCAGTCATCTCGTCAGATTCCATCCAGGTCGTCGATCGCGTCGATGTCGGGCAGCAGCGGTGCCAGCGGGGGCAGTTCCTGCACCGAGGAGAGGCCGAGCCGTTCGAGGAACAGCTCGGTCGTCCGGAACAGTGTCCCCCCTGTCTGTTCCTCGGTGCCCGCCTCCTCCACCAGGCCGCGGGTGAGCAGCGTGCGCAGCACGCCGTCGCAGTTCACCCCGCGCACCGCCGACACCCGCGCACGGGTCACCGGCTGGCGGTACGCGACGACGGCGAGGGTCTCCAGCGCCGCCCTCGTCAGCCGCGCCCGCTGACCGTCGAGCAACAGCTTCTCGACATACGGGGCGTAGCGGTCGCGGGTGTAGAACCGCCACCCTCCCCCGGCCCGGCGCAGGTCGATGCCGCGACGGTCGGCGGTGTAGGCCAGCGACATCCGGTTGAGTGTCTGCCGGATGCGCGACGGGGTCTGGTCCAGCGTGCTCGCCAGCGACGCCTCGTCGATCGGGGAGTCGACCACGAGCAGCAGGGCCTCGAGGGCGAGTTCCAGCTCGGTGTCCTCGGTGAGCTCCAGCTCTGTGTCCCCGGCGAGCCCCGGCTCTGCGTCCCCGGCGAGCCCCGGTTCGGTGTCGCCGGCGGGCTCCCGCTCGGGGTCCTCGGCGGGCTCAGTGCCGCCGTCGAGCTCCCGCTCGATGTCCCCGGCGAGCTCCCGCTCGGTGTCCCCGGCGAGCCCCGGCTCTGTGTCCTCGGCGAGGTCCCGCTCGGCGCCGCTGTTGAGGGCGTCGGTCCGGTCGGCGGCCTCGGAGTCGTCGGTGACCGCGGCGGTGGCCATCGGACCGTCGGGTGTGCGGTCCTCGGCTGTCGGATCCTCGGCTGCCCGGGCATCGGGTACCGGGTCGTCGGCCCTGGAGGCGTCGGGCGCCCGGGCTCCGACCGCTCCGGCTCCGGAGGAATCGGGTGGCGGGGTCGCGGCTATCGGCCCGTCCTCGGCGGACTCGCCGCCCCCGGCCTGTCCGGCTCCTGCGGGTCCTGGCTCCACGGCCCCGGCCGCTGCGGCGCGCGTCCACTCGCTCCCGGTCTGCTCCGTCGCCGCGACCTCGGCTTCCGCCAGCTCGGGGCCCGTGCCCTCCTCCGACTGCGCGGCGGGTCGCTCGGCACCGTTCCCGGAGTGCTCGACGCGGCGGGCAACCGGGCCCGCCGACTCCTCGCTCGGCGGGGAGCCGACCTCAGCCGGGCTGGAACGTGCATCTCGGCCCGCGACAGGCTCCGCATCTGTGCCGAGCTGCGCGCTGTCGCCCTCACCGGGGCGGGACCGCGCACCTCGACCGTCGGTGAGCGACCCGCCCTCGCCGAGTGGCACGCCGCCGCCCTCAACCGGGCCGGAACGTGCATCTCGGCCCTCGACAGACTCCGCATCCGCGCCGAGCTGCGCGCTGTCGCCCTCGTCGCGGACGGGCCCCTCATCGTGCTCATCGGAGGCGACGGCCTCCGCAGCGCGTGCGGCCGCCTCGTCGCCCGCGCGGTGGGCGCCGGCGTGCGGGCTGCGCGGCACGGTGCGGCCGATCAGGCGCAGCAGCTCGGACGGGTCCTCCGGGTCGTCGGAGCCCGGCCGGTCGTCCGGCTCAGTCACCGGGTGCCCCGGTCCCCTCGTCGTCGTGCAACAGCTCGCGGTGCATCACGTCATTGTCCGCGTCCGGGCCCGCCCCATCGACGCCGGTCCCCGGCTCGCCGGCCGCCCCGTCACCGGAGTCGGTACCGCTCGCAGCATCAGCACCATCATCGGCATCGGCGTCGGTGTCACCATCGGTAGCGGCGTCGGTAGCGGCGTCGGCCTCCCCGTCCGCCGACCCGGCACCGGACGAGTCGTCCACCCGGTTCTTCTTCCGCCGGCGCCGGTTCCGGGCCCGCACCGCCTCCTCGGCGGCGGCCGCCTCGTCCTCCAGCGCGGCGGCGTAGGCGACCGGATCGTCGGTGCGGTCGGCGGTCCAGGTGACGGTGAGATCCCCGAACGGCTCGGGCTGTTCCAGCGCCACCGACCGCTCCCGGTACAGCTCCAGCAGCGCCATGAACCGTGCGACGACCTCCAGCGTCGCCACACAGTCCGCGGTCAGCTCGGCGAAGCTCGCGACCCTCACCTCGGCGAGCCGCTCGCGCAGCAACTGGGCGTGCTCGGGCACCGACACGTGCACCGCGTGCAGGTGGTCGACGCCCACCTCCTCCGGCGGACGCGGCCGGAACACGGTCGCGGCCAGCTCCGCGAAGGCCTGCGCGTCCACCCCGAGCAGCACCTCGGGCAGCAGCTCGGCGTACCGCTCCTCCAGCGACACCGAGCGGGGGAACCGGCGCATCGCACCGTTCTCCAGCTCGACGAACAGCTGCGCGGCCTCCTTGTACGCGCGGTACTGCAGCAGCCGCGCGAACAGCAGGTCGCGGGCCTCGAGCAGGGCGAGGTCCTCCTCGTCGTCCACCTCGGCCCCCGGCACCAGCCGGGCCGCCTTGAGGTCGAGCAGGGTCGCCGCGACGACGAGGAACTCGGTCGTCTCGTCGAGGTCGGCGTCGTCACCGAGGTCGGCCAGGTGCGCGATGAAGTCGTCGGTGACCTTGTGCAACGCCATCTCGGTGACGTCGAGCTCGTGCTTGCCGATCAGCTGCAGCAGCAGGTCGAACGGGCCCTCGAAGTTGGCCAGCCGGACGGTGAAGCGGCGGCTGCGCGGGGAGGCGACGTCGTCGTCGCCGAGGTTGTCGACCGGCCCTGCCGGATCACCAGCGACCAGCGTCACCGAGCGATGACCTCACGGGCCAGCATCCGGTACGCGTCCGCCGCGTGCGACGTCGGCGCCCACGACGTGATCGGCTCGCCGGCGACCGTGGTCTCCGGGAACTTGATCGTCCGGTTGATGACGGCGTCGAACACCTTCTCCCCGAACGCCTCGACCACGCGGTCGTGGACCTCCTTGGTGTGCAGCGTGCGGGTGTCGAACATCGTCGCGAGCACCCCGAGCAGCCGCAGGTCCGGGTTGAGCCGGTCGGTGACCTTGTCGATGGTGTCCATCAGCAGCGCGACCCCGCGCAGCGAGAAGAACTCGCAGGCCAGCGGGATGAGGACCTCGTCGGCGCAGGACAGTGCGTTGATCGTGAGCAGGCCGAGCGAGGGCTGGCAGTCGATGAGGACGACGTCGTAGTCGGGCAGGAAGCGCTTCAGCGCGCGGCCGAGCGCCTGCTCCCGTCCGACCTCGGTGACCAGCTGGACCTCGGCCGCGGACAGGTCGATGTTCGACGGCAGCAGGTCCATGTTCTCGACGCCGGTGTCCTGCAGCACCTCGTCCGGGTCGACGTCGCGCTCCATCAGCAGGTTGTAGACCGTCGACTCGAGCTGGTGCGGCTGCACCCCGAGCCCGACCGAGAGCGCGCCCTGCGGGTCGAAGTCGACGAGCAGGACGCGGCGGCCGTACTCGGCCAGCGCGGCCCCGAGGTTGATCGTCGAGGTCGTCTTGCCGACGCCGCCCTTCTGGTTCGCCACCGCGATCACACGGGCGGGGCCGTGCACGGTCAGCGGCGCCGGTTCGGGCGCGCGGGCGCTGGTGCTGGGGGTGCCTCGCCCCGGGTCCGGCGTCGGCTCGTCGGCCGAGTCGTCGTGCCGGCCGTGGGGTTCCGGCCGCGTCGGGTTCATGCGGTCTCCGGTCTCGTCGTGGGTGCCGTACCGGGGTCGCGGATCTCCACTGCACTGATCCCGATCCGCACTGTAGGAATCGGCCCCACGTGCGGCAACGCGCCTCGCCGTGCACGTCGCGAATGGATTTCGGGTCACCCTACCCGCGCGGGGCGGCCGCCCGGCGGCGCCCGGCGGGTGCGGCGTGTCGCCCGGGGTCGATCGGCCGGGTCAGTCGGCCGGCACGACCCGCACCCCGCCCGCCGTACTGCGCGCGGTGATCCGGTGGTCGGCTCCGGGCTGGTCGGGCACCTCGACGCTGGTCGACCCGGCCGTGGTCTCCGCCGTCACGTGATAGGCGGGGCCGATCGGCACCCGGATGTCGACCGACCCGGCCGACGACTCGGCGTGCACGTCCGACGCGGGCGTGGCGAAGGCCAGGTCCACCCCGCCCGCGGTGGAGCGGGCCCCGACCGAGCCCGGTCCGAGCCCGGTGCCCCGGACCCCGCCGGCGGAGGTCTGCAGGTCCTGGTCGCCGGTCAGCCCGCTCACCTCGATCCCGCCGGCCGAGGCCTCGACCCGTGACTCGGCGGACTCCGGCACGGTGATCACCAGGCCGGCCTGGCAGCGCTCGCCGCCGTCGTCGGGGCAGCGGACGGTCACCGTCAGGACGTCGCCGTCGAGGCGGTGCTCGACCTCCGGCTTCGCGTCCCCGGTCCAGCGCAGGTCCTGCTCCACCGACGCCCGGTCCCCGGCGACCAGCCGGACCTCCCCGGCGTCGGACTCGACCTCGACGCGGTCGACCGTCCCCTCGACCGGATCCGTCAGCGTCTCCCGCTGCTCGGGGCCCGTGCCCCCGCACCCGGCCAGCACGAAACCCGCCGCCGCCGTCGCCATCCACACTCCGTACCGCATCAGGACCAGAACGTAGCGGAGCACCCCGACCCGCCCCCGCGACGGGGCGGCGATCACGGATCGGGAGGGGAACCGGCCATCGGTGACCGGTTCCGCGCCGGATCCGTGATCAGCGCGCCCGGGCGAGGGCGTGGCGGATCTGGGCGAGGACGCGCCCCGGGGCCTTCTCCAGGTCGTGCCAGGTCACGCGGAGCAGCACCCAGCCGGCGGTGACGAGCTCGTTGCCCTTGCGCCGGTCGTTGCGGAACCGGGCGACATCGGAGTGCCACGCCCAGCCGTCGATCTCGATCGCGAGCCGGGCGGCCGGGAAGGCCAGGTCGATCTCGTAGGGACCGAAGGGGTACGCCAGTCGCCAACCCCCGATCCCGGCGTCGCGGAGCAGCCGGACGAGCCGTCGTTCCGCAGCCGAGGCAGCCCGGTCGGCCGCGGCGACGAGCAGCCGCCGGGCACCGGTCGCTCCGGTCGCTCCGCACAGGCGGCACCACGCCGCGTGCACGTCGTCGAAGGTGACCCATCGGCGTTGCAGGGCGCGGTCGAGGAGGGCGCCGCCGTCCGGGACCGCGATCGCCGTCTCCAGGACCGTCAAGGGGCGGGCGGTGAGCCCGATGCCCGCACGGCTCGCACGGTCGGCCGCCGTCAGGTCCCGCCGGCGCACCCGCGTCCCGGGCCGGGGACGCCGCGACGTCGCACGCGGAACGGTCACCGTGACGACGGCGGGTGGCGTCTCGAGCAGGCCGTACCACCATGCAGCGGCCGGCCCCGAGATCAGCCCGCGGGGCCCCGCCCACAACGACACCGCACGGATCCTGGCCCGGGGCCCGTACCGGTGCGCGCCGTCCAGGAAGACCCCCGGGTACGGCGACGACCAGCGTCCCTCCTGGACCCAGCGGCGCGCCGTCCGCGCGGAGACCCCGCAGGCCACGACCTGCGCCGTCGTCACGACACCGTCCTGTGCGCGCAGCACCGCAGCCAGACCCACGGGCTGATCGTCACCGTGCCACGCCCCCGGCACGTCGGATCGCCCTCCCGCGTCGCGGGCGCGAACCGCTGATCACGCATCGGGAGCGGGACCGGCCATCGTCGACCGGATCCGCGCCGGATCGGTGATCAGCCCCGGGCCCGGGGGTGGGCGGTGGCGTAGACCTCACGCAGCGTGTCGACGGTGACGTGGGTGTAGATCTGGGTCGTCGCGACCGAGGCGTGCCCGAGCAGCTCCTGCACCACCCGGACGTCGGCGCCGCCGGACAGCAGGTGCGTGGCGAAGCAGTGTCGCAGGGTGTGCGGCGAGATCGACGCCACCACCGACGGTTCCAGGCCGGACGCCTCGGCCGCGGAGCGCAGCACGTGCCACGCGCTCTGCCTCGACATCCGGTTGCCGCGGGCGTTGATCAGCAGGGCCGGGGTGCCCGCGCCGCGGGCGCCCAGCGTGGGACGCGCGCGCACCAGGTAGGCGTCGACGGCGGCCAGCGCGGGCCGCCCGACCGGCACGATGCGCTGCTTGTTCCCCTTGCCGTGCAACAGGACCGTTCGCGCCTGCTGGTCGAGGTCGTCGAGGTCCGCGCCGACGATCTCGGAGATCCGGGCGCCGGTCGAGTAGAGCAGCTCCAGCAGCGCCCGGTCCCGCAGCCCGGTCGGCGAGTCCGCGACGCAGCCCGCGATGAGCTGGTCGACCTGGTCGATCGACAGCGCCGTCGGCAACCGCGACGGCAACGACGGGGGCGCGACCCCGGCGGCGACGTCGGTCGGCACCGTCCCCTCCTGCACCGCGAACCGGTGCAGCCCGCGGACCGCGGCGAGCGCCCGCGCGGCCGAGGACGCGGCCAGCGGGCGCTCCCCCGTCCGCAGCGCGGTCACGAACCCCGCGACGTCGGTCTCCTTCACCGCGGACAGGTCGCCGCGGCCGAGGTCGGCGAGGTGGCCGGTGTAACGGTCCAGGTCGAGCCGGTAGGAGCGCAGCGTGTTCGGCGCCCGCCCGCGTTCGACGGCGAGGTGGCCGAGGTAGTCCTCGACCACGCGTTCCGGAGTCGGCATCACCCGGACCGGTCAGCCGCGCAGCGCCGGAACGACCTCGCGCTCGAACAGCTCGATCCCCGACCGGTCGTAGGCGGCCTCCGGGAAGTAGAAGATCCCGTAGCTCATGCCGGCGTCCTGCAGCGCGGACAGCTTCTCGACGATCTGCTCGGGCGTCCCCACGGCCGGCAGGCCCTCGAACGCCGACAGCGCGCTGCGGGCCTTCTCCGGTCCGACGATCGGGGTGATCCGGTCGACGAGCTGCTGCAGCCGGTCGGAGACCTCGGCCTCGGTCTCGCCGATCGCGACGTTGTAGTTGGCCGAGCGGACGATCGCGTCGAAGTCGGTCCCGACCTCGGCGCAGTGGCCCGCGAGCACCTGCGACTTGTGCCGGAAGCCCTCGAGGGTGCCGTCGAAGTTGGTGTACTGCGCGTACCTCGCGGCGATCTTCAGCGTGACCTTCTCGCCGCCGCCCGCGATCCAGAGCGGGATGCCGCCGTCCTGCAGCGGGCGGGGCGCCACGATCGCGTCGTCGACCCGGTAGTGCGTGCCGTCGAGGGACGCGCGGCCGTCCCGCCAGGCCTGGGCGAAGATCTGCACGCCCTCGTCGAGCATCCCGAGCCGCTCGCCCGGCCGCGGGAAGCCGTAGCCGTAGGCGCGCCACTCGTGCTCGTACCAGCCGCCGCCGATGCCCATCTCGACGCGGCCCTTCGAGATGACGTCGCAGGTCGCCGCGACCTTCGCCAGGTAGGCGGGGTTGCGGTAGGCCATGCACGTGCACATCTGCCCGAGGCGCACGCGCTCGGTCGTCGCGGCGAACGCGGCCATCAGGCTCCACGCCTCGTGACAGGCCTCGTCGGTGGGCTCGGGGACGGTGTGGAAGTGGTCGTAGACCCACACCGACTCCCAGACGTCACCACGGTCGGCGTGCTCGGCGACGCCGCGCATCACGTCCCACTGGGCCGCGGGGTCGATGCCGACGAGGTCGAGACGCCAGCCCTGGGGAATGAACAGTCCGAAACGCATGGGCCGAGCCTAGGACGGCGGGCACCCACCGGCCGGGCACGCCACGGCGCGCCGTCGGCGCGGTCTGCACTGCGTCTGCACAGCGGGGTCCATCGCCGATACCGTCGTGGGCATGAGCGCGGACGAGGTCGGCTACGCCGAGCAGGAGGACGCCGTCCGGGCGCTGTCGGCCCACTACACCGCCGGACGGCTGGACGTCGACACCTTCGACGACCGCGCCCGGGCGGCCCGGGCGGCGACGACGCGGGCGGCGCTGGCCGGGCTGTTCAGCGACCTGCCTGCGCCGCACCCGGACGGTCTCGGCGATGCCGCGCGCGGGACGGCCAGCGCACCCGCGGACGGCACCCCCGCAACGCCGCACCCGGCGGCCGGGCAGCCCGACGCGTCGATAGCCGCCGGGCAGTCGGAAGCCGCCGGGCAGCCGGACACGTCGGAAGCCGCCGGGCAGCCGGACGCGTCGGAGGCGGCCGGGCGGCCGGACGCGTCGACGGCGGCCGGACCGCCGGAGCCGTTCGCCGCGGAGAGGGGCGCGGTGCCCGGGACGCCGTCCGCCGCCGGCACGTCGGAGGCGGTCGGTTCGGCCGCGGCAACCGCGCGGGTGCCGATGCCGGACCCCACGCTCACGGCCCCCGCCCCGGACCCGTCCGGGCACCCGGCCGCGGGGCCCTGGCCCGACTCCTCCCCCACGACCGCGCAGCCCGTGCCGCCGTGGCCCGCGGGGGGCGGGTCCGGCACGCCACTCGGCCCGGCGACGTACGGACCCGCGGGCCCCGGCTACGGCACGGGTCCCCCTTACGGCGCGGGGAGTCCCGGGTACGGCGCGGCCGGGTACGGCGCGGCCGGGTACGACGCCGCCGCGTACGAGGCGCCCGGTTCCGGATCGGCCGGCCACGGGGTGGCAGGCCACGGAGCCGACGGCTACGACGGCGCCGGCTACGGGATCGCCGGCCACGGGGCTGCGGGCCACGCACCAGGCGGGTTCGGACCCGCAGGCTACGGACCAGCAGGCCACGGACCCGCCGGCTACGGACCGGCCGGGAATGGCGGCCCGGCCGGGTATGACGCGGCAGCGTTCGGCACCCCCGCCGTGGGTCCGCCCTACGGCGGCGCACCCTGGTTCGGCGCCCCCGGCTACGGCACCCCGGCGTACGGCGCGGCCGGGCCCGCATACCCGCCGCACCCCGGCCCACCCGTGTACGGCCCGTACGGCTACGACCCGTCGGCGCCGTTCGGGCGCGAGCCGTACTCCGGGCTGCCCTACTCGGACAAGCAGAAGATCGTCGGCGGTCTCCTGCAGATGTTCCTGCCGTTCGGCATCGGCCGGTTCTACACCGGACACACCGGGATGGCGATCGCCCAGCTGCTGGTCACGTTCTTCACGTTCGGGCTCGGCGCCGTCTGGCCGTTCATCGACGGGATCGTGATGCTCGCCGGGCGCCCGACCGACTCCGCCGGGCGCCCGCTGCGCCCGTGAGGCTCACTCGTCGCCGTCGCGGCGGCGGGCGAAGCGTTCCGGCCGGTCCACCCACTCGGTGCCGACCGGCCGCGGCTCGTACTCACCGGCCAGTACCGACCGGGCGGCGAGCAGCCCGGCGCAGGACACCGCGTTGACGATCTCGCCGGAGTGGACCATCCCGACGGCCTCGTCGAGCGGGATCCAGCGCAGCTCGAGGTCGGCCTCCTCGTCGTCGCCCAGGTCCGGGCGCGGCTTCTCGACGAGGTCGCGCGCGAGGTAGATTCGCACGGACTCGTCGGAGAACCCGGGTGAGGGCACGACGTCGAGCAGCACCGACCACGTGTGCGCCGACAGCCCGGCCTCCTCGGTGAGCTCCCGGTCGGCGGTGACGGCCGGGTCCTCCCCCGCGATGTCCAGCAGGCCCGCGGGCAGCTCCCACAGCCGGCGGCGCACGGCGTGCCGGTACTGGTGCAGCATCCGCACCCGGCCCTGCTCGTCGACGGCGACGACGGCGACCGCGCCCGGGTGCTCGAGGATCTCCCGCGTCGCGACCCGGCCGTTGGGCATGACGACCCGGTCGGAGCGCAGCGCCATGACCCGGCCGGAGTAGATGTCGGTGGCCGACCGGACCGGGAAGTCGTGCTCGCCGGGGCGGATCATCGGGCCGCCGCCGGGGTCACGGGTGCGGGAACGCAGTACGACACGATCACGCTCCGCAGCGTAATGGCTCCGCAACGCGCACCGCTCGCGCGGCGGACCGTGCCGCCGTACGGCACCCGTGACGCGGCGGTCGGCAGCCGCGCACACCGGGCTCAGGACCGCCGCGTGCTCTCGGTGGGGGCGGACCCGTTCGCGCTGGCCGCGTCCTCCTGCACCGTCGCGTCGGCACCGGCGCCGCTGTCGGTCTCGATCTCCGCCTCGGCCACCGGCCCGGGGTCGGACGAGCGCCCCGGCAGCTGCACCGGCAGCCGGTCCTCGGCCCGGTAGCGCAGCGCGGCGTTCACGAACGCCGCGAACAGCGGGTGCGGCCGCGTGGGACGGCTCTTGAGCTCCGGGTGCGCCTGGGTCCCGACGAAGAACGGGTGCTGCGCCGACGGCAGCTCGACGAACTCGACCAGGGTCCCGTCCGGGGAGGTGCCGAACACCAGCCCGGCGTCGGACAGCTGCTGCCGGTAGGCGTTGTTGACCTCGAAGCGGTGCCGGTGCCGCTCGGAGACCTCCTTGGCGCCGTAGGCCTTCGCGGTCACCGACCCGGGGACCAGCACGGCCGGGTAGGCGCCGAGGCGCATGGTGCCGCCCATGTCGCGCTCGCCGGCGACGACGTCGCGCTGGGTCGCCATCGTCGAGATCACCGGGTGCTCGGTGTCCGGCTCGAACTCCGAGGAGCTGGCCTCGGGCAGGCCCGCCAGGTTGCGCGCGGCCTCGATCACCATGCACTGCAGGCCGAGACAGAGCCCGAGGGTCGGGATCTTGCGGGTACGGGCGTGCGTGATGGCGCCGAGCTTGCCCTCGATGCCGCGGATGCCGAACCCGCCCGGGACGAGGACGCCGTCGACGCCGTCGAGCGCCTCGGCCGCCCCGGCCGGGGTCTCGCAGGTGTCGGAGGGGACCCAGCGGATCGCGACCTTGGCGTGGTGGGCGAACCCGCCCGCACGCAGCGCCTCGGTGACCGACAGGTAGGCGTCGGGCAGGTCGACGTACTTCCCGACCAGCGCGATCGTCGCCGTCTCCTGCGGGTGGTGCACCCGGTCGAGAAGGTCGCCCCACACCGTCCAGTCGACGTCGCGGAAGGGCAGGCCGAGCCGGCGGACGACGTAGGCGTCGAGGCCCTCGCCGTGCAGCACCTTCGGGATATCGTAGATCGACGGGGCGTCGGCGCAGGCGGCGACGCCGTCGAGCTCGATGTCGCACATCAGCGAGATCTTGCGCTTCATCGCGTCCGGGATCTCGCGGTCCGCGCGCAGCACCAGCGCGTCGGGCTGGATACCGATGTTGCGCAGCGCGGCGACCGAGTGCTGGGTCGGCTTGGTCTTCAGCTCGCCCGACGGTGCCAGGTAGGGCACCAGCGAGACGTGCAGGAAGAAGCAGTTGTCCCGGCCGACCTCGTGCCGGACCTGGCGGGCGGCCTCGACGAACGGCAGCGACTCGATGTCGCCGATCGTGCCGCCGACCTCGGTGATCACGACGTCCGGGGCGATGCCCTCGGCGTCGGGCTCGGCCATCGCGAGGACGCGGTCCTTGATCTCGTTGGTGATGTGCGGGATGACCTGCACGGTGTCCCCGAGGTACTCGCCGCGCCGCTCCTTGGCGATGACCTCGGAGTAGACCTGGCCGGTGGTGACGTTGGCCCGGCCCTGCAGGTCACGGTCGAGGAAGCGCTCGTAGTGACCGATGTCGAGGTCGGTCTCCGCACCGTCCTCGGTGATGAACACCTCGCCGTGCTGGAACGGGTTCATCGTCCCGGGGTCGACGTTGAGGTACGGGTCGAGCTTCTGCATGGTGACCCGGAGTCCGCGTGCCGTGAGGAGCTGCCCCAAGCTCGAGGCGGTGAGGCCCTTACCCAGCGAGGACGCGACCCCACCGGTGACGAACAGATGACGGGTGGCGCGAGTCTGCACGGAACTTCAGCCTACCGTCTGGTTTCAGACGGCCGGAACCGGGCTCGTCGCGCCGGGCCCGGAGCCGTACTGACCGGTGCGGCCCGCGTTGCGCTCGGCGAGCGCGAGGACCGTCGCGACCCGTCCGGCGCCGGTACCGACCCCGTCGACGGCGGACAGCGGGCCGCCGCTGCCGCGGGCGGCGCCGACCGCGCCGTGCGGGGACGCGTCCCGCCCCGCGAGCACCGCGCCGGCACCACGCCGGTCGAGCTCGGCGGCGAGCCCGGCCGCCGTGGCCGCGGACCCCGCGGCGTCGACACCGTCGTAGGCACCACCGGTGACGACGACGGCGAGCCGCCCCGGCACGAGCTCGCCCGCGGGTGGTGCGGCGAACCCGCCCCCGGCGAGGCCGGCGACGACGGCACCGGCCTGCTGCGGGTCGGGTGCGGGACCGTCCGCGGGGGCGAGCAGCGCCGCACCGAGCAGCCCACCGGCGAGCGTGCCGGGCTCGGAGGAGGCGGGCAGCTGGGCACCCGACGGCAGGAGCTGCGCGGACAGGTCCCGCAGCTGGTCGGCCCGGGCCGGGTCGGTGACGGCCGGGGTCAGCTCCACCTCGGAGGCGACCTGCCCGCCGGCCGCGGTCACCAGTTCGGCGACCGCCCGGGTGTCGGCCGGATCGGCCCCGAGCGCGACGACGGTGACCGGCACGCCCTCGAGCTTGCCCCGCACCAGCTCCGGCGCGATCCGCATCGTGAACTCGTCCGTCGAGCGCTGCTGCGCGGCCAGGGTGTCGCGTTCGGCGCGCAGCTGCTCGACCTCACCGGAGCCGCCGGCGGCGTCGGTGGCACCGCTGACGATCCGCTGCGGCAGGCCGACCGCGGCGATGACGACGCCGGCCGCCAGCGCGAGCACGAACACCGTGACCAGTGCGATCCGGTGGTAGCGCCGGGAGATCACGCCGGGAACCAGGACCGCACGGTCTCGATCACGCCGCGGCCCCACTCCAGCACCGCCGGGCCCGCCCCCGACACGAGCACCGCGACGACGACGGCCACCACCGCCGCGGCGATCAGCAGGAGCAGCGGCGCGAACGACGTCCGGCTCCGGTACATCTGCGCGATCATGGCGCCGTCGACGACGGAGCCCCCGGCCTGCAGCCGGGTCAGGAACGTCGAGGCGTTGCCACCGGAGCGGCCGCGGTCGAGGAACTCGGCCATCGAGGCGGACAGCCCGACGGTGACGATCATCCCGGCGCCGTGGTGATGTGCCAGCAGCAGCGCGAGGTCCTCCGGGTTCGCCATCGACGGGAACGTCACGGCGCTGGCACCGAGGTCCTGCACCCGGTGCAGGCCGGGCGCGTGCCCGTCCGGGAAGGCCGGGACGACGACGTCGGCGCCGCTGGTCAGCGCCTGGTTCGACACCTCGGACGGGTCGGCGACGACGAGGTGCGGCCGGTACTTGGCGTTCATCAGGGCGTCCGCCCCGGCGCCGACACCGATCAGGACCGGCCGGTACTCCTTGATGTAGGCCTTGAGGCGTTTGAGCACCGCGGTGTGCTCGAAGCCCGCGGCCACGACCAGCACCGGGCGGCCCTCGAGCGCGACGTCGACGTCCGGGACGCCGTGCCCGTCTAGCAGCAGCGACCGCTCCCGGCGCATGAACTCGATCGTGTTGGCGGCGAACGCCTCGAGCTGGTGGGTGAGTCCCTGCTTGGCCTCGTCGAGCGCGTCGGCGACCGAGTCCTCGGTCTGCTCGCGCCCCTCGCCGAGCGGTTGCTCGCCGGAGTAGAGGACGCCGTCGTGCAGCCGGACCTTCGTCCCGTCCTTGACCGCACGCAGGAGCTCGGCGCCGCAGTCGTCGACCAGCGGGATCCCGGCCTCGACCAGGACCTGCGGGCCGAGGTTGGGGAACCGGCCGGAGATCGACGGCGCCGCGTTGACGACCGCGGCGACCCGGGCGGCCACGAGCGCGTCGGCGGTGGACCGGTCGAGATCGACCTGGTCGAGCACGACGATGTCGCCGGGGCGCAGCCGGCGCAGCAGCGCCTCGGTTCGGCGGTCGGTGCGGGCCGGGCCGGTCAGGCCCGGCAGCTCCGGTCGCGTTCGGTGCAGCAGGCCGGACAGCTTCATGGAGCGCACTGTGACACCGGGGACGGCCGGGACGGCGCAGGCACGCCGCAGCGTGACCACAGCGTCACCGGCTCGGGCGGTACGGGTGAGCCGACGGGCGACGCGGTGCGCCCCCGCCGGGCCGGCCGTACACGCCCACCCGGGTACGGGCGTGCCGGGCGCGCGTGCCCGGCCCGGCCGCCGCGGGGCCTCAGCCGGCCTGCGCGACCGTGCGACGCCGGGACCGGCCGCCGCCGCGCGCGCCACCGGCGCGGCGCGACCGGGCCTGGGCGAGGTCCGCCGGGGCGGCCGCCGCCCGGTCGGCGTCCCGGTGCGCGGTCGCAGCGGCGCGCAGCTCCTCGGCGTGCGCCCGCCCGGTGTCGGTGTCCTCCATGCCGGCGAGCATCCGGGCGAGCTCCTGGCTGCGTTCCTCCTCGGACAGCCGCCGCACACTGGAACGGGTCACCCCGGCGCCGGAGGCCTTCTGCACGACCAGGTGCCGGTCGGCATACGCCGCGACCTGCGGCAGGTGCGTCACGACGATCACCTGGTGCCGCTCGGCCAGCCGGGCCAGCCGGCGGCCGATCTCGACCGCGGCCCGGCCGCCGACCCCCGCGTCGACCTCGTCGAAGACCATGGTCGGGACCGGGTCGGACCCGGCGAGTGCCACCTCGAGCGCCAGCATCACCCGGGAGAGCTCACCGCCGGAGGCCCCCTTGTGCAGCGGCTGGGCGGTCGCGCCGGCGTGCGGGACCAGCCGGATCTCCACCTCGTCGACGCCGCCCGACCCCGCGTGGCACTCCCGGCCGCCGACCGTGAGCACCGGGCCCTCCCCCGCCGGCCGCGGCACGACACCGACCTGCAGCCGCGCGTCCTTCATCGCCAGCCCCTCGAGCTCGGCGGTGGTCGCCTCGGCGAGCCGCCCGGCCGCCTCGGTGCGGGCGGCCGTGACCTCGGCGGCCCGCTCGGCCAGCTCGGCCGACAGCTCGTCCCGGCGCCGGGACAGCTCGGCCAGCGCCTCGTCGGAGGTGTCGAGCCCGTCGAGGCGTTCACGGGCCGAGGCCGCCCACTCCAGCACACCGTCGGTGTCCGCGGCGTACTTGCGGGTGAGCGACTTCAGCTCGGCCTGCCGTTCGAGGACCCGGGACAGCTGCTCGGGGTCGGCGTCGAGCCGGTCGAGGTAGCCGGACAGCTCCGCGGTCACGTCGGCCAGGACCGCGACCGCCTCGGCCAGCCGCGGGCCCAGCTCCACCAGCGCCGGGTCACCACTGCCCTCGACGAGCCCCTTCGCCTGCCCGGCGAGACCGACGGCGCCGGGCGACTCGCCGTCGTCCGAACCGGACAGCGCCGCCCGGGCACTCTCCGCGGCGGCCCGCAGGTCGTCGGCCTCCGCCATCCGGCGGGCGCGCTCGACCAGCTCGCGGTCCTCGCCGGGCTGCGGGTCCACGGCCTCGATCTCCGCCAGTCCGTGCCGCAGCATGTCCGACTCCTGGGCCAGCCGCCGGGCGTTGTCCCGGCGTTCCGCCAGCTCGGCGGTGACCTCGAGCCACGCACCGCGCCGCGCCCTGTAGGCCGCCAGCGGGACGGCCACCGGGTCACCGGCGAAGCGGTCGAGCAGCGCACGCTGGTCCGAGCCGCGCAGCAGCCGCAGCTGGTCGTTCTGCCCGTGCACCGCCAGCTGGGCCTCGGCCAGCCGCCCCAGCACCCCGTTCGGTACGGACCGGCCTCCGAGGTGCGCGCGGGACCGGCCGTCGGCCGACACCGTGCGCGCCGCGATGAGCGAACCGTCGTCGTCGGGCTCCGCACCGACCTCCTCGGCCAGCTCGAGCGCGCCGGGCGACGCCACGAACCGCCCCTCGACAACCGCGCGCTTCGCCCCGGCGGACACCCGCGACGACTCGGCCCGCCCCCCGCCGAGCAGGTGCAGTCCGGTCACGACCATGGTCTTGCCCGCCCCGGTCTCACCGGTGAGCACGGTCAGACCCGGGTCCAGTTCCAGGGTCGCGTCGTCGATCACGCCGAGCCCCTGGATCCGCATCTCGGCCAACATGCGGGGGACCATACGTTCGAACACCGACAGCCGGAACCGCCGACACACCCGAACGCCGAACGGATGTTCGCGCGGTCGCCTCCGTGCGCCGAACGGTCAGCGCCGAAAAGCGATCAGGTGTTCGAGACGCGGCCGCGCCAGCCGCGCACGGGAAGATCGAACTTGCGCACGAGCCGGTCCGCGAACGGTTGCACCGCGAGCCGGACCATCCGCACCGGTTCCGCCGCGCGGCTCAGCTCCACCCGGCCGCCGGGCGGGACGGAGAAGGTCCGCCGCCCGTCGCAGTCGAGCACCGCGGCCGGCCCGTCGGCCGAGACCTCGATCGCCACCGCACTCTCCGGGGCGATCACCAGCGGCCGGGCGAACAACGCGTGGGCGTTGCTCGGCACCACGAGCAGCGCGTGCACCTGGGGCCAGATCAGCGGCCCGCCCGCGGAGAACGCATACGCCGTGGACCCGGTCGGGGTCGAGCACAGCACGCCGTCGCACCCGAACGACGACACCGGCCGCCCGTCCACCTCCAGCACCACCTCGAGGATCCGCCCGCGCGTGGTCTTCTCGACGACCGCCTCGTTGAGCGCCCAGGTCCGGCCCAGGACCTCCCCGTTCGACCGGACCAGCGCCTGCAGGGTGGTGCGTTCCTCCACCTCGTAGTCGCCGGCCGCGAGCTTCTCCAGGGTCTCGTCGAGGGTGTCCTCCTCGGCCTCGGCGAGGAAGCCGACGTGCCCGAGGTTCACCCCGAGCAGCGGGACACCCGCCGGACGGGCCACGTCGGCGGCACGCAGCAGGGTGCCGTCACCACCGAGGACGAGCACCGCCTCCGCACCACGGGCGGCGTCCGGCCCGGCCGGGACCTGGACGGGCGCCGGCCCGTCCGGCAGGTCCGGGTCCGCGCCGAGCTCGGCCCACTCGTCGACGAGTACCCGGTTGCGCAGGCCGAGCCGGCTGAGCTCGCTCATGACGTGCACGGCGGTCTTCCGGTTCGCCGGCCGGCCGGTGTGCAGGATCAGCAGGATCTCTCTCATGCGGGTCCGTCCGCGACGGCGGTGGCGAGCATCGCCTCCGCATCCGGCTCGGGACCCGGGTCGTCACCGGCCGTGCGGCGCAGGTGCAGGAAGTACTCGACGTTCCCGGACGGGCCCGGCAGCGGGCTCGCCGTCGCACCGAGCACCCCCAGGCCGAGGCCGGTCGCGACGGTCGCGACGTCGCGCAGGGCCTCCACCCGCAGCTGCGGGCTCCGGACGACCCCGCCCGAGCCCAGCCGCCGGCGCCCCACCTCGAACTGCGGTTTCACCATCGGCAACAGGTCCCCGCCGGGTGCGGTGCAGGCGGCGAGCGCGGGCAGGACCGTGCGCAGCGAGATGAACGACAGGTCGGCCACCACCAGGGTGACCGGCCCGCCGATCTGCTCGGCGTCCAGCGCCCGGACGTTCGTGCGGTCGTGGACGTCGACGCGGTCGTCGGACTGCAGCCGCCAGACCAGCTGGCCGTAGCCGACGTCGGCGGCCACGACCTGGCGGGCTCCCCGGCTGAGCAGGACGTCGGT
This sequence comes from Pseudonocardia ammonioxydans, assembly GCF_900115005.1. Taxonomy (GTDB): domain Bacteria; phylum Actinomycetota; class Actinomycetes; order Mycobacteriales; family Pseudonocardiaceae; genus Pseudonocardia; species Pseudonocardia ammonioxydans. The sequence continues at coordinate 5,051 of NZ_FOUY01000011.1, read as the reverse complement.
GAACCCACCGGTCGACGCCCCGGCGTCGAGGCAGCGGCGCCCGGCCGGATCGACGTCGGTGAACACCTCCAGCGCCCCGAGCAGCTTCTTCGCGCCGCGGGAGGCCCACTCGGGCTCCCCGGTGCCGGCCTTCACGACGACCGGGGTGTCCCGCTCGACGAACGTCGCCGGCTTCGCGGCGGGCAGGCCGTTCACGGTGACCCGGCCCTCCGCGATCAGTTCGGCCGCCTGCCCGCGCGAGCGGGCGAGCTTGCGCCGGACGAGCTCGGAGTCCAGCCGCGCACGAGTGGGCGCCACGCTCAGCCCCGCTCCGACCCGGCGCTCAGTGCCCGCCCGAGCGCGCTGTGCACCCGTTCGAACGCGGCCGGGTGCTCGGCCACCGGGCGGGCGTCGAGCCCGTCGAGCCCGGCGACGGCCTCCTCGACGTCGGCACGCAGCGCGGCGACCGGGCGCTCGTCCGGCGGCCGTGGGTCACCCGGACGCGGGCCGGGGGTGGGAACGGTCATCGATGATCCTCGGGGACGGGGTTCTCGCGGCCACGGTAGTCGACCGCCCCGACAGCCGGCGGACCGCAGGGCGCCACCGGAGCGGTCGGCGCCGCGCGGTCGCCGGGCGCGGCGATCTCAGCTCCCGAGCCCGAGCTGCGCGAGGGCACGGCCGGCGGCACCGCCCTCCGCGGTGACCCGCACCGCGCCCTGCTGCCAGGCGGCCGCGCAGAGCGCCCGCAGCGCGTCGGTGACGGGCTCGGCGGACGTGCCGTCGCCGGACAGCCGCAACCCGTCGGCACCGGCGTCGACCTGCCAGCCCGGGCGCGGGCCGGGCACCAGCTCGTCCGGGTGGCGGGTGAGCGCGGCCAGGTCCGTGCCGAGGTAGGTCGGGCGCAGCTCCGGCGGCGCCGCGAGCAGGTCGGCCGGGCCGCTCGCCCCGGTGAGCACCATCAGCGACGGCGCACCGAGGGCGTGGGCGCCCTCGATGTCGGTGTCGAGCCGGTCACCGACCACCAGCGGCCGCACCGCAGGCCCCTGCGCCTCGCGCAGCAGCCGCGCGGCCGGCTTGCCGGCGACCTGCGGCTCGGCCCCGGACGCCGTGCGGACGACCTGCACCATCGAACCGTTGCCGGGCAGCGGACCCCGCTCGGTCGGCAGCGTGGCGTCGACGTTGGTCGCGATCCAGCGCGCACCGCCCCGGATCGCGACGACGGCGTCGGCCAGCTGCCGCCAGCCGGTGTCCGGGGAGTGGCCCTGGACGACGGCCGCCGCGGCGTCGGCGTCGGCGGTGACCGTGAGCCCCCGGGCCCGGACCTCGTCGGCGAGCGCGGCCGCCCCCACGACGAGCACCGACGCGCCGGCCGGAAGCTGCTCGGCGAGCATCGTCGCCGCGGCCTGGGAGCTGGTGCGCACGTCCGCGACGTCGGCCGGGAAGCCCAGCTCGGCCAGGTGCGCGGCGACCGCGGACGGGCTGCGGGAGGCGTTGTTGGTGACGTAGACCGTCGGCACGCCCCGGTCCGCGGCACCGCGCACGGCGTCGACGGCGCCGGGGATGACGTCGGCTCCCCGGTACAGCGTGCCGTCGAGGTCGGCGAGCAGGACGTCGTGGTGGGACAGCAGGTCGTCGGTCATCCGCGCTCCGCCGTCGGGTCCTCCGGACCGGGGTCGTCCCCCGGTACGTCGGCCTCGGCGGGCCCCGTGCCGTCCGTGGAGCCGTCTCGGTCCTCGCCGGTGTCGTCGCCGGACTCCTCGAGGGCGGTCGGCCCGTCGACGACGGCGGCCTCGGTGGAGGTCGCCGGCACGCCGTCGTCGGCGTCGTCGGCGTCGTCCCGGTCGCTGCCGATGGTGTCGCCGGCACCGTCGCTCTCGCCACCGTGGCTCACGCCGCCGTGGACCTCACCGTCGCCGTGGACCTCGTCGCCGTTGTGGATCTCGCCGTGCAGCTCGTCGACCGGGACGTCCTCGAAGGCGACGGACAGCTCGTCCTCCTCGAGGCCGGGCAGCTCCTCGCCGGTCAGCTCGGCGATGCGGTGCGCCGCGTCGGTCCGGCCGTCGGTGTCCGCATCGTGGGCGTGCACGAACCACTCGACGGCCTCGGACTCCCGTCCTGCGGCGAGCAGGTTGTCGGCGAACGCGTAGAACAGCCGCGCGCTCCAGGGATCGCGGCGGGACGCCTCGAGCTCGGGAACCTGCAGCCCGACGACGGCGGCCTCGACCTCCCCGAGGTCACGCCGTGCACCGGCCGCGACGATCAGCAGCTCGATCCGCTCCTCGGTACCGAGATCCCGGGCCTCCGGGCTCCGGGCGAGGTCGAGGGCCCGCTCGGGGCGTCCCAGTGCCCGCTCGATGTCCGCCATGACGTGGACGTGCCCGGGACCGCCGCCCATCCGGCGGGACGCGCGGAACTCGCCGAGCGCCTCGTTCCACTCCCCCGCGTGGTAGGCGACGATGCCCGCCGCCTCGCGCACCACGGCGATGCGCGACGCGCGCCGCCGGGCGTAGCGGACGTGTTCGAGCGCGAGCTCGGGTTCCTCGTCCACAAGGACACCGGCCGCGACGAGGTGCCGGGCGACCGACTCCGCGGTCTCCTTCTGCAGCCCCCGCAGGTCGCGCCGGACGCTCGCGTCCAGCTCCGACGCCGAGATCGAGTCCGGGAGCTCGGGCTCGACGACCATGGTGCGTTCGGCCGCCTCGGGCACCCGGCGGGGACGCCCACCGCGCTCACGCCGGTCGTCACCCCGGCCGGGCCGGTCGTCGCGGCGCCGGTCCGTGCGCGGACCACGGGCCCGGCGGTCCTCCCACTGCTCGGGACGACGGCGGGGCCGCTGCTCTGCGCGGTCGTCGCCGCCCGATCGGCCGTTCGCCTCCGCGGCGGGTCCGGTGGGCTGCTCGCCCACGGCCGGGCCGACGGCAGCCGTGTCCGCCGGCTGTGCACCGGCCGGATCCACCCCGACGGCCTCGCCGGGCTCGTCAGACCCGCCGGAATCGTCGGCGGGGCGCTGGTCGCGGCGGGGACGCACCGGACCGACCTGCTCAGCCGGCGGGAGGTCGTCACGGTCGTAGCGGCTGGTCTGCTCCGCAGCCACCGGGTCCGTGCGCTCCCCTCCGGCGGTGGGCCGGGGGTCCTGCTCCTGGACGGTGTGGCCCCGGTCGTCGTCCCGGAAGCGGTCACGGTCGCGGGACGGCCTCCCGTCACGCTCGCCGCCCCGGGGCGGGCCTCCCCGGCTCGCGTCGTCGCGGAACGGCCGTCCGCCACGGTCACCGCGGGCCGCGCGTGACCGGTCGTCGTCGCCGCCGGGGCCGCGACGGCCACCGAACCCGCGGTCGTCGCGGTCGCGGTACGAGCCCCGGTCCCGCCGGTCGTCACGGTCACGCCGGTCGTTCCGGCCGCCGCCATCGCTGTCCCGCGACGGCCTCGCGCTGCGGTCATCACGGCCACGGATGTCGTCGCGGCCACCGAACGAGCCCTCCCTGCGGGGCCCACCGTCCCGGAAGGGGCGGCGCTCACGGCTGTCGGACGAACGCTCACCCCGGTCGTCCCGCGCACGGGACGGACGCCGGTCGTCACGACCGCCGAAGGAGCCCTCACGGCGGTCGTCACGGCCCCGGTACGGCCGGTCCCCGCGGTCGTCGCGGCCCCGGGGCGAGCCACCACGGTCGTCACGGCCCTGGTACGGCCGGTCCCCGCGATCGCCACGGTGCGGGCGGCCCCCACGGTCGTCCCGACCGCCGAACGAACCCTCACGGCGGTCATCGCGGCCCGGGTACGACCGCTCACCACGGTCGTCACGGTGCGGGCGGCTCCCACGATCGTCGCGACCGCCGAACGAGCCCTCCCGGCGGTCGTCGCGACCCCGGTACGACCGCTCACCACGGTCGTCGCGGCGCGAACCGCCGCCGCGGTCGTCGCGGCCCCGGAACGGACGATCGCCACGGTCGTCGCGTCCGCGAGACGGCCGGTCGTCACGCCCACGGAAGCCGCCGCCGTCGCGTTCCTGGCGCGCCCGGAACGAGCCGGGACGGTCGTCCCGGCCTCCGCCACCGCGGTACGGGCGGTCCTCACCAGCGCGGCCACCACCGGGCCGCCGGTCGCCGCGGTCGTCACGACCACCGAATCGACGATCACCACGGTCGTTCGTCGTAGGGCCGTCGCCACCGCGATCCGAGCGGCGCTCGAACGGCCGGCCACCGCGGTCACCGTAGGAGTCGTCCCGACGTCCACCGGACGGCCGGTCACGTCGGTCTCCGTCGCGGCGCCGCTCGCCGTAGCCGCCGCTGCGGTCCTGGCCGGCGCTCCGGCCGCCGCGGTCCGCGCCCGGTCGCCCGCCGTCGCGGCGATCGCCACGGCCGCGATACCCGTCCCGGTCCGGGCCTCCGCCCCGCCGCTCACCGCGGTCGTCGCGTCGCGGGCGGTCATCGCGTCGCGGGCGGTCATCGTCGTTCCGGCGTCCGCCGCTGCGTCGCCGGTCGTCCGACCCCTGCGACCATCCCGAGCCGGCGCGGGCTCCGCGGCCGCCGCTCCGCTCAGGGCGTCGGCGTTCCTCGCCTTCCCGGCCGCCGCCGGGACGTTCCCCGTCAGTCACGTGTTCAGGGTACAAACGACACCGTCACTTCCGCGGTCGGCGACCGCACAGAGCGTCCGTCCCCCAGCTGTGGCGGGAACGACCGCAGACACACGAAAAAAAGGGGAGCCCGCACGGTGACAGCACCGTTGCAGGCTCCCCTTTCTGAGGTTGAATGTCGGCAGTGACCTACTCTCCCACACCCTGTCGAGTGCAGTACCATCGGCGCAGGAAGGCTTAGCTACCGGGTTCGGAATGGGACCGGGCGTTCCCCTACCGCCATAACCACCGACAACACTATCCAAAACAAAACCCCAACCCACACAGGTCAGGGACCGAGCACAACCACACAAACCATGGTTGTGGACTCAGGGTCACACAGTGGATGCGAACAACATGTCATGGCAAGCCCTCGGCCTATTAGTACCGGTCAACTCACAACCCCTCACAGGGCTTCCATCTCCGGCCTATCAACCCAGTCATCTCCTGGGAGCCTTACCCA
>NZ_FOUY01000145.1 GCF_900115005.1 Pseudonocardia ammonioxydans | reverse complement strand
CGTCGAGGATCGTGGGGATCGGGGCGTAGCCCGACGAGCCGGGCTCGTCGCCGACCGAGCCGCGGTGGTCGATCAGCAGGAACGTGCCCTTCGGCGTCCCGCCGTCGGGGACGAACACCCGCAGGGTGAAGCTCGCCGAGCCTTCCGGGCCGGTGACCTCGATACCCACCTTCTTCCCGCCGTCGCTGAGCGTCTGCGTGTCGAAGGTGAGGTCCCCGGAGTCAGGTTCGGGTAGGGAGCGGCCGTAGACGTGCTCGGCGAAGGCCTCCAACAGCTCGGGCCGACGCTGGTTCTCCCAGACCTTGACGCTGTCGACGGCTTCACCGCTGTCGAGCACCAAGGGATCAGGCACCTCGACATCGGCGATCGACATCGTGTCGCCGGTGTCGGCGCCGCGATCCCGGACGGCAGCCGGCGCTACGGGCGGCGCCACAGAGGCGGCGGTCTCCCGCCCGATGAGTTCGGGGGCAGTATCGAGGGAGGCGGCGGGGCCGAGCGCCACGACGGCTGTGGTGGCCAGCGTCGCGGCCCTCCTGGCCCAGCGCGGCTGATGGTGTGCCAACAGCACTACTCAGCTCGCCGGCCCGGTACCAGGGCCCGCCGACGGGGACCAGACGTGCCAGCCCTCACCGTCGCCGGTCGCGTTCGGCGCGAACCGGTACCCGGCCTGCTCGAGCAGACGCCCGTAGTCGTGCTCGGCGGCGACCCGCTCGGAGCGCGGCTGGCCGGTGTGGACCAGCAGCATCGGCCCGGCGTCGGTGTGCTCGACGACGAACCCGTCGCTGCCCTCGGTGAACTCGGTGAAGCCGCGGCGGCGCAGCAGCTCGCGCAGCTGGTCGGCGTCGCGGTCACGTTCCGACCACAACGGCCGGGTGTCGAAGCTGTGGCCGTAGGCCGGTTCCTGCTGGTCTTGGCTGGTCATGGTGTCCTCCGTTCGTCGGTGACAGGGTCAGTCGTGCTCGGTCGGTGGCCGGTAGTCCTCGGTGGCCTGCGGGTCGAATACCCCCGTGCGGTCGGCGGCGGGCCACGGGTGGTCCTTGCCCGCACCGTCGCCGGTGTAGGCCAGCCACAGCGACCCGTCGGCGAAGCGCGCGGTGACCTGACCACCCCGCGACCCGGCGCAGGGCCGGGCGCGGCGGGCGGGGGAGGGGATGTGGCCGTAGTCGTCGGGGTCATCGGCATCGAACGCGACGTCGTCGGCCCCGTCGTGGTCGTGGTGGTGGCTGGTCATGCGGTGTCCTCCACCAGCAGCAGCCAGTCCTCGTCACTGGTCGGCGGGCTGTAGGTCTTGGTGACCTTGGTGGTGTCGAACTCGCCGGTGCGCGGGTTGAACCAGTACGCCTTCGGTGTGCCGGTCACGACGCTGGTGTCGACCGAGAACTCGTCACCGGCGGGGGTGTAGACCAGCAGGTACGAGCCGTCGGAGGCGACGTTGGCCACGACCCGCTCCGCACCCGAACCCGGCTCCGAGGTCAAGACCGACTGGTCGGGTTCGCCGCGGGTGAACGGCAGCGACTCCATCAGCTCACGCACATGGCGCATCTGCCCGCCCGCGGGGAACTCGAGGGCCTCGGTCCAGCTCCCGCGCGCGCCGAGCTCTCCGTCGCCGCCGTCGTTGAACTGCCACACCGCGTGGTGGCCGTAGGTGTGCCCGGCCGCCCCACCCAGCACCGACCAGTAGGCATCGCGGCGCACGTCGAGTGCGGTGGAGAAGCCCTGCTCGGGCTCCCAGCAGTACGGGTGCTCCTCATAGATCGGCTCGCCGTCGAGGAACGGCTTGGCCGGGTCCGCGCCGTA
>NZ_FOUY01000065.1 GCF_900115005.1 Pseudonocardia ammonioxydans | reverse complement strand
GCGCACCGGTGCCGCACCGCAGGTCATGGCTGCGCTACGGAACCTGGCGATCAGCCTGCACCGTCTGGCCGGCGCCACCAACATCGCCGCCGCACTACGACATCACAGCCGCGACGCACTGCGGCCCCTCCAGCTCCTCAAGATCATCTGACTTTGCCGACCCCCTGGTCCCAGGGTCGTTCGCCGTCGCGGCGGTCCGCGGTGGCGCGGACCGCCGCCGTGTCGGCCTGATGGTCAGTGCTTGAGCAGCGGCATGACTTCCTTGCCGAACTTGTCCATGTCGACCAGGTAGTCCTGGAAGGTGAACATGATTCCTGAGGTGCCCTCCACCTCGGCCAGTGCGTTGATCTTGTCTGCTACCGTCTGCGGCGAGCCGCCGATCACGTCCCAACCGATCAGGAACGCGTCGGAGCCGAGCAGCTGATTGCGGATGGACTTCTGGTCCTCTGCCGAGTCTGTGCTCGCGTGACCGCCCAGGGTCTGCACTGCGTCGAGGTCTTGGTTCGCTCGCCAGTGATCGACCGCGGCCTTGGCCTCTTCGTCAGTGTCGCGGAGCACGACCGCGAACAACGGGTACGAGCCGATCTTTCGCCCCGTCTTGTCCGAGGCCGCCTTCAACCGTCCGTTCAGTTGCCGAAGTTCATCTGGGTCGGCCTTGCAGCTCAGGAACTGGTAGTCGGCCCATTCCGCAGTGAATTGCATGCCGCGGTCGGATTGGCCGGCGCAGACGACTTCGATGGGGCTGCTCGGCGTCGGCCCGAGCCGACAGTCTTCCATCTGGTAAAAGTCGCCCTTGAAGTCCGATCGGCCCGACTCCCACAGTTCGCGCATCACCTGCAGGTATTCGCTCGCGCGGTCGTATCGGTTCTTGAAGTGCTCGTCCCCTGGCCAGATCCCCATCTGGAGGTACTCCTCCTTTTCCCAGCCGGATACGAGGTTCACACCGAAACGCCCGCCCGACATTTCATTGATCGTCACCGCCATCTTCGCAGCAACAGGCGGGGGAAGCATCAGCTGAGGAATAGATGCGTACAGCTTGATCCGGCTCGTGCTTACGGCCAGCCCGGCCATGACGGAGAAGGAGTCCAGTGTGTAGTTCCAGAACTCGGTCTCGCCGTCGAAGCCCCGGAACTTCACCGGCGCGAGCATGAAATCGAAGCCATAATGCTCCGCCTTCGCGCCGCACTGCTCCATCAGGAACCAGTCGGGCTTAAACTGTGGCGACGTCTTCGACATCACCCAGCCGTTGTTCATGGTCGGTGTAAAAATTCCGTACTCCATGTCATCTCCTCGTAGTGGTGTCGATCGTGAATTCTGTTTCGTGCAATCTCAGGCGGCGATGTCGGGAACTTGGAGATGGTGGCCCGTCCTGGATTGGTAGACTCCCGCTGCGGTGAGTGCCTCCTGTTCCTTGTGTGGACGTGCGATCAGCTGGATCGAGGTCGGGCAGCCTGCGTGGTCGACCCCCGATGGAAATGCTACGGCCGGCACACCGGCGAGGTTGCAGACCATTCCGGCTCGGGACTGGACGTCGTGCATCGGCTTCGGGACGCCATCGATTTGGATGGTCAGGTCGTCGAGGTTTGGAGCCGTTCCCGGTGTGGTGGGCACAGCAATGAGGTCCACCTTTGTAAATGCCTCGGCGAAATTTTGCTGAAGCTGCACTCGGTACTGCAGTGCTCGAATATAGTCCGTTGCCGAGGTGAGGAACCCCTCGCTGAGTCGACGGACCATGACCGGGTCGCACTGGTCCAGCCGGTCCGCGTTGACGCGGTGGACTGCGGCGGCCTCGGTGAACAGGAGGAGGTAGCCGATCTGCATGGCATCGGGCGCCAGCGGCAACATCACGTCGGAGATGACCGCGCCGGCGGAGCGCAGCGCATTGACGGCGGACTCGAAGTTCTGCCGGACGTCGCCGTCGCAGTCCTCGAGGAAGTAGTCGCGCGCGATACCGATCCGTACGCCTTCGAGATCGCTGGGAACGTGGCCGGACGCGAGACTGTCCAGGCCGTCGGCTGGGGTGGGAACCGAGCGCGGATCCGCAGTGTCCAGTCCGCGCAGCACCGCGAAGAAGCGGGCCACATCCGTGGCGCTGCGCCCGATGGGGCCCACTGTCTCGGTGGTCCACGACAGGGGGAGCACCCCGGTCCGGGGCACAGCTCCGGTTGTGGGCTTAAGCCCGGTCAGACCGCACCAGGAGGCGGGCATGCGGATCGAGCCGGCCGCGTCCGACCCGATGGCGAGCGGGTACATCCGCGCGGCCACCGACGCCGCGGCGCCTGTCGAGGATCCTCCGCTCCAGCGAGTCAGATCCCAGGGGTTGCGCACAGCACCGAACGTCGGGTTGTGGGGGCCGCCGATGGCGAACTCGGTCGTGGCGTCCTTCGCGATCACCACGCCGCCCGCGTTCTCGGTCCGGCGGATCACCTCGGCATCGCGGTCGGCGATGTGGTCGAGATACAGCGCCGAGCCGCCAGTGGTCGGGACACCCGCGATGTCGGCGACGTCCTTGACCCCGATCGGCACACCCTCGAGGGGACGTGGTGCCCCTTCGCGCCATCGGCGCTCGGATTCCGCGGCCGCGGCGCGGGCGCGCTCGACGAGAACGACGAGCACAGAGTTGATCTCCGGGTTTATCCTCTCGATCCGGCTGATGCAGTCCTCAATCACGTCGCGCGGTGACAGGTCGCCGCGCCGATAGAGTTCCTGGAGCTGGAGGGCATCGCATTCGTGCGTCGGCGTGGGCCGCACCGCGCTCATCGGTTGTTGTCCTCTCCCGGGCGAAGCCACTGATCACCGACCGCAGGATCCACCGCGTCACGGGTGGGATCGAGGGACGCACGTCGGTAGCGCTTGAGCAGGGGTTCGACCCTGAGCATCCGCTCGCGCATCTCGGTCTGCTGGGCTGTGCTCAGGACGAAGCCAAGGCGTGTGGCCTCGCGTCCCAGCACGTTCTCGTTCTCGAGTTCGTCGGAAGTCACCGATCTCCGTCCGTTCGTTGTCGGCGAGCCAGCGTGTCCGTTCCCGGAGCGGGTCACGCTGCACTCTCCGCGGACAGACCCGCGGCGATGAACGCGGCGACCTGGGCGATACGCCGCCCCTGGATGCGGCACGCCTCGAGCGTCGATTCGTCCGGCGCGGCCGAGCGACGCGAGACGAATGAACTCCCGTACGGGTTCCCCGAGTCGAGAAGATGCTTGTCAGCGGCGTAACCGAGCGGGAGGACGATGGACCCCCAGTGGTAGAAGATGTTGTTCATCGCCAGGACGGTGGACTCCAGGCCACCGTGTGCCGTGGACGCGGTTGTGAACGCGGTGGTGACCTTGTTCGCCAACGCGCCCCTCGCCCACAGGCCACCCGAAGAGTCGAGGAACGACTTCAGCTGCGCAGCCGGGCCCCCGAAGCGGGTCGGGCTACCCAGCGCGATGCCGTCGGCCCACTCGAGGTCGGCGAGCGCAGGCGCCGGTGCCCGATCGCTGGAGTCGACATACGCCCGCCAGCGAGGGTTGGAATTGATGGCCTCCTGCGGTGCCGTCTCGACTGCCTGTCGGAGCCGGATCTCGGCGCCCGTCTCCGAAGCACCGTCAGCCAAAGCTGACGCCATCGCAGCCGTGTTACCGGTTGCGCTGTAGTAGAGGGCGAGGACCTTGACACTCACGGGGTTCCTTTCGGCAGAAGTAGTGACATTGATCGCCGGTGCGAGCCCGGATGTCGTGACGAGGTGACCGCTCGCTCTCGGGGTCCGGCCGTCACAAGCCGGGGGGGGCGCCGGGTCGGTGGGGAGGGCCGGCGACAAGAAGCCGCAGCTCGTATACATCAGGAACTCGGGCGCGTCTGTGGGAAGGCCGGACTGATCGGTCCGTCCCAGCTGGCGTCGGGAGTGGCAAGTCGGGCGGCGTTCTCCCGGGGCAACGCGTGTGCGGTGGGCTCCCGCACCGGCTGGCGGCACTGCTCCTCCTTGAGTCTCCGTCGACATCAGGTTGGTTGCAAGGCAGTGAATCAGTCGGGCGCCTAGTCTCATCGGCAAGATATCCGGGCCGTTCAGCTATGGCTCGACTAGCCAGACGGGCAGTTGCGCAGGCCGGAGCTGGTCGTCGCTCGCGGGATCGACGATCCTGCCCGTGGGAGGTGGCGTGGATGGAGTACGTGGTCGACGGCGGCGGGTCGCGGGCGATCCACGATGCTCTTGGTCCCGTCCTCGAGGAGGTCCGAGTCCTGCTGGCCGCCGACATGGGCCTGGTTCTGTACCGGCCGAGGCGCCGCAGCGACGAGTTGATGGCGCTCGCCTCGGCCGCCGTCGATCCGGCCGCCGCGTTCCTGGCCAACGAGCCGGTGACGACGAGTCGACCTCTCCCCGGGCGCAAGCCTCGTGTCGTGGTGGAGCTCGAGGTCCGCTCGGCGATGCGCGAGCTCAGGGCACGGTTCGCCACCGCCCTGGTGATTCCCTGGCGTGACGCATCGGGGATCGGCACCGTCCTGGTCGGCCAGACGGGGGGGCGCGCGCCGACGCCTTGGGGCGAGGACCCGACGGCCCGCAGCGAGCTGGGGCGGTTGGTGGCGGCGACAGTGCGTAGCGGTCGAGAGACCGGGTCGCGGCAGGTCGACCGGGAGCTACGCGAAGCCGCCCGTAGGGTCGCCGAAGCCGCCGTCGAGGCAACCGACGTCCGCGCCGCGATCGCAGCTGTCCTCGACGCCGCTCACCTGCTCGTCGGGTCCGAGGTCGCCTACCTGTCGCTTCCCGACGGCGGACCGGACACCTTCGCTTTCGATCAGATGCTGGGGATCAGGACCCCGGACTTCCGGCACGTACGGGTGCACCACGGACAGGGCCTCGGTGGACTCGCCCGCGCAATGCAACGACCGGTGCGCTCCGCCAACTACGCAGAGGACGAGCGCCTCCACGCTGCTCCCGTCACGATCACCCGAGGCGAGGGCATCGTCTCGGCTATGGCGGCACCCATCACAGTCGACGATCATGTGGCCGGCGTGCTGTACGTCGGTGACCGGCAGATGCGGGCGTTCACCCAGGTCGACGAGGATCTTCTGGCGGAGTTCACCGATCATGCCGCGCTCGGCCTGCGCAGGCGGCTCGCAGAGAACCAGCGGGCCGACGCTCTGGAACGACGGATCCGAGAGGACGTGGCCTACAACTTGCACGACACTGTGGTCCGCGGACTGATCACCATCGGCTTCCGTGCCGAGCAAGCCCGTTACGCCGTGGGTACGAGCGAGGTCGCTGCCGATCTTGCAACGATCGCTGAAGCTGCGGAGTCCTGCCTCGGACAACTGCGCGGAGAACTCGGCAGCCTCCTCAGCCGCGGCGATATCGGCGGCGTCCGGGCATCCGAAGTGCTCGAGCAGATCTTGACGGCGCCGCAGGGACGGCTTTCACGTTCTCCTGAGCTCGATGGTGAAGACATCGAGCTCGCTCGTGCTTCAGCGGAGGCCCTTGTACGTGTCGGGCTGGAAGCCGTCACCAACGCAGAAAGGCACTCCGGCGGGCATCATGTGATCATTCGCCTGGTACCGGGATCTCTCACCAGCCGCCTGCTGGTCGTCGATGACGGTGCCGGCCGAGTCGAAACAGGAGGAGGGTCCGGGGGACCCACCACCGATCACCCTCATCTGGGGTTGCAGGCTATGAGGGCCGCGGTCGAACGGGTGCACGGGCGTCTGGCCGTGCACAAGGCCGACCCGCTTGGGATCGAGGTCCACGCGGCCGTCCCGACATGGCCGGGACCGGAAAGGATCTCCTCGTGATCGGATTCTGCGTCGTCGACGACCACGAGATCGTGCACGACGGTCTCCAGGCGATGGCCGAGCGCGAACCAGACCTTGAGTTCCTCGGGGCGGCGACCACAAGGAACGACGGTGCGTCCCTGATCGCTCGTGTACAGCCAGACGTCGCCATCGTGGACCTGCGGATCGGCGAGCACTCCACCGGCAGCGGGATCGACCTGTGCCGGGAGCTCACCGCGTGTGACACCGCCCCCGCGGTGATCCTGTTCAGCGCGTACGGCAACACGGAACTGCTCTCCCAAGCCATCGACGCCGGAGCCTCCGGTTACGTGGTCAAGGAAACCTCGGTCCGGCGGTTGCCGGAGATCTTACGCACGGTCAAGCAGACCGGAAGCTATTTCGACTCGGAGCTTGCTGCTCCTCTGCTGCGTCGCTCCGCCCGGGGCCGCCACTCCCCCGCTGCAGAGTTCGGGGAGCGCGAGCTGAGCATCGTGCGTGCTATCGGTCGTGGTGCAGACAACCACGAGATCGGGGCTCTGCTCCACATCAGCCCGCATACCGTGAAGTACCATGTGGCGTCGATGATGCGTCGCCATCACGTGCGTCGGCGCGCCGAACTGGTCCGCGTCGCAGCCGATCTGCACCTTCTCGATCCGTAGACCCGCGCACTGGCTGTATCGACGGCCGTGCCTGACCACGCCGCGCGTCCACTCCAAGCAGTGTCCGACCCACATCGACGTCGCTCAGTGTGACGGACGGTACTTACACCGGGCGTCCGGTCTCAGAACCCGACGCTCCGAGGACAGGCCATGATGCTCTCGACGCATCGCTCCTTCTTCCGAGAGTCGTTCTACACATCGCCTTTCACGGCCCAGGCTCACAGGCGAGCGTGCATCCCGTTCAGCTCCGTCCCGACCACGACGGGCACCGCTTTGCCACGACTCCTCCTGTGCGTCACGACCATCGAGACAGCTGGACCCGGCCCACTACTCGCCCACCGTCCGGTCTTCGTTGAGAGGGCCATCTGCATGCCTTGCACCCCTACTGCGGGGACACCGCCGCTGGACGGCATAACCGTCATCAGTTCTGGAACAGGCAGTCGCTGCGCCGTTCGCGGATCGCCAGCTCGTTGACCTCGGTGCCCGCGTCATCAAGATCGAGCGACCGGACGGAGGTGACTTCGCTTGCGGGTACGACGAAGCCGTCCGTGGTAACGCCAGCTACTTCGTATAGCACAACCGCGCTGGGCGCGCATACCGACCGCATCCTGGCCGAGCTCGGCCACCGCGACCGGATCGACCTGCTCCGCGCCGCCCATGTCGTCTGATCGGCCCGAACAGAACGAGAGCAGGAGATACGTCCGATGGCTTGTGTGGAGCACCGACGAGCAGGCCGTCGCCGACACCGTGCGCGACTTCGTCGACCGGGAGGCGAAGCCCCGCGGTCAACGAGGTCGAGGCAGCGCGACGACTACCCTGAGAAGGGGATCGAGCAGCTGAAGGAGCTCGGCGTCTACGGGCTCGCGATCCCCGAGCCCTGGTGCGAGGCCACGGTGTCAATGCCTTGACACGCCCTGGTCACCGCCGAACTCCCCGCGGTCCCCCCCGCACCCGATCAGAGTTGAGCGCCCGGGGACCTCCGTCCGAGTCGGACGGTTCCACCCGGCCCGACCCCGAGTTAGAGCGCGTTCGACCCGACCAGATTGAGCCCGACGACCCCGGCCACGATCAACACGACGGAGGCGACGCGCAGGAATGCGGCCGAGTCGCCGAACCAGATCATTCCCGCGATCGCTGTTCCCGCCGCCCCGATCCCGGTCCAGGCCGCATATGCGGTACCGACCGGCAGCTCACGCAGACCGGCCATCAACAACGCGAAGCTGATTACCGCGCAGACGAGGAACGAGACGGTGGGCCACAGTCGGGTGAACCCCTCGGAGTGCTTGAGGGACACGGCAAACGCGGTCTCAAACAGTCCGCCGAGGATCACGAATACCCAGGCCATGGCGCAACCTCCTGCAAGTGGGAACGGGGAACACCGCACCCGACCCGACGGACCTGTTCGCCAGCGGCCGCTACCTGGACCTCTACCAAATCCGCGAGGAGCACGCCCTGCTGCGCGAGCGGGTCGTGGTCTGCGACAGCTCACGGATCGACACGCTGCTGGCGGTCCCGCTGTGACCGGCCCCGTGCCCCGCACGCTCCTGTGCACCGGGGACCCGAACGGCATCGGCCCGGAAGTCGCGGTCATGGCGGCCCGGCGCACCGGCTGCGCACCGGTCCTGGTCTCCGACCGCGCCGTGGTCGAGTGGGCGGTGCGAGTCACCGGCGGGGCCGAGGTCGTCCGGGACCACCATCCGGACCTCCCGCCCGAGCCCGGCACGCTGGACCTGATCGACGTCGGCGCACTGCCCGCCGGCGCGCACCGGCCCGGGACGGTGGACGCCGCCGCCGGCCGGGCGACCCTGGCCTACGCCCGGACGGCGATCCGGGCCGCGGCCGCCGGTGCGTACCCCGCCGTGGTCGCGGCCCCGCACTCGGAGACCGCGATCCACGCCGCCGGGGTGTCGTTCACCGGCTACCCGTCGTTGCTCGCAGAAGTCACCGGGAGCCGGGCCGACCGGGTGTTCCTGCTGTTGGTCGGCGGCGGGCTGCGGATCGTACACGCGACGCTGCATCGCCGGCTGGCCGACGCGGTCACCGATCTGGATGCCGACCGGGTCGTCGCGGCCGGCCGCGCCTTGCATCAGGCCCTCGACCGGCTCGGCGTGCCCGGCCGCACGGCGGTGTTCGGGATCAACCCGCACGCCGGCGAGGGCGGGCTGTTCGGCGACGACGAGCGGGTCACGGCCCCGGCCGTGGCCCGGCTGCGCGAGGAGGGACATCCGGTGGACGGACCGACCGGTGCGGACACGCTGCTGGCGGCGAACGAGCACGCCGGCTATGTCGCCGCCTACCACGACCAGGGACACGTCCCGGTCAAGCTGCTCGCCGGGCGAACGTCGGTGGCGCTCTCGATCGGCGCGGGTGTGCCGTTCTGCAGCGTCGGGCACGGCAGCGCGTTCGACCTGGCCGGCAGCGGCCGGGCCGACCCCGAGGCGACGGTCCGCGCGCTGCGCACCCTCGCCGACCCCGGTGGCTGGTGGGGACCCTGCTGCTCTGGCTGGTCTTCGCGATCAACCTCGCCGAGTTCTACGCGCTGCAGAGCTGGCTTCCGACCATCCTGGAGGGGCTCGGCCATCCGACGAGCACGGTGGTCACGGCCACCACCCTGACCACCGTCGGCGGGATCGCGGCCGCGCTGGTAACCGGCCCGGCGATGGACCGGTTCGGCGCCGGGTACACCCTCGGTGTCCTCTACCTGGTCGGATCCGTGCTCGTCGGGGTTCTCGGTGCTGTATTCGGCGCGTCGCTCTGGTTGTTGCTGTGCGTGACGTTCCTGGTCGGCTGCTGCGTGAGCGGGGGGCAGAAGAGTGTGATCGCTTTCGGGTCGCTGTTCTACCCACCGGAGATGCGGTCCACGGGCGTCGCCTGGGCGCTGGGGATCGGCCGCATCGGCGGCATCCTCGGCCCCATCCTGGTCGGGCTCGCGGTGACGGCGGGGTGGTCGACGACCGGACTGTTCGTCGTGATGGCGGTCCCCATGCTGGTGGCCGCGGTGACCGTCCTCGCCCTCGGCCGGCTCCGGTACCGCGACAAGCCAGCCCCGGTCACCGGAGGACGGGCCGAGACCGCTATGCGCCGGTCGTGACGAAAGTCTGTCCCGCGCGGCGCGCGCGGACAGGAGCGGTCGCGGCGAGGCGATCGTTGGGCGCACCGGGCCTGTCACCGAGCGCAATGATTCGCCGGGGCGCGAAGACGCTGTGGTCTATCGGGCCCGACGCCGGCGTGGGTGACACCCGGGTCCGTGTGGGGGACTCGACCGATTCCGGTGGGAATTCCATGTCTCCTGCACGGGTGCAGGCGGACGCACTGTTCGAGCCCACCGACGCGGTCTTGTGCGCCGAGGGCTCGGTTCGCTCGCTGGCCGAACTGAGCCTGGTCGCCGAGCACCGGCGTGGCCGACCACGCGGGGGTCGCCCGCCGCGCGACGCTGCTTGCCGCGCTACGGCGTGCAGCGACCGATGCCGCTATCTCTGGCATCTGACAACAGCAGCCGCCGCAGGCGTAGGGACGGGGCAGCTCCGGACCAGTCGCGGGTACGGTCAGTGCGTCATTCGAGCTAGTGCCCACAGCCAGGCTGTGTAGATGCTTGCGCGTACGGGCAGCTTTTCGGCGATGGTGGTGATCTCGTCGAGTAGCTGGTGCTCGCGCCGTGGATGCTGGGAGACGATGGCGAGGACCATCGCGATACTGCGCAGCTCCCATGGCCGGTCGAGCGACCGTTCGTCGAATGAGTAGCCGGGCAGGCTTCGTGCCCAGTCCGGTCCGGCGTAGGGCTCACCGTCGACGTGCGGGCGAGCCTGGTCAAAGCCGCGTAACGCAGTGCGGGTCAGCGTCTGGGACAGCGTGAACGGCCCGAGGCCCTCGGTCGCCGGTGGCCGAGGCGGTGCGATGAGGTGGTGGGTGTCGCGGTCATCGACAAGGGCTCTGACTTCGGTGCCTGGATCGAGAACAAGCCCGTGGCGGGCCGCAAGTACGTAGCGAATGTCTTTGGGCTTGTGCGGGATCAGCCCTCCGGGCGTGTACCAGCTAGGTGGGACCCCCAGCACCGGCCAACCGGTGCAGATGGCCCCGGCCGGGACCACCACGTGGTGCACGGTCGCGGAGTTGTCCACGACCTCCCACCGCCGCCCGCAGCGACACCGGCGGCTCGGGTGATCGGCGGTGCGACGGCCCGAGGCGCTCCACCGGCGGGCTACGGCCAACGCGCCGCTGATCGGGCCGACTTCGTCGGCGTGTGTGTCAGCCCACCTATCGATGGCCGTCGTCGACGCGAATCCGCGGGCGACGACGGCTTGCTCGACCTTCGTGATCAAGGGGTCCATCGTCAGCTGCGAGGTAGTGGTGGGGCCATGGTGTGGAACGTCGTATCCGCTTGGAATCCGGCCGCGACCCGGAGCAGGGTCGCCTCCGCGAACGGCTTACCGATGAGCTGCATGCCAACCGGTAAGCCGGCGTCGTCAAAGCCGCACGGGACGCTGATCGCCGGTAGACCGGTCAGTGAGGACAGCCCGGTGAACTGCATGATCGCCGAGAGCATGTCCTCGGGCGCGCCCTGGTCGATTTCGACGGTGGTCTCTCCCAGCGGCGTCGCGGTGAACGGCAGAGTCGGACACGCCAGCACATCAACCTGCGCCATCGCCGCGAGGGTCTGGCGGCGCAGCAGTCCCCGGTACCGCTGGGCTTGCAGGTACTGAGTCGCCATCAACATTTCCCCGGCTTCGAGCAGAAGGCGTACGTCTTCGCCGTAGTCCTGCGGTCGCTCCCGCAGCCAGCGCTGGTGGTAGGTGCTGGGTTCGGCCGCCTCGACCGTGAGCTGCGCGGAGATGTTGCCCTCGATGTCGGCGATCGAGACCTCGCTGGTGTGCGCGCCGGCGCCCTCGAGTGTTTCCAGCGCTGCCCGGAGCGCCTTGTCCACCGCGGGCTGCACATGATGCAGTGAGTAGCCATCGATGAGCCCTATCCGCAGCCCGGCCACACCGAGCTCGAGGCCCCGCCCGAAGTCCTCCCCGGCCCGGTCCACCGACCCGGCGTCGGCCGGGTCGTACCCGGCGAGCGCGTTCAACATGGTGGCGCAGTCCGCGGCGGTGCGCGCCATCGGACCAACGGTGTCCATGCTCCACGCCAACGGGACGACACCGGCGTTGCTGACCCTCCCGATCGTCGGCCGTAGGCCCGTGATGCCGTTGAGCGCCGACGGCAGCCGAACCGACCCCCCGGTGTCGGTACCCAGCGCACCGAAGCACGCGCGGGCCGCCACCGCCACACCGGACCCCCCGCTGGAGCCACCAGGCATGCGCGATGGGTCCCAGGGGTTGGTGACGAACCCGTAGTGCGGGTTCGCCGAGGTGCCGCCCCAGGCGAACTCGTGCATGTTCGTCTTACCAACGATGATCGCGCCGGCCGAGCGCAGGCGACGGGTCACCGTGGCGTCCTCGGCCGGGCGGTGGGCGGCCAGGATCGCGCTACCGGCCGTCGTGGGTTTGCCGCGGACACCGATGTTGTCCTTCAACGCCACCGGTACGCCGTGCAGGGGACCGAGCCGGTGCCCGGCCGCGATCATCGCCTCGCTGGCCCGAGCGACCGCCAGCGTGTCCTCGGCATCGACCGAGATGAACGCGTGCGTATCGGAGATCTGCTCGATACGCCGCAGTGACGCCTCGACCAGCTCCACCGGGGACACCTCGCCCGCGGCAATGCGGTCAGCCGTCTTGGTCAGGCAGGCCTCGAGCAGGTCGGGGCTCACTGGACGTTCTCCTCGCTGTCGATGCCGGTCTGGAGGAACACCACCGACGGCACGAGGCTGTCGAGATTGCTGGCTTGCATCCGTCTGCTCAGCGCGTTGGCGTTCGGGATCCAGGCCGAGAGCAAACTGGCCACCGCGGCCAGCCGATCGTCCGGCAAGGCCAGGTCGGCCAGCCGCGCGGCCGCAGCGACGTCGCGTGGTGTCACCGCGTCGTCGGTCATCCCGACGCGCCTGCGACAACGGCGACCGGTTCGCGTACTGCGTGCTGGTGCATGTAGTTGGCGGGCAGGGCGAGGATCTCTTCGGTTTTGTGCTCCAGTTCGGATTCCGACATCCAGCCCTTTTCGCGGACGAGCTCCTCGAGCGCGGCCATCCAGCGCTCGTAGTAGCTCCACTGCTCGAGGTCGGTGTGTTCGGCTTCGAACTGGCGGATCGCCGCGATGAGCCGTTGCTGGAACTCCGTCCAGGGAAATCCCAGCGTCTCGTGCAGAGCGACTGTCATGCTGAAGGCGCGAATCTCCCACGGGTGGTCGAAGGCGACGTCGCCGGAGCGACGCGGGATCTTCTCGTTGAACGGCAACGCATCGACCAGTGAGTCGACGTGCGGCTTGGTCTCGGGGTCTGGCTGCTCGTTAAGGCGTTGCATGGGGCTCAGGCTGCCTTCGGGCTCGCGACGCCGGCGACACCGATCAGCGAGTCCCGGGTGACAAGCTCGGCCAGTTGTTCCTCGGACCAGCCCTCGGTGCCGGCAGGGCGCTGCGGCAGGACCCAGTAACGCAGCTCCGCGCTGGAGTCCCAGACCCTGATCTCTACGCTCTCCGGAAGCTCGAGACCGAACTCCGCCATCACACCGCGCGGATCCCGAGCGGTTCGAGCGCGGTAGGCGGGGTACTTGTACCAGTTCGGGGGTAGACCCAGCACCGGCCACGGGTAGCAGGAGCACAGGGTGCAGACCACCATGTTGTGCACGGTGTCGGTGTCCTCGAGGGCGATCATCTCCTCGCCTTGCATGCCGGAGACACCCATCTCCTTGCATGCCTCGGTGGCGTCGACGAGCAGACGCTGTCTGAAGTCCGGGTCCACCCATGCGCGGGCGACGATCTTCGCGCCGAGCTGCGGGCCGACCTCGTTCTCGTAGACCGAGGACATGTAGTCGATGGCGTCGGTACCGATGATTCCCTTCTCGACGAGGATGGCCTCCATGGCCTTAACCCGTGCGGCGATGCGGTCGTCAGCGGAGATGGTCGAGTGGTCGTGATGCAGAGACATGTGTCCTTCTCGAACTCGTGAGTGTGGGGAGCGACGTCGCGAACACCTGCGTTCAGGTCGCCTCGAGGTAGGGCTCCCACAAGTCGATGTTGTTCACGGCGTTTCTCGCCCCGGGTTCGTCCCCCCACAGCTCCCGAGCCGTGAACCGCACGGTGTAGAGGTGGTGCGGGTCCTCGCCCAACCCCACGGCGTTGCTGTCGGGATAGACGTAAGTGCCGTGAGCGGCCACAACCTCGCCGACCCGACCACGCACATATCCGGCCCGCCGAGTGTGTGTGGTGGATACGTGGTCCAGGACACGGACACGGTCCCCGACCGAGAACCGCGGCTCAGCATCGGACTCCCGACGGCAATCCATTCCGGTCGGGAGGAGCTGCTTGAGCGCTTCAGTGAGGTCGGCATTGGCCGCCTTCGGTGCTGCCTCGTCGGGATGATCGAGGTAGTGCTGGGTGCGCCGCTCGAGATCTTCGGGATCGAAGATTCCTGCCTCGGTGCCCCACTGGATCATCGCGTGCATCCAGTGCTCGTAGTACGTCGAGCTTAGGTACTCGACCGCCGGGATCTGCTCCATCCCGAACCGGAACTTGTCGAGGTTGAAGGCCCCGGCACCGGCCATGGCCGGGAACATCGTAAGGACGCTGCGTTCCCAGTCGGCGTGGAAGACCGGCTCGTCGTACTCAGGGTTGATCGAGCCGAAGCCGTGCCGACCTCCCAGGTCGTGCGGACCATCCATGTCACAGACACCTTCCGTCACTCGATGTGATGGGAGACACTAACGGCGACGCGTGGACTTGTCGATGCTTATCCACTTAAGAGGTTGGCGCGTGCTCATGCCCGCTACCGGGCTTGATCCATCACCTGTACACCTCGGGGCGAGACCTGTGCGAGGTAGAGACGTGGGGTCACCAGGTTGCGGCGCCCGACCCCGCCGTCACACGCCTTCCGCAGATACGCCATGAGATCATCGCTGCGAAGCGGCACCACGCCGTCGCCGTGTCTGCGTACCGCGCCTGCATACTGGAGGATCGCTTCGTACACCGTCTCCGATGTCGTGGAGATCGGTGGCGCCCATCGGCCGAGGCGGGCCCGGTAACGCTCGAGGAGCTCGGCGTTCCCGTCGGCCGGAATGTCCTGGTGGTACGCCATGGCCGTCCAGATCCCCTCGGCGGACTCGGCGCCGATGTGCTCGCACGTCGACTCGTCCATCGCCAGCGAGAAGGCTCGGGTGCGAGTCCGCAGTCCGGCGTCCGCGCACTGACGTTCGAACTCGACCTCGTCGGCGCCGATCAGCGACGACATGACCACGTCGGCACCGGAACGCTCGATCTGCTCGATCACTGCGGAGAAGTCCGTCGTGCCGACAGCAGTGTAGGACTCGCCGAGGATCCGTCCGCCGGCATGCGGCACCGCGATGCGGGCTGCCGCGTGGGCGGCATACGACCAGCTGTACTGCTCGCCGACCAGGAACCACGACTTCGTCCCGGTCGCCGCCATCAGGCGGCCGGCAACCGCGGATATCTGCGAGCCAGGGTGCTCCCCCAGCTGGACGACCGAGTCGTGCACGCCTCCTCCGCGTTCGTTCATCACCGCATGCACAGCGAGCAGGTCACGCCCGACAGCGGCGTCGACAGCGGTGAAGCTGCGGCTGGTGGTGCAGGCAAATACCACATGGCATCCGGCGCGACGAAGGCGGCGAGCCTCGACGGCTGCAGTGCCGGGGTCGGTCTCGTCGTCGGCGACGACGAGCTCGAGCCGGCGGCCGTGTACGCCGCCCTCCTCGTTGACCTCATCGACAGCCATCTGAGCCAGATACTCTGTGGCCATCGCATAGATCACCGCGGGCCCGGACTTACTCGTCAGCATCCCGATACGAAGGACATCGGCCCCGGCCTCAGGCAGCGGCAGCATGATTCCGCGTTGCCGGATGAGCCACATCACGCCCGCCTCGGACACATCCGCCCGAGCACGAACTCGAGTCCGTCCCGGGCCAGCAGACTCAAAGCTCAATCCGATCCTGCCTTGCCATGGCTGTGCATGATCGATCACGATCCGCCGGCCGGGCCGCACCATCGACAACCGCCCGAGCAGCTCCACCGGCAGCTGACCACCCTGGTCCTCGAGGGGAAGAAGAATGCGGACCGGGGCGCCGAGCGTCACCGAATCACAGCGCGCACCGAACAACCAGGTCCCCGCCTCGCCACGCCCGAACAGAGCGAAAGCCTCGTGCGCGGGCAGTTCGACGACCGACTCGGCGGCCAGCGTCGCTGTACTCACACGGCACCGTTCGACTAGGACGCATCCCGCTCGTGGTCGGCGTCAGGATGGGACTGGGCTATGCAGTCTGCAGCGTCAGGGCTCGCACTGTCGAGGGCGACGCCGGTCTGCAGTAGCGACTGCAGGAATCGGAAGGCGTCCCGCACCGCCCCGTCGGCGTTGAGGCTGTACAGCCGGCGACGGCCGTCCCTGCGCTCGGTCAGGATCCCCGACGTACGCAAGATCCGGAGATGGCTCGACACCGTCGACCGACCCACAGCGTCGACGTTCGCAGCGATCTCGGAGACGGTGAGCTCGCCCCGCTCACCGAGTAGCGACAGGATCTGACGACGGACCCGATCCGAGAGGGCGTCGAAGGCGAGGTTCTCGTTCGCGGTCACCGGCGCAGGGTAGCAACCGTCGACAGTTGTCGACATTTTCTGGTGTTGCTGTGCGTGGCCAGGCTCCGAGGGCGCCTTGCGAGCACAAAGTGCCGGTCGTCGTTGATCGTGTCGGCACACCTGCAGCTCGCCCGGCCGGCAGGGCATGCTTGCTGGTGAGCACCGGCTCGCCGTGAGTGGCCCACGAGTCGAACGCGGCGTCGCCGAGGCCCTCTCCGGCAGCGCTCGACGCAGGTGCAGGGCGTGGTCCTCGGCCCTACTGTGAACCCGCCGCCCTACACCCGACGACCGATCACGTCGACGGATATCCACTTGTTGACATTACGAGGTACCCGCTCTAACTTCGGCCTGGTCGACCCCGACAGGTCGACTCCGACAGGAGGCTCATGCCTCCCGCCGTACCGGTTGGTCCCCGCCGCCGTTCCCGGAGCAATCCTCCGAGCGAGTGGACCTCGGGCCTCGTGGATGCCAAGTTGGAGGAACTCACCCAGTCGCCATACAGCATTCCGCGCGGTGCGTGGCGGGGACTCTGCGGGTGCAGACCATGCGCATCCTCCTGCAAAGCCGGGTGGCGAGTAGGAACTCAACTGGTAATCGTTCAATCGATACTGAATTGCCAGCGATGTGGGACCAGCAGTCAGTGCCTCGTGTGACAGTTTTAGCCCGGATGAACAGCCACACGGTTGGCTGAAGCCTGCACGGAACTGCCGTTGCAGGAGAAGAGGAGATGTCAATGTTTCCATCGCGCCCGAGTTGTTCCGGGTCGACGCTCGACGAACTCCTGCGGATGGCCCGCCTCGAGTTGGCGCCCGAGCGTGTGGCCGCCGTCGGCCCGACCGTGGGCGATATCTACGGACTGATGGACCGGTTGGACGCGGTCGAACTGGGTGAGGTCGTTCCGGCCACCGCCTTCGACGCCCGGTGGGAGTGAGCAACGTGCATCCTTACGAGCTGACCTTGCACCAGGCCGCCGAACAGATCCGGGAGCGGCAGTTGTCGCCCGTCGAGCTCACCGAATCGGTTCTCGGACGCATCGACGCTCTCGACGACCGGGTGGGCGCGTTCGCCAGCGTGATGCACGAGCAGGCGCTACACGCCGCCCGGGCCGCGGAGAAGGAGATCGTCGACGGGAGCTATCGCGGCCCGTTGCACGGTATCTGCATCGGAGTGAAAGATCTGATCGACACCGCAGGCGTGGCCACCACGTCGAGTTCGCGTACCCGCACCGATCGCGTGCCTGACACCAACGCTGCGGTGGTCGACCATCTCGAGGCCGCGGGCGCGGTGATTGTCGGTAAGACACACACCCACGAGTTCGCATACGGTGTACTCACTCCCACCACTCGTAACCCGTGGCACCTCGACCACGTCCCCGGTGGCTCCAGCGGTGGTTCCGCCGCCGCGGTGGTTGCCCGCATGTGCCAGGGCGCCATCGGCACAGACACCGGTGGCTCGGTGCGTATCCCCTCGGCCGTCTGCGGCACCGTCGGGCTCAAGCCGACTTACGGGCGGATCTCTCGTCGGGGCACCACATCGCTGAGCTGGTCGCTCGATCACATCGGCCCGCTCACCAACAGCGTGCGCGACGCTGCGCTGATGATGGACGTCATCGCCGGCTACGACCGTGACGACCCGGCCACCCGAGACGTGCCGGTCCCCCGCCATACCGAGAACCTGACCGCCGGTGTTGAAGGCATGGTCCTCGGTGTGCCGCGCAACTACTTCTTCGACCACATCGACCCGGAGGTCGAGGCGGCCGTACGGGAAGCGATTCGCCAACTCGAGGGCCTCGGCGCCCGGCTGCGTGAGATCGACATCCCCTACCCCGAGCTGTACATGCCGGCAGAATTCGGCATCCTCGTACCCGAGGCCAGCGCCTACCACCAGCAGAGCCTGCGCCAGATGGGTGAGCTCTACGAATCCGACGTCCGAGGGCTCCTCGAAGCCGGAGAACTGGTCCTAGCCACCGATTACATCAAGGCACAGCGGGCCCGCACGCTGCTCCAGCAAGGCTGGCGAGACATGTTCGACGGGCTCGACGCAGTGCTCGCTCCGACTCTGCCCGCCACCGCCGCCGAGGTCGGACAAACCAGCTTCACCTGGCCCGACGGCTCCCAGGAGGCGGTCATCAACAGCTGCGTGCGCACCTCGGCCCCGGGCAACCTCACCGGCCTACCCGGGCTGTCGGTACCTTGCGGCTTCGACCGATCCGGTCTACCAATCGGCTTGCAGATCCTCGGCAAGCCGTTCGCCGAACCCACCGTATTGCGTGTCGGCGCGGCCTACGAAGACGCCACCGACTGGGCCGACCGCATGCCCGAAGGCCTGTTGTAGTTGTCCGACTTCAGGCCTCGCAGTGCCCGACGGCCGCTACCATGGCCATAGCAGCAGGGCCTGTCAGACCCGACACAGCGGTGTAGGTGACAGGATGGGTCTGTCCGATCAACGGCTCTGGCCCACAATTCGGTGGTGCCGGAACGCCTTCGTCACCCGAGCAGGATGCGGTGGCGTAGGAGCAGGGGGTCGGCAAAGTCAGATGATCTTGAGGAGCTGGAGGGGCCGCAGTGCGTCGCGGCTGTGATGTCGTAGTGCGGCGGCGATGTTGGTGGCGCCGGCCAGACGGTGCAGGCTGATCGCCAGGTTCCGTAGCGCAGCCATGACCTGCGGTGCGGCACCGGTGCGCGGTGTGGAGATCTTCAGCGAAGGTCACGTCGCGGACCCAGTGCAGCCCGTTCTCGATCTGCCAGTGTCCGCGGATCCAGCCGGTGAGCTCCTCGGGACGGG
>NZ_FOUY01000017.1 GCF_900115005.1 Pseudonocardia ammonioxydans | reverse complement strand
TCGCGGCGGGCCGCGGGGTGGCCGGGTTGGCGTGCCGGGGTGACACCTGTCGAACCGGCCCGGCCAGCTCTCCGCGGGGCGGGACTGTGCTGATCGACAGGCCCTGGCGCAGTGACGTGCCCGCTTTCGCCCCGCGTCGGGCGGGTAGGTGCTGATCGACAGGCGTTGGTGCAGTGACATGCACGCTCTCGCCCGCGCTGGGCGCGACCGTGCTGGTCAACAGGCCCTGGTCTGGCGACATGCGCGCTTCCGCCCCGGACTGGGCGCGGAAGTGCTGATCAACAGCCTGTGGCGCTGGGGCATGCGCGCTTCCGCCCTCTACTGGGCGGGACGGTGCTGATCGACAGGCCCCGGTGCGGCGGTATGCGCGGTTCCGCCCCGCGCCGGGGAATCGTGCTGGTCGAGCGGAGCCTGCCGAGGTGAGGTGCTTGTCGACAGGTCGATCTGACGCCGTCGTCGGCTCCCTGACAGCGTTCCACCGCGTGCTTCCCCGGTACTCGGCGACAGGCGGCGGAGCCCCGATGGGCACGGTGGCCGCGGTCGCGATGCGTTCCCCGGGGGCGCACACCTCTGACGGTAGGGCGAGTACGCGTCCGACCGGCCGTCGCGCTTCGCGAGTTCCCACCCGGCACAGCTGTCGTGGCCTGTGCAATCGGATCGGGCTGCATCAGCACGGCGGGAGAAGCGCAGGACGCCCGATCCGCACCGCGCTGGTCCGGCCGTCACCCGAGCGGGAGAGTGATCGCCGGCCCGGATCCGGGGCGGAGCGGTCCCTGTCGTGCGACCGTCCCGCAGGCAGGACCGGGAGCCGCCTGGGCCGCCCGCTCGATGTCGGTACCCGCGAGGCGCCGTGGGCTGCCGTCCCGGTCAGGCCGGTCCGTGCGGCGCAGGCTCCGCCGCCGGACGTCCGCCGTGGGCGCGACGACCGGGCTGGGTCGTCTCCAGCCGTCGGCGCCACTGTTCCCAGGTGTCGGGGTCGAGGGTCTGGGCGGCGGGCGGGGTCGAGGACGTGCGCTGCCGGGGAACGAACGCCCGGGCGGGCGCCGGTGGCTCCGACCCGTATGTCTCGGGTCGTGCCCAGGATGGACGGGCCGGGGCCGGATCCGAACGGGCCGGGTCCGGCAGCACGCGCCCCGGGAGCGGGGTAGCCGGTGAGACCGGAGCCGGGCCACCCGGAGCGGGGGAGCCTGCGGCCGGCGAGCCCGGAGCGGGTGCGACCGCAGGCAGTGACTCCGGAGCAGGTGAGGTGGGAGCAGGGGGGACCGCAGCAGGCCATGCCGGAGCCGGTGAGTTCGGAGTGGGGCGGACCGCAGCAGGCACCGGTGAGTTCGGAGCGGACGACAGCGAGGCAGTCGGTCCCGCCGACCGCGGAACCGACCCCACCGGGGCCGCGTCCGGTGGGGCCGCCGCCGGTCGCATCCGCGCCGGCAGGTCCAGCGGTGCCCACGGCCAGTGCGCCTGCGCGCCCCTCGAGTGCCAGAACCCCAGCCCGAGCACCAGGCCGAAGATGAGGTGTCCGACCAGTGACAGCGTCACCGTGACCGGGGTCAGCGGGAACATAAGCTCCTCGCCGCGCGGGGCCAGCGCGACGGTGCCGATCAGTCCGGCCCAGACCGGCGCCACCGCGAAGCCGACCGCCGACAGCACGACCTGGGCGCGGGAGAGGCGCTGCAGCCCGAACACCGAGGCCACGACGAAGAAGGTCAGCCCGATCCCGCCGCCGTCGCCGATATAGCGCCACAGGTAGCCGACGACGGCGCCACCGGCCAGGTCGTCCGGCCGGCCGATGATCCACGTGCCCATCGTGGGGATGAAGTCGCCCCACAGGCCGAGCATGTAGACCGTGTCGAGCCGGAACACGTCATAGGTCGCGCAGGCGACCACGCCCCACGCCAGCCCGTGGGCGATGACCCGGTCACCCGGATGCGGGTCGAACACGGTGAGCACGGCCAGCGTCGTCGCCAGGGGGATCACCAGCAGCGCTGCCGAGAGCTGCATCGGAACCAGTCGGAACACGTGCGCAGAGATCGCCAGCAGGGGCAGCGCGGCCAGCAGGACGTGCAGGGCCACCCGGAGCCGGCCGGGCCCACCCGCGACGGGGGAGAGGAAGGAACCGGCCGGGCGCGACGGGGCGTCACCGTCGGCCGGAACGCGGAGGGGGAGGACGCGGGGAGCGCGTGGGGACAGCACTGGGCGAAGTCGAAGCATCGGTCATTTCCGTCTCGGGGGCCCCGGGGCGACCGCCACCATCAGGGGGTGCGCCGCAGGAACGAGGGGGAGCGACCGCGGCGCGACCGGCACGACCGTAGGAAGCGGGCCGCGGTCCGGGTCCGTTCCTGGACGTCCGACCGGCGTCCGGCCACCCATCCGCGACGAATGGCGAGCGGGATGCTCCCTCCGGCACAACGGGTTCCGCCGCCCGGACAACCCCGCTCTCAGGGAGCGCCCGCGGAGAGGCGGCACGGCGGGCGCGACGCCCGTGTCGGGCCGCTGACCGGCCGCGGCCCGTGAGGCGTGTCGCACCGGGTCGCCGACCTGAGCGGGACGGCGGCGAATGGAGCAGACCGTGCCTCGTGCCGGTGCAACGACGCCGTCGTTCGCCGCGTGGCGCCGACCTCTCACCGGTGACCGGGGCCGATCCTCTCAGGGCCGTCACCCCGACGTCGGCGACTCCCTACCGTGGCCGCGCTGGACCGCAGCGGTGGCGTCCCCCGCACCACCGCCGTCCACACGACGAACGCTCCCCGCGCCCGCCCGCGACGACGGACCCGACCGTCGATCACCGCCGGGGTGGGCGCCACCCGGTCACGACCGGGACTGCACACACCGCGGAGGTACGCCCATGCCCCGACGTGGACGGCACCGCATCACCGGACCGATACGCCTGATCGCCCTCGTCGCCGCGTTGCTCGTGTGCGCCGCCGCAGTGGCCTTCGGCGGAACGGCCTCCGCCGACGGCTCGGGCGACGACCGAGGGTCGGCGACCGAGCAGGACTCCGGCTCCGGCGAGAACAGCCTGACCGGCTCGGACGGCGACGACGGCGACAACCGCGCAGGTACGGACGGCAGCGACAACCGCGCAGGTACGGACACCAGCGAGAACACTGCTGACGACGGCGAGAAGACCGGCGGCGGCGACACGACCGACGGCAGGAAGACCACCGAGGGCGGCGGGCCCGGTGGGCAGAACGACGACCGCGCCCAGGACGGCGCGGCCGGGGACGAGGAGGCCGCGGACGAGCAGGGTGACGACGAACAGTTCCCCGGCCGCGACCAGGCGGCCCCGCCGTCGCCCGACGACTTCGTCGACATCACCGACGTCGCACCCGGCAGCGGCCCGGACGACAAGGGCGGGGTGTTCGCCGGCGGCACCTTCACCTCGCAGTGCGGCACGAGCGATCACCGCAACTCCGACAACTACCAGGCGGCGCCGGGCAAACGAAACGGCGCGCAGCACGTGCACGACTACATCGGCAACACCACGACCGACGCGTTCTCCGACGACGACAGCCTCGCGGCGGGCGGCACCTCCTGCGCCAACGGCGACCGGTCGACGTTCTACTGGCCGGTCGTCCGTGATCTGAACGGCGCCGGCGACGACGCGAACGCCGACGGTGGCGGCAAGGACGGCAACGTCGGGGAGATCCTGACCCCGACCTCGGCGCAGATGACCCTGCACGGCCACCCCGGCCAGGAGACCGAGCCGATGCCGCAGAACCTCCGGATGATCACCGGGGACGCGAAGGCGGAGACCAACGGCGACGAGAACGTCGTGTCCAAGTGGACCTGCAGCGGCTTCACCGACCGGACCACCGAGAAGTACCCGATCTGCCCGTCCGGCAGCGACCTCGTCCGGATCCTGGACTTCCCGAGCTGCTGGGACGGCGAGAACCTGCGCTCGAACGCCGAGAACGAAGCCGTGGTGTTCCCGGAGGCCGACGGGCGGTGCGCCGACGGCCGGGTCGCCGTCCCGCAGCTGCGCATGACGCTGACCTACGACCAGCCCGCGGGCCGGGAGTTCGCACTCGACACGTTCCCCGAACAGCAGCACAGTCCCCGCACCGACCACGGGAACTACCAGAGCCTGCTCACCGGCGAGCAGGCCCGCACGGCGGCGACCTGCATCAACACCGGCCGCGCCTGCTGAACCGGCGGCGGGGGTTTCGCCGGCAGGCCCCGGCGGTACCCCCGCCCATGACGGTCCGGGTACGGCGCATCTACGACCCGCCCGAGCAGGGCGACGGCACGCGGGTCCTCGTCGACCGGGTGTGGCCGCGCGGCCTGCGCAAGGCCGACGCCCCCTATGACGAGTGGGTCAAGGACGTCGCGCCCAGCACCGAGCTGCGAAAATGGTACGGCCACGACCCGGACCGGTTCGAGGAGTTCCGCCGCCGGTACCGCGGCGAGCTCGACGGCTCGTCGGCGCTGGACCGGCTGCGCGAGCTCGCCCGGGACGGTGACCTGACCCTGCTCACCGCGACCCGGTCCCCGGAGTACAGCCAGGCCCGGGTGCTCTGCGAGCTTCTCGACGGGTGACCGGCGTCGCCCCCGCGGCGGGGCGGGCCGGGGCCCGGGGCGGCCCGCCGGTAGCATCGAGGGGTTCCCGCAGGTCCACCCCACCGCAGGCGCTGCGGACGGCGGAGGCCTGCCCCGGCCGCCGCGATGCGCGCGGCCTGAGCACGAGAGGTGGGCAGACGAGCCGATGAGCGGCCACTCCAAGTGGGCGACGACCAAGCACAAGAAGGCCGTGATCGACGCCCGCCGCGGCAAGATGTTCGCGAAGCTGATCAAGAACATCGAGGTTGCGGCGCGTACCGGCGGCGGTGACCCGGACGCCAACCCGACGCTCTACGACGCGATCCAGAAGGCGAAGAAGAGCTCGGTCCCGAACGACAACATCGACCGTGCGCTCAAGCGCGGCTCCGGTGCGGACGCGGGTGGTGCCGAGTACCAGTCGATCACCTACGAGGGGTACGGACCGAACGGCGTCGCCGTCCTGATCGAGTGCCTGACCGACAACCGGAACCGGGCCGCGACCGAGGTCCGCACCGCGATGACCCGCAACGGCGGCACCATGGCCGACCCCGGGTCGGTGGCGTACCTGTTCGCCCGCAAGGGCGTCGTCCTGCTGCCCAAGGGCGAGCTGTCCGAGGACGACGTGCTGATGGCCGTCCTCGACGCCGGCGCCGAGGAGGTCAACGACCTCGGCGAGAGCTGGGAGGTCGTCTCCGAGCCCGGTGACGTCGTCGACGTGCGCACCGCGCTGCAGCAGAACGAGATCGACTACGACTCGGCCGACCTCACCTTCATCCCGTCGATGCAGGTCGAGCTGGACGTCGAGGGTGCGAAGAAGATCTTCCGGCTGATCGAGGCGCTGGAGGACTCCGACGAGGTGCAGAACGTCTGGTCGAACTTCGACGTGTCCGACGAGGTCATGGCCGAGGTGAGCTGACCCCCTACACCGTGCGCGGCCGCGTCCCTCACCGGGACGCGGCCGCGTTCGTTGTCGGGGGTCGGTTCTAGACTCGCCGCCGATGAGCCCCGCCACACGGACCGCCGCGAAGCAGGCGGCGAAGCCGACCTCCGACCGCCCCCGGCTGCTGCTGCTCGACGGCCATTCGCTGGCCTACCGGGCGTTCTTCGCGTTGCCCGCGGAGAACTTCCGGACCGGGACCGGGCAGACCACCAACGCGGTCTACGGCTTCACCTCGATGCTGATCAACCTGTTGCGAGATGAGGAGCCGACCCACCTCGCCGTGGCGTTCGACGTGTCCCGCAAGACCTTCCGTGCGGAGCGGTTCGCCGAGTACAAGGCCAACCGGACCACCACGCCGGACGACTTCCGCGGCCAGATCGACCTCATCAAGGAGGTCCTCGCCGCGCTCGCGATCCCGGTGTTCGCCGTCGAGGGCTACGAGGCCGACGACCTGATCGCCACGCTGGCCACCCAGGCCGCGGCGCAGGGCTACGAGGTGCTCATCACCACCGGCGACCGCGACGCGTTCCAGCTGGTCACCGACGACGTCACGGTGCTGTACCCGAAGCGGGGCGTCTCGGACCTGGGGCGGATCGACCCGGCCGAGGTGGACAAGCGCTACGGGCTCACCCCGACCCAGTACCCCGACTTCGCGGCGCTGCGCGGGGACCCCTCGGACAACCTGCCGTCGATCCCCGGGGTGGGGGAGAAGACGGCGGCGAAGTGGGTCCGTGAGTTCGGGTCGCTGGCCGAGCTGTCGGACCGGGTCGACGAGGTCAAGGGCAAGGCCGGGGACAACCTGCGGGCCAACCTGGCCGCCGTGCTGCTGAACCGCCAGCTCACCGAGCTGGTCCGCGACGTCGAGCTGGGGTCGGAGCCCGACCAGCTGGAGGTGCGCCCCTGGGACCGGGACGCGGTGCACCGGCTGTTCGACGAGCTGGAGTTCCGGGTGCTGCGCGAGCGGCTGTTCTCCACGCTGTCCTCCGCCGAGCCCGAGGCCGAGTCCGGCTTCGAGGTCGCCGGCGCGATGATCGAACCGGGCGGGGTGCGGGCCTGGCTGGACGAGCACGCCCGCGACGGCCGCCGGGTGGCGCTGAGCTTCGCCGGGGTGGCCGGGCCGGTCGCCGCCCGGGACGTGGCGGGGCTGGCCCTCGCCGTCGGGGAACCGACCGTCGAGCAGCGTGCCGCCGGTGCCGTCGCGGGTGTGCCGCAGGCCGGCTACCTGACGTTGACCGGGCTCACCCCCGACGACGAGGCCGCACTCGGCGAGTGGCTGGCCGACGGGTCGGCGCCGAAGGCCGCGCACGACGTCAAGGCCGTGCTGCACGCGCTGCGCGCGCGCGGCTGGAGCCTCGCCGGGCTGACCAGCGACACCGCGCTCGCCGCGTACCTCGCGCGGCCCGGGCAGCGCACGTTCGACCTGGCCGACCTGGCGCTGCGCTACCTGCGCCGCGAGCTGCGCACGGAGGAGGCCGCCGACGGGCAGCTGTCGCTGCTCGGCGGCAGCGGCGACGCGCTGCCGGACGACACCTCGCCGGTCGACGAGGCCGACCGGCAGGCCGCGCAGCAGGAGATGCTGGCCGCCTCGGCGATCGGTGAGCTCGCCGACGCCCTCGACGCCGAGCTGGCCGACCGGGGCGGCACCGAGCTGCTGGCCGACCTGGAGCTGCCGCTGGCGTTCGTGCTGGCCGAGTGCGAGGCCGCCGGGATCGCGGTCGACGCCGAGACGCTCTCGGACCTCGAGTCCGACTTCGGCGGGCAGGTCCGCGACGCCGCGCAGAACGCGTACCGGGTGATCGGCAAGGAGATCAACCTCGGCTCGCCGAAGCAGCTGCAGGTGGTGCTGTTCGACGAGCTGGAGATGCCGAAGACCAAGCGCACCAAGACCGGCTACACCACCGACGCCGACGCGCTGCAGAGCCTCTACGAGCAGACCGGGCACGAGTTCCTGCAGCACCTGCTGGCGCACCGGGACGCGACGCGGCTGAAGGTCACCGTCGACGGTCTGATCAAGTCCGTCGCCGACGACGGCCGGATCCACACCACCTACTCGCAGACGATCGCGGCGACCGGGCGGCTCTCCTCGACCGACCCGAACCTGCAGAACGTGCCGATCCGCACCGCCGCCGGGCGCCGGATCCGGGACGCGTTCGTCGTCGGGACGTCGCCGGCGGGTGAGCGCTACGCCGAGCTGATGACCGCGGACTACAGCCAGATCGAGATGCGGATCATGGCGCACCTGTCCGAGGACACGGCGCTGATCGAGGCGTTCCGCTCGCAGCACGACTTCCACGCCGAGACCGCGGCCCGAGTGTTCGGGGTGGACGCCGCGGCGGTCTCGGTCGAGCAGCGCGCCAAGATCAAGGCGATGAACTACGGCCTGGCCTACGGGCTCTCGGCCTACGGCCTGTCCGGGCAGCTGCGGATCTCCACCGAGGAGGCCAAGGGCCTCATGGACGACTACTTCGCCGGGTTCGGCGGGGTGCGCGACTACCTGGCCGGCGTCGTCGACCAGGCCCGCAAGGACGGCTACACCGCCACCATCCTGGGCCGCCGCCGCTACCTGCCCGACCTGACCAGCGACAACCGGCAGCGCCGGGAGATGGCCGAGCGGATGGCGCTGAACGCGCCGATCCAGGGCAGCGCCGCGGACATCATCAAGGTCGCGATGCTGGGCGTGTACCGGGCGCTGCAGTCCGAGGGCCTGCGCAGCCGGATGCTGCTGCAGGTGCACGACGAACTGGTGCTCGAGGTGGCCGACGGCGAGCGGGAGGTGCTCGAGGCGCTGGTGCGCCGGGAGATGGCGGCCGCCGCCGCGCTGTCGGTCCCGCTGGAGGTCTCGGTCGGGTACGGCCGCAGCTGGGACGCCGCCGCGCACTGAGCGTCGTGCACCCAGCGTCGTGCACTGAGCGTCGTGCACTCGGAGCACCGTGCTGCGCGGGCGACCGCTCACCCGGCCAGGCGCTTCGCCGGGTCGGGCGGCGCCGCCCCGGCCGCGACGAGCGCGTCCGACCAGCTCCCGAGCAGGCGGGTGAGCGGGTACAGGTCCGTCCCGATCGCGGCGACGACCGCGCGCTGCATGGCGTCGGTCCGCTCCTCGAGCACCGCCCGGTGCTGCAGCCCCTCGGTGGACAGCCCGCCCCGGGTGAGCAGGCCACGGGCGCGCAGCGCGTCGGCGGCCGCGTCGATCCGGTCCGGGGTCCAGCCGCGGGACGCGGTGTAGGAGCCGAGCGGGTACCCGCACCACAGCTCGGTCAGCACGTTCATCTGCACCGCGTCGAGCCCGTCGACCGCGCAGACCGCGAGATGCGAGTCGCCGCGGTGCTCCCGCAGCACGTGGCAGGCGTGCACGAGCGCGGCGGCCGGGTCGTCCGGCCACGGTTCGGCGAGCAGCCCGGCGAACAGCGGCCGGGCCGTGCGGTCGGCGGCGTCGATCCCGCGGCGCAGCGCGACGACGGCCGCAGCCGCCTCCCGGTCGAGATCGGGCAGGTCGTCGCCGAGCACCCGGCGCAGCGTGCGGCCCGGGGCCGCCAGCCGGACCGCGACGAGCGCGTCGCGGTCCACGGCGGCGGTGCCGAGGGTGTACTGCGGGCCGATCAGGTCGCCGTCGAACACCCCGAGCGCGGCCACGGCCAGTGGCTCCGGCGGGGTACCGAGCGGGGCGACGCGCTGCCACACGTAGGCCGCGAAGTAGTCGTCCAGCCCGAGCGCCGCGTAGTCCTCCGCCGCCTCCGGCGACCAGATCGACAGGCACGCCAGCGGCTCGATCGCGTCCCGCAGCGCCCGGGCGCGCGACGGCGAGGCCGCGGCGGGCGGCGGGGGCCGGGGCCCGTCCGGCGGGGCGAAGAACAGCCCGCGCATGGTGCGGTAGTCCACGATCACTCCTCGGGTGCTCGGCGGTCGCCCGGCGCCGGCCGGAACGGTCGGGTCGCCGGAGCCCCGGCCGCCCAGACGGTGGCGGCGACCACCGGGTCCCCGGCGGTGAGCGCACCGTGCACCCGGGCGAGCTGGGCGACGACGGTCTCGGCGGGCAGGTGCAGCGGTGCGGTGTCGGCCAGCAGCACCCGGGCGAGCGGGCCGGGGTGTCCGGTGGCGCGGGCGGCGGCCAGCGTCGACCCCAGCAGGACCCCGGCCCGGGCGACGACGTCCAGGTCCGCCGACGAGGCTGCGGGCCGGGTGGCCCGGTGGTCCAGGACCGTCCGGACGACCCGCCCCCACGACCGCAGCGTCGCGCTCGCGGCGAGCGGCTCCGGCAGCGCGACGCCACCGGTCCGCTCGGCCCCGCGCAGGGTCAGCAGCACGCCGGAGACCAGCGCGGCCGCCACCACCCACTCGTGGTGGGTGCCCGGCAGCGGGGTCCGGGCCCGGGGCGCATCGATCCGCCCGGCGGCGGTGGGTGGCTCCATGGTCACCTCCGGGCGGAATCGGATGGGAACCAGCGTGCGCGGAGCCGGGCCCCGGTGCATCGCCGAAATCGCGTAGAGGCCCGCACCCGGGACCGGGCCCACGGGGGTATGCCCCACCGTCGTCCTGCGGCGGACCGGCTGTGACCGGGCCCGGGCCGGGACGAGACTGGGGGCATGACCGCCCTCACCCCCGCCCGGCCGGTGCCGGACTCGGACTCCGCAGCCGTGCCGCCCGGGCCCGGGCCGCTGAGCGCCGGTGTGCGCCTGCGCCGGGGGATGGGCTACCTGCTGACCGGCCTGCCGATCGGTGTCGTCGCGCTCGTGGTCGCCGTCGCCGGGTTCGCGGCGGGGGTGGGCACGCTCGTCGTGTGGCTGGGCCTGCCGATCCTCGTGCTGACGCTGCGGGCCTGCCGCGGGCTCGCCGGGGTGGAGAGGCGGTCGACCGAGTGGGCGACCGGACGACCGCTGCCCCCGCACCACTACCGGACCCCGTCGGGCTCCGGGCTGTTCCGGGCGCTCGCCGAGCCCCAGTCGTGGCGCGACCTGCTGCACGCGGTGGTCGCCTTCCCGGTCCGGATCGCGGCGTTCGCCGTCGCGGTGAGCTGGACGGTGGGCGGGGCGGGTGCGGCGCTGTACGTGACGTGGGAGTGGGCCCTGCCCCGCGACGCCGGCCCGGACGGTCTCGTCGGCCTGGTCACCGGCGTCGACTCGCGCCCCGCGGAGATCGCCCTGCACACCACCGTCGGCGTGGTCATGCTGCTCACCGCACCGCTGGTCGTGCACGGGCTCGTCCTCGCCCGCGCCGGTCTGGCCCGGGGCCTGCTCACCAACCAGACCGCGGCGCTGCGCGCCCGCGCCGCCCAGCTGGAGAGCAGCCGCCGGTCGGCGGTGCACGCCGAGGCGCAGACGCTGCGACGCCTGGAGCGCGACATCCACGACGGCCCGCAGCAGCGGCTCGTCCGGATCGGCATGGACCTCGAGACCGTCTCCCGGCGGCTCGACGACGACCCGGACCGCGCCCGGCCGATCGTCACCGAGGCCCTCGAACAGTGCCGGGAGGCGCTCGACGAGCTGCGTGCCCTGTCCCGCGGCATCGCCCCGCCGATCCTGGCCGACCGCGGGCTCGGGCCGGCACTCGCGGCGACCGCGGCCCGCTGTCCGGTCGAGGTCTCGCTCGACGTCGCGCTCCCGGACGGCCGGCGCCTCGCCGCCGCCGTCGAGAACACCGCCTACTTCGTCGTCGCCGAAGCCCTCACCAACGTCGCCAAGCACGCCGGCGCCTCGCTGTGCACGGTCGCGGTGAGCGCGGACGCCGCGCAGGTGTTCGTGCAGGTGCGCGACGACGGCCGCGGCGGTGCGCACCTCGGCAAGGGGCACGGGCTCGCCGGGCTCGCCGACCGGCTGGCCACGGTCGAGGGCACGCTCGACGTCACGAGCCCGACCGGCGGCCCGACGGTGCTCACCGCCGGGATCCCGCTCGGCGGCGTCGGCTCCTGAGATCCCGCCCGCGGTCCGGAGCTCAGTCCAGCCCGGACAGGAACCGGATCATGGCCTCCCGGGTGAGCTGCGCGCCCGGGCTGCCGAAGGGCTGGTCGAAGACGTGGTCGGCGTAGGGGACGGTGACCAGCCGGCCCGGGGTCCCGGCGGCGCGCAGCTCGGCGTCGTAGGCGGTGACCCGCTCCGGGTGCACGTAGTGGTCCGCGGACCCGAGCAGCAGCAGTGTCGGCGGCAGGCCGGGACGGACCTGCTCGGACGGCGAGAGCAGCCGCATCAGCCCCGGGGCGTCCGCGGCGGCCCCACCGAACAGGGTCTGCTGCAGGTCCGGGTCGACGAGCGCGAGGTCGACCGGTGGGTGGTAGGCGACGACCCCGATCGGCGGCGGCCCCGGTACCGGCGGCGGCGCGTCGGCCGGGCCGGTCCCGCCGTAGGCCGCGGGCGCCTCGGAGCAGGCCAGCGTGCCGTCGAGCAGCCCGGACGTCGTGCCCAGCGCGAGGGTCGCGCCGGCGGACTGCCCGGCCAGCACGAGCCGGCCCGGGTCCAGCTCGGTGCCGGGGTGCGCCCGCACCCAGTCGACCGCGCAGGCGACGTCACGCTGCTGGTGGCGCCCGACCGGGGCGGCGTCCGCCGCGCCCCACCCGGTCTCCGGCAACCGGTAGTCGACCGCGGCGACGGCCCAGCCGCGGTCGGCGAGCCAGCGGTTCATCGTCGTGCGGTCGTCGCGTTCGCCGCCGACCCAGCTGCCGCCGTGCACCCACACCATCGTCGGGTGCGGGCCCGGGCCGGACGGCAGGTACAGGTCCAGCTCGCGGCCCGGCGCGAACTCCACGGTGCGGTCCGGCTCGCCGGAGGGCTGCCCGACCCGGGTCAGCGCCGCCGTCCAGTCCAGCCGCACCCCCTCGCCCGCGGCGGCGCGGCCCTGCGCGGCCAGCACCGCGACCATCCCGATGACCGCGGCCAGCGCGACCGTCGCCGTCGCGTACCCGACCAGCGGGGCACCGGCCTTCCGGACGGCCAGCCCGAGCAGGATGCCCAGCACGGCCGCGAGCGCCACGTGCAGCGGGTAGCGGCCGGTGAGGAACGACCCCGCGAGGCCGAGCACCGGCGTCTCCGGCCGGAACGCGCCCACCAGCACGACCAGCAGGACGGCCGACCATGCCGGCCCGAGCACCCGGAGGAACGAGGTCACCCGCGCAGCCTGTCATCCCCGTGACCGGCACGATCGGGGCGGCCCCGGCCCGGCGTGCCCCGGCCACGGGCGGCGCGGCGGCCGGTAGCGTGCGGGTCTCGAACGCGCGTGCGGGAGGAGTGACGCGGTGCGAGTGCTCGGGGTCGACCCCGGCCTGACCCGGTGCGGGATCGGTGTCGTCGAGTCCGGCGCCGGTCGCCCGGTCGCGTTCGTCGACGTCGGTGTGGTGCGCACCGGCACCGACCTGCCGCTGGAACGCCGGCTGCTCGCCGTCGGCGACGAGGTGGAGCGCTGGGTGCAGCGGCACCGGCCGGACGTCATCGCCGTCGAGCGCGTGTTCAGCCAGCACAACGTGCGCACCGTGATGGGGACCGCCCAGGCCAGTGGCGTCGTCGCGCTGGTCGCCGCGCGGGCCGGGTTGCCGGTCGCCTTCCACACCCCCAGCGAGGTGAAGGCGGCGGTGACCGGCGAGGGCCGGGCGGGGAAGGCGCAGGTCGCGGCCATGGTCACCCGGGTGCTGGGACTGGACGCCCCACCGAAGCCGGCCGACGCCGCGGACGCGCTGGCCCTGGCCATCTGCCACTGCTGGCGGGCGCCGATGCAGGACCGGATGGCGCAGGCGCAGGCCCGGGCCACCGAGATGGCCGCCGTGCACCGGGCGCGGCTGGCGCAGGCGCGCGCCGCGCAGGACGGCGACCGGCCCACCGCCGCCGAGCAGTGGGCGGCGGCCCGGGCGGCCGCCGAGGCCCGCCCGGCCGGCGAGCCCCGGTGGTCCGTGCGGCGCCGGTGACCCTCCCGTGGTCGGCGGTGGCCCGAGGGTGACTCCGGCGGCGGGAGTGTGGCTGCGAGTGTGGTCGGGTGCGGGGGTGTCGGGGGTGCGCGGTAGCGTCCCGGCTCGAACGACCGTTCGCGGGAAGGGGCTCGGGCAGTGATCAACTCGGTGCGGGGGCCCGTGCTGGAGATCGGGCTGGACCACGCTGTCGTCGAGGTCGGCGGGGTCGGTCTCGCCGTCCACGCGGCGCCGTCGACGCTCGGCGGGCTGCGGCGCGGTGAGGAGGCCCGGCTCGCGACCACGCTGGTCGTGCGCGAGGAGTCGCTGACGCTGTTCGGGTTCGCCGACGCCGAGGAACGCGAGCTGTTCCTGCTGCTGCAGACGGTGTCGGGGATCGGGCCGCGGCTGGCGCTGGCCACCATCGCGGTGCTCGAACCCGACACGCTGCGCCGCGCGCTGGCCGACGGCGACCTGGCCGTGCTGACCCGCATCCCCGGCGTCGGCCGCAAGAGCGCCGAACGGCTGGTCGTCGAGCTGCGCGACAAGGTCACCGCCCCCGCCGCCGAACCGGCCGGCGCGACCGCCGCGGCGGCCCCGTCGCCGGTGCTCGCGGTCCGTGAGCAGGTCGTCGAGGCGCTGCTGGGGCTCGGCTTCCCGCAGAAGCCCGCCGAGCAGGCCGTCGACGGTGTCCTCGCCGAGAGCCCGGACGCGACGGCGAGCGTGCTCCTGCGCTCCGCGCTGTCGTCGCTGGGCCGCTCCCGATGACCTCCGACCCGGAATCCACGGCCCCCGACCCGACGGTCCCGGACGCCGCGGGAACCCAGGCCGACGACCCGTATGCCGGGGCGTTCGACCGGATGCGCGAGATCGACGCGGCCGCCCAGCCCGGCGAGGCCGACCTGGAGGCGTCGCTGCGTCCCCGGTCGCTGCACGAGTTCGTCGGGCAGCCCCGGGTCCGTGAGCAGCTCGAGCTCGTGCTGGAGGGCGCGAAGCGCCGCGGCGACCCGCCCGACCACATCCTGCTCGCCGGTCCGCCCGGGCTCGGCAAGACCAGCCTCGCGATGATCGTCGCGCAGGAGCTGGGCGCGGCGATCCGGCTGACCTCCGGGCCCGCCCTCGAGCGCGCCGGTGACCTGGCGGCGATGCTGTCGAACCTGGTGCCCGGCGACGTGCTGTTCATCGACGAGATCCACCGCATCGCCCGGCCCGCCGAGGAGATGCTGTACCTGGCGATGGAGGACTTCCGGGTCGACGTCGTCGTCGGCAAGGGGCCGGGCGCGACCTCGATCCCGCTCGACGTCGCCCCGTTCACCCTGGTCGGGGCCACCACCCGGGCCGGTTCGCTGACCGGGCCGCTGCGGGACCGCTTCGGGTTCACCGGCCAGATGGAGTTCTACGACGACGACGAGCTCGAGCAGGTGCTCGAGCGCGCCGCCGGGATCCTCGGCATCGACCTGCG
This sequence comes from Pseudonocardia ammonioxydans, assembly GCF_900115005.1. GTDB lineage: Bacteria > Actinomycetota > Actinomycetes > Mycobacteriales > Pseudonocardiaceae > Pseudonocardia > Pseudonocardia ammonioxydans. The sequence goes on along the minus strand of NZ_FOUY01000017.1, from coordinate 129,674 downwards.
CCCGGAGGGGGCGGAGGAGATCGCCGGCCGCTGCCGCGGCACCCCGCGGGTGGCGAACCGGCTGCTGCGCCGGGTGCGGGACTTCGCCGAGGTCCGCGCGGACGGGGTGATCCACCGCGAGGTCGCCCGGGCCGCACTGGCCGTCTACGACGTCGACGAGCTGGGCCTCGACCGGCTCGACCGGGCCGTGCTCGCGGCGCTGGTCCGCTCGTTCCACGGCGGGCCGGTCGGGATCTCCACGCTCGCCGTCGCGGTGGGGGAGGAGGCGGGCACCGTCGAGGAGGTCTGCGAGCCGTACCTGGTGCGGGCCGGGATGCTCGCCCGCACCCCCCGCGGCCGGGTCGCCACCCCGCACGCGTGGACCCACCTCGGTCTCACCCCGCCCGCCGACGCCCCGGCCGGGCACCGGATCGACCCGCTGTTCTGAGGGCTGTGCCCGGCCACGGGCGGTGAGCGGGCGCACGGACGTCCGGGACGACGTGGGAGGATCCGGACGGACCGAACGGATCGGGCCGACGCCGGCCGCCGACCAGGGGCATCCTGGGGCGGCCGCACACCGCGCGGGAGTACCCGGACACCGCGCGGAGGTTCGATCGCGTGCGGTGGGCCCGCCGGAACGATCCGGGCATCCGGGTCGTTCCCTCGCGGGCCGGTCGCCCGCGGGCACCGTTCGGCCCGTTGTACTGCGACGAGCGGTCCGTGTCCGGGAGGGGGCCGCCCGTCGGTGTCGGTCCCGGCTGGCACACTCACGATTACGAGACGAGACGGAGACCCCGCACGATGGATCTGATCCTTGCGCAGGAGGCCGGTGGTTCGGGCCTGCTGTCCCTGCTGCCCTTCCTCATCATCCTGCTGCTGTTCGTGCCGCTGTTCCTCAACGGCCGCAAGCAGCGCAAGCAGATGCAGGAGACCCAGGCCATGCAGCAGGCGCTGGAGGACGGCGACGTCGTCGTCACCACGTCCGGGCTGCGGGGCACGATCGTCGACGCCTCGTACGAGGACACGATCGATCTCGAGATCGCCGAGGGCGTGGTCACGACCTGGCTGCGCGCCGCGATCCGGGAGAAGGTCAACGCCGACGAGGCCGCCGAGGAGACCACCGAGGCGGAGCCGGAGTCGGAGAGCAAGTCGGAGTCGGAGAACAAGCCGACGATCCACTGAGATGTCGGGAGCGGGCCACCGGGCCCGCTCCGGCGGCCTCGGTTCCACGACCGGGCCCGGCGCACCGCGGACGCAGCGTCCGCACCCGCCGGGCCGGTCGGGCCGGGCGACCGACCGTGAGGCCGGCCGCGGCCGCCTCGCGAGTCGGATTCGGGAGATCACCACGTGGCAACGTCGTCGGGGCAGCATGTGCGCCCCTGGCGCTACCTGACGGCCTTCCTGGGCATCGTCGTCGTCCTGTACTCGCTGGTGCTGTTCACCGGCGGCGGGAACCTGACGCCGAAGCTGGGGATCGACCTCCAGGGCGGCACCCGCGTCTCGCTGACCGCCCGCAGCATCGACGGTCAGCCGCCGCCGCGGGACCAGCTCGTCCAGGCGCAGGAGATCATCGAGCAGCGCGTGAACGGGCTCGGGGTCAGCGGCGCCGAGGTGCAGCTCGACGGCAGCAACATCGTCATCACCGTCCCCGGTGACGAGGGCGAGCAGGCCCGCTCGCTCGGGCAGACCGCCCAGCTGCGGTTCCGCGAGGTGGTCCAGGAGATCCCCGCGAGCCAGGTTCCCGCGCCGGGGCAGGACCCCGGCGCGGCCCCGGGCGGCGCGGCCCCCGGCGCACCGGGGGACGCCGCTCCGGGCGGTGCCGCCCCGGGCGGGCAGGCCCCGGCACCGGAGCCGCAGCCGCAGCCGCAGAGCCAGGGCGAGACCCGTGCCGTCGCGCCGGTCGCGCAGAGCTCGCCGCTGCAGGACCCGTCCCCGGCACCCGAGCCCCCGGCACCCGAGCCCCCAGCACCCCAGCCCGGCACCGGAGCCGCGTCCCCGGACGACCCCCGGGTCGCCGCCGAGGTCCAGCACCTGCGCGACACCCGCCAGAGCGCGGACCAGGCGACCCAGCTGCAGGCGCTGCTGGCCCTGGACTGCAACGCCCCCGACCCGCTGCAGGGCTACGACGACCCGGCGAAGCCGCTCGTCGCCTGCAGCGAGGACGGCGCCGCCAAGTACGTCCTCGGCCCGTCGTTCATCGAGGGCACCGAGATCGCCTCGGCGGAGGCCCAGCAGAGCCAGCAGGGCGCCGGCTGGGTGGTCAGCCTGACCTTCGAGCAGGCCGCAGCCGATGCCTGGGGCCAGTACACGACCGAGAACGTCGGCAAGCAGACCGCGTTCGTCCTCGACGGGGAGGTCGTGTCCGCGCCGGAGGTCAACCAGCCGATCTGGGGCCCCACGCAGATCAGCGGGCAGTTCAACCAGGAACGCGCCCAGGACCTCGCGCAGACCCTGCGCTACGGCTCGCTGCCGCTGGCGTTCGACTCCGGCACCGCGCAGACCGTGTCCGCGACCCTCGGCCTGGCCTCGCTGGAGGCCGGCCTGATCGCCGGTGCGGTCGGGCTGGCCCTGGTGTTCGCCTACTGCCTGTTCTACTACCGGCTGCTCGGGCTGCTGACGATCCTGTCGCTGGCGTTGTCCGGCCTGGTCGTCTACGCCGTCCTGATCCTGCTCGGCAGATGGATCGGGTTCACCCTCGACCTGGCGGGCGTCGCCGGGTTCATCATCGCGATCGGGATCACCGCCGACTCCTTCGTGATCTTCTTCGAGAGGCTGAAGGACGAGATGCGCGAGGGCCGCACGTTCCGCTCGGCCGTCCCGCGGTCCTGGGAACGGGCCAGACGCACGATCCTGACCGCCGACGCGGTCAGCTTCCTCGCCGCCGCGGTGCTCTACATCCTCGCCGTCGGTGAGGTCCGCGGGTTCGCGTTCACCCTCGGCATGTCCACCGTCCTCGACCTCGTCGTGGTGTTCCTGGTGACGTTCCCGCTGGTCGTGCTCATCTCCCGGTCCCGGACGCTCGGGAAGCCGGGCCTGTCCGGGCTCGGCGCGGTCGACCGGATCGGTGCCCGCAACCGCCGGGACAAGCCGGCCGTCGGGCGGCGCACCTCGTCGGCGAAGGGAGCGAAGGCATGACGGCCCCGCAGGACCTCTCGGGGTGGACCCGGCTCACCACGGGCACCGCCAGCGTCGACATCGTCGGCCGCAAGAAGATCTGGTACATCGGGTTCGCCGTGGTGATCGCGGTGTGCGTGCTGTCGCTGGTGTTCCGTGGCTTCAACCTCGGCATCGACTTCACCGGCGGGTCCCAGATCCAGCTCCCCGCCGTCGGTGCGAACGGCCCGATCACCGTCGCCCAGGTCGACGAGGTCTACCAGGGCGTGATCGGCACCGAGCCCGAGACGACGCAGGCCGTCGGCACCGGGGACGCGGCGGCCATCGTGCTGCAGTCCGAGCCGCTGAGCGCGGAACAGATGGTGCCGCTGCGCGAGGCGTTCCTGACCCAGCTGCAGCCGCTGGGCTCCGACGGCGTCCCGAGCGCGGCCGCGATCAGCGACTCCCAGGTGTCCGGCACCTGGGGCGGCGAGGTGACCACCCAGGCGCTGCTCGCGCTCGCGGTGTTCATCGTGCTCGTCACGATCTTCCTGGCCGCCTACTTCGAGCGGGCGATGGCCTGGGCGGCCCTGATCGCGCTGCTCAACGACATCGTCGTCACCGCGGGCGTCTACTCGATCATCGGCCTGGAGGTCACCCCGGCCACCGTCATCGGGCTGCTGACGATCCTCGGCTTCTCCCTCTACGACACCGTCGTCGTGTTCGACAAGGTGCGGGAGAACTCGCGGGGGCTGCTGAAGCTGACCCGGCGCACCTACGCCGAGGCCGCGAACCTGGCGCTGAACCAGACCCTCATGCGGTCGATGAACACCTCGCTGATCGCCATCCTGCCGGTGCTCGGCCTGCTGGTGGTCGGTGTCGGGCTGCTCGGGGTCGGCACGCTGGCCGACCTGGCGCTCGTCCAGCTCGTCGGCATGATCACCGGGGTCGTCTCGTCGCTGCTGCTCGCCACCCCGGTCCTGGTCGACATCAAGCTGCGCGACCAGCGGTTCCGCGACCAGGCCGACCGGGTCGCCGCCCGCCGGGCCCGCGCCGCCGCTGCCCCGGACGGGGCGGCCCCCGACGGTGAGGCCGCGCCGGACGCCGAACCGGCGACGGATACGCTCGCAGCCGTGAGCAGTACCGCGCCCGCCGCACCCCGACCCGGAGCCCGCCCGACGGGCAAGACCGGACGGAGGCGCCGGTGAGCGTCGACGTCGACGGCATCCGGGTCGGCCCGGGGATCGATCCGGACTCGGCCGACGACCTGCTCCGCGTGGCCGAGCTCGTCCGCTCGGTGCCCGACTACCCGCAGCCCGGGGTGCTCTTCCGCGACATCACCCCGGTGCTCGCCGACGGCGGCGCGTTCGCCACCGTCACCACCGAGCTGGCCGCGCACGCCGGCGAGGCGGAGATCGTGATCGGGGTCGAGGCCCGCGGGTTCCTGCTCGGGGCGGCCGTCGCGCTCGTCGCCGGCGTGGGGACGGTGCCGGTCCGCAAGGCGGGCAAGCTGCCCGCCGTCGCCGCGTCGCGCACCTACGAGCTCGAGTACGGCACCGCCACCCTGCAGCTGCCGGCCGGTGTCGTCGAGCCGGGCGCGCGGGTGTACGTCGTCGACGACGTCCTGGCCACCGGCGGGACCGCCGCGGCGTCGTGTGCGCTGCTCGCCGACGCCGGGGCCGAGATCGTCGGCTTCGGCACGCTGATGGAGCTGACCGCGCTGAACGGCCGGTCGAAGCTGGGTGACCTGCGGGTGGACGCGCTCCTGAGCGCGTAGGACCCGCACGTTCCGCCCGGGGCGGGCCCGCGGACTATCCTCGGGCCGAGGGAGCACTCCCGCCACGGGCACGATCAGGAGGTGCGGTGACCGAGGTCGACCGGACGACCGCCCACCCGGCCACGCGGCCGTTGACGCCCGCGGACGACGAACCGCCGCGGCCGTCGGCCACCCGGCGCGTCCGCGCCCGGATCGCCCGGCGGATGACACCGCAGCGGGTCGCCATCGTCAAGCCGGTCCTCGAACCGCTGGCCGCGGTGCACCGGTCGCTGCACCCCAAGGCCGACCTCATGCTCCTGCAGCGGGCCTACGACGTCGCCGAGTCCAAGCACCGCAGCCAGACCCGCAAGTCCGGCGACCCCTACATCACCCACCCGCTGGCCGTCTCGACGATCCTCGCCGAGCTCGGCATGGACACCACCACGCTGGTCGCCGCGCTGCTGCACGACACCGTCGAGGACACCGACTACTCGCTGGAGCGGCTGCGCGCCGACTTCGGTGACGAGGTGGCGCACCTGGTCGACGGCGTCACCAAGCTCGACAAGGTCGAGTTCGGCTCGGCAGCCGAGGCCGAGACGATCCGCAAGATGGTCGTCGCGATGGCGCGCGACCCGCGGGTGCTCGTCATCAAGCTCTCCGACCGGCTGCACAACATGCGCACCATGCGCTTCCTGCGGCCGGAGAAGCAGGTCAAGAAGGCGAACGAGACCCTCGAGGTGTTCGCCCCGCTCGCGCACCGGCTCGGCATGGCCACGGTGAAGCTGGAGCTGGAGGACCTGTCGTTCGCGATCCTGCAGCCGAAGAAGTACCAGGAGATCGTGCGGCTGGTCGCCGACCGGGCGCCGTCGCGCGACACCTACCTGCGCCAGGTGATCGACGAGGTCACCTCGCAGCTGGACTCGGCGCGGATCCCGGCGAAGGTCGAGGGCCGCCCGAAGCACTACTACTCGATCTACCGCAAGATGATCGTCAAGGGCCGGGACTTCGACGACATCCACGACCTCGTGGGCGTCCGCGTGCTGGTCGACGAGGTGCGGGACTGCTACGCCGCGATCGGCATGGTGCACGCGCTGTGGCAGCCGATGCCCGGCCGGTTCAAGGACTACATCGCCCAGCCCCGGTTCGGGGTGTACCAGTCGCTGCACACCACCGTCATCGGGCCGGACGGCAAGCCGCTCGAGGTGCAGATCCGCACGCACGCGATGCACCGCACCGCGGAGTACGGCATCGCCGCGCACTGGCGCTACAAGGAGGTCAAGGGCGGCGCGGGCAAGGAGGTCGAGGTCGAGGAGATGGCGTGGATGCGCCAGCTGCTCGACTGGCAGCGCGAGGCCGCCGACCCCGGCGAGTTCCTCGACTCGCTGCGCTTCGACCTCGCCGCGCGGGAGATCTTCGTGTTCACCCCGAAGGGCGACGTCGTCACCCTGCCCACCGGGTCCACCCCGATCGACCTGGCCTACGCCGTGCACACCGAGGTCGGGCACCGCTGCATCGGGTCGCGGGTCAACGGCAAGCTGGTCGCGCTGGAACGGCAGCTGTCCTCCGGCGACGTCGTCGAGATCTTCACCTCCAAGGCCGAGGACGCGGGCCCCAGCCGCGACTGGCTGTCCATCGCGAAGTCCCCGCGGGCCAAGGCCAAGATCAAGCAGTGGTTCGCCAAGGAGCGCCGCGAGGAGGCCGTCGAGGAGGGCAAGGAGGCGATCACCAAGGAGGCCCGCCGCACCGGGATGCCGCTGCAGCGGCTGATCTCCGCCGACGCCATGTCGGCGATCGCCCGGGAGATGCACTACACCGACGTCTCCGCGCTCTACGCCGCCGTCGGCGAGCACCAGTCCAGCGCCCAGCACGTCGTCCAGCGGCTCGTCGCCTGGTTCGGCGGCGAGGAGGAGGCCGAGGAGGAGCTCGCCGAGCGGGCCACGCCGTCCACGGTGCGTCACCGGCGGCCCTCGGGCAACGCCGGTGTCGTCGTGCAGGACGGCGACGGCAACGCGATGGGCGACCTCTACGTCAAGCTCGCCCGCTGCTGCACCCCGGTGCCGGGCGACGAGATCCTCGGCTTCGTCACCCGCGGCGGCGGGATCAGCGTGCACCGCACCGACTGCACCAACGCCGGCGACCTCACCACCCGCGAGGAGCGCCTCGTCGACGTCGCGTGGTCGGTGTCGCCGGAGTCGGTGTTCCTGGTGGCGATCCAGGTGGAGGCCCTGGACCGGCACCGGCTGCTGTCCGACGTGACCAAGGTGCTGGCCGACGAGAAGGTCAACATCCTGTCGGCGTCGACGACCACCTCCCGCGACCGGGTCGCGGTGTCGCGGTTCTCCTTCGAGATGGGCGACCCGAAACACCTCGGCCACCTGCTGCAGGCCGTGCGCAACATCGAGGGCGTCTACGACGTCTACCGCGTCACGAGTGCGGCGTAGCGGCTCGTGAGTGGTTGTCGCGGTCAGGACCGCGACAACCACTCACGAGCGCGCCAGCGCACGTGTCCCGAGCAGCTCCAGCGTGGCCTCCGGGGTGAGCGGGTGGAACGGGCCTCCGCGCACGTCCCGGTAGGCGCGCTCCAGGGGCGAGCTGCGGAAGAACGCGGGCCCGCCGACGACCTCGAGGGCGGTGTCGACCACGGCGCGGGCCTCGGTCACCGCGTGCCGCTTCGCGGTCATGACGGTGGCCAGCGTCGCCTCGTCGGGCACCGGGTCCCCGATCTCGTCGACCGCGGACAGCACGGCCCACCGGGCGACCCGCAGCCGGGCCCGCATCTCGCCGATCCGGCGTACGGCGGCGGGCGAGGGCTGCCCGCGCCGGACGGTCATCCGCACGGCCTCGTCACACGCCCCGCGTGCCACCCCGAGGTAGGCGGCCGCCGCGACCGGTGCGAAGTGGATCGCCGCCACCATCAGCGGGCCCGCCAGCACGCCGTACGGCCGCCGGCCCATGATCTTGTCCGCGGGCACGAACACCCCGTCGAGGACGAGGTCGTGGCTCGCCGTGCCGCGCATGCCGAGCGTGTCCCAGGTCTCGACCATCCGCACCCCCCGGGCGGACAGCGGCACCGACATGTGCAGCACCTCGGCATCGGGGCCGGGCGGACCGAGCACGGCGGACGTCGAGATCACTGTCCCCACCGGTGCCTGGGTGCAGAACACCTTGCGCCCGTCGATCCGGAACCCGCCCTCGACCTCGACGGCCGTCGTCGTCGGGCACACCCAGTCGGAGCCACCGCTGGTGGCCATCACGAGGCCCTCCCCGGCGACGCGGCGCAGGGCGCCCTCGGCGTCGGCGGCGCCGCGGCGGCGTCGCCAGCACTGCACCGCGGTCAGGTACAGGTGCATGGCGGCCGCGAGCGCGGACGAACCGGAGTGGCTGCCCAGCTCCTCCTCGGCGATCACGACCTGCCGCAGCGTCGCGCCCAGGCCACCCAGCTCCACGGGTACCGCCAGACGCAGGTAGCCGTGCGCGGCCATCTCGGCGTAGGCCTCGGTGACGAAGGTGGCGTCCCGGTCGTGGCCGGCATCGAACGGGGCGGCGGCCCGACCGATCCGCGCGGCCAGCTCCCGGACGTCGTCGTCGGTGATCGGGCCGGTGGTGATCGGATCGGTGGTACCGGGGGCCGCCGGTGCGGTCCGTGGGTCGGTGGATGTCGTGGTCATGAGGGTTCCTCCTGCTCGGTTCCCGGCCGCGGACGGATCCGGCCGGGGCACTGCGTGTGATCGGGTGTCACCGTCGGCTCGGTCCCGTCCGAGCAGGTCGGCGCGGTGACGGTACGAAGCCGGGGGTTCGCGGACCGTTCGCCCGCACCGGCGGTGGCGAACGGTGGCGCGGCGCGCGGCGAACGCCGCGGCGGCGAGGTACGTCGTGCCCTGCCGCCGGGGCCCCGGGCGCGGTTACCCTGCGCCGCCGGAGGTCGCGGTGCGATGTTGCAGGTCTCTCCCCTCGGCGAGCAGGTCGTCAGGGATGCGTCCGGAACGGTGCGGACCCGGTCGTCGCGCACGCTCGCCCTGCTCGGGTTCCTCGTCGTGCACGCACCCGCGCCCCAGGACCGGCACCGCCTCTCCGCGACGTTCTGGCCGGACTCGACCGACGAGCAGGCGCTGACCAACCTGCGGCGCGAGCTGCACCATCTGCGCAGCCTGCTCGGCCCCGGGGCGGGCCTCGTGGTCACGGGGCGGGCGCTGGGCTGGTCCGACACGGCGGACTGCCGGGTCGACGTGCGGGAGTTCGCCCGCGAGGGGGCGGCCGCGCTCGCCGCGGACGCCGCCGGTGACCACGCCGAGGCGCTCGCGCGGGCGGCCGCCGCCGTCGGCTGGTACCGGGGCGACTTCCTCCCCGGCGGCTACGACGACTGGCTGCTGCAGTGCCGGACCGAGCTCGAGGACCGGTGCGTGGAACAGTACGACCTGATCCGCGAGGCGCACGCCCGGGCCGGAGCCCCGGCGGCGGCGATCGAGGCCGCCCGCCGCCGGGTCCGGCTGCGGCCGCTGGAGGAGCTCGGCTACCGCCGGTTGATGGAGCTCCAGGGGGAACTCGGTGATCGTGCCGGAGCCGTGAGCACCTTCCACCACTGCGCCGCGGTCCTCGAACGTGAGCTCGGCGTGGAGCCCGACCCGGACACGCGGGCGGTGCTGGACGGGCTGCTCGTCCGTACCGGCCCACCTGCGGCGCCCCCACCGGCCGCCGGGGCCACCGACCACGCCCGGTCGGGCCTCGCCGTCGCGCGGCTGGTCGGGCGCGCCGACGAGCTCGACCGGTTGCGGGCCGCGTGGCGCAGCGCGACGGGCGGACGTCCGGTGCTCGCGCTCGTCCGGGGTGATGCGGGCGTGGGCAAGTCCCGGTTGGTCGCCGAGGTCGCCGAGACGGCCCGGTCGGGCGGAGCGGTGGTGGCGACGAGCCGGTGCTTCGGCTCCGCGGGGCGCCCGGCACTGGCACCGGTCGCGGACTGGTTGCGCACCCCGGCCGTGCGGGCGGGGCTGACGCGGGTGGACCCGGTCTGGCGCAGCGAGGTCGACCGCCTCGTGCCGTCGGAGACGACCCGGGCACGGCCGGTCGGTGCGGCCCGGCCCGCCGTCGAGGTCTGGCAGCGGCACCGCTTCCTCGAGGGCCTGGCCCGTGCACTGGTCGGCCCGGGGCGCCCGACGTTGCTGGTGCTGGACGACCTGCACTGGTGCGACCCCGAGACGCTGGCGTTCCTGCCGTTCCTGCTGGGGCTGGTCCCCGACGCACCGGTCATGGTCGCCGCGACGGTGCGCCGGGACGGCCCCGACCACGTTCCCGGGCTCGGGGACTGGACGGCGCGGATGCGCGCCGCCGGGCTGCTCACCGAGGTCGAGCTGGGCCCGTTCGAACCGCACGACACGGCGCGGCTCGCCGAGCGGATCTCGGGCCGGCCGGTGACCGACGCGCACGCCGAGCTCCTCCAGGCCACCACCGGCGGGTTCCCGCTGCACGTCGTCGAGGCGGTCCGCAGCGCCCTCGACCCCGGGCCCGGCCCGAGCCCGGCCGGCGGTCTCCCCGCGGTCCTGCGCGCCCGGCTCGAACCCGTGAGCCCCGAGGCCCGCGACCTCGCCGGCCTGGCGGCGGCCGTCGGCCGGAACTTCTCGCTCGACCTGCTCACCGAGGCCGCCGGGCTGGACACCGACGCCGTCGTGCGCGCGGTCGACGAGCTGTGGCGGCGGCGCATCCTGCGGGAGGTCCCCGACGGGTACGACTTCTCCCACGACCTGATCCGGGACGAGGCCTACGCACAGGTCAGCCCGCCGAAGCGGTGGTTGCTGCACCGCCGCGTGGCGCACGGTCTCGAGCTGTTGCACCCCGGCGACCCCGACGCCGTCTCGGCCCAGCTCGCCGAGCAGTACGCCCGCGGCGGGCGCGCCGAGCAGGCGGTGGAGCACTACCAGCGGGCGGCGGGGGTGGCGGCGCGGACGTTCGCCCACGGTGAGGCCGTCCGGCTGCTGTCCGAGGCGCTCGCCGTCGTGCGCGGGTGGCCGGAGAGCCGTGCCCGGTCCGAGCGGGAGCTCGCGGTGCTCGAGGCGATGGCCGCACCGCTCAACGCCCGTGACGGCTACTCCTCCCCGCACCTGCGCACGACCTTGGAACGGTCGATCGACCTCGCGGAGTCACTGGGGCGGCCGGGCTCGGCGACGCGGGCACTCGTCGGGCTCTGGACGTCGTTGTTCGTGCAGGGCCGGACCGCCGACGCGCACCGCACCGCCACCCGCGCCCTGGCCCGGGTGGCGTCGGGCTCCGAGCTCGGGGCGGCCACCCACTTCGCCTTCGGCGGCTCCGCGGTCAGCCTCGGGCGGCCCGCCGAGGGGCTCGAGCACCTGCACCGGGCGACGGAGCACGGCGGTGCGTTCTCCCCGCTGAGCGTGGGCAACCGGCCTGACGTGCACAGCCGGGCGTGGGCGGCCCACGCGCACTGGCTGCTCGGCGAGGACGAGCACGCGCTGGCCGACGCCGGTGAGGCCGTCGCGCTCGCCCGCGCGGCCGAGCACCCCTACAGCCTCGCCGTGGCCCTGGCCTACGCCGGCCTCACCCATCAGCTGCGCCGGGACACCGGGGCGCTGGCCGAGACGGTCGAGGAGCTGCGCGAGCTGTGCGAGCGGAACAGGTTCGCCTACTACCGGGAGTGGGCGCTGATCCTGCAGGGCTGGCAGCACGGCGGGGCGGAGGGCGTCGAGCTGGCCCACCGCGGCGTCGAGAACCTGACCCGCGCCGGGTCCTTCGCCCGGATGCCCTACTGGCTGTCGCTCCTCGCCGACGTCTCCGCCCGGGCGGAGAGGCCCGACGCCGCGCGCGCCGGACTCGACGCCGCCCTGGTCGCCGCGGAGCTGCGCGACGACCGGTGGTGGTTGCCCGAGGTCATGCGGATGCGGGCCGCCTACGACGACGGACCGGCCGCGGCGGCGCGCCTGCGGGCGGCCGCGCGGCTGGCGTCCGACCACGGCAGCATCGCGCTGCTCCGGCGGTGCCGCGACGACCTCACCGCCCGCGCCGTCCCCGTGCCGGTGACCGAGGTGCGCCCGAGGCCGTGAGCCGGTGGCACACGGCGGTGGACCCCGGGGCGGTGCCCGCCCGCCGGCGTTCTCCTGGTCACGCAGCGGCGAGCAGCGAGCGACCCGCATCGGTGAGGTGCGGCCGCAGCGGTGCAGGACCGGAGGCCTCGACGAGCCCGGCGTCGGCCAGCCGCACGCCGGCGAACTGTTCGCAGAAGCACAGACCGTCGATGGTGAGCGAGTGACACGTGTCGTCGGCGACGGTGCAGCGGTCGGCGGCGATCGCGTGCAGCACGGCACGGTCGCGGCCGCTCAACCGGGGAAGCCCTGTGGTGCTCATGATCGCCGCTCCGTCCCTGTGCTCCGGTCCGATCGGAGATCGTTCGGACCGGTCCAGGATGGTCCGGAGGAGCGGCCCGGACCATCGAGCCGTCCCTACCGCGCGGCGGGTCGACCCGCCGGCCACAGGTAGGGACAACCCGCCCGTGCGTGGTTATCGCGGTCCTGACCGCGATAACCACTCACAGGCGCAGTCGGTAGAACCGCCAGAACCCGAAGTCCTCGATCGGCAGGACCTCGACTCCCGTGAAGCCGGCGCGGGCGGCGTAGTCCCGCACGGTCGAGGCGCGGATGACGGTGCCGGTCGCGGCGGAGGGCTCGTGCGACCGGGAGTCCGGCAGGCAGATCAGCGTGCTGAACCCGTAGAGCAGGCGTTCCACGTCGCCGGCCGGTGCGTGGAACTCGTCCTCGGCCGCCTCGTCCATCACGATCACGACGCCGTCCGGGCGCAGGGCGTGGCGGGCCGCGGTGAGGAACTCCACGGGGTGCGGCAGGTCGTGCAGGCACTCGAACGCGAACACCGCGTCGAACGCGCCCGCGGGCAGGCTCGTGGCGGCGTCACCGGTGGTGAACGTGACCCGGTCGGCGAGCCCGGCCGCGGCGGTGTGGGCGGTCGCCGCCGCGGTCGACGGCGGGTCGGGGTCGACGCCGTGCACGGTGGCGCCGGGGTAGGCGCGGCCCAGCGCGATCGCCGACCACCCCTCGCCGCAGCCGAGGTCGGCGATCGCGGCGCCGGGACGGTCGAGCAGGCGGTGCAGGTCGGGGACGCCGGCGAGCGCACCGGCGAGCTCGTGCTCGTACCAGGGACGGTTCATGTCGGCCTGCCCGGTGCGGGCGTCGGGCCCGAACCGCGCCCAGCTCACCCCGCCACCGGCGCGGTAGACCTCGGCCAGCGCGGGCAGCTGCACGGCCGCGGCACCGACGAACCGGGTCAGCGGGGCGAGGTGGTTGAGGCTGTCCGGATCGGTGAGGACCTCCGCGGCCCCGGCGTCGAGTCGGAAACGCCGGGGCAGCTGCGGCCCGGCGGGGTCGACGACGGTCAGGATCCCCGACGCCGCCTGCTGCTCGAGCCACTCGCGGGCGTAGCGGGCGTCGGTGCGGGTGCGCTCCGCCAGCTCGTCGGGGGAGAGCGGGCCGGAGCCGGCGAGCGCCCGGTACCAGCCCAGCCGGTCGCCGAGGTAGATCGTGAGCACGTCGAACGCGCCGAGCGTCGCCGCGAGGACACGTTCGGCGACGGCGTCGGCCGTCGCCGGCGTGCTCCCCTCCGCCCCGGTCGCCGCGCCCATGTCCACGGTGGTCTCCGTCGTCTCCGCCATCGCCGTCTCCCTCGGCCGCTGCTGGGGGACCGACTGTGGACCGCCGCGCGGGACCGGCAGCGGGGCCGGCCGGGATTTCCCCAACCTTGGGTAACCCGTACGGCCGGGCCGGTGGCTCAGCCGGCGGAGGCGGTGCGGATGTCGACCGGGATGTTCGGGGTGCCGTCGCCGGAGCCGACGGACTCACCGCCCTGCGCCACCTCGTCCAGGGTGGCCAGGCCCTGCGGGCCGATCGAGCCGAAGACCGTGTAGTTCGGCGGGAGCTGGGCGTCGCCGTAGATCATGAAGAACTGGCTGCCGTTGGTGTCGGGGCCGGCGTTGGCCATCGCCAGCAGGCCACGCCCGTAAGTGAGCTCGGGGAAGACCTCGTCGGCGAAGGAGTAGCCGGGACCGCCGTTGCCGCGGCCGGTCGGGTCACCGCACTGCAGCACCTGCAGGCCCGGGCTGGTGGTGAGCCGGTGGCAGGACGTGTCGTTGTAGAAGCCCTGCTGCACGAGGTGCACGAAGCTGTTCACCGTGCACGGCGCGAGCGCGCGGTCCAGGGTGAGGTCGACCGGGCCGGCGCTGGTCTCCAGCGTCGCCGGCGTGGTGCCCTCGGCGCTGACCTGGCCGCCCGCGGGCGGGGCCACCGGCTTCGACGCCGGTTCGGGTGAGGCGGGGTAGGAGCAGTCCACCGAGGCCGGCAGCGCGGTCGGGCGCTGCGGCAGGGGTGCCGTGGGCAGCCCGGAGGTGTCCGGGCCGCCGCCCTGGGCCGCGGCGGCCGGGTCGGTGCCATCCGGGCCGGACCAGGCCGAGGCCACCAGGTAGACCGCGCCGGCCACCAGCGCGACCACCACCACCGTCGCGACGGCGGCGATCGTCGTCGTCCGCTTGCGCTTCTCGGCCCGTTCGACCCGATGGGCCTGCTGGGCAGCCAGCTTCCGCTTCGCCGCCTCCCGCCGCTGCTCGTTCGTCGCCACGCCCGTAACCCTTCGACCCGATCAGTTGCTCTTGATCACTCACTCGCGTCCGGGAGGGTAGCGGGCCCACCTGAGAGCGAATCTGAGAGACGGCGGTTCTACGCTGGAGGGACCCGCGTCGAGAGGGCGTCGGGGTGGAGAGCACCCGAGTGGAGAGGACGCCGACGTGACCGCAGTGCCCCCCGTCGAGCAGCGGGCGGACGACCGGGCGCGCAGGCCCGAGCCGTTCGCCGCGCCGAAGGGCATCCCGGAGTACCTGCCGCCGGACTCGGCCGGGTTCGTCCATGTCCGGGACACCCTCGCCGCGGCCGCCGCGCGCGCCGGGTACGGGCACATCGAACTGCCGATCTTCGAGGAGACCGGCCTGTTCGCGCGGGGGGTGGGCGAGTCCACCGACGTGGTGTCCAAGGAGATGTACACCTTCGCCGACCGGGGCGAACGGTCGGTGACGCTGCGGCCGGAGGGGACCGCGGGCGTCGTCCGCTCGGTGATCGAGCACAGCGCCGACAAGCAGGGCCTGCCGGTCAAGCTGCGCTACAGCGGGCCGTTCTTCCGCTACGAGCGCCCGCAGGCCGGTCGCTACCGGCAGCTGCAGCAGGTCGGCGTCGAGGCGATCGGGATCGACGACCCGGCACTCGACGCCGAGGTCATCGCGATCGCCGACGAGGGCTTCAAGGCACTGGGGCTGACCGGGTACCGGCTGGAGATCACCTCGCTCGGCGACGCCGACTGCCGTCCGGCCTACCGGGCCCGGTTGCAGGACTACCTCGCCGGGCTCGACCTCGACGAGCCGACCAGGGCCCGCGCGCAGATCAACCCGCTGCGGGTGCTGGACGACAAGCGTCCCGAGGTGCGGGCCGCGATGGCGCAGGCGCCGCTGCTCATGGACCACCTGTCGGAGGCGTCGGCCGAGCACCACGCGCAGGTGCTGGCCCACCTCGACGACCTCGGGATCGCCTACACGCCGAACCCGCGGATGGTGCGCGGCCTGGACTACTACACGAAGACGACCTTCGAGTTCGTCCACGACGGCCTCGGCGCGCAGTCCGGGATCGGTGGCGGTGGCCGCTACGACGGCCTGATGGCCACCCTCGGCGGTCCGGAGCTGTCCGGGATCGGGTTCGGCATCGGGGTCGACCGGACGTTGCTGGCCTGCGGTGTCGAGGGCGTCCGGCCGTGGTCGACCGCCCGCGCCGAGGTCTTCGGGGTGCCGCTGGGCGACGCCGCGAAGCGCCGCCTGGTGACGATCGCGGCCGGGCTGCGGGCCCGCGGCGTGCGGGTCGACCTGTCCTACGGCGGCCGCGGCCTGAAGGGCGCGATGAAGTCCGCCGACCGCTCCGGCGCACGGTTCGCCCTGGTGCTGGGCGAGCGCGACCTGGCGGGCGGGTCGATCGGTCTCAAGGACCTGGTATCCGGCGAGCAGCAGGACGTGTCGCTGGACGCGGTGGTCGACACCGTGGCCACCGCGGTCGCGGCCGAGCTGGGCTGAGCGCCCTCGTGGCGGGGGAGGACCGCGAGCGCTGGGACGCGAAGCACCGCGCCCTCGGCACCGGCACGCCGCTGCCCCCGGACGCGCTGCGCGGCCACCTCGACCTCGTGCCGGACCGGGGCCGGGCGCTCGACGTGGCCTGCGGTCGCGGCGCCGTCGCGGTCTGGCTGGCGGGCCGCGGGCTGGACGTGGTCGCCGTCGACGTGTCGCCGGCCGGCCTGGCGGCGGGCGGCGAGCTGGCCACCGCCGAGCAGCCGCCCGGGCGGATCCGGTGGGTGGAGGCCGACCTCGACGACGGGTTTCCGGTGGAGGACGGCGTCTACGACGTGGTCGTCTGCCAGCGGTTCCGGGCGCCTGCGCTGTACCCGGCGCTGGCGGCGGCCGTCGCGCCCGGCGGGCTGCTCGCGATCAGCGTGCTCTCCGAGGTCGGGGACGCGGGCGGCCGGTTCCGCGCCGGGCCCGGTGAGCTGGTCCGGGCCTTCGGCGAGCTGGAGATCGTGGCGCACCACGAGGACGCCGGCGAGGCGCACCTGCTGGCCCGCCGCCCGCCCCGCGAGACCTGACCGGCCCGCCCGGCCCTGTGGACCTGCCCGCCCCTGTCGACCTGCCGGCCCTTTCGACCTGCCCGGCCCGGCACCGCGTCGTGCGGATCCCGCCGAGATGCAGCTCAGCGCGATGTGTCGATCTCCACGGAGCGCTGAGCTGCATGTCGACGAGGGAGGTGGGCCCGGGTGGCCGGCGGGTCAGCGGCGTGCCACGACCAGCGCGGCCAGCCCCGTCGTCACCGGGACGGCGGCGACCAGGCCGATGCTGCCCACCAGCGTCCGGACGATCTCGGTGGCGACGTCCTGGCTGGTCAGCACCTCGGTGACCCCGCCGGCGGCGACGGTGAACAGCAGCAGCAGCGGCAGCGCCGCACCGGCGTAGGCCAGCACCAGGGTGTTGACCGCGGACGCGACGTGGTCCCGCCCGATCCGCATCCCGGCGGCGAACAGGTCCCGCGCCCCGAGCTGCGGGTTCGCCGCGCCGAGCTCCCACACCGCGGAGGCCTGGGTGACCGTGACGTCGTCCAGGGCACCCAGGGCGCCGATCACCAGCCCGGCGAGCACGAGCCCGCGGGGGTCGATCGGCACCCCTGGGCCGAGCGTGCCGATCAGGTTCGCGGTGGTGTCGTCGAGCCCGGTCAGCCGGGTGGCCGCGGTGAACGCGGAGCCGAGGACCCCGATCAGGGCCAGCGACGCCAGCGTCCCCAGGACCGCGCAGGAGGTCCGCGCGCTGAACCCGTGTGTCAGGTACAGCACCGCGAACATGATCAGGCACGCCCCGGTGACGGCGACGGCGAGCGGCGGGTTCCCGGACAGGATCGACGGCAGCACGAACCACAGCAGCACCGCGAAGCTCAGCAGCAGCCCCACCAGCGCGGCGAGCCCGCGCAGCCGGCCGAGCAGCACGACGGCGAGCGCGAACGCCGCCGCCAGCCAGCCCAGCGCGGGGGCGCGCTGGAAGTCGTTGAGCTGGTAGGAGCCGGGCTCGTCCGGGTTGCCGCCGGACCAGCCGAGCGTGACCGGGTCGCCGACGGCGAAGCGCGGGCTGGACGGCTCGTTCGGCATCAGCTGCACGAGGCTGCGCCCGGCGCGCGGGCCGTCGCTCATCGCCACGGTGACACCGGTGCACCCGCCGTCCCCGGCGCCGGGGGAGCAGTCGGCGACCTGCACGGCGGTCACCTCGCCGTGCACCTGCTGGGTCGGGGCCAGGTCCGGGGCCGGGACCGGTCCCGGCCAGAGCAGCGCCACCCCGGCCAGCGTCGCGAGCGCGCACGGGACGAGCAGTGCGATCAACAGGTTCCGGACCCGCCGGCCGGCTGGGCTCGCCGCGCCGTGCCCGTGGCCGTGTCCGTGGCCCTCACCGAGCCCATCACCGGGACCGAGCCCACCACCGGGAGCGGGCGCGTCGCCGGCGCCCTGCCCACCGCCGGGAGCGGGTCCGTCACCGGGGCGGTGCCCGGTGCTCCGGCCCCGGCCGCGGGCGTGTCCGGCGGCTGCCGCGTCGCCGTCCGCCGCCGGGGGAGTGGTGCGCCGGGCGCGGCGGTTCCGCGGAACGAGGACGTCGGCCCCAGTGCGCCGCACGGTGTCGCGGGACGGGGATGCGTCGGCGTCCGCGGCGGCGGGGCAGTCGGCCCAGTCGGTCACCTCGGCCCGGTCGGTGCCCGAGGCGGGCGAGGCCGGGTCGTCGGCCGGCGCCGGTGCGGCGGGATCGCCTCCACCCGCGCCCGCATCGGCGCGGCGGCGGGCGGCCCGGCGCCCGGTGCCGCGCGGACCGGGCGGCACCGGAGGCCCGATCGGCGCGGTGTGGTCGGAGCCGGACCCGGGGTCCGGGCGTGGCCCGGCGGCCTCGGTGGCGGGCCGGGAGCCGTCGCGGGTGCGGTGCCGGTCGCCGCCGGGCTGCCGGTCGGGGGCCGGCCGGTGGTCATCGCGGACACCGCCGGCCCGGTCCTCGGCCCGGCGCCGCCCGCCCCGCCGGCGCGGCGGGTCCGGTCGTGACCGGGCCCGGCGCTGCGGGTCGCCGTCCGATGCGTCCGGGTGGTGGGGCTCGGGCGGGTGCACGTCGGCATCCTCGCAGCCCCCGCGTGGGTCGCCGACCGGTGCTCGTCTGAAGGGCACCGTTCGGCGACCACCGGTTGCCCGATGTTCGAACTTGTGTTCGACTATGGAGGTGCGGTGGGACGGACAGCAGGTGGGGATCGACGGGATCGGCGCCGATGCGGCGCTGCCGGGCATGCGCGGGCTGTTGCGCAGCGTGCGGACCCCGGAGTTCGCGGGGACGGTGTTCCACGAGGTGGAGGCGCGCTCGGCACTGAACCGGGTGGCGTCGTCGTCGCCGGTGCCGTTCGGCTGGACGGTGAACCCGTACCGGGGCTGCAGCCATGCCTGCACCTACTGTCTCGAGGGCTCGACCCCGGTGCTGACCGCCGACGGCCGTTCCCGGCCGATCGCGGAACTGCGCGCGGGTGACGAGGTCGTGGGCACCGTGGCGGACGGTGCGGGGCGGCGCCGGTTCGTCCGCACCCCGGTGCTCGCGCACTGGACCACGCGCCGTCGCGCGCAGCGGGTCACGCTGGACGACGGGACGGTGCTGGTCACCTCCGCGGAACACCGCTTCCTGACCCGCGACGGCTGGGCGCACGTCCGCCCCGGTCGGTGCCGGTCCGCGGCGGAGCGCCCGCACCTGCGTCCGGGCTCGGCGCTGGTCGGGCCGGGCGCCGCGGCCGTGCCGCCGGGCCGCGGGGCGACGGGTACCCGGCCGGTGGGATCCGGCGCAGCGGGACCCGGCGCGGTGGGGCCCGGCGCGGTGGGATCCGGCGTGGTGGGATCCAGCGCGGAGGGCTACGAGCAGGGGTATCTCTGTGGCCTGGTCCGCGCCGATGCGGTCCGCACCCGGGTGCGGGCCGAACCGTTCCCGTCGGCGTGGGTGGAACTGGAGGCGCTCGTCCGCGCCCACCACCTGGTGACGGCCCGGCGCGCGGCGGCGTCCGCGCCGGGGCCCGGGTGGTCCGCGCCGGAGCCCGGGTGGTCCGGTCCGGGCACCCCGCAGGCACCGGTCCCGGGCCGGGACCCGTCGCCGACGGCCTGGCCGGAGCGGCCCGGCGCCGGCTGGAGCGCGGGGTTCCTCGGCGGCGTGCTCGACGCCTGCGGCGAGGTGAGCGCGGGCGTGCTGCGGATCGTGCCCGGCGACGAGCAGCTCACCCGGGCGACCGTGGAGGCGCTGCGCCGGCTGCGGTTCCGGGTCGCGTCCGAACCGTCGGCCCGGGCGGGGGTGCGGGCCCTGCGCGTGCTGGGCGGGGCCGCCGAGCAGCTGCGCCTGGTCGCGGTCGCCGACCCGGCCGTCGCCCGGGTCCGCGACGTCACCGGCGCGCTCGTGGAGGAGCCACCGGACGGTGCCCCACGCGTCGTCGACGTCCACGACACCGGCGAGATCCTGCCGATGTGCGACATCACGACCGGCACCGGTGACTTCGTCGCGGCCGGCGTCGTGAGTCACAACTGCTTCGCCCGCAACACCCACACCTACCTGGATCTCGACGCGGGTGCCGACTTCGACTCGCAGATCGTGGTCAAGGTGAACGTGGCCCGCGTGCTGCAGCGCGAGCTCGCCCGGCCGGGCTGGCGGCGTGAGCACGTCGCGATGGGCACCAACACCGACCCCTACCAGCGCGCCGAGGGCCGCTACCGGCTCATGCCCGGGGTGATCTCCGCACTGGCCCGGTCCGGCACCCCGTTCTCGATCCTGACCAAGGGCACCGTGCTGCAGCGGGACCTGCCCGAGCTGACCGCGGCGAGCGCCGACGTCGGTGTCGGCACCGGCGTCTCGATCGCGCTCCTCGACCGCGAACTGCAGGCCCGGCTCGAACCGGGCACGCCGAGCCCGCGGGCCCGGCTCGACCTGGTCCGCCGGATCACCGACGCGGGCCTTCCGTGCAGCGTGATGGTCGCGCCCGTGCTGCCCTGGCTGACCGACTCGGAGGAGGCGCTGGACACGCTGCTCGGCGAGATCGCCGCGGCCGGCGCGACGGGGGCGACGGTGCTGGCGCTGCACCTGCGCCCCGGCACCCGGGAGTGGTTCCTGGGATGGCTGGGCCGGGAGTACCCGGCGTTGCTGCCGCGCTACGAGCGGCTCTACCGCCGCGGCGCCTACGCCGGCCGGGACCACCGCGAGGCGCTGCACCGCCGGGTCGTCCCGCTGCTCGCCCGGCACGGGCTGGACCGGGAACGCCCGTGCGGCCGGTGCGGGGCGGGGTCGGATCGGGCACACCCGTCCAGCGGTCGGCCGGACCGCCGGCGGAGCCCCCGGCGCAGCAGCTGAGCCTGCTGTGAGGCTCCGGCGTCGCGCCCCCGGTGCACCCCGGGTGCGCTCCCCGGGTCGGCGCCCGGGCCGTCGTCGTCACCACCCGCCGGTTCCGGGTCGGGCATCCGAAGCCTGGTCGCCGACCGGCCGGGGCGGGCCGATAGCCTTGACCGCCGTGATGCGAACCCATCCCGTCGGCGCGCTGCGCGCCGAGAACGCCGGCCAGACCGTGACCCTCGCCGGATGGGTGGCCCGCCGCCGCGATCACGGTGGCGTGATCTTCATCGACCTGCGCGACCGGTCGGGCTCCGCCCAGGTCGTGTTCCGCGAGGGCGAGATGGCCGAGCGCGCGCACAGGCTGCGGTCGGAGTACTGCGTCCAGGTCGTCGGCCGGGTGGACCTCCGGCCCGCGGGCAACGAGAACGCGGAGCTGCCCACCGGGGACATCGAGGTCACGGTCACCGAGCTGACCGTGCTGTCGGAGTCGGCGCCGCTGCCGTTCCCGATCGACGAGCACGCCGGGGTCGGCGAGGAGATCCGGCTGACCCACCGCTACCTGGACCTGCGCCGCTCCGGCCCGGCCTCGGTGATGAAGCTGCGCAGCGACGTCAACAAGGCCGCCCGCGACGTGCTCGCCGCCGAGGACTTCATCGAGGTCGAGACCCCGACGCTGACCCGTTCCACCCCCGAGGGCGCGCGCGACTTCCTGGTCCCGGCCCGGCTGCGGCCCGGCTCCTGGTACGCCCTGCCGCAGAGCCCGCAGCTGTTCAAGCAGCTGCTCATGGTCGGCGGGCTGGAGCGCTACTACCAGATCGCGCGCTGCTACCGCGACGAGGACTTCCGCGCGGACCGCCAGCCCGAGTTCACCCAGCTCGACATCGAGATGAGCTTCGTCGAGCAGGACGACGTGATCGCGCTCGCCGAGCGGGTGCTGGTCGCGCTGTGGAAGCTGGTCGGCCACGAGATCACGACGCCGATCCCGCGGATGAGCTACGCCGAGGCCATGTCCCGGTTCGGGTCGGACAAGCCGGACCTGCGTTTCGGCATCGAGCTCACCGAGCTGACGGCGTACTTCGCGAACACCGGCTTCCGGGTCTTCCAGAACCCCTACGTCGGTGCCGTGGTCATGCCGGGCGGGGCGTCGCAGCCGCGCAAGGTGCTCGACGGCTGGCAGGAGTGGGCCAAGCAGCGCGGTGCGCGCGGGCTGGCCTACGTCCTGATCGGCGAGGACGGCACCGTCGACGAGCGCGGCCCGGTCGTCAAGAACCTGTCCGAGACCGAGCGGGACGGGCTGGCCGCGGCCGCCGGTGCGAACCCCGGGGACTGCATCTTCTTCGCCGCCGGCACGCCGAGCGAGGCGCGTGCGCTGCTGGGCGCGGCCCGCGGCGAGATCGCCCGCCGGATCGGGGCCGTCGACGAGTCCGCCTGGTCGTTCGTCTGGATCGTGGACGCCCCGCTGTTCGAGTCCACCGCCGACACCGACGACGTCGCCGTCGGCGGCGGTGCCTGGACCGCGCTGCACCACGCGTTCACCTCGCCGACCCCGGACTGGATCGACACGTTCGAGCAGGACCCGGGCAGCGCGCTGGCCTACGCCTACGACATCGTCTGCAACGGCAACGAGATCGGCGGCGGCTCGATCCGTATCCACGACGCGGACGTCCAGAAGCGGGTCTTCGAGGTGATGGGCCTGACCGAGGTCGAGGCCAAGGAGAAGTTCGGCTTCCTGCTCGACGCGTTCTCCTACGGCCCGCCGCCGCACGGCGGCATCGCGTTCGGCTGGGACCGGATCACCGCGCTGCTCGCCGGCGTCGACTCGATCCGCGAGGTCATCGCGTTCCCGAAGACCGGTGGCGGCTTCGACCCGCTGACCCAGGCGCCGGCGCCGATCACGGCCGCGCAGCGCAAGGAGGCCGGCGTGGACGCCACCCCGGCGCGCCCCGCGCCCGGCGGTTCGGCGCCCGGCAAGCCCGGTGAGACGGGCGGTGGTGCCCCGGAGAAGCCGGGGCCGTCGGCGTAGCCGGTGCTGCCCACACGAGCGGTCCGGTCCCGCGGATTCCCGGCGTCGGAGCACGGGCCCGGGGCCCGGCGACGGGTAGGGTTCCCGGCGATGACCGATCCGCAGGCGACTCCCGGCGCGGTCGCGGCGGTGGCCGGGGCTGCCCGGCTGCTGTCCCGGCGGGCGGGCTCGGAGGTCGAGCTCTCCGAGCCGGAGGATCTCGGCGGGAGCGGCAGCTCGGTCGTGGCCCGGGCGCGCATGGCGCAGAACCCGTTCTCGGACCGGCGCAGCG
This sequence comes from Pseudonocardia ammonioxydans, assembly GCF_900115005.1. Classification (GTDB taxonomy): domain Bacteria; phylum Actinomycetota; class Actinomycetes; order Mycobacteriales; family Pseudonocardiaceae; genus Pseudonocardia; species Pseudonocardia ammonioxydans. The sequence goes on along the minus strand of NZ_FOUY01000017.1, from coordinate 106,600 downwards.
TTGTGATCAAGCAGTACCAGGGCGACCCGGGCGCGTCCGACCCGTTCCGCTACGAGGTCGCGTCCTGCCAGCTGTTCACGGCGCTGCCCAGCGACGTCCGGCCCAGCCCGGTGATCATCGCGCACGACCCCGAGCAGCGGCTGCTGGTGCTCGAGGACCTCGGGCGCAGCATGACGCTGGCCGACAAGCTGTTCGGCCCGGACCGCGACGCCGCGCGCACCTGCCTGCTGGGCTGGGCACGCGGGCTCGGCCGGATGCAGGCCGCGACGGCGGGCCGCGAGGGCGACTTCGGGGCGCTGCTGCGGCGGCTGGGGGAGAAGATCCGCCGGGACCCGATCGCCGACCAGGCCCGGGCCGCGCTCGCCGAGCTGCCGGAGCTGCTGGCCGGCACCCTCGGCGTCGAGGTCGGGCCGATGGCCGTCCTGGAGGCCCGTGGCGGGGTCCGGCTGCTCGGCGGCACCGGGTTCCGGGCGTTCAGCCCGTCGGACACCTGCCCGGACAACAACCTCGTGACCAGCCGGGGGGTCCGGTTCGTCGACTTCGAGTGGGGCTGTTTCCGCGACGTGGTCCTCGACGCCGCCTACGTCCGGGTGCCGTTCCCGTCCTGCCCGGCGAGCTTCGCGCTGCCGCAGGCGGTGGCCGACCAGATGCTCGACGCGTGGCGGGCCGAGGTCGCCCCGGTCTGGCCGGAGCTCGACGACCCGGAGCTGCTCGAGTCCCGGCTGGTCGACGCGCAGCTGCTGTGGGTGTGGTGGTCGACCTGGCTGCTGCTGCCCCGGGTGCTGGACCGGGACGGCCCGATCGGGGCCGACGCCGGCCGCTCGCCCCGGATCTCGACGGCGCTGCGGCACTACTGGACCGGTCTCGGTGCGGTCGCCGCGAGGAGCCACCGGCCGGCGACCGCGGACCTGGCGGCCGCCGTGGTCGGCGCCCTGGACGCCCGGTTCCCGGACGCCCCGTCCGCACTGCCGGTGTTCCCCGCGTTCCGGGGCGCCGAGCGGTGAGCGCCGACCGCCACCCGGCGGGGTCCCGGGTCCGTCCACGCCGGACGGCATGGCACACTCTCCGTACACGTTCGTCCACGTTCCGGGGTGGTTGATGGGTACCGGCGATTCCGTCACGGGTGGAGTGCCGTCCGCGGACTCCTCGACCGGGCCGATTGCGCTGCGGATCCTCGTCGGGACCCATCTGAAGCGGCTGCGCGAGGCCGCCGGGGTCACCCGCGCGGTGGCCGCGGACCTGCTGCGCGGGTCCGAGGCGAAGATCAGCCGCATGGAGTCGGGCCGCGTCGGGTTCAAGCAGCGCGACGTGGCCGACCTGCTGACGCTCTACGGGCAGACCGACGAGTCCGAGCGTGCGGAACTGCTGGCGCTGGCCAAGCGGGCCGGTGAGCCGGGCTGGTGGCAGCCGTTCAGCGACACGATGCCGGAGTGGTTCTCCACCTACGTCGGGCTGGAGCAGGCGGCGGCGACCATCCGGACCTACGAGCCGCAGTTCGTCCCGGGCCTGCTGCAGACCGAGGGCTACGCGCGTGCGGTGATCGAGCTCGGCCGCCCGGCGCCGGCGGAGGAGATCGACCGCCGGGTCGCGCTGCGGATGGGGCGCCAGCACATCCTGGAGGGCCCGTCCGCGCCCGAGTACTGGGCGGTCATCGACGAGGCGGCGCTGCGCCGCCCGATGGGCAGCGACCAGGCGATGCGCGACCAGCTCGAGCACCTGCTCAAGGTCGCCGAGCTGCCGAACGTGACCCTGCAGGTGCTGCCGTTCAACCAGAGCGGGGCCGCCGCGACCGGGGGCCCGTTCATCCTGCTGCGCTTCGCCGACGCCGACCTGCCCGACATCGTCTACTTGGAGCAGCTCACCAGCGCGCTGTACCTGGACAAGCGGGCCGACGTCGAGACCTACCTGGTGCTGATCGACCGGCTGGCCGCGGCGGCGCTCACCCCGCGCCGGACGCAGGCGATGATCGCCTCGCTGCGCGGCATGTTCTGAGCCGGGTGCCCGGCGCCGTCGCGGCGCCGGGCACCACCGGGCTCACTCCTTGAACGCGATCCCGCCGTACTCGATCCACTCCTGGGTCTGCTGGAGCTCGGGGGCGATGTCGTCGGGGCGCCAGGTGGAGACCTCGACCAGCCCGGGCTCGATGATCGAGAGCCCGCCGAAGAGCGCCCGGACCTCGTCCGGCGTGCGCACCCGGCCCCAATTGCCCTGGGTGTTGGTGAGCATCATGTCGGTGAGGTCGCGGCGGACGTCCGGGTCCTCGCTGGCCAGGTGCGAGACGATCACGGCGCTGCCCCGGGGGAGCCGGTCCATCACCTGCTCGACGAGCCCGGCCGGGTCGTCGGAGTCAGGGATGCAGTGCAGGAACGACAGGAACAGCGCGGCGGTCGGCCTGCTGAAGTCCAGCAGCCCGGTGACCTCGGGGTCGCTGTAGATGGCGGCGAAGTCGCGCACGTCGGCCTGGACGACCGTGGAGGCCTCGTTCTGCTCGAGCAGCGCCCGGCCGTGGGCCAGCACGATCGGGTCGTTGTCGATGTAGACGACCCGGGACGCGGGGTCGACCGCCTGGGCCACCTGGTGGACGTTGTCCTGTGTGGGCAGTCCGGAGCCGTGGTCGAGGAACTGGCGGATCCCGTGCTCGCGCGCCAGGTACCGCACTGCGCGGATGAGGAAGCGCCGGTTGTTGATCGCCAGCGCCGCCGTGCCGGGCGCCGCCTCGGACAACGCGGCACACGCCTGCCGGTCGACCTCGTAGTTGTCCTTGCCGCCGAGATAGTAGTCGTACATGCGCGCCACGCTCGGTGTGCTCACGTCGACTTCCGACGGGGTGGCCGCCCGGGCTCGATCCATTCCTGTGCCGCTCCTCACCTCGACGTACCTGCACGGTTCCGGTTCCGCGCGCTCGCGCACGCTCGGTGCCCACCCGGATCCGGGTCGTGCCGATCGTAGCGGTCGACGGAGACCTCGAACGTGCCACCCGAGGAGCCCCGATGCAACGTTCGCTTGATCGAATGCCTGCTACGGTTGCAAATGCATTTGTTCCGAACGTCTGAAAGGGAAGTCATGGGCGAGATCGAACTCCCGACGGGTCTTCGGTGGCGCAAGAGCATGCGGAGCAACCCCAACGGCGCCTGTGTCGAGGTCGCCCCGCTGCCCGGCGGCGGTGCCGCGGTGCGCAACTCCACCCGGCCCGACGGCGCGTACGTCACCTACACCCGCGCCGAGATCACCGCGTTCCTGCAGGGCGTGCAGGACGGCGAGTTCGACGACCTGATCACCCGCTGATCCGGTCGCCGGGCGCCTACAGGCGCCGCAGGAAGTTCCCGATCCGCTCCACGGCCTGCTCGAGCTGGGGCAGCGCGGTCGCGTAGGAGCAGCGCACGTGCCCCTCACCGGACGGGCCGAACACGCTCCCCGGCACGACCGCGACCGCCTCCTCGCGCAGCAGCCGTTCGGCGAAGGTCTCCGCGTCGAGGCCCGAGGTGCGGATGCTCGGGAACGCGTAGAAGGCCCCCGCCGGTTCCGGGCACTCCAGACCGATCTCCCGCAGGCCCTTCACGAAGACCCGCCGGCGCCGGTCGTAGTCGGCGACCATCTCGGCGACGTCACCCTCGGCGTTCGACAGCGCCTCCACCGCCGCCACCTGGGACACGTGCGGGGCGCAGAGCATCGTGTACTGGTGCACCCGCAGGCACAGCTCCGCGATCGGCGCCGGTGCGGCCAGCCAGCCGACCCGCCAGCCGGTCATCGCCTGGGCCTTGGAGAACCCGCCGAGCACGACGGTGCGCTCCCGCGCGCCGGGGACCGCACCCAGGCAGGTGTGGGTGCCCTCGTAGGTGAGCCGGTCGTAGATCTCGTCGGAGAGCAGGTAGAGATCGTGCCGCTCGGCCAGCTCGACGAGCGCGCGCAGCACCTCCGGCGGCTGCACCGCGCCGGTCGGATTGGCCGGTGACCCGATCAGCACCGCCGCGGTGCGCGGGGTGACAGCGGCCTCGACGGCGTCGACGTCGATCACGAAGCCGTCCTCGGCCCGGGTCGGCACCCCGACCGGCGTGCCCCCGGCGAAGGCCACGCACGGCTGGTAGGCGACATAGCAGGGTTCCGGCACGATCACCTCGTCGCCGGGGTTCAGCAGGACCCGGAACGCCAGGTCGAGCCCCTCGGACACGCCGGTGGTGATCAGGCACTCGGTGCCGGGGTCGTAGTGGGCGTCGTAGCGCGACGCCAGGTCGGCACAGATCAGCTCACGCAGCCGGGGCAGCCCGGCGTTGCCGGTGTAGGTGGTGTAGCCGTGCTCAAGGGCGTAGATCCCGGCCTCGCGGATCCGCCACGGCGTCACGAAGTCGGGTTCGCCGACACCGAGCGAGATGACGTCGTCCATCTCCGCGGCGATGTCGAAGAACCGCCGGATGCCCGAGGGTGGGATGGCCGAGATCGTGGCGTTGAGCGGCCTCACGGCATCACCGGGAGCCGGTGGTCCGGCTCGGGTTCGGTGAAGGTGTCACCGTCGCGCTTGTGGGTCGCCAGCACGAAGTGCGTGGCCGTGGACCGCACCCGGTCGATCGTGGACAGCTTCTGGGACACGAAGTCGCTGATCGACCGGATGTCCGGGCCGACGACGGTGCACCGCAGGTCGTGGCCGCCGGAGACCAGGTAGCAGTCGCGGACCTCGTCGAACCGGGAGATGCGGACGGCGACGTCGTCGAACCCGACCCCGCGGGCCGGGCTGACCGACACGTCGATGAACGCCGTCACCCGGGCACCGGTCCGGCCGGCGGGTTCGACGCCGTGCCCGCCGTCCTCGTACCGGGCCCAGTCGACGACGGCCCGGTGCCGGCGGATCACCCCGGTCCGTTCCCATTCGGCGATCCGGGCGTCGACCTCCTCGACCGGGAGGCCGACCATGGTCGCGACGGTGTGGTGGCTCAGCGCCGCGTCGCGTTCGAGCAACTCGAGGATCTCGCGCACGCCGCCGACCCTACGACGCCCGCCCGGCAGGTCGCCCGGCGACGATCCGGTCCGGACCGGTGGTGTCCCGGATTCGTCGGTATCACGAATCGGGGTCACGAAACGGGGCCGACCCGGTGAACCCGCTCCCGGTGACGGTGGCACAGCGCTAGGGTCCGCGCGCATGAGCAACGAACCGCCACAGGGCGGTGACCCCCAGCAGGGGGCCGGGGGGTCGTCGCCGAACGGTCCGGGGGCCCAGCCGCCCACCGGTGACGAGCACAGCGGTGCGCAGCAGCCCTACGGCCAGCAGTACGGCGGGCAGGGTCAGCAGTACGGCGATCAGCCCCCGGGGCAGGCGCCGTACGGTCAGCAGCCCTACGCCGGTCAGCAGCCCTACGCAGGCCAACAGCCCTACGCAGGCCAGCAGCCCTCCGGAGGGCAACCGTACGGCGAGCAGCCCTACGGGCAACAGCCCCACTACGGCGGGCAGCAACCGCACGGTGGACAGGCCTACGGCCAGCAGCGGTACGGCCAGCAGCAGTACGGCCAGCAGCAGTACGGCCAGCAGCAGTACGGCCAGCAGCAGTACGGGCAGCAGCCCTACGGCGCCCAGCCGTACGGACAGGAGCCGTACAACCAGCCGCAGTACGGACAGCAGCAGTACGGACAGCAGCCCTACGGTGCCCAGCCGTACGACCAGCAGCACGCCGGTGCGCAGCCCTACGCCGGCGCCGGGACGCCCGGCGGTCACCCCGCCTACCCGTCCGCCCCGGGCGGGCCGCCGAGCGGGACGTCGCCGGATCCGCTGGTGCCGTTCTCGTTCGGGGACTGGTTCGCCAAGGTGATCGGCGTGGTGCGGCGCAGCTGGAAGCCGCTGCTGGTCATCCAGGCCGCCATCTACGTGCCGCTCGCGATCCTCCAGGCGATCCTGCAGCTGCTCGGGGTGCAGAACCCCGAGGGCGAGATCGGCGTCGACCCGACGGAGGGATTCGTCACTCCGGGGACCAGCGCGACGATCCTGTTCGTCAGCTTCCTGCTGCTCGTGGTGTCGGTGGTGCTGGGTGCGCTGGCCCAGGCGGCGTCGGTGTTCGTCATCGTGCGCGACGCTGCCCAGCGCCCGTACGCCCCGCAGCACGTGTTCGAGTTCGCGAAGTCCCGGGCCCTGCCGGTGATCGGATGGGGCCTGCTCGCCGGGCTCCTGGTCATGATCGGGTTCATCGCGCTGGTGCTGCCCGGCATCTACCTCGCGGTGATCTTCGGTGGTGCGCTCACCGGTGTCGTGGTGATCGAGCGGGCGGGCATCGGGCGCACGTTCGCGCTGGTCAACCCGCGGTTCTTCCCGGTACTCGGCCGGTTCGTGGTGTTCTTCCTGCTCGCGGTCGTGTTCAGCATCGTGGTGGGCGTGGTCGGCGCGGTGCTCTCGTTCGGGAGCCCCGTCGTGGCCTCGTTCCTCAGCTCGGTCCTCACGCTCCCGATCACCCTGGCCGCCGCGGCCGCCACCGTCGTCGTCTACGCGGAGAACCGGTTCCACGAGCAGAACCGGGTGCACACCCCGGTCCTGGCCGACGAGATCGACCGCCCCTGACACGACGGCCCGGGCCGGGGCCCTGGCAGGCTGAACGGCGATGAGCACTGACGGCCTGTTCGACATCGATCCCGGCCCGGGCGAGGCGCACGACGAGGACTCCGCACCCCGGCCGGACGCGCCGCTCGCGGCGCGGATGCGCCCCCGCAGCCTGGACGAGGTCGTCGGCCAGCCGGAGCTGCTCAAGCCCGGGGCGCCGCTGCGCCGCCTGCTCGACGGGGGCGCGGCGGCGTCGGTGCTGCTCTACGGCCCGCCCGGGACCGGGAAGACCACCCTCGCCCGGCTGATGGCCGGCGCGGGCGGCGGGCAGCGCCACTTCGTCGCGCTGTCCGCGCTCTCGGCCGGGGTCAAGGAGCTCCGTGCGGTCATCGAGGAGGCCCGGCGCCGCCGGGACCGCAGCGGCACCACGACCGTCCTGTTCATCGACGAGGTCCACCGCTTCTCCCGTACCCAGCAGGACGCGCTGCTGGGTGCGGTCGAGGACCGGCTCGTGCTGCTCGTGGCGGCGACGACGGAGAACCCGTCGTTCTCGGTGGTGTCCCCGCTGCTGTCGCGCTCGCTGGTGCTGCAGCTGCAGTCGCTCGGCGAGGACGACGTCCGCGCGCTGCTCCGTCGCGCGGTCGCCTCCGAGCGGGGGCTGGCCGACGCCGTGACGCTGGCCCCGGACGGCGAGGACGCGCTGGTCCGGCTCTCGGCCGGCGACGGCCGTCGTGCGCTCACCGCCCTGGAGGCCGCGGCCGACGGCGCCCTCGGGGCGGGGGAGACGACGGTCGATCTGGACGCCGTCGAGCGTGCGGTCACCGAGGTCGCCGTCCGCTACGACCGGGCCGGCGACCAGCACTACGACGTCATCAGCGCCTTCATCAAGTCGATCCGCGGTTCCGACCCGGACGCGGCGCTGCACTACCTGGCCCGCATGATCGTCGCGGGGGAGGACCCCCGGTTCATCGCCCGCCGGTTGATGGTGCACGCCTCGGAGGACATCGGCCTGGCCGACCCGACCGCGCTGCCCGCCGCGACGTCCGCCGCCCAGGTCGTCCAGCTCGTCGGGATGCCGGAGGCCCGGCTCGCACTGGCCCAGGTCACCGTGCATCTGGCCACCGCGCCCAAGTCGAACTCGGTGATCACCGCCATCGACGCGGCGATGGCCGACGTGAAGGCCGGTCGGGTCGGGGGTGTCCCCGCGCACCTGCGCGACGGGCACTACGCCGGGGCGCAGAAGCTCGGCAACGCCGTGGGCTACCGCTACCCGCACGACGACCCGGACGGCGTGCTGCGCCAGCAGTACCCGCCGGACGACGTCGTCGGGATCGACTACTACACCCCGTCCGGGCGGGGCCACGAACGCACGCTCGCCGAGCGGGTGCCGAAGCTGCGCCGGGTGGTGCGCGGCACCCGGGACTGACCGGGCCCGGCCGGGCTCAGCCGGTGGCCAGGGTCAGCCCGAGCGCGTTCGTCGCGGTGCGGATCGGGGTGAAGTAGCTGGTGCAGTTGTCCGAGCCGCCGGCGCCGGTGTGCACGCCCTGGGCCTGGCCGTCGGCGGTGATGTACGGGGCGCCCGAGTCGCCCTCCTGCGCGCACGCGCCGACCGCGGTGAGCCCGGACTGCTGCTGACCCTCGAAGTTCACCGTGACGTCGGTGCGCTGCACGGTCCCGCAGGACCGGCCGCTGGTGGAGCCGTAGAGGCAGACCGACGAACCCACCGGGGCGGCCGACGACCCGGTCACCCGGGTGCCGGAGACGGTCGGGGAGGCGGTGCCGGGCTCGACCGCGACGGCGCCGACGTCGATGCCCTCACCCGCGGACATCGCGTCGGTGCCGATCGTGGCCTGCGAGGCGTCGTACCAGGTGGAGGAGCCGCGGGTGCAGTGCCCGGCGGTGAGCATCCAGTCACCCGCGGAGTCCGACGCCGCGAACCCGGCGGTGCAGCGCCGGGAGCCGTCGCTGATCGTGTCGCCACCGGCCACCGCGGCCTGCCGCTGCGGCGCGGCGGCCACCCGCTCCACGCGCACCGCCGCCGGGTCCAGCCCCGCGGTCAGGTCGTGGGCCAGCGCGTCGGCCTCCGGGCCCTCGACGACGTCGAGCACCACCTGCGCGGTGCGCGGGTCCACGCCGTAGGACGCGAGGCCGGCCGGCATCGCCGGGGCGGTGCGGGTCGTGAGCGCCTGCAGGGTGGTGATCGGGTCGCGCCGCGGCTCGTCGCGCACGACGGGGGTGGCTCCGAGCCCGCTCAGCACGGGGGCCAGCGCCGGGTCCCAGGTGCCCGCCATCAGCTTCCCGTCCTCGAACCAGACCCCGGCCAGCGCCGCGCCCGCGGCCTCGGTCACCGCAGGCAGCAGCTCCGTCGCGGCGGACTCGGTCAGCGACGGGAGCCCTGTGATCGACTCCGGGGCCGGCTCCGGGGACGCGAACGACGGGACGGCGGTACCGATCCCGATCGCGGCGGCTCCGGCGAGAGCGGCGAGGAGCAGTCGGCGAGGACGGCGCAGAGGCACGGGGGAGATCCTTCGGGGGAGCGGTCGGGCCGTGACATACGGTCCAACGACGCTGCTGCGTCCGGGTCACGGTCGACTCCGCCACGCGAAGCGGTAACGCCGGTCGGACGTCCGAACGAGCTATGCGCTACCCCGGCAGGACCAAGGGCACTACCCCGCGTTGCTTCATACCGCAAATTGTTCATGTTGATTGACCCCGATCGGGTGGCTCGACAGGCTTGATCGCAGGTCGGACGTGGTCGAGGCGATGCCACCGGCATCGGCTCCCCGCCCGAGGAGTGGACGCCGAACGTGTCACCGACCCGCCCCCGCGGGACCGGGCCCGTGGTGTCGCGGAACGGTGCGGCGTGCCGCAGCGAAGGAGCTCTGGTCACGATGATGATCGACGGGTCCGCGGTGCTGGATCCCCTCGTCCCTGCCGACGTCGGGAACCCGGCGGAGCAGCAGGCGCGGCGGGCGTCGCCGGCGGGTGCGGACCTGCTCCCGCCGGAGCTCCTGCGCGCCGCCGTGGCCGGGGACCAGCGCGCGGTCGCGCTGCTGCTCGCCCGGGTGCAGCCGCAGGTCGAGCGGTTCTGCCGGGCCCGGCTCGGCCGGCGCGAGACCACGCTCGGCTCCGCCGACGACGTCGCCCAGGACGTCTGCATGGCGGTGCTGTCGGTCCTGCCGGACTACCGGCTGTCCGGGATGTCGTTCCGGGCCTTCGTGTTCGGCATCGCCCGGCACAAGATCGCGGACGCGTTCCGGGCGATGGCGCGCAACCGCTGTGACGCGGTCGAGGAGATCCCCGAGCGGTTCGCCCGGGACGACGACCCGGAGCAGGTCGTGATCGACGCCGAGCGCAACGAGCGGCTCGCCGACCTGCTGGGCATCCTCGGGCCCCGGCAGATCGAGATCCTCACGTTGCGCATCGCGGTCGGTCTGAGCGCCGAGGAGACCGCCGATGCGCTGGGGTCCACGCCGGGCGCGGTCCGGGTCGCCCAGCACCGGGCGCTGCAGCGGCTGCGCCGCGACCTCGACGAGCGCGCCGAACGCCGGGCCGCACGGCTGCGGGACCAGCCGCCCGTACCGGCCCGTCCCGGCGGCGCTGCGGGCCCCGCTCCGCGCCGGTACCGCCCCGCCGCCACCGCCCGGACGGTCGCGACCGTCCCCGCGCCCCGGGGCGCGGGCTCGACGGAAGGGTTGCCGGTGGCCGTCTGACGGGGCCCCCGGGACGCGGATCCGCGGACCGGTCACCGGGGTAGCGGTGGCCGGGGGCGCGGACCGTTCGCGGCCGGTGCCGGCGTGCTCGGGCGCACGCCGGCACCGGCCGTTCGTCGTCCGGGAGCACGCACCGGGTCCGCGTGCCGCCGGTGCGGGCGGCGTCGGCGCGCCGGTCGCCGGACCGCACCGGACTGCGCCGCGGGCCCGCGGAGTAGCCTGACCGGCGCAGCCGCGCCGCCCCGCCGTACGGTGTCGGCGTACGGGAGTCGCGCCGAGCGCGGCCCCGTGCACCAGCCGTCGTCGTACCCGTCACGAGAGACCTTCCGGTGCAGACCCACGAGATCGTCCGTCGATTCACCGCCCACTTCGAGAAGCACGGGCACACGCCCGTACCCAGCGCCTCGCTGATCCTCGAGGATCCGCAGCTGCTGTTCGTCAACGCGGGCATGGTGCAGTTCAAGCCGTACTTCCTGGGCGATGTGCCCGCCCCCTACCCGCGGGCGACGTCGATCCAGAAGTGCGTCCGCACGCCGGACATCGACGAGGTCGGCAAGACCACCCGCCACACCACGTTCTTCCAGATGGCGGGCAACTTCTCCTTCGGCGACTACTTCAAGCGCGGCGCCATCGAGTTCGCGTGGTCGCTGATCACCGGCAGCCAGGACGACGGCGGCTACGGCTTCGACCCCGAGCGCATCTGGGTCACGGTCTTCCACGACGACGACGAGGCCATCGAGCTCTGGAAGGAGATCGCCGGCCTGCCCGAGCAGCGCATCCAGCGCCGCGGCGGCGACGACAACTACTGGGACATGGGTGTGCCCGGTCCCGGCGGGCCCTGCTCGGAGATCTACTACGACCGGGGCCCGCAGTTCGGTGCCGAGGGCGGCCCGGAGGCCGACGAGGACCGCTACCTCGAGATCTGGAACCTCGTCTTCATGCAGGACGAGCGCGGCGAGCTGTCCCCGAAGAAGGGGCACCCGCCGATCGGGACCCTGCCGCACAAGAACATCGACACCGGTATGGGCGTCGAGCGGGTGGCGTTCCTGCTGCAGGACGTCAACAACGTCTACGAGACCGACCTGGTCCGCCCGGTGATCGCCAAGGCCGAGGAGCTGTCCGGCAAGCGGTACGGGCAGAACGCCGAGGACGACATCCGGTTCCGGGTCATCGCCGACCACGCCCGCTCGTCGGTGATGATCGTCGGCGACGGCGTCACCCCCGGCAACGAGGGCCGCGGCTACGTGCTGCGCCGGCTGCTGCGCCGGATCGTGCGCTCGGCCCGGCTGCTCGGCGTCACCGGGCCGTGCCTGGGCGAGTTCGCGGCCGTCGTGCGCGACGCCATGTCCCCGACCTACCCCGAGCTCGCCACGGACTTCGAGCGGATCTCCGCGGTGATCGGTGCCGAGGAGGAGACCTTCCGGGCGACGCTGAGCGCCGGCGAGAAGATCTTCGACGGGGCCGTCACCGAGGCCCGCCGGGCGGGGCGGTCCACGCTGCCCGGCGACCAGGCGTTCCAGCTACACGACACCTACGGGTTCCCGATCGACCTCACGCTGGAGATGGCCGAGGAGGCCGGGCTCGCCGTCGACCGGGAGCGGTTCACCGCGCTGATGGACGAGCAGCGGGCCCGGGCCAAGGCCGACGCCGCCGGGCGCAAGGTCGGCTTCGTCGACGCCTCGGTCTACCGCGCCGTCCTCGACACCCACGGTGCCACCGACTTCCTCGGTTACCAGACGCTGAACTCCGAGGCCCGCGTCGTCGGCCTGCTCCGCGACGGGCAGACCGTGCCCGCGGGCGAGGAGGGCCAGCAGGTCGAGGTGCTGCTCGACCGGACCCCGTTCTACGCCGAGGCCGGCGGCCAGCAGGCCGACACCGGCGTGCTGCGCGGACCGAGCTTCGAGGTGCGGGTGGACGACGTCCAGTCGCCGGTGGCCGGGCTGCGGGTGCACCGCGGCGTGGTGACCGCCGGGACCGTGACGCTCGACGCCGAGGTCGTCGCCGAGGTCGACCGGACCCGGCGGGGCTCGGTCTCGCGCGCGCACACCGCCACCCACCTGGTGCACGCCGGCGTGCGCGGTGCGCTGGGCTCCTCCGCCGCCCAGGCGGGGTCGCTCAACGCCCCCGGCCGGCTGCGGTTCGACTTCACCTCCCCGACCGGGGCCGTGCCGCCGGCCGCCCTGGTGGAGATCGAGGAGGAGGTCAACTCGGTCCTGCAGGAGAACCGCGAGATCCAGACCTACGAGACCTCGATGGACGAGGCGCGCAAGCTCGGCGCCATGATGCTGTTCGGCGAGAAGTACGGCGACCGGGTCCGCGTGGTCGACATGGGCGACTACTCGCGCGAGCTCTGCGGTGGCACGCACGTCACCCGTACCGGCGAGCTCGGCCTGGTCCGGGTGCTGTCCGAGGCGTCGATCGGCTCCGGGGTGCGCCGCGTGGAGGCCCTGGTCGGGCTCGACGCGTTCCAGCACGCCACGACCGAACACCTGCTGGTCAACCAGCTCGCCGAGCAGCTCAAGGCCCGCCCGGAGGAGCTGCCCGACCGGATCCAGGGCCTGGTGGAGCGGCTGCGCACCGCCGAGCGGGACCTGGAGAAGCATCGCGCCGACGCCGTGCTCGCCTCCGCCGGGACCCTGGCCGAGAAGGCCGAGGACCTCGACGGGACCGCGCTCGTCGCCGTCACCGCCCCGGAGGGGGTGACCGGCAACGACCTGCGGACCCTGGCCGCCGACGTCCGCGGCAAGCTCGGGGACCGGCCCGGTGTGGTCGCGTTGTTCGCGGTCGACGGTGACAAGGTCTCGTTCGTCGTGGCCACCACCAAGACCGCCCGGGACAACGGGCTGGCCGCGGGGAAGCTCATCCCGGAGTTCGCCGCGGCCGTCGGCGGGCGCGGCGGCGGGAAGCCGGACCTCGCCCAGGGTGGCGGCACCGACCCGGGCGGGGTCGACGCCGCGATCCAGCAGCTGCGCTCCGCGCTGCGGCGGTGAGCCCGGACGACGGGACGCCCGGGGGAACGATCTGGACGCGGGGGCGGCGCCTCGGGATCGACGTGGGCGCGGTCCGCGTCGGGGTGGCGATGTGCGACCCGGACGGGATCCTCGCCACCCCGGTGGAGACGGTGCCGCGCGGTGCCGCGGAGGATGCGGGTGAACCGGCCGTGCGGCGGATCGCCGAGCTCGTGACCGAGCACGACGTCGTCGGCGTCGTGCTCGGCCTGCCCCGCAACCTGCGCGGTGAGGACGGGCCCGCGGCCCGGGCGGCCCGCGAGTTCGCCGACGCGCTGACGGCCGGCCTCGACGTGCCGGTGGAGCTCGTCGACGAGCGGATGACCACGGTCGTGGCGGCCCGGCAGCTGTCCGGGCGCGGGGTGAAGGGCCGCAAGCAGCGGGCGGTGGTCGACCAGGCCGCGGCGGTGCAGATCCTGCAGGGCTGGCTGGACCGTGCGCGCTCGTGAACGGGGCCGGAGCGGCGGCGCCGGCGGTTGCGCCGGAACATGATCGACACTCTCGGGGGTCTGCGGTCCGGGGCGGGTCGGCCGCTACCCTCGGACGCGTGACCGGCGCCGGCGACAACGACGAGAACCGACGGTCCCGGGCACGGGACCGGGTGTGAGCGCGGCGGTGACCGTCCCACCCGTCCGCCACCGGCCGACGCCCACACAGTTCCGCCGGCGCCGGCTGGCGCTGCTCGCCTCGGCCCTGCTGGTCGGTGCGCTGCTCGTGGCCGCGGCGGTGTTCCTGCTCGGCCCGGACGACTACGCCGGCGGCGGCAGCGGCTCGGTCGTCGTGCGGGTGCAGGCCGGCGACTCCACCAGCGCCATCGGCGAGTCCCTGGTGGCCCAGGACGTCGTCAAGTCACGGGCCGCGTTCGTGTCGGCGGCCGCGGACGAGGAGGGCATCGCGCGGATCCAGCCCGGCTTCTACGAGCTGCGCTCCCAGATGTCGGGCGGCGCCGCGGCCGAGGCACTGGTCGACCCGGAGCGCCGGGTCGGGTTCATGGACGTGCGGGGCGGGGTCCAGCTCGACGACACGCGCGCGCCCAACGGCGAGCTCAGCCCGGGCGTCCTCTCCCAGATCTCGCAGGCGACGTGCCTGGGCGAGGCCGACGGCGAGCCACGCTGTACCGGTGTCGACGAGCTGCGCGCCGCGATGGCCGGGGCCGACCCCGCCGAGATCGGCGTCCCCGAGTGGGCGCACGCCGGGTTCCGCAACGCGGTCCCGGAGCGCCGCCTGGAGGGACTGGTCGCGCCCGGCCCGTACGACCTCGACCCGCGCGGCACCCCCGAGGAGGTGCTCCGTGAGGTCCTCGAGATCTCCGCGGAGCGGCTCGCCGACGCCGGCCTCGGCGGGGAGGACGCCTACCGCACGCTGATCGTCGCCTCGATCGTGGAGAAGGAGTCCCTGGCCCCGGACATGCCCAAGGTGGCGCGGGTGATCGAGAACCGGCTGGCGGCCGGTCAGCGCCTGGAGATGGACTCCACCGTCAACTACCCGCTGGACGTGCAGGCGCTGCGCACCACCGCCGAGGCCCGCGGCACCCCCGGCCCGTACAACACCTACCTCAACACCGGGCTGCCGCCGACCCCGGTCGCGTCGGTGTCGACGACGGCGCTGCAGGCCGCGGAGGAGCCGGCGCCCGGGCAGTGGCTGTTCTTCGTGCGGTGCACCACCGAGGGCGGCTCCTGCTTCGCCGTCACCTACGAGGAGCACCTCGGCAACGTCGACCGGGCCCGGGCCGAGGGCGCTTTCTGATCCGGCGCTGATCCGGCACTGATCCGGCGCCGGGTGCGCATGCAATCCCGCTCCAACCCGTGACCGTCGTCACCCGGAACCGGTGGACCGGGGTGCGGCATCGTCATCGGCGAAAGGGGAGCAACCATGCGCGCGGTCGTCTACCGGGGGCGCGAGAAGCTCGACATCACCGACGTCCCCGAGCCACCGGTCGGGCACGGGGAGGTACGGCTGCGGGTCGGCGTCAACGGGATCTGCGGCAGCGACCTGCACGAGTACTTTGCCGGTCCGATCTTCATCCCGGACGGGCGGCCGCACCCGCTGACCGGCCGCGAGCTGCCGCTGACGCTGGGCCACGAGTTCTCCGGGACCGTCGTCGAGGTCGGCCCGGGCGTCGACGGGGTCACCGAGGGCGACCGGGTCGCGGTCATGCCGCTCTACAGCTGCGGTGCCTGCCCGGCGTGCACGGCGGGCCGGCCCAACGTGTGCGCGCAGATCGGCTTCCACGGCCTGATGGCCGACGGTGGGATGGCCGAGACGACGGTCGTGCCCCAGCACATGCTGCACCTGCTGCCCGACGAGGTGTCGCTGGAGATGGGTGCGCTCGTCGAGCCGATGTCGGTGGCCTACCACGCGGCGCGGCTGGGCGAGGTCGGTCCGGGCTCGACGGCGGTGGTGTTCGGCGCCGGGCCGATCGGGATCGGGCTCTGGTTCGCGCTGCGCGGGACCGGTGTCGCGGACGTGTACGTCGTCGAGCCGTCCGGGCCCCGGCGCGCCGCGATCGAGCGGCTCGGGGCGCGCACCCTGGACCCGGGTGCGGTGGACGTCCCGGCCGCCGTCGCGGACCTGACGCACGGGCGGGGTGCCGACGCCGCCTACGACGCGGCCGGGGTACGGGCCGCGGTGGAGACGGCGACGGCGTCGGTCGGCAACGGCCGCCCGACGGTCAGCGTCGCGATCTACGAGACCCCCATCGAGACCCCGCTGATCAACCTGGTGATGAACGAGTCCCGGATCCAGGGCTCGCTCTGCTACACCGCCGAGGACTATGCGGCGGTGATCGCCCTGATGGCGCGCGGGCACTACGACACCACCGGGTGGGTGGAGCGGATCGCGATGACCGACGTCGTCGCGGAGGGGTTCGAGGCGTTGCGGGCGGGCCGGAGGATGAAGGTGCTGGTGGACCCGGCGATCGCCTGAACCGCTACTGGCCCCAGAACCCGGCCGGTGGCCGCGGTGACGGTGCCGCCGTCGCGTCCGTGACGACGGCGGCACCGCCGGCCAGGGCGCGGGCCTGCTCGTCGTCGAGCACCCGGGCCGGGAACGGGTCCGCGGCGGCGCGCCGCACCAGTCCCGGTACCGGGAGCGCCCGGTCCGACGCGACCAGCACGAGGTTGCCGAACCGGCGCCCGCGCAGCACGTCCGGTGCCGCGACGAGCGCCAGCTCGGTGAACGCCGCGCCCGCGGTCGCGACCTGGCCGGGCAGGAACGGCCAGGGCGCCCCGTCGCCCAGGTTCGCGACGTGGATGCCGGTGGGTGCCAGCACCCGGCGCACCGACCGGAGGAAATCCGCGGTCGTGACCTGCGCGGGCGTGCGGGCACCGGCGAACACGTCGAGCACCACCAGGTCGAACGCGTGCGCCGGGAACCGGTCGAGGCTCGCGCGGGCCTCGCCGGTCACGACCTGCAGCCCGTCGGGCTCGCCGGGGCCGGGCAGCCGGTGCGTGACCAGCTCGGCCAGTGCCGCGTCCAGCTCGACGACGGTCTGCGGCGAGCCCGGCCGGGTCGAGGCGAGGTAGCGGGCCAGGGTCCACGCGCCGCCGCCCAGGTGCAGCGTCCGCAGCGGCACGGTCGGCGGCGCGGCCAGATCCGCGACGTGCGCGATCCGCCGCACGTACTCGAACTCCAGGTGCCCGGGATCGGCGAGGTCGACGTGCGACTGCGCGGTTCCGTCGAGCAGCAGCGTCCACGACTGCGGACGGTCGGGGTCCTGCACCAGCTCGGCGGCGCCGTGGTCGACCTCCGCCCGGATCACTGCAGCGGCGTCCCGTGTGCCCCGCAGCGGTCCCGATCCCATGCGGTCCATCCTGCCCCGGGTCACCCCGGTCGTGCCGGGGCCCCTGCCGAGTTGTCCACAGGCTGCGAAGTCGTGGGTGCAGACGGGCCGGACCGCGGCAGGCTCGAGGCATGGACCCGCTGCCCGCCCCGTTCGCCGCGCCCGCCCTGCTCGCAGCCATCTCTCTGCCCGCCGGCACCGCGCTCGCCGCACCCCTGCCGGCGGTGCCCCTGCTGCCTGCCGTGACCCTGCCTGCCGTGACCGTGCCGACCGCCGCTCTGGTCACCGTCCTGCTCGCCGGTGCCGCGGGCGGGCTCGCGGGCGCGCTGACCCGCCGGTGGCTCGCCCGGTTGCGCCGCGGCGTCGCGGTCGACCCACCGTGGTGCGAGGCCGGACTGGCGGTGCTGTGGGCGGTGCTCGGCGTGCTCGCCGCGCGGTGGGTGCCGCTGCTGGCGGTCCTGTGCTGGCTCGGGGTGGCCGGCGCGGCCACCGACCTGCTGCGCCGCCGGCTGCCGGACGCGCTGACGCTGCCCGCGCTCCCGGTGGTCCTGGCCGCGCTCGTCCCGGCGGGCCCCGCGGCGGTGCTGCGCGGAGTCGCCGGGGCGGTCCTGCTCGCCGGCGTCTACGCCGCCGTGCACCTCGTCTCACCCGTCGCCATGGGGGCCGGGGACGTCAAGCTCGCCGCCCCGGTCGGGGCCGCCGTGACCGGTGGGGCCTGGGCGGGGCTGCCCGTCGCCGCCGTCCTCGCCGCCGTGCTCTCGGCGGTGGTGGCGGCGGGCGCGCTGCTCGCCGGCCGGGCGCGGTGGGGGAGCGGCCTCCCGCACGGGCCGGTCCTGCTCGGCTCGGCCCTCGTGGTGGTCACGGCCGGAGCGACCGGATGAGCCGCGCGCCGATCCCGCTCACGGACCCCGCGCTCGGGCTGGTCCGGGCGCCGCAACCCCGGGTGAGAGGATGAACGCCGTGCTGCGATGGATCACCGCCGGGGAGTCCCACGGTCCGGCACTGGTGGGTGTGCTGGAGGGCATGGTCGCCGGGGTCGGAATCACCACGAAGGAGCTGCAGGCCGAGCTGGCCCGCCGCAAGCTCGGCTACGGCCGCAGCCCGCGGATGGCGTTCGAGGCCGACGAGCTCGAGGTGATCGGCGGCATCCGGCACGGGGTCACCCAGGGCGGGCCGGTCGCGGTCCGGATCGGCAATACCGAGTGGCCCAAGTGGGAGACGGTGATGGCCGCCGACCCGGTGGACCCCGAGCTCATCGCGCACCGTGCCCGCAACGCGCCGCTGACCCGGCCGCGACCCGGGCACGCCGACCTGGCCGGCATGACCAAGTACGGCTTCGACGAGGCGCGCCCGGTCCTGGAGCGGGCCAGCGCCCGCGAGACCGCGGCCCGGGTCGTGCTCGGCACCGTGGCCAAGGCGTTCCTCGAGCAGGCACTCGGCGTGCGGATCGTGTCGCACGTCGTCGGGATCGGCGCCGTCGACGCCCCCGACGACGACCCGTTGCCCGGCCCGGACGACTCGGACCGGATCGACGCCAACCCGGTGCGGGCCTTCACCGAGCGGGCCGGCGCCGCGATGGCCGCGGAAATCGACGCCGCGCACGACGACGGCGACACCCTCGGCGGGGTCATCGAGGTCCTCGCCTACGGGATGCCGGTCGGGGTGGGCAGCTACGTGCAGGCCGACCGTCGCCTCGATGCCCGGCTCGCGTCCGCGCTGATGGGGGTGCAGGCGATGAAGGGCGTGGAGATCGGTGACGGGTTCCGGACCGCGCACCGCCGCGGCAGCGTCGCGCACGACGAGATGGTCCCCGCAGGCGCGCCCGCCCAGGGTCCGGCCGGCACCGTGCCGGTCACCCGGCTCACCAACCGGGCCGGCGGGATCGAGGGCGGCATGACCAACGGCGAGCCGGTCCGCGTCCGGGTCGCGATGAAGCCGATCTCGACGGTGCCGCGGGCGCTGCGCACGATCGACACGGTCACCGGCGAGGAGGCCACCGCGATCCACCAGCGTTCGGACGCCTGCGCCGTCCCGCGGGCCGGTGTCGTGGTCGAGACGATGGTCGCCCTCGTCCTGGCCCAGGCGGCGCTGGAGAAGTTCGGCGGTGACTCGCTGGCCGAGACCCGCCGCAACGTGGCCGGCTACCTCGCCGGGGACCCCCGGTGACCGCACCCGGGCCCGACGCCGAGGGCCGTCCGTTCGTCGTGCTCGTCGGGCCGCCGGGTTCGGGCAAGACGACGATCGGCACCCTGCTCGCCGAGCGGCTCGGCCTGGCCTTCGCCGACACCGACGCGGCGATCGTCGAGCGCATCGGCAAGCCGATCTCCGAGATGTTCGTGCAGGAGGGGGAGCCGGCGTTCCGGGCCCTCGAGTGCGAGGTCGTCGCCGAGCAGCTGCGGGCCGGGCACGGCGTGCTCGCGCTCGGCGGTGGGGCGGTGCTGGCCGAACGGACCCGGGCGCTGCTGGCCGAGCACCGCGTCGTCGCGCTCGACGTCGACCTCGCCGACGGGATGCGCCGCACCGGCATGTCGACCGCGCGCCCGCTGCTGGCCGGGGTGAACCCGCGCGCGACCTTCCGGGCGCTGCTGGCCGAGCGGGCCCCGCTCTACGCCGAGGTCGCCACGGTGCAGGTGCCGACCGCGCGGCGCAGCCCCAACCAGGTCGTCTCCGCGGTCCTGTCCGCCTTCGCGCTGCCCGGGGCCGGCGCCGCGGACGCCGATGCCGCCGCCGAGGACCCGCACGACCGCCCGACCCCGCGGCAGGACTCCGCGCTGCCCACGCCGGGGTTCGGCGCCCCGGCGGGCCACGACACTCCGGGTTCCGACACGGCGGGCCCCGACACTCCGGGCCCCGACACCGCGAGCCCCGACACCGCGAACCCCGACACCGCGAGCCCCGACACCGCGGGCTCCGGCCCGCACGACCGGGCGGAGGCCCGATGACCAGCGAACTCCCCGACGCCTCCGGTGTCGCGGACCGTGACGGAGCCGTCCGGATCGACGTGAACGCCGAGCGCCCCTACCCGGTGCTGGTGGGCGCCGGGGTGTCGGCGCGGCTGGCCGAGGTCGTCGCCTCGACCGGGGCCGGGCGGGTCCTGCTCGTCCACCCGCCGACCCTGGCCGACCGGGCCGGGGCCGCGCGCGCCGAGCTGGAGCGCGCCGGGCTCGCCGCGTCGACGATCGAGGTCGCCGACGCCGAGGACGGCAAGTCCCTCGACTCGCTCGCCGCCTGCTGGCAGGCGTGCGCGGACGCCGCGCTGACCCGCGCCGACGTCGTCGTCGGCCTGGGCGGGGGAGCGGTCACCGACCTGGCCGGGTTCGTGGCGGCCACCTGGATGCGCGGCATCGGTGTCGTGCATGTGCCGACCACGCTGCTCGCGATGGTGGACGCGGCCGTCGGCGGGAAGACCGGCATCAACACCGCGGCCGGGAAGAACCTGGTCGGGGCGTTCCACGAGCCGGCCGCGGTGCTCGTCGACACCGACACCCTCCACACGCTCCCGCGCGCCGAGCTCGTCGCCGGCTCGGCGGAGGTCTGGAAGGCCGGGTTCATCGCCGACCCGGTCATCCTCGACCGGGTCCGCGCCGACCCGGCCGCCGCGCTCGACCCGGCCGGCCCGGTGTTGGCGGAGCTGGTGCGGCGCTCGATCCGGGTGAAGGCCGACGTCGTCGGGGCCGACCTGCGCGAGTCGCACCTGCGCGAGATCCTCAACTACGGCCACACCCTCGGCCACGCGATCGAGCGCCGCGAGGACTACCGGTGGCGGCACGGCAACGCCGTGTCGGTCGGGCTCGTGTTCGCCGCCGAGCTGGCCCGAGCCGCGGGCCGGCTCGACGACGCCACCGCCGACCTGCACCGCGAGGTCCTGGAGTCGGTGGGGCTGCCGACCTCCTACGAACCCGGGGTGCTGCCCGAGCTCGTGGACACCATGCGCGGGGACAAGAAGTCCCGCGCCGGGACGCTGCGCTTCGTCGTCCTCGACGGCCTCGCGAAGCCGGCCCGGTTGGAAGGCCCCGACCCGGTACTGCTGGAGACCGCCTACGCGGCGATCACCGGCTGAGCGCCGGCCCGCTCAGCTCGGTGCCGATGTTCGCTCCGCAAGCTCCGCTCAGCCGACCGCGGGTTGGGTCGGCGACCGGAACGCCTGCGCGATCAGCAGGACCCCGGCGACGATCGCGAACGCGCCGACCAGCCACAGCATCGCGAGGATCCCGGATGCCGGCCACACCAGCAGCAGCACACCGAACAGCACGCTGATCGCCGCGCGGACGGCGACCCAGCCCCACGGGCCGTCGTGCTTGCGCACCTCGTTCGCCGAGACCGCGGTGACCACCCCGGCCAGGATGGCCCAGAACGCGATCACGAACAGGATCGCCAGTGCGGCCGACCCGGGCAGCACGATCGCGACCAGACCGGCAAGGACCGAGACGACACCCTGGGCGACCGCCCAGCCCCAGCCGGGCTGCTCCGCCCGGTGCCGGACACCGAGCACGATCGCGGCGACGCCGTCGACCAGCGCGTAGGCCGCGAACACGTAGATCAACGCCAGCAGCGCCAGGCCCGGGGTCAGCAGGATCGCGAGCCCGAACACCAGGACCAGCACCCCGCGCAGCACGACCAGTCCGCGGACCCGCCGGGACACGGCACCGTCCGCGGCCGGGGTCGCCGCGCCCGGTCCGTCACTCGTGTCGACCATGGTCCGTCTCCGTCCTCACAGGATCGTCCTCGTCGGCCTGCGTCCCGGACACGGCTGCGGGCACCGCGGGGACCCCGGCCGGGCCGGACGTCGTCGGCCCGGATGATCCCGCTCCGCCCTCGTCGCGAACCGGGTCGAAGGTCCCGCCGGTGGCGGCCACGGCGCCCGCGGGGGCGGGCACGGTGGAGCCCAGCAGCGCGTTCAGCCAGTGCGAGCGGGGGTCGGCGTCCACCAGCAGCTGCTTGACCAGCAACGTCAGCGGCACCGCCAGTACCGCCCCGAGCGCGCCGAGCAGCCAGGCCCAGAAGACCAGCGCGACGATCGTCACCGACACCGACAGCCCCACCGCGTTCCCGACGAACTTCGGCTGCACCAGCGAGGTCAGCACGAAGTTGACGACGACGAACACCACGGCCACGGCCAGGGCCTGCCCGGGGCCGCCGGCCAGCAGGGCCAGCAGCACCGGTGGCACGAACCCGATCCAAAATCCGATGTAGGGGATGTAGTTGGTGATGAACACCAGCAGTCCCCACAGCACGGCCAGCGGGACCCCGAGGGCGGACAGCACGACGGCGTCGACCACCCCGGTGATCAGCCCGATCACCGTGGTGACGACCAGGAACCGGCGGGTGCCGTGCGCGAACCGGCGCAGCGCGGCGGCGACCTCGGGCCGGGTCCCGGCGATCGCGTCGAGCCGGGCCGGTGCCGCGGTCGACTCGAGGCCGAGGAACAGCAGCAGCGAGAACAGCAGGATCAGGTTCCCGGCGAGGCCGGCGACCTGCAGCAGCAGCCCGGCAGCGAGCGCCGTGAGCCGGCCGGCATCGAACGAGGCCGCGAGCGCGCGCACCTGCTCGGCACCCACCCCGAACTCGGCGGCGCGCGCGGCGACCGCGGCGAGCAGGTGGTTCGACTCGGCGGCGTAGGCGGGCAGCACGGTGACCAGCCGGGCGCCCGACACCACCAGCACCGCCGACAGTGCCAGCAGCAGGCCGTAGATCGCGAGCAGGAGCAGGGTGGTCGCGAGCCATCCCGGGACGCCGGAGCGGCGCAGCCACCCGTGCAGCGGGTGCACCACGATCACGATCGTCAGTGCGAGGAACACCGGCCCGACGAGCCAGGCCGCCGCGTACAACCCGGCCGAGGTGACGACCGCGGCGGCCGTACCGAGGAGCAGGACGGTGGCGCGGGGGAGGGCCGGCCCGTGACCGGCTGCGCTGTGCGGCATGGGGCAGATTAGCGCCCGCCGCGCCGGTGGCCCGCGCGATGCCGCGAGCCCGAGCCGCAGTGCCGCCCCGGCCGGGACGTGCAGGCTCCTCGAGCGGGAACCAGGCCCGGGCACACCGGGCCGCCGTACGGAAGGATGGTCCGGATGCGTGAGGAGATCCGGGACCGGGTGGAGCGTCTCCGCGCGCTGCCCGCGGAGCACCCGCGCCTGGCCCGGGTCCGGAGCGCCGCCGAGCGCTACCGCCTGACGCGCGGCAACCACCTGTCCGCCGCGGTCGCGTTCTACACGGTGATCGCCTCGGTGCCGTTGCTGATGGTGGTGTTCGCCGTGCTCGGCCTGCTGCTGTTCTGGCGCTCACCGTCCGGGCAGGACCTGGCCGTCGCGGTCGGGGCGCTGATGCCGCCCGGGATGCTGGCGGCCGTCACCCCGGTGCTCGACACGGTCGTCGCGCGGGGCGGTTCGCTGGTCGGCATCGGCGCCGTCGGGGCGCTGTGGGCGGGCGCGACCTGGACCGCCTACCTGCGGGAAGCGCTGTCCGCGCAGTACCTGCTGCCGCCGGAGAAGATGACTTCCCCGCGCCGGTTCCTGTGGGACCTGGGTGCACTCGGGATCCTGGGGACCGCCGTGCTCGGGTCGCTGGCGGTCACCGCCGTGGTGACCGGCCTCGCCGGCGTCACACTGGAGCTGCTGGGGCTGCGGGACGCCGTCGGCGGCCTGATCGTGCTGCGGGTCGTCGGGTCCGCGGTCGTGCTGGCCCTGGACTGGGCCGTGCTCTGCTTCGTGCTCGCCCGGCTGCCCCGGGTACCGGTGCCCGTGCGGCGGGTGGTGGTGCCCGCCGCAGCCGGGGCGGCGGCCCTGGAGCTGCTCAAGATCGGCACGGCGCTGACCGTCGGCGCCGTGTCGGACACCGCGGGCGGGGCCGTGTTCGGCGCCGTGCTCGCGACGCTGTTCTTCCTGTTCGTGCTGTCGCGGATCCTGGTCGTGTGCGCCGCGTGGATCGCAACCGACGGCTCCGCCGGCTTCCACAACACGGTCGCTGCCCAGGCCCTGGTCGGGGCCGACGGCACCGAGACCTCCACCGGCCACACTGCGTGATCCCGCGAGATCACCCCGAGACGACGCCGGCCCGGTGGCGACTGCTCGTGTGGACCCGCGACCGGTCCGTCACGTCCGGCAGCCGGTCAGCGGGCGGCCCGGCGCGGCCCACTCCCGCTCGCAGGCGAGCACCCGGCCGCCCTTCACCGCGGTGACGACCAGGACGTCGAGGTCCGGGCCGGCGAAGCAGAGGTTCGTCGGGAACGCGGGCTCGGCGAAGCCGATCGTCTCCTCGACGGCGCCGTCCGGGGTGAACACGACGATCGCGTCCGCCTCGGGCGCCGCGGCGTACACCCGCCCCTCGACGTCGAGGGCCAGGCCGTCCGGCCCACCCTCGGGGAGAACCAGCGGGTCCCCGGCCTGCGTCAGCAGGCTCCCGTCCCAGTGGTGGCGGCTGATCACACCCAGGGAGGTGTGGGCCAGGTACAGCTCGTCGTCGGCGAAGGCGAGTCCGTTGGGGAAGTCGACGTCGTCCAGGACGACCTCGACGGCGCCCGTCGCCCGGTCCAGCGCGCAGACCCGGCCGTGCGCGGTCGCCCCCGGCGGCCCGGGGTCGGTGAACCAGATCCGGCCGTCCGGCCCGAGCACGAGGTCGTTCGGGGCCTGCGCGCCCGGCACCATCACGTCCCGCACGCCGCCCCCGCCGAGGCGCTGGAGCCCCGGCTCGGCCGGACGCTCCGAGGTGCTCGGCCGGAGCGCGCCCCCGTTCTGGGCGACCCAGACGGCGCCGCGATCGTCCTCGGCGAGCCCGTTGGGTCCTCCGCCGACGTCGACATGCGACCGGACGCCGTCGGCGAGCCCGACCTCCACGACGGTGCCCCGGGAGAGCGCGACGACGAGGAGCCGCCCGTCGGAGGTCCACAATGGTCCCTCGGTGAAGCCGATCCCGGCGGCCAGGGTCGTGACGGTCACGGGGTACCTCCGGAGAGCTGGTCGCGCAGGAGTCGCTTGCTGAACTTGCCGGTGTCGGTGAGTGGGATGTCGGCCTGATCGACGACCTCGATACGGGCCGGGACCTTGTAGCTCGCCGCGCGCTCCCGGACGTGGACGTCGAGCCGGGCCGCGAGATCGGCGGGCGGTGCGCCGCGGGGGATCACGGCCGCGACCATCTGCTCGCTCCCGAGGTCGTCCTCGATCCCGACCACGAAGGCCTGGTCGACGCCGGGGTGGCTGCAGAGCAGCTCCTCGACCTCGACGGGTGCGATGTTGATCCCCTTGACCTTCAGCATCTCCTTGCGCCGGCCGACGACATTCAGGCGCCCGTCCTCGTCGAGGGTCCCGAGGTCCCCCGTGCGCAGCCAGCCGCCCGCGCGGAAGGCGCCCTCGCCGAGCGCCGGGTCGCCGAGATAGCCGTCGATCACGCAGCCGCGCAGCTCGATCTCCCCGGAGTCCCCGGTGGGCACGACCCGGCTCTCGTCGTCGACGATCCGGATCTCCTGGGAATCGAGCACCCGGCCCGCGGTCCCCAGGACGGTCTCGGGCGGGTCGCCCGCCTCGGTCATGGTCGAGTGGCCGTAGGCCTCGGTGAGCCCGTAGACGCTGCAGATCCCGCCGACCCCGAGCTCGGTGAGGACCAGGCGCCGGTCCTCGCGGGTGAACCCGGTCGTGCCGGTCCGCAGCGTCGAAAGATCGTACCGGCCGAACCCGGGAGCGGCCAGCAGGTTCCGGGTGGTCGGCCCGAACCCGTAGTAGACGGTGCAGCGTTCCCGCTCGATGAACTCCAGAGAGGTGTCCCCGGCGGGCCGCTCCTCGACGCACAGGGTGACGCCGTGGACGAGGGCCACCGGCAGCGCGTTCGAGCAGCCGTAGCCGAAGAAGAACGGGGCGGAGATCCACAGCCGGTCCCCGGCCACCAGGTGCTGGCGGCGCCCGATCTCGGTCGCGTTGCGCAGCAGCCGGTCGTGGCGCAGCGGCACGGGCTTCGGCCGGGACGTCGACCCGCTGGTGAACAGCACGTAGGCCAGGCCGTCGGGACGGGCGCCGGGCGCGGTCGACGGGACCGTGCCCGACGGGCCGGTCGCGGGCAGCGGCTCGTCGGTCCGCCAGACCAGCGTGCTCGGCCGCCCGGCGGCGGCGAGCTCGGCAAGGGCGTCGCGGCCGAACACCGACTCGTCGGTCACCACCAGGGCGACACCGGCCTCGTCGAGCACGTGGGCGATCTCCGCCGAGCGGTACCACGTGTTGATCGGGACGACGGTCGCTCCCGCGTGCTGCACGGCGAGCGCGGAGACGATCCAGCGCAGGCCGTTCGGGAGGAGCACCCCGATCCGGTCCCCGGGCGCCACCCCGCCCCCGGTCAGGCTGTCCGCGAGGGTGCGTACCCGGTCGGCGAGCTCGGCCCAGGTCAGCCGGCCCTCGGGTGCCACGACGGCCTCGCTGTCCGGGTCGGTGGCGGCGCGCAGGTCGACGACCTCGGGCAGCGTGGTCGGCACATACGGCATCGGATGGTCCATTTCTGATCTTTGATCAAGTCTGCGGAGTCGCGTCGGCGGCTCGGCGGGCGATCAGTTCGACAGGATCCCGTTGCGTTTGAGGACGGCGACGACCTCGTCGCCCTCGGCGCGCACGTGTTCCTGGTTGAGGTGGTCGGCCGCGGTGCCGTCGCCGGCCCGCAGCGCCTCGATGATCGCCGCGTGCTGCCGCGTCGCGGCCGGGCTCGCGGCCTGCGGGATGCCGTAGACCTCGCGCGGGAGGTTGTGCGAGAGCTGGCGCAGCACCGAGAGCGTCCGTCTGCTCGCCCCGGTGTGGTTGATCAGGGAGTGGAACTCCCAGTTCAGGTCGTGCACGAGATCCGGGTCGTCGGTGCCGGACATCCTCCGGTGGAGCTCGTCGAGCCTGGTCAGGACCGGTTCGGTGATCCGCCGTGCAGCACCGGCCGCGGCGAGGCCCTGTGCCATCCCGTAGAGCCGGTAGTGGTCCTCGATGTCCTCGGACCGGATGGGGACGACGAAGGTCCCGCGGTGCGGTTCGGAGGCGACCAGTCCGTCGGTCTCGAGTGTGATCAGCGCTTCGCGGACGGGTAGGCGGCTGACCCCCAGCTCGGCCGCGATCGCGTCCTGCGGGACGCGCTGCTCGGCGGAGAGCCGGCCGTCGAAGATCATCGACCGGATGTGCTCGGCGACCTCCACCGCCATCGAACGGCGCTGTACCCGAGGTCCCGCGGTCGACCGCCCGGCCATGGTCTCTCCTCGCCGTCGACCTTCGGGACCTGAATAATCTATCAGTCCTGCCGGTCGGGACCGGCTCACCGCGGTCATCGGGTCGCCCCGGTGCTGACGGCCCACCTGTCGAGGACCTCGGCGGTGCTGGACGGGGACTCCATCCGTAGCGGCGTCCGGTCGAGGCGGGGGGCGGGCGCCGGCTGCGGGCCCCCCGGGCCCGGTCGGAGCGTGCCACGGGCGGCGATCTGGGGGTCGTCGGGCGCCTCGGCCATGCTCAGCACGGGCGTGACGCAGGCGTCGCGGTCGGCGAACACGGCGGTCCACTCGGCGCGGGTGCGGCGTGCGAAGACCGCCGCGACGTGCTTCTTCAGTTCGGGCCAGCGCTCCCGGTCCCACTGGTCGGGCAGCTCGGCCGGGTCGAGATCGAGACCGTCGAGCAACCGGGCCCAGAACTGGGGTTCGATCGCGCCGACCGCCATGTACTCGTCGTCGGCGGTCGGGTAGACGTCGTAGAACGGGGCGCCGGAGTCGATGTCGTTGGTGCCCGGCTCGCCGGACCAGCGGCCCTGTGCGGCGCGGCTCCAGATCCCGGTCATGAGCAGGCTGACCCCGTCGGTCATGGCGGCGTCGACGACCTGTCCACGCCCGCCGTCACCGCGTTCGAGCAGCGCGGTGGTGATACCGAAGGCGAGCAGCATCCCACCGCCGCCGTAGTCACCGACGAGGTTGAGCGGCGGGACCGGCGCCTCACCGCGACGGGCGATGGAGCGCAGCGCGCCGGTCACTGCCAGGTAGTTGATGTCGTGGCCGGCCTCCCGCGCCCGCGGACCGTCCTGGCCCCATCCGGTCATCCGCCCGTAGACCAGGCGCGGGTTCGCGGCCAGGCACTCGTCGGGGCCGAGACCGAGCCGTTCCATCACTCCCGGCCGGAAGCCTTCGATCAGCACGTCGGCGTTGCGGACCAGTTCCGTGGCGGTCCGGTGCCCGGTGTCGGTCTTGAGGTCCAGGCCGATCCACGGGCGGCCGCGGGTGAGCGCCCCGCCGTCCACCGGACCGGCCGGCCGGTCGACCCGGATCACGTCGGCGCCGGCGTCGGCGAGGAGCATCGCGGCGAACGGACCGGGGCCCAGGCCGGCGAACTCGACGACCCGGATCCCGTGCAGCGGGCCGCGCGGGATGTCTTCTCTCGTCACTGTCCATCCTCCGAGTAGGGGGAGCCGATGCTGCGGCCGCCACAGGCGACGAGCACCTGCCCGGTGACATAGCCGGCGCCCGCGAGGTAGGCGACGGCGGCGGCCGCGTCGTCCGGGGTCCCGGCCCGGCCGACCGGGATCGCGTCCAGGGTCCGGCGGCGGATCTCCGGCGGCAGCCCGTCGGTCATCGGGGTCTCGACGAACCCCGGGGCCACGGCGTTGACGGTGATCCCGTGCGGCCCCAGCTCGAGCGCCAGGGAGCGGGTCGCGCCGACCAGGCCGCCCTTCGCGGTGGAGTAGGCGGTGGAGCCGAACGTGCCCAGCCAGGCCCGCGAGGCGACGTTGACGATCGACCCCCGGCCGCGCTCCGCCATCCCCGCGGCGACGAGCCGGGCCAGTGCCAGCGGGCCGACGAGGTTGATCCCGATCAGGCTGCGGAACAGCGCCGGATCCAGCTTGGCGATCCGCGCGTCCCGCAACACGCCCGCGCAGTTGACCAGCAGGTCCGCCCCGCCCAGCGCGTCGGCCCTGGCGACCGCCGCCCGCCGCGATTCCGGGTCGGTGACGTCCAGGACGCGGGGTTCGACGCCGGGCCCGAGCGCGGCGGCGGCGTCCGCAGCCGCCGGGTCGAGATCCGCGAGCAGCACGGTGAACCCGTCGGCCGCGAGCCGTGCGCAGACCGCGCGGCCGATGCCGCCCGCTCCTCCGGTGACCAGTGCCGTCGCGCTCACGGGCGCAGCCTCCCCAGATCGGTGCCTGCGGTCAGGTAGATCTCCTGGCCGGTGACCGCGTCGCCGCTCCCACCCGTCAGCACGGTGAGCTGGTCGGCGAGAGCGGCGACGGCCGGGGCGGCCGGATCGACGGCCACCACGTTGACGGTCACCCGGTCCCTGGCGAGCTCGATGGCGAGTGTGCGGGCCATCGACAGGACCCCGTTCGCGACGGCGGACGCGGCGCTGCCACCGGCGAGGGCCATCAGCGGGGCGTGCGGTAGGACGAACACGAGCCGGTCGACCTCGCCGAGTACCGCCTGCACGTCGGCGAGGACGGCGCCGAGCGGGCCGGCGACCTCGTCGTCGAGGCGGTCGTCGCTCAGCTCGGTGAGCGGGCCGGTCGCCGGGACCCGGGGGACCAGGACCGCGACCGGGGCGGCCGGGCGGGCCCGGGCGAGCGCGTCGCGGACGGAGGGCACCAGCGTGCCCGCGCCGCGGACGACGGCGGTGGTGGTCGTGCTCATGCCGTCATCACCACCGTGGTGACCGACCCGCCGTCGGTGCCGTTGACCGTCCCGCCCTTGCAGTAGGCCAGTGCCGCGCGTGCGCCGTCGACCTGACGGCCGCCCGCGGTGCCGCGCAGCTGCCAGGTGAGCTCGCAGACCTGCGCCGCACCCGTCGCACCGACGGGGTGGCCGCGGGAGAGCAGCCCACCGCTCGGGTTGACCGGCAACCGGCCGCCGAGTGCGGTCACCCCCTCCGCGGCCCAGGCGGCGCCGCGGCCGTGCGGGACCAGGCCCAGCCCCTCCATCCGGACGATCTCCGCGATCGTGAAGCAGTCGTGCATCTCGACGAGGTCGATGTCGTCCGGACCGACGCCGGAGAGCCGCCAGGCCTCCTCGCCCGCCCGGCGGGAGACGTCCTCGGCGTTGAGGTCGCCCAGTCCGGTCTGCACCGTGCCGCTCACCAGGCCGACGCCGAGCACCCGCGGGCCGGTGGAGCCGAGCCCGAGCCTGCGCAGGCCTGCCGGCGTGCACAGGACGACCGCGGCCGCGCCGTCGGAGATCGGGCTGCAGTCCAGGAGCCCGAGCGGCTCGGCGATCGGCCGGGCGCCCAGGACCTGCTCCAGGGAGATCGGCTTCCGGTACTGCGCCCAGGGGTTGTGCACGGAGTGGGCGTGGTTCTTCACCGCCACCGCCGCGATCTGCTCGCGGGTGGCCCCGTGGTCGGCCAGGTAGCGCCGGGCGCTCATCGCGTGCCCGGCGGCCATCACGTAGCCGACGGCGGCGTCGAGATCGCCGGGGTCGGGACGGACCCCGCCGGCGACCCGGTCGGTCATCTTCTCGACGCCGATCACCAGGGCCACGTCGTGCAGGCCGGCGGCGAGCGCGACCCAGGCCTCGCGGATCGCGGTGGCGCCGCTGGCGCAGTAGTTCTCGTGGTTGGACACCGGGCGGCCGTCGAGCCCCAGCTGGGCGGCGATCCGCTGACCGGCGACCGGGCCACCGAAGACGTGACCGACGTAGAGGCCGTCGACGGCCGCGAGGTCGGCGCCGGCGTCGGCGAGTGCCTCCCGGGCCGCGCCGAGGGCCATCGCCTCGAGCATGACGTCGGCCGGGTACTTGCCGAAGCGGACCATCCCGACGCCGGCGACGTGGGCGGGGGCGAGGCTCATGCCGCCACCGCCACGGTTGCGCGGAAGCGGAACCCGACCAGCTCGGTGCCGTCGTCGGCGGTGCCGAAGGTGGTGAGCTCGAGGTCCACCGGCATGTCCAGCTCGACCGCCTCCGGTGCGACACCGACGACCTGAGCCATCAGCCGGACCTCGTCCGCGGGCAGGTCGACCCAGGCGAGCGTGTAGGGCACCTCGGTCCCCGGGGGCGCCTGGCGGACCACCGTGAACGAGTGGACCCGGCCGCTCGTCGAGAGCTCGGCCGGCTCGACGACCCCGGTCCGGCAGGCCGGGCAGAAGGCCCGCGCGGGGAAGGCCGTGGCGCCGCAGCCGGCGCAGCGCGACCCCAGCAGCCGCGGGGGGTCGAGGGCGAGCAGACCCTCACGGAACGGTCGGCCACGGGTGGCCGGTGGGCTCTCGGCGGACGGCATCGATGCCTCCTGGACGGCGAGTGGGGCGGACGGCACGAGACCGCCCGATGGCTGATCTTTGATACAAACTAGGTGAAGTTCAAGCTTGCCTCGGCGGAAAATGTCTGTGACTCTCTGCACGGCAGGCGATCGATCAGGTCGTACAGCCGATCTCCCCGAGAGCGAGTCCGTCATGCTCGGTCTGCAGTTTGTATCAAATATCTACGGAGGGCAATGATGACCTTCACCAGCGAGGCCCCCGCCGTGGCCGACGCGGTGTCCGAGCGGCTCACGCTGCCGCCGCACCTGTTCGTGGACGGGGCCGCGGTCGCTGCCCGCAACGGGGAGGAGCTCGCGGTCGTCGACCCGGCGACCGGCCACCGGATCGGCACCGCGGCGTGCGGTGACGCCGGCGACATCGACCGGGCCGTCCGGGCCGCGGCCAGGGCGTTCCGCCCCGGATCGCCCTGGCGGACGATGACCCCGCTGGAGCGGGGCAAGGTCCTGCACCGGATCGGTGATGCGATCCTCGAGCGGGCCGACGAGTTCGCCGAGCTCGAGGTCCTCGACGCCGGCAAGGTGCGCGGCGCCGCCCGGACGATCGACGTCGACTTCGCGGCGCGCGCGTTCCACTACTTCGCCGGCTGGCCGACGAAGATCGTCGGATCGACCGTGCCGACGTCGCACCCGGGCATCCACATCGCCACCGAGAAGGACCCTGTCGGGGTCGTCGGCGCTATCACCGCGTGGAACTTCCCGCTGCTGCTGTGCGGCTGGAAGCTCGCCCCCGCGCTCGCGGCCGGCTGCACCGTGGTCCTCAAGCCCTCGGAGGAAACCCCGCACTCGGCCCTGTGGCTGGCCGAGCTGGCGATCGAGGCCGGTCTGCCACCGAGTGTGCTCAACGTCGTGCCCGGCCGCGGCGCGGGCGCCGGGCAGGCGCTCGTCGACCACCCGCTGGTCGACAAGGTCACTTTCACCGGTTCGACCGCCGTCGGGAAGGAGATCGCTCGCCGGGCCGCGGACCAGGTCAAGCGGGTCTCGCTGGAACTCGGCGGGAAGAGCGCGAACATCATCTTCGCCGACGCCGACCTGGACGCCGCCGTCGAGGGCTCCGCCGGCGGGTTGTTCTGGCACTCCGGCCAGACCTGCAGCGCACCGTCCCGGCTGTTCGTGCACCGCTCGGTGCACGACGAGGTGGTCCGGCGGCTGACCACGATCGCCGACGGGCTCCGCCCGGGGCACGGCCTCGACGAGGGCACCGAGCTCGGGCCGCTGGTGAACGCGGCCCAGCAGGACAAGGTCGCCGCTCAGGTGCGCCTGGCCCGGGAGCAGGGCGCGACCGTGCACGTCGGGCCCGATGCCCCGGCCGAGGGCTTCTTCCACCCCGCCACGATCGTCTCCGGCGCACGCGACGAGATGGCCTGCGCGACCGAGGAGATCTTCGGCCCGGTCCTCACCGTGCTCGGATTCGACGACACCGACGAGGCCCTCGAACGCGCCGACGCCAGCGAGTACGGCCTCGCCGCCGGCGTGTGGACCCGCGACGTCAGCACCGCCCACCGCGCCACCCGGGCGCTGCGGGCGGGCACCGTCTACGTCAACGGCTGGGGCCTCACCGACCCGGCCGCCCCGTTCGGCGGCTTCCGGCAGTCCGGCTACGGCCGCGACCTCGGGCCGGACAGCCTCGAGGGCTATCTCGAGACCAAGTCCGTCTGGACCTTCCACGGCTGAGCCCGGCCCACCCCTACACCAAGGAGAAGCCCATGAAGACCCGTGCCGCCGTACTGACCGGCTACCACAAGCCCTTCGAGATGCGCGAGATCGAGCTCGACGAACCCCGTGCCGGCGAGGTCCTGCTGAAGATGTCCGCCGCCGGACTGTGCCACTCGGACCTGCACATGGTCGACGGCGACAACGTCGTGCGCTTCCCGATCGTCGGCGGGCACGAGGCCGCGGGGATCGTCGAGCAGGTCGGCCCCGGGGTCACCCGGGTCGCGCCCGGCGACCACGTCGTCTGCAGCTTCACCCCGGCCTGCGGCACCTGCCGCTACTGCTCCACCGGCAAGCAGAACCTCTGCAACTCCGGCGCCACGATCCTCGAGGGCTCCATGCCCGACGGCACGTTCCGGATGCACGACCCGGAGCTCGGTGACATCGGCGGGTTCTGCATGCTCGGCGCCTTCTCCGAGCGTGCCACCGTCTCCGAGCTGTCGTGTGTCAAGGTCGACGACTGGCTGCCGCTGGACAAGGCCGTCCTCGTCGGCTGCGGTGTCCCCACCGGCTGGGGCAGCGCGGTCAATGCCGGGGGAGTCCGGCCCGGCGACACCGTCGTGATCTACGGCCTCGGCGGCGTCGGGATGAACGCGGTGCAGGGCGCCGCGCACGCCGGCGCGAAGTACGTGATCTGCGTGGACCCGATCGAGTTCAAGCGCAAGACCGCGCTGGACTTCGGCGCCACCCACGTGTTCTCCACCGCGGAGGAGGCGGCGACCGCGACCAAGGAGCTGACCTGGGGCGAGGGCGCCGACACGGCCATCTGTGTCGTCGGGGTGATGACCGAGCAGGTCGTCACCGACGCGTTCAACGTGATCGGCAAGGGCAGCACCGTCGTCGTCACGGGGGTGGCCAACCCGGCCAACCTCACCGTGCACGTCTCCGGCTCCGACCTGGTCTTCAACCAGAAGACGATCAAGGGGACGCTGTTCGGCTCGTCGAACCCCCAGCACGACATCGTCCGGATGCTGCGCCTCTACGACGCCGGGCAGCTCAAGCTGGACGAGCTGATCACCCGCCGCTACACCCTCGACCAGATCAACGAGGGCTACCAGGACCTGCGTGACGGGACGATCGTCCGCGGCGTCATCGACTACTCGCTGGGCGGGGCGTGAGGCCGGTGAGCGACATCGAGACCCGGATCGACCGGATCGAGAGCCGGACGGCCGTCGGACGCCTCGTGGCCCAGTACGCCCACGCCTTCGACAGCGGCGACGTCGACCTGCTGCGCACGCTCTGGCACACCGGTGCCGAGCTGCGGCTCGGCGAGCCGTTCGGTGACTTCGCAGGCATCGACGGGATCGTCGAGGCCGCACACCTGCTCTGGTCGCAGAGCCCCCGTATGCACCACTGGATGTCCAACGTGGTCGTCGACATCGACGACGACGGAGAGACCGCACGCGCCGTCTCCGCGCTCGACTGCCTCGTGACCAACGTCGAGACCGGGCCGACCCAGGTCGGCGGGATCTACCGGGACCGCGCGGCCCGGCGGGACGGGCGCTGGGCCATCGTGGAGCGGGTCTTCGAGCTGCACTACTTCACCCCGGTCTCCGGCTGGGCGCCGGTGCACGGCAGCGAGACCACCCCCCTCGCGGACCGCGGGCGGGCGCCGTCATGACCTCGCCGATGCCCCGCCGCGTCGTCTCGGCCACCCTGATCGGGAACTTCACCGAGTGGTTCGACTTCGCCGTCTACGGCGCGGTCGCGGTGATCCTCGGCCGGGTCTTCTTCCCGACCGACGACGCCATGACCTCGCTGCTCGCCTCGCTGGCCGTGTTCGGTGTGGCGTTCGTGTTCCGCCCGCTCGGCGGCGCGGTGCTCGGGTCGGCCGGGGACCGGTACGGCCGCCGCGTCGCACTGTCCACGGCCGTGCTCGGCATCAGCGTCGCGACGACGTGCATCGCGCTGCTGCCCGGCTACGCCACCATCGGGTTCTGGGCGCCGGCCCTGCTGGTCCTGCTACGTTGCGTGCAGGGACTCTCCGCGGGCGGCGAGTGGACCAGCGCCTCGGCGTTCCTCGCCGAGTACGCCCCGCCCGGGCGCCGCGGCGCCCGCGCGGCGCTGATCTCCGCCTCCGGCGGGCTGGCGATCGTCACCGGGATCGTGGCGGTGCTCGGGCTGGAGACCGTGCTGTCGCCGGAGCAGATGCAGGCGTGGGGCTGGCGGCTGCCGTTCCTGCTCGCTGCGCCGCTCGGCCTGGCCGGGCTCTACCTGCGCCTGCGGATCGACGAAACCCCGGTCTACCGGGAGCTGCGGGCGCAGGACTCCGTGGCCGCTGCCCCGCTGCGCGAGGCGCTGCGCACCGAGCGGCGGTCCCTGCTGGTCGCGTTCGCCTGCTCGTCGGTCACCGGTGTCGGCTTCTACTACCTGGCGACCTACTTCGCGAACGCCATGTCGGTGACCGGATCGCGCCCGGCGGCGCTGCTCGTGACCTCCGCCGCGCTGGTCCTCTACGTGGTGCTGTGCGTGCCCGCCGGGCGACTGTCCGACCGGATCGGCCGCAGGCCGGTCTACATCGGATCGGCGATCGGGCACGTCGTCCTCGCCGTACCCGTCCTGTTGCTGATCGGATCCGGCTCACCGTGGCTCGCCCTGCTCGGCATGTGCCTGTTCGCGGTCCCGCAGGCCGGCCTGAACGTCATGTCCTCGATCGTGCTGGTCGAGCTGTTCCCCGCCCGGACCCGCTCCAGCGGTGCGGCGCTGGCCTACAGCCTCGGCGTCGGGCCGATCGCCGGGACCGCGCCGCTGGTCGCGGCCGCGCTGACGGCGGCCACCGGCACGGTCGTCACCTCGGCGCTCTACCTGGCGGCGACCGCGCTCGTCGTCGGGATCGTGCTGGGCCGGGCCCTGCCCGAGACCGCGGGCCGGTCGCTCACCGACGAGGCGCCCGCCGCTGCCGCCACCGGCTGATCGACGACGACCAGCCGCACCCGACACCCCACGGAGGCCCCCATGGCCGACACCGTCCCGCTGCCCGCGACGGACGTGGCCGACACCGGCGACGGCCCGCCGGTGCTCTTCAGCCACGGCACACTGCTCGACCGCACGATGTTCCTGCCCCAGACCGAGGCGCTGGCCGGGTCGTACCGGACCATCGCCTGGACCAGCCGGGCCGGGACGACCCGGTACGGGACCGAACGATCCCTCGACGACCTGGTCACCGACACCCTCGTGATCGCCGACGACGCCGGCGTCGGCCGCTTCGTGCTGGCCGGCATGTCGGTCGGCGGGTTCATGGCCGTCGAGCTGGCACTGCGGTACCCGGAACGGGTCGCCGGCCTGGTCCTGATGGCGACCCAGAGCGCCGCCTACACCGCGCAGCAGCGCCAGGAGTTCGGCGCCCTGCTCGAGCCCCTCGACACCGAGGGCCCGATCCCGGAGTCCGTGATCGACGCGTTCCGGCCGGTGATCTTCGGCGAGCGTGCCCTCGCGGAGCGACCGGAGCTGGTCGAACGCTGGACGACGGCGTGGCGCGGGCGCCCGGCCCGGTCGCTGTACGGCGAGTACCGCTCGTGGATCGACAAGCCCGACCGGACCGCGGACCTGGCCCGGATCTCCGTCCCGACGCTGGTCCTGCACGGCGAGGACGACAACGGCATCGCCCTCGAGCACGCCCGCACCATGCACGCCCACCTGCCGGACTCGACCTACGCGCCGATCACCGGTGCGGGCCATCTGCTCACCGAGGAGCAGCCCGAGGCGGTCACCGCCGCGCTCACCGACTGGCTCCGCACCGCACACCCCTGGGAGGGACCCGCATGACGCACGCAACCCACGACCTGACCGGCGACGTCGCCGTCGTCACCGGGGGCAGCCGCGGCATCGGCGCCGCCGTCGTCACCGCACTCGCCGGCGCCGGCGCCTCCGTCGTCGTCGCGGGCGGCTCGGAGAAGCACGGCCGCGCCCTCGTCGACGAGCTGGGACCGGCCCACCGCTACCTGCCGCACGACGTCAGCTGCGAGCAGTCGTGGGACGAGCTGACCGCCGCCGTCCGGGACGACCTCGGGGAGATCACGCTGCTCGTGAACAACGCCGGGGTCCTCGATCCCGGGCACGACATCAGCGAGACCAGCGTCGACAACTTCGACCGGCACTACCGGGTCAACCAGCTCGGGGTGTTCCTCGGCATGCGTGCGGTCGCCGGCGCGATGAAGCGCGCGGGGGCGGGATCGATCGTCAACCTCTCCTCGATCGGCGGCCACCGCGGATACGCGAACCAGATCGGGTACTCGACCACGAAGTGGGCGGTGCGCGGCATGACCAAGTGCGCCGCCGTCGAACTCGGCCCGCACGGGGTGCGGGTGAACTCGGTCGCGCCGGGGTTCGTCAGCACCACGATGATCGACGTGATGCCGGGGGAGCAGATCGACGCGGTCACCGCCGCCACACCGCTCGGCCGGCGCGGGACGGCGGAGGAGATCGCCGGTGCGGTGCTGTTCCTCGCCGCGCGGGACTGCCCGTTCATGACCGGTGCCGAGCTGGTCGTCGACGGCGGGCTCGCGCTGTGATCGTCCCGGCGCGGCCGGGACCGGTCCGGTCGTCGCGTCAGGTCATGGGCGCCGCCGCGGCGGGCAACATCCTGGAATGGTTCGACTTCGCGCTCTACGGCTTCTTCGCCGTGACCATCGGTCAGCTGTTCTTCCCGTCGTCGAGCCCGACCGCCTCGCTGCTCGCGGCACTGGCCGTGTTCGGGGTCGCCTTCGTCATGCGGCCCCTCGGCGGGATCGTGCTCGGGCGGCTGGCCGACCGGGCGGGCCGCCGGCCCGCGCTGACCCTGTCGGTCCTGCTGATGGGCGTCTCCACCACCCTGATCGCCTGCCTGCCGAGCCACGCGTCGATCGGGGTCGCGGCCCCGCTGCTGCTCGTCGCGCTGCGCTGCGTCCAGGGCTTCTCCGCAGGCGGGGAGTACGCCGGGGCCACGACCTACTTGCTGGAGAACGCGCCGTCGCACCGGCGGGGCCTGTGGAGCAGCGTCATCTCGGCGACATCGGCGATCGGCGTTCTGCTCGCCGGGATCGTGGCGCTGGCCGCCACGGCGTGGCTCACCGAGGAGCAGGTCACCGCGTGGGGCTGGCGGCTGCCGTTCCTGCTGGCGGCACCGCTGGCAGTGGTGGGCCTCTACATCCGGTACCGGCTCGAGGACACCCCCGTCTACCAGGAGCTCGAACGCCGCGACGAGGTCCCGCAGGAGCCGCTGCGCAGCCTCGGCCGCTCCGGTGTGGGCCGGATCGGGCTCGTGTTCGCCGCGACCGCGGTCGCCGGGCTCG
This sequence comes from Pseudonocardia ammonioxydans, assembly GCF_900115005.1. Taxonomy (GTDB): domain Bacteria; phylum Actinomycetota; class Actinomycetes; order Mycobacteriales; family Pseudonocardiaceae; genus Pseudonocardia; species Pseudonocardia ammonioxydans. Next base: position 68,379 of record NZ_FOUY01000017.1, on the reverse strand, counting down.
GCTTCTACTACCTGGCGACCTACGTGGTCACCCACCTCACCACGGTCGTCGGGCTGGACCGGACCGAGGCGTTGCTGCTCGCCGTCGCCGGGCTGGCGATCTACTCGCTGGTCTGCCCGCTCGCCGGGATGTCGGGTGACCGGTGGGGCCGCCGTCCGACGATCATCGTCGGTGGCCTGGGCCTGGCGGTGGTCGCGGTGCCGTCGTTCCTGCTCATCGGATCCGGGGTCCCGGGCCTGATCCTGCTCGGGCTGACCGTGTTCGCGGTGTTCGAGGCGCTGGCGAACGTCATGCTCGGCCTGCTGCTCGTCGAGCTGTTCCCGGCCCGCACCCGGGTCAGCGGGAGCGCCATCGGGTTCAACCTGGCCCAGGCCGCCGTCGGTGGGCCGGGCCCGCTCGTCGCGGCCGCGCTGGCGGCAGGTCTCGGGCTCGCCGTCGCCCCGGCCTTCTACGTGGTGGCGGTCGCGCTGCTGGCCACGGCGGCACTGGTGCGGTACCTGCCGGAGACCCGCGGCACCGACCTGGTCACCGGCGCGACGCCCGCGGCCCGCGTCCCGGCGGCCGGTGACCTCGCGACAGCGGAGGAGACCCGATGACGACCGACAAGATCAGGGTGACGATCCTGCCGACCGGCACGGTCCACGCCGACCTGCAGTGGCTCCTCGTCGACCCGGCCCGGATGCTCACCCCCAACGGTGGCCCGCGCGAGCGGGACTGGGTGGACGTGCCGACCCACGTGGTCTACATCGAACACCCGAACGGCCAGAGGATGTTGTGGGACGCCGGTGTCCCGCGAGACTGGGAGACCCGGTGGGCCCCGATGGGGTTCGACGAGACCTTCCCGATCGACGGCGTGCCCGAGGAGGACTGGCTCGACTCGCGGCTCCGGCAGCTCGAGATCGGGCCGGACGACGTCGACATGCTCGTGCTCTCGCACCTGCACATCGACCACGTGGGCAACGCCCAGCTGTGGGCGGGCACCTCCACGACGATCATCGTCGACGAGGCGGAGAAGGCGGGAGCGTTCTCCTTCGACGGCGCGAACCTGGGCGCGCACCTGAGGTCGGACTACGACGGCCTCGACCTGACCACGATCGCCGCCGACACCGAGCTGATGCCTGGGGTGACCGCGCTCCGGACCCCGGGGCACACCTGGGGGACCCTGTCGCTGCAGGTCGACCTGGTCGACAGCGGGACCATGATCTTCGCGTCGGACGCGTTGTACCGCAGCGAGTCCTACGGCCCGCCCGCACTTCCCGCGGCGATCGTCCACGACACCGTCGCCTGGTTCGCCTCGGTGGAGAAGATCCGCGGGATCGCCGAGCGCACCGACGGGAAGGTGATTTTCGGTCACGACGCGGATCAGCTCCGCACCCTGCGCACGGGTGTCGGCAACTCCTACACCTGACCGGTGCCCCGGCTCGTCGGGGGACAGGTTGTCCCCCGACGAGCCGGGCGAGGCAGAGCCCCCATGAGGCGCCTCCGGGCCGGTCGAATGGGTCCAGGGCGGAACGACCGCCGCCCTGGAATCCGCACAGAAGGAGTTCTCATGTCGACCTGGTTCGTGACCGGAGCCTCCCGCGGGCTCGGTGCCGAGATCGCCCGTGCCGCGCTGGACCGTGGCGACGCGGTCGTGGTGACCGCCCGCGACACCGACGCCCTGCCTGCCGACCTGCGGGCACACCCCCGCACGGTGCCCGTCGCGCTCGACGTCACCGACGGCGCGGCCATCGCCCACGCCGTCGAGATCGCCGTCGAGGAGTTCGGCGGCATCGACGTCCTGGTCAACAACGCCGGCCGGGGACTGCTCGGCGCAGTCGAGGAGGTGACCGACGCCGAGGCGCGGTCCCTGTTCGACCTCAATGTCTTCGGCCTGATCGCGATGACCCGCGCCGTGCTGCCGCACATGCGTCGCGCCGGCCGCGGCACGCTGGTGCACGTCGGCTCCCGGTCCGGCTACGAGGGCGAGCCCGGAGTTGGGCTGTACTGCGCCTCGAAGTTCGCGGTCGCAGGGATCGGCGAGGCACTGGCGAGCGAGCTGGAGCCGTTCGGAATCCGCAGCATGGTCGTCGAGCCGGGTGTGCTGCGCACCGACTTCCTCGACCGGTCCTCGCTGTCGCTGCCCGCGCGCCGCATCGCCGACTACGACGGGACCCCCGCGCACGTCACCCTGGACTGGGTGGACGAGGCCAACCACACCCAGCTCGGCGACCCGGTCCGCAGCGCGGAGCTCATCGTGGCGGCTGCGACGTCCGAAGCCCCGCCGCGGCGGCTGCCGATCGGGCCGGACGCCGTCGAGCGGCTCGAGGTCACCCTCGCCAGGATGGGGGCGGAGCTGGAGCCGTGGCGGGCCCGGTCGCAGGGCACCGCCTTCGAGACCGTCTGACCACCGGGAGGGCCGATGACGACCGAGCTGGCGAGGTTCCTGCGGTCGAGCCGGGAGCAGCTGTCCCCGGAGGCCGCAGGACTGGAGCGGGCCGGCGGTGCACGCCGCCGGGTGGGCGGGCTGCGCCGGGAGGAGATCGCGCGCATCGCGGGGGTGAGCGTCGACTACTACACGCGGCTGGAGCAGGGGCGCAGCCGCAGCGCGTCGCAGGAGGTCCTCGACGCGCTGGGCGACGCCCTGCAGCTCGACGACGCGGGTAAGGACCACCTGCTCGACCTGGTCCGCGGGCAACCCGCCCGCCGTCGCCGGTCGTCGCCCCGCAGGCAGGCGGTCGCCCCGGCGACGCTGACCCTGTTGGAGACGCTCGACCAGGCGTCGTCCCCGGCCTTCGTGCTCGGCCGACGCCTGGACGTGCTCGCGCACAACACCCTGGCCGGGCGGCTGATCACGGACTTCCGGTCCCGCCCGGCCGCGGAGCGCAACCAGGCCCGGTTCGTGTTCCTCGACGCGCACGCCCGCGAGCTCTACAGCGACTGGGCCGCGGTCGCCGCCGACACTGTCGCGATGCTCCGGCTCGACGCCGGACGTCACCCGGACGACCCCCTGCTGGAGACCCTGGTGGGGGAGCTGTCGATCCGGAGCGAGGAGTTCCGGCGCTACTGGTCGGCCCGCCGGGTGCACCGGCGGACCACCGGTGCCAAGAGCTACCACCACCCGCTGGTGGGGCCGCTGACGGTGGACTACCAGGCGCTGACCCCGAACGACGACGAGGACCAGACCGGCTTCGTCTACTCGACCCCGGCCGGTTCGCCCTCGCGGGCGGCGCTGGAGCTGCTGGCGGGCTGGGACGCACGCGCCGGGCGCGTCCCGCAGGACGCACCGACCTGCGACGACGCGTAGACAGACGACGGGTGGCCCGAGCCGGCTCGGGCCGGCGTGAGCACGACCTCGCGCGCCGGGTCGGCCGCGGAGTTCCCCGTCTCCTCGGCCCGGATGCGGTCAGCTGCCGAACGCCGCCACGAACTGCTCGGCCGACGTCGCCCGGTAGACCATGTTGCTGCGCTGCACGTCGGCCAGCGGCGCGCTCGGGTCCTGCGAGTACCGGTGTCCCGGGTAGACGGTCGGATTGCCCTTCAGCGACGCCAGCTGCTGCAGCGAGTGGTACATCTGCTCGGCGTCGCCACCCGGGAAGTCGGTGCGCCCGCAGCCCTGCAGGAACAGCGTATCGCCGGCGACCAGCTTGTCGCCGCCCTCCGGGTCCGGCACCAGGAAGCACTGGCTGCCGGGCGTGTGGCCGGGCGTGTGCAGGGTCCGGATCGCGACGTTGCCGACCTCGATCACGTCGTCGTGGTCGTGCGGGGTCAGGTCGGTGGCCGAGAGCCCGGTGACCCGGGTGACGTAGTCGGCCTCGGGGCGCTGCACGTGGATCGGCACCGGGTGCCGCCCGATCAGGTCGGCGACACCGACCAGGTCGAAGCCCATCATCGACCCGCCGACGTGGTCGGGGTGGTGGTGGGTGGCGAGCACGCCGACCAGCCGCATGCCGTCGGCGTCGAGCGCGGCCAGCAGCTCGTCGGGGGAGTAGGCCGGGTCGACGACGACCGCCTCCCGCGTCTCGGTGTCCCCGACGAGGTAGGAGAAGTTGACCATCTGCGTGGCGACCGGGTCACCGACGGCGTAGTCCTGGCCGGAGAGCAGCTGGCGGAAGTACAGGCCCATGCGGGCGACCCTAGGACATAGGCTCGCGCGCATGCCCCACCCCGACCGCCGGGCCGCGTTGCGCGCCCTCCTCGACGCCGCGGGCCTGGACGCGCTGCTCGTCACCGACCTGCTCGACGTCCGCTACCTGACCGGCTTCACCGGGTCCAACGCGGCTGCCGTGGTCGACGTGCACGGGCGGGACCTGCTCTGCACCGACGGCCGCTACCGGATCCAGGCGGGTGAGCAGTGCCCCGACCTGGAGACCGTGATCGACCGGCCGAGCGCACCGGCCGCCGCGGCGACCGTCCCGGCGGGGCGGACGCTGGGCTACGACTCGGCGACGCTGACGGTCGACGGGTTCGCCGCCGTCCGCGACGCCGTCCCGGGCCGCCGGCTGCGCCGCGCCCCCGGGCTGGTCGCCCGGCTGCGGACGGTGAAGGACGACGGCGAGGTCGCCGCGCTGCGGGCGGCCTGCGAGCTGGCCGACGCCGCACTGCGCGAGCTGCTCGAGGCCGGCGGGCTGGCCCCCGGGCGCACCGAGCGGCAGGTCGCCGACGACCTGGAGGACCGGATGCGCCGGCTGGGTGCAGCCGGGCCGGCGTTCGAGACGATCCTCGCCGCGGGCGCGCACTCGGCCGTCCCGCACCACCGCCCGACCGGCACGGAGCTCCGCCGCGGCGACCTCGTCAAGATCGACTTCGGGGCGGCGCTGGACGGCTACCACTCCGACACCACGCGCACGTTCTGCATCGGCCCGGCCGCCGACTGGCAGCGCGAGCTGCACGCGCTGGTCGACGCGGCGGCCGCGGCCGGGCGGGCCGCGCTCACCGACGGTGCCGCGGTCACCGACGTCGACGGCGCCGCCCGCGACGTGATCGAGCGGGCCGGGTACGCCGAGCAGTTCCCGCACGGGCTCGGGCACGGCGTCGGGCTGGCGGTGCACGAGCCGCCGTGGCTGTCGCGGACGGGGACCGGGACGGTCGCCGCCGGCTCGGTCGTCACCGTCGAACCGGGCGTCTACCTGGAGGGCCGCGGCGGGGTCAGGATCGAGGACACCCTGCACGTGCGGTCCGGTGCCCCCGCCGCGGCGCTGACGAGCCTGCCCCGCGAGCTGGTCGAGGTCTGAACGGCGGATCAGCGCCGGGACCGGCCGAGCGCCTCCCGCCAGGGCACCGTCGTCCCGGTCCGCAGCACCGAGCGCTCGTAGATCCGCGCCCCCACCCAGGCGAGCACCGCCACCGCGGCGAGCATCAGCCCCACCGTCCCGGCGATCTGCAGCCCGGTGGCCGACCCGTCGGCGATCCGCAACGGCATCAGGATCGCCGAGAACGGCGGGATCCAGGAGAGCACCACGGCGAGCGTCGCGTCCGGCGAACCCACGTAGTAGAACGCCGCCCCGTAGAGCACGAACAGGCTCAGCATCAGCGGCCCGGCCGTGGAGTTGACGTCCTCCTGCCGCGACACCATCGAGCCCGCGGCCGCGTACAGCACGGCGTAGAAGGCGAACCCGAGCACGAACCAGCCGAGCACGCCCGCGAACACCCCGACCGCGGTCCCGGTCAGGGTCAGCACCCCGGACCCGATCCCCGCGGCGAGACCGACGACGCCGTAGAGCACGAGCTGCAGCAGCCCGACCGTGCCGATCCCGATGACCTTGCCCCACAGCAGGTGCAGCGGCCGGATCGTGGACAGCAGCAGCTCCACCACCCGGCTGGACTTCTCCTCGACGACTCCCATCGCCACGTACGTGCCGAAGCCGAGGATCTGGCCGAACAGCAGGAACAGCGCCACCAGGCTGAGTGCGGTCCGCTGCCCGGCCTCGGGGTCGGGCGGGTCGAGGGCGTCGACGGTGAGCACCGCCGGTGCGGTGCCGCGGTCCAGGGTGGACGGATCGACACCGAGCCCGGTGAGGGCGGCGTCGCGGGACTGGCGTTCCAGCGCGGCGTCGAGCACCGCCCGGAGCCCGGCCGGGACCTCCTCGTCGACGATCGCGACGGCGCCGTCGGCCGCCGGGACCAGCGCGACCTCCAGCTCACCCGCCGCCACCGCGTCGCGCCCGGCCTGCGCGGAGTCGAGCGCGCGCACGTCCACCGGCAGGCCGAGCCGGTCACCGGCGCCGGTCACCGCGGCCGCGAGCGGCCCGGCCCCGGCGACGCCGATGCCCGGGCGCTCCTCCTCGCCGGCGCCACCGAACACGGCGAACGCGACGATCCCGCCGGCGATGACCAGCAGCACGATCACGTTCGAGATCACGAAACTCTTCTTCACGACCTGCGCGCGGAACTCGCGCCGGGCGACCAGCGCGATCGCCCGGGTCGCGGGCAGCGGGCCGGTCACGCCACGACCTCCCGGTAGAGGTCGGTCAGCGATGGCGTGCGCAGCGTGAACCCGTGCACCGGCCCGGTGGCCAGCGCGGCGGCCAGGACGTCCTGGTCGTTCGCGTGCCGGTCGAGCAGGAGCGTGGTACGGCCGTCGAGCGTGCCGTCGACGGTCACCCCGGGCAGGCCGTCGGCCCAGCCCCGCGGTGCGGCCGGGGCGTGCACCTCGAGCCGGACGCCGGCGCCGCGGCGCACCTCGGCGACCGCCCCGACGGTGCGCATCCGGCCCGCGACGATGATCGCGACCCGGTCGCAGAGCCGTTGGACGAGGTCGAGCTGGTGGCTGGAGAACAGCACCGGCACCCCGGCCCGGGCCTTCTCCCGCAGCACGTCGCTCATGACGTCGACGGCGACCGGGTCGAGCCCGGAAAACGGCTCGTCGAGCACCAGCACCGCCGGGTCGTGCACCAGGGCCGCGGCCAGCTGGACGCGCTGCTGGTTGCCCAGGCTCAGCGCGTCGACCGGGTCGGTGAGCCGGGCGGCGATGCCGAGGCGCTCGGCCCAGCGGGCGGTCGCGCGCCGGGCGGCGGCCCGCCGCAGCCCGTGCAGCTCGGCCAGGTAGGTGAGCTGCTCGCCGACCTTCATCTTCGGGTACAGCCCGCGTTCCTCGGGCATGTAGCCGATCGTGCGGCGCACGTCGAGGTCGACCGGGCGGCCGTCGAGCCGGACCTGGCCGGAGTCGGCGGCGAGCACCCCCAGCGCGATGCGCATGGTCGTGGTCTTGCCGGCGCCGTTGGAGCCGACGAACCCGAGGATCTCCCCGGGACGGACGTCGACGCTCACCCCGTCGAGGGCGACCGTGTCCCCGTAGCGCTTGGTGATCGTGTCGATCTCGAGCGCGCCGTTCCCGTGTGTCACGCCGGCCCCCCGAGGAACAGCGAGGCGATCAGGAACCCGGAGGCGTTGAACACCACGTGCGTGACGACCGCCGGCCAGACCGAGCGGGACCGCTCGTAGAGCAGTGCGCACACGATCCCGAGCACGAACGCGATCACCAGGATGACGTTCACCCCGTGCGCGATCGCGAAGAGCGCCGCGCTCGCCGGGACCGCGACCCACACCCCGTAACGGCGCAGCGCGCCGTAGCCGATGCCGCGGAACAGCAGCTCCTCGGCGAACGGGACGAGCAGCGCGCCGGTGAGCATGATCCCGGCCAGGGTCAGCGCGTCGTCGCCGGCCAGCGCGTCACCGAGGAAGGCCTGCGGGTTCGACAGGTCCCCGGTGAGCTGCTGGTAGGACCAGCCGACCCCGATGGCCAGTACCCGGGTCACCAGGCCGGCCGCGACACCGAGCAGCAGCCAGCGCGGTGCGGCGCGACGCAGCCCGATCGCGGCAGGCCACCGCACCCGCAGGGCCAGCACCGCGAACGCGGTCGCCAGCGTGGCGGCGCCGGTGAGCGCCAGCAGTGGCACGGCCGCGGACTCCAGCGACTCCATCTCGGCGACGAGGACCAGGGTGAACCCCGCCGCCGCGGTCAGCACCAGGTAGATCGGGACCGCGGCCAGCAGCTCGGTCCAGCCCACCGACGGGCGTCCCGGCCGCCCGGTGCCGGGCGGCGGCGCGGGCGGGACGACCCCCCTCGCGGTCGTCCCGCCGGCGGGCGCAGCGGCCGTGCCTGCGTGGGGTGCAGCGGCTGTGTCGGTATCGGGAGTGCCGGCGTCGGGTGCGCCGGAGTCGGATGTGCCCGCGTCGGATGTGCTGCTGTCGGGCACCCCGCCGCCGGTGCTCGCCGCCCCGGCCGGGCCGGTGCTGCCGGTCTCCGCCGGCATCCTCGTCCGGTTCCCCGTCATCCTGCCCCCTCCTCCGCGCCGTCGACGGCATCGACGCTAGGCGCCGAGGGGGTCGTTCCGGATCGGCGCGGAGGACGAGATCGGGGGCGGTCGCGTCTCGTCCGTGAGGACGACGGGGGAGCGGGGGAGCACCGCGTCGACCGTCCATCCCGGACCGCCGGTGGTCCCGGCGTGCAGCCGTCCGCCCAGCAGCGAGACCCGTTCGCGCATGCCGACCAGGCCCAGGCCGGAGCCGTGGGCGTCCGGGCGGTGGCCGGGTACCGGGCCGTCGTCGCTGACCCGGACCGACACCTGCCCGGGGTCGTGCGCGAGCCGCACCCGGGTCGGCGCCGGCCCGGCGTGGCGGAGCACGTTGGTCAGGGCCTCGGTGAGGATCCGCTGGGCGAACAGCTCGGGGTCACCGGGCGGGTCCGCCGGGGTCCCGGACACCTCGACGGTCACCGGCAGCCCGGCCGTCCGCGAGGCGGCGACGAGCCGGTCGACGCCCTCGGCGTCGAGGACGACGCCGTGCGCGTCGGGGGTGAGCCCCGCGAGCTCGGGGAGCGCGGCGGCGACCCGGCGGCCGGAGGCGGCGATGTGCGCGAGCGCCTCGTCGCGCACCTGCGGGTCGGCGGCCATCCGGGCGGCTCCGGCCTGCACCGCGATCGCGGACACGTGGTGGGCGACGACGTCGTGCAGGTCCCGGGCGACCCGCAGGCGTTCCTGGGCGACGGCGTCGCGGTCGTCGACGGCGCTGCGCTCGCGGCGCTGCCGGTCGGACTCGCGCCGTTGCCGGCGGACCAGCACCCCGGCGATCCAGAACGGCACCACCCAGATGTAGGCCAGCGCCACGATGAGCCCGTCGGCCGGGCCGGACCAGGTGGAGGACAGCAGCGTCCCGGTGAGCACCGCCGACGTGCCGGCCAGGACCGCAGGCCCCGACCACCGGGCCGGTGCCCGCGACGCCGCGCCCCACACCAGCAGCAGCCATCCGGTGTCGGCGACGAGGTTGGCGCCGCCCAGCGACGCGGCGGTCAGCGAGCCCGCGGCCGAGACCAGCATCGCGACGATCGGGGCGGTGCGCCACCAGGCGATCGCGGCGAACTGTGCGGTGACGGCGAGCAGCACCACCGGGGTGCCGAGCGACGGCAGCTCGATGTAGGCGAGGAGGCGGTCGATCGGCGGGTCCCCGGTGCGGACCGAGGGCAGCGCGCCCAGCGGGAGGGCCACCGCGAGGAGGACGCCCAGCACGATCAGCCCGGCCTGGTCGGGCAGCGGCGGGACGCGGCGGCGCGTCCGTCGCGGGACGGCCACGGGCTGCCGGCCGAGCGCGGCCGGTGCGGCCGGCGGTCTCGGGGCCGTGCTGCCCGGACCGTCCACCACGGCGTCGCGTTCCGCGCCGGGGACAGCGGAGTCGCCCGCCGGGCCGCGGCCGGGGGCCCGCTCCTCGGCGGCAGGACTCTCTGCGGTGGGGCTCTTGGCGGCGGGGCCCTCGGTGGCGGGGCCCTCGGTGGCGGGGCTCTGGGCGGCGGGGCCCTCGGCAGCTCGCTCGTCGGCGGCAGGGTCCACGGTGGCATGGTCCGAGGCGGCAGGGCCCACGGTGGCATGGCCCGCGGTGGCATGGCCCGCGGTGGCGGGGTCCTCGGCCGGCGCCCGCAGCACGCCGAGCACCCGCCGCATCGCCGCGAGCACCGTCCGCGCCTCGTCGCGCAGTCCGCGTAGGTCCACCTCGCCGTCCCGGCCCGCGGGCCGGCCCGTGGCCGTGTCCGGGCCCGGGTCCGGGGCGACGGCGGCGGTCCGGTCGACCAGCCGGTGCAGGCCGGCGAGGACCCCGCTCCCGATCTCCTCGGCGATCCGGGCCCGCTCGGTCCGCAGGGCGGCGGCCCGCCGGGTCTGCTCGGCCACCCGGCGCTGCTGCGCGGCCCGGCGGGTGCCGTAGCGGGTGTAGCGGCCCGCGGCAGCACCGGCCAGCACGAGCAGCCCGACGCTGAGGCCCAGGCCGGTGGCGAGCCCGGCCCGCGTCGCCAGGTCCGCCGACGTCCCGCCGCCGACCACCCCGGCCGCGACGAGGCCGCCGAGGGTCGGCGCCACCAGCCACCCGGCGGCCCGGCCCGGCGCGCGGGCGACCGCGAAGGCCAGCACGGGCCAGGCGTAGCTCGCGAACGCGCCGATCGCCCAGAACTCGGTGACGGCGACGACCGGCAGCAGCGCGTACGCCCGCCGCGGCCGGAACCGGCGCAGCAGGACGAGCCCGGCCTGGGCGCCGGCCAGGACGATCCCGGCGGCGACCGAGACGGCTCCGGTGGCCGTGGGGTGGAGCAACGGCGCCGCCGTGGTGACCGTGCCGACCACCTCGACCATCGCCATCAGGAACACGCCGGCGGCGAGCGCCGCGTCACCGGCCCGCGAGCCCGGCACCGGTCCCGGCGCGTCAGCCGCCGGCACCGGCCGCCCCCACCAGCCCGTGCTCGTAGGCGAACACCACGAGCTGCACCCGGTCGCGCAGGTCCAGTTTGGTCAGCAGGTTCGACACGTGCGTCTTCACCGTGGTCGGGCCGAGGACGAGGCGCCCGGCGATCTCGGCGTTCGACAGCCCGGCCGCGACCAGGCCGAGGACCTCCCGCTCGCGCTCGGTGAGCGCCCCGGCCGGTCCGCCGTCGGGCTCCGGTTCGGCCGGGACGAACGACCCGACCAGCCGCCGGGTCACCGACGGGGCGAACAGCTCGTGACCGGCGTGCACGGTGCGCACCGCGACGTGCAGGTCCTCCGGCTCGACGTCCTTCAGCACGAACCCGGACGCCCCGGCCCGCAGCGCGTCGTAGACGTGGCGGTCCAGATCGAACGTGGTCACCACCAGCACCCGGATGGCCGGGTCGCGCAGTGCCCGGATCCGCCGGGTGCCCTCGATGCCGTCGGTGCCGGGCATCCGGACGTCCATCAGGACCACGTCCGGGCGCAACGACTCGGCCAGCTCCGCCGCCGCGCCGCCGTCGGACGCCTCGCCGACCACCTCGATGTCCGGTGCCGCCGCCAGTACCGTCCGCAGCCCCGCCCGCACGACCGCCTGGTCGTCGGCCACCACCACCCGCACCGTCATGGGCTCATCCTCGCAGGCGGCCCGCAACCGCCAGGTCGACAGCGTGCCGGTACCCTTGCGGCCCGACGCATCGCACGTCCCCGCGACGCGCCGCCCGCTCCGTGAGCCGTGGCGCCGTCGTCCCCGGGTGCCGGTGCGGTGACCGCAGGACCGAGACCGCTATGCACGCAAGACCGCTATGACCCGACACCCCTCAGGAGAGCGCGCACGTGGCGACCACGAACGACCTCAAGAACGGCCTGGTGCTGAACCTCGACGGCCAGCTGTGGACCGTGACGGCGTTCCAGCACGTCAAGCCGGGTAAGGGCGGTGCCTTCGTCCGCACCACGCTGAAGAACGTGATGACCGGGAAGACCGTCGACAAGACCTTCAACGCCGGGACCAAGGTCGACACCGCGACGGTCGACCGCCGCGACATGACCTTCCTGTACCGCGACGGCGACGACTTCGTGTTCATGGACGGCGACACCTTCGACCAGATCCCGATCCCGGAGAAGGCCGTCGGCGACGCCGCGCGGTACCTGCTGGAGAACGCGGTCGCGCAGGTCTCCTCGCACGAGGGCGAGCCGCTGTTCGTCGAGCTCCCGGCCTCGGTCGAGCTGGTGATCTCCCACACCGACCCGGGCGTGCAGGGCGACCGCTCCACCGGCGGCACCAAGCCCGCCACCCTCGAGACCGGTGCCGAGATCCAGGTCCCGCTGTTCCTGGAGAGCGGCACCAAGGTCAAGGTCGACACCCGGGACGGCCGGTACCTCGGCCGTACCTCCTGAGCCGGGCGATCTGACGTGCGCGCACGCACCAAGGCCCGCAAGCGGGCCCTGGACATCCTGTTCGAGGCGGAGGCCCGCGAGGAGGCCCCGCTGGACGTGCTGACCGCACGCCGCGAGACCGACGACGCCCCGCCGGTGCAGGACTACGCGATCCGCCTCGTCGAGGGCGTCGCGACCCACGCCGGGCGCATCGACCAGCTGATCGCCGAGCACGCCGTCGGCTGGTCGGTCGACCGCATGCCCGCGGTCGACCGCGGACTGCTGCGGATCGCGGTCTTCGAGATGCTGTGGGTGGACGACGTCGACGACCCGGTCGCCATCACCGAGGCGGTCGAGCTGGCGCGGACACTGTCCACCGACGACTCCCCGCGCTACGTCAACGGGGTGCTCGGCCAGATCTCGGACATCGCCGAGCACCTGCGCGCGACGCTCTGAGTTGAGGCTGCCCCGACCCGAGGCTCTGCCCCGAGGCTCTGACCCGAGCCGGGTGCCCCGAGGCCGGGTGCCCCGAGGCTCTGACCCGGGCGGAGCTCCGGCCCGGGCGGGCCGGTGGCGGCCGGGAGACTGTGCGGATCCCCGCCGCCACCGCCCGTTCGGGCGCCGGGCGCGCCACCCTTCCCCTGGGGCGCGTCCGGCGCTGGTCCGATCATCCCACGGGATTGCCGGGCCGTGCCTCGGGAGGCAGGACGCCCCACTCGATGAGCTGGTCGGTCAGCTCGCCGGGCGACATGTCGTAGATGATCGCGAGCGAGCGCAGGTCCTCGGCACGGATGGACAGCACCTTGCCGTTGTAGTCGCCGCGCTGGCTCTGGATGGCCGCGGCGTAGCGGGCGAGCGGGCCCACCTTGTCCGCGGGGAGCTGCTGCAGCCGCTCCAGGTTGATCACGATCTTCGTGGCCGGCTCGCTGCCGGACGGGATGCGTCCCTCGGGGAGCAGCTCGGCCACCGGGACCCCGTAGAAGTCGGCCAGCTCGGCCAGCTTCTGCACGGTGACCGCCCGGTCGCCGCGCTCGTAGGAGCCCACGACGACCGCCTTCCAGCGTCCGCCCGACTTCTGCTCGACGCCGTGCAGCGACAGCCCCTGTTGCTGCCTGATCGCCCGGAGCTTCCCCCCGAGCGCCTTGGCGTAGTCGCCCATCGATCCCCTCGTTCCTACGGTCCGTGCCGGCAGCCCCGCCCGTCGATCACCGGCGGTGTGCCGGGTGGTGGCCGGGTCGTCGCCCCTGTGGGTGGTTCCCGCCCGGGCCTGGCGGCGCCGGTACCACCGGCGGGCGCCCGGCTCCCCGGCCGTCGCGCTCGCCCCGATCCCTGCTACACGTTCCCTGATTGATACGGAGAGTAATCCTCCGGGTCCGGTCCGGCGCGGTCAAGTTCGACCCCCTGCTCGGGGGGTTGACGAGCGCTTTCCCACACGAACGGGGCAGTCCTGCATCCCTCGTCAGCGGTAGCGCTGGGTGTGGATGCCGGGCTGGTACCACCCGCCCCTGTGGGTGTCATGGGCAGAACCGGGGATCGCAGTGGGGCCGCGGGCCGCCGCCGCGGCCACTGCGCATCGTGACCGGAACGTGACCTCGTCCGGGTGACGGGGGAGCGGTGCAGCGCACATGTGACGCGGTGCGGCCGGGCCCGCGTCACACCGTGCCGGTTGCTAGTTTGGCCGGGCAACATCGTCCTTTAAGCCCGTCCGGTGAGGCGGGGAAGGAGCATCTCTCGTGGCGCAGAACCGCCGCGGGGACGTCGGTGCCCGGGATTCCGGGCGCGAACAGCAGCCCGGCCGGGAACTGCTCAGCGCCGCCGACGTCACCCGCACCATCGCCCGCATCGCGCACCAGATCATCGAGAAGACCGCCTTCGGGCCCGACGGCTCCGATAACCTGGTGCTGCTCGGCATCCCGACCCGGGGCGTCCACGTCGCCCACCGCCTGACCGCGGCGATCGCGGACTTCACCGGCGTCGCACCGGCCGTCGGCTCGGTGGACGCGACCCTCTACCGCGACGACCTGCGCCGCGGCCCGGCCCGTGCACTGGAGTCGACCGCCATGCCCGAGGGCGGCGTCGACGACAAGCTGGTCGTGCTCGTCGACGACGTCCTCATGTCCGGGCGCACCACCCGGGCGGCACTCGACGCGCTGCGCGACGAGGGCCGCCCGCGCAGCGTCCAGCTCGCCGTCCTGATCGACCGCGGGCACCGCGAGCTGCCGATCCGCGCGGACTACGTCGGCAAGAACGTCCCCACCTCCCGCTCGGAGCAGATCCTCGTGTCGCTGGCCGAGACCGACGGCAGCGATGGGGTGTGGATCGCCCAGGAGGAGGACCCGGAACCGGGCGGCGCACAGCCGGGCGGCTCGGGTTCGGGCGATCAGGGGGACGGCGCATGAGGCACCTGCTCTCCGCCGCCGACCTCGACGCCGGCGAGGCGACCGCGCTGCTCGACACCTCCGACCGGCTGCGCGAGGCGCTGCTCGGCCGGGAGGTGCGCAAGCTGCCGACGCTGCGCGGGCGCACCGTCGTCACCATGTTCTACGAGAACTCCACCCGCACCCGGGTGTCGTTCGAGATCGCCGGCAAGTGGATGAGCGCGGACACGATCAACGTCTCCGCCTCGGGCTCGTCGGTGTCGAAGGGGGAGTCGTTGCGGGACACCGCGCTGACGCTGTCCTCCATGGGCGCCGACTGCGTCGTCGTCCGGCACCCGGCGTCCGGGGCGGCGCACCGGCTGGCGCACTGGGGCGGGACCGGGCCGAGCGCAGGCGGAGCGGGCATCGACACCGGCGGGGCCACCACGGGCACCCCGACGGCGATCGTCAACGCCGGCGACGGCACCCACGAGCACCCCACCCAGGCCCTGCTCGACGCGGCCACCCTGCGGGACCGGCTCGGCGGGATCGCCGGGCGGCGGATCGCGATCGTCGGCGACGTGCTGCACAGCCGGGTCGCCCGGTCGAACGTGCTGCTGCTGGCCACCCTGGGCGCCGAGGTCGTGCTGGTCGCACCGCCGACGCTGCTGCCCACCGGCGTCGACACCTGGCCGTGCCGGGTCTCCTACGAGCTCGACGCCGAGCTGCCGGCCGTGGACGCGGTGATGATGCTGCGCGTGCAGGCCGAGCGCATGCACGGCGGGTTCTTCCCCTCGGCGCGCGAGTACGCGGTCCGGTTCGGACTGTCCGAGGACCGGGCCGCGCTGCTGCGCGAGGGCGCCGTGGTGCTGCACCCGGGCCCGATGGTGCGCGGCATGGAGATCGCCCCCGCCGTCGCGGACGCGCCGAACTCCGCGGTGCTCGCCCAGGTGCGCAACGGCGTGCACGTCCGGATGGCCGTCCTCTACCACCTTCTCGCGGGAGCGCCCGAGTGAGCCAGCTGCTGATCACCAACGCCCGGCCCTACGGCGAGGACACCGTCGACGTCCTGGTCACCGACGGGGTCGTGGAGACCGTCGCGGCCGGCCAGTCCGCGCCCGAGGGCGCCGAGGTGCTCGACGCGCGGGGTGCGGTCCTGTTGCCCGGCTTCGTCGACCTGCACGTCCACCTGCGCGAACCCGGTGGCGAGGAGTCCGAGACGATCGAGACGGGCTCGCAGGCCGCGGCACTCGGCGGGTTCACCGCCGTGTTCGCGATGCCGAACACCGACCCGGTCGCCGACTCCGACGTCGTCGTGGAGCACGTGTGGCGACGCGGCGCCGAGCTCGGCCTGGTCGACGTGCACCCGGTCGGCGCGGTGACCGTCGGCCTCGGCGGGGAGCGGCTCGCCGAGCTCGGGACCATGGCGGACTCCCGCGCCGGCGTCCGGATGTTCTCCGACGACGGCCGCTGCGTGAACGACCCGCTGATCATGCGCCGGGCGCTGGAGTACGCCTCGGCGCTGGACGTGGTCATCGCCCAGCACGCCGAGGACCACCGGCTCACCGGCGGCGCGCAGGCGCACGAGGGCGCGGTCGCCGCCCGGCTGGGGCTGGCCGGCTGGCCGGCCACCGCCGAGGAGACCGTCGTCGCCCGCGACTGCGCGCTGGCCCGCGAGGCGCGGGCGCGGCTGCACGTCTGCCACATCTCGACGGCGCGCACGATCGACGTGCTGCGCGCGGCGAAGGCGCAGGGGGTGCAGGTCTCGGCCGAGGTCACCCCGCACCACCTGCTGCTCACCGACAGCCGGCTGTCCGGCTACGACCCGGTGAACAAGGTCAACCCGCCGCTGCGCACCGCCGAGGACACCCGCGCCATGCGCGAGGCACTGGCGGAAGGGGTGATCGACGTCGTCGCGACCGACCACGCCCCGCACGCCGCGCAGTACAAGGACACCGAGTGGCAGGCCGCGAAACCGGGCATGCTGGGCCTGCAGACGGCGCTGTCGGTCCTGATCGAGACCATGGTCGAGCCCGGCCTGCTGGACTGGCACGGCGTCGCGCGGGTGCTGTCCGAGCGCCCCGCGGAGATCGGCCGGCTGCCCGACCAGGGCCGTCCGGTCGCGGAGGGCGAGCCGGGGACGTTCGCACTGGTCGATCCGGACGCCGTCTGGACCGTGCGGGGCGCGAACCTGGCGAGCAAGGCGGCGAACACGCCGTACGAGGGAATGCGACTGCCCGGATCGGTGGTCGCGACGGTGTTGCGTGGCCGCATCACCGCGCAGGACGGGAAGGTAGTCAGGTGATGGGGGCAGCAGGTAACGGGCCGAGTCCGCGGGGCGGGGAGAACACCACCGCGCTGCTGGTGCTCGAGGACGGGCGGATCTTCCGCGGTGAGGCGTACGGGGCGACCGGCGCGACGTTCGGCGAGGCCGTGTTCACCACCGGCATGACCGGGTACCAGGAGACGCTCACCGACCCGTCGTACCACCGCCAGATCGTGCTGCAGACCGCACCGCAGATCGGCAACACCGGGTGGAACACCGAGGACGACGAGTCGTCGTCCATCCAGGTCGCCGGCTACGTGGTGCGCGACCCGGCGCGCCGGCCGTCGAACTGGCGCTCCACCGGCTCGCTGGAGGACGCGCTGCGCGGGCAGCGTGTCGTCGGGGTGGCCGGGATCGACACCCGCGCCGCGGTGCGCCACCTGCGCGAGCGGGGCGCGATGCGGGCCGGGATCTTCTCCGGGGACGCCCTGGCGCCGGACGACGAGCTGGTCGAGCAGGTCCGCCGCAGCCCGCAGATGGAGGGGGCCGACCTCTACGGCGCCGTCACCACCGGTGAGAGCTACGTGGTCCCGGCGGCCGGCGAGCGCCGGTTCGTCGTCGCCGCGCTCGACGTGGGGATCAAGTTCAACACCCCGCGGATGATGGCGGCGCGGGGCATCGAGGTGCACGTGCTGCCCGCCTCCAGCACGATCGAGACGATCGAGTCGCTGCGCCCGGACGGGTTCTTCCTGGCCAACGGCCCGGGGGACCCGGCCACCGCCGACGGTCCGGTCGCGCTGACCCGCCAGGTGCTGGAGCGCCGGATCCCGCTGTTCGGGATCTGCTTCGGCAACCAGCTGCTCGGGCGCGCGCTCGGGCGCTCCACCTACAAGCTGCGCTACGGCCACCGCGGCATCAACATCCCGGTCGTCGAGCACGCCACCGGCCGGGTCGCGATCACCTCGCAGAACCACGGCTTCGCCGTCGCGGGGGAGGCGGGCGAGGAGTTCGACACCCCGTACGGCCGCGCGCAGATCACCCACACCTGCCCGAACGACGGCTGCGTAGAGGGCATGGCCGGGATCGACTTCCCGGCGTTCTCCGTGCAGTACCACCCGGAGGCGGCGGCCGGCCCGCACGACGCGGCCGACCTGTTCGACCGGTTCGTGCAGCTCATGACGGACAACCCGGTCGGCTACGCCGGTGTGGCCGGGCAGCGGCCCGCCGGGGTCGAGCCCGCGCCGTACCCGGACCCGGAGGAACTGCCGGACGGTGACCCGGCGGCCCCGTCCGCGACCCCGGCTGCACCCTCGGCCGCGGCCGCACCGTCGGCCCCGGCTGCACCCGCGACCCAGGCCGCACCGTCGGCCCCGGAGCCGGACGCGCCGCCGGCCACCGGTTCGTCGGCCACCGCCGCGCCCGCCGGCACGGCGCCGGGCGGCGCCCCGTCGGGAGCCGCCTCCGTGGGCAGCGCGTCGTCTGCCGCCGCAGCCGGCAGCGCACCGTCCGCCGCCGGTGCGGGCTCCTCGGCGTCGGGTGCCGCACCGGCGATGACCGCGCAGCCCTCGCCGTCGGCGCCGCCGTCGGCCACCGCGGCCCCGTCGGTCGACCTGTACCCGGCCGCCCCGCCGGCGAGCTCCGGGGCGGCGCCGATCGCGCCGCACAGCCCGGAGGAGCCGCGCCCGGCCGGGGACGCCGGCGCCGGCACGCGCCCGGGGCCCGCCGCCGGACCCGACGCCGCCGACCACACCACCCGGCTGCCGGTCAGCCCGGCCGCCGCGTCGGCCGAGCCCGGCGGTCCCGCCGGTGAGCCGGAGACCAGCCGGATGCCCGCGGTCGGGCGTCCCGGCACCCCGGACCCGCTCACGGCGCCGTTCTCCGACATCGAGGACGCGCTGCGCCGCGAGAGCGGACTGCCCGGGCACCCGGCCGCGGCCGGCGACCCGGGCGCCGCCGCCGACCCGCGCGCGCACCAGGGCGCCGCCGACCCGGTGACCGGCCGATCCGGCCCGGTCGACGACCGTCCCTGGCCACCACCCGCGACCGACCCGACCGACGAGCAGGCCCGGCCCGGGCAGGAGGACCACTGATGCCCCGCCGCGACGACATCAACCACGTGATGGTGATCGGCTCCGGGCCGATCGTCATCGGCCAGGCGTGCGAGTTCGACTACTCCGGGACCCAGGCGTGCCGGGTGCTGCAGGCCGAGGGCATCCGCGTCTCGCTGGTCAACTCGAACCCGGCGACGATCATGACCGACCCGGAGTTCGCCGACGCGACCTACGTCGAGCCGATCACCCCGGAGTTCGTCGAGAAGGTCATCGCCACCGAGCGCCCGGACGCGATCCTGGCCACCCTCGGCGGTCAGACCGCGCTGAACACCGCGATCGCCCTGCACGAGAACGGTGTGCTGGAGCGCTACGGCGTCGAGCTCATCGGTGCCGACGTCGACGCCATCGAGCGCGGCGAGGACCGGCTCAAGTTCAAGGACATCGTCACCGAGGTCGGCGGCGACGTCCCGCGCTCGCGGGTCTGCCACTCCATGGCGGAGGTCCGCGAGGCCGCGGCCGAGCTGGGCCTGCCGGTCGTCATCCGGCCGTCGTTCACCATGGGCGGGCTGGGCTCGGGCATGGCGCACTCGGCCGAGGAGCTCGAACGCCTGGCCGGCGCCGGGCTGGCCGCCTCCCCGGTCACCGAGGTCCTCATCGAGGAGTCGGTGCTCGGCTGGAAGGAGTACGAGCTCGAGCTCATGCGCGACCACCACGACAACGTGGTCGTCGTGTGCTCGATCGAGAACCTCGACCCGATGGGCGTGCACACCGGTGACTCGATCACCGTCGCCCCGGCCATGACGCTCACCGACCGCGAGTACCAGCACATGCGCGACGTGGGCATCGCCGTGCTGCGCGCGGTGGGCGTGGACACCGGCGGCTGCAACATCCAGTTCGCGATCCACCCGGAGACCGGGCGCCTGGTCGTGATCGAGATGAACCCGCGGGTGTCGCGGTCCTCGGCGCTGGCGTCGAAGGCCACCGGGTTCCCGATCGCGAAGATCGCCGCCCGGCTCGCCGTCGGCTACACCCTCGACGAGATCCGCAACGACATCACCGGCGAGACCCCGGCCGCGTTCGAGCCGACGCTGGACTACGTCGTCGTCAAGATCCCGCGGTTCGCGTTCGAGAAGTTCCCCGGTGCCGACCCCGAGCTGACCACGACCATGAAGTCGGTCGGCGAGGCCATGGCGCTGGGCCGCTCGTTCCCGGAGGCGCTGGGCAAGGCGCTGCGCTCGATGGAGCGCGCCCGGGCCGGGTTCTGGACCGCGCCCGATCCGACCGGCGAGCCCGAGTACACGACCCCGGTCGACGGCCGGATCTACGAGGTCGAACGTGCCCTGCGCGCCGGCCAGTCGGTCGACGACGTCGCCAAGGCCTCCGGCATCGACCCGTGGTTCGTCGACCAGATCGCGCTGCTCGGCGAGATCCGGGCCGAGCTCGAGGCGGCCCCGGTGCTCGACGCCGACCTGCTGCGCAAGGCCAAGCGCTACGGCCTGTCCGACCGCCAGCTCGCCGCCGTCCGCCCGGAGTTCGCCGGCGAGGACGGGGTCCGCGCGCTGCGGCACCGGCTCGGGATCCGGCCGGTCTACAAGACCGTGGACACCTGCGCCGCCGAGTTCGCCGCGCGGACGCCGTACCACTACTCGGCCTACGAGACCGATCCCGGCGCCGAGTCCGAGATCGCCCCGCAGACCGAGCGGCCGAAGGTGCTCATCCTCGGTTCCGGGCCGAACCGGATCGGGCAGGGCATCGAGTTCGACTACTCGTGCGTGCACGCGGTGATGGCGCTGCGCGAGGCCGGCTTCGAGACCGTGATGGTCAACTGCAACCCGGAGACGGTCTCCACCGACTACGACACCGCGGACCGGCTCTACTTCGAGCCGCTCACCTTCGAGGACGTCCTCGAGGTCGTGCACGCCGAGCAGGCCTCCGGCACGGTCGCCGGGGTGATCGTGCAGCTGGGCGGGCAGACCCCGCTGGGCCTGGCGCAGCGGCTGACCGACGCCGGGGTGCCGGTCGTCGGGACGTCGGCGGCGGCGATCGACCTGGCCGAGGACCGCGGCGCGTTCGGTGACGTGCTCGCCAAGGCCGGGCTGCTCGCGCCGGACTACGGGATGGCGACCAGCTTCGACGGCGCCCGCGAGATCGCCTCGCGGATCGGCTACCCGGTACTGGTGCGGCCGTCCTACGTGCTGGGCGGGCGCGGCATGGAGATCGTCTACGACGAGTCCTCGCTGGCCGGCTACATCGCCCGCGCCACCACGGTCTCGCAGAACCGTCCGGTACTGGTCGACAAGTTCCTCGACGACGCCATCGAGATCGACGTCGACGCCCTCTGCGACGGCGACGAGGTCTACCTCGGCGGCGTGATGGAGCACATCGAGGAGGCCGGGGTGCACTCCGGCGACTCGTCCTGCACACTGCCGCCGATCACGCTGGGCTCGTCGGTGCTGGAGAAGGTGCGGGAGGCGACCGCCGGGATCGCGCACGGCGTGGGCGTCCGCGGCCTGCTGAACGTGCAGTACGCGCTGCACGGCGACGTGCTCTACGTGCTCGAGGCCAACCCGCGCGCCTCCCGGACCGTGCCGTTCGTGTCCAAGGCGACCTCGATCCCGCTGGCCAAGGCCGCTGCGCGGATCATGCTGGGTGCGACGATCGCCGACCTGCGCTCGGAGGGCCTGCTCCCGGCGACCGGGGACGGCGGCACACTGCCTGCCGACTCGCCGGTCGCGGTGAAGGAGGCGGTGCTGCCGTTCAACCGGTTCCGCAACACCGCGGGCCAGGGCGTCGACCCGCTGCTCGGGCCGGAGATGAAGTCCACCGGTGAGGTCATGGGCTTCGACTCGGCGTTCGGTCCGGCGTTCGCGAAGTCGCAGGCCGCCGCCTACGGGTCGCTGCCGGTCTCCGGCACGGTGTTCGTCTCGATCGCCGACCGGGACAAGCGCGCGATGGTCTTCCCGATCCGCAGGCTCGCCGACATGGGCTTCGAGATCCTCGCCACCGACGGCACCGCAGAGATGCTGCGCCGCAACGGGATCAGCGTGACGGTGACGCGCAAGCACTCGTCCGGCTCGTCGCCGGAGAACCCGACGATCGTGGACGCGATCCTCGCCGGCGAGGTCGACCTGATCGTCAACACCCCGGTCGGCAACTCCGGTCCGCGGGTCGACGGCTACGAGATCCGGGCCGCCGCGGTCTCCCGCGGGGTCCCGTGCATCACGACGGTGCAGGGCGCCGCGGCCGCGGTGCAGGGCATCGAGGCGCTCGCCTCCGGCGGGCTCGGGGTGCGGTCGCTGCAGCAGGCGCACTCGGCGCTGCGGGCACAGTCGTCCACCGCCCCGACGACCGCGGGGCCCCAGCCGTCCGCGGCCACCGGGTCCGAGCCGTCCGCGGCCACCGGGTCCGAGGCATCCGGGACTCCGGAGGCCGAGCCGCCGGTGGTTCCGGGGGCCGAGCCGTCGGCAGCTCCGGGTGGACGGGCCCCGGCTTCCGGGACGGCGCCGGCTTCCGGGACGGCACCGGCGTCGGAGGACCAGTCGTCCCCGGCCACCGGGCCGCGGTCGTGACGTTCGGCGCGCGGCTCGCCGACGCCGTGGCGTCGTACGGCCCGTTGTGTGCGGGGATCGACCCGCACCCGGCGCTGCTCGCGCAGTGGGGCCTGACCGACGACGCCGACGGCGCCGGCCGGTTCGCCGACGCCTGCCTGGAGGCCTTCGCCGGGGCGGTCGCGGTCGTGAAGCCGCAGGCGGCGTTCTTCGAGCGGCACGGCTCGGCCGGTGTCGCGGTGCTCGAACGGCTGCTGGCCGGGTTCGCGTCGACACCGACGCTGACCCTGCTCGACGCCAAGCGCGGCGACATCGGGTCCACGATGGACGGTTACGCCGACGCCTACCTGCGCGTGGGCGCCCCGCTCGGCGCGGACGCGCTGACCCTGTCGCCCTACCTGGGCTTCGACTCGCTGGAGCCGGCGTTCGTCGCGGCCGCCGAGGCCGGGCGCGGGGTGTTCGTGCTGGCGCGGACCTCCAACCCGGAGGGCGCGCCCGTCCAGCTCGCCACCGCGGCCGGCGGCGGGACCGTCGCCCAGTCCGTCGTCGACGCCGCCGCGGTGCGTAACGCCGGCACCGGGGAGTACGGGACGGCGACCGACCCGGGCGGGCCGCAGCCCTGCGGGGACGTCGGCGTCGTCGTCGGCGGGACCCGCGAGCACGGCCTGGACCTGTCCGGGCTCCACGGTCCGGTGCTCGTGCCCGGTCTGGGTGCCCAGGGCGCGAGCCCGGCCGACATCGTGTCCCGCTTCGCCGGGACCGCCGGTCCGGTGCTGCCGGTGGCCGCGCGGTCGGTCCTGCGCGCGGGGCCGGACCCGTCCGCGCTGCGCGACGCCGCCCGGGCACTGGGGGAGGAGCTGGCCTCGGCCCGCACCGGCGCGCACTGAGCCTCTGGAGCAACGCACCCCTTCGGAAGGCACCTTTCGGGGCGAGAGGCCCGTTCGCGCCCACGGGAGGGCGGGAGCGCGCACGTCGGCCCAGCCGCACCGAGCGAGCTGCACGTTCTCGCCCTCGGGCGGGCGGAAGCCTGCGAGTCGAGCCGGGTGCAGGGGGTGAGTGGCGCGTTCTCGCCCTGTGGCGGGCGGGAGCGTGCACGTCGAGCAGGAACCTCCGGACCGGTGGAGCAGCACAGCGTGGTCGGTCCGGCGTGGCTGTCGGGTGGCGGATTCTCCCGTGAAGCGCGTCGACGTGCGTGACGTGTCGTCCAGCGACGCGGGAGGCGCGTACGTCCTGTGGGGCAAGAGCGTGCATATCGACCCGGCCGCACCCGGCGAGCTGCACGTTCTTGCCCTGGGGAGGGCGGAAGTGTGCGAGTCGGCCCGGCCGTACGGCGCGAGTTGCACGTTCTCGCCCTGTGGCGGGCGGAAGCGTGCTGATCGACGGGCCGGGCCCGCCGAGCTGCACGGTCTCGCCCTCTGCGGGGCGGGAAGCTGGGCCATGTGGCGGACCGCTGCGGAGGCCGGGCGGGTCCGGATGTCGACGGCGAGCCCTGGGTCATCGCCCGGAACGCAGAACCCGGTGCGAGCGGCACTCTTTCACCGCGCTGAGGGCATTCGCATCTGGGTGAGCGGCCACGGACCTCGGCACCGGCGTGCGGGTGGACTACCTGCCCCGCTCCGAGTGCGAGATGCGAGATGCACGCTTCCGCCCCGCCGAGGGCAGGACCGTGCAACTCGACCGCGCAGCAGAACTCGATTCGCACGGTGTCGTCCTGTCGTGGGCGACAGCGTGCCGGCCGAGCGGGCGGCGACGCCGAGCGGCGCCGTCGCCGCCGGGCCGGAACCCGGATGGGGACCGCGTGCCGGCCGGGGCGGGACAGCCCGGGTGAGGTCACCGCCCGCAGCGCGAGTCGGTGGCGGATCACGGAGAGCAGGTCCCACGGCGCCGGAACCCGCGGGGGTTGCCTCGGGGGAGGGGTCCGGCAAGGCGGGCGACACCGTGGCGTCGGCGGACGTGCCGTCCGTCGCAGACCGTGTGCGCGGTGTACCCGACCGGCGGGCCCCGGGCGCGCCCGGACGGCAGCTGGGCGCGTGCGGCGGTGTCCCGGCTCCGCCGTCCGGGCCTGGCGTTGCGCCCACCCGTCGTCGTGCGGAGCCGGACGGTACCGCGAGAAGCATCACAGAGCGTGCCGATGATCACCTTCCGAACCCTGAAACCGGTGGTGGGACCCCCATTGACGCCGTCGTGGAAGCGCTGGGTACGTTCGATCGCGGATCCGGGGACGTCCCCCGGACGGGTCGGTGCGACCCGCCCACCCGGTCGCTGCCGTGACGGGGCGAGAACGACGCGAACGACCGCGAACGACCACGAACGACGCGAACGACACTGAACTACGGAGGAACCACCGTGGCCCTTCCCCAGCTGACCGAGGAACAGCGCGCCGCAGCGCTGGAGAAGGCCGCGGCCGCGCGCCGGGCCCGGGCCGAGCTGAAGGACCGCCTCAAGCGCGGGGGCACCACCCTCGACGAGGTGCTCAAGCAGGCGGAGACCGACGAGGTGCTCGGCAAGATGAAGGTCTCGGCGCTGCTCGAGGCGCTGCCGAACGTGGGCAAGGTCCGCGCGCAGCAGATCATGGAGGAGCTGGAGATCGCGAGCAGCCGCCGGCTGCGCGGTCTCGGCGACCGCCAGCGCAAGGCCCTGCTCGAGCGCTTCCAGGGCTGAGCCGGCGCATCCCGTGACCGGAACATCCTCCGACACCTCACCGGCGTCGCCCGACCAGGCGGGCCGTCCGCCCCGCGGACGCCTGCTCGTGCTGGCCGGGCCGTCCGGCGTGGGGAAGAGCAGAATGGTCGCGGGACTGCGCGAGGCGCTGCCGGAGCTGCTGTTCAGCGTGTCCGCCACGACCCGGCCCGCGCGGCCGGGCGAGGTGGACGGCCACGACTACCACTTCGTCAGCCGCGAGGGGTTCGACGCGCTCATCGCGCGCGGTGACCTGCTCGAGTGGGCCGAGGTGCACGGTGGGCTGCAGCGCTCCGGCACACCGCGCGAACCGGTCGAGCGGGCCCTCGCCACGGGGACCCCGGTTCTCGTCGAGGTCGACCTGCAGGGCGCCCGCTCGGTGAAGCGGGCCCTGCCGGAGGCCGTGACCGTGTTCGTCGCGCCGCCGTCGATGGAGGAGCTGGCCCGCCGGCTCACCGACCGCGGTACCGACACCCCCGAGCAGCGCGAGCGCCGGCTGCGTACCGCCATCGAGGAGATGGACGCGCAGCACGAGTTCGACGAGGTCGTCGTCAACGACGACCTGCAGGCCGCGATCGGCCGGTTGGTAGCATTGGTGGTCGACCGCGACGCGGTGTGACATCTCCGGTCGACCAGACGCAGCTGTCCGCAGGGCAGCGCTGTCCGGTCGACCACCGATCTCGTCCACCGCGCCGGACCCCTCGTCTTCCCAGGAGCACGTACGTGAGCACGCCGACCACCGGCAGCATCGCCCCCGAAGGCATCACCTACCCGCCCATCGACGATCTGCTCGGCCAGGTCAGCTCGAAGTACGCGCTGGTCATCTACGCGGCCAAGCGGGCCCGGCAGATCAACGACTACTACTCCCAGCTCGGCGAGGGCCTGCTGGAGTACGTCGGCCCGCTCGTCGAGCCGGGCCCGCGCGAGAAGCCGCTGTCGATCGCCATGCGCGAGATCCAGGCGGGCATGCTCGAGCACACCGAGGGCGAGTAAGCCCCGACCGTGACATCCCAGGGTCGTCCGCCCGAGGTACTGCTGGGCGTCTCGGGCGGTATCGCCGCCTACAAGAGCGCGGAGCTGCTGCGCCGGCTCACCGAGTCCGGCCATGCCGTGCGGGTGATCCCGACGGAGTCCGCGCTGCAGTTCGTCGGCGCCGCCACGTTCGAGGCGCTCTCCGGGCGTCCGGTGGCGACCGGGGTCTTCACCGACGTCCCCGAGGTCCCGCACGTCGCCCTCGGGCAGCACGCGGACCTGGTCGTCGTGGCCCCGGCCACGGCCGACCTGATGGCCCGGCTCGCGCACGGCCGCTCCGACGACCTGCTCACGGCGTCACTGCTCACCGCGCGCTGTCCGGTCGTCCTCGCGCCGGCGATGCACACCGAGATGTGGGAGCACCCGGCGACCCGGGACAACGTCGCGCTGCTGCGCTCGCGCGGCACCGTGGTGCTGGAGCCCGCGGCCGGTCGGCTGACCGGCGCCGACACCGGCAAGGGCCGGCTGCCGGACCCGGCGGAGATCTTCGACCTCGCCCGGCTGCTGCTGGAGCGCCCCGACGCGCTGCCCCGTGACCTCGAGGGACGGCACGTCGTCGTGAGCGCCGGCGGCACCCGGGAGAACCTCGACCCGGTCCGCTACCTGGGCAACCGCTCGTCCGGCCGGCAGGGCTACGCCCTCGCCCGGGTGGCCGCCCAGCGCGGTGCGCGGGTCACCCTCGTCGCCGGGCACACCGCCGACCTGGCGACCCCGGCCGGCGTCGACCTGGTCACGGCCGGTTCCGCCGCGGCGATGGAGACCGCGGTGCGCGAGTCGGCGGCCGGGGCGGACGCGGTCGTCATGGCCGCCGCCGTCGCCGACTTCCGCCCGGTCGACCTGGCCACCGACAAGATCAAGAGGGGCGGCGACGAGCCCGCCCCGCTGCGGCTGGTGCAGAACCCGGACATCCTCGCCGGTCTGGTGCGTGACACCCCGCGGCCCGGTCAGGTGATCGTCGGCTTCGCCGCGGAGACCGGTGACGCCGAGGGTGACGTACTGCACCACGGTCGCGCCAAGCTCACCCGGAAGGGGTGCGACCTGCTGGTGGTCAACGCGGTCGGGGAGGGCAAGGCGTTCGAGACCCCGGACAACGCCGGTTGGCTGCTCGCCCGCGACGGTGGCGAGGAAGAACTCCCGATGGGGTCCAAGGCGCTGCTGGCCTCGCGTATCTGGGACGCTGTCACCCCGCGCCTGGCCTGACCCGCACCGACGACGACGGCGCCGCTGCGATTCCGCAGCGGCGCCGTCGTCGTGTGGCGGTGTGTCAGTCCTCGTCGTGTCAGTCCTCGTCGTCGCTCCAGAACAGCGAGTCCGTGGTGCTGCGCTCGGTGGGGGTGGCCGACGAGTCCGACGGCGCCGTCGAGGACGAGCCCGACGGGGAGGCCGACGGGGAGGCGCTGCTGCCGGTCGACGGCTCGGCCGAGGTGCCCGGCTGCGTGGAGCTCGGGGAGCTGCTGGGCGACGACGAGGCCGAGGGCTCGGTGCTGTCCGAGGTCAGCGAGTCCTCCGAGGCGTCGGACGACTCGGTGCCGGTCTGCGGCGAGGAGCTGCTCGAGGTCGAGACGTAGTCGGCGACCGCCCAGCCACCGTACTCGGGCAGCTCGACGTAGCCGTCCTGCGTCTCGCCGACCGAGGTGCTCTCACCCCGCTCGCAGACGCCGACGATCGGCGCGGTGGTCGCGGGCTCCGAGCGCACGTTGACGCTCGAGGTGCAGGTGCCGGTACCGGCAGCGCTGGCAGTGCCCGCAATCACACCGGTGACTGCGAGTCCACTGACCGCAAGGGCACCGATGGCGGCGGCGACACGCCGCGAGTTCGGCTTCATCGTGGGACAACCTCCGTGCCGACGGCGGTCTGGAATACCGCCGTTACGTCTGCTCTCGTGCCCGCTCCGAGTCGTTCGGAGGGGCGTTGACTCGACCAACGAGCCGACGCCCGATCGATTCGTGGAGGAGGGAATCAATCACCCCATCCAGCGACACTGCGTAGCGATGAACTGGGGGTTGCTGACTCTGTGTATGTGAAGTCGACCTCCGCTCTCCCGTACGGAGGCCGAATCTGGACTAGGGTGAGCCGCCAGAGGGCGTTCCGATCTTGGGCGCGTCCGTACGAGCGCGGCCGCGAGGTCGCGCCGGAGTGAACGCAGTACCACCAACGGGATGGAGAAACAGCGCGTGTCGAACACGAGCCGCCGTCTGTTCACGAGCGAGTCGGTCACCGAGGGCCACCCGGACAAGATCTGTGACGCGATCAGCGACACGATCCTCGACGCGATGCTCGCGCAGGACCCGAGCAGCCGCGTGGCCGTCGAGACCATGGTGACCACCGGCCAGGTGCACGTCGCCGGCGAGGTCACGACCAACGCCTACGTCGAGATCCCGCAGCTGGTGCGGGACCGCATCCTCGAGATCGGCTACGACTCGTCGTCCAAGGGCTTCGACGGCGCGTCCTGCGGTGTCAACATCTCGATCGGCGCGCAGTCGCCGGACATCGCCCAGGGCGTGGACACGGCCTACGAGAAGCGCGTCGAGTCCGCCGAGGACGAGATCGCGAAGCAGGGTGCCGGCGACCAGGGCCTGATGTTCGGGTACGCCTGCGAGGACACCCCCGAGCTCATGCCGCTGCCGATCGCGCTGGCGCACCGCCTGTCGCGCCGGCTGACCGAGGTCCGCAAGAACGGGACGCTGCCCTACCTGCGTGCCGACGGGAAGACCCAGGTCACGATCGACTACGAGGGCGACAAGCCGGCCCGCCTGGACACCGTCGTGCTGTCCTCGCAGCACGCGGCGGACGTCGACCTCGACGGCATGCTGAGCCCGGACATCCTCAAGCACGTCGTGACCCCCGAGGTCGAGGCGCTGGGCTGGGACCCGGCGGAGCCGAAGCTGCTGGTCAACCCGACCGGCCGGTTCGTCCTCGGCGGCCCGATGGGTGACGCGGGCCTCACCGGCCGGAAGATCATCGTCGACACCTACGGCGGCATGGCCCGTCACGGCGGCGGCGCCTTCTCGGGCAAGGACCCGTCGAAGGTCGACCGTTCCGCCGCGTATGCCATGCGCTGGGTGGCCAAGAACGCCGTCGCCGCCGGCCTGGCCGGCCGGATCGAGGTCCAGGTCGCCTACGCGATCGGCAAGGCCGCCCCGGTCGGCCTGTTCGTCGAGACCTTCGGCACCGAGAACGTCGACCCGGCGAAGATCCAGAAGGCGATCGACGAGGTCTTCGACCTCCGGCCCGCCGCGATCATCCGCGACCTGAAGCTGCTGCGGCCGATCTACGCGCCGACCGCGGCCTACGGTCACTTCGGCCGGACCGACGTCGACCTGCCGTGGGAGGACACCTCCCGCGCCGACGCGCTCAAGTCCGCCGCCGGCGCCTGAGCACCGTCGTTCCCGTCCGTGGCCGGGTCCGCATTCCGCGGGCCCGGCCACGGCCGTGTCCGGAGCCCGTCGGTGTCGTCTGATAGACCCTGGTCGTGAGTTCTCCCGCGACGGCCCGGTCCGAGGGCGCGGCCCGCGCCCGGCGGCCCGCGCGCAACCGCGGTGAACGCGAGCCGGCCGGCACGTTGCCGGTGGCCCGGGTGATCGTCGACGTCAGCCTGCCCCACCTCGACCGGCCCTTCGACTACCGCGTTCCCGCACACCTGGACGAGGCCGCGGTGCCCGGGGTGCGGGTCCGGGTGCGCTTCGCCGGGCGGATGCTCGACGGATACCTGCTCGAGCGGGTGGAGGACTCCGCGCACGGCGGCCGGCTGGCGTGGGTGGAGAAGGTGGTGTCGGCCGAGCCGGTGCTGACCCCGGCGGTGGCCGGGCTCGCGCGGGCCGTCGCCGACCGGTACGCCGGGGTGCTCGCCGACGTGCTGCGCCTCGCGGTCCCCGCCCGGCACGCGCGGGTGGAGTCGGAGAAGCCCCGCGACCGCACGATCCCCGACCCGCAGCCGCCCGACCGGGCCGGCTGGGAGGCCTATCCCCGCGGTGGTGCGCTGCTCGACGCGCTCGCCGGTGGCCGGGCCGCGCACGCCGTCTGGCAGGCGCTGCCGAGGGAGGACTGGGCGACCCGGCTCGCCGAGGCCGCCGCCGCCACCCGCATCGCGGGCCGCTCGGCGCTGCTCGTGGTCCCCGACCAGCGCGACGTCGACCGCCTGCACACCGCCTGTGCTGCGGTGCTCGGCGAGGACGCGGTCGTCGCGCTCACCGCCGACCTCGGCCCGGCCGAGCGGTACCGGCGGTGGCTGGCGGTGCGCCGGGGGAGCGTCCGGGTGGTCGTCGGGACCCGGTCGGGTGCGTTCGCCCCGCTCGGGGAGCTGGGCCTGCTGGCCGTGTGGGACGACGGCGACGACTCCCACTCCGAGCCCCGCGCGCCGTATCCGCAGGTCCGTGACGTGCTGATGCTGCGCGCGCACCGGGAGGGCGCCGCGCTGCTGGTGGCCGGGTTCGCCCGCACCGCGGAGGCCCAGCTGCTGGTCGAGTCCGGCTGGGCCAGCGCGGTGGTCGCCGACCGCGCCACCGTGCGGGCGCGCGCCCCCCGGGTCACTGCGATCGGCGAGAGCGACACCCAGCTCGTCCGGGATCCCGCGGCCCGGGCCGCCCGGGTGCCCGGGGTGGCGTTCGAGGCGGCGCGGGCGGCGCTGCGGGCCGGCCGTCCGGTCCTGGTGCAGGTCCCGCGCTCGGGCTACCTGCCGTTCCTGGCGTGCGCCTCCTGCCGTGAGGTGGCGCGGTGCCGGCACTGCGCGGGCCCGATCGGGCTGCCGCGCCCGGGTGCAGGTGGCGGCGGCGCGGCGCGGCCGCCGGCCGGCGGTTCCGGGCCGGACGCGGCCGGCGGTGGGGCCGGTGCGGGGTTGCCCGCGTGCCGCTGGTGCGGCCGGGCGGAGCCCGGGTTCCGGTGCGGGAACTGCGGGTCCCGGCGGCTGCGGGCCGGGGTGGTCGGCGCGGGCCGGACGGCCGAGGAGCTCGGGCGGGCGTTCCCCGGCGTGCCGGTGCGGACCTCCGGCGGTGGCTCCGCGGTGCTCGACGACGTCGGCGCGGGCCCGTCCCTGGTGGTCGCCACCCCGGGGGCCGAGCCGGTCGCCGAGGGCGGGTACGGCGCGGCCCTGCTGCTCGACGGGTGGGCCATGCTCGCGCGCCCGGACCTGCGGGTCGCCGAGGAGACGCTGCGGCGCTGGTTCGCCGCGGCCGCGGGCGTCGTCCCGCACGGTGACGGCGGCCGCGTCGTGGTCGTCGCCGAGTCGGCGATCCCGACCGTGCAGGCACTCGTCCGCTGGGACCCGGCCGGCCACGCGGAGGGCGAGCTGGCCGAACGTGCCGACGTCGGCTTCCCGCCCGCGGTGCGCATGGCGGCGGTCGAAGGGCCACCGGCCGCGGTGGCGGAGATCTGCGACACCGTGCTCGACCCGGACCGGGACCCGCCCGAGGGCGTCGAACTGCTCGGCCCGGTGGAGATCGACCCGCCGGAGCGGCCGGGAGGGTCGGCCGCCGGCCGGGACGAGATCCGGGAACGTGCCCTGCTGCGGGTGCCGCGCGGGGCCGGTCGGCGGCTCGCGGCGGCGCTGCACGACGCCCAGGCGGTGCGCACGGCCCGGAAGGCGCCCGAGACGGTGCGGGTACGGCTGGATCCCGACGAGATCGAGTGACCGGCCGGCCCCGTCGCGGGGGCCGACCCGGTGCGGTGCCGCAGTGGCACAATGGTGCGCCGACCACCGGTCCAGGGCGTGCACCGCCGGTGCCCCGCCCCGATGCGTGCCCGATCCACCGGCCCGACCGTCCACGAGGAGAACCGTGCCCATCCAGCCCGTCCGGCTGTTCGGCGACCCCGTGCTCCGTACCCGTGCCACCGAGGTCACCGACTTCGATGCGGAGCTGCGCAAGCTGGTCACCGACCTCACCGACACCATGCACGACGAGGGCGGTGCCGGCCTCGCCGCACCGCAGATCGGTGTGGGCAAGCGGGTCTTCGTCTTCGACTGCGACGGGTTCTCCGGGCACCTGATCAACCCCACCTGGGAGGCGATCGGAGACGAGGAGCAGTTCGGGCCGGAGGGGTGCCTGTCGATCCCCGGCCTCGGCTGGGACTGCCGGCGGAAGCTGACCGTCGTCGCCCGCGGGTGGAACATGCACGGCGAGCCGCAGGTGATCGAGGGCTCGCAGCTGCTGGCGCGGTGCATCCAGCACGAGACCGACCACCTCGACGGCGTGCTGTTCGTCGACCGGCTCGACGCCGACCTGCGCAGGCAGGCGATGCGCGAGATCCGGGAGGCGGACTGGTTCGGCGAGCCGGAGCCGGTCGTGAAGGTGAGCCCGCACCCGATGTTCGGCAAGGCCCGATGAGGCTGCTGTTCGCCGGTACCCCCGAGCCCGCCGTCCCGGCGCTGCGGGCGCTGCTGGAGTCCCCGCGACACGAGGTGGTCGCCGTCCTGACCCGCCCGGACGCGCCGTCCGGCCGCGGACGGAAGCTGACCCGGTCGCCGGTCGGTGCACTGGCCGACGAGGCCGGGATCCCCGTGCTGACCCCTGCCCGGCCGTCGGAGCCCGGCTTCCTGGAGACGCTGGGTGAGCTCGCGCCGGACTGCGCCCCGGTCGTCGCGTACGGGGCGTTGCTGCCCCGCCCGGTGCTCGACGTGCCCGAGCACGGCTGGGTGAACCTGCACTTCTCCCTGCTGCCCGCCTGGCGGGGCGCCGCCCCGGTGCAGGCCGCGATCCGGCACGGCGACGACGTCACCGGTGCCACCACCTTCCGCCTCGAGGAGGGCATGGACACCGGCCCGACCTTCGGGGTCGTGACCGAGACGGTGGGGGAGACCGACACGGCGGGGGCGCTGCTGGCCCGGCTCGCCGAGTCGGGGGCCAAGCTCCTGGCGGCGACCCTCGACGGCATCGAGGACGGCACCGTGGCCGCGGTGCCGCAGCCCGCCGACGGGGTGTCCCTGGCACCGAAGGTGACCCCGGCCGACGCCCGGGTGGACCCCGGCTCGCCGGCCACGGTGATCGACCGGCTGGTCCGTTCGGTGACCCCGGACCCGGGCGCGTGGTGCGAGTTCCGCGACGACCGCCTCGGGATCGGCCCGGTCCGGCCGGTGCGGACCGGAGAGGTGGAGCTCGCCGCGGGTGAGCTGCGGGTCGAGCGCCGCCGGGTGCTCGTGGGGACCGCCACGGTTCCACTGGAGCTGGGTGAGGTGAAGCCGAAGGGCAAGCGGGCGATGCCCGCCCCGGACTGGGCCCGCGGGGCCCGGATCGAGGCGGGCGAGTACCTGCGCTGACCTGCCGGGTGCGGCCGGTCGTGACAGTGCGACCGGCAGTGCCGGGTGCACGCAGGCGTGGGATGAATGCAGTGCCGGACGATCGGCGGTGCCCGATGAACGGCGGTGCCCTCGATGAGGGTGCCGGATGAACGGCGGTGCCCTCGATGACGGTGCCTGATGTACGACGGCGCCGGATGCACGACGGTGCCTGATGAACGACGACGAACGAGGACGGCCGGATCCGACGCCCGGCCGCGGCGGGCCGACCGCCAAGGAGACGACGTGAGCGAGCAGGATCCCCGGACCCGGCCGGGCGACGACGACCGGCGCCGCAGTGCCGCCGGAGACGAGCACCGGGGACGGCCGCGTGACGACGCCGGGAGTCGGGACGACCGCGGCCGCGGAGGCCGGCCGGACGGCGCGGGCCGCCGTGGCGACGACCGCCGGCGCGACGACCGGGGTACGGGTGGCCGTACCGGATCCGGCTGGGGCGGTGGCCCGGACCGGGGTAGCCGTACCGGGTCCGGGTGGGGCGGTGGCTCGGACCGGGGCGGCCGTACCGGATCCGCTGGGGGCGACGACCGCGGCCGCCCGAGGGCCGGCGGGGGTGACGACCGGCGCCGCGACCAGCGCGACGACCGCGGGCGGGGGCGTGACGGACGTGATCGGGACCGTCGCGACGACCGCGGCTCCGGCCACCGTGACGACCGCCGCGGGTACCGCGACGACCGGGGCCGGGACGAGCGCAGCCGGACCCCCCGTGCTGACCACAACCGGGACGACCGGGGCGGCACCCGCGGCGATCGTGGCGGGCACCGCGGCGGCGACCGCCCCCGCTACGGCGACGACCGGCGCGCGGGCCGTCCCGGTGACGCGGGCGGCGGGCGCTACCGGGACGAGCGCCGCGACGACCGGCGTGACCAGCGCGGCGACGACCGCCGTCGCGACCACGACGACCGGCCCAGCCACTCCCGCTCCGGCGGGGACGTCGCGCGCCCCCGGGGAGGCCCCCGGGACGAGCGACCCGCGCCCGGCCGGGCCCGGGACGACCGGGAGGGCCGCCCGCGCCGCGATCGCGACACCGGCCGGTCCCCGCGCCGTGAGCACGACGGGCGTGAGCACGACCGCCGGGACGGCGGCCGTCGTGAGCGCACGGCCGGCCCGCGCAACGCGGGGCCGCCGCGCGGTCGCGTCGGCCCCGGCCGGCCACCGGCGGTCGATCCCGCCCGGCAGGCCGCCTACGACCTGCTGACCGCCGTCCGCGAGCGGGACGCCTACGCCAACCTCGCGCTGCCGGGGCTCCTCCGTCGCTACGGGCTGCGTGACCGCGACGCCGCGCTGGCCACCGAGCTCGGCTACGGCACCCTGCGCGCCCAGGGGCTGCTCGACGCCGTCATCGACGCGTGCACCGACCGGCCGCTGTCCAAGATCGAGCATCCGTTGCTGGACGCGCTGCGGCTCGGCGCCTACCAGTTGCTGCGGACCCGGGTCCCGGACCACGCGGCCGTCTCGACCTGCGTCGAGCTGGTCCGCGGCGACCACGGTTCGCAGTCGGCCGGGTTCGTCAACGCGGTCCTGCGCCGGATCGGCGAGCACGACGAGTCCGAGTGGCTCGACCGGCTCGCCCCGGATGCGGCCGAGGATCCGGTCGGCTCCGCCGCGCTGCGCCACGCCCACCCGCGCTGGATCGCCCAGGCGTTCGCGGACGCGCTGGGCGAGACCGGCGAGGAGCTCACCGCGGCGCTCGCCGCCGACGACGCCCGCCCGCAGGTCCACCTGCTCGCCCGCCCGGGGGAGATCTCCGCCGAGGAGCTCGCCCTGGCCACCGGGGGCGAGGAGGCGCCCTGGTCGCCGTACGGCGTGCACCTGGAGCCGGGTTCCGGCGAGATCGGTGAGCTCGACGCCGTCGCCGAGGGGCTGGCGGTCGTCCAGGACGAGGGCAGCCAGCTCGTCGCCGTCGCCCTGTCCGAGGCCGAGCTGGTCGGGGAGGACACCGGACGCTGGCTCGACCTGTGCGCAGGGCCGGGTGGGAAGGCGTCGTTGCTCGGCGGCCTGGTCGGCACCCAGGGCGGCACGCTCGACGCGGTGGAGTCGAGCGAGCACCGGGCCGGGCTGGTCCGGACGGCGACCGCGGAGCTCCCGGTGACCGTGCACGTCGCCGACGGCCGGGAGGCACCGCTGCCGGACGGCGTGTTCGACCGGGTCCTCGTCGATGCTCCCTGCACCGGCCTCGGCGCGCTCCGCCGCCGCCCGGAGGCCCGGTGGCGCCGGCGTCCCGAGGACACCGCCGAGCTGGCCCGGCTGCAGCGCGAGCTGCTGGTCGCCGCGCTGCGCCATGTCCGCCCGGGCGGCGTCGTCGCGTACGTCACCTGCTCGCCGCACCTGTCGGAGACGGTGGGAGTCGTCGGGCGCATCGTCGGCCGGGAGGGCCGCCCGGGCCCCGCAGGCCCGGTCGAGCAGCTCGATGCCCGGGCCTGCCTGCCCGAGGGGATGCCCGGTCTCGGCGCCGGCCCGGCCGTGCAGCTCTGGCCGCACCGGCACGGCACCGACGCGATGTTCCTGGCGCTGATCCGCCGCCCGGCGCAGTGACCGGCGGCCCCGGCACCCGCGAACGGGTGTGACTCCGCCCTCGTACGGGGGTGCCGGGGGCCGGAGGCAGGCAGGGATAGCCTGCTCGGTGTGCATCCGATGATCGCGCCCAGCATCCTCTCGGCCGACTTCGCGCGGCTGGCCGACGAGGCCGCCGCCGTGGCCGGTGGCGGCCCGGGCGAGCAGGCCGGCGCCGACTGGCTGCACGTCGACGTCATGGACGCGCACTTCGTGCCGAACCTGACCCTGGGCCTCCCGGTCGTGGAGAGCCTGCGCGCCGCCACCGACATCCCGCTCGACTGCCATCTGATGATCGAGGACCCGGACCGCTGGGCCCCCGGGTACGCCGAGGCGGGCGCGAAGAACGTCACGGTGCACGTCGAGGCCGCGCACGACCCGGTGATGCTCGCCCGGAACCTGCGTGCCGCCGGTGCCCTCGCCGGTCTGTCGATCAAGCCGAACACGCCGCTGGACCCGTACGTCGAGCTGCTCAAGCACTACGACACGCTGCTGGTGATGAGCGTCGAGCCCGGATTCGGCGGGCAGAGCTTCATCCCCGAGGTGCTCGAGAAGGTCCGCGCCGCGCGGCGCCTGGTCGACACCGGGCACCTGAAGCTGATCGTCGAGATCGACGGCGGGATCAACGCCGACACCATCGAGCAGGCCGCCGAGGCCGGCGTCGACTGCTTCGTCGCGGGCTCGGCCGTCTACGGGGCCGAGGATCCGGGCCGCGCGGTCTCCGTGCTGCGCGACCGTGTGCGCCGCACCGCGCCGCACCGCTGGGCCGGCTGACCGGACCCTCGAGGTGAGCACGGACGGGCCAGGGGCCGGTGCGGCGGTGATCGAGTCCGCGGTGATCGAGGCGGCGATGCGTCGCGCTCTCGCCGCCTCCGACGGCGCGCACGGTACGACGAGCCCGAACCCCGCCGTCGGCTGCGTCGTCCTGGACCGCGCCGGGGAGGTCGTGGGCACCGGGGCGACCGCGCCGCCCGGTGGCCCGCACGCCGAACGCGCCGCGCTGGCCGAGGCGGGCGCCCGGGCCGCGGGCGGGACCGCCGTGGTGACCCTCGAGCCGTGCAACCACACCGGACGTACCGCACCGTGCGTGGACGGCCTGCTCGAGGCAGGGGTCGCCCGGGTGTACGCCGCGCTCGCCGACCCGAACCCGGCCGCGGCCGGGGGGCTGGACCGGCTGCGCGGCGCGGGCGTCGACGTGACCCTGGGCACACTGGCCGAGGAGGTGGCGCGCGGCCCGCTGCGCGGCTGGCTGCACCGCCAGCGCACCGGGCGCCCGCACGTGACCTGGAAGGTCGCCACCACCCTGGACGGGCGGGTCGCCGCCGCCGACGGGAGCAGCCGCTGGATCACCGGCCCCCAGGCCCGGGGCGAGGTGCATGACCTGCGCCGCAGGATGGACGCGATCGTCGCGGGCACGGGTACCGTGCTTGCGGACGATCCCGCACTGACCGCCCGCCACCCGGACGGGACCCTGCGCGACCACCAGCCGCTGCGGGTGGTGGTCGGGAACCGGGACGTGCCGGCCGGTGCCCGGCTGCACACCGCCGGGGTCGCTCCGGCGCTGCACCTGCGGACCCGCGACCCGGCCGAGGTGCTCGCCGACCTCGCCCGGCGCGATGTCGTGGACCTCCTGCTCGAGGGGGGCCCGACCCTCGCCGGGGCGTTCGTCGCCGCCGGTGCCGTCGACCGGGTGCTGGTGCATCTGGCCCCGGCGCTGCTCGGCGCCGGACCGCACGCGCTCCGGGACGCGGGGGTGGGAACGATCGCGGACATCGTCCGGTTGCAGGTGGACGAGGTCCGCCGCGCCGGCACGGACATACTGATCGATGCAG
The DNA here is from genome assembly GCF_900115005.1 of Pseudonocardia ammonioxydans. Classification (GTDB taxonomy): domain Bacteria; phylum Actinomycetota; class Actinomycetes; order Mycobacteriales; family Pseudonocardiaceae; genus Pseudonocardia; species Pseudonocardia ammonioxydans. The sequence goes on along the minus strand of NZ_FOUY01000017.1, from coordinate 30,696 downwards.
TGGTCGACGACGCCGGGCCGGTCGCCCGGCCGGCCCGGTAGCAGGAGGGGACGAGGATGTTCACCGGCATCGTGGAGGAGGTCGGCGAGGTCGTCGACGTCCGGACCGACGACGAGGTCGTCGTGCTGACCGTACGGGCGGCGCTGGCCCCCGAGGTCGGCCACGGCGAGTCGGTGGCGGTGAACGGTTGTTGCCTCACCGCCGTCGTCGACGGCGCTGCCGGAGCGGGCGGCACCCTCACCCTCGAGCTCGTGCCCGAGACGCTCACCCGCACCTCGCTCGGCGCCGTCACCGCCGGGTCGGGGGTGAACCTCGAGCGCGCGGTGCCCGCCGGCGGGCGTCTCGACGGCCACATCGTGCAGGGCCACGTGGACGGGGTCGGCACCCTGGTCTCCCGGACCCCGGGCGAGCGCAGCGACGAGGTGCGGTTCGCACTGCCGGCCGAGCTGTCCCGGTACGTGGTGGAGAAGGGATCGATCGCCGTCGACGGCGTCTCGCTCACCGTCGCCGCCGTGTACCCGGACGGGTTCGGCGTGGCGTTGATCCCGACGACCCTGGCCGACACCACCCTGGGGTCGCGCACCCCCGGTGATCCGGTCAACCTGGAGGTCGACGTGATCGCCAAGTATGTGGAACGGATGACCGCGGGGTACCTGCAGGGCCCCGGGTCCGGACAGGAAGGGGTCGCCCGGTGAGGGAGCCGTCGACCACCCCGGGCACGACCCCGGACGAGACCGCCGCCGAGAAGCTGCCGGCCGCCCCGCACACCGCGATGGGGCCCGCGGAGCGGGCCGAGCGCTTCGCCCAGATCGAGAAGGCGATCGCCGACATCGCCGAGGGCAAGCCGGTCGTGGTGATGGACGACGAGGACCGGGAGAACGAGGGCGACCTCATCTTCGCCGCGGCGAAGGCCACCCCCGAGCTGCTCGCGTTCACCGTCCGCTACACCTCGGGCTACATCTGCGTGGCGATCACCGAGGAGGCGTGCGAGCGGCTCGACCTGCCGCCCATGCACCACACCAACCGGGACTCCTTCCGCACCGCGTACACGGTCACCGTGGACGCCAAGGAGGGCGTGACCACCGGGATCTCGGCGCAGGACCGTTCGCGCACCATCCGGCTGCTCGCCGACCCGGCCACCGAGCCCGCCGAGCTCGTCCGCCCCGGGCACGTGCTGCCGCTGCAGGCCCGTGAGGGCGGCGTGCTCCGCCGCCCGGGCCACACCGAGGCGGCCGTCGACCTGGCGCGGATGGCGGGCCTGCCCGCGGCCGGTGCGCTGTGCGAGATCGTGTCGGAGAAGAACGAGGGGGAGATGGCCCGCGGCGAGGAGCTCGGGATCTTCGCCGCCGACCACGACCTCACGCTGATCACGATCGCCGATCTGATCGCCTACCGGCGCCGGTTCGAGAAGCACATCGAGCGGGTCGCCACCGCCCGGATCCCGACCGGCCACGGGGACTTTCTCGCCCACGGCTACGACTCGCTGCTCGACGGCGTCGAGCACATCGCGATGGTCATGGGCAGCGTCGGCACGCCCGCCGACGACGGCGAGAACGTCCTGGTCCGGGTGCACTCCGAGTGCCTGACCGGGGACGTCCTCGGGTCGCTGCGCTGCGACTGCGGCCCGCAGCTCGACGCGGCGCTGGAGACCGTGGCGAACGAGGGGCGCGGTGTCGTGCTCTACATGCGCGGGCACGAGGGCCGCGGCATCGGCCTGCTGCACAAGCTGCAGGCCTACCAGCTGCAGGAGGCCGGTGCCGACACCGTCGACGCGAACCTCGCCATGGGCCTGCCCGCCGACGCGCGCGACTACGGCATCGGCGCCCAGATCCTCGCCGACCTGGGCGTGAAGTCGATGCGGCTGCTGACCAACAACCCGGACAAGCGGGCCGGCCTGGAGGGCTACGGCCTGCGCGTGGTGGGCCGTGAGGCCATGCCGGTCCGGCCGACCCCGCAGAACCTGCGGTACCTGCGCACCAAGCGCGACCGGATGGGGCACGACCTGCCCGACCTGGGCGGGGTCGCCGACCCGGGTCGCTGAGCCCGGGCGGACGACCGGGTACCCCCGTGCCCGGTCGCCGGGCGGCACCGGCGAGAATCGGGGTATGAGCGGTGAGGGGCGGCCCACCGGGGCCACGCAGCTGGACGCATCCGGACTCCGGGTCGGGGTGGTCGCCGCCCGCTGGCACGCCGAGATCGTCGACAGCCTGCTGGAGCGGGCGGTGGCGACCGCGCGCGACGCCGGCACCGAGCCGACCGTCACCCGGGTCCCCGGCACGGTGGAGCTGCCGGTCGTCGCCCAGGAGCTGGCCCGCACGCACGACGCGGTCGTGGCCCTCGGCGTCGTGGTCCGGGGCGGCACCCCGCACTTCGAGTACGTCTGCGACGCCGTCACCAGCGGCCTGACCCGGGTCGCGCTGGACGAGTCCACCCCGGTCGGCAACGGCGTGCTCACGACCGAGACCGTCCAGCAGGCGCAGGACCGGTCGGGCGCGCCGGGATCGGTGGAGGACAAGGGGGCCGAGGCGTGCCTCGCGGCCCTGGAATCGGCGCTGGTGCTGCGCGACCTGCGCGCCGGCGCAGCGGCCCACACGTGAGCGGCCCCGACCGGGCCGTGCAGGGAGGACACCCCGTGACCGAGCAGCACCAGCAGGGACCGGGCGCCCCGCAGGGGGACCGGCCGGCGCCGACCGGCCCCGGCCCGGACGCGGTGACCCTGCGCCCGCGCGCCCTGCTGATCACGGCCTGGGTGTGCGCCGCGGGGATCATGGTCTTCTTCGCGATCGTCACGTACCTGCTGCCGACCGAGGACACCGGCGTGACCTTCCGGCTGGTGGACCAGGTGGCGATGATGGTGATCGGCGCGTTCGTGGCCGGTGGCCTGCTGCTGATGGCCCGCCCGCGGGTGCGGGCCGACCACAGCGGGATCGAGGTCCGCAACGTGCTGACCACGCGCTGGTTCCCGTGGGACGGGGTGCTCGGCGTCTCCTTCCCGGACGGTGCCTCCTCGGCACGCCTGGAGCTGCCCGACGACGAGTACCACCCGGTGCTCGCGGTGCAGGCGGTCGACCGCGGGCTCGCGGTCCGCGGCGTCCGCACCCTGCGCGAGCTGCACGGCGCCGCGCGCACCGGCGGCTGAGCCGGCCGCCGGCCCGGCTCCCGGGCCGGTCACACCCCTGGTGACCGGCCCCAGCGGGACCCCACCGGGCCGCGGCTCACCGGCCCAGTGCCCGTGCACGGCCCCGCCCGCCCAGCCGCGGACCGCCCAGGTCCGCCCGGTCCGCCGCGGCGGCCCCGCGCCGGTAGCCCGATCCGGAGACCTGGGGCCTGCGTGCCCGGCGCAGGTCGCCGAACTCCTCGTCGTAGGCCCGGTCGACCTCCGCGCCCCGGTCGGCCAGCACCAGCTCGACCGACGGCGCGCCGGCCGCGGACCCGCACGCGGTCTCCGACACCGCGCTCCGCTCGGCCTCCAGCAGCCGCTGGTGCACCCGCGCGGCGAACCCGTAGATCCACGACCGGCGGTAGGCGGCGACCGACTCCCGCGGCCCCGGCGGCCGGACCACCGCCAGCTGCCCGGCGACCTGCAGCAGCAGCGAGGTGTAGAGCAGCTCCGCGCGTTCGCGGTCCGAGGCGTGCCCGAACACGGTCACCGCGGAGACCTTGCCTCCCCGGGCGTCGTGGATCACCCACCGGCAGCGCAGCGCCGACGCGATCCAGCCCAGCAGCCGGGCCTTCGCCCCGCTGTAGGGGTCGTCGATGTCGATGCGCACCGGGCCGATCGGGTCGGTCCGCGGGGGACCGGTGGCAGCGAGCAGCGCCTCGTCGACGCCGTGGCGCGCCATGAGCTCGACGGCCTTGTCGGTGTAGATCTCCGCCTCGTCCGGCGTGCCGGCCCGTTCCGCCTTGGCCAGCAGCTTGCGGATCCGGTCCAGCCGGGCCTCCGGGACGGACGCCTCGCCCGGGGCGGTGCCGAACTCGATGTCGTGTGCGGTACTCATGGGGCCTCCTCGCCAGGCCTGCGGGTCGAACTCGTGTTCGAGTCACTGTTGTACCGCAGGCCACCGACAGTTCGCCGCGGCACCGCCGCCACGATCGGCCGACACCGTCCCTACACCCCGGTCGCGGCGCCCGGGCCGACCGGGGGCCGGGCGGGCGTGTCGGTGGCCGGATCTACTCTGGGGGACACCATGGCCGACCCGAGCACCTACCGTCCGGCGACCGGGACGATCCCGGAGTCGCCGGGGGTCTACCGGTTCTCCGACCCGCGCGGCCGGGTGATCTACGTCGGCAAGGCCAAGAACCTGCGCCAGCGCCTCAACTCCTACTTCGCCGACCTGGCCGGGCTACACCCGCGGACCCGGCAGATGGTGACCACGGCCGCGAAGGTCGAGTGGACGGTCGTCGGCACCGAGGTCGAGGCGCTCCAGCTCGAGTACAACTGGATCAAGGAGTACGACCCGCGGTTCAACGTCCGCTACCGCGACGACAAGTCCTATCCCGTCCTCGCGGTGACGATGCACGAGGAGTACCCGCGGCTGCACGTCTACCGGGGCCCCCGCAAGCGGGGGGTCCGCTACTTCGGGCCCTACGCGCACGCCTGGGCGATCCGCGAGACGCTCGACCTGCTGCTGCGGGTGTTCCCGGCGCGCACCTGCTCGGCCGGGGTGTTCAAGCGGCACGGCCAGATCGGCCGTCCCTGCCTGCTCGGCTACATCGACAAGTGCTCGGCTCCCTGCGTCGGCAACGTCACCGCCGACGAGCACCGTGACATCGTCGAGGGTTTCTCCGACTTCCTCTCCGGGCGCACCGACCGGATGGTCCGCCACCTGGAGCGGGAGATGGCCGAGGCGTCGGAGAACCTGGAGTTCGAGCGGGCGGCCCGGATGCGCGACGACCTGGGCGCGCTCCGGCGGGCGATGGAGAAGCAGGCCGTCGTGCTGGGTGACGGGACCGACGCCGACGTCGTGGCCTTCGCCGAGGACGAGCTGGAGGCCGCCGTGCAGGTGTTCCACGTGCGGGGCGGCCGGGTCCGCGGCCAGCGCGGCTGGGTGATCGACAAGGTCGAGCCGACCGACACCGAGCAGCTCGCCGAGCGGTTCGTGTCCCAGTTCTACGGCGAGCAGCACGCGCTGGCCGGCGCCGCCGACGACGCCACCCAGCCCGTGCCGAAGGAGATCCTGCTGCCGGTGCTGCCCGCGGACAGTGCCTCGCTGGAGCGCTGGCTGGGGGGCCTGCGCGGCTCCAAGGTCGCGCTGCGCGTGCCGCAGCGCGGCGACAAGAAGGCGCTCGCCGAGACCGTCGAGCGCAACGCGAAGGAGGCGTTCGCCCAGCACAAGCTGCGCCGCGCCGGGGACCTCACGGCGCGGTCCGCCGCGCTGCAGGAGATCCAGGAGAACCTCGAGCTCGACCAGGCGCCGCTGCGGATCGAGTGCATCGACGTCAGCCACGTCCAGGGCAGCAACGTGGTGGCCTCGCTCGTGGTGTTCGAGGACGGGCTATCGCGCCGGTCGGAGTACCGCCGCTTCGAGATCAAGGACGCCGCGCAGCGCCGGGGGACGGCAGCCGGCGGAGCCGGCGGGGCGGGTGAACACAGCGATGTGGCCGCCATCGCCGAGGTCGTCCGGCGGCGGTTCAAGCGCTACCTGGCCGAGACGGCGGAGGACGCCGAGGCCGGTGCGGTGACCGGTGACGCGACCGGAGGGGGCGCCGGGCCCGGCGCCGGGTCCGGTGAGATCGGGTCAGGCGAGATCGTGCCCGGTGAGATCGAGCCCGGTGAGGCCGGGCCCGGCGAGAGCATCCGCACCGGCATCGACCCGACGACCGGACGACCCAAAAAGTTCGCCTACCCGCCGAACCTGCTGGTCGTCGACGGGGCGAAGCCGCAGGTCGACGCGGCCGCCGCCGAGCTCGCCGAGCTGGGGATCACCGACGTGGCGGTCTGCGGGCTCGCGAAGCGGCTCGAGGAGGTCTGGCTCCCGGACGACGACGACCCGGTGATCCTCTCCCGCACGAGCGAGGCGCTGTACCTGCTGCAGCGGGTCCGCGACGAGGCGCACCGGTTCGCCATCACCTACCACCGGCAGCGTCGTTCGCAGGGCATGACGGCGTCGGCGCTGGACGGGGTGCCCGGGCTGGGCCCGGCCCGCAAGAAGGCGTTGCTGCAGCACTTCGGCTCGGTCCGCAAGCTGCGCGCGGCCGGGGTGGAGGAGATCGCCGGGGTGCCCGGGTTCGGCCGCCGGACCGCGGAGACGGTGGTCGCGGCGCTGCAGGACGGTACGGGGTCGACCGAGGGGGGACGGGGATGACACGGGCGGATGCCGACCGGTCCCGCGACGCGCGGACCGGCGGGCCGGGGATCGAGGTCGCGCTGGTCAGCGGCCTGTCCGGGGCCGGGCGCAGCACGGCGGCCAAGGTGCTGGAGGACCTCGGCTGGTTCGTCGTCGACAACCTGCCGCCGGAACTGATCGCCACGATGGTCGATCTCGGGTCCCGGGCGCGCGGCGACGTCACCCGGATCGCGGTGGTGATGGACGTGCGTTCGCGGGCGTTCACCGACGACCTGGGTGCGATCATCAAGGACCTCGACAGCCGCGGCTACCGGCCGAAGCTGCTGTTCCTGGAGGCGTCCGACGCGGTGCTGGTGCGCCGCTTCGAGCAGAACCGCCGGTCGCACCCGCTGCAGGGCGCCGGGCGGATCACCGATGGGCTGAACGCCGAGCGTGAGGTGCTGCGGCCGCTGCGCGAGGACGCCGACCTCGTCCTCGACACCTCGAACCTGTCCGTGCACGACCTGCGCGCCCGGATCGAGGCGTCGTTCGCGGGGGAGCACGCGCACGCGGCCACCCGGATCACGGTGCTGTCGTTCGGCTACAAGTACGGCCTGCCGCTGGACTCCGACCTGGTCGTCGACGTCCGGTTCCTGCCGAACCCGCACTGGATCCCGGAGCTGCGCGAGTTCACCGGCCGGGACAGCGAGGTCAGTGACTACGTGCTCTCCCAGGAGGGGGCCGAGGAGTTCGTCGACCGCTACCTGGAGCTGCTCGACCTGGTCGGTGCCGGCTACCGGCGGGAGGGCAAGCGGTACCTGACCCTCGCCGTGGGCTGCACCGGCGGGAAGCACCGCTCGGTGGCGATCTCGGAGGAGCTCGGACGCCGGCTCGCCGACCGGCCCGGGATCCAGGTGAACGTCGAGCACCGCGACATGGGGCGTGAATGAGCGGGCCCGTGGAGGCGCCCCCGTCACCGGCGCTGCGGGTCGTCGCGCTGGGTGGCGGCCACGGCCTGCACGCCACCCTGACCGCGCTGCGCCGCTGCCCGGCCGTCGCCGGGATCACCGCCGTCGTGACCGTCGCCGACGACGGCGGGTCCTCGGGCCGGCTGCGCCGCGAGCTGGGGCTGCTGCCGCCGGGTGACCTGCGGATGGCGCTGGCGGCGCTGGCCGCCGACGACGAGGACGGCCGGTTCTGGTCCGGCCTGGTCCAGCACCGCTTCGGCGGCAACGGCGCGCTCGCCGGGCACGCACTGGGCAACCTGCTGCTGGCCGGGCTGCTGGAGCGCGGCGGTGACCCGGTGCAGGCGCTGGAGACCGTCGGCGGGCTGCTCGGGTGCGACGGACGGGTGCTGCCGATGGCCCGGGTGCCGCTGGACATCGAGGCGGAGGTCGCGCTGGACGGCCTGGACCGCGCGCACCGCATCCGCGGGCAGGTCGCGGTGGCCTCCACCCCGGGGCGGGTGCGCCGCGTGTGGCTGCGTCCGGAGGACCCGCCGGCCTGCGACGAGGCCGTCCGGGCGGTGCTGGAGGCCGACGTGGTGCTCCTCGGTCCGGGGTCGTGGTTCACCAGCGTGCTGCCGCACCTGCTGGTGCCGGGGCTGCGGGACGCGCTGCTGACGACCCCGGCGGCCCGGGTGGTGCTGCTCAACCTCGCCCCGGAGCCGGGCGAGACCGCCGGATTCTCGCCGGAGCAGCACCTTGAAGTACTGTCCGGACACGCGCCCTCCCTGCGGGCGCACGCCGTCCTGGCCGACACCGGGTCGGTGCCGCTGCCGGACCGGTTGCACGCGGCCGCGGCCGACCTGCTGGTCCCCGGCGGTCGGGTGTGGCTGGCCGACGTCGCCGACGTCGGATCGGCGACCCCGCGGCACGACCCGGACGCCCTGGCCGGTGCGTTGCTCGACGTGTTCGGCGCCCTCGCCCCGGCCGCGGGCGACGACGGCGCGGCCGCGCCGAGCCAGGTGACGGACCAGCACAGCCCGCAGCGTGGAAGGAGCCCGCAATGGCCATGACCGCCACGGTGAAGGACGAGCTGAGCCGGCTCACCGTCACCAAGCAGTCGTCGCGTCGTGCCGAGGTCGCCTCGCTGCTCCGCTTCGCCGGCGGGTTGCACATCGTCGGCGGCCGCGTCGTGATCGAGGCCGAGGTCGACACCGGGTCGGTGGCGCGCCGGCTGCGCCGCGAGATCCACGAGCTCTACGGGCACACCGCCGACGCGCACGTGATCACCGCGGGCGGCCTGCGGCGCAGCGCCCGGTACGTCATCCGGGTGATCCGGGACGGGGAGGGTCTGGCGCGCCAGACCGGGCTGCTCGACAACCGTGGCCGTCCGGTGCGCGGGCTCCCGCCGCCGGTCGTCTCCGGTGACCTCTCCGACGCCGAGGCCGCCTGGCGGGGCGCGTTCCTGGCGCACGGGTCGCTGACCGAGCCCGGGCGCAGCTCCGCACTCGAGGTCACCTGCCCCGGTCCGGAGGCCGCGCTCGCCCTGGTCGGGGCCGCCCGCCGGCTCGGTGTGGCGGCGAAGGCGCGCGAGGTGCGGGGCGCGGACCGGGTCGTGGTGCGGGACGGCGACGCGATCGGTGCGCTGCTGACCCGGATGGGGGCGCACCAGAGCGTGCTGTCCTGGGAGGAGCGGCGGATGCGCCGCGAGGTCCGGGCCACCGCGAACCGGCTGGCGAACTTCGACGACGCGAACCTGCGCCGCTCGGCGCGGGCCGCCGTCGCGGCCGCGGCGCGGGTGACCCGGGCACTGGAGATCCTCGCCGACGACGTGCCCGAGCACCTGCGCGCGGCCGGGCAGCTGCGGGCCCAGCACACCCAGGCCTCGCTGGAGGAGCTGGGGCAGCTGGCCGACCCCCCGATGACCAAGGACGCCGTCGCCGGCCGGATCCGCCGGTTGCTCCAGACGGCCGACAAGAAGGCGGCCGAGCTGGGCATCCCGGACACCGAGTCCGCGGTGACCGCGGAGATGCTGGAGGAGGAGGGCCGCTGAGCCCGATCCCCTGACGGCTGCCCCGGAGCTCGGTCTCCGGCGGTGTCCCGAGCGGCGGTGTCCCGAGCGGCGGTGTCCCGAGCGGCGGTGGCCCGGGCGGAGGAGGCCCGAGCGGCGGCGCCGTCGCGGCCCGCCGTGCGGGAGCGGCGGCCCGGGCGCAGCGTCCCGGCGCCGGCCCGGTGATCACCCCTGGCATGATGCCGCGCGTGACCAGCCCGGGAACCGCGCTCCTCGCCGTGCACCTCGACCGCTCCAGCATGCTGCGGCCGCTGCTCCCGGCCCTGCGTGCCGGCCTCGCCGACCTGCTCGAGGACCAGGCCGGTCCGGGCGAGCCGGAGGTCGTGGTGGCGACCGGCAACGACCTGACCCGCTCGCTGTCCGACGGGTCGCACCCGCCGGCCGTGCCGACGAGCCGCACCGCTGCTCGCGCCGCGCTCCCCGCACGGCTGCGCGCCCTCGACGGTCCCGACCTGCGGACCGGCGCCGCCCGCCTGCTCGACGCGGTCGGCGACGAGCTGGCCGCGCGCGACGAGGCCGACCGGCCCGAGCGGGTCGTCGTGCTGCTCGTCGGCGAGGCCGCGGTCGGTGACACCACCGAGGTCCGCGAGCGCATCACGCACCAGCAGGCCGCCTACGCGTGGGAGATCGTGCTGGTCGATGTGACCAGCGGCGGGATCCCGGTCGCGAAGGTGCTCGCCCGCACCGGCGGCGCCCCGGCCGCGGACGCCCGGTCCGCAGCCGCCCCGGCCGCCGCCTCGGCAGCCGCCCCGGCCGCCGGTACCGGGGCTGTCGACAACCGGGCCGACACCCGGGGCGCCGGCAGCAGGAGCGTGGCCGCCCCGGAGCCGGCCGCCCGGGACGCGGCCGGTATCGGCGAGGCCGCGGCGGGCGCCCGCGGCGGGACCGGCACCGTGCTCGGCGAGCTCCCGGGCGCGCCGGCTGCGGCCGCCCGGTTCGGCGTCCCGGCGACCGCGACGATCACCGCCGGGCCGGGGGCGGCGGGCGTGACCGCCGCGCTGGCCGCGGCGTCGGCGTTCGTCACCCGGGCACGGGCGGCCCGCCCGCACGAACCGGTCGAGGGCTTCTCCGACGCCGAGCGCGCCGCCGCCGAGGTCCCCGACACCCGCCCGGCCTGGCGGAAGTTCCTGCGGCTCAGCCGCCCGTGAGTGGTTATCGCGGCTCTGACCGCGATAACCACTCACGGGCGGCGGAGCCGCTCACATCGCGGCGCAGGTCACGGGGTACGCGGGGTCCGGACGTCGGCCTGCGCCGATAGGGTGGCGGCCGAGCACGGCACGCGGCGCGACCCGCATCCGGAGCGCGCCGCGATCGACCTGCCACGCCCCGCCGCCGGGACCCGGCGGGCCGGGGGAGAAGACACGCACGACGAGCCCATGGAGGCACTGTGACGGTCCGCGTAGGAGTCAACGGCTTCGGCCGCATCGGCCGGAACTTCTGGCGGGCGGTGGACGCCCAGCGCGCCGCCGGCACCACCGACATCGAGATCGTCGCGGTGAACGACATCACCGACAACGCGACGCTCGCGAACCTGCTGAAGTACGACTCGATCCTGGGCCGGCTGCCCTACGAGGTCACCACGTCGGGCGACGAGATCCTCGTCGACGGCAAGGGCTTCAAGGCACTCGCCGTCCGCGAGCCCTCCGAGCTGCCCTGGAAGGACCTGGGCGTCGACGTCGTCGTCGAGTCGACCGGGATCTTCACCAAGCGCGACGGTGCGGCCAAGCACCTCGAGGCCGGCGCGAAGAAGGTCGTCATCTCGGCCCCGGCGACCGACGAGGACATCACCATCGTCAAGGGCGTCAACGACGGTGACTACGACGGTTCGCAGAACATCGTCTCGAACGCGTCCTGCACCACCAACTGCCTGGGCCCGATGGCGAAGGTGCTCGACGACGCCGCCGGCATCGAGCAGGGTCTGATGACCACGATCCACGCCTACACCCAGGACCAGAACCTGCAGGACGGCCCGCACAAGGACCCGCGCCGGGCCCGGGCCGCCGCGCTGAACGTCATCCCGACCACCACGGGCGCCGCGAAGGCGATCGGTCTGGTCCTGCCGCACCTGCAGGGCAAGCTCGACGGCTACTCGCTGCGCGTGCCGGTGCCGACCGGCTCGATCACCGACCTGGTCGCCGAGGTCACGCGGGAGATCAGCGCCGAGGAGGTCAACGCGGCGTTCAAGGCCGCCGCGGACGGCCCGCTCAAGGGCATCCTCAAGTACACCGAGGACCCGATCGTGTCCTCGGACATCGTGACCGACCCGCACTCGTGCATCCTCGACGCGAGCCTGACCAAGGTCATCGGCAAGCAGGTGAAGATCTTCGGCTGGTACGACAACGAGTGGGGCTACTCGAACCGCCTCGTCGACATCGCCGGGCTGGTGGCGTCGAAGCTGTGAGGACCCTCGACGACCTCCTCGACGACGGGGACGAGGGGGTGCAGGGCCGGACCGTGCTGGTCCGGTCCGACCTCAACGTCCCTCTCGACGACGACCGGAACATCACCGACGACGGCCGCATCCGCGCCTCGGCGCCGACCATCTCGGCGCTGTCCGGAGCGGGGGCGCAGGTCGTCGTGACCGCGCACCTGGGGCGCCCGAAGAACGGGCCCGAGGAGAGGTTCTCGCTGGCCCCGGTCGCCGAGCGGCTCGGCGACCTGCTCGGTGCACCGGTCCGGCTGGTGGAGCTCGGCAAGCCGCTCCCGAACATGGCCGCGGGCGACGTGGTCATGCTGGAGAACATCCGGTTCGACGCCCGCGAGACCAGCAAGGACGACGCCGAGCGCGGCGCGTTCGCCGACGAGCTCGTCGCGCTGGTCGGCGACGACGCGGCGTTCGTCTCCGACGGGTTCGGTGTGGTGCACCGCAAGCAGGCGTCGGTCTACGACGTCGCGCAGCGGCTCGAGCCGTTCGCCGGCGGGCTCGTGCTGTCCGAGGTCGAGGTGCTGCGCACCCTCACCGGGCAGCCGGACCGCCCGTACGCCGTCGTGCTCGGCGGGTCCAAGGTCTCGGACAAGCTGGCCGTGATCGAGGCGCTGCTGCCGAAGGTGGACAGCCTGCTGGTCGGGGGCGGGATGTGCTTCACGTTCCTCGCCGCGCAGGGGCACGGCGTCGGCTCCTCGTTGCTGGAGTCCGAGCAGATCGACACCTGCCGGACGCTGCTGGAGTCCGGCAAGATCGTCCTGCCGACCGACGTGGTGGTCGCCGACGCGTTCTCCGCGGACGCGAACACGCGAACGGTCGGGGTCGGCGAGATCGAGGACGGCTGGCTGGGCCTGGACATCGGGCCGGACTCGGTCCGGGACTTCGGCAGCCGGATCGCCGCGGCGAAGACGATCTTCTGGAACGGTCCGATGGGCGTGTTCGAGATGGCGCCGTTCGCCGAGGGCACCCGCGGTGTGGCGCAGGCCGTCGCCGACTCCGGTGCCTTCTCCGTCGTCGGCGGTGGCGACTCGGCCGCCGCGGTGCGGGCGCTGGGCATCGGTGAGGACGGCTTCTCGCACATCTCCACCGGCGGGGGCGCCTCGCTCGAGTTCCTCGAGGGCGCGACCCTGCCCGGCGTCGCAGTGCTGGAGGAGGGGGCCTGATGGCGACCCGTACCCCGCTGATCGCGGGCAACTGGAAGATGAACCTCAACCACCTCGAGGCCATCGCGGTGGTGCAGAAGCTCGCCTTCGCGCTGCCGGAGCGCTACTTCGACAAGGTCGAGGTCGCGGTGCTGCCGCCGTTCACCGACATCCGCAGCGTCCAGACGCTGATCGACGGTGACAAGCTCCGGGTGGTGCACGGGGCGCAGGATCTGTCCCCGCACGACTCGGGTGCCTACACCGGTGACGTGTCCGGGCTCATGCTGGCCAAGCTGGGCTGCCGCTACGTCGTCGTCGGGCACTCGGAACGCCGGGAGATCCACGGCGAGGACGACGCGGTCGTCAACGCGAAGGTGCTGGCCGCGCTCAAGCACGGGATCACCCCGATCCTGTGCGTCGGCGAGGGCCTGGAGGTCCGCGAGGCCGGTACGCACGTGCAGCACTGCACCGACCAGCTCCGCGGTGCGCTGAAGAAGGTGAGCGCGGAGCAGGCGGCCGGGCTCGTGCTCGCCTACGAGCCGGTCTGGGCGATCGGCACCGGCAAGGTGGCGGGCGCCTCGGACGCGCAGGAGGTCTGCGCCGCGCTGCGCGGGACCGTGCGGGAGCTGTACGGGGAGGAGGCCGCCGCGGGCGTCCGGATCCTCTACGGCGGCTCGGTGAAGTCGTCGAACGTGGGCGAGATCGTCGCCCAGTCCGACGTCGACGGCGCACTGGTCGGTGGCGCCAGCCTCGACGCCGACGAGTTCGCGAAGCTCTCGGCGCTCGCCGCCGGCGGCCCGCTGCCGTAACGGCGACGGGCGACGGCACGACACGCCACGGCAGGGGGAGCCGCGGCCCGGTACGCCGGGCCGCGGCTCCGCTCGTCGGGGGTGTGGCGCGGCTGCACCGGCGAGCGGAGTATCCTCGGCCACTCCGGCGAGCGACCGCAAGATTGGGAATTGCCCGTGATCCTGACCCTGCAGATCATCCTCATCGTGACCAGCCTGCTGCTGATCGCGCTGATCCTGCTGCAGCGCAGCAAGGGCGGGGGACTGACCAGTCTCTTCGGCGGCGGCGTCCAGTCGAGCCTGTCGGGCTCGGCCGCCGCGGACCGCAACGTCGCCCGCTACACCGTCTTCGTCGGGCTGATCTGGTTCATCGCGGTGGTCGGCAACGGCCTCATGCTGGCCGGGTCCTGACCGGCGACGGCCGCAGGGCGAGCGAGAGGGGACACCGAGATGGCTGGTGGCAACGCGATCCGCGGCACCCGGGTCGGGGCCGGTCCGATGGGGGAGTCCGAGCGCGGTGAGACCGCCGCACGCGAGCGGATCCCGTTCTACTGCGCGAACGGACACGTCAACAACACGTGGTTCTCCGCGGACGCCGAGGTCCCCGAGACCTGGGACTGCCCGCGCTGTGGCCTGCCCGGCGGGCGCGACGCCCAGAACCCGCCGGCCGCGCCGCGCACCGAGCCGTACAAGACGCACCTGGCGTACGTGAAGGAGCGGCGCAGCGACGCCGACGGCGAGGCCATCCTGGAGGAGGCCCTCGGTCGGCTGCGGGCGTCGCGGGAGCTGTGATCGCGGGCCCGGGTGCCCTGCTGCTGCGGGCCCGGCGCCGGGCCGGGCGGCTGCTCGACGAGGCACTCGCCCGGCACACCGCCGCGCAGACGGCCGTGCTGCGTTCCGAGCTGGCCGCGTTGCGCGACGAGCTGGACGCCCGCGTCCGCAGCGAGGTCGACCGCGCCGTCGCGGAGATCCGCGCGGTGGAGATCCGCGACCGCCGTGACACGATCGCCGCCACCGAGCGGGAGGTCGTCGCCGGCACCGCCCGGTTCGTGCGCGAGCACCTCGGCGACGCGGTCCCGCTGTCCGGCCCCGAGGCGACCCTGGAGCACGCGCTCGGGCTGGCGCCCACCGGCGGGATGGCGCTGGAGTTCGGCGTCTACCGCGGGGAGACGTTGCGGGCGATCGCCGCGCACCGCGGGGACGGACGGGTCCACGGCTTCGACACGTTCACCGGCCTGCCCGAGAACTGGCGGCCGGGGTTCCCGGCCGGCGCCTTCGACGACCTCGCCGAGCTGCCCGAGGTACCGGGTGCCGAGCTGGTGGTCGGCCTGTTCGACGACACCCTCGACCGGTTCCTGGCCACCCACCCCGGCCCGGTGGACTTCCTGCACGTCGACTCCGACCTGTACTCCTCGGCCGTGACTGTGCTGGAGGCCGTCGGCCCCCGGCTGCGGCCGGGCAGCATCGTGCTGTTCGACGAGTTCTTCAACTTCCCCGACTGGGAGCGCCACGAGGCCCGCGCGTGGTGGGAGTACGCCGAGAAGCACGGGGTGCGCCACCGCTACGCCTGCTACACCCACGACCACGAGCAGGTGGCGGTCCGGATCGAGGGGACCGCTCCCCACGCGGGCCCCGCGCCCCGTCCGAGATAGGTTCCCAGGGTATGACCCGCTGGACGCTGCCCCCGGAGCAGATCCCCTCGGCCTGGTTCAACGTCGTCCCGCACCTGCCGAGCCCGTCGCAGCCGCCGCTGCACCCGGGGACCCGGGAGCCGGTGGGTCCCGACGACCTCGCGCCGCTGTTCCCGATGTCGCTGATCGAGCAGGAGGTCAGCGACGAGCCGTGGATCGACGTCCCCGGCGAGGTGCTCGACATCCTCAAGCTCTGGCGGCCGACGCCGCTGCAGCGGGCGCGCAGGCTCGAGCAGGCGCTCGGTACCCCGGCGCGGATCTACTACAAGGACGAGTCGGTCTCGCCGTCCGGCAGCCACAAGACCAACACGGCGGTGGCGCAGGCGTTCTACAACGCGGGCGAGGGGACGAAGCGGCTCACCACCGAGACCGGCGCCGGCCAGTGGGGCACCGCGCTGGCGTTCGCCGCGGCCCAGTTCGGGCTGGACCTGAAGGTCTACATGGTGCGCGCGTCGTACGGGCAGAAGCCCTACCGCCGGATCGCGATCGAGACCTGGGGCGGCGAGGTCGTGCCGTCCCCGGTCGACGAACCGGACCAGCCGGGCTCGCTCGGCTCGGCGATCTCCGACGCGGTGCGGGACTGCGTCGGGCGCGACGACACCCACTACGCGCTGGGCTCGGTGCTCAACCACGTGCTCCTGCACCAGACGGTGATCGGCCTGGAGGCACGGGAACAGCTGGGCCAGGCCGGGGAGGGCCTGCCGGACGTCGTCGTGGGGTCCTGCGGTGGCGGCTCCAACCTGGGCGGGATCACCTTCCCGTTCGTCCCGGACGCGGGGGTCCGGCTGGTCGCGGTGGAACCGCTGTCCTGCCCGACGCTCACCCAGGGCCGCTACGACTACGACTTCGGCGACGTCGGGGGCCTCACCCCGCTGCTGCCGATGTACACCCTCGGGCACGACTTCGTGCCGCCGTCGATCCACGCCGGTGGGCTGCGCTACCACGGCAGCTCGCCGCTGGTGTCGTCGCTGGTCAAGGACGGCCGGATGGAGGCCACCGCCTACCCGCAGGGGAAGGTGTTCGAGGCGGCGGTCCGGTTCGCCCGCACCGAGGGCCGCATCCCGGCGCCGGAGTGCGGGCACGCGGTCGCGGCGGCGATCGACGAGGCGCTCGCCGCCAAGGAGACCGGTGCGGAGAAGGTCATCCTGTTCAACTTCTCCGGGCACGGCTTCCTCGACCTCGCCGCCTACGACGACCACAACCACGGCCGGCTCACCGACGAGATGGGCTGAGCCCGTACGGCTGCGGGTCAGCCGCGGCGCAGGGCCCGGAACAGCGCGGCGGTGTCGTGGCGGCGGAACCACGCGACCACGCAGACCGCGACCAGGGTCACCGCCGGGAACGCGATCATCTCCGGGATCAGGACCGCGGTGACCGAGACGGCCCCGATCATGAGTGCCACCTGGCAGGTGGCGGCGAGCCCGCACAGCCGGGGCACCAGCAGGGCGACCGCGCCGGCGAGCTCCAGCCAGCCGACGACGATCATTCCGGGGACGCCGAGGCCGAGCAGCTCGAACCCGGCGACGGCGATCGGGTCGCCGCTCACCTTGGGCAGCGCGGCCATCACGAAGACCCCGGCGAGCAGGACCTGCAGCACCCAGAGTGCGACGGTCCCGGCGACCGGGCGCCGGCGCGACGGGGTGGTGGTGCCGTGTGCGGATGCGGTGGTCATGGTGGGCTCCCCTCCCGGGGCGGCCCCGGGCGGGCCGCCGTCAGGAGTACCGACCGCGCCGGCCCACCGGACTCATCGGAGCCCGCCGGCCCGGTGCCGCCGAGTCCGGTGCCGCTGCGCCCGGTGCCGCTGCGCCCGGTGCCGCCGAGTCCGGTGCCGCTGCGTCCGGTGCCGCTGAGTCCTGTGCCGCCGAGTCCGGTGCCACCGCTGTCGCGGCGTGCTCCGCGCCGAGCGCGGCGGCGGCCGAGGCGAAGGCACGGTCGAAGAACAGGAAGCTGAGCAGCTCCGCCCCGTCGGTGGAGTCGACGTCCGGTACCCCGCCGCCGACCAGGCGTTCCAGCACGAACAGCGACGGGTTGCGCAGCGCGCGCAGGCCGCCGTACTCGCGGCGGCGCACCTCGGCGGCCAGCGCGGCGAGCTCGGCACCCCGGTCCGCGGGCGGCCCGGCGAACCAGGTCCCGATCCGGGCGTGCCGGTCGTCGGCACCCCGCTCCACCAGTTCGTTGACCGCGCGCAGCGTCCGCAGGTCCTCGGTGACCCCGGCCCCGAGGACGATCCGCAGCGCCAGCGCCGCGACGGCGTAGACGTCGGGGGCGTGCTCCGGCGGTGCCGGGCCCTCCGGGACCGGCACCGCGGGCGTGGTCGCGACGACCCCGATCCGGTCCGCCCCGAGCCGCAACGCGGGCTTGAGCGGGGTGTTGAGCCGCACCCCGCCGTCGAGGTACCAGCCGTCGTCGAGCCGGCGCGGGGCGAACAGCACCGGCACCGCGGCGGAGGCGAGCAGGTGGTCGGCGGTGAGCCGGGTGTCGACGTAGCGGATGTCGCGGCCCGGGTCGTACGGCGGTAGGGGTACCCCCGGCCCGCGCTCCACGAACACGACCGTCCCCCCGGTCCCGGCCGAGGTGCAGGCGACACCGACGGCGTCCACCGGGCCGCGGGCGATCGCGTGGTGCAGTCGGCCCCAGTCGACGACGCGTTCCACGACCGGGCGCAGGCGCTCGGCGTCGAGCAGCCGGGTCACCCGGTCCGGCAGCCCCAGCGCCCGCCGCAGCCACGACGGGAGGCCGAGCAGGTCCCCGGCGTAGGCGGCACCCGCCTCCAGCGCCGACGACGGCAGCGCAATCACCTCGTCGGTGCGCACCGACTCCCAGCGCGACACGAGCTCGGCGCTCGCGTCCTGCGGGTCGGTGCCGGTCAGGCCGGCCAGCGCGGCCACGTTCAGGGCACCGGCGCTCGTCCCGACCAGGATCGAGGGCGCGGACCAGGTGTGGGTGAGCCGGGGCAGCAGCTCGGTCAGCACGCCCGCCTCGTAGGCTCCCCGGGCTCCGGCGCCCGCCACCACGAGTCCCGTGCGCCCGGTCATCTCACCCACCTCCGGACCCGACGGTACCCGCGCGGACCGCCCGCTCCGCTCAGCCGCGCGGGACGGGGTGCACGAGCCCGGCCGCCCGGGTCGCGCGGTCGCGGGCGGTGTCGACGTCGTCGGCGTGGGCGACGGCGACACCCATCCGGCGCCGCTCGGTCGCGTGCGGCTTGCCGAACAGCCGCAGGTCCGCGCCCTCGACGGCGAGCGCCTCGGCGACACCGGTGTAGCCGGGAGCCTCGATGTCCGCGCCGCCGTAGACCACCGCGGAGGCGCCGGGGGTACGCAGGCCGGTGTCCACCGGCAGGCCGAGCACGGCGCGGGCGTGCAGCTCGAACTCCGAGAGCCGCTGGGTGGCCAGCGTGACCAGCCCGGTGTCGTGCGGGCGCGGGCTGACCTCGGAGAACAGCACCTCGGGCTCGGCGCCCTCGCGGACGAACAGCTCGACCCCGAAGACCCCGAGCCCGCCGAGCGCGTCGGTGACCCGCCCGGCGATGTCCTGGGAGGCGGCGAGCGCGGCCTGCGACATCGGCTGCGGCTGCCAGGACTCGACGTAGTCGCCGTGTTCCTGGCGGTGGCCGATCGGCTCGCAGAACGCCGTGCCGCCGGCGTGCCGCACGGTCAGCTGGGTGATCTCGTAGTCGAACTCGACGAAGCCCTCGACGATCACCCGCGGGTTGGGCACCCGGCCGGCGGTACGGGCGTGCTCCCAGGCGGCCTCGGCGTCGTCGGCCGAACGCAGCAGCGACTGGCCCTTACCGGAGGAGGACATGACCGGCTTGAGCACGCACGGCAGCCCGACCTCGTCGACCGCGGCCCGGACCTCCTCGAGGGTGTCCGCGAACGCGTAGGGCGAGGTCGGCAGGCCCAGCTTCTCGGCGGCGAGCCGGCGGATGCCCTCCCGGTCCATGGTCAGCTGCGCCGCCCGCGCGGTCGGTACCACCGTGGTGCCCGCGGCCTCGATCTCCACCAGGGCGTTCGTCGCGAGCGCCTCGATCTCCGGGATGATCAGGTCCGGCGACTCCTGCTCGATCAGGGTCGCGAGCGTGACCGGGTCGGTCATGTCGATCGCGTGCCACCGGTGCGCCACCTGGTGGGCCGGCGCGTGCGGGTAGCGGTCGACCGCCACGACCTCCACGCCGAGGCGCTGGAAGGCGATCGCGACCTCCTTGCCCAGCTCGCCCGAGCCGAGCAGCAGCACGCGGGTGGGGTCCGGGCCGAGCGGGGTGCCGATGCGCATGCGCCGGACCCTAACCGGAGCGCCCCCGCCCGGACCCGGTCGACGGGCGCGATCTCACACCGGCCGTCGCGCCGGTCAGGAGATCCGCGGGCGCAGGTCCTGCGGCAGCGCGCCGGCGGCCTCGGTGTCGAGCAGCCAGCGGGTGACCTCGGTACCCCGCGCCCCGCCGACCGGCAGCTCCGTCTCCGGCGCCCCGGCCAGCGCCCCGGCCACCGCGGGCGCCTTGGCCGCGCCGGCCGCGACCACCCACACTTCGCGGGAGCGCCGCGCCGCCGCGAGGGTCAGCGAGATCCGGGTCGGTGGCGGCTTCGGGCAGTCGAACACCGCGACCACGGTGGCGTCCTGCTCGTGCACGGCGGGGGAGTCCGGGAACACCGACAACGTGTGGCCCTCCCCGCCCATGCCGACCAGGGTGACGTCGAACGCGGGGATCCCGCCGCCCGGACCGGCCTGTTCGGCGAGCACCGCCGCGTAGTCCGCGGCGGCCGCCCGGGCCTCGTCGGCGGTGCCGCCGTCGGCCGGTGCGGCCGGCATCGGGTGCACCCGCGCCGGGTCGAGGGGGAGTGCGTCGAGGAGGGCCTCGCGGGCCTGCTTCTCGTTGCGCTCGTCGTCGTCGGCCGGGACGAACCGCTCGTCGCCCCAGAACACGTCCACCGCGCCCCAGTCGACGGCGTCGCGGGCGGGCGAGGCGGCGACGTCGCGCAGCAACGCGATGCCGACCCCGCCGCCGGTGAGCACCACCCGCGGCACGGTGCCGCGTGCCTGCAGGTCGACCAGCGTGGTGACGAGCCGCGCCGCGGTGGCCGCGGCGAGGGTGTCGGGGTCCGGGTGGACTGCGATCTGGACGGTCACGCTCACACCTTCACCGGGGTACGGCCGCGCGTCACCTGGGACACGCCGGCCAGGGCTTCCTCGTACACCTCGTCCGGGTCGAGCCGGCGCAGCTCCTCGGCCAGACAGTCCGAGACCTCGCGGCGGGCGAGTGCCACCAGCCGCTCCGGCTGGCCGGGCTGGGTGAGCCGGGCCGTCTTGCCGTCCGGGCGAGCCAGCTCCACGCTGCCGGACGGACGCACGAGCCGGACCAGGGACAGCCCGTTGGCGTGCTCCGACGGCGAGCGCTTCACCTTCACCCCGAGCGCGGACGCCAGCCAGCCGGCGACCAGCTCGGTCGACGGCGACACCGGCTCCCCGGCGACGACGGCCGAGCCGATCTCCTCGTAGGGCGGCATGTCCAGGGCCGCCGCGAGCTGGGCCCGCCAGTGCGTCAGCCGCGTCCAGGTCAGGTCGGTGTCGCCGGGGGCGTAGTCGCGACGGCGCTGCTCGAACGCCTTCGTCGGGTTCTTCGACGACAGTGCGTCGGTGATCCGGCGCTGCGCGAGCCGGCCCACGGCGTCCTCCGACGGCTTGGCCGGTGCCTCACCCGGCCACCACGCGACGACCGGGGCGTCCGGCAGCAGCAGCGGCATCACCATGCCGGCGCCGGCGTCCTCGGCGGCCAGCGCGCCGTAGCCGCGCAGCACGACGACCTCGCTGGCGCCCGCGTCGCCGCCGACCCGGATCTGGGCGTCGAGCCGCGGGGAGGCCCGGCGTTGCCCGCGGGCCAGGACGATCACCCGGCAGGGGTGCTCCCGGCTGGCGGCGTTGGCGGCGTCGATGGCGCGCTCGAGGTCCGGCCCGTCGTCGGTGACGACGACCAGGGTGAGCACCCGCCCGAGGGCGAAGACGCCGCCCGACTCGCGCAGCTCGACCAGCTTGCGGTTCACAGCCGAGGTGTTGCTCGACGGCAGATCAATGATCATCAATGGTCCCGTGAGTGGTTGTCGTTGCCCGGACCGCGAAAAGCACTCACGGGCGCCTCCACTGCCGGCCGGTGCGCGCGAGCATCTCCGCGGAGGAGTCCGGGCCCCAGGACCCGGCCGGGTAGCCGTCGGGCCCCTGCGGCAGCGACGCCCAGTGCTCGAGGACCGGGTCGAGGATCTCCCAGGACCGCTCGACCTCCTCGTTCACCGGGAACAGCGACGGCTCGCCGAGCAGCACGTCGAGGATGAGCCGCTCGTAGGCCTCGGGCGAGGACTCGGTGAAGGCGTTGCCGTAGCCGAAGTCCATCGTGACGTCGCGGACCTCCATCTGGTTGCCGGGCACCTTGGAGCCGAACCGGATCGTCGCCCCCTCGTCCGGCTGCACCCGGATGACCATGGCGTTCTGCCCGAGCTCCTCGGTCATCGTGGCGTCGAAGGGCAGGTGCGGGGCCCGCTTGAAGATCACCGCGATCTCGGTGACCCGGCGCCCGAGCCGCTTGCCGGTGCGCAGGTAGAACGGCACGCCGGCCCAGCGGCGGTTCTCCACCTCGCAGGTGATCGCGGCGAAGGTCTCGGTGGTGGACTCGGGGTTGAAACCCTCCTCCTCCTTGAGCCCAGGGACCTCCTCGCCGCCCTGCCAGCCGCCCTCGTACTGGCCCCGGGCGGTCGTCTCGTCCAGTGGCTGGGCCAGCTTGACCGCCTTGAGGACCTTGGTCTTCTCGGCGCGCAGCTCGTCCGAGGAGAACGAGGTCGGCTCCTCCATCGCGGTGAAGGCGAGCAGTTGCAGCAGGTGGTTCTGGATGACGTCGCGGGCCGCGCCGATGCCGTCGTAGTAGCCGGCCCGCCCGCCCAGGCCGATGTCCTCGGCCATGGTGATCTGGACGTGGTCGACGTAGTTGGCGTTCCAGATCGGCTCGAACAGCTGGTTCGCGAACCGCAGCGCGAGCACGTTCTGCACGGTCTCCTTGCCGAGGTAGTGGTCGATGCGGAACACCGAGTCCTCGGGGAAGACCTCGTTGACGATCGCGTTGAGCTCCTTGGCCGACTCCAGGTCGTGGCCGAACGGCTTCTCGATCACCACCCGGCGCCAGGTGTCCTCGTAGGAGCCGGAGAGCCCGGAGCGGGCGAGCTGCTTGCACACCACGGGGAACGCCGAGGGCGGTATCGACAGGTAGAACGCGTGGTTGCCGCCGGTGCCGCGCACCTCGTCGAGCTCACGGACGGTGCGCTCCAGCTCGTCGAACGCGGCGTCGTCGTCGAAGCTGCCCTGCACGAACCGCAGGCCCTCGGCGAGCCGGTCCCACACCTCCTGGCGGAACGGGGTGCGCGCGTGCTCGCGCACCGCGTCGTAGACGACCTGCCCGAAGTCCTCGGTCGCCCAGTCCCGCCGGGCGAAGCCGGTGAGGGCGAAACCGGGCGGCAGCAGGCCGCGGTTGGCGAGGTCGTAGATGGCCGGCATCAGCTTCTTGCGGGACAGGTCCCCGGTCACCCCGAAGATCACCAGTCCGCAGGGACCCGCGATGCGGGGGAGCCGCTTGTCGCGGGGGTCGCGCAGCGGGTTGGTCCGGCCGCCGTTCGCGGTGGGCATCGCTCCTAGAAGCCTCTCTCGTGCAGTGTGGCCGTGTCGGTGCCGGCACGGCCCTGGACGGCCCGTGCGAGCGTGACCAGGCCGGTCAGCCGGTCGGCGAGGTGCAGGTGCAGCACCGGGCGTCCCCGGCGCCGCTGGTCCTCGACGACCGCACGGGCCTGCGCCGCGTGCAGGCTATCCATTCCGGAGGGTTCCGGCGCGGTGCCGGCGACGAGCGCGTCGTCACCCGGTCCGTGCAGACCGGTGTCGGCGAGGTCGTCCGGGTCGTCCAGGCCGCCGCCGGTGAGGTGGCAGTGCGCGGCCCGGTCCGGCGCGCCGGTGTCCCCGCTGCGGCTGCCGGGAGCCCAGCCGAAGGCCACCGGCAGTCCCGTCCGCGCGCTGAGCGGGGCGCGCAGGACCCCGACCGAGGCGTCGGACTCCGGGTCCAGCCAGGCCGAGACGGTCAGGTGCCCGCCCTCGGCACGCGCGGCGTCGGCGAGCGCGTCCAGCGCCCCGGCGACGGTGTCCACCCCGGACGGGAGCCAGTCACCCGCGTGCACGACGACGCCCTCGTCGACGAACGCGGGCCCGTCCGGGGCGGGGCCCGTCCGGGGGATCGGCGGCGCCGGGGCGAACGGGTCGGTGCCGAGCACCCGGGCGGCCAGCGCGGCCGCGACCTGCCACAGCACGATCGTCGCGCCGGGGTCGGCGTCGGTGCGGACGGCGCCGTTCACGGCCCGGGGGACGGCTCCGGTGCCGTCGGCGTGGACGTCGACGACCCGGGGCGGTGCGGTGCCGTCGTGGTCGTCGCCGTCGTGGTCGTCCCCGTGGGCCCCGGCCCGGTCGCCGCCGTCGTCGTCGTGCCCGTCGTCACCGCGCCCGCCGTCGCCGTCGTCACAGCGCCTGTTGTCACCGCGCCGGTCGCCGCCGCCGCGGCCGTCGTCGCCGCGCCGGTCGTCGCTGCGCCTGTTGTCACTGCGCCGGTCGTCGCCGTCGTCTCCTCCGCCCGGAGTACCACCGGCGGCCGGGGGCACGGTCTCGTCCGGTGCCGCGGGCACCGCGACCAGCCCGGCCGCGGTCAGCAGCGGTGCGAGCCAGGCTGTGACGGCGGGGGAGCGGACCTCGTCGCGCAGCGCCAGCACCGACCCGCGGGCAGCGGCGAGGCCGCCGGCGAGCAGCAGCGCCGGGTTGTCGGGGTCGTCGGCGGCGAGCGCCTCCTCGGCGGGCACGGCGCCCGCCAACAACCCGGCGACGTCGGCACCGGCCAGCCCGGCCGGCACCAGACCCAGCGGGCCGAGCGCCCCGAACCGGCCCGGTACGTCGGCGTCGAGGGTGATCACCACCGGGGTGGTGTCCCCGGCTCCGGCGGTGTCCAGCGGGGAGCCCGGCTCGGTGAGGTGCACCGTGCGGGCGGCGAGGGTGTCCGGCCCGACCTCGTCGGCGAGCACCGCGGTCACCGCGTGGGCGACGGCACCGACGACCGGGTCGTCACCGGTGGCGTCGGCGATCACCAGCACGGTCTCGGTGAGCTCGCCGGAGAGCGCCTCCGCGAGCTGCACCGGGTCGGCCGAGTCGAGCGCGGTGAGTCGCGTGCTGCCGGGGGAGTGGGCGGCGACGAGCCGCGCGGCCGCGACGGCGTCCGGCGTCCCGACCAGCAGCACCCGGTGCGCGCCGGCGACCGCGAACCGTTCGCGCAGCGCGGCGATCTGCCCGCTCAGCGGGCGGGAGCGGCGGGCCAGCCCGGCCCAGCCGGTGGACGGGCCGGAGCGGCCGGGCGCGGCACCCGGCCGGGTGGGATCGCTCCCGGCGACCGGGGCGGGCCGAGCCCGGCCTGCCCCGGTCGCGGGCGCCGGCCAGACGCTGTCGTCGCCGTCGGCCAGCCGGGACGCCACCGTCTCGTCGGCCAGCTCGGCGGCGATGCGCCGGGCCGCGCCGGTGAACGGCTCACCGGCGAGGAGCACCCGCACCGGGGCACCGGACGCGGATCCGGACGGACCGCCGGTGGCGGCGGAGCCGAGATCGGCCCCGTCACCACCGGGAGAGTGCTCCGTCAACCAGCCCTCCACCAACCAGATCGTGCGCCGGTGACCCCGGCGCCGGCTGCTCCGCCGGTTACTTCGCGGCTTCTACTTCGGGGGCTACTTCGCGGCCTCGAGCTGCCGGCGGACGGTGTCCTGCAGCTCGGTCCAGGACTTCGCGAACTTGTCGACGCCCTCGTCCTCGAGCACGCGGTACACGTCGTCGAGGTCGACCCCGACGCCCTCCAGGTCGGTGAAGACCTGCTGGGCGGCACCGGCGGTGTCGGTGACCTTGTCGCCCTGCACCTCGCCGTGGTCGGCGAACGCCTCGAGGGTCTTCTCCGGCATGGTGTTGACGGTGTTGTCGACCACCAGCTCGGAGACGTAGAGCGTGTCCGGGTAGTCCGGGTTCTTGACCCCGGTCGAGGCCCACAGCGGCCGCTGGGCGTGAGCGCCCTTGGCCTTCAGCGCCTCCCAGCGGGCCCCGGAGAACGCGTTGCGGTATGCCGCGTAGGCCAGGCGGGAGTTGGCGATCGCGGCCTTGCCGCGCAGCGCCAGGGCCTCGTCGCTGCCGTTCGCCTCCAGCCGCTTGTCGATCTCGCTGTCCACCCGGGACACGAAGAACGAGCCGACGGAGTGGATACGGGACAGCTCCTGGCCGTTCTCCACCGCCTGCTCGAGGCCGGTGAGGTAGGCGTCCATGACGGCCTTGTAGCGCTCCACCGAGAAGATCAGCGTGACGTTGACGCTGATGCCGTCCGCGGTGGCCCGGGTGATGGCGGGCAGGCCCGCCTCCGTGGCCGGGATCTTGACCAGCAGGTTCGGCCGGTCGACGGCCTTCCACAGGTCCTGCGCCTGGGCGTAGGTCTGCTCGGTGTCGTGCGCGAGGTTCGGGTCGACCTCGAGCGAGACCCGGCCGTCGACACCGTCGGTCCTCTCCCAGGTGCCGGAGAAGACGTCGCAGGCCTGCTGCACGTCGGCCACGGTGATCTCGCGGATCGCGCTGTCGACGTCGGCGTCGCGGGCGGCGAGCTCGCGGACCTGCTCGTCGTAGGCGGCACCGTCGGCCAGGGCCCCCGCGAAGATCGTCGGGTTGGTCGTGACACCGACCAGGTGCCAGTCGGCGATCAGCCGGGCCAGGTTGCCGCTGTCGAGCCGCTCCCGCGACAGGTCGTCCAGCCAGATGGAGACCCCAGCCGCGGCGAGTGCGGCGAGTCGATCGTTGCTCATTCGTGTCTCCTTGCGATCGGGTGCCGGATCAGGCGGTCGTCCCGGCGGTGCCCGCCGCGGCGAGGGACCCGCGGGCGGCCGCGGCGACGGTCTCGGCGGTGAAGCCGAACTTCTCGAACAGGGTGGCCTGGTCGGCGCTGGCACCGAAGTGCTCGATCGACACCGAGCGGCCGGCGTCGCCGACGTACCCGCGCCACGGCATCGCGATGCCCGCCTCGACCGAGACGCGGGCCCGCACGGCCGCGGGCAGCACCGACTCGCGGTAGGCGTCGTCCTGCTGCTCGAACCACTCGACACACGGCATCGAGACGACCCGGGTGCCGACGCCCTCGGCCTCCAGGGCCTCGCGCGCGCCGAGGGCCAGGTGCAGCTCGGAACCGGTCGCGATGATCAGCACCTGGGGCCAGCCGGAGCCGGCCTCGGCGATGACGTAGCCGCCCCGGGCCACGCCCTCGGCGGAGGTGCCGGTCAGGGTGGGCACGTTCTGCCGGGTCAGCGCGAAGCCGACCGGGCCGCCGTCGACCTGCTCCAGGGCGGCCTTCCAGGCGTAGGCGGTCTCGTTGGCGTCACCGGGGCGCACGACCGACAGGCCGGGGATCCCCCGCAGCGCGGCGAGGTGCTCGATCGGCTGGTGGGTCGGGCCATCCTCGCCGAGGCCGATCGAGTCGTGCGTCCACACGTAGATCGGGTTGGTCTTCATCAGCGCGGCCAGCCGCACGGCCGGGCGCATGTAGTCGGAGAAGACCAGGAAGGTGCCGCCGTAGGGCCGGGTCGGGCCGTGCAGCGCGATCCCGTTGAGCACCGCGCCCATCGCGTGCTCGCGGACGCCGAAGTGCAGCGTCCGCCCGTACGGGGTGGCGTTCCACATGCCGGTCGCGGCGGAGCGCGGGCCGAACGAGTCGGCGCCCTTCATCGTGGTGTTGTTGGACTCGGCCAGGTCGGCCGAGCCGCCCCACAGCTCGGGCAGCGCGTCGGCGACGGCGGCCAGCACCGCGCCGGAGGCCTTGCGGGTGGCCAGGCCCTTCTCGTCGGCGTCCCAGTGCGGGAGGTTCGCGTCCCAGCCGTCGGGCAGGCGACCGGCGAGGAGGCGGTCCAGCAGCCGCTTGCGCTCCGGCTCGCGCTGCGCCCACTCGTCGAAGGTGCCCTGCCAGGTGTCGTGCACCTCCCGGGACCGCTCGCCGACGGCCCGGGTGTGCTTGAGGACGTCCTCGTCGACCTCGAAGTTCTGGTCCGGGTCGAAGCCCAGCACCTTCTTGACCTCGCGGACCTCCTCGTCGCCGAGGGCGGCGCCGTGCGCGGCACCGGTGTTCATCTTGTTCGGCGCCGGGTAGCCGATCACGGTCCGCAGCATGATGAACGACGGCCGCGAGGTCTCGGCCCGCGCCGCCTCGAGGGCCTCGAGGATGCCGGTGACGTTCTCGCCGCCGTCGACGACCTGGACGTGCCAGCCGTAGGCCTCGTAGCGCTTGGCCGTGTCCTCGTTGAGGGCGATGGTGGTGTCGTCCTCGATGGAGATCTCGTTGGCGTCGTAGATCACCGTGAGGTTGCCCAGCTCCTGGCGGCCGGCCAGCGACGACGCCTCGGAGGTGACGCCCTCCTCGATGTCGCCGTCCGAGGCGATCACGTAGATCTGGTGGTCGAACGGCGAGGCGCCCTCGGCGGCGTCCGGGTCGAACAGGCCGCGCTCACGGCGGGCGGCGATCGCCATGCCGACCGCGGAGGACAGGCCCTGGCCCAGCGGCCCGGTGGTCATCTCGACACCGCGGGTGTGGCCGTACTCCGGGTGGCCCGGGGTCAGCGATCCCCACTGCCGCAGCTGCTCCAGGTCCTCGCGCTCCAGGCCGTAGCCGGCGAGGTAGAGCTGGATGTACAGGGTCAGGCTGGAGTGCCCGGCGGACAGCACGAACCGGTCGCGGCCCATCCAGTCCGGGTCGGCCGGGTCGTGCCGCATGACCCGCTGGAACAGCGTGTACGCCAGCGGGGCCAGGCTCATCGCGGTGCCCGGGTGTCCGCTGCCGCACTTCTGGACCGCGTCCGCGGCGAGTACGCGGATCGTGTCCACGGCCCTGCGGTCGAGGTCGGTCCAGTCGTCGGGCACGTGCGCGCGGGTGAGCGCGGCGACGGCGCTGTCCCCGGCGTGGGGGGACATGGCGGTGTCGGACAAAGCGGTGACTCCTGTACTCGCATCGGCGTGTGACGGTCGAGCCGTAGGCTGCAACGGGCGTGTCACGGCGGGTGTGTCACGCACCGCCCGGTGGCGACACGGCACCGCGTGTGGTGCGGATCGGGGCTGTCGTACTCCGACCCGGATCACCCGGCGGCACCGTCGCCGCCCCCGGCTCCCGTCCACCCTACTGCGCGGGCCTGTCGCCTGCGGCTTTGCCGCCCGGCGCGGTGGGCGGTCGCGACGCCCACGCGGGCCTACCCGGGCGCCCCCGATCGCATGCGACGGGTTAGCATCGACGCGCTGTAGAACTAGAGGAGCGCCGCCACCGCAGCGACCCCGGCTCTCAGCACTGTGCCGCACGGTGGTGCATCGTGGCGGTGCAGATTCCGAACTGCCGAGCCGAGCGAGGTACGAACAGGTGAGCGCACCCGCGTCGCGGCGGAGCCGGGCGGAGCAGTCCGCACGGCCGGGACGGACGGAGGCGTCCGCGACGGCCGGTGCCGGAGTGCCCGGCGTTCCGCCGGTTTCCCCGGAGCCGGTGGAGCCCGTTCTCGACGCTCCGCAGGTCGCGGTGCCCACGGGCCGGATGGCCCGGGTCCGCGCCACGCTGCAGGCCTACCTGGGCCTGACCAAGACCCGGATCATCGAGCAGCTGCTCGTGGTCACCGTGCCCGCCATGTTCCTGGCCCAGCGCGGTGTCCCGTCGCTGTGGCTGATCGTCGCGACGCTGATCGGCGGTGCCGTCGCCGCGGCGGCGGCACACGCGCTCAACTGCGTGGTCGACGCCGACATCGACCAGAAGATGAAGCGCACCGCGCGGCGTCCGCTGGCGAAGGGGCAGGTCCCGAAGAGCCACGCGCTCGTGTTCGGGCTGGTGCTCTCCGCGGCCAGCTCAGTGTGGCTGGCGTTCACGACGAACTGGCTCGCCGCCGTCCTCGCGCTGGCGGCGATCGCCTTCTACGTCCTCGTCTACACCCTGCTGCTCAAGCGGCGGACCTCGCAGAACATCGTCTGGGGCGGTGCCGCGGGCTGCATGCCGGTGGTGATCGGCTGGGCCGCGGTGACCGGGACCGTCGAGTGGCCCGCGCTGGTCATGTTCGGCGTGATCTTCTTCTGGACGCCGCCGCACTTCTGGGCGCTGGCGATGCGCTACCGCGAGGACTACGCCGCGGCCGGTGTCCCGATGCTGCCGGTCGTCGCCCCGGCGGCCGCGGTGTCGGTCCGGATCGTGGTCTACAGCTGGGTGATGGTGGCCTGGAGCCTGCTCCTGCTGCCGGCGACGTCGTGGGTGTACCTGGCCGTCGCGCTGCTCAGCGGGGCCTACTTCATCCTCAAGGCGCACCGGCTGCACAGCGAGGTCAAGGCGGGCGGTGAGGTCTCGCCGATGCCGCTGTTCCACCTGTCGAACCTGTACCTGTGCGTGCTGTTCGCGGCCATCGCCGTCGACGCCGCGCTGGGGCTGCCGGTCCTGTTCTGACTCCCCGTGCCCGCGTGGGCGGCGACGCTCACGTGGGGTCGGGGTCGGGGTCGGCCCCGGTCGCACTGTGTCTCAACGACCCGCCGCCCGGGGGGCCGGGTGTCGCCGCCGGTGTGTCCGGACGGGTGCGAGCCTCCGGCCAGGTCGAGCCACCTCCGGACATCGGGAATCGTCCGCACACGGAGGCTGCGCCGTTCGGTTCGCTGCCCGGCAGCTCGTCGCGCACGCCGGGTCGGGGTGCCGAGGGCCCGTTATGGGCGACAGCGTGCATGTCGGGGTGGGTGTCGGTACCGAGCAGCACGTTCTCGCCCTTCGAGGGGCGACAGGGTGCGTCCGGGCGAGCCGTGGGGGTCGAGTGGCACGCTCTCGTCCTCTGGAGGGCGGAAGCGTGCGCGTCGCCGCACCGGAGCCTGTTGATCAGGACCTACCCGCTTGTCGCGGGGCGGAAGCGCGCATCTCGACGCACCGGGGCCTGTCGATCAGCACCGTCCCGCCCAGTAGAGGGCGGAAGCGCGCATGCCTCAGCGCCGCAGGCTGTTGATCAGCACTTCCGCGCCCAGTCCGGGGCGGAAGCGCGCATGTCGCCAGACCAGGGCCTGTTGACCAGCACGGTCGCGCCCAGCGCGGGCGAGAGCGTGCATGTCACTGCACCAACGCCTGTCGATCAGCACCTACCCGCCCGACGCGGGGCGAAAGCGGGCACGTCACTGCGCCAGGGCCTGTCGATCAGCACAGTCCCGCCCCGCGGAGAGCTGGCCGGGCCGGTTCGACAGGTGTCACCCCGGCACGCCAACCCGGCCACCCCGCGGCCCGCCGCGAACTTTTCACCAAGAAAT
>NZ_FOUY01000062.1 GCF_900115005.1 Pseudonocardia ammonioxydans | reverse complement strand
GCGCACCGGTGCCGCACCGCAGGTCATGGCTGCGCTACGGAACCTGGCGATCAGCCTGCACCGTCTGGCCGGCGCCACCAACATCGCCGCCGCACTACGACATCACAGCCGCGACGCACTGCGGCCCCTCCAGCTCCTCAAGATCATCTGACTTTGCCGACCCCCTGGAGCCCACGGAGACGACGAACGAGACAACCGATTCGGTCACCGAACCGGATACGACGTCGACGAAGAGCGCCCCGGCCGACGCCGACCGCGACACGGCGGCGGCCGAGCCGAGCAACGCCGGCGGGAATGCACGGCCCGGCGACAGCGCCGATGATGCCGACGGCGATATGGGCCGCACCCACGCCCAGGGGCCGGGGGGCGACGGGCGGAGTGCGGATGCCGGAGACCGGCCCGGAGTTGGTTCCCGGATCGTTGCGGTCCTGACCGCCCCGCTGCGGGGTTTCCGGCGCCGGTTGGAGCACCGGCCGCGGCGAGTGCTGACCGAACTTGCGGTCGCCGTCGTGGTCTGTGCGCTCCTGGCCGGTGGCCTGTGGGGCTTCAGCGCGATGAGCGCTTCGAGCGCCGCGGGACGGGCCGACGCCGTGGCTGCGGCCCAGCGGACGACCACCGCGCTGCTCAGCTACGACCCACAGGGCGTGAACGGACTGGTCGACCGCGTGAGCGGGGACCTCACCGAGGCGTTCCGCACCGATTACGGCACGCTCATCAGCCAGGTCATCGCGCCGGCCACCGAGCAGCAGCAGGTCACGACCGAGGCCGAGGTGGTCGGGACGTCGGTCATCCCGGAGGAGACCGGCGGTGATCGCCTGGTCGCGCTGTTGTTCGTCAACCAGACGACCCGTGCTGGTCAGGAGGGCGCCCCCCGGATCGCCGGGAGCCGGGTCAAGGTCACGATGGACGACGTCGACGGGCACTGGCTCGTCGCCGACGTCAAGCCGGTCTGAGGAGGACGACGGTGACAGGCGTCGAAGTGAAGGTCGAGGGGCTGACGAAGTCCTTCGGCCCGGCCAACATCTGGTCGGACGTGACGCTGACGCTGCCTGCGGGTGAGGTGTCGGTGCTGCTGGGCCCGTCGGGTACCGGGAAGTCGGTGTTCCTCAAGACCCTGATCGGGCTGCTGAAGCCGGAGAAGGGGTCGATCATGATCCACGGCACCGACCTGGTGCGGTGCAACGAGTCGACGCTCTACGAGATCCGCAAGCTGTTCGGGGTGCTGTTCCAGGACGGTGCGCTGTTCGGGTCGATGAACCTCTACGACAACATCGCGTTCCCGTTGCGTGAGCACACGCGCAAGAGCGAGACCCAGATCCGCGACATCGTGTTCGAGAAGATGGAGCTGGTCGGGCTGCGGGGTGACGAGAACAAGCTGCCTGGTGAGATCTCGGGTGGGATGAAGAAGCGTGCCGGGCTGGCACGGGCGCTGGTGCTGGAGCCGGAGATCCTGCTGTTCGACGAGCCGGACTCGGGTCTGGATCCGGTGCGTACGGCGTATCTGAACCAGACGATCATTGATCTGAACGCGCAGACCGACTCGACGTGTCTGATCGTCACCCATGACATCAACACGGCGCAGACGGTGCCGGGCAACATCGGGCTGCTCTACCGCAAGCACCTGGCGATGTTCGGGCCGCGGGAGCAGCTGCTGACCTCGGAGGAGCCGGTGGTCGCGCAGTTCCTCAACGGCCGGCGGCAGGGGCCGATCGGGATGAGTGAGGAGAAGGACTCCGCGCAGGCGGAGCGGGAGATGGCCGAGGCCGGTGAGCTGGAGGGGTTGCCGCCGCTCAAGCCGCAGCTGGCCGCCTCGCCGGGGATGCCGGACCGGCAGGCGGTGCACCGGCGCCGGGAGCGGGTCGAGGCGATGATGCACGAGCTCCCGGAGCCGACGCAGCGCGCGATCCGGGAGTCCTACGATCGCGCGCCGGAGCCGATGGTCACCGGCCCCCGGCACACACTGGCGGAGGACCCGCCGACCGACGTGTACCCACGGATCCGGGACTGAGCAGCGCGGAACCGCTGCGCTGTCGCCGCCGGAACGTCAGCGCAGCGGGTCGAAGCTGCGCAGCACCGGGTCGGTCTCGCCGTGCAGGATCTGGCGGGCGAGCAGCCGCCCGGTGAGCGGGCCGAGCGCGACACCCCACATGCCGTGCCCGCCGGCGACGTGCACGCCCGGGGTGCGGGTGCGCCCGACGAGGGGGAGGCCGTCGGTGGTGCAGGGGCGCGAGCCCACCCACTCGTCGCGGCGGGCGGCGAAGTCGACGCCGGTGAACATCGGCCGCGCCGCCTCGGTGATCGCGTCGACGCGGCGGGGGTCGAGCGGGTCGTCGGGGTCGCGGAACTCCATCATCCCGGCGACGCGCAGGCCGTCCTCGGGGCCGCCGAGCGGGGTGCAGGCGATCCGCTGGGTGGGGAAGTAGATCGGGTTGCGGGGGGTGGAGTCGGGCTGGACGGTGAAGCTGTAACCGCGCCCGGCCTGGACCAGGCGCCGGACGCCGTGTTTGCGCGCGAGCCGGCCCAGCCAGGCCCCGTTGGCCAGGACGACGTGGTCGGCCTCGATGGCGTCACCGTCGGCGAAGTCGACGCGCGGCCGGCCGCCGTCGCCGTCGACGCCGGTCACGACGCGTCCGGTGACGATCTCGCCGCCGGCCGTCTTGACGGCGTCGGCGAGGGCGTGGACGAACCGGCCCGGGTTGATGAACCGCTGCCCCTCGATCTGCACGCCGCAGCGCACACCGGGGCCGAGCGCCGGTTCGAGCTCGTGCACCGCGGCGTCGTCGAGCAGGGCGTAGTCGGTGCGTCCGCCGTCGGTGTTGACCCGGCGGAACTCGGCGAGCAGTCCCTCGCGGTCGGCCTCGCTCGCGAACGCGGCGAGCATCGGCGACGCCGCCTTGATCGGCTCCTCGACCCCGGCCTCGACCGCATCGGACAGCTCGTCGTAGGCGGTCAGTGCGGAGGCGTTGGCGGCGATGAACACCTGCAGCGCCTGGCGCCACTTGCGGTCGGTGCAGTGCCGGGCGAACCCGACGAGGAAGCCGAGCAGCTTCGGGTCCAGCCGCGGTGGGACGTAGACCGGCGACTTCGGACTGAGCAGAGCCCGGATCCCGGTCGCCAGGATCGCCGGCTCGGGCAAGGGCAGGGTCAGTGCGGGGGCGAGCCAGCCCGCATTGCCCCACGACGACCCGGCCGCGACCTCGCGCCGTTCCACGACCGAGACCTCCGCCCCGCCGCGCTGCAGGTGCCACGCGGTGGCGAGGCCGACGATGCCGCCACCCACCACGACGATCCGCTGAGTGCCCATGTACCGCAGTGTGCGCGTGATCACGGGTCCGCGCCTGTGGTGGTTCGGCCACACCGCGGTGGTCAGGGTTGTGGGATCCCACAACCCTCGTCGGAGCGCCGGGCGGCCAGGTGGGCCATCAGCGCGAGCCGGGTGGCCGCGTCGTCGGGATCGACCTCGCACGCCACCCGGACCCGGTGCAGGCGGTTGCGGATCGTGTTGGGGTGCACGCGAAGGATCTCCGCGGCGCGGGCGACGCTGCCCGCGGCGGACAGGTAGGCGTCGACGGCGGGGACGAGCTCGGTCCGGTGCCGGGCGTCGTGGCGCTCGAGCCGCACCAGCGGGCTCGCCTCGGCGTGGGTGTCGAGGAAGCCGCGGACCCGGTCGACGAGCACGTCGGCGAACACCTCACGCAGCTCGGCGACCCGGGTGCCGGGCCTGCGCCGGAGCAGCACCGTGGCGACCTCGGCGGCGGTGGCGGCGGAGCGGGGCAGGTCGTGGGCCGGGACCGCGTCGCCGATGCCCGCCACGAAACCCGTCCGTTCGGCCACCCGTTCCACGAAGTCGGTGAGGATCCGGCGCCCCGACGACGCGGCGAGCACGCCGTACAGGGTCTCGTCGCGGACCGCGCAGACCGAGCGCGGGGCGACCGCGTTGAGGTGCAGGGTCAGCGCGCTCGCCACCCGCTCGAGCCGGCCCGGGGTGCTGCCGCGGATCGCGACCGCCGCCAGCTGCCCCGGCAGCGCCGCCTCCCCGGCCTCGCGGACCGCGGTCTCGCCGCCGGTGAGCAGCCGGTCGAGCCGGTCGGCCCGCACGCGGTGGGCCTCGTCGGACTCCCGGCGCGCCGTCCGCAGGTGCTCGGCGACGGCCGGGACGGTCGCGCGCAGCGCCGCCTCCTGCTGCGCGGTCGGGGCGCCCTCGGTGACGGCCCAGATCGAGCCGAGCAGCTCGCCGTCCCCGCGCACCGCGATCACCGCGCGCGGGAGCATCTCCAGTTCGGACAGTTCGACCACGACCACGTCGTCCGAGACGCGCAGCCGATCGAAGACCCCGGCCCGGTCCAAGGCCCGCCGGACCTGCATCGGGACCTGCCGGTTGAGGATCGTGTCGACCCGTGTCCGGTCCGCGCCGGCGTGATCGCCCGCGTACGCGACGACCACGGTGTCCGGGTCCTCGATGGTGATCGGGCAGCCGAGCAGCTCGGCCAGGTCGCGTGCCAGCCCGAACAGGTTGCTCTCGCCGGACATGGGCCCCCCAGGAGGAAACGACGCGGAGCTGACGCCGAGGTACTGCGCAGGCCGTGCCGGGTGGCCGACGGCACGCGCGGATCCTCCCACGAGGCTGTGACCAGCCCTACCCCGCGGCGTTCGCGGCCAGCACCTGCGCCGCGGACGCCCGGGCGACGTCGGCGGCGGTCGGGTCCTGCTCGAGCATCGCCGTGGTGATCGCGCCCTCCATGAGCTGGACGATCTGGCGCGCGACGAACTGCGGGTCGGCCACCCCGCACTCGGTCACGAGCTCGGCGACCCACTCGCGGGTGCTGGTCTTGTGCTCGAGGACCGCCTGGTGGGCGGGGTGCTGCGGATCGGCGAGCTCGACGGTGGCGTTGACGAACGCGCAGCCCCGGAAGCTCGGCGTGGCGAACCAGTCGCGCAGCGAGTCGAAGATCCCCAGGACCCGCTCGGTCGCCGGGTCGTCGTCGGCGAGCCCGCTGCGCAGCCGGTCGCGGTAGCGGGCGTCGACGAACCGCAGGCAGGCAAGGATCAGGTCGTCCTTGGTGGGGAAGTGCTTGTAGAGCGTCATCTTGGCGACGCCGATCTCGTCGATCAGGGTGTCCACCCCGAGGCCGGTCCCGCGCTGGTAGAAGAGCCGCGACGCCTCCTCGACGATCATGTCCCGCTTGTTCGGCCGTGGTCGACGGTTCACGTACCCACCTCCGCTCCGTGGGCGGTCCAGGTGCTGGGACTCGCGGTGTGGTTCTCGGTCTCGGCCGTCGTGCCGAGCCTGCGGCAGGACTGGGGGATCAGCACCGCAGGCGCCGTGTGGCTCACCGGCGCCACCCAGCTCGGCTTCGTGGCCGGTGCGATCGCCTCGGCCGTGTGGAACCTGGCCGACCGGATCGCCGCCCACGTGCTGCTGGCCGTCAGTGCCGCCGCGGCCGCGCTCTGCACGGTCGGGCTCGCCCTGTTCGCCGACGGCATGGGCAGCGCGCTGCCGCTGCGCTTCCTCACCGGGGTGTGCCTGGCCGGGGTGTATCCGGTCGGGATGAAGCTGATGGCGTCCTGGGCGCCCAGCACCGGCCGGGGCCGGGCACTGGGTGTGCTCATCGGTGCGCTGACCCTCGGGTCGATCATGCCGCAGCTGATCAGCGGTCTGGGTGACCTGCCCTGGCAGGCGGTCCTGTTCGTCGCGTCCGCGATCGGCGGGGTCGGTGCGGTGGTGGCCGCGCTCGTCGTCCGGCCGGGCCCGCACCTGCCGGGCCGCTGCGTCCCGCACCCGCGCTACGCGCTCACGATGTTCACCCAGCGCGGACCGTTGCTGGCCAACCTCGGCTACTTCGGACACATGTGGGAGCTCTACGCCCTCTGGACCTGGCTGCCCACGTTCCTGCTCGCCGCCCCGGCCGCAGCCGTGCTGCCGGGATCGGTCGGGCTGGTCGTGTTCGTGACGATGGGTGTCGTCGGCGTGCTCGGCTGCCTGCTCGGCGGGGTGGCGGCCGATCGCTGGGGCCGCGCCCCGGCCGCTGTCACCGCGCTGGGGGTCAGCGGGACCTGCTGCCTGCTCTCACCCGTCGCCTTCGTCGCCGGGCCGACCGTCCTGGTCGTGTTCTGCGCGGTCTGGGGCGCCTCGGTGATCGCCGACTCCGGGGTCTTCTCCACCTCGTTGAGCGAGACCGCCGACCCCCGTTTCGTCGGGACCGCGCTGACCGCGCAGACCGCGCTCGGATTCGCCCTGACGGTGCTGAGCATCCAGCTGGTGCCGCTGCTCGCCGACGCCGTCGGCTGGCAGTACGCGTTCCTGCTGCTCGTACCCGGCCCGCTGCTGGGTGCCCGCGCCATGCAGCTCTTCGGCACCCGGGTGGGGGCGAGGACGTCCGGTACGGCCGCCGGCGCCGACGTCGACCTGGCCGAGCGCGGGGTCACTGGCCGTGCGTGAGGCCATCCTCCGGGCCGTGCGCGAGCTCGTCGTCGAGAACACCGCGAACCCGACTCTGGACGAGATCGCCGCGGCCGTCGGTGTCACCACGCGCACCGTGCAGGACTACTTCACCTCCAGCGTCGCGATCGAGATCGCACTGATCGCCCACCTCGACCCGCAGGTCCGCACCGGCCCCCGGGCGTGGCACGGCTGAGCGACCCGGATCGGCGGCAGGGGTGGCTACGGGGAGCTGTCCGCGGTGCCGCGACCGTCCGGCCGGTGCTCGGGTTCGCTCGCCAGACGCCTGCGGCGCAGCAGCCGGGCGAGCGGCCACGCCGAGACGGCCGCGATGACGAGGGCGTGAGCCGGCAGTCCGAGCAGCACCAGACCCAGCACGACCACGAGCCCGGCCACCAGTACGGCCCCGGGGAGCCCCCAGACCCACCACCGCTGCGGGCGCTCGAACCGGCGGACCAGTGCCGGACTCGTCGTGGTGAGGTGGCGCTCCATCTCGTCGAGCAGCTGCCGGTCCCGATCGTTCAGCATCGTCGCTCCTCCTCGCCGTACTTCAAGCACGCCGTAGTTCAAACCACGCCGTACTTCCGTCCCGCCGCCGGGGGCGGGTCAGCTGCGCGCCGCGGTCTCCGTGGCCGGCCGGTCCCGGTTCTCGGTCACCCCGGAGACCCGGCCGATCCGGACGCCGGCGAAGTCGACGACCTCGCCGCGCTCGGTCACGCGCCCGATGTGGACGCCCGCGTGATCGGTCACCTCGCCGTTCGCGTCCGCACTGCCGAGCCGGACGCCACCGAAGTCGTTCACCGAGCCCGTCATCGCCGGCCCTCCGCCCGATTCGGGGGCGCCGTCGTGGGCGGCGGCGCCCGTCGCTCCGACCGTGGCAGGTGATCCGGCTGGCGGACAGGGCCGTCCGGCCCGGTCCGGGGTGGCGGGCACCGCCCTCGGCGGTCTGTCGATGTCGGCGCAGGATTCCCCGGGTCGGATCATCCGAAACCCCGGGCCGGGGCAGCGGTCCCCGCGGTGGCCCGCGAGAGCTCAGGCCCGGCCGGGCGGCTCGGACAGCTCGGGGGTGAGTTCCTCGACGACCGCGGCCACATGCCGACGCGCCTCGGCGGGCAGCGGCAGCAGGGGCCGGGGCAGGTTCGGGGTCCCGATCAGGCCGGCCTGCTCGGCGATGGCGGACACGACACGGAGGCTGCCGTGGCGGGCGAACAGCTCCCACAGCGGCGCGAGACGATCGGAGAGCCGATGGGCGCCGTCGTCGTCCCCGGCCCGCGCGGCCCGGGTGATCGCCAGGCACACCTGCGGCCACAGGCCGCCCAGCACGCTGTACCAGGCGTCGCACCCGGCCAGCAGTCCGCCGGCACCCGCGGGGTCGCCGCTGACCCCGATCGTGACGCGGTCGGGCAGCACGGCCCGCAGGCGCGCCACCCGGGCGCGGGCCTGCGCCGGCTCCGGCGGCGTCGCGGGAATCTTGATCGAACCGACCGCGGGCAGCTCCGCGATCCGGCCGTGCAGCTCGTCGGAGAAGACGACGTGGGTGGTCCCCGGGTTGTCGTAGACACACAGCGGCACCGAGAGCTCGGCCGCCACGTCGGCGTAGAGGCCGTACACCTCGTCGTCGGTCAGCGGCTGGTAGGACACCGGCGCCAGCAGCACCGCCGCCGCGCCGGCCCGCTGCGCGTCCTCGGCGTGCCGCAGCACGTCGGCGGTGCGCAGCGCCCCGATCCCGACCAGGACGGGGGTGTCCCCGGCGGCCCGGACCGCGACCTGCGCGACCCTGCGGCGCTGCTCGCGCGAGAGGTAGGCGTACCCGCCGGTGGAACCCAGCGCGCCGATCGAGTCGACCCCGGCCCGGTCGAGCCGGGCCACCAGCTCGGCGACGGCGGACTCGTCGACCCCGTCCTCGTCGGTCGGGGTCAGGGGGAAGGCGCTCAGCCCGTGGAACACGTTCGGCTCTCCAGTCCTGTCGCGTGACGCCGACCGTATGCCCGACCACGCCGGCGCGGTGCCGGGGCGTGCGTGCCGTGGCGTGCCGTGGCGTGCCGTGGTCGCGGTTCCGGGAGCGGACAGTGCGGGGACAGCGGGCTCCGTAGCGTCGTCCGGAGAAACCGGGTGCGTGTGGTGCCACCCGGGCGGGGAGGGTGACGCGGGCGTCGGCGTCACCGGGAGAGCGGGGGCGCACATGCGGGAGTGGACGTATCCACTGCTGTTCGTGGTCATGACGGCGTTGTCGGTCGTGGTCCTGGTCATGGGCGAGGTCGGGATCGGCGGGGCCGGAGTGGCCCTGTTCGGGGCCGGGGGAGTCGCCTACGTGGTGCTGACCCGCGACAGGAGCCGGCCCGCGGAACGGTCCGGGAGCTCCGGGGGTACGCGGCACGGCACTCTGCCGGGACTGAACCGCTACACGGCGGCAACCGGCGGGCTGGTGTTCGTGCAGTCCACGGTGGCCGTGGGTGCAGGCCTGCTCGGCTCGGCCGGGTTCGTCGTGGCCGGGCTCGTGATGGTGACGGTGCCGGCGCCGATGGTCGCGCTCGGGGGAGTGCTCGCCGTCGCCTTCTTCGGGATGACGCTCGTCGTGTGCGCGACCGCGCTGCTCCGTCGCATCGGGATCGTGCTCGTGCCGGACGGCGTCTACCTGCGCACGCCTGCCGGGAGCGCCTGGGTGCGGTGGGAGGACCTCGCACGCGTGCAGGTCGCCGACGGGGTGCGGTTCGTGGCCGCGTCGCCGGAGCGGACGGTCCTCACCGGACTCGACCGGGCTCTGCACGGGATCAACCGGCGGCGGTTCGGGATGGACGTGGCCTTCCCCGGACGGTTCCTGCGCAGTTCCGACGACGTCGTGGTGGAGACGATCAGTGGTGTCCTGCGTGATCCCGCCTCGCGTCCCGCACTGGCCGATCCTGCCCACCGGGACGCCCGGTAGGCGCTGTTCCGGGGTGGGCCGCTCGGCGGCGGTCGCCCGCGCCGGCGCCGGGCGCCGCGCGGACGGTCCGCCGCCGGGCGGGCCCGGTCAGCGGCCGGCGGTCGTGGTCTCGAGGTCCTCGACGCGCAGCGGGGCGAGGTCGGAGACGCGCAGGAAGTCGCCCAGCGTCGTACCGGTGGCGCCGCTGTCGACGTTGCGCGGGCCCCGGCCGGCACGCACGTCGTCGATGTTGATGGTGCGCAGGTCGTAGGAGAACCGCGTGACGCCCGAGGTGTTGGGCGCGGAGGCGTGCAGGTGGTTCGAGGAGAAGATGAACACGTCACCCGCCCCGCCCGCGACACGGATCTCGCCGCGGCTCTCGAAGTCCTCCAGCGGCAGCGGGTGCGGACGGTCGTCCTTGGCGATCTTCTCGTTCGCCGCGAACCGGTGGTTCGAGACCCACTCGTCGTAGTCGTAGGCGTTCGACCCGTTCTTCACCGGCTTGTCGAAGAAGTCGGTGTACATGCTCATGACGTTGCCGCCGACGACGGGGAAGACCGGCGTCCAGTAGTTCACGAGCTGCTGGGGGTGGCCGTACCACATGTCGCGGTGGGCCTTGTAGTTGTAGCTGACACCGGCGGTCAGGAAGTCGTCGGCGGGGATGACCCGCAGCCGTGGGATGTCGAAGTAGGTCCGCTCCGGATCCATGTCCAGGTCGAGGGCGAACTGCCGGCACAGCTCCTTGGTCCGCTCACCGTTGGTGAACTCGGCCTTCAGCGGGCCGACCCGGCGGACGAACTCCTCGACGCCGATCTCGAACTGGGCCCGCTCCGGGTCGAGACCGGCGAAGGCCTCCGAGATCAGGTCCTTGGCATGGTCGACCAGGCCGAGCGGACCCGGCTTGCCGCTGTAGAGGTAGAAGTCCCCGGCGAACAGGGATTCCCGCCGCTCGTCGTCGGTGACCTGCCGGTTGAGATAGACCGTGATCATTCGCCCCTGCTCCTGAGGTCCGCAATAGCTATTGCGGACCGGAAGTTACCAGTCGCCGGAGCGGGTTCGCGATGGGGTGCCGGGTTCGCGGCCGCGCGACCGTCCCGGTGACGACGGGCGCGTCACCGGGACTTTCAGGCTCCTTTCAGCATCGTTGTGGTCGGATGACCGGTTCCGGCAGGACATGACCCGAGTGGAGCGCGCGTGAGCCAGAGCGAGGAGCCGGCGGTGCGCGCCCTGCGCGAACTCCGCGAGCAGTTGGCGGCGACGATCGGCGACCTGGAGACGGCCGCCGAGCGCCTCGCAGAGCTCGCGGAGCTGCGCACCGCCGGGCGTTCGTGGTCGGAGATCGTGCTCGACGAGGACCGTCCGCTGATCGTCGAGACGATCACCCAGGCTCTCGACGACCTCGGTGCGGTCGGCAGCCGGTTCCGCCGCGAGGAGGCCCGCGCCCTGCACCAGGAGGAGATGAGCATCAGCCGGATCGGTCAGCTGTTCGGCGTGAGCCGGCAGCGGATCTCCGCGCTGATCCACGGCGGGCCGCCCGCGGACCGGCCCGTGCGGGCGCCCGCCGGCGACGACGGCTGACACTTCGTTCCGGCAGGCCTCCGCCGGGAGTTCTGGCGGCACGAGCCGGGGCCGACGTGTCGTTGAACTGCCACACCGCGTGGTGGCCGTAGGTGTGCCCGGCTGCCCCGCCCCCGCACCGATCAGCAGGCCCGATGCGCATCGAGTGCGGTGGAGAAGCCCTGCCCGGGTTCCCAGCGGTACGGGTGCTCCTCATGGATCGGCTCCCTCGCCACAGGCGAAATCGTGAAGGTCGTCGTGGAGGCCGGCGTCGAGCTCCCGCACTCGCGTGACCGTCGGCTCCGCGCCCTCGCGCGCGGTCCCGCACGCGACCACCACCTTCGGTCATGACGTCCTCCCGGAAGCAGGCGTGAGCACGGTCGGTGTAGCCTAAACGAAAATGATTCCCATGTTGGAGGAGGACTGATGGCGAAGACCACCGACGTCCGGCCGATCGTGAAGCTGCGGTCGACCGCCGGGACCGGGACGACCTACGTCACGCGGAAGAACCGCCGGAACGACCCGGACCGGCTGGTGCTGCGCAAGTACGACCCGCGGATCCGCGGGCACGTCGAGTTCAGGGAGGAGCGCTGATGGCAGGCCGGAGCAGGCCGCTGCGCGCACCGCGCCGCAAGCCCAACCCGCTGACCGCGCGGGGTATCGAGCAGGTGGACTGGAAGGACGCCGCGCTGCTGCGCACCTTCGTCTCCGACCGCGGCAAGATCCGCGCCCGGCGGGTCACCGGACTCACCCGGCAGCAGCAGCGTCAGGTCGCCACCGCGATCCGCAACGCGCGCGAGATGGCCCTGCTGCCCTACCCGAATGCGGGGCGGTGAGCCGTGGCCCGTCGCTGCGAGCTGACCGGCCGCGAGCCGGGGTTCGGGAAGTCGGTGTCCCACTCGCACCGCCGCACGAGCCGGCGGTGGGACCCCAACGTGCAGACCCGGCGCTACTGGTTCGCCGAGGAGAACCGCTGGGTGCGGCTGACCCTCTCGGCGAAGGCGATCAAGACCGTGGACCGGATCGGGGTCGCGGCCGCGGTCGCGAGGATCCGGGCGAACGGGGTGCGTGTCTGATGGCCACGACGGGACAGATCGCCAAGAACGAGCGGCGCAAGAGGATCGTCGCCCGCTACGCCGCGCGGCGGGCCGAGCTGAAGGCCGTCATCGTGCGGCCGTCGGCCACCCCTGCGGAGAAGGCGGCTGCGGCGGCCGAGCTCCGCCGGCAGCCGCGCGACGCGAGCGCGACCCGGGTCCGCAACCGCGATGCGGTCGACGGCCGCCCGCGCGGGCACCTGCGCAAGTTCGGGGTGTCGCGGGTGCGGCTGCGGGAGCTGGCGCACGACGGTGCGCTACCCGGGGTGCGCAAGTCCAGCTGGTGAACGCGTGCTGACGCGCACGGAGCCCCGGTTCGGCGCCTGGAAGCGGGGGAGAGGACGGCGCAGGCCGGTCAGCGGAGAACACGCTCGGCAGTCCGGCGCTGCCGCTCCTGTGAGGAGGTACAGATGAAGGTGCGCAACTCGCTTCGCTCCCTGAAGAACAAGCCAGGGGCGCAGGTGGCCCGGCGTCACGGAAAGGTCTATGTGATCAACAAGAAGAATCCGCGCAACAAGGCACGTCAGGGATGACGAGGCCGAGCTGCGCGGCAGCCACCTCGACCGACAGCATGCAGGCCGTCGCGGACGAGGCACGGGCGGCGGCGGTGCGCTGGGGGCACTCGATGCCGGGCACCCCACCCATGGCCTGCTGCGATGAGGCCACGAAGCGACTGTGTGCGGAGTTCGGGCGCAGCAGGACGCGGGCGACGGTGTCGGACACGGTTGCGCACAGCTACTGGATTCTGCGCCAGGGTGGTGCTCCGGAAGGAGCGCTACCGGAGCTGGTCGAGAGACTCGCGCGGGTCCATCTCGTGCCCGGGCCGCTCCCGTCCTGACGCCGACCGCCGCTGATCCGGGTGGGCTGTCGGCGGCGATCCTGTACCGGGCGAGGACAGCACGGTCGTGGAATCCGATAGCGGATCAGCCGCGAGCTGTTCGCGACCACGGCGACGCTGCACGCGTTGTGCAGGATCGCCGCCACACCGGCGACAGCGCCCCGACGGCGGAGACCAGCAGCCCGGCGGCGTTCACGGCGATGGACATGCCGTAGTTCTGCCGGATCAGGGTGATCGAGCGCCGGCCCCGGTCGGCGGCCCTGCGGCTGACCGTCACACCTTGCGCGCAGCAGCTCGCGGGAACCGATGAGCAGTACCCGGCGATCGGCCTGTACTCGCATGCCCTGGTCGAGCAGCACCTCACACTGCTCGTGCGGCGGAATCTCGATCCGCCGCTCGACCGGATGCCCTTGGGCCAGGGTGCCGGTCTTGTCGAAGATTCGCTGCGCCGCCGGGCGATCGTCGAGCTACTGACCGGAGCCACGACACGGACATGGACCCGCCTGGCCGACTGCAGCGAGATCGAGGTCGACATTGACGACCTGGTGCTCGGCGACGAGGTCGTGGTGCACGAACTCGCCGCTGCCGACCGTCGGCCGGTCGGACATCTGCGCCGGCGGTCACCGGGAGCCCCGGGGCCGATCGCTGTGGCGACCGGCCCCGCCCCCGAGCGCCTGCGCTGATCTCAGGCGATGGTGAACCCGGCGTACCCCTCGGCCTTGGCGTCGGCGAACTGCTGCCGGTAGGACGGCAGCCCACCCGGGTAGTTGAGACTCTGGATCGCCTTGCCGGGGATGTTGGCGCCCATGTACCAGGACTTGGCCAGCGGGAACAGCGTCGGTTCGACCAGACCGGCGACGTGCTCGCTCCACGTCCGGTCCGCCTCGGGAGTGGACTCGATGCGGGTGTGCCCGTTGCGCAGCAGGTGGTCGAGGGTCTCCACGATCAGCTCGCCCTGGATCTCGGCGCAGGTCGGGCCGTTGCAGAAGCCCGAGGGGCTCTGCGGCCCGTAGACGAACAGCATGTTCGGGAAGTTCGCCGTGGCGATGCCGAGGTGGGCGTCGACGCCGCCGGCCCACTGGTCGCGCAGCAGGGTTCCGTCGGTGCCGCGGATGTCGAGCTGGGTCAGGCCACCGGTGACCGAGTCGAACCCGGTGGCGAGCACGATGAGGTCGAACTCGCGCTCGGCACCGTCCGCGGTGCGGATCCCGGTGGGAGTGAGGGTGTCGATCGGGTTCTCGGAGATGTCGACCAGGTGCACGTCGTCCTGGTTGAACACGTCGTAGTAGTTCTGCTCCAACGACGGTCGTTTGACCCCGAACGGGTACGGCGCCTCCATCGGCGCGAGCGTGTCGGCGACCTTCGGGTCGTCGATTCGCGCGCGGGTCTTGTCCCGCCAGAACGCGTACGCGTGATCGTTGGCCGCCGGATCGAACAGGGTGTCC
The DNA here is from genome assembly GCF_900115005.1 of Pseudonocardia ammonioxydans. Lineage (GTDB taxonomy): Bacteria > Actinomycetota > Actinomycetes > Mycobacteriales > Pseudonocardiaceae > Pseudonocardia > Pseudonocardia ammonioxydans. The sequence goes on along the minus strand of NZ_FOUY01000062.1, from coordinate 4,869 downwards.
TGGAAGATCGCCAGCCAGAACCGGAAGCCTCCGGCCGCCCAGATGCGTTCGTACTCCGCGGTGCGCTCCTCGGGAGTCAGGTCGACGGCGTTGCGCGGGATGAAGTCCATGTCGAATCCGGCGAAGGTGTCGCCGCGGTAGGCGAACCGCTCCGGCAGGCCGGCCTTGATCTCGTCCTGGTCCTGCGGGGTCAGCGTGCGCTGACCCATGCGGATGGCCAGGACCGGTGTCCGCTGGAACACGGTGGTCTCCGCCGCGTCCCGGGCGCTCTCCTGGACGACCTGCACACCGCTGGCGCCGGTGCCGATGACGGCGACCCGCTTGCCGGTCAGGTCCACGCCCTCCTGGGGCCACCACGCTGTGTGGTGGCACTCGCCCCGGAAGGACTCCAGGCCGGCGATCGGCGGCACGTAGGGCTTGGCGGCGAAGCCGAGGCAGGGCACGAGGAAGGTACAGCGTGCCGTGCGTCCGTTCGCGGTGTGCACCACCCACTGGTCGCGTTCGGTGTCGAACTCGGCGCCGGTCACGCGGGTGTCGAAGCGGATGTCCTTCTTGACGTCGAGCTTCTCCTCGAGATGGTCGAAGTACTCCCGGATCTCGCTCCAGCCGGGGTAGAGCTCGCGGAACTCCCAGTCGCGCCAGAGGTCCTTGTAGGAGAACTGGTAGAGCGGCCCCTCGGTGTCCACCCGGGCGCCGGGGTAGCAGTTCCAGTACCAGATCCCGCCCAGGCCCGATCCCGCTTCATAGATCTTGACCGAGTAGCCGAGATCGCGCAGCCGGTCCAGCTGGTAGATGCCGGCGAATCCGGCTCCGATCACGAGGACGTCGAGTTCCTCGACAGCGGCAGTGGTGTCGGCGGTGGCGGTCATGATTCTCCTCGCTTCGGTGCGATGGTCAGGGATGGCGGGGGTTCACGGGGTGCCGGCGTGCGGCACGTCGACGGTGGTGGACACCACCCGGCCGAGGGTGGTGGTCGCCCGCTCGCCCTCGTCGAAGTTCGGGGCGACGCACAGGAACAGCGTCCGGCCGTCGTCGCCGCCGAGCATGCAGGCGAACACGCCCTCGTCCCCGGTGCTGATCTCCTCGAGGACCTCGCCGCCCTCGGCCACCCGTACGCAGCGGTGCCCGATGGCGTCGGCCACCCAGAGCGCGCCGTCGGCGTCGAGGCAGCTGCCGTCCGGGCCGATGGAGGCCGCCGCGACGAGCTGCCCGACGTCGTCGGTGCCGGGCAGTGTCCCGAAGTGGGCCCAGTCCCGGCGCGGTCCGAGCTCGCCGCCGGCCCCGATGTCGAACGCGGAGATCCGGTTCCCGAACGTCTCGCACACGATCAGGGTCTTCCCGTCCGGGGTGATGACCGAGCCGTTCGGGAACATGAGGTCCTCGGCGGCGACCGAGACCGTGCCGTCCGGGTCGACCCGGGTGAGATCCGCCGTGCGGAACGGGGCCCCGCCCATCAGGTCGAAGCCGAAGTCGCCGACGTAGGCGCGGCCCCGGCCGTCGACCACCATGTCGTTGACGTGCCCGCCGGTCGTTGTGGTCAGGTCGGCGTGCTCGACCAGTTCCCCACGCTCGAGCCGAAGGAGCTTGCGGTCGCGCATCGAGACCACGAGCAGGGTGCCGTCCGGGAGCCAGCCGAGCCCGGAGGGCTGGGCGGGAACCGTGACGATCTCCTCTGTCTTCCCTTCGGGGGTGACCGCGACGACCGTGTGCGAGTAGAAGTCGGAGAGCCACAGGCGGCCGTCGTGCCACCTCGGGCCCTCGAGGTAGGTGAAACCGTCGACGACGGGGGTGAGCAGTCGGTCGGTCACGTCTGTTCCTCTCGTCGGGATCGGACGAGAGGAACTGTGCGGCGGGCGTGACCCCGGCCACTGTCCCAGTTCGCTACACACCCGGCGCCGTGTCGCGAAATGGGACAGTGCCGTGGGACACGTCCCTGGTTGGCTTCGTCGCCTACCCTGGAGCAGGCCTTCGTCGACGGCGAGGAGGCGACGATCGTGCCCGAGCGACCTGCGGCCGCGCTGCGCGCGGAGCGTGAACGGATGCTGGAGAGCGGGATCGCCGCGGACGGCGCCGTGCCCCCCTTCCGCGACGAGATCATCACGTCGTGGCGCCGCTGCCGGATGGTCGGCATGACCCCGACCAGCGAGGACGTGCCCTACCGGCCCGAGTTCGAGCGCCCCAACCGGTTGCTGCGCGCGGCCGGCCCGGTGATCGACCGCCTGGCCGAGCAGATGGGTGGCGGGCCCGCGTCGATCCTGCTCGCCGACTCGGAGGCGCAGATCATCGACCGCCGGGCCGGTGCCCGGGCCCTGGGAGAGGCGCTGGACCGGGCGATGGTCGCCCCCGGGTTCCACTACGCCGAGGAGTTCACCGGTACCAACGGCATCGGCAGCGCACTCGAGGCACGCAAGCCGTTCGTCGTGTCCGGCTCCGAGCACTACCGGGAGAACCTGCAGGAGTTCACCTGCATCGGGTCGCCGCTGCGGCACCCGATCAGTGGTGTGGTCGAGGGCGTCCTGGATGTCACCTGCCGGGTCGGTGAGGCCCACGAGCTGATGAAGCCGCTCGTGCTCGCTGCCGTCCGCGAGATCGAGTCGCGGATGTATGCCGACGCGTCGCGGCGGGAACAGATGCTGCTGGAGCGGTTCCTGCGTGCCGGTCGGCGCTCGGGCACCGCCGTGCTGTCGTTGAACGAGGACGTCGTCATGGCGAACACGGCGGCCTCGGCGCTGCTCGACGTGTCCGACCAGGCGAGCCTCTGGGAGTGGGCCTGTCGCATGCTGGGCACCGGTGACGAGTGCACCGGCGAGGTCCGGCTCGCGGGCGAGGTCGTGGTCGACGCCCGCGCCACCCGGATCGGCGACCGGGACGGCACCGCCGGGGTCCTGGTCGAGATGCGTCCGGCGGCCCGGGCGGCGGGGGACCGGGCGCCCGCCGGCGGGCCCCGGGCCCGGCGTGCGCGCCGGGCGGATCCGCGCGGCGACGTGCTGCCCGGCCGTAGCGTCGCCGCCGGCCGGCTGCGCGACGACGTCGACGCCGTCGCCGACGACGACCGGCCGCTGCTGCTGCGTGGAGAGCCGGGCACGGGCAAGCTGTTCGTCGCCACGCATCTGCACCGCAGGCGGGGGCGGCAGGAACCGCTCACCGTGCTCGACGCCCGCACCTCCCCGGACGATCCCGCGACATGGTTCCGCAGGCTCACCTCCGGTGTCGACGGCGGTGGCACCGTCGTAGTGCGTCACCTCGACCAGCTCGTCCCCGAGCTGGCAGGACGGGTCGAGGCACTCCTGGAGGTGCCGGCGGGGGCGAGGGTCGTCGCGACCGTCCGCACCCGTGACGGTGGCTCCCCGGCCGGCCGGACGCTGGACCACTTCCCGGTGTCGATCACGGTGCCGCCGTTGCGCTACCGCGGTGAGGACATCGCCGACCTCGCGCCGGTGTTGATCGGCGCGCACACCGCCCGGCGGCCCGCGCCCCGCCTGCTGCCCGCGACGCTGCGGACGCTGTCCGGGCTCGACTGGCCCGGCAACGTGCGCGAGCTCGGGTCCGTGCTCGCGACGGCGGTGACCCGGTCGCTGGGCTCCGACATCGCCCACGAGCACCTTCCGGCCGAGTACCGCGACAGCAGCAACCGGTCGGGGCAGGCGTCACTGCAGCGCGCCGAGCGCGACATCCTGCTCGAGGCGCTCGCCGAGACCCACGGCAACAAGCTCGCCGCGGCCGAGCGGCTGGGGATCGCGCGGTCGACGCTCTACCGCAAGATGCGGATCCTGGGGATCGACGAGAACCGCCTGCCCGCCTTCCGGCCGCGGTGACCGTCTACGTCATCGTCCCCGGTAGACCTGGCGACAGGCACGACGGTGAGCTGGTAGGTCATGCTCGTCTACAGGCCGAGGTCCGCCTTGGCGGTGTCCCACGGGACGGGTGTCGCCCCGGTCTCGGCCATCTCGCGGCGGGCTTCGGCGGCGGCGCGGATGTCGGCGGTGTCCTCGGCCATCTCGATCAGGCGCTGGAGGTCCTCGGCGTCGATCACCGCGGCGACTCGTCGGCCTCGCCGGGACAGGAAGACGGGCTGATGCTCGGCACGGACTCGGTCGATCAGGGACGCCAGCTGCTCCCGTGCCTCGGACACGCTCAGCTCGTCGGAGCTCATGTATCGAATGTACGTCTGGTGGCTCGGATGGACAGAGCTCACTCGTCCCGGTGGAAGGGTGCCTGGTGCTGCGCGAGTATGAGATAGCAGGTCAGAACGGGGGCGGCACGTCGTCGGGTACTGCCGGGTCGTCGACGCTCTGTGCGGTCCCGGATTCGGCCGTGACCCCGGGTGCGGCCGGATCGGCGGCCTCGGTGTCGCCGGGGTCGGTGTGGCCGGGATGTTCGGGCATCGGGTCGGTGAAGTGCCGGTAGTCGTAGGGCCAGGTGGTTCGACGGTGTCCGGTGGGGCTGATCCAGGTCAGCGACTTGTCCGGTCCGGTGATGACCTGCCAGCCGGGTGCGTCCTTGAGTTTGTGGTCGTGTTGGCGAGCCTGTCACGATTCCCGTGTAAGCCACGGGTGACTAATGCCGTTAATGTATCACAGAGGAAGTCGTCCGGGGAAGAGGACGACCAGCGTGTTCAGAGCCGTTTTCCAGCCGTGTGTTCCAGTTCCGGATTCACCTCCCCTTCTGCTCGAGATGTTCCGGAGTCCGAGGTAGAGTAGCTTCATCGCTGCCTCGTCGGAGGGAAAGTGCCCGCGGGTCTTGGTGATTTTCCGGAGCTGGTAGTTGATGGATTCGATGGCGTTGGTGGTGTAAACGATGCGCCGCAGTTCCGGTGGGTAGTCGAGGAACGGGATGAAGTCGTTCCATGCGCGGCGCCAGACGTCGATC
>NZ_FOUY01000097.1 GCF_900115005.1 Pseudonocardia ammonioxydans | reverse complement strand
CGAGGATCCCCGCGGCCAGCCCGGTGAACACCAGGCCGGAGATGACGGCGGCGCCGCGGGTGTTGTGGAACATCGACATCGGCATCAGCCCGGCCGGGTTCATCATGAACATGACCATGAACACCGCCATGATCACCATCTCGATGATCATCATCAGGATGATGACGATGCCGAGGTAGGCCAGCCCGGTCATCAGCACCATTGCGGCGACCGCGAGGAACGACACCAGCAGGCAGAACGTCGCGCGCGCCATCGAGTCGACGACGAACACGAGTACGCCGGAGGAGAGCGCCAGCAGGCTCAGCACGCAGAACACGGCGAGAACCATTCACATCCCTCCCCGGGCCAGCACGACGAGTGCGACGACCAGCGCCTGCACGATCGTCAGCGGCACGAGCACGACCCAGGAGATCTCCGTCCAGCGGTCCATCCGGATCGTCGGAAGCCGGTGGCGCAGCCAGACCAGCAGCATCAGCACGGCGGCGGTCTTGAGTCCCACCCAGGCCCAGGCGGGCAGCCACGGCCCGTGGCCGCCGCCGAGGAACAGCGGGACCGCCATCGCCGCGGCGGCCACGAGCAACAGCCGGCGCCCGACGGCGAACAGCAGCCGGTCCACGCCGGACAGCTCCGCCGCCGCGCCCCCGGCGGTGTCGCGGGCCACCGAGGCGTCGAACGGGCCCCAGAACGCCATCGCGGCCGCGCTGAGCAGGTAGACGACGAACGCCGCCGGCATCAGCACGACGAACCACAGGCCTGCCTGGGCGTCGACGATGTCGGTGATCCGCAGACTCCCCGCGGCCAGGGCCGCGGTGATGATCGCGAACATGTGGGGGAGCTCGTAGGACAGCCCCTGGGCGACGAACCGGTACCCGCCGACCAGCGACAGCGCCCCGTTGGGGCCCCAGCCCACCAGCCACACCGCCGCCCAGGCCACGACCTCCATCGCGTTGAACCAGACGACGCCGACCGACAGGTCGGCGAGCGGGCGCTCGCCGAGCGGGACGACGGCCGCCGCCAGCACCGCGGCGACGATCAGAGACACGATCCCCGCCCACCGCAGCAACCCGTCGGCAGCCAGGGTGGTGCGCCGCTGCCCGATCATCAGCCGCACCGTCGCGCGAACCGGCTCGATCGCCGCAGCCCGAAGCCCGGCCCGCCGCCCGGTCGACCGGGCTCCCACCGCGACGTCGAGAGCGGCGAGAATCCACACCGCCACGACCATCCCCACCGGCAGCAGCACGACCGCGGCGCTCACCGGTCTTCTCCCGGTGCGTGAATCGCGGTGGCGGCCACGACACCGTCGACGTCCGGGTCGAGGGCCGCGACCAGCAGCCGGGCCGCGGCGAACTCCGCGCCGGTCAGGCGCGCCCCGAGGTCGGCGGGGCCCGGGCGTTCCGGGTCGTCGACCGGTGTCCCGGCCGCACGTGCCTCGATCCGGACGAGGCGCTGCTCGAGCAGGTCCGCGACGTCGACACCGCCGCTCGAGGCCACGTCGCGCAGCATCAGCCGCAGCAGCCTCGACCGGCGGATCGTTCGGACCAGAGGCACGAGATCGGCCACGGGGTCACCGCGGCGCAGCCGGTCGCGCAGCACCCGGGCGCGGGTCGCCGGGCCGCGCCAGCCGGCGATGGCCAGGATCCGCGCGAGCGCGTCCAGGTCGCGCACCGCGGCCGACACCCGGGCGCGGCCCGGTGGACGGGGCGCGCCGGCGTCGAGCACCCGGGCGCTCGCCGAGGTGATGACGTCGCCCTGCAGCGCGACGTCGACGACCAGACCGGCCGGCCACTCCGGCAGCACCGGCCCCAGCGGCACGTGCAACACATCGAGCGCGAGGCCGTCGCGGTCGTCGGCGACGTCGGCCATGGCCAGTCCACCGGGCAGTGGCATGTCCATGTGGTGATGGTCGTGGTGCCCTCCACCGTGCCCACCGTCGTGCTCGCCGTGCCCGGCGTCGTGTTCGCCGTGCGCGCCAGGCTCGGACTCGTCGGCGGCGCGGGTGCCGTCCGGGGTGTGCTGGTCGTGGTCCGTGTGACCGTCGTGGCCGGTGTGTTCACCGGCCCCGTCGTCGTGGGCGTGTTCGCCGTGACCGTCGTGCCGCTGGGCGTGGCCGTCACCGGACCCACCCGCGGCATGTTCGCCGGGGTCGTGCTCGTCCGCTTCGTCCCCACCGTGTTCGTGCCCGCTGTGGTGCTGTTCGTGCCCGTCCCCAGCATCGTCTGTTGCCCGGTCGTCGGCCGGATCGGACGCTGCGGCTGCGACGGCTTCGCGTCGTGCGTGTCGGGCGTCGGCGAGCTGCGGCGGGATGGTCGCGAGCGTGTTCTCCAGGTCCGCGGACGTGGCGTCGTCGGTCAGCTCGACGCGCACGCGTGGCGCGGGGATCTGTCGCCACAGGGCGTCGACGACCTCGCGTAGTTCGGCCCCCACGCGTCCGGCCACGATCAGCACGTCGGCGTCGGCCGGACCGGTAGCCTCCGGCCACCCCCGCAGCCGCAGCGCCTCCTCGACGTCCAGGCGCAGCTCCGGGTGGCCGGGTACGCCGACGATCAGGACGTGCGGAACTCGCGCGGTGAAGCGCAGCAGAGCAGCGGTCAGGTCCATCGCAGCGCTCCTTCGCGCCACGCGTACAGCACCCCGGCGAGCAGGATGGCCAGGAACAGGAACATCTCCACGACCGTGGTCGTCCCCATCGTCGCGACCACGACGGTCCACGGGTACATGAAGATCATTTCCATGTCGAAGGCCAGGAAGATCATCGTCACCGTGTACCAGCGGACGTGAAAGCGCGAGAGGGCGTGCTCGGCCGGCGGCAGGCCCCCCAGATGCGGGAGCCGGTCCGTGGCAGCCGGGCCGACCGCGGCCAGTCGGGACACCCCGACGATCGCCGCTACGGCGGTCAGCACCACGCCGGCCAGGATCGCCAGCGGGACGAACTCCTCCACTGCGCACCCTCCTGATCGGCGGCAACGGGCGCATACCGTACCCCCGCACTGCATATGACGCGAGGCCCGCCACACCGCTTGCTCGACTCCCCTGCGACCTCGCCGTCCTACCCTCTGGGGGTAAGGACATGCCGAGAAATCACTGCCCGCGCGGCCGACCGCGAGACCCGTGGCCGGGAGACAGGGCTCGTGCCTGCGTTCGCCGCGGTGACCAGAGGCCTCACTCACCGGCAGCAGGGAACCTCAGCGTGGTCACCGCGGCGTTCAGCCCGGTGACAGCCCTTTCCCGACCGACCCTTGATGCCGTTACCCCCTAGGGGTATATTCGTGATCGTCACGAGGAGGTAGTGCGATGCAACACGGATACGCCGACAACAAGGACGCGCACGTCAAGCGGATGCGCCGGATCGAGGGCCAGGTCCGTGGGATCAGCAAGATGATCGAGTCGGACAAGTACTGCATTGACATCCTCACCCAGGTCTCGGCGGTCAACAAGGCACTCGAGGCCGTCGCGCTCGGTCTGCTCGACGAGCACCTCACGCACTGCGTCGCCGACGCCGCCGCCGAGGGTGGCGCGGTCGCCGACGAGAAGATCCAGGAGGCCAGCGCCGCCATCGCGCGCCTGGTCCGTTCCTGACCCCAGGTCCCCGAGAAGACCGGAACCGGAGCGGCGCGGCCGTCTCCGGTGCCGAACCTGCCCGCGTCCGGCGCGCGGGCCGTCACGAGGAGGTATCCCGACCATGAGCACTGCGACCTACACGGTGTCCGGTATGACGTGCGGTCACTGCGTCAGCTCGGTCACCGAGGAGATCAGCGAGATCGCCGGCGTGACCGACGTGTCGGTGGACCTGCCCACCGGTGCGGTCACTGTCACCAGCGACGGTGAGCTCTCCGCCGACGCGGTCCGCGCGGCCGTGCAGGAAGCCGGCTACGAGGTCACCTCGGGGGCCTGACGCCCCACCCCCCACCTGTTCCCACCCGGCACGGGTCACGGTCTTCGCCGCTGCGCGAGGGTCGTCCACCCGCATCGGGTCTGACCGAAGGACTTCCAACGATGAAGACCGCAGCACGACTGTCCGCCTACGGCGCGGCCGTCGTCCTCTTCGGTGCCGGCGCGTTCGCGACCGGCATGACCGTCGACGCCCCCACCGATCACCTGCGCCCCACCGCCCAGAGCAGTCCCACCGGTCCCGGTGCGGGACATGGAGCAGCACCGGCCCCGCGCCCGGCGCCGGATGCGCAGCCCGCCGGGCTGGCGTCCACCGCCGACGGGCTCACCCTGACCCCGGTCGCGACGACCCTGCCGGCACAGACGGCGACCGAACTCGCGTTCCGCATCACCCGCGCCGACGGATCCCCCGTGACGGGCTACGACGTCGCCCACGACAAGCGGATGCACCTGATCCTGGTCCGCAGCGACACCGCCGACTTCCAGCACCTGCACCCGGTAATGGACCCCGACGGCACCTGGCGCACCCCGGTCACCCTCGCCGGCGCCGGCACCTACCGGGCCTTCGCCGACTTCACTCCCACCGGCGGCATCCCGACCACGCTCGGCGTCGACCTGTTCGCCCCGGGGGACTTCACTCCGATCGCGCCGGAGCCCAATCGGGTTGCCACCGCGCCCGGCGGCTACGAGGTCACCCTCGACGGCGACCTGACCCCGGGACGGTCCGGTGACGTGACGCTGACGGTCACCCGCAACGGCAAGCCGGTCACTGACCTGCAGCCCTACCTCGGCGCCTACGGTCACCTGGTCGCACTGCGCACCGGCGACCTGGGCTACCTGCACGTGCACCCGCAGGGCAGCCCCGGCGACGGCCGCACCGCGCCGGGCCCGCAGATCACGTTCGGTACCGAGGTACCGAGCAGCGGGACCTACCGGCTGTTCCTCGACTTCCGCCACGACGGCGAGGTCCGCACCGCCGCGTTCACCGTCCCGACCACCGGCTCGGCACCCGTCGCCGCTCCCGCCACCGGGCACGGCGACGACCACCGCGAGGGAGGCCACTGATGACCACCACGACCACGCAGCCGGACGGGCACGGCACGACCCAGGAGATCGAACTCGCCATCGGCGGCATGACCTGCGCCTCCTGCGCCAACCGGGTCGAACGCAAGCTCAACAAGCTCGACGGTGTCACCGCCACCGTCAACTACGCCACCGAGAAGGCCCGCGTCACCGCACCCGCGGGCCTCAGCACCGACGAGCTCGTCAGCACCATCGAATCCGCCGGCTACTCAGCGACCCGACCGTCCGTCGACCAGGCCGGAGACCGGACCGAGGACGACGGGAGTCGTGCCGATGTCGAGCTGCGCACGCTGCGCGACCGGCTGATCGTCTCCGCCGTGCTCGCTGTGCCGGTGGTCGCCATGGCGATGGTCCCGGCGCTGCAGTTCACCAACTGGCAGTGGCTCTCGCTGGTGCTCACCGCACCGGTGTGGGCCTGGGCGGGCGCCCCGTTCCACCGGGCCACCTGGACCAACCTGCGCCACGGTGCGGCCACCATGGACACCCTCATCTCGATGGGCACGACCGCGGCCATGGCCTGGTCGTTCTATGCACTGTTCTTCGGCACCGCCGGGATCCCGGGGATGGTGCACCCGTTCGAGCTGACCGTGGCCCCCACCGACGGCGCCGGCAACATCTACCTCGAGGTCGTCGCCGGGGTCATCACCTTCATCCTCGCCGGCCGCTACTTCGAGCAACGCTCCAAGCGGCGCGCCGGCGCCGCCCTGCGCGCCCTGCTCGAACTGGGCGCGAAGGACGTCGTGGTGCAGCGCGGCGGCGCCGAGACCCGGATCCCGGTCTCCGAACTCGTGGTCGGCGACCGGTTCGTCGTCAAGCCCGGCGAGAAGATCGCCACCGACGGCGCGGTCGTCGAGGGACGGTCCGCGGTCGATGCCTCCATGCTCACCGGCGAGTCCGTGCCGGTCGAGGTCACCGTCGGTGACACGGTCGTCGGGGCGACCGTGAACGCCGGCGGACGCCTGGTCGTCGAGGCCACCCGAGTCGGGTCGGACACCCAGCTCGCCCAGATGGCGAAGCTGGTCGAGGACGCCCAGAACGGCAAGGCCGCCGTCCAGCGCCTCGCCGACCGCATCTCCGGGGTGTTCGTCCCGATCGTCATCGTGATCGCCGCGGTGACGCTCGGGTTCTGGCTCGGCGCCGGCGTCGGCGCCACCGCTGCGTTCACCGCCGCCGTCGCCGTCCTGATCATCGCCTGCCCGTGCGCGCTGGGCCTGGCCACCCCGACCGCGCTGCTGGTCGGTACCGGCCGTGGCGCCCAGATGGGCATCCTGATCAAGGGCCCCGAGGTGCTCGAATCCACCCACCGGGTCGACACCGTGGTGCTGGACAAGACCGGCACCGTCACCACCGGGACGATGGCACTGGCCGGGATCCACACCGCCGACGGCGTCGACGAGACGACCGTGCTGCGCCTGGCGGGTGCGCTGGAGAAGGCCTCCGAACACCCCATCGCCGCCGCCATCGCCACCGGCGCCATCGAGCGCACCGGTGACCTACCCGGCGTCGAGGAGTTCACCAACCACGAAGGCCTCGGCGTCCAGGGGATCGTCGGGGGCCACGCCGTCCTCGTCGGCCGGCCCCGGCTGCTCGAGCAGTGGTCGGTCCCGCTTACCGGGGAGCTCGCCGACGCCGCCGCGGGAGAGGCCGCGAAGGGCCGCACCACCGTGGCCGTCGCCTGGGACGGCCAGGCCCGCGCCGTGCTCGTCGTGGCCGACACGATCAAGGCCACCTCCGCCGAGGCGATCGCCGAGTTCCGCAGGCTCGGGCTCACCCCGGTCCTGCTGACCGGCGACAACCAGGCAGTGGCCGACACCGTCGCCGCCGAGGTCGGCATCGACCCCGGCCCGGACACAGTCATCGCCGAGGTCATGCCCGCCGACAAGCTCGCCGTGATCGAACGGCTGCAGCAGCAGGGCCGGACCGTCGCGATGGTCGGCGACGGCGTCAACGACGCCGCCGCACTCGCCCAAGCCGACCTCGGCCTGGCCATGGGCACCGGCACCGACGTCGCCATCGAAGCCTCCGACATCACCCTGGTCCGCGGCGACCTGCGCGCCGCCGCCGACGCGGTCCGGCTCTCCCGCCGCACCCTCGCCACGATCAAGGGCAACCTGTTCTGGGCCTTCGCCTACAACACCGCCGCGATCCCACTGGCCGCTCTCGGCCTGCTCAACCCCATGATCGCCGGCGCGGCCATGGCGTTCAGCTCGGTCTTCGTCGTCGGCAACAGCCTGCGACTGCGCCGCTTCCGAGCACACGCGGTCTGACGGTCCCGCACACAGCGCCGCTCTCCACCATGGAGGGCGGCGCTGCTGTCTACGAACACTCCGAGCCCGACTTGACGTCGCCGCAGACTCCCCAGGACCTTCGCGGGCGTCGATCGGCCCCGACTCCACGCCCTCGATACCGGCCTCGGTGTGGTCGGTCAGCCACGTCTCGGCGGCGGAGCGGTCGGTGGTCTGCGGGATCACCGCCAGCGGGAGGCTGGTGTGGCCCAGGCGTTCGCACAACCGGGCGCGACGCACGTGGTAACGCTGCCGGCGCAGATCGACACCCGCGTCGGCGAGCAGATCAAACGTGACCAGGCAGGCGTGGGCGCCGAGGATCCACGCAGCCGCGACAGCAGCGCAGGGAAGTCCAGGCGTCCGCCGCGCCAGACGACAAGCTCGCCGTCGAGCACAGTGCCTGCCGGAAGCTGCTATTCGGCTGCCGCGACGATCTCCGGGAACGCTGCGGTGAGGCTGCGTTGCTGGCGTGACTGCAGACGGAGGCGTCCGTCGCGGCCCCACCAAGCACAGGCCCGGATTCCGTCGAACTTCGGCTCGAACGCCCACGCTCTTCCCGCGGGCAGGACAGCAGCGGACCGAGCCGTCATCAGCTGCACGGGGCTGTGCAGCGGCCCTGATCCAGTTCCTCGCACCGACGGAACTCTAAGCGAGCAATGCTTGAGACCTGTGGATGACCGGGGAGGGGTCGTACCCTCCCGGTGATCTTGACGGTCCTCAAGCAAGGCCGGCGCGCCAACGCCGGCCGGAAGGGTACGACCCGTGCTCACAGTAGTTCCCGAACCCGACGGCGGCGACGAGTCCCGCCGTGAGCCCCGCCCGGCTGTGATCGACGAACTGGTCCGCGAGGGCGCCCGCCGGATGCTGGCCGAGGCGTTGCAGGCCGAGGTCGACGACTACATCGCCCGCCACGCCGGCGAGCGCGACGAGCACGGCCGCCGGCTGGTGGTACGCAACGGTTCCCACCAGCCCCGCGACGTGCTCACCTCGGCCGGAGCGGTCGAGGTGACCGCACCCCGGGTGAACGACCGGCGCACCGATCCCGACACCGGCGAGCGACG